>NZ_NQKY01000038.1 GCF_002252675.1 Synechococcus sp. BO 8801 | reverse complement strand
CGGCCGCCTCAGGGCCGGCGGCGAGGGCGGCGGCCAGCGCCGCGGGGTGGGCCGGGAAGCGCTGCAGCAGTTGCCGGCGTTTGGCCGGATCGTCGCCGCCGAGGGCGTAGAGGGCATCGGCGCTGGCCGGATCGCCGGGGAAGCGCCGCTGCAGCTGGCGCCACAGGGCCAGGGAGGTTTCCGGGCGTCCGAGGGCCGCGGCGGCCAGGGCGTCCTGCTTCAGCACCAGGGCGGCCAGGGGATCGGGACCCCAGCCCTGGCCCCGCAGCCACTGGCGCTGCGCCTGGGGATCCTTGCTGCGGGCCGCCAGCAGCAGGCTGGCCTCCCGGCGCCGCCAGGGATCGGCGTCCCAGTGCTGCAGCCACTCCAGCCGGTCGGTGGCGGTGGCGGGGGTGGGCGCCGGCTGGCGTGCCAGCAGGGCCCGGCCCCCCACCAGTGCCAGGCCGGTGCCCAGGCAGGAGAGGGACAGCAGCAGCGGGAGTCGGGCCAATGGCCGGGGGACGGCGTCCGGGGCATTCTGGGCATCCGCCTGCGCCGCCCCCGGTGCGACTGCCCTCCCTCCCCGCCCTGCCGCCGCTGTTCGACCGCCTGCCCGGGGCGGGCCAGCGCCGCCGCGCCGTGGTGGTGAGCGCCGTGGCCCTGCTCGCCCTGCTGCTGCGGCCGCTCTGGCCCGTCCGGCTGCTGCCGGGCTGGTGCCTGGGCCTGCTGCTGCTCTGGGCCACCGCCGAACTGCTGCGCTGGCGCTGGTGGCCGCCCCGCTGGCGCTGAGCCCCTCCTGGCACGGCGCGTAGCCTGCTCCCCAGTGGTGGCAGCGGCATGGGAGAAGCGGCTTCGCATCCGGCGGGGTTCCCCCTCGGGGCCCCCCTGGCCGATGGCATGGCCCGCTTCGGCACCGACGGCATCCGCGGCCGCGTCGGCACCAGCGTCACCCCCGCCCTGGCCCTGCAGGTGGGCTACTGGACCGGCGTGGTGCTCCAGGCCGACGGGCCGGTGGTGATCGGCACCGACTCGCGCCGCAGCGGGCCGATGCTGGTGGCGGCCCTCAGCGCCGGCCTGATGGCCGCCGGCCGCGAGGTGTGGCAGCTGGGGCTGTGCCCCACGCCGGCGGTGCCGGGCACGATCCGGCGCCAGGGGGCCGCCGGCGGGCTGATGGTGTCGGCCAGCCACAACCCCCCCCACGACAACGGCATCAAGGTGTTCGGCGCCACCGGAGCCAAGCTCGTGGCCGCCCGCCAGCAGGCGATCGAAGCCGGACTCCAGGGCCGCACCGCCCTGCCGCCGCTGGCGGGCAGCGGCCGGGAAGTGCCTCGGCCCGACCTGCTGGCGGCCTACGTCGATTCGCTGCGGGCCAGCAACGGCGGCCAGAGCCTCGATGGCGCTCGTGTGGTGCTCGACCTCTGCTGGGGGTCGGCCACCGCCTGCGGCGAGGAGCTGTTCCGCTCTCTGGGGGCCGAGGTGCTGGTGCTGCACGGCGAGCCGGATGGCGAGCGCATCAACCAGGGCTGCGGCAGCACCCACCTGGAGCCCCTGAAGCGGGCGGTGCTGGAGAGCGGCGCCGACATGGGCTTCGCCTTCGACGGCGACGCCGACAGGATGCTGGCGGTGGACGGCCGCGGCCGGGTGGTGGACGGCGACCACACCCTCTATCTGTGGGGTTCGGCCCTGCGCCGCGAGGGCCAGCTGCCCGACGACCGCCTGGTGGCGACGGTGATGTCGAACCTGGGCTTCGAGCGGGCCTGGCAGGCCAGCGGCGGGGTGCTGGAGCGCACCGACGTGGGCGATCAGCATGTGCACGCCGCCATGGAGGCCCTGGGGGCCGGCCTGGGGGGCGAGCAGTCGGGGCACATCCTCTCGGCGCGCCACGGCATGAGCGGTGACGGCCTGCTCACCGCCCTGCAGGTGGCCACCCTGATCCACGGTGGCGGCCTGAAGCTGGCCGAGTGGATGGACGGCAGCTTCCAGCCCTACCCCCAGCGGCTGGTCAACGTCACCGTGCCCGACCGGCAGCGGCGCCAGCAGTGGCAGGAGTGCGAACCGCTGCGGCTGGCGGTGGCCGAGGCGGAGGCGGCCATGGAGGGCCACGGCCGGGTGCTGGTGCGGGCCAGCGGCACCGAACCGCTGCTGCGGGTGATGGTGGAGGCGGCCGAGCAGAGCCAGGTCGACCACTGGAGTGAGAGCCTGGCGGCCGCCGCCGAGGAGCACCTCAACCGGGCCTGAGCCCCCGGCCGCCTGCCTTCACACCACGCCGTTGGCGCGGAACCAGGCCCGCATCTGCTTCCAGCCGGCGGCGGCAGCGGCGGCGCGGTAGGTGGGGCGGTAGTCGGCGTGAAAGCCGTGGGGGACGCCCGGGAACACCTCGATGCGGCTGGGGCTGCCGGCCGCCTTCAGGGCCGCCTGCATCCGCTCCACCGACGCCATCGGAATGCCGTCGTCCTCGCCGGCATAGAGCCCCAGTACCGGGGCCTTGAGCCGGGGAATCACATCGATCGGATAGAGGGGCTGGAGATCGTTGGCCGTGCCCGCCAGCCGGCCGTACCAGGCCACCCCGGCCTTCAGCTTCGGGTTGTGGGCGGCATAGAGCCAGGTGATCCGCCCGCCCCAGCAGAAGCCAGTGATCCCCAGCCGCGAGCCGTCGCCGCCGCCGCTGGCGGCCGCCCAGGCGGCGGTGGCATCCAGGTCGGCCATCACCTGGGCATCGGGCACCGTGGCTACCAGCGGCAGGATCGAGGGGATGTCGGGCAGCACGGTCACATCGCCCTGGCGATCGAACAGGCTCGGGGCGATGGCCAGGTAGCCCAGCCCCGCCAGGCGGCGGCAGACATCCTGGATGTAGGCATGGACGCCGAAGATCTCCTGGACCACCAGCACCACCGGGAAGCCCGAACCCTTGGCGGGGCGGGCCCGGTAGGCCTTGATGGCGCCATCCGCCGCCGGCACCGACACCCAGCCGGCCGTCAGCCCCTGGGTGGGGGTGGTGACGGTGGACGCCGCCACCGGCCGCACCGCCAGGGCGAAGCCGGCGGCCGCGCCTCCCAGCAACAGCTGCCGGCGTCCGAGGCGGAGATCCGTGCCGGCAAGAGAAGAGAACGGGGCCATGGCAGAGGGCCCGATCGGGCTGGTACTTGAAGGCGATCCTAGAAACGGGATCCTTCAGGGCTTGCCCTGTTGCAGCGGCCAGCCCTGCAGCCGCTGCACCAGGCGCCCCAGCAGTTCCCGCCGGGCTGGACCCTGCTGGCCCGCCTCGGTGATCAGCAGGGCCTTCACCTGCAGGTCGTCCTCCGTCATCGCGTCGATGCCCAGCAGGCGGGGTGGCTCCAGCAGCTTCGGGGCCCAGCGCGGATCGGCGCCGAAGGCGGCCAGTTCCTCGGCGATCAGGGCCATGGCGCCCGCCAGATCGGAGAGGCTGCGCGACAGCAGCACGGTCACCTCCGCCCCCGAGCGCAGCTTGGTGTGGTTCACCACCTGCTCGCAGTGGCTGTTGGGCACCACCACCACCCGCTGATCGGCGCAGCGCAGTTCCGTGCTCAGCACCCCCACATCCACCACCTCGCCGGAGCGACCACCGATCTCCACCACATCGCCGATGGCGTAGCGGTCGTCGAGCAGCAGCACCAGCCCGGCGACGAAATCCCGCAGCAACCCCTGGAACACCAGCGCCAGGGCGCCGAGCACGGCCCCACTGGCCAGGACGGCATTGCTGGAGAGGTCCCGCAACACGGGGATCCCGAGCACCGTCCAGATCGCGAACAGCAGCAGGCAGACCAGGTTCACCAGCCGGCCCAGCACCCGCAGCAGGCTCAGGTAGCGCTGCCGGCGTCGGGCCCGGTGATCGGGGTTCACGGCCAGATGGCTGGCCCACTGGGTCAGCAGCAGCCCCACCAGGCCCCGCACCACCACGGCCACGGCCGCCAGCGCCAGCGCTTTCATCAGCACCACCAGGGGCTGGAGCAGCACATCGATGGCCGCCGGGATCTGGCCGGGCCAGGCCAGCATCAGCACGGCGCCCATCGCCACCCCCAGCAGCAGCACCAACGCCGTCAGCAGCCGGCTGACGGTGTGGGTGAGCTGGAGCAGCAGGCGATCGAAGCGTCCCGACCCCTCGGCGACGCGCCGTTGCAGGCGGGGCAGCGAGCGCTGGCTGAAGCGCCACGACGCCACCGCCAGAACCATCAGCAGGGCCAGTGCGGCCAGGGACACCAGGGCGGTCCGCAGGCGCCCGTCGAGCTGCTCCTCGCCGAACACGCCCCGGGCGCTGCGCAGGCGGCGTTCCAGCAGACCGCGCCACCGTTCGGCCAGGGCATCGGCCGGCAGCCCGTTGAACGCGGCGTCCTGCTCAGTGACCGTGAGCAGGGGGAAGGGGCTGGCGCGGCCGGGCACCTGGGCCGCCAGCCGCTGCCCTCCACCGGGCTCCCGCAGCACCACCACCCGCAGGGCCTCCGGTGGCCCCTGCAGCCCCAGATGGTTGGGGTCACAGGCGGCCTTGGTCCCCTCGACGCTGAGGTGATCCAGCAGCGCCTCACCGAGCCGTTCCCCCGGCGTGCAGGGATTGCTGGGTTCGTAGAGCTGGCTGAGGTTGCCCTCGATCACCCGGGCCCGCTCGGCGGCCTCCGGCCCGCTGTCGCTGCCGGAACCCACCGCCGATGAGGCCACGGTGATGACGGGCACCCCCAGGATCCGCACCGTGCCGAGGCGGAAGCTGCCGGCGCTGGCCGGGTCCGCCGGGGCGGGGCCGTGGCCGCCCAGGGCGGGGGCCTCCGCGGCGGCTGTCGCTCCGGCCGTGGGGTGGGGCTGGAGCACCGCCAGGCCGATGGACAGCGCCAGGCCCAGGGCCATCAGCAGGGTCAGGGCCCGCCGGCCCGGCGTGCTCTGGCGGGGGGAGTGCAACGGTTGCAGGGCTCGGGTCATCGGGGTGGCGTCGGCTGCAATCCCCCCAGACTTTGGCAAGCGCCCGCATCACCGATGCCGATGGCCAGGTGCTGCCGCGCTGATCCCCGGCAGGGCCGGCAATCCGTCGCCCGGCGGGTGAGTTTGCCGTCATCCCCGCCGGTGAATGAGGGGCAGATTGAAGCCACTCAGTGGTCCAGGTCCATGGCACGCCTTGCAACCAACGTCAGGCAATGGCTGGCACGGCGCCTGCGGGCGGCGGCCGCCGCCCTGTGGCAGGAGCCATCGCCTCCCCCGCTGGCCGTCAGCAGCCCGCCCCTGGCCCCGGCGCCGGTCCGCCCGCCCGCTCCACCGGCTCCACCGGTCGATCGGGTCGCCGCCCTCTGCCCCGGGGTGCGGGAGCCCCTGTCGGTGGAGACCGCCGTGCTCAGCCGGGACATGACCGTGCTCAAGCGGGAAGCCGCCGATTCCCTGGCGGCCCTGGGCGCCGCCCATGCCCTGATCAGCTCCGCCCGGCTGGCCCAGGTGCAGGAGCTGCGGCCCCGTGTCATCGAAGGCCAGGCCTCGGGGGAGTCCCTGATGGCCCTCGCCGCCGAGTACCAGGGCTGGCAGGGCGACCAGGTGCGCATCTTTGACGCCCTGGCGCTGGTGATGCGGATGGGGGTGCCCAAGGGTCTGGTGCTCGACCAGCTGGATCCAGGCCTGCAGGAGCAGGCCCGCTCCCATCTCGAGGCCCTGTCGGTGGAGTATCAGCGCCGCCTGCTGGCGGAACAGTTCCACACGTCCGCCTGAGGGCTGCGTAGGCAGCCGGCCTCCTCCGGGACGCCAGGTCCGATGGCTGCCGTTCGGCTGTTTGAGCTCTTGATCTTGGCGTCGTGCTGGATCTGCTCCTGCCGATCACCGCCCTTGTGCCGCCTACCGCAGTGCTGCTGGTGAGCCAGTCGAATCCTTATCCGACCCTGGTGCTGCGGGGCATCCTGGGGTCGGTCTCCACCCTGCTCCTTACCACGCTCGGTGCGGTGGCGCTGCTGTCTTCCGTGGCGCTGCGGTTGCTGCCGCCGGAGCCGGAGGAAGCCGACGCGAGCCAAGGTCGCCTGGGTCCGGGCCTGCGGCTGGAGCAGACCAACCCCTGCTAGGGGGGAGCCCACCAAGACGAGCATCCGGGCCATCGAGGACGCGCCCTCGGTGGTGCTCTGCCAGCTGGGCGCCACCATGGCGGCCCTGATCGGGGTGGAGCTGGCCCTGCGCGGCCACCTGTCCCCGGGGGGCGGCTTCGCGGCGGGCGTGGCCGGTGGCTCGGCCATCGGCCTGGTGCTGATCAGCGGCTCGGCCCGACTCTCCGACCGCCTCTACCGCCGCTGGCGCGCCGACCTCTGGGAGAAGGCCGCCGTGATCGCCTTCGTGGTCCTCTCCACCTTCGCGCTCGCGGGGGTCCCCCTGCCGGCCGGAACCTTCGGCACCCTGGCCTCGGGGAGTTGGATCCCCCTGCTCAATGTGCTGGTGGCCGTCAAGGTGACCCTGGGCTCCTGGGCGATGGTTCAGCTGTTCGTGCGCCATCGGGGGTTGCTCTGACCAGAACCAAGCAACTGAGAGTTGCTGAATAGATGGACTCCTTAGTGGATAAACTGATTTGGGACTGCAAGTGAGCTTCGGCTTAAGTGCACTTAGGCAGGAATGGAGCTTCATTCATGCGGAAAAATCTGATCTCGATTCTCCTTCTTGACAGATCATTTGCATTTCTTGCAGGTGAAAGAGTTCCATCCTTGCCTATGAGGTTGGCGCCCGATAGGACTCGAAAGGATATTCGATTCTGCTGATCAGATAACAAGGAATTAAGCTCATTCTTTACAGCCAGGGCTCGAAGCAACCCCAGATCTGCATTGCTGCCAGCAGTATAGCCAGAGAGAGTTTTACTGCCTTTGGTTGACGATAAGCTGCGATCAAGGTTGCTTGTGCCCCCCGCCGGAGTTCCATCCGTGTGTCCGATCAATTCAATCGTATCGATTCCATAACATCGAACAGTCTGCTCAATTAGCGGCAACGCATACTTCCGAAGAGATTGCTTGAAGCCTTCTGTAAGTGTGTAGCTACCTGTTGGGAAGCGATAGTTTTGGCTATCTCCTAAGTTGATCACTGGGGGTTTGGAGTTCATGGCTCTTACCAACGTGGTAACAGCAATAAACAACGAAAAGACAAGGAGAGTATTAGTCAGAAGATCAGTCATGGGAATCCACACCGATGTATCGCGGTTCTGGCTGCTAGGTCGCCTTAGGCTTGGCATAGATTCAGTTCAGTATTTATCTATTGGCTAAAGGAGGTGGCGGTGGCGGTGGTATTCGCTCGAAGCCACTTGCTAGCTTAGCCAGCTCTGCCTGAACCTCAGACAGTGAAGCTAGCTGAAGTCTAGAAATGGTGGAAAGTGATTCAAAGGCTTGAAAGAGTTCACCTAATCTTCCATTAAGTGATTGGATATCTGCTGCTTGTTCATTGGAGAGCGTGCGAGCGATCCCACCGATAAGCTGGATCGTTTCGCTCATCTCCCCGGTAAGCTTTACTAGCTCTCGGTCGGTTTTTGCACGTGCACTGAGCCAAGTAAGTCCCTTTTTTTGCACGTTTTCGATGGCAGCAGTCGCCGAACTCAGATTTTCATTAGATTGAGTGCCAAGCACAGACAAGAGTTCAGCTCGCTTCTCTGCAGATTGGACAGCGTCTAAAAATTTGTCTTGACTTTCACTAGTTTTCAGAATAATGCTGCCAAGTAACTCAGACGAATCGACCGACCTTTTTGCAGTTAAAGTTAGGTTGTTGGCTGCAGACCCTAATGCCTCAGTATGCCGGAGAAAGATCTCACATGCTTCGGAGAACTCCTGTGCAAATCTGGTCTGCTCAAACTGTTGAGCTGCCCTAAGATAAAGCTCGCCAGCACTTCCTAGTCGTTCGGATCCTTCTTTGACTTGAATGATAAACTGCCTTGTTTCATTGATTTGTGAAGAGAGAGCGTGCACTAGCTTTCCAATTCTATCGGCGATAGCGTTTTCTATCGCGCAAGAGACCTTTTCACTGAATTGAGAAAGATAATCAGTCAAGTAGATTTCCATTCTTTCCATGGATTCCCCCACAAGGGAGTATCTTCTGCAATCTGCTTGAATGACCTGTTCAAGGTAGCCAGCTAACAACTCAATAGTGTCATTCTTTATGCCAAGCATCCCGTTGACTGTGCCGATGAGCCACAGAAAGCTGCTTAATGTAACTCCTAGAAGACTTGTAGAGAAGGCCGCTGCTAGGGATGGAAAGAGCTTGGCAAGTCCATCCATAAGAGATGTTTGTTCAACAGCGCCTTCTGACCCACGAATGAGATTAGAAAGTTCGTTCATGTTGCCAATGAGGCCAACAAACGTGCCGATTAATCCAAGGGTTACAAGAAAGCCTGCTCCGCCATGAAGTAGGTCATCGACTTGCGAAAAAGACCATTTCCTTCCTAGGAATACTGCTGCTGTTGCACGAGACACTTCACTTGAGCTGATCGCATAGGAATCGACACTCTCGATCTTGGCCGCGGCAATTCGGTAGCGAGTGCTGCAGGATCGAGCGATGCTTAGGCTTGGATCATTATCAGTCAGGCAATCTCGAGATTCGCGAAGTGAAGTGCTCAAGCATGCACGCAGTGCTCGTGTAGAATTCTTTAACTTCTGGCCTAGAATGACTAATAATAGAAACAGTAATAATTGTATAGAAAGGATGGACCACCCAACGGGTCCCAGCGTATAAAGAAAGAAGTTTGTGTTCACTGATTGAATGACTAGTCTGCGATCAATTCGTAGTAAGCACGGAGCTGCGCTTCAAGTTGCGGAAAATAGGTTTCTCCGGTCTCGTTCACGTGAGTAACGTATAAATCCAGTATTCTCTTCTCTAGGGTGTCTGACGCTTGTCGGCCAATCTCTGGGTTTGGAGGACTAGCAACAAACCAGGCTAGAGATCTTCCTTCAACGTCGCTTGGTTGAATCGGAACGGTTGTTGTATCATCATAATCGTCTTCGTGAACACCTTGGTCTATGCCCACGGCTGGTGGTGATGCTAGGGACTCCATCTCAGAAGCAGTAAGACATCTCCTTAGACGTTGAGATTCAATTAGACCTTTGAACAGGATGGATTGATGTAACTGCCCCCACTCCATGTCTTCATAAAAGTCTTGGAGGGATGGCGAAAGGTCTCTATTTCCATAACTCCTGTAAATCTCATTGGCTTTAGATTGAACCTCAGGGGAGCGAGAGGTCAGTGCAATCCAATGCGAGTTGTTTGTGCTATTCGTCATCTTGGCCCCTCTTGCTGTCCGGCTTCATTTCGTTGGCGTGCTTGCTGAAGAGCTAAAGGTAATCTTTCTTGGTATGCTTGTAATAGTTGTTGAGTATAGGGCAGAAGGCGAGTCTCATAGGACATCTTCATTTCTTTGCTTCTGGAAAGAGCCCACAGAAGAATAGTCGCGAGAAGACTCAGGATAACACTCATTACCATCCAAAAAAGAGAAACACCGAGCTCCAATACCTTGCTTGGGTCTAGGAGTTTTGTGAAAAACTGCTGGAATGCTTGTGTGACGATTGTTTGGCCTGACCTAATTTCGATCTGTCCCGGCTTCGTTTCGATGAATTCCTCAGAGTAGACATTTGGAAATTCTTGTCGGAGAAAAGTAAGTGGTGGGACTGATCCAATTTTTACACGCCAATCAGATATCTTGGTCTGAAGGGCTGATGCTTCTTTGAGGTCTTCAGCTTGCTGAAGTTCATAGCGCTTGCATACTCCTGGAACCTGATTGACTCCACCGAACTTGTCAAGGACTTGCTGATTGGTAAGCCCTCGCATTGATTCTTGCTGTTTGTACTCGCCAAAGGCTTGTACCCATAGATTCTCCCATGCCTTGGGCTGAAGGTCCTTGTCAGTTCTTTGCAGCTGTTCCGTCAGTGCATTACAACTGCTTTGGAAGTTCAAAAGTTTGGGATTCTTCAGTGTTTGAAGCTGGCCAAGCGTTTTTTCCCTTTCATTTAGTTGTGCCGTTGCAAGTTCGCGAGAGTATTGACGCGTAATTCCATCTTTGTTGACTAAAATGTCAAAGCCAACGCCAGAAAGCAATGTCTTCGCGCTGGAAAGTAAGATAAAAAGAAGCAGGCCAGTGGTTGCAATTGTTTCTCTCCCCTTGGCTCTGTTTGAGCCAAGCTTGCCTGCAATGTTGGAAAGGACCATTAAGCCAATGGAAAGGCTTAGCGCTGCTGGTAGCGCGAAGAAGTTCAGGTAATTCTGGAGGGAAAACTGAATAAATGGAACTGTGCTGACGGCGTCCCATGCGGTGCTACCCGCCATTGTGTTTGCGGCTTTGCCGCAAGTGTCGTCAAAGCTTTTTGTCCCGAAGCATTTGCCTCGCATGGACTTGGCGCTAGGCCAGAAAAACTCCCTGAGTCTGTTTGATGTGCTTCGATGTCTACGGCCGACAACGTCAACTTGCATTGGGGCAACGATTAGTTCGTTGTCTCCTCGCTTGTAAAGGGCGGGGGAGTCGCTTGCCTGCTTGACGATGTAATCAAGCTCTACCTGGTTTCGAATCCAGCGCACCAGCTGAATGGGGTTTACGGTGATCGACCCTGAGGAAGGGCTTCGTTCTCCAGGCGGGCTCTGCATAAATCTTTCTATGTCAAGCTAAGTGTAGCCGTTTTGGGGATTGGCGCCAAGTCAGGGCTTGCCTCGCTGCATTGCTTGCGCTTGGTTGTCTTGATCGGGTATGCGTTCTTGGTAAAGAAGCTTGCTGTTCGAGCCGACTCATGAGCCGGATCCGCCGACTCGCGAGTATGCGGCTTGAGGCTTATCGGCAAAGCGGAATTGCACTTGCCTGTCCAGCGTTTTCAGCCCATGGTCTCAGCTTCCATGCTTCCCAGCCCTGCTGGTTCAAGCTCATTCTTCATCCACTCCATTAAGCCCCCACCCGCAGGCTGGAGCCGCGGTCGCCGGCGATCACCTCGATGCCGCCGCGGATGCGTTCCCGCAGGGCGCCGACGTGGCTGATCAGGCCGATCATGCGGCCCCCCTCCCGCAGACGGTCGAGTTCGTCCATGGCCAGCTGCAGGTTGTCGGGGTCGAGGCTGCCGAAGCCCTCGTCGATGAACAGGGCCTCCAGGGGCACGCCGCCGGCGTGGGCCTGCACCGTGTCGGCCACGCCCAGGGCCAGGGCCAGGGAGGCCTGGAAGGTTTCGCCGCCCGAGAGGCTGCTCACCTCCCGTTTCTCGCCGGTGTAGGCATCCAGCACTTCCAAGCCCAGACCGGCGTTTCGGCCGCCGCGCCCCCCCTCATCGGTGAGCTGTAGCTGGTAGCGGCCGGAGGTCATCAGGGTGAGCCGCTGGTTGGCGTAGCCGCAGATGTCGGCGAGGTAGGCCGAGAGCACCCAGCGCTGCAGGGAGATGTAGGGAGCCGCCTTGCCCTGGCAGCGGTTGGCCACGGCGCTGAGCCGCTCGGCCCGCTCCTGCTTCTGGGCCAGAGCGCTGGCGCCGGCCCGGTGTTCCGCGGTGAGACGGGTGATCTCCCGCTGGGCGGCCCGGGCTTCGCTGTGGCGCTCCACGGCCCGGGTGCGGGCCGCATCGGCGCGGGTCACGGCCTCGCCGGCGGCGGCGGTGTCGGGGCGCTGCTCCGGCAGATCGGCCAGATCGGGGGCGGCCAGGAGGTTGCGCTGCTC
>NZ_NQKY01000037.1 GCF_002252675.1 Synechococcus sp. BO 8801 | reverse complement strand
CGGCGCCCGCTCCCCCCGCCCCCGTGCGGCCCCCGTCGGGGCCGGAGCCCGCCATGACCCTGCAGCGGGAGGGGGAGGCCGAACCCGGCGCCCTCGACCGCTACGGCCGCGACCTCACCGCCGCCGCCCGGGCCGGCGAACTCGATCCGGTGGTGGGGCGCGACACCGAGATCCGCCGGCTGATCCAGGTGCTCTCCCGGCGCAGCAAGAACAATCCGGTGCTGATCGGTGAGCCCGGCGTCGGCAAGACGGCCGTCGCCGAATCCCTGGCCCAGCGGATCGTGGCCGGCGAGGTGCCCGATGCCCTGCGGGGCCTGCGGCTGGTGGCCCTGGACCTGGGGGCCCTGATCGCCGGGGCCAAGTTCCGCGGCCAGTTCGAGGAACGCCTGCGCAGCGTCCTGGCCGAGGTCCGCGACAACGACGGGGTGCGCGGCGACGACGGGGAAGGCGGCCGGGCCGGTGGGGTGGTGCTGTTCATCGACGAACTGCACACGGTGGTGGGCAGCGACCGCTCCGGCGCCGACGCGGCCAGCATCCTCAAGCCGGTGCTGGCCCGCGGCGACCTGCGCTGCATCGGCGCCACCACCCCCGAGGACTACCGGCGCAGCATCGAGAAGGATCCCGCCCTGGAGCGTCGTTTCCAGCAGGTGGTGATCCGCGAGCCCGATGGCCCCACCTGCCTCGAGATCCTGCGGGGGCTGAAGGAGCGCTACGAGCTCCACCATGGCGTCACCATCACCGATGGCGCCCTGGTGGCGGCCTCCCGGCTGGCCTCCCGCTACATCAGCGACCGCTGCCTGCCGGACTCGGCCATCGACCTGATCGATGAGGCCGCCGCCAACCTGCGCATGGAGGCCACCTCCAAGCCCCAGGTGGTGGAGGCGGCCGAGGCGGAACTGCGACGGGTGGAACTGGCGCTGCTGGCCGCCGAGGCGGCTCCCCTGGAGGAGCGCGTGCAGCTGCAGGAGCAGCGGCGCCTCGCCCACGAACAGCTCGATCGCCTGCAGCGACGCTGGGCGGGGGAGCGGGAGCGCCTGGCCGAGCTGCGCGAGCTGCTGCAGCAGGACGAGGACCTGCGCCATGCCATCGCCGAGGCCGAGCGGGACGGGGACCTGGAGGAGGCGGCCCGGCTCCAGTACGACCAGCTGCACGGGGTGCAGCAGCGCCGGGCGGCCCTGGAGGCGGAACTGCAGAGCGATCCGATGCTGCGGGAGCAGGTGGAGGAGGGGGACATCGCCGACGTGGTGGCCCGCTCCACCGGCATCCCCATCCAGCAGCTGCTGGCCGGCGAACGCCAGAAGCTGCTGGAGCTGGAGCACCGGCTCGGCGAGCGGGTGATCGGTCAGCCCGAGGCGGTGGCGGCGGTGGCGGCGTCGATCCGCCGCTCCCGCGCCGGCATGCAGGCCCCCACCCGGCCGGTGGGGTCATTTCTGTTCCTGGGGCCCACGGGGGTGGGCAAGACGGAACTGGCCAAAGCCCTGGCCGCGGCCCTCTTCGATGAGGAGGAGGCCCTGGTGCGGCTCGACATGAGCGAATTCATGGAGCGCAACGCCGTCGCCCGCCTGGTGGGGGCCCCCCCCGGCTACGTGGGCTATGAGGAGGGCGGCCAGCTCACCGAGGCCGTGCGCCGCCGGCCCTACGCGGTGCTGCTGCTCGATGAGGTGGAGAAGGCCCACCCCGATGTCTTCAACCTGCTGCTGCAGGTGCTCGACGACGGCCGCCTCACCGATTCCCAGGGCCGCACGGTCGACTTCCGCCACACCGTGGTGATCATGACCAGCAACCTGGCCAGCCGCGCCATCCTGGAGCGGGCCCGCTCCACCCCGCCTTCGGGCGAGCCGGGGGATGCCCGCCCGGACGAGGGGGAGCAGGCCCGGGACCGGAGCCTCGATCTGGCGGTGGAGGAGGCCCTCGCCCGCCAGTTCCGGCCGGAGTTTCTCAACCGCATCGACGAGGTGATCCGTTTCCGTCCCCTCGCCCGGGCCGATCTCGAGCGGATCGTGCGGCTGCAGTTGGCGGAGCTGGCCCTGCTGCTGCGGGAGCAGCATCTGGAGCTGGAGGTCGACGAGGCCGTCGTGGTGGCCCTGGCGGCCCAGGGCTACGAGCCGGAGTACGGGGCCCGGCCCCTGCGCCGGGTGCTGCGGCGTCGCATCGAGAACCCCCTGGCCACCGAGCTGCTCGAGGATCACTTCACGGCGGCCAGGGGGGTGCGGCTGGAGCTCGCCGGCCCCGGCGAGGCGGGCTTCCGCTTCGTCCCGCTCGGGGACGCCGGGGAAGGACGTCCGGTAGGGTGATCGTTTGTCGATGTCTGCCGACACCAGGGCAGCCATCGGAATCCACACCGTGGAACCCATTCCCCCCGTCACCACCACCACGAGCAGTCCCGACGGGCCCCTGGCCCGGGGGAACGGCGCGTCCGAACCCGACGACGGTCCGGACGGCTTCCCCTCCGAGGAGAGGGAGCCCACCGGGTTCGTGGCGGTCACCCTCGCCGAGCTGCGCAAGGTCGTCTGGCCGAGCCGTCAGCAGCTGTTCAGCGAGTCGGTGGCGGTGATCCTGATGGTGAGCCTTTCGGCCGCGGCGATCGCCGCGATCGACCGCTTCTATCACTGGGGATCGACCCAGATCTTCCGTTGATGACCCTTCCCCTGTCTGCCGTGCCTGAGATCGAACCCGACGCCCCCGAGGTGCTGGAGCTCCCCGCCGAGGGCATCGACCCCGCTGTGGAGGGGATGGACCCCGCCGGAGAGGGCGGTGCCGAGGCGGCCGAAGCCGCCAAGCCCCAGGTGGCCCGCTGGTTCGCCGTCCAGGTGGCTTCCAGCTGCGAGAAGAAGGTCAAGGCCACCCTGGAGCAGCGGGCCGTCACCCTGGGGGTGAGCAACCGGATCCTCGAGATCGAGATCCCCCAGACCCCCGGCGTGAAGCTGAAGAAGGACGGCAGCCGCCAGTCGATCGAGGAGAAGGTGTTCCCCGGCTACGTGCTGGTGCGCATGGTTCTCGATGAGGACACGATGATGGCGGTGCGCAGCACCCCCAACGTCATCAACTTCGTGGGGCAGGAGGAGCGCCGGGCCACCGGCAAGGCCCGCGGCCACATCCGGCCCCGGCCCCTCAGCCGCCAGGAGGTCGACCGCATCTTCAAACGTGCCGCCGAGAAGAAGCCCGTCCTCAAGGTCGACCTCACCGAAGGCGATCAGATCCTCGTCACGGCCGGTCCGTTCAAGGACTTCCAGGGCGAGGTGATCGAGGTCTCCGGCGAACGCAGCAAGCTGAAGGCCCTCCTGTCGATCTTCGGCAGGGAGACCCCGGTGGAGCTCGAGTTCTCCCAGATCAGCAAACAGAGCTGATCGAGCGGCGGCCGCCTCCCTGCGGAGGGCGGCCCCGGGTGGCCCCCTCGAGGGCCGCCATCCCGCCGGGCCGGCCAACGCCCCGGCGATCCGCAAGCCTCCCGCGAGGGAGTTCCGTCCCTCACTCCCGCAAGGGAGTTTCGTCCCGCACTCCCGCAAGGGAGTTTCGTCCCCCAGCCCAGCCGATGGCCAAGAAAGTCGTAGCTGTGATCAAGCTGGCCCTCCAGGCCGGCAAAGCGAACCCCGCACCACCGGTGGGCCCTGCCCTCGGTCAGCACGGGGTCAACATCATGGCGTTCTGTAAGGAGTACAACGCCCGCACCCAGGAGAAGGCCGGGTACGTGATCCCGGTGGAGATCTCGGTCTTTGAAGACCGCAGCTTCACCTTCATCACCAAGACCCCGCCCGCTTCGGTGCTGATCTCCAAGGCGGCCGGCATCGACAAGGGTGCCGCCACCTCCGCCAAGGGAGCCGTGGGTGCCATCAGCCGCGCCCAGCTCGAGGAGATCGCCAAGACCAAGCTGCCCGACCTCAACTGCAGCAGCGTCGAGTCGGCCATGCGCATCATCGAAGGCACCGCCCGCAACATGGGCGTCGCCGTCAAGGACTGACGGCCACCGGTCGTCGTTCCACCCCGTCCACCTCTCCGCTTCACCTCTCTGGGGGAGACCGATCACGGTCGTCCGCACCCCTTACCGCCATGACAAAAGTCTCCAAACGCTTCACCGCCCTCGCCGCCAAGGTCGAGGACCGCTCCTACGAACCGCTCGAGGCCCTCGAGCTGGTCAAGGACACCGCCACCGCCAAGTTCGACGAAACCATCGAAGCCCACGTGCGCCTGGGCATCGACCCCAAGTACACCGACCAGCAGCTGCGCACCACCGTGGCCCTGCCCCACGGCACCGGCCAGACCATCCGCATCGCCGTGATCGCCCGGGGCGAGAAGGTGGCCGAGGCCAAAGCCGCCGGTGCCGACCTGGCCGGCGACGATGAGCTGGTCGACCAGATCGCCGGTGGCGCGATCGACTTCGATCTGCTGATCGCCACCCCCGACATGATGCCGAAGGTGGCCAAACTCGGCCGGGTGCTCGGTCCCCGCGGCCTGATGCCGAACCCCAAGGCCGGCACCGTCACCACCGATCTGGGCGGCGCCATCAGCGAGTTCAAGGCCGGCAAGCTGGAGTTCCGGGCCGACCGGGCCGGCATCGTCCACGTGCGTTTCGGCAAGGCCAGCTTCGACACCGCCAAGCTGCTGGAGAACCTCAAGGCCCTGCAGGAAACCATCGACCGCAACAAGCCCAGCGGTGCCAAGGGCCGCTACTGGCGCAGCCTGTACGTCGCCTCCACCATGGGCCCCTCGGTGCAGGTCGACTTCTCCGCTCTCCAGGACATCAAGCAGGAGAGCTGAGCGCCCGCCGTGCCTGCCTCGTCATGGGTGCGGATCGCTGGCTGGGTGGCGGTGCCGCTCACGCTGCTGGCTCTGGGGTGGGGCCTGCTTTCCAGGTCCCCGTCCTCCTCCATGGCGTCGCCGGCACCGGCTCCCCGCCGCGACGCTCCGGTCACCTTCGTCGGCGATTCGCTCACGGCCCAGGGCGACTGGCAGGCGGCCTTCCCCGATCGTGTGGTCTTCAACCAGGGCATCAGCGGTGACACCAGCTTCCAGCTGATGGCCCGCCTGCCGCAGATCCGCCGGACCGACGCCGGCACCTACCTGGTGATGGTGGGCATCAACGACATCGTCTGGGGCTACGACCCCGGCCGGATCGCCGGCCGCATCCAGTGGCTGCGGACCGGCCTCCAGATCGGCACCGGGGCCCGGGTGATCATCCAGTCCACGATTCCCTGCGCCAGCTTCCGCTGCGGTGCCGACGGGGTCCGCCGGGTGGCCGAGCTCAATGAGCTGCTCGCCCGCCAGACGCCTCCCCGGGACTTCGTCGATCTGACCCCGGTGATGGCGGATGGCGATGGCCTCAGGCGTGCCTACACGGTGGATGGCGTGCATCTCAACGCCGCCGGTTATGCCCGCTGGGTGGCACGGCTGCGGGAGCTGGGCCTGCCGTGATGTAGGTTTAAGAGCTGGATTCGTCCAGAAGGGCACGCGCCCCACCCAAGACAGCAGGTCGTCAGGGTCACCGATTCCGGTCGGTTGTTCACTGCCGTAAGTCCTGCCGAGGTTCACGCGATTGGTTTTTGCCTGTGCTGGGGTCTCCAACGGAGTCCTTCAGATCGGAGCGGAGCAATGAGCGGCCTCGAAGCCCCCCGCAAGGGATGGCTGTCCGGACCGCGTTCCCTGCTTGTTCCCCCGATCCGATCCACCTCCTATGGGCCGCACGCTGGAGAACAAGCAACAGATCGTCGAAGAGCTCAAGGGGCTCCTCGGTGAAGCCGAAATGGCGCTGGTCCTTGATTACAAGGGCCTGACCATCAAGGAGATGACTGATCTGCGGACCCGTCTGCAGGCCAGCAGCGGTGTGTGCAAGGTGACCAAAAACACCTTGATGCGCCGTGCCATCGATGGTGACAGCGCCTGGTCGGATCTCGATTCCCTGCTCACCGGCACCAACGCCTTCGTCCTGGTCAAGGGCGATGTCGGCGGTGCGGTGAAGGCCCTGCAGTCCTTCCAGAAGGACAGCAAGAAGTCGGAAGTGAAGGGAGGCCTTTTCGAAGGCAAGCTCCTTTCCCCAGACGACATCAAGGCCATCGGGGATCTGCCCTCCAAGGAGGTGCTCATGGCCCAGATCGCCGGTGCGATCAATGGCCTGGCCACCAAGCTGGCTGTGGGCATCAACGAGGTTCCGTCCGGTCTCGCCAGGGCGCTCAAGCAGCACGCCGAATCCGGCGAAGGTTGAGTTCGCAGCCGCGAACCCCTGGGCTCCACCGATCCTCCCGTTCTGTTGCTGATTCCCCCCCATGTCCGCTACAACCGACCAGATTCTCGAACAACTGAAAACCCTCTCCTTGCTTGAGGCTTCCGAGCTCGTCAAGCAGATCGAAGAGGCCTTCGGCGTGTCCGCCGCCGCTTCCGCCGGCGTCGTCATGGCCGCCGCCGCCCCCGGCGCTGCCGCTGAGGCGGTTGAGGAGCAGACCGAATTCGACGTCATCCTCGATGGCTTCGATCCGGCCGCCAAGATCAAGGTGCTCAAGGCCGTCCGCGAGGCCACCGGCCTCGGTCTGGGCGAAGCCAAGGCCCTGGTCGAAGCCGCTCCCAAGGCCGTCAAGGAAGGCATCTCCAAGGGCGATGCCGAAGCTCTCAAGAAGAGCATCGAAGAAGTGGGTGGCAAGGTCTCCATCAAGTGACCTGCCGATGCCGGGCCTGCGGGCCCGGCAACCCACCTTCGTTTCCAGCCGGCCCATCGGGCCGGCTTTTTTCATGGTCTGTCCATCAGGGCCCATTCATAAAAAAGAGCCCCGCCGAAGGCAGGGCTCTGGAGATGGAACGATTCCGGGAGTCTGTCCTCGTTTCGACCCTGGAAGAGCGTCCTTCACTCCTCACGAGATCAGATTAAGCGGCTGGAATGGGAGGTGGCGGCTGGGAGGTCCGGAGTTTCAACTGGCCACAGCCCACAGCCCACAGCCCGGACCTGGCCAGGGGCTCAGAGCCCTTCGCCGCTGCTGCTGCTGCCGCCGCTGTAGGGGATCACCTGGAGGGCGACGGCCCGGCGGGAGTCGCCCAGCGCCATGGTGTCCTCCCCCTGGCCTGCGGCCGGATCTGTGGCGGACAGGGCTGGAGGTTGGGTCCGGCCGGGGCCGAGGGGGCGGCGCCAGGTGGGGGCGCCGCCGCCGTTGGCGATCAGCTGATCCAGAGGGGTGGGGCTGGCGAAGTAGAGGTGGCTCAGGGCCCGTTCCCCGTAGGTGCGCCGCTTCAGATCCCAGCCCTGCTCGAGCCTGAGGGCCACGAAACCGTCGCGATCCCGCAGGGGGATGTCGGCCCTGCCCACCACGAGGATGGCCGAGGTGCCCGGGGAAATGGCCTGGAGCTCCAGGCGGGATCCCACCTGCTGCACCCGCAGCCGGTAGGCGGTGCCCATGTCCTGCTCGGCGACCCGCAGGGAATAGCCGTTGCTGTCGAGGTAGCGGTTGCAGATGCCGGTGTAGTCGAACCGGTTCAGGGTGGGATCCACCAGGCCGTCCGGGCGGGCCTGCCAGCAGGCGGGCTGGGGGGTCAGCTGTTCCAGCACCAGCAGGGTCCAGTCGTTGTCGCCCACCGGGCGGGCCAGCACCGCGAAGCGTTCGGCGTCGACGTCGGTGCTCTGGAAGAGGCCGGCGGCCATGGCCAGCCGGGGCTGGACCATCGGCAGGCCGGCTCCAGCCAGGGCCAGGCCCGCCAGGGCCAGGTAGGTTCGCTGCATGGGAACACCTCCAGGGCCCGGGCGTTCTCCGGGAGAGAGTGTCCCATTCAAGCGATCCTGTCAAGACGTCTCCATGGGTGATCGACCGGTGCGGGTAGTGGCTGCCGCCTGTGACGGGGCCTGCAGCGGTAACCCGGGTCCGGGGGGCTGGGGCGCCCTGCTGCGCTTCGAAGACGGCTCCCGTCGGGAGCTGGGGGGGGCGGACGCGGCCACCACCAACAACCGGATGGAGCTCACCGCCGCCCTGGCGGTGCTGGAGGCCCTGCGGGAGCTGCCGCGCCATCCCGATCTGGTGCTGCGCACCGACAGCCGTTATCTGATCGACGGTTTCGAGAAGTGGATGACCGGCTGGAAGCGCAAGGGATGGCGCACCGCCTCCGGCGGGGCCGTGCTCAACCGTGATCTCTGGGAGCGGCTGGATGCCGCCAGGCTGCCGGGGCTGGCCCTGCGCCACGTGCGCGGCCACAGCGGGGACCCGGACAACGACCGCTGCGATGCGATCGCGGTGGCCTTCTCCCGCGGCCAGTCCCCGGCCCTGGCGATCGAAACCCAGGAGGTGGCCGATCCCCCAGCGGTGGCCGACCCCCTCGATCCGGCCCCGCCGTCGCTCCAGCAGTTGCTCTCCCGCCTGGAGCTGGCCGACCGGCTGGCGGCGGGCGGCTACAGCCTGAGGGCCGTGGAGCTCGCCAGGCTGCTCGAGGTGCCCACGGCCCGTCTTGAGGGGAAAGTGGAGCCCTGGCTCTGGCGCGACTGGCTCGTGCGACCCCTGGGCAACGGGTGCTGGCGTCTGGAGCGCGGCGCGGGAGGATTGGACACGCCGCAGTGAGAGGAGACAGGCATGCCGCAGGAGCCATCGACCAGCGGCGGCCAGGTGGGGACCGGCGCCCTCTATGCCCGGTTCGTCGAGCCCCTGCTGCGCCGTGATGACGGTGCCGATGCCGAGCAGCTGAGCCGCCTCACCCTCCTGGCCCTGGGCCAGGCGTCCCTGCGCCGCCGCTGGCCCCTGGTGAGCGGCAGCCTGGAGGGCCTCGGGGCGGAGCTGCAGCGGCGGGACCCCCGGCTGGAGCAGACCCTGTTCGGTTGTCGCTTCACCAATCCGGTGGGGCTGGCGGCGGGCTTCGACAAGAACGGGGTGGCGGCCGCCATCTGGCACCGGTTCGGCTTCGGTTTCGCCGAACTGGGCACCATCACCTGGCAGCCCCAGCAGGGCAATCCCCGGCCCCGGCTGTTCCGGCTGGCCGAGGAACGGGCGGCGCTCAACCGCATGGGCTTCAACAACGACGGGGCCAGGGGCGTGCGCCGGACCCTGGAACGCCAGCTCCTGCCACCCCCCGGGCAACGGCCTGCGGTGCTCGGCATCAACCTCGGCAAATCGAAGGCGGTGTCGCTGGAGATGGCCCCGGACGATTACGCGGCCTCCCTGGAGCTCCTGGCCCCCCTGGCGGACTACGCCGTCGTCAACGTCAGCTCGCCCAACACCCCGGGGCTGCGGGACCTGCAGGAGGAGGCCCAGCTCCGGCGGCTGGTGGAGCGGCTGCGGCGCCTGCCGGCCTGTCCGCCCCTGCTGGTCAAGATCGCCCCCGACCTGGAGGACGACGCCATCGACACCATCGCCCGGCTGGCCTACGAGGAGGGGCTCGCTGGTGTGATCGCCGTGAACACCTCGGTGCACCGCCTCGGACTGGACGGACGCCGGCTGGTGGCCACGGGCCGCACCCTGGCCGAGGAAGCCGGAGGGCTGAGCGGCCGGCCCCTGCGGCGGCGGGCGGTCGAGGTGCTGCGGCGGCTGCGGGCGACCGCCGGTCCCGCTCTGCCGCTGATCGGTGTGGGGGGCATCGATTCGGCGGAGGCCGCCTGGGAGCGGATCAGCGCCGGAGCGTCCCTGATCCAGATCTATACGGGTTGGATCTACGAAGGTCCCGCACTTGTGCCCTCGATTCTGGAGGGATTGTCCCGCCAGCTCGACGGCCATGGATGCCGGACGCTTTCGGAAGTTGTAGGTTCGGGGATGCCTTGGCGCCCGTGATTCGGTAACTTTCGCAGGCACCGGATCGGAGCCTTGGTTTTTTCTGGCCTGATCGGCTTGAAGGATGATCTGGAAGATCGTCTGAGGCCCGTCCGCGCTCAGCTCTTCCCACGCCAGTTGCTGCTGGAGCTTCAGGACGATTCCCTGAAGGGCCAGGTGCTCAGGGGATCGGGTCCGGAGGCCGTGAGCATCGATCTGCCCCTGCCGCCCCTCACCTGCCTGGATGGCCAGCCCCTGGAGAAGGAGCCCCTCGGTGACCTGATCGGCGATCTTCTGGTGCGTGACGGCCTGCTCGATGCCGTCGTTCTGGCGTCCCTTCCCGAGGGGGCGGCGCAATGGCGTGTCATCGACTGGCCCTTCGAAGCCATCCCCGACGACCCCATTCAGGCCCTGCGGACCATCGACCCGCCCCTGAATCTCGCGGTTCCCCTGTCGGAGGCCACGATCGATCTGCGGCCCCTGGCAGGATCCACCCCCCGGCTGCTGATGGCGGTGGCTCCCCGAAAGCTGGTGGACGACTGGATCGATGTCTTCAACCTGGCGGGTGTGCAGCTCGAGCGGCTGGCTCCGGCCCAGTCCTGTCGTCTGGCGGCGGTCAGCTCCCTGCTGGAGGCGGCTCCGGCGGATGAACTGACCGTGCTGATCCATCCGCTGCCGGCCGGCGCCCAGCTGCTGCTGCTGCATCGGACCGAGCCGGTCTTCGACTGGCCGCTCCCCCAGGACGACGAGGCCATGGTGAGGGAGGTGAACCGCTGCGTGACCTTCTACCGTCGGCGGGATCCCTCCATCCATCGGCTCCGGCTGTTGCTCAGCGCGCCTCTCCCCAGCCAGGACAGCCTGCAGGACGCCCTGGGCGTGAGGGCCGAGATCCTCACCCCTGAGCCCTTCGGGTCCCTGGTACTCCAGGGGCTGGCGATGGCGGAGTCGGTCCGATGAGTCCACCGATCCTCGATCTGCTTCGGGAGAGGCGCAAGGAGCTTGGCCAGGAGAGCATGGTCTCGGCCCTGCAGGATCGACGCCCCCTGCTGCTGCGCGGTGCCCTGATCGGGGCGATTGTCCTGGGCGGGTCCGTCCTGGCCACCGCCCTGGTGTTCCTCCGCTTCCAGTACGTCCGGATGCAGACCGCCCAGCTCACCCGGTTCGAAGCCGAGTCCACCCAGATGCAGGCGGAGATGGCGGCCAGCCGGGCCAAGCTCGAGCAGCTCGCGGCCACCAACCGCAACCTGACCGAGGGCCTCACCACCCTGCGCACCTCGTCGGCCCTCCTGGCCGACCTGCAGCTGCGCACCCCCGAGGGCATCCAGATCCAGAGCGCCGAGGCCGAAGGCACCAACCTGGTGCTCAAGGGACAGGCCCTCGACCCCCTCGCCTTCGCCCGCATCAATGCCCTGCAGCTGGAACTGTCCCGCTCCCCGCTGCTGAACCCCAAGGGTGTCGCGCTCGTCAAGCTGGAGCGGGTTCCGCCCAGCGAAGCGCCGACCGGCCAGGCCGGAACCGCCGCCCCCACTCCCACTCCCACCCCCGCGACGGTCCGCTTCGAACTGTCGGGCCCGTTTGCGACCCTTCCCCCCGCCCGCCAGCTGAGCGTCATGCGCCAGCTGGGCTCGGAGGGCATGGTGCGCCGGCTGCAACTTCTCCAGGCGGAGGGCCTCATACCATGACCAACCTTCAGCAGGGCTCCAAGCGCCTCCCGGTCGCCAGCCTGCGCCTGATCTGGCTGCTGCTGCCTGCGGGCGTGTTGGGCGGGCTCGGGCTGCTGGTGATCCTGGCGGGCCTGGTGCCCCTCTGGGCCGGCCTGCAGCGGGACAGCCAGCGCCTCCAGGAGCTGGAGCAGCTGCGGGACCAGGTGACGCTGATGCGTGGGCAGCTGGTGGCCACCCAGGAGAGCACCGAGGCCGCCATGGCCAGCAAGGCCAAGATCGAGCGGCTGATCACGGGCAACGGCGACCTGTCCACCTTCCTGGCGATGCTCGACCGCGAGGCCGCCGCTTCGGGCGTGGAGCTGACCCTGTTCGAACCCACCCAGGCCGCCCCCGCCGCCGGCACCCCGCCCGGGGCCGCCCCTGCGGCCCCCGCCGCTCCACCCGCCGGGGCGGCTCCGCCCGCTGGGGGTGCTGCACCGGCTCCGGGTGCCGCCCCGGCTGACCCCCTGGCTCTGCAGGGGCTCACCCTGCGCAACCTGCTGGTTTCGGCCAAGGGGACCTTCCCAGCCCAGCTGTCCTTTCTGCGGCGGCTGGAGGCCCTCAACGTGCTGGTGGTCCAGAGCGACCTCAGCCTCACGATCCCCGAAACGGAGCCCTCCGATCTGAACCGGCCCAGGGTCATCGCCAACCCTCCGGTGCTGATGAAGCTCACCCTGGGTCTGTACAGCCGCACCCCGGCCCCTGTCGCCGCCCCTGCCGCAGCGGCCCCCGCGGGGGCAGCCCCGGCCCCGGCGGCGGCA
>NZ_NQKY01000006.1 GCF_002252675.1 Synechococcus sp. BO 8801 | reverse complement strand
GCCAGCGCCAGCGCCAGCGGGCCGTGACCCGGGCGAGCCGGCTGCGCCGCCGGCTGGAGGACCTGGGCCTGCCGCTGGTGGCCAACGGCGATCCCCTGCGCCTGGTGCTGGCCACGGCCCCGCTGGGGATCAACGGCCTGGAGGCCGACACCTGGCTGCTGGAGCGGGGGGTGATCGCGGAGCTGCCGGAACCTGGCGCCCTCACCTTCTGCCTGGGGCTGAATCCTCCCCGGGGTGTGGAGCGGCGCCTGCCGCGCCAGCTGGAAGGTCTGCGCCGGGCCCTCGGCGGGCCGCCGCTGCCCCCGTTCACGCCGCCCCCCCTGCCGCTGCTGGCGGCACCGGAGCTGCCGATCGGCGTGGCCTGGCGGAGCCCCGCCGAGGCCGTCCCCCTGGAGCAGGCCGCCGGCCGGGTGGCGGCGGCGCCGAT
Source organism: Synechococcus sp. BO 8801 (assembly GCF_002252675.1). Taxonomy (GTDB): domain Bacteria; phylum Cyanobacteriota; class Cyanobacteriia; order PCC-6307; family Cyanobiaceae; genus Cyanobium. The sequence goes on along the minus strand of NZ_NQKY01000006.1, from coordinate 164,690 downwards.
CTGTCCCTATCCGCCGGGGATCCCGCTGCTGGTGCCAGGGGAGCGGATCGATGCGGCCCGCGCCGACTGGCTGCTGGCGCAACGGCGTCTCTGGCCCGGTCAGATCGCTGATACGGTGAGCGTCGTGGCCGGTTCGTGAGCCCGTTGCCGAACCCCTTCCACTGGGATTTCGTCACCCCCGGACTGCCGGACAGCGCCTTCGAGGACGCCCCGGGCTTCAGCCCCACACCGCTGGAGCTGCGGGTGATGCTGCTGGCCCACCTGCGGCCCCGGGCCGATTCCCTCGTCTGGGACGTGGGCGGCGGCACCGGCGCCCTGGCCCTGGAGATCGCCCGGCTGATGCCCGGCGGTGCGGTGCACACCCTGGAACGGGATCCGGAGGCGATCGAGCTGCTGGAACGCAACCGGCAGCGTTTCGACATCCACAACCTTCACATCCACGCCGGCGAGGCCCCGGAGGGCCTGGCCCTGCTCCCCCCCAACCCCGACCGGGTGCTGCTGGAGGTGGGGCGACCCCTGGAGGACGTGCTGCGGTCCGTCTGGGGGGCGCTGCAGCCCTCAGGACGGCTGGTGATCAGCACCGTCAACCTGGAGGGCCTGGTGAAGGCCACCGACACCCTCGCCCAGCTGGGCGCCCACGATGTGCAGGTGGTGCAGGCCACCGTGCACCGCATGCAGCGCCGCGGCAGCCAGGCCAAGCTGGCGGCCGCCGAGCCGCTGTTCGTGATCGCCGCCGAGCGCTGAGTCCGAACCCTTGCCTCCCGCCCCCCGCCCCGCCACGTCCCTCTCCCGCCTGCTGAGCGGCTGGCTGGCGGGTGGCTTCGGGCTGGTGGTGGTGGGCCTGGGCGGCTGGTGGTTCACCGTCGCCGTGGGGGTGATCGTGCACCTGGGCCTGCTGGAGTTCTTCCGCATGGCCCAGTTCAAGGGCATCCGGCCGGCCGTGAAAACCACCCTGGTGGCGGTGCAACTGCTGCTGGTCTCCACCCAGGTGGCCGCCGGCAGCCTCTGGGGGGGGAGCGGCATGGCGGGCGACGTGGCGGCGGCCGTGCTGCCCGCCTCCGGGGCGGTGATCTGCGGCTGGCTGCTCCTCCAGCCCGTCACCGGCACCATCGCCGACATCGCCGCCTCGGTGTTCGGCCTGTTCTATCTGGGCTTCCTGCCCAGCCACTGGATCAAGCTGCGGGACCTCACCGATCCCGCCCTGGCTCCCGCCCTTGAGGGGCTGGGCTGGCCCTGGAGTCCGGGCATGGCCCTCACCCTGCTGGCCTGCCTGATGATCGTGGCCACCGACATCGGCTCCTACGTGATCGGCCGGCGCCTCGGGCGCCACGCCCTCTCGCCGATCTCCCCGGGGAAGACGGTGGAGGGGGCCCTGGGCGGGGTGGCCTGCGCCCTGCTGGTGGGGGGCCTGGGCGGGGTGCTGCTGGGTTGGCGCTGGGGCTGGCTGATCGGCGCGGTGCTGGGGGCGGTGGTCTCCCTGTTCGCCCTGGTGGGTGACCTGACCGAATCGATGATGAAACGGGATGCGGGCCTCAAGGACTCCGGCGATGCGATCCCCGGCCACGGCGGCATCCTCGACCGGATCGACAGCTACCTGTTCGTGCCGGCGGTGGTCTATTCCCTGGTGACCCTGGTGCTGCCCCTGCTGCAGCGGGGCTGAGGGCCCCTCAGGGAGAGACCCGCGCCTCCCCCTCCAGGTGAAGCAGTCCGGCGCCGAGCTCGGCCCGCTCGATGCGGATGTTGGGATCCATCGGCAGCCGGGCGTGGGGGGTGCCCTCGGCGCAGCGCAGTTCCACGGTGCCGCTATCGGCCCGCACCGCCACCTCCCGCTCCACCGGCTCCCGGTCGCCGCTGGCGAAGGCCCGCAGCAGCAGCCGGTCCTCCCGGATGCGCAGCCCCGCCAGGGGGGTGAGGCCCAGCAGGTCGTCGGCCAGGCCGTCGCCGAGGCTGCGCCAGGCCGGGGTGCTCAGGGAGCGGCTCAGCCCATCGCCGCTGAAGCTCACCTGTCCCTGGATGCGGAAGGGCGACTCCAGCTTCACCGCCTGGTTGCGCACCAGGGAACCCATGCGCACCTGGATGCCATCGCAGCGCAGCTCCACCTCCTCGATCTCCATCGCCTGGTAGACCACCCGCCGGGCCCGCAGCCGCACGCCGTCGAGCCGCCCCCGCAGCAGCCGCAGCCCGGAGCCCTCCAGGCGGATCTCCAGCCGTTCGATGGCGTCGCACTGCTGGCGCAGCCACAGCTCCAGCCCCCGGGCCAGCAGGCCCATCACCGGGCCGCCGGTGGTCTCGGAGGCTTCGGGCGCCATCTCCTCGCTGGGGCGCTCGCTGGGTCGCTCGCCGTCCGGGGTCTCGCTCATCCGCCACCAGGGGACAGGGCTCCCCAGATTCTCACTCCGTCCGGGCCTGGCGGGCGGCGCGGAAGGCCTCGGCGGCCGTGACCGCCGCCAGCAGCAGCAGCCCCCCCAGGCCGATCAGCTGGTCGGTGGGATCGGCGGTCGACGGGTCCGCCACGGTGCCGGCGCCCCCCAGCACCGCCCCCAGCAGGAACCAGCCCGTGGCCAGGGCCGTGGTGATCCAGTAGGCACGCCAGCGGCGCTGGTAGATGTAGCCGGTGCCCAGGCCGGGCACGACGTTGAGCAGGGCCCCCAGCCAGGGGGCGGACGCCGCCAGGATGGCTTTGTCGTCAGGCGTCATCGGGGTCGCTCCATGGCTGGATCCAGCGCCGAGTCTGGCCAGCCCCAGGGGCGACCGGCGCCCTCGCTGGCGGTGATCGGTGCCGGGGTGGCCGGCTGCGCCCTGGCCGCGGGGCTGCGCCGGGGCGGCTGGGGAGGGTCGATCGTGCTCTGGGAGGCGGGTCGGGGTCCCGGTGGCCGGGCCGCCACCCGCCGCTCCCGCCACGACCCCGGCTGGCAGATCGACCACGGGGCACCCCTGGTCAACCTGCTCGAGGGCCCCGAACCGGAGCTGGTGGCGCCCCTGCTCGCGGGGGGCTGGATCGAGCCCTGGCGGGAGCCGGCGGCCGTGCTGGACAGCGCAGGGAACCTGGGGCCGGCCGATGGGGATCCCCTGCTGCGCGGCCGCCTCTACCGGGGCCGCCAGGGCATGGACGACCTCGCCCGGGGGCTGCTGGCCCTGGCGGAGGCCCAGGGACCGGCGGGGAGCCTCGATGGCCGCTACGGCACCCTGGTGCGCCACCTGGAGGCCCGGCCCGGAGGGGGCTGGCGCCTGGCCGATGCCACCGGGGCGGTGCTGGGGGAGGCCGACTGGCTGGTGCTGACCGGCACCCTGCTGGCCCATCCCCGGGCCCTTGAGCGGTTCGACTGGCCGCAGGTGCCGCTGCTGCAGGCGTCGCAGGGCCTTGGCGACGCCGAGCTGGAGGCCGCCCTGGCGGCCCTCGCCAGCATGGAGATGGACGTGCGCACCAACCTGATGCTGACGATCGAGCCCGCCGCGGCGGCCCGCTGGCTGGCCCTGCCCTTCCGGCTGCTGGGCTTGGACGGCCCCGCCCAGCGGCGCTGGGGGCTACGGCGGCTGTCGATCCAGCCCCTGGCCGATGGCCGCTGCGCCGTCGTGGCCCATGGGGTTCTGGAGGAGGAGCCCGATGACGCTGCAGCGATCACCGCGCTGGAGGCGGCCGTCGCGGCGGCCCTGGCCCCCTGGCTGGGGGAACGGCACGGCGGCGGCGAGGCGCTGGCGGGGGTGGAGCGACGTCAGCTGATGCGCTGGGGGGCCGCCTTCCCCACGGCCCCCGGCCTGCCGGCCGCCGCCACGGTCTGCCCCCGCAGCCGGGTGGCCTTCTGCGGCGACTTCATCGCGGGGCCGGGCTTCGGCCGGATCGAGGGGGCCCTGCGCAGTGCCCAGTCCCTGACGGGCCGGCTGCTGGCCCTGGTGCTGCTGCTCTGCCTCGCCCTGGGAAGCCCGGCGACGGCGGCGGCGGCCACGGCCGTCCCCTACCGCTGCGACGGCGACCTGCTGCTGGCGACCAGCGACAACGGGGCGGTGGATGCGCCGGGGATCCCCAACACCGCCGCCGGCACGGTGCCCGGCGCCACGGTGCTGCTGGAGTGGCGCGACCTGCGGCTGCAGCTGCCGCGCACCAACAACGCCGGTCCGCCCAGCTACACCGACGGAATCTGGTGGTGGAGCCTCGAGGATCCGGCCCAGCCCCGCTTTCTGCACCGCCGCGGCGCCATCGAGAGCTTCAGCTGCCAGGCAGTTCCTGCCGCAGGGCCGCCAGCCGGCGGCCGTTGACGCCCAGGTCCGAATCCCCCAGCCGGGAGATGGAGCGAGCCTGCAGGATGCCGGCGGCGGGCTGGGCGTACAACTCGAGGTCGTCGACGAAGCCGAACAACCGGCTGGTGGCGGTGGCGTGCAGGTAGCGGCCGTCCCGCTCGAGGATCCGCACCCCCTCGGTGGTTTCCAGGATCGGCACCAACGCGCTCAGGGCCGCTTCCGGATCGGTGATCGGCCAGTCAGCCCGGGCGCAGTGGGCTGGCGCCGCACAGGGGGAGAGGGAGCCGCCGTGCACGCCGAGATCCTCCGGCACCGGTCCCTCCAGGTGCAGCAGGGAGGCCTCGGCCCGGCCGGGAAGCGCCAGGGCGGGGACCCCGAGCAGCAGCACGAGCAGCAGGCCGGCGAGAAGACGCGGCAGGCAGAGGCGGAAGGCGGGGGTCATGGGTGGTGGGTGGGGATGGGGGCGCAGGGGGCGCCCAGCCAGGCGGCGGCGACCTGCTCGGGCTGGTCGATGTGGGGCAGGTGGCCGCAGGCCGCCAGCTCGGTGATGCGGGGGCCCAGCAGGGCCTGGGCGGCGCGCTTCTGCGGAGCCCGCAGGATCCGGTCGTCGGCGCCCCAGAGCACCGCCAGGGGCTGGGGGGGCAGGGGGTCGCCGCAGCCGGCGAAGCCGCCGCTGCGGGCGAAACGGCCCAGGGCGCCGGCCCAGCCCGGCGACTTCAGGTGCAGCGAGGCGATCTCCAGCTCCGCCGGACCCACATCCCGGTCGGGGTCGGCGAAGGCGCTGCGGCAGAGGCCTTTGCGCACCGAGGGCAGGGCCAGGAAGCGCACCCCCAGCCCGTCCAGCAGGGGCGGCAGGGGCATGGGCCGGCCGGTGAGACCGGCCGGGGCCAGCAGCAGCAGGCGCTCGAAGCGGTCGGGATGGCGCCGGGCCAGGGCCACGGCCACCGCACCACCCATCGAGGCGCCGATCAGGCCCAGCCTGCACCCGCCCGCGGGCTCCCGCTGCTCCAGCGCCTCAAGCAGCGCATCGAGGTGGGCCAGCACGGCCTGGGGCGTGTAGGCGCGCTCCGCGGGCCTGGGACAGAAGCCGAAACCGTGCAGGTCCGGGATCAGCAGCCGGTGCCGCTGGGCCAGCAGGGGGGCCAGGCGGCGGAACTCCAGGAAGGAGCTGTCAAAGCCATGCAGGAGCAGCAGGGGCGGTCCCTCCCCCAGCACGGCCACGGGCCACTGCCCGGGGTGCTGTGGCAGCTCCCACCACTGCACCTGGGCGGCCAGGTCGCGGCCCAGGGGATCGAGCAGCGACGCGGTGGCGGCCGTGACCAGGTCGCGGCCGCTGGAGGGGCCGTCCGTCACGCCTGCTGCCGCTCGGCGGTGGCGCCCACCATGGCGGCGAGCAGATCCTCGGGGGCGACCGCGAAGGGCAGCCGGTGCAGGTCGGAGCCCTCCCGGCAGGCAAAGCGACAGACCTGGCGGAGCTGGTCGAGGCTGGCGCCGGCCAGCCCCAGGGCCTCGAGATCGGTGGGCAGCCCCAGCGTGCGGAAGAAAGGCAGCAGCTGGCGGCGGGCCTGGGCCGCCAGGCGGTTGCCCGCCAGCTGCTCCTCCAGCCACAGCTGCACCAGCACCCCGAAGCCCACCTTCTCGCCGTGCAGGCAGCCGTGGGTGGCGGCGAGCTGGGTGAGTCCGTTATGGACGGCATGGGCGGCCACCGTGCGGCAGCGGGCACCACCGATGCCGCCGATCAGACCGGCGGTGAGGGCACAGCCCTCGGCCACCCGCACCCAGGCCTCCCCATGGGGGTCGGCCAGGGCGGCTTCCCCCTCCAGCAGCAGCAGATCCCGCAGCAGGCGGGCCATCTGCACCGCCTGCTGCACCAGCCCATCGCCGCTGGCCCCGCTGCTCACCGAGGCCTCGTACCACTTGGCCACCGCATCGGCGATGCCGCTGGCCAGGGTGCGGGCCGGCGCCTGCCGCACCAGGGCGTGGTCGAAGACGAGCAGGTCCGGGCAGCGGTCGAGGGCGACATCGCCCAGGAAGGCCCCCTCGGGGGTGTAGAGGTTGGCCAGGGCCGTCCAACCGGCGCAGGTGGCGGCGCTGGTGGGCACCGTGATGCAGGGCAGGCCGAGCCGCTGGGCCAGCAGCTTGCCCGCATCCAGCACCTTGCCGCCACCGGCAGCGATCACTGCATCACAGCCGGCGGCGGCGGCGTCCAGGGCCAGGGGCCCGAGGTCGTCGTCGCAGCAGTCGCGCAGACCCTGGCTGGCCACGGGGCGGGCACCGGCCTGCTCCAGATCGACCGCCAGCTGCTGGCGCAGCCCGAAGGTGGAGGCACTGCGGCCGAGCAGCAGGGGGCTGCGGCCCAGGGCGACGATGCGGGGAAGGGCCTGCAGCCAGGCACCCTCCCCACGGAGCACCGCCGCCGGGGCGATGGCCTGGGTCTGCAGGGGATCCGTCATGGCCGCCATCTCATGGATGAAATGTAGAAGTCGGCCGATCCGGGTCGCGATCGATCAGGCGCTGGCGCTGGCCAGCTCCGGCAGCGGCGGGGTGATGGTCTGCTTGCGGATCACCACCTGCTTGTCGTCGTCGACATCCACCAGGCAGGCATCGCCCTCTCCGATCCGGCCGGAGAGGAATTCCTCCGCCAGCGAATCCTCGAGCAGGCGCATCACGGCACGGCGCAGGGGACGGGCGCCGTAGCTGGGGTTGTAGCCCTCCTCCACGAGGCGCTCCTTGAAGGCCTCGGTGACGGACATGCCGATGCCCTTGTCCTGCATGCGGGCGAAGACCTCCCGCAGCATGATCTCGGCGATCAGCTTCACCTCGTCGCGGGTGAGCTGGCGGAAGACGATGATCTCGTCGAGACGGTTGAGGAATTCGGGGCGGAAGTACTGCTTGAGCTCCTCGTTGACCAGGGAGCGGATGCGGTTGTACTGGGTTTCCTCCACGTCGCCGCCGCCGAACTCGAAGCCGAGGCCGCCACCGCCCTTCTCGATCACCTTCGAACCGATGTTCGAGGTCATGATGATCAGGGTGTTCTTGAAGTCGACCGTGCGGCCCTTGGAATCGGTGAGCCGGCCGTCCTCCAGCAGCTGCAGCAGCAGGTTGAAGACATCGGGGTGGGCCTTCTCGATCTCGTCGAACAGCACGACGGTGTAGGGACGACGGCGCACGGCCTCGGTGAGCTGGCCGCCCTCGTTGAAGCCCACGTAGCCCGGAGGCGAACCGATCAGCTTGCTGACGGTGTGGCGCTCCATGAACTCGCTCATGTCGAGCCGGATCATGGCGTCCTCGCTGCCGAAGAAATAGGCGGCGAGAGCCTTGGTGAGTTCCGTCTTGCCGACGCCGGTGGGGCCGGAGAAGATGAAGCTGGCGATGGGGCGGTTGGGGTTCTTGAGGCCGACCCGCGCCCGGCGGATGGCCCGGGACACGGCCTTGACGGCCTCGTCCTGGCCGATGAGGCGCTGGTGGAGGGTCTCCTCCATGTTCAGCAGCTTCACCGACTCGCTCTCGGTCAGCTTCTGGACGGGCACGCCGGTCCAGGAGGCGACGATCTGGGCGATGTCCTCCTCGGTGACCAGGGGCGAGCGGCTTTCCTCGCTGGCGTCGTCGGTAACGGGGCCACCCAGCAGGGCCGGGGTGTCGGTCTCGCCGGAGGTGCCGGCGGGTTCGTCGTCGCGACGGGCCTGGAGGATCGTGCGGATCTGGTCGCGCAGCTCCACCTCCTTGTCACGCAGTTCACCGGCCTTGGTGAAGTCCTGCTGGCGGACGGCGTCCTCCTTCTCCTTCTGGACGCCGCGCAGCTGCTTGTCGACCTCCTTGGCCGCCGGCGGCAGCTTGGAGTTGAGCAGGCGCACGCGGCTGCCGGCCTCGTCGATCAGGTCGATGGCCTTGTCGGGCAGGAAGCGGTCGCTGATGTAGCGGTCGCCCAGGGTGGCGGCGGCGACGAGGGCCTCATCGCTGATCTTGAGGCGGTGGTGCTGCTCGTAGCGCTCGCGCAGCCCCTTGAGGATCTCGATCGTGTCAACGACGGAGGGCTCGCCCACCATCACCGGCTGGAAGCGGCGCTCCAGGGCCGCATCGCGCTCGATGTGCTTGCGGTATTCATCGAGGGTGGTGGCGCCGATGCACTGCAGTTCGCCCCGGGCCAGGGCCGGCTTGAGGATGTTGGCGGCGTCGATGGCGCCTTCTGCGGCACCGGCGCCGATCAGGGTGTGGACCTCGTCGATCACCAGGATCACGTTCCCGGCGGAGCGGATCTCCTCCATGATCTTCTTGAGCCGTTCCTCGAACTCACCCCGGTACTTGGTGCCGGCCACCAGCAGGCCGATGTCAAGGGTGAGGACGCGCTTGTCCTCGAGGATGTCGGGGATCTCGCCCTGGGTGATGCGCTGAGCGAGGCCCTCGGCGATGGCGGTCTTGCCGACGCCCGGCTCACCGATCAGCACGGGGTTGTTCTTGGTGCGGCGGCCGAGGATCTGGATCACCCGGTCGATCTCGTTCTGGCGGCCCACGACGGGGTCGAGCTTGGACTCGGCCGCCAGCTGGGTGAGGTTGCTGCCGAACTCATCGAGGGTGGGGGTCTTGGTGGAGCCCTTGCCCGAGCTGCCGGAGGCCACTTCGGCCGTCTCGCCCAGCATGCGGATCACCTGGGTGCGGACCTTGGCCAGGTCGACGCCGAGGTTTTCGAGCACCCGGACCGCCACGCCCTCGCCCTCGCGGATCAGGCCCAGCAGCAGGTGCTCGGTGCCGATGTAGTTGTGCCCCAGCTGGCGGGCCTCCTCCAGGGAGAGCTCCAGCACCCGCTTGGCCCGGGGGGTGAAGGGGATCTCGACGGCGACGAAGCCGGAGCCGCGGCCGATGATCTTCTCGACCTCGACCCGGGCGTCCTTCAGGTTGACCCCCATCGACTTGAGGACCTTGGCGGCGACACCGGTGCCCTCGCCGATCAGGCCCAGCAGGATCTGCTCGGTGCCGACGAAGTTGTGGCCGAGGCGGCGGGCCTCTTCCTGGGCCAGCATGATCACCTTGATGGCCTTCTCGGTAAACCGCTCGAACATGGGGCGGGACCTGATGCAAGTGGATCCAACCTATCAGGATTGAAGGGCCCTGTGGGAGCTGGGGAGCACTCTCAGGCGAAACCCATGTGCCGCAGGCGCTCAGACGGACCAGAACACAAACGAAACGCCAGGAATCAGCAGAAATAGGTATAGCAATCTACGGTTATCCACACCCCTGTCACATTGTCAGGAGCACATTGTCAGGTTGACCCATTGGATCAGGGCATCCTCTCCATTGCGGTAGTAACCATGACGGATGCCGGCGGTGCGGAACCCCAGGGCCCCGTACAGCGCGATCCCAGGCCCGTTTCCGGCCGCCACCTCCAGGGTGGCGCGGGTGGCACCGCGTGCGCGGCCGGTGGCCATCAGTTCCTGCAGCACCCGGCGCCCCAGCCCCCGACGGCGCTGGTCCGGGGCCACCGCCACCAGGGTGATGTGGAGCTCGTCGACCACGAGCCAGCCACTGGCCATGGCCAGCAGCTCGGGGCCCCTGCGCAGCCCAAGGCCCGGCCGGCCCTCCTCCTCCAGCTCCCGCTGCCACTGCTCCAGGTTCCAGAGGCCGCCGAGGGCGGCCCGGTCGAGGGCCAGGCAGTCCACGGAATCGGCCGGGACCAGCGGGCACAGGGTCGGGGCGGGCAGCGGTGGCGGAGGTGGTGCCGGCACGGCCGTTGGACACGAACATCCTTACGATCGGACATCCTGACCCCCTCCCCGCACAGGCCGCCATGGTGACCAGCGCCTCCCCGGCGACCGATCCGGTCGCTCCCGTCCCCGCGGCGCCGATCGCCCCCGGGGGGCCCTTTGAGCACGGCGGCGATCCGCTCAGCCCCAACCGCAACCTGGCCCCGCTCACCGCCCGCCTCGACGCCCTGGGTCGCCTGGAGGTGGGGGGCTGCCTGCTGAGCGACCTGGCCCGCACCTACGGCACGCCGCTCTACGTGCTCGACGAGGCCACCCTGCGGACCACCTGCCGGGCCTACCGGGAGGCCCTGGCCGCCCACTACCCCGGCGAGGCCCTGGCCCTTTACGCCTCCAAGGCCAACAGTTCCCTCGCCATCACGGCCCTGGTGGCCTCCGAGGGTCTCGGCCTCGATGCCGTCTCGGCCGGCGAGCTGCTCACCGGCCTGCAGGGCGGCATGCCCGCCGAGCGGATCGTCTTCCACGGCAACAACAAATCGGCCGAGGAGCTCCAGCTCGCCGTCGACCGGGGGGTGACGGTGATCCTCGACAACTGGAACGACATCACCCTGCTCGCCACCCTGGCGGCCGGACGCCCCGCGCCGGTGCGGGTGCTGGTGCGGTTCACCCCGGGCATCGAGTGCCACACCCACGAGTACATCCGCACCGGCCACCTCGACAGCAAGTTCGGCTTCGACCCCGACCAGCTGGAGGCGGTGCTGCGGCACCTGGCCGCCTGCCCCTGGGCCCGGGTGGATGGCCTGCACGCCCACATCGGCTCCCAGATCTTCGAACTCGAACCCCACCGCGACCTGGCCGGGGTGATGGCCGAGGCCCTCGGCCTGGCCCGCTCCCTGGGCCACCCCTGCGGCGACCTCAACGTCGGCGGTGGCCTCGGCATCCGCTACGTGGGCTCCGATGACCCGCCGAGCATCCAGGAGTGGGTGCGGGTGGTGGCCACGGCGGTGGCCGAGGCCTGCGGCCAGCGCCAGCTGGCGCTGCCACGGCTGCTGTGCGAACCCGGCCGGTCCCTGGTGGCGACGGCGGGGATGACGCTCTACACGCTGGGCAGCCGCAAGGAGATCCCCGGCCTGCGCACCTACATCTCGGTGGATGGGGGAATGAGCGACAACCCCCGGCCGATCACCTACCAGTCGCTGTACACGGCCGCTCTCGCCGACCGCCCGCTGGCGGAGGCCACCGAGGCGGTGACCGTGGCCGGCAAGCACTGCGAGTCCGGCGACGTGCTGCTCCACGACGTCCGCCTGCCGCTCACCAGCCCCGGCGACGTGCTCGCCGTGTTCGCCACCGGCGCCTACAACGCGGCAATGGGGTCCAACTACAACCGCATCCCCAGGCCGGCGGCGGTGCTCGTCCACGACGGCGTGGCGGACGTGGTGCAGCGGCGCGAGCAGCCGGAAGACCTACTGCGCTACGACGTCCTGCCCCACCGGCTCCTGCCGGTATCCTGAGCCGGTCAGGCGGCCACCCGTTGAACCGGCCTGCCCCTCCCTTGTCTTGTGATCTGGCTGCGGCTCATCGACTTCCGCCTGCTGCTGGATCTTCTGTTCGCCTCCCTGCTCGGGCTCCTGCTGCTCGGCAGGGTCACGGAGGCGCGCACCCTGTGGCTGCTGCGCGGCTACCTGTTTCTGGTGGCGCTGGCCTGGTTCGTGCAGCGCTACGCCAACCTGCCGCTGACCAGCAGCCTGGTGGATGCGCTGGTGCTGGCCTGCAGCCTGGCCCTGGCGATCCTGTGGCAGGGGGAACTGCGGCGCCTGATGGAACTGCTGGGCACCGGACGCCTCGGGGTGCTGTTCGCCGACCGCAGCCGGGACCAGCTGGCCTCGGGGTCGGTGAGCCTGCTGACCGAGGCCGCCGGCCGCCTCTCCCAGGCGCGCTGCGGCGCCCTGATCGTCCTCGACCTGGGCAGTGATCTGCGCCCGGAGGACTTCCTCAACCCCGGCATCCGCATCGACGCCCAGCTCTCCGTCGACCTGCTGCTCAACCTCTTCGCGGTGGACACGCCCCTGCACGACGGCGCCGTGCTGGTCCAGAAGAACCGCATCGTGGCCGCCGGGGTGATCCTGCCCCTCTCGCGCCAGGGCCTGAACCGCTACGGCACCCGCCACCTGGCCGCCATGGGGCTGACCGAGCGCCATGACGGCTGCTTCTGCATCGTCGTCTCGGAGGAGACAGGCACCCTCTCGCTTGCCTCCCAGGGGCGGCTGGAGCGGCCGATCACCAGCAGCCGGCTTCACGACCTGCTCACCGACGCCCTGGCCACCGCTCCCACGGGGCGTAGCGTGGCTGCGGACCCGCCGGAACATCGCGGATGAGTCGCGCCCTGGCGACCACTCCATCGTCCGATCCCGATCAGCTGCCCGCCCAGCTCGATCCGGCTCGGCTGCCCCGTCACGTCGCGGTGATCATGGACGGCAACGGCCGCTGGGCCCGTCAGCGGGGGCTGCCCAGGGCCATGGGACACCGGGCCGGGGTGGAGGTGCTCAAGCGCACCCTGCGCCACTGCAGCGACTGGGGCATCGGCGCCCTCACCGCCTATGCGTTCTCCACCGAGAACTGGACCCGGCCCGGGGAGGAGGTGGCCTTTCTGATGGCCCTGTTCGAACGGGTGCTGGCCAAGGAGCTCGAGGCGCTCGAGCGCCAGCAGGTTCGGATCCGCTTCCTCGGCGACCTCGACCCCCTGCCGGAGGGTCTCAGGGTCCTGATCAACGACGCCACCGAGCGCACGGCCGGCAACACCGGCATCCATTTCAACGTCTGCACCAACTACGGCGGCCGCAGTGAGCTGGTGCGGGCGGCCCGCCGCCTGGCCGAGCAGGCGGCCCGCGGCGAGCTCGATCCGGCCCGCATCGACGAGGAGATCTTCGCTGCCGAGCTGTTCACCGCCGGCGATGCCGACCCCGATCTGCTGATCCGCACCAGCGGCGAGCAGCGCATCAGCAACTTCCTGCTCTGGCAGCTGGCCTACGCCGAGCTGCACATCACCGACGTGCTCTGGCCCGACTTCGACACCGAGGCCCTGCTGGCGGCGCTGCTGGATTATCAGGGGCGCCAGCGCCGCTTCGGTGGCGTGCAGAGTGGCGTCCAGAACGGTGTGGAGACCACCCCATGAGCGTGCGCCACGACTGGTCCCGCCAGGAGATCCAGGACCTGCTCGACCTGCCCCTGATGGATCTGCTGTGGCAGGCCCAGGCGGTGCACCGCAGCGCCAATCCCGGCTACCACGTCCAGCTGGCGTCGCTGCTGAGCGTCAAGACCGGGGGCTGCGAGGAGGACTGCGCCTACTGCCCCCAGTCGATGCACAACCCCAGCGACGTGGGCGGCCGGCCGGAGCTGGCGGTGGAGCCGGTGCTGGAGCGCGCCCGGCAGGCCAAGGCGGCCGGCGCCCACCGCTTCTGCATGGGCTGGGCCTGGCGGGAGATCCGTGATGGTGCCCCCTTCGACGCCATGCTCGCCATGGTGCGGGGGGTGCGGGAGCTCGGCCTGGAGGCCTGTGTCACCGCCGGCATGCTCACAGACGGCCAGGCGGCCCGACTGGCGGAAGCGGGACTCACCGCCTACAACCACAACCTCGACACCAGCCCCGAGCACTACGACCGGATCATCACCACCCGCACCTACCAGGAGCGGCTCGACACCCTGCAGCGGGTGAGGGGCGCCGGCATCGACCTCTGCTGCGGCGGCATCATCGGCATGGGCGAGACGCCGGACGACCGGGCCGGGCTGCTGCAGGTGCTCGCCTGCCTGGATCCCCATCCCGAAAGCGTGCCGATCAATGCCCTGGTGGCGGTGGAGGGCACCCCGCTGGAAGGTCTACCAGCGGTCGACCCCCTGGAGCTGGTGCGGATGGTGGCCGCCGCCCGCATCCTCATGCCCCACAGCCGGGTGCGGCTCAGCGCCGGGCGCGAGCAGCTGGGGCGGGAGGCCCAGATCCTCTGCCTGCTGGCGGGGGCCGATTCGATCTTCTACGGCGACACCCTGCTCACCACCTCCAACCCGGCGGTGGCCAGCGACCAGGAGCTGCTGCGGGCCGCCGGGGTGCGGGTGCAGCTGGCGGCCGCCGCCGGCCGCTGAGGGTGCAGGTCGCCGCCTTCTACAGGTTCGTCCCCCTGGCCAGCGAGGAATTGCCCGACTGGCAAACCAGGCTGCTGGCGCTGGGGAGCGAGGCCGGCCTGCTGGGCACCATCCTGCTGGCCACCGAGGGCATCAACGGCACGGTCGCCGGATCGGCCTCCGGCGTGGCCGCCCTGCTGGAGCTGCTGCAGGCCGACCCACGCCTGGCGCACCTGGAGGTGAAGCGCAGTGAGGCCGAAGGGCGGGTGTTTCACCGCTTCAAGGTGCGCCTGAAGGCCGAGATCGTGACGATGGCCGAGCCCTCGGCCCAGCCGTCCCGGGGAACAGGGGTTCCGGTTCCCCCCGAGCACTGGAATGCCCTGCTGGACGATCCCGGCACCCTGACCATCGACACCCGCAACCACTACGAGGTGGCCCTGGGCAGCTTCGCTGGCGCCATCGACCCCGGCACCGAGCACTTCCGGGATTTTCCCGCCTGGGTGGAGCAGCACCTGCGGCCCCTCGTGGCCCAGCAGCGGCCGCAGCGGCTGGCCCTGTTCTGCACCGGCGGCATCCGCTGCGAGAAGGCCACCGCCCACCTGCTGAACCAGGGCTTCGACAACGTGCTGCAGCTGCAGGGGGGGATCCTCAACTACCTCGAACAGGTGCCGGAGGCCGAGAGCCGCTGGCACGGCGAGTGCTACGTGTTCGACCAGCGGGTGGCCCTCGACCACCGGCTCCAGCCGGGGACATATCACGTGTGCCATGCCTGCGGCCTGCCCCTGGCCCCCGCCGACCTGGCCCTGGAGAGCTACGTGGCCGGGGTGAGCTGCCGCCACTGCATCGGTCGCTTCTCCGACGCCGACCGGGAGCGGTTCGCCGAACGCCAGCGCCAGATGGGACGGGCGAAGGCATCCGGTGAGACCCACATCGGCCGGGTGATGCCCTGCGTGGGCGGCTGAGCGGATGGCGCCGCGCCTGCCCATCCTGTACAGCTTCCGGCGCTGCCCCTATGCGATCCGGGCACGGCTGGCCCTGGCGGCGGCGGGGCTGACGCCGGGGGTGGATCTCGAGCTTCGGGAGGTGCACCTGGGCCGCAAGCCCCCCGAACTGCTGGAGGCCTCCGCCGCCGCCACCGTGCCGGCCCTGGTGCTGCCGTCCGACGCCGGCAACGATCCCCAGGGGGCCGCCCGGGTGCTGCCGGACAGCCTGTCGGTGATGGCGTGGGCCCTGGAGCGCCACGACCCCGGCGACCTGCGGCGCCAGGGGAGCACCGAAGCCGCTGCGCGGGAGCGGGCCCGGATCGCCGCCCTGATCGCTGAGAACGACGATTCGTTCAAGCACCATCTCGATCGCTTCAAGTACCCCGAGCGCCACCCCGGCGGCGACCGGGAGCAGCACCGCCCCGAGGCGCTGGCGATCCTGCGCGGCTGGAGCGCCGCCCTGGAGGCCGGCGGCTGGCTGGTGGGGGGGCGGCCATCCCTGGCCGATGTGGCCCTGCTGCCCTTCGTGCGCCAGTTCCGGCTCGCCGATCCGGAGGGGTTCGACCGGCAGGAGGATCTGGCTCCACTGCAGGACTGGCTGCAGCGCTTCCTGCAGGGACCCGAACTGGCGGCGGTGATGGCCGGGCCCTGGGCGCCCCGCCGGCCCTGGCGCTCCGAGCACTGGATCTATCACCTGGCCCTGGCCAACGATTGGCGGGACGCCAAAGCCCGCGGGGTGTACGAGCGCTCGACCCGCGGCCAGTCGCTGCAGGAGGTGGGCTTCATCCATGCCAGCGGCGCCGACCAGGTGGAAGGCACCTACGGGCGCTTCTATGCCGATGCGGGGGAAGTGCTGCTGCTGACCATCGACCCCCGGCGCCTGACCGCGCCGTTGCTCTGGGAGCCGGCCCCGGAGAGCGGCGAATGCTTCCCCCACATCCACGGGCCGCTGCCGCTGGAGGCGGTGCTGGCCGCCGAGCTCTTTGCGCCACCGCCGCCGGGCGACGCACCATGCTGAACCTGGAGGTTCTGGAGCAGCAGGCCCGGGAGCGCGGCCTGCTGCTGCGGCTGCAGGTGCAGGGGCTGGCGGGGGTGCGGGGGCTGCGGGTGGGGGTGGCCCGGGCCCGGGCGGAGCAGCCGCCCCTGCTGCTGGGGGAGCTCAAGGGCTGGTGCCTGCCGCTGGCCGATGGCCTGCGCCTCGACACGATGCGGGTGCAGGGGGAGCGCAGCGAAGCCGTGGGGCCGCTGATCTGGGCGGCCACCTTCGCCTGGGCCCTCGAGGAGACGCCCTGCCGCTCGGCGCGCCTGCTGGCGATCCGCGATGGGGAGCAGCAGCACCGGCGGCTGGTGCGCTACTTCCGGCGGCTCGGCTTCACGCCGCTGCGGGAGCTGGCTGGCGGCCCGCTGGATCTGGCCCCGCGGCTGCTGTGGGGTGGGGCGGGCCTGCTGATGCAGGGCGACTGCGACGAAGGACTGCAACGCAGCGCCCGCTGGCTGACGTCCATCCGGTGACACCTACGTTGGATCCGGGTATCGAGCTGGACCATGGCCACCGCCTCCCTGACCATCAACAACCAGTCAGGAGGCAGCCTCTACTACTACGTCGTCGGCCCAGGGTTCAGCGTTGAGCCGCTCCAGCCCGGCCAGAGCAACACCCTCTCCCCGGGTCTGAACAGCGTTCAGATCCTGGCGGCTCCTCAGATGAGGATCTACGTCTCGAGCTCCGCCACGCTGTTCGCCAACCCTGGCCAGGAACCGATCGGCTGGAACATCACAGCGCCCTTCTCCTTCTACGAATACACGATCGATGGCAGCGGCTTTTCCGCTGACATGTCCTACATCGATGACTGGGCCTATCCGATCCAGACCAACATCACCGACAGCTCGGGGACGATCCACAACTTCGGCTTCCTGAACGCGGCCGCGATCGCCACGGATTTCGCCGCCCTGCCGCCGGGTGGATTCGTCACCAGTGCCGCCTCGGGAACAGGTGTCGGGACGGCCTCGAATCTCTGGGATGCCCCGAACCGGCGGTTCGTCGGCCCGATGCGGCTCTGGCAGCAGCAGGTGATCATGGCCAATGCCGTTCAGTTGGGGCAACCCGCCTACTGGCCGCCGAATGCCCCCGCGGGCTGGATCCAGTTCCTCCAGGAGGTGCCCTACGGGCCCTCCCCCTTCGGCTACCCGCTCTCCGCCGGCGCCAGCAGCCTGAATCCCCAGCAGACCTATCCGGCCTTCGGTTTCGACTTCTCCACCAACACCTCCTGGACCGCCATGAATGGCAAGCAGGGGGCGCTGGTGCCCCAGCCAACGGGCGAGAAGTTCTTCGCCCACAACTGGAATGTATGGAACTACGGCTACACCAATGCCGATCCAAGCGCCGACAAACCGAATCCGAACTATTCCTTTGAATCGAACGCCTACACCACGACCCTCCGCTCCCAGGCGGCGCGGGAGAAGGCGGCCGGGCGACTCCCCGACACGGCCGGGACATCACCCACAGCCGGCAACCCGAACTTCGTCGGTTTCTATACCGCTTCCAAGGACGATTACTACGGCACCTTCACAGTTGCCGCCATCGCCAATGTCAGCCTCACGATCGGAGCGCTGGCCCCGTCCAGCATCGGCACCAGCGGCAATGACGGCATCGTCGGCAGCGGCAGCGACGACATCATCTCGGGTGGCTACGGAGCTGACTGGCTGGCTGGCGCCCCTCTGGCCCCGAACTGGTCCGCCCCCAACAGCTTCCGCGACCTGGCGTTCTTCGGTCTGCCCGGAGCGCCGGCCCAGTGGAAAGGTCTGGTCGGAGGCGGCCGGGACACCTTCGTCTATGTCCGCGCCGACAGCAGCCTGAGCAGCCCGGAGCGGCGTGATGTCATCACCGACTTCGCCGCCGACGACAGGATCGACCTCTCGAGGGTGGACGCCGACAGCCGCCGAGCTGGCCTTCAGTCCTTCACCTGGATCGGCTCCAGGGCGTTCTACGGGGAGGCGGGCCAGCTGCGGCTGGAACAGAATCGCTGGCAGACCAACGCCCTCCTGCAGGGAGATCTCGACGGCAACGGCACCAGCGACTTCGAAGTGATGCTGATGGGACCGGTCCAGTTCTCAGCCTCCAACCTGATCCTGTCCTGACCCCCTGCCGAGACAGCCGATGGCCAGTTTCACCCTGATGTGCTGGAACGTGGAGAACCTGTTCCTCCCCGAGGCCGGCGCCAGCGAGCAGGTGCACGCCCGTTTCCAGGCCAAGCTCGCCACGCTCGCCGCCGTGATCGACAGCCAGCGGCCCGACGTGCTCGCCCTGCAGGAAATCGGCCCGGACGGGGCCATGCAGGCACTGCAGGGGGCGCTGACCAACCCCCTGCCCCATGCCATCGAGGGCAGACCCGACGGCCGGGGCATCCGCGTGGCCGTCCTGTCCCGTTACCCCTTCAGCACCAGCCGCTCGATCGTGGCCTTTCCGGAGATGATCTTCCCCGTCCAGGCCAGGGATCCGGTGTTTGATGATCCCGCCACCCCCGCGGATGAGTCCCTCACCGCCTCCCTGGGACGCGGCGCCCTGGAGGTGGTGGTGGAGATCGAGGGGCACCCGGTGCGGATCATCACCGCCCACTTCAAGTCGAAGCTGATCTCCTACGCGCGCCAGAAGGGGCTGGTGGACGGCAGCCAGTTCGCCCCGAACGACGAGAACGAACGCCATCGCTATGCCGCCTACGGCCTGTACCGGCGCACCACCGAAGCGCTGACGCTGCGGGATCGGGTCAACCAGATTCTCTCCGGCTGCGCCGGATCATCGGATCCGGAGGAAGGGCTGGGTCGCCAGAAGGCGGTGGTGGTCTGCGGCGATCTCAACGATGCGACCGACGCCGCCACCACCCAGATCCTGCAGGGGCCGAGCGGCTCCGAACTGGGCACCGAGGGATTCCGGCGGGGCGACAAGGGCGATGGCTACCGCCTCTGGAACCTGGCACCGCTCCTCAATGTCGGGCCGAACGGGGAACCCCCGGGCGAGGCCCCCTTCAGCCGCCGCTTCCAGGGACGGGGCGAACTGATCGACCACATCCTGGCCAGCCACCGGCTGGTGAATCCCGGCAACATCCCCGTGGCCCGGACGGTGCTGGCCGGCGACCATCTGCCGTCGATCTCCGAATCACCGTCGGACCGTGTCGCCGATCCGGGCTCGGATCATGCGGCGCTGGTGGCGGAATTCGAGATCTGAGGGCCTTCGCTGGAATCCGGGCGGGCGCGGTTGCGGTGGCGCCGGCAGCGTTCGGAGCAATAGCGCACCTCCTCCCAGACCCGCTTCCACTTCCGGCGCCACTGGAAGGGTCGGCCGCAGACCGGGCAGGTCTTGGTGGGGCGATCGCCGTGGTGGGGCATCCGGTCAGGGAGTGAAGCAGCCAGCCTGCCAAAACCGAAGCCGTTTCCGTGACACGATGGACCCGATGTCTGACGCCAGCTTCTATCGGATCGGCCGTACGGGCCCGGTGAAGCGGGTGGCGTCGGCGATCGAGGCGGTGAGCGTCAGCGATTTGGATGGTTTCGCCTGGTTGCATTACCGCGAGGCCAGCAGGGACGATCTGGACCAGCTCGTCGGCCTGCTGGGCCTGCATGCGCTCTCGATCGAGGATTGCTTCGATGATCATCAGATTCCCAAGATCGACGATTATCCAGATAACACCTTCATCCTGTTCAACACATTTCAGTACGGCCACGGTGTCCTTGAGGTGGGTGAAATCAACCTGTTCCTCGGTCAGCGGTTTCTTGTCAGCATCAGCCACCTGGATTCCAGTCACCGCTCCTACCTCGATGGGGTGGAAAAGATGGTCGAGAGGGACATCGAAGAGGCCCGCCAGGGCCCGTCCCATCTCATGCACCTGATCCTCGATCAGGTTGTCGATCAGAAGTTCGTGGCCATCGAGGCCCTCGAAGATGAGCTGAATGGAGTGGAAGAAGCCCTGATGGCGGATCCGGCGAGTTTTCAGCCGGTCGAGCTGATCCGGTTCCGGCGCTACCTGCTGCGGCTGCGCAAGAGCCTGTTTCATGAACGGGAGATCCTCAGCAAGATCTGCCGGGGAGATTTCCCCCTGGTATCCAAGAAGGCGATCTACCACTATCGCGATATCTACGACCATCTGGTGCGCTTCTATGAAGTCACCGAGTCGTACCGGGACATCGTCACCAGCCTGATGGAGATGTACCTGTCAATGCTCAATAATCAGATGGCCAAGGCCGCCAACGACACCAACGCCACCGTCCGGCGCCTGACACTGATCACGACGATCTTCATGCCGCTGACCCTGCTGGCGGGCATCGGCGGCATGTCCGAGTGGACGATGATCACAGGCCCCCGCAACTGGCACATCTCCTATCCGGCCTTCATGCTCGCCATGGTGGTGATCGGCTTCGCCAGTTACCGCTTCCTCAGCCGAATGGACCGGAACCAAAATCCCTCGCGGCGCGCTCAGTTGAGCCGGCGCTGGCGCGCCTGACGGCGGGAGGCGGCCTGGACAGTCCTGAGCTCGTCGGCCTCCTCCAGCAGCTCGCCGGAGAGGGACTCCAGATCGTCGGCCGCCTTCTGGAGCTGGGCGCTGAGCCTCAGGCCCTCCTCGATCGACTGGCCATAGGCCTCATTGGCCTCATCGATGGCCGCGAACAGCTCCCTGAACTCCTCGGGTGGCTGGGTGTCCCAGTGTGGATAGGCGGCCGCCGCCTGCTGCAGCACCTCCAGGGCGGTACGCCAGCTCGCCTTGAGGCGGAAATCGAGATGGCGCAGGTCCTGGTTGGTGCGCTTGAGCTCCCGGGTGCTGGAGACCCCGGCCAGGGTCAGGACCTCGCGCTTCAGCTCGGTGATGGTGGGCGGCTTGACTCGGGCAGTCGCGGAGCGGGGGGATGGTGGTCTGGCCATGGCCCTACTCGGCCAGGCCGAGGCCCAGCTGCTCCCCGGCCCGGAGCCGTTCCAGCTCCCCGCGCAGCTGCCGGGTGGTCTGGCGTTCGGCCCTGAGGGCCTCCCGCAGTTCGTCGCGCTGACGCCGGTAACGATCGGTGTGGGCGACACGGCCGCCGAGGCTCTGGTTGTTCCTGGCGAGTTGCCGGCGACGTTCCACCTCGGCATCGAGGGCCCGCTGCAGGGCAAGCAGCTCCTTCTGCAACTGCAGCTCGGCCTTCGACTGCTGCTGCTCGGAGCGAAGCGCGGCATTTTCCGCCTCCAGGGCCTGGAGGCGGGCTTCGAGGCGATCGATCTTGACCTGCTGGCCCCGCAGCGCCTGTTTGAGCTTCTGCAGCAGGGCGCCAAGGCGCGAGCGTTCCTTCTGCTGCGTCAGGCTGTTGGCTTCACACTGCCGGGCGTAATCCCTCAGCAGTCCCGTACGCCGCTGCAGCACCTTGGCGGTGCACTCGTACTTGATGATGGCGATGACACGGCAGCGCTCCAGTTCGTCAAGGTCCTGAACGGCCTTGAGGTGTCTGAGTTCGTCGTAGTTGGTGCACTCATGCCGCAGCACCTGGGTCGGCACGTGGTCCTGCGCGCCTATGCGCGGCAGGTTCTTCAGCCGGACACGGTCGTGCCAGTAATCAAAAAGCGCCTTCTGGTCGACAGCTTCGAGCATGGCGCCCACTCCCTCGTGCGTGGCCGATCGCTGAAAGACTTTAGGAACCTGATCCGTCTGGCCGGTCACGGCTGGGAGGCAAAGGTGTCACGGCGTTTCTCGAGCCGCAGGAGGCGCTGGGCGTGGAGGTCGGTCTCCGCCGACCAGCCACCCGGCAACGGCTCAGGCGGCTCCGGCTCCCTGGGAGGCGGATCCTGGGCGGGTTCCACCGGCGGCGGGCCATCCAGGGTGGCGACCACGAACAGGGCCACCAGCAGTTGCGCCAGAAAGGGGAGATCGATCATCGGGATGGACATGGGCGGCAAGGACATGACGTCGTTCTGCAGCCACCTTCCACCGGGCATGGGGAGTTGGGGTCCATTCTCCTGCGAAGAACGAATGGACCCGCTCAGCCCGGCACGCCACCCAGCCGGATCAGGGCACCCACCACCACGAAGGCGATCGCCAGGGCGGTGATGCCGCGGATGTGCCAGGCCAGGCCGCCGAGGTTGGTGTCCGTGAGGTTGGGGATCAGCCGCAGCCGGGCATGCACGGCCAGGGCGGCAGTGGCGCCCAGCAGCAGCAGCTTGGTGCCCACCAGCACGCCGATCGGGCTCGCTGGGTTGAACAGTCCATCGAAGCCAGGCAGCAGGATCGAGCCCATCCAGAGGCCCGTGATCACCTGGATGGCGAGGGCCGTGAGGCCGAGGGGCTCGAAGATCGCCTCGAAATCACGGATGCGTTCAGCGCTCTGCTCCCGCAGGGCCCTCGGCAGCACGCCCAGATCCAGCACCAGGTGGCCGCCGGTCCACACCGTGGCAGCCAGGGCGTGGACGATCACCAGCCATGGGAAGGGGGACATGGCCTCAACGCAGGAGGAACTCCCACCCTGGTGACGCGGGCGCCCGCGGGCGAGGACCGGCAGGGCAGTGGCGTCAGAATCTGTAGCAGCAGATACAGTTGAAAGCAGAACTCCAGAAGCAGGGCACCCCCCATGGCCAGCGGTTGCTTCCCCCATCAGTTCGAGGGCAGTTTCTCCGCCTTCAAGGAGCGTCAGCTGGTGTTCGCGCTCACCCGACAGCTGGCCGACGCCCAGTTCCGGCGGGGCGACCGTTCCCTGAGTGAGCGCCTCTGGCAGGAAGCCGCCGCCGAGGCCATGGATGCGGAGCGGATTATCGCCCTGCTCTTCGGCGTCCACGACCACAACGACCCGGAGGCCATGGAAGCGGTGGATCGCCCGTGGCGCGAGCTGCAGCGCGAGGCCTCGCGACGCGCCGGCACGCCCCTGGCCCGGCTGGCGCGACTCACCGGGCGTCGCCCGGCCCGGATGTCCCGGCATCACCGATCAGCAAGGCCGAGCCAGGCGCCCGTCGCAGGCTCCGGCCGTTGAGCGGGATGGATGCCATTCCGGCGTGAGCACCCTGCATCGCGCCGTCTGCCCCCTCCTTCGTCAGGCACAGGTGCTGGCTGATCGGAACCTTCAGGCCACGAAACGCCCGTAGAGCCAGCGCACGAAACCTCCCACCAGCGGCACCGGGGTGAAGGTGGGGCCGACGAAGTCGAAGTAGTCACGATGGTCGACGATCCGGCCGTCGGCGCCGAGGCGAAGACGGCTGGTACCGGGATAGATGAATTCGAAGCCCTTGATCTTCAGGCCCATCGTCCATTCCACGAAGGCCACATCGCCGCTGAGGGCCACGGCACCTGGCTCAAGGAAGACGTCATCGCAGCGCTGCAGCAAGCCCTCCTGGGCCACGATGTAGGCCTCGAGGCCCTGCCGCTCCTGGGTGGGGTCGGTGAAGTGGACCGCCCCGTCGTAGAGCGCCCGCCACTGCTCTGGCGTGGGCCCCGGGGCGCCGTAGGGCTTGGTGAACAGGGCCCGGAGCGCGTCTTCCCCTAGCGGTGGCTGCAGCAGGCCGGTCATGGAAGGGGGTCTCTCAGGCGGCGGCCGAGCGGGGACGGGTCAGGGCCAGGGCCGCTCCGCCGATGGCCACCAGGCCCAGAGCTCCGGCTGCGGCCAGGAACACCAGGGTCTGCAGGGCCAGCAGGAACAGGCCCAGGGCCGAAGCCGCCTTGATCTGCACCCGGGCCTTGATCAGCAGGGTGAGCAGCAGCAGCACCGTGGCCTGCAGACCGGCGATCCGGGCCGCCGTGAAGGGACACAAGGGGGGCAGGAGCAGCATCGGCAGCGGAACGATCAGAAGCAGAAGGGCAGGAACTGGGTGCGGCAGGCGGCGTAGCCGTCGGTCAGGGCGCCGAGGCCGATCTGGTGGGCGATGCCGGAGCCGGTGATGGCTTCGGTGAGCACACCGATGACAAGACCGAGCATGGCAGCGCGGCCGTTGAAGAGTTCGACGCGCTTGAGCTGCTCCATGTGGATGGAACGCTCACTGTCGCCCTGGAGGAAGGCGTCGTTGGCGGGGGTGTTGGTCATGGGTCGGGCAGGGAAAGGAAAGGAAAAGGGCTGGGCCGTTGCTCGATCAGCCGAGACCGATCTGGGTGAGGATTCCCTGGCCGGTGAGCAGCTCGGTGCCGAGGCCGATCACGAAGCCGAGCATGGCGAGACGGCCGTTCCAGGTTTCGGCGAAGGCGACGAAGCCGAAGCGGGCGGAGGAGTCGGTCATGAGTGTTTCAGTTTGTTTCGTGAATTGTAACAGGTTGTAACGGTTGACGTCAAGCATGGCCGCAGGGGCATGCAGCGGCAGCCAGAGGCGCAGGCAGCGGCGGCCCCGTACCATCGAGATCCTCTGCGGCCCGGTGGATGTCGAGCGTCTCCCTGCCGGCCGAGCTGATGCGGCGCTACCGCCGGCTGTTCAGCTTCTACGACCGCGACGGCGACGGCCGCCACACCTTGGAGGGTGACTTCGAACCGGTGGCGGTGCGGATCGCGCGGCGCTGGCAGGGCCGGCCCAGCCGCTTCCCGGATCTGCTGGGGCTGCTGCTCGACACCTACCGGCACGAGAACGCTCGCCGCGACCAGAACCACGACGGCACGGTGGATGAGGACGAGTTCCTGGCCTCCCATGGCCGGGTGTTCGCCGCCTTCGGTGCCGATCCCCAGGCCGCGCGGGAGTTCATGGCCCGCTCCGCCGGTGGCTTCTTCGACGTGCTCGACCTCGATGGCGATGGCCAGCTCGAGCTCGACGACCTGGCCGCCTTCGCCGCCGCCTACGGCCATCCCACCGCCGGCATCGCCGCCAACCTCAACCGGATGCTGGCCGCGCTGGGGCTGCCCCCCGGCCGCCTGCCACGGCAGGCCTTCCTGACGCTGGTGGAGCAGTACTGGTTCGATCCCTCGCCGGAGGCCCCCGGCCGCCACCTGTTCGACGGGGTGGAGCTGGGCTGACGTCAGTCCGGCAGCACAAAGCCATCCAGGCGGGTGCTGACTCCCTGCTCGCCAATCCTGGCGGCCACCGGATCGTCGTAGGCGACCCAGGCCAGCAGCTGGTCGCCATGGCGCTGCACATCCAGGCCCTCCGGTTTGTCGCTGCCTTGGCCGGGGCGACCGGGGCGGCCATCCCGGATCCACAGCAGGGGCTCCGTTCTCTCCAGGGTGACGCCGTCCTGCTGGGATGAACCCTGCGGGCCAAGGGCGTTGCGCCAGCGGTGCAGGTAGCAGGGGCCCGCCAGGTCCATCGTCGGCCCGGCCAGCACGAGCACGTCGTCGCTGCCGGGGACCACGGCCAGATCCCGCACCGCCAGGCCGCTGAGCGACAGGTAGCGGCAGCGATGGGCCTCCAGGCTGAGGGTGGGGCCGTCGCCATCGAGGCCGCCCAGGCTGAGGTCGAGCACCAGGGCGATGCCCCGCAGGACCGGTCCGCGCAGCCCCACCAGCACCCGCTCGCCACGGGCGGCGATGCCTTCGATATCGAGTCCGTTGTCCTTGCCGGGGATCGCCAGAAACGGGGCGATCCGCCGGTCGCTCGCCAGGGCCTCGGTGAGGGCATCACGGCCCTCGGCGGCATCGAAGGCCAGCCGCTGCCCTGCCACGGGCCGGCCCTCCCCATCCAGCCGCAGACAGCCGAGCACATGGGCGTTGCGGCTCTGCCTGTCGTGGAGCTTCAGGGGTCCTGCCTTGGCGTCGTACTTGCGGCGCCGCAGGGAATGGGAGCCCACCATCCAGAGGCGATCACCATCACGGGCCAGCCCCTCGATGTCCGATTCGCCGTCGTCCTTGCCACCGGCAAGACCGAAGTCCCTGAGCTTCACGGCGCTGAGGTTGCCGTAGTGGTGATCGCCGAGGCGGTCCAACCGGTACAGGCTGCGTCCCTCATCACCCCCCAGCCACAGCACCCGGTCGAGGGCCACCAGGGCGGAGAGGTTCTGCCGCAGCTCCTCGGCGTCCGTGTCCTTGGCGGGGGACAGCTCCAGGAGGCGCTGGTGGGTCGGGACGGCCAGGGGCAGGTCGGCGGCCGGCTCGGGCATGGGGGGAAGGCGGGTGCTTCTTTCCTTGGTAGTGGGGCGTCGGGGGGTGTCAACGTCAGCTCCCGGCGTTCGCTAGGGAGGCGGCGGCGGCAGGGGCGGCGATGTAGCTCCGCGGCCCCCGGAGGCCCCCAGCGCCTGCCGACGGGGGCCCAGCATTTCCGCCAGCCCGGCGATGCGCTCGGCGGGCGGCTCGGGGCCCAGGCTCCACAGGCTCTCGAAGTAGAAGAAAGCCACCCCCAGGCCCCGGGCCCGGTTGGCGGCGACTTTCTCGGCCATCAGGGCCAGGGGGGTGGGGCGGTTGCGCTGGCCGCTCAACACGGCGATGGCGGTGGGGATGCGCTGGCGGGCCTCCTGCACCTCGGCCCGGCTGAGGTGGGGCCCGTAGCTCTCCAGATCGGGCCGGTAGATCTGCACCAGCAGCTCATCGGCGATGCCGCGCCGCACCCATTCGCGCCAGTCCTGCAGCTGCAGCTTGTAGGCGAAGTCGTAGTAGTTGGGGGAGATCGAGATCAGGGCGCCGGGGCGGGCGGCGCGTATTGCCCTGGCCAGCTGGTCGAGGAAGGCGGTGATCCGGTCGGCGCGCCACTTCACCCAGGCCGGATCCTCGGGGTTGGCCGGTGGATCCTTGCCCGTGTCCTTGCGGTAGAGCGCCCTGGTGAAGAGGTCGTAGCCGAACTCCTGCGGCAGGCTCATGTGGTCGTCGAACTGGATGCCATCGGCGCCCCAGTCGTTCACCACCTCCAGCACCAGGTCGGTGATCAGCTGCTGCACCTCCGGCCGGAAGGGATTCAGCCACACCACCCGGCCGGCGGCACTGGTGGAGGTGAGCCCGCCGTCGCGGGTCTGGGTGAGCCAGCTGCGGTGCCGTTGCGCCAGCGGCGACTCCGGGGGCGCCATGAAGCCGAACTCGAACCAGGGGATCACCTTGAGCCCGCGGTTGCGGCCGGCGCTGATCAGCTCGGCCAGGATGTCCTGGCCCTGCAGGCCGCGGAAGCTGAAGTCCTGCAGCTGGCGCGCCTCGCTCACCCGGCTGGGGTAGTACGCGAAGCCGCCGTTCCAGACCACCGGATAGAGCCGGTTGAAGCCCAGCTCCGCCAGCTGATCCACGGCGGCCTGCATGCGGCTGCGGTCCCGCAGCACGGGCATGTCGTTGGCGGTGAGCCACACCCCCCGCAGCTCCTCCGGCTGGTCCTGGGCTTTCGCCGCTGGCGACAGCAGCGGCAGGCACGCGAGCACCCCTGACAGCACCCCAGCCAGCAGGACCCCGCTGAGGAGCAGGGCGATCCCGCGGAGGGGACCGCGTCGGTTCAAACCGGCCATGGCATCCAGGGATCGGCGCCGCTCATCCCTCCACGATGGGGGCGATTTCCCGCCCTGGCGCCCAGGGTCCGCCGGGTGAACAGGTGGCGCAGGAGGCCCGTTAGGGTCCGCGGGCGTCATGGCGACCGTGATGGGCCTGCTGGTGGACGGGGTCTGGAGAGACCAGTGGTACGACACCGGCAGCAGCGCCGGCCGCTTCGAGCGCTCGCGGGCGGCGTTCCGCAACTGGATCACCCCGGATGGATCGGCCGGTCCAAGCTGCGAGGCCGGCTTTGCCGCCGAAGCCGGCCGCTACCACCTCTATGTGTCACTGGCCTGCCCCTGGGCCCACCGCACCCTGATCCTGCGCGCCCTCAAGGGGCTGGAGGACCTGATCCCGCTCTCCGTCGTGCACTGGCTCATGGGCGAGCGGGGGCTGGACGTTCCACGCGGCGGAGGGGGTGGTGCCGGACCCCAACGAGGGCGCCGAAGCCCTGCACCAGCTGTACACCGTGGCCGATCCCCACTACTCCGGCCGGGTCACCGTGCCGGTGCTCTGGGACAAGCAACGGCGCACGATCGTCAGCAATGAATCCTCCGAGATCCTGCGGATGTTCAACAGCGCCTTCGATCACCTGGGCGCCCGCGAAGGAGACGTTTATCCGGCGGCGCTGCGCGAGGCGATCGACCGCCTCAATGAGCGGATCTACGCCACCGTCAACAACGGGGTGTACCGCTGCGGCTTCGCCACCACCCAGGAGGCCTACGAGGAGGCGCTGGGTCCCCTGTTCGCCACGCTCGACTGGCTGGAGGGGCACCTGGCCGGCCGGCGCTATCTGCTGGGACCTGCGATCACCGAGGCGGACTGGCGCCTGTTCACCACCCTGCTGCGCTTTGATCCGGTTTATGTGGGGCACTTCAAGTGCAACCTGAAACGGCTGGTGGACTACCCCCACCTGTTCGCCTACACCCGCGATCTCTACCAGGTGCCGGGGGTGGCGAACACCGTGAACATGGCGCACATCAAGCGCCACTATTACCAGAGCCACACCATGATCAACCCCACGGGTGTTGTGCCGGTGGGTCCGGCGATCGACTATCTCCTTCCCCATGGCCGGGAGCTGGTGGGAGCGGCGGCGGATCCTGGGGATCGGTCACATCGAAGCAACTGAAATCGAGGAACACGCTGTCGGGGCCGTCGATCTGCACCATGTCGCGGAACTGCTCCCCCAGCCGCAGATCGGCCGCCCCGTAACTGCAGCGAAAGTGCACCGGTGCCAGCAGGATTTCGTCGAGTCCCTGGAAGGCCACGAGAATTTCAGCCTGGCGCCGCTCCAGCTCCTCCCGGCTGAGGCCGAACAGGGGGCTGTGCTGGTCGACGCGGTGCATCACGGTCCACATCAGCTGGAAGCTGATCGACTGATCACGCACCAGCGGCAGGGAAACGAGGCGGCGCATCCGACGGCCGCCGCTCTCCTCGTTCATGGCCAGGGAGGCCCGGATCCGCCCATCCACCAGGCTGTTCTGGCGCACGTTGGCCACCCGGAAGGTGAGGGTGGGGTGCCCCTGCCAGGGTTCGATCGTGGCCACGCGGCTGAAGCGCAGGCGGGCCCGGCTGCGGGAGAAGCGGGCAAAGGCCAGGCCGGTGGTGACGGCGATGAACAGCAGCCCGAAGAAGGCCTCCACCGTGACCACCAGATTCACCCAGAGGCTGCTGGGATGGAGAACGCCGTAACCGATCGAGCCCAGGGTCTGGACGCTGAAGAAGAAAGCATCCAGGACAGAAAGGCGCTGGCCATCGGGAGCCCCGCCGATGCCATCGAGATCCAGCGCATAGAGCAGCGTGAAGGCAAGATTCAGCAGCAGATAGCTGGCGGCGATGCTGAGCAGAAAGCCCGGCCAGGGAATGGCCAGCATGAAACGATAGGGCTCCCGCCAGTGGCGGTGCCAGCCCCGTCGTTCCTCCGCATGGAGCATCCCGCCTCGGTGGCTCAGCCGCACCGTCCGGATCGGCTGGCGACGCTCGACCGATGGGCCCATCCCAATCCAGTGGTGGCAGAAACCATCGTGACATCGAAAGGTGCCCAGGGAATGCCACCTTGCACACCAATAAGAAATGTGGGACCGCCTCCTCGGCGCTCTGATGTGCCATTGAGACTGGGCCCCAGATGATGGCCTCAGACAACGCGAATGGCAGATTCCGAACGGGGCAGAACATTCAACAATATCGTCTCAGGCATCGCCGCCATCGCCGGCACCATCGGATTGATTGTCGCCACGATCACCTCCAACGAAGTCAACAAGCTGTCGCAGCAATCACGCACGGCGGGACTGGTTGGTGATCTCACCGATAAACTCACATCAAAGCAACTTGGCAGAGACATCTCCCTGCTGGCGATCGAGCACATGCTCAACACGGAGCCAGGAAAAGACAAGGCTCCTCGAGACAAGTTACTGCTCGCACGCATCTCGATCCTGCTGATCGAGGGGTCATCCGGGGAAGAGTCGATCAATGCCCAGAACAACAATTCCCGCCAAGCGTCCGCCACCCAGACCCAGTTCAACCATGGTGTCGACCAGGCCGCGAGGGTGCTGAACCGTCTGGTTCAGAGTTCCGGCGAAGCCTGCAATGACTACTACCAGCAACAGGTGTTCAACCTCCATCTGAAACTTGGTGGCCAGGATCTGACGCCGGCTGCTGACATCCAGGCCGATTGCGGTGAGGCCGGGGCGCTGGCGATCGAAGCGCTGCGCAAGCAGGTGGAAGGCAAGGACAGCAATGGCGAACAGTCGGTCAGCGTCTCCCAGCTGGCCCAGGACCCGATCGTCGATCCCAGGCTGGTGGCGGGCTCCCTGGCCCAGGCCAGGGTGGTCAACCAGCTCAATGCCGTCAGGCTCGAAACGGCTCGGGCCAAAAGTGCCTACACCGAACCAAGTCTGGCCGTCGTCACCGTCCATCTGGACAATCCGTCCATCGCCGAGCAACTGAAACCCATCCTGGTCCAGCTTTCCGCCAAGCGCTGGTACATCGTCTCTGGCGTGCGCTTCGTGGAACCGTCATCGAGCAGCTGCGGTCCATACAACTCCGTTCGTTTCTTCCACAAGGCCGACAACGACCTGGCCGAGAAGCTGATCGCCCAGATCAGCGCCCTCAAGACAACCTCGCCATCGGTCCGCGCCCTTCTTGCCGGAACCGGGAATACAAAGCCCGGCATCTCTCCCATCGACCTGAGCACATGGAGGTACGCACGCTCCGTCCCCCAGGGCACCGTGGAGCTGTGGCTGGCCTCCAAAGGCACCCGCTGCCAATCGGCGCCGGCCGGTGCGTGACGGGGTCAAAGTGAGGGATGGCTGGTCATCGCTCACCCTTGGACCGCCCCCAGCTGCTGAGCGCCGCCGGCCTCGAGCGGCGACTGGGGGATCGGCTGCTCTGGAGCCAGCTGGATCTCGCGCTGGCCGGTGGTGATCGCCTGGGGCTGGTGGCGCCCTCGGGGGCAGGGAAAACCCTGCTGCTGCGCACCCTGGCCCTGCTCGATCCCCCCGAGGCGGGAACATTTCACCTGCTCGGGCGTTCGCCGGCGGCCTGGGGTCTGCCGCGCTGGCGGGCCATGGTGCTGTATCTGGCCCAGCGGCCCGTCGCCGGTGGGGGAACCGTGGCGGCGAACCTACGCGCGCCCTGGCGGTTCCGGGAGCGGCGCGGGCAGGGCAGCTGGAGCCACGGGCGCATCACCGGCTGGCTGGCGGCCCTGGGGCGCGATCCCTCATTCCTGGACTACGACGCCGAGCGACTGTCCGGCGGTGAGCTGCAGTTGCTGGCCCTGCTGCGGGGCCTGCAGTTCGATCCCACCGTGCTGCTGCTGGATGAACCGACCGCCTCCCTGGACGGGGCCACCACCGCCGCCGTCGAGGCCCTGCTGAGCGACTGGCTGGCCGCCGGTGCGCGCGCCTGTGTGCTCATCAGCCATGACGGCGAGCAGATCGAACGCTTCGCCACCCGCACCCTGGAGCTGCAGCGATGACCCCCTCGAGCGCCGGCGCCCTGACGATCAGTGATGGCCGCCTGGCCCTGTCCGGCCTGCTGATCCTGGTGAATGTGGGGCTGTCGGCGGCACTGCGCCTGGGCCTGTCCCGCAGCCTGCTGGTGGCCTCCATCCGGATGGTGGTGCAGTTGCTGCTGGTGGGGTTCGTACTCGAGTGGCTGTTCCACCAGGACCAGGCGCCCCTGATCCTGCTGGTGGGGGCGGCCATGGCGATGATCGCCGGCGTGTCCGCCGTCCAGCGCACCCGGCACCGCTTTGCCGGCATCTACCTCAACAGCCTGCTGTCGGTGATGGCCTCCTCGGCGCTGGTCACGGGCCTGGCGGTGACGGGGCTGATCCGGCCCCAGCCCTGGTACAACCCCCAATATCTGATCCCCCTGCTGGGGATGGTGCTGGGCAACACGCTCAACGGCATCTCCCTTGGGCTCGATCGCTTCATGGACGGCCTGCGCAGCGGCCGCGATCAGGTCGAAACGGATCTGGCCCTGGGGGCGACCCGCTGGGAGGCCTGCCAGGCGGTGGTGCGCGAGGCGATCCGCGTGGCCATGATCCCGACGATCAACTCGATGATGGTGATGGGCCTGGTGAGCCTGCCCGGGATGATGACCGGCCAGATCCTCCAGGGGGCGGCACCGGCGGCGGCGGTTCGCTACCAGATCGTGATCCTGTTCATGATCGCGTCGGCGACGGCGCTGGGGGTGTTCGGCGTCGTGGGCCTGGCCTACGCACGGCTCACCAGTGCCGACCATCAGCTGCGGCTCGACCGCCTGGTGCGGCCTCGCGGCGGCCGATGACGAGGCTGCGTAGAGTCAAACCAGCAATTGATCAGACTTGAAACAGCTCATCGGGCCACTGCGCAGGGCATCCATCTATGGCGTCATCAGCTATCTGGGTCTTGTTCTGATCAACAACTCGGAGCTGAACCTTCCCAATATGTGGATCGCCTATCTTCCGATGTTCATTGGTGTCTATGTGGCGACTCAATGGCTGGACAAGACGTTTGGGGACTGACGATCTAAGACCCGGCAGCGTTGATTCGGCGACGTGGGCGCACCAGCAGGCCATCCCTCGGGGAGGGGCTGGGAATGACCAGCAGCGTCAGGTCCTGATCCGGCTCCAGGGCAAGACTCAGCTGCTTGAGCAGCCCCACCGCCAATAGACGGATGTCCAGCTCCGCCAGCGCCTTGCCCAGGCAGACGCGCTCACCGCCTCCATAGGGCAGCAGGGTCACCGGTTCGGCTCCCCCCAGATGGCGCTGGGGCCGGAAGGCGGCCAGATCCTCCGGGTCCGTGCCATGGCGATGGCTGGCGGTGATGCTCACCTGCACCACCCGATCGGCCGGCACCAGCACACCCGCCAGGGCGATGGGCTCCCGGGTGCGGCGAAAGAAGCCCCCCACCGGTGGTGTCAGCCGCATCACCTCCTTCACCACCGCATCCAGCCGCGGCGCCCGCAGGGCGTCGTAGGCGCTCACGGCGTCCCCGCCGGCAGGGGGCCAGGACAGGCCGTCGAGTTCCTCCAGCAGCCAGGCCAGCTCGGCGGGATGCTGCAGCAGGGTGAGCAGCAGGCAACTGAGCGCGGAGGCGGTGGTTTCGTAGCCGGCGAACAGCAGCAGGAGCAACTGCTCCGCCACGTCGTCGTCGGCCAGGGGGAGGCCGGCTTCATCCAGCCCGCCAGCCAGCAGGTCGAGGCCGCCGGCCACGAGGGGCGCTCCGGAGGCTGAGGAGACCTGGGCCTTGTGAAGCACGGACCCGAGGCGCCGCAACAGGCGCTGACGGGCCTGGCGGGCGCCGGCGAAGGGACTGCCGGGCAGGGCGAGCGGAAAGGAGAACAGGCCCCGGCACCAGATTTCGAAGTCCGTGAACAGGGCGTCGCGATCGGCACCATCAAGCCCGAGCACCGTGGTGGCGATCACGGCGAAGGCGAAACGCCGCAACCGGGGCACCAGGGCCACGGGGGCTGGCGCAGCCAGCAGCTCCTGGTTGAGGCCCTCCACCAACGCCACGATCGCCGGGCTGTAGCGCCTCAGGGCGGCGGAGGCGAACAGCTGGCCCACCACCCGACGGCGCGCCTTGTGGTCGGCGCCGTTGCGGTTGGCCAGGGACAGCGGCCCCAGCAGTTGCCGGACACTGTCCGGCCACCAGCCCTCGACCGCGTCGCCCTGGGCGAACAGGTCGGCAATGGCCTGCCCACCACGGATGAACACGGTGCGCTGCCCCAGCAGGCTGGTTTCGTAGACATCGCCGTAACGCTCGAAGCGTGAGCCGGCAAAATCCGGATCGCGGAAAAAGGCGAGGGTTTCGAGCACCCCGCTCACCGCTGCTGTGCTGGGAACGGGCCGAAGGGTGGCGGGGTCGGGGAGCAAGCAGCGTCATCCGGGGCAGTCTCCAGGCTGGCAGCCAGGTGATCGCGTTGCGACGCCGCTGGCGGCAAGCGCATCGACCTGTCGCGCTGGTGGCGTGTTGAAAGGGGGCCAAGGATGGCGAGAAGGTTGATCCGATGACCCACAGGGATGTGGGACGGACAGGCTCTCTTCGCCAAGGAAAAGTGGGCCTAAGGAATCACCTTGGCGGGCTCGTGGCCAGGGCCGAAGTAGCTACGGATGGCATCCTCCATCAACGTCTCGGACAGCAGGGGATTGTTGATGAGAAGACCGACCTTATCCTTTGGTTTGTAGACCACATAATAGGGGTCGTCCTGCTTGGGAAAGGTGAACCCGAGTTGGGCCGAAGGATCGCCTTGGTCGAGGTCGATCAGCACGAAGTTGACACGACCGGCATAGAGCTGTGACTCATAGGCAAAGCGCTGGAACTGCGTGGGCATATTCTGGGGACCCTTGTTCCGGTAAGCCATGATGAAGGTCGGCAGACCAGGCTTGAGAATCAGCCGGTCGACCTCATCAACAGTGACATGATAAACCAGTGGTCGGATCTTCAGAAAGCGGGTGATTTCAGCGCGCAGACGATCGGTTGAGATGGAATGAACCGTGACTTCGGCACCATCCTTGAGATCCTTAACAGTGCCGATCATCTTCGGATTGTTGTTGACGAGCATGAAGATTGGGCCACGCCTCCAGACTTCGTTGTGGCTGATATCACTCCATGTCTTCGGGTACTTGGCCTGGTCAAGCCGGTAGAACTTGATAGCCCCAACATAGTTATTGCTGTCGCGAGCGATCAAATCGAGCTGGGCCGTCTGTGTGGGACTGCTTTCCTTACTGGAATACACAACGACCATGGACTTATTGCCTAGCTCCAGCAGGAGGTGCGCCGCGTTAGCATCCGTGAGTTCTTCCAGCTTGAGGATGGCATCGACAGTTCTCTTGGCTGAGCCTGCGTTGCTCGAGATCACCATCGTTGGGATCGATGCTGAAGCAGGGGGTCCATAGCTACACACGCCGGAGGACGCCAGTACAACGACGCCAAGAGCAGCTGGGTTCCATCGAAACAATGGCTCTCCCTCAAACGGTCGATCAGGGAAACAGTAACTCAAGCTGCCAGTCTGTGATCTTTCTCGGTAGGTTTCTCCATGCGCCGTGGAGCATGCGGCGGCTTCCGGTGGAATCACTGAAGGCCAGATACGATCCAGACCCGGCAGGGCAGACCGGATGGTTGCGGCCTGGTGCGACGTCTGGAGATCCCGATCGAAAGAGTCTTAGCTTGCTTCAGCGCAACGCGGTCCCAAGGCGTCAGATGGATGAGTGGGGCGGGTGTCGATAGGGCCCAAGCAAGGGCCGGACGTCTGACGTGACCCCCCTTATCGGTCCAGGGCTTATGAGGGTGGGTGGGTGTCGTCATGCTGCAGCTCCTTGTTGAGCTGCCTCCAGGGGCGTGAGCCCCTGGAGGGCCGAGTGCGGCCTGAGCGAGTTGTACTCCCAGCGCCAGCGATCGGCCAGGATCTGCGCCTCTGGGGCTGTGCCGAACAGCTCGGTGTTGAGGAACTCATCCCGGAACCGGCCATTGAACGACTCGGCAAAGCCGTTCTCCCATGGGGATCCCGGTGCGATGTAGGCCGTGCTGGTGGTGGTGCTGGCCTCACACCAATCCCGTAGAGCCTGCGCAATGAACTCCGGCCCGTTATCGGACCGGATGAACGCTGGCGCCGGGTAGAGGCTGGTGAGCTCCTCCAGCACCGCCACCACATCCTTGGCCTTGCAGCGTCTGCCCACACGGATCGCCAGGCAGAGGCGGCTGTGCTCGTCGATCACGTTCAGGAACTTGAGTCTGCGGCCATCGGCGGTGGCGTCGAACTGGAAGTCCATGGCCCACACCTGGTGGGGATGCTCGGCCCGGTGGCGGCGCACCGAGCCGTCGGCGGGCCGTGCCCGCTTGTGCTTCCTGGGAGTGGGCCGTTGCAGGCCTTCCTCCCGCCAGAGCCGTTGCATCCGCTTGTGGTTCACCGTCCAGCACTCGCGCCGCAGGAGGCGGTAGGCCATCCGGCGGCCCCAGCGGATGTGCTCAGCGGCGATCTCCCGGAGACGCTGCCGGAGCTTGGCCTCCTCAGCCGAGACGACCTTGCCGGGATGACGCTGGGTGCTGCGGTGCTGGCCCACCACCCGGCAGACGAGGCGTTCAGAAGCCCGGTAACGCTCCTGCAGGACCGTGACAGCCCTGCGTCGACGCTCCGGGCTCAGACGTGTCCCGTCGCACCGCAAGGTGCGCCTCACGGCGCAACAAGATCCTTGAGCATCGCCTTTTCCAGCTCCGCCTCCGCCAGCAGCTTCTTGAGCCTGGCGTTCTCCTTCTCCAGCTGGGTCAGTCGCCGGGCCTCCTCGGCCTGCATGCCCCCGTACTGCTGCCGCCAGCGGTGGTACGTGGGCTGCGTCACCTCGATGACGCGGCAGACGTCGGCGACGGTCTTGCCCTGGGCGATCAGCTGGTCGGCGGTCTTGAGCTTGCGGATGATCTGCTCCGCTGTGTGCCTGGTGCGTTCATGGTGGAGTCCCCGGCCCAGTCAGGCCGGCTGAGAACTCTCATTCACCCTGGAGCGGTTTCCGGGGTCCACGTCAAGAGTGTCCAGAAATCGAATCAGCCTTGATGCAATGGGTGGAAGAAATGATGCTCATGATGTCGTCATGACGATGCGACACCTGGGACTGAGCGCGCTGCGGAACCTCAACCCCCAGCAGCGGCGCTTACAGCTGCAGGCATGAACGACCTGGTGGGAAAGCACGGCTAACCTCTGTCGGGCCTCCGCCACCTGGTCGCCCCATTCCGCCCATCAGCATCGTGCCATGAGCCCACTGACCCCTCTCAGCCAAACCCTGCTGAGCGCCAAGCGCCGCAAGGGGGTCAGCTTCGCCGAGCTGGAAACACTTCTCCAACGCGATGAGGTATGGATCGCCAGCTTGCTGTACGGACAGGCCACGGCCTCTCCAGAGGAGGCGGAGAAGCTTCTGGCGGCCCTGGATCTGGATCCAGAGCTGGCCAACGAGCTGACAGCCCCGCCCGTGAAGGGATGCCTGGATCCGGAGGTTCCGACCGATCCATTGATTTATCGCTTCTATGAAATCATGCAGGTGTACGGCCTGCCGCTCAAAGATGTGATCCAGGAAAAGTTCGGTGATGGCATCATGAGCGCCATCGACTTCACCATGGAGGTGGACAAAGTGGAGGATC
Source organism: Synechococcus sp. BO 8801 (assembly GCF_002252675.1). Taxonomy (GTDB): domain Bacteria; phylum Cyanobacteriota; class Cyanobacteriia; order PCC-6307; family Cyanobiaceae; genus Cyanobium. The sequence goes on along the minus strand of NZ_NQKY01000006.1, from coordinate 127,693 downwards.
CAGCCGGCAACAGGGTCAAAGTCACTATGTGCGGAAAGTTTCTGCCCTACAAGAAGTGGTGATCAGATCCTCGTTGAGGCTGCTCTGACGCCGTGGCATGGGGGCATCGACTATGGGGCGACTGTTCCGCCAACACCATCACCCGACGTACCACCCATTTCTTGAATGATCAGGAGTCTGATCTGCAGTGAACGGACGGAGACGCATTCCATCAGTTCCGCAGATCAGGCACGTGCCCAATGGGGTGGATTGTTCAAAGTCAGTCGGGGCGACAGGATTCGAACCTGCGACCTAGTGCTCCCAAAGCGGTTGGCAGCCATGGAGTCGACCCCTGCACCCAACCACCTAGACCCTGTTGTAGGCTGCCTTCTAAGCCATCAGCGGTCGAAAGAGGTCGAGACGTTTCAACCTCTTGAAACCCCGTTATCAATGGTTTATCAACCAGCAGGGCCTCCACCCCATGAAGCGATCGGCATCCACCCAGGAGCCATGGGTCCAGTTCCTTCGCCAGGAGGTGAAGGAGCTGTTCATAGGGACGGATGGCAAGCCCGAGCCCGGCTGGTTTATCGGAGTTATGCCTTCAGGGACGACCTACCTCCAGTTCCGGCCGAAGGGCCAGTCCGCCCAGATTGTCAGGCTCCCGTATCGGTGGGCTGCAAGCGAACGCGCCAACATCTTTGAGCGGGTGAAGAAGATTCGCGCATCCATGCTTGCTGGCGGTCGTACCTTGCAGGCAGCATCGACAGAAATTGAAGGATCCAGTTCACACCATCAAGAGGACTGGAGCTCGTTGATAGACCAGTTTCGCCAGCACAAACTTCACCACGGCAAGGTGCCGATTCAAAAGTCAACCTGGGCCTCGAAGTACGAGCCACACTTTGACCGTGTTCAACGCCTCATGAAGGGACCGAAACCACCGACTGACGCCAGACCCCTACTGGAGTCCATCTGCAGCAATTGGCAGCCAGGCAGTCGGTCAAGACAGATCGCCGTACAGAACACTTGCCAGCTACTTCTTTTTGCAGTCGAAAGACATGGGTTTCGGCGTGGTGCCTGGCTACCACCAACTGACACAATGTCGATTGTCGGTATGAGCCGTAATGCCAAACGAATCGGCTACCCACTCAGTGACTCTGAGGCTCTACGTTTGATCGGTGGCATTGATGATCCTCGCTGGCGCTTTGCTCTAGAGCTGATGGCTGTTTACGGCCTGCGCCCCGCTGATTTGGCTAATCTTTCCTTGCGCCAGGGCCAATTGTGGTCCCTGTATTCCAAGGCTAGTGGAGGTGGCCACACTCGCCCTCGTCAACTCCACCCCTTGCTCATTCATGGGCAGGACGGGCCAATCGACTGGCAACTTCAGTCCCGCTTCGCTGCAGGTGAGACCCTCCCACCACTCGGCGCGCCCGGCAAAGCCGGTGATGCGTTAAACACGTTCTTGAAACGTCGGCTGATCTGGAAGCAGCTGCGTGCTGAAGTTGCTCAAAGAGGTGACGAGCTGGTGGTGTACTCCATGCGCCACAGTTACGTTAAGCGCGGACAACTTCGCGGTATTCCTCCGAAGGTGCTTGCTGCAGCCTGCGGCCACAGTCTTGAATCTCATCTGCGGTCATATTCGGAGTGGCAGGATGCCGAGGCTGTCGCCACCCACTTCGATCACCTTGCAGGGTGAGGCGAAAGGGTTGCCATTCTTGCGATGATCCTCTACAATTTGGGTTAAGTACCGTGGACAGCCCAGCGGGAAAACCAGCGTCGCAAACCTTCAAGCAGGTCCGGCGCTGAAGGCAAATGGCCTATGAGTTCCGTGTGAGACGGGATGCTGCAACTTGAAGCAGCGGCAAACAGCAGACGCAGAGCGAACTTATCCACCCCACATCCCCAATGGGGGCATTGTGGATCTGCCTCGCCCTCCGATGACGACCCGCTCTTCAACAGCGCCTGAGGCGCCCCGCTGGATTACCAGCAGTGAATTGTATCGCTTCTTGCGGCTGAGCCACACAACAGTTCGCCAACTTCGTAAGGAACGCGTACTTCTCCCGGGCGATCACTACATCACAAAGGGGACAGGCCCGAAGCCACCTTTGCTGTGGGACTTTGCCGCGGTTGAAGAAACTCTTCGCGCACGTACACGCGCTCTCCCCGAGATCTACAACTTGGAGTAGGGAGGAAAAGCGTTGGAATCATACGCCCTTCGCACTCTGTATGGAGGTACACCCCAACACAAATACCGTCGCGATGATCACCCGTGTGGGGACATACCAAGCTGAGCGGCTACGTAACAACTCAGATGAGCGCTTCTATCGGGGGTCTCTAAGAGGTTTGTCCAGAAGATCGGGAGCTGAATTTGGAACAACGATATTCAGCCACATATACCAGAAGAAATAATTGACCTTGGCGAGTGCGGTATGGACTTACCTTTCGGGCAGAGATGCCTTATGGCGGTGAGGTTGGAGAGCTTCATTCATCACGTCTGACAAAGCTTTTGCCCCTCTTAGCCAGTGGATCAGTGCTGAGGGATGCCGCCCCCGAGCCCGCTCGATCCACCGCGCTCTATCCCCCCTCTCCTATTGTCGTGATGGCACCGCGACTCGACAGCATCCTCTGACGTGGCACCCCCCGATCTCTCCATCCGCGATCTGGAGAGACGGTGGGGGATCAGCCGTAACGGCCTCAAGGCCCGGGCCCGCGCTCTCGGGGTCGATCTGATCCGCGTCTCCTCCACCCTCACCACTTGGCCAGGTGCGTTCATCGAGCTCGGGGAGAGACTCCACGACCACCTCCAGTCAGGCCAGCCAATGGGCACGTTCCCTGGCCTGAAGCCGGCGATAGGTGATGTCAGTCCGACGGCAGTGACAGCAGCAAACTCCACGGCGATCGTGAAGGCCGCTGGCAGCGACCTGGCTGCGCTTGTGGCGGCCCTCCGGGAGGCGGCATCAGCCCCAGCGGCGGATCCCCTTCTGCGGGCTCGGGGGCTGGCGGAGGCTGCCGATAACGCCCTGGTTCTCACCACCACCGATCTGGCAGCCCTCCTGGGTCAGGGGGTGACCTCCTGGCGGAGTGAGCATGAGGCTTACGGCTATCGCTTCGAGCGGCACCACCAGGGCCGACAGGTGCTGTGGACGGTTGCCCGCGCCATTACTCCCAGCTCCCCAGCTGGGGTGCGTTCCCTGTCTGGAGTCAATCCAACCCCCAGCAGTGAGCGGCGCGTTGGATTTGCTGCGGAGGCGTTCATCGATGTGCCATGGCGGATCGCTGATACGACGGGGACGCGGCTGTTCCAGCAGAACCGCATCGGCTGAGCAGGGGGAAGGCAGGGGAGGGGGGATGCCTGCGGCGGGCGGGTATTGCTCCGCAGGAGCCCTCCTCTGCTCATGAACAGGTCACAGCCACTCAGTCGAACTTCGCCCACGGATCCCCATCTGTCTCATCCGTGAGTCTCACGTCCTCGGGGGGCAGTGCTGGGCCCTGCAGGATCCCATTGACCTGAACCGTGCAGAGATCAGCCGGAACCGTGCAGATCTCCTCGTCCTCGGGGGACACCTTGGTCTGCCCCTCCTCGACCGGCCCTCCAGCCTCTCCCACGCGAAGACCGGGAGGGTCCGTGGAACAACCGTTTTCGTCCTCGGGATCCACTGCTGTATCCGAGTTCGAGGTTGTTTCATGGCCCGTGAAACAACCTCCAGCAGAGGTCCCTGTGAAAGAACCTTCCTCGCTCTCGGGGGATGAACCAGGGGGTTGTTTCACGGTTGTGGCCGAGGAGGGTTTTTTCACGATTCTCAGGGCCCCGTGAAAAAACTCAAAGACCTTGCGGGGCCATGAGTCTACGTTGTCCAGATCAGTTATTTCATTAACCCCCTCTCCCCTCGCACACGCGAGGCTGTAGTACTTCGTGGGGCGACCCCCCTTTGCCCCCGAGCCCTTCACCGCTTCGGCCCTGACCATCCCGTCCACCACCCAGCCGGTCAGGTACTTGTAGATGGCCCCCGTCTTCGGGATCCGGTCGTGCCCCTCGGCTTGGAGGTACTCCTTCACCCCCTCCCGCACAGCGTCCTGCGTCATCGGCTGCTCCGCAGCCCGCAGCACCTCCAGCACCACCCCCGCCGGATCGAGCTCCCCATTCCTGTTCACCCCCATCCGGTGCAGCGTCGGCGTCAGGTCCTTGATCTCGTAGTTCAGGTTGTGGTCCCTGGTCACCAGCAGCCTGTCCCCAGACCGATCAAACCGGCTCTTGCCAATGGTCAGGATCCGGCTGTTGACCCCATGCTCAGCCTCTTCTTCCTCCGTGAGCTCCCTGATCTCCCAGGTCTCGTCCACCGCCCCCATCAGCCTGTCCGTCCCCCGAAAGCCCACGTTGTCCTTCGTGTTGTGGTGGATCCAGACGACGGCTGCAGAAGGGAAGCCATCCTCCAGATCCAGCGCCCCATTTCTCCGAGAGATGTCGTAGAGCGGCGCCGCATAGGCACCCTCGTTCTCCTTCGCATCCCCGAGGTCGGAAACCGATCCAAGAGAGTCGATGACGATGAGAGAAGGCTCGAGCTCCTTCACGATCTTATTGAACTCACCAGGAAGATCGATCCTCCAGTCACTTACAAGGTGAAACCAGGAGTCCTTCCCGTAAGACTCGATGCCCATCCGGTCCAACTGGGCCGCCAGCCGTGTCTCGCTCTGGTCCCCTGAGATCCACAACACATTCCCTGGAGCACATTTTACCGGGATCCCTCGGATGTCCATGACCTCACCTCGGCCTACAGCCTTCGCCAACGCCAGCATGTACTCCGTCTTCCCGACCCCACCTCTGGAGTGAAGCAACACCTGAGACGGCCTCCTCAGGAATCCAGGAATGATGTACTCCTCTGGAGACACGTTTAGTTGCCATTCTGTCGGCCGCTTGAGCGTGTTGTCCTTGTTCCGCTGAAACTCATTATCCCGAGCAATCAAAGCCCTAATATCCGACGCCTTGTACTTGTACCTCCCGCACCGCTCAGCAAGATCCATCAACTCGACCGACTGCTCAGCAGGATTCGTCACCTCCTTGATGATCTTCCTAGCTCGATCCAGGAACTGCCTAACGCTGATCTCCTCCTTCGGCACCTCCATCGTCTTCTGAGCAGCCTGGAGATCCTCCGGATACTTGAATCCCAGCTTTTCCGCAATCTCACTGACATACGTCTCCAGACTCTCTGGATCCGGCCTCCCGGCATACATATCCCCCGTCCTGACCTTATGGATGAAGTCCAGTTCATCCCCCGAGACCTTGCAAGCCTTGCAATCCCACACCCCCGCGTTCTTCGCATACTGAAAAGCCGTCCCTGAACTGCTCTTATGCCAGGGGCACCCATTCTGCATCTGCGGATTATCCCCACTCCCCTCCACCCAGGTGTAGTTATCAAACTCCGGATGGTTGAATACCAACTCCTGCAGCCGGGGCATGAGAGCCATCCGGACATCATGGTTATTAAAGAACCACCCTCTGATCTGATTGGGCGGAACCTTCGTCCTGGCAGTCTCATGCTTGATATCCTTGACATCCTCCGCATCCAGAAACTTAAAAGCCCCTGTGGCATTCGACTTCATCACGTCGATTAGCCACTGCGGCGCCTCTGCAGGCATCCCCCCGTTGTAACTCAGGAACCTATACCGCTTCTTCGTGTCCGGATGAATACTCCCCGGCAGCACACTCATAGACTTGTTGTACCGAATAACAAAGTCCTCCCCCAGCTTCCCCTCTTCAATACTGTGCTTCGTCTTCTTCACATCATTAAAGAACCTCCCATTCCACGTCGCCGTCAGCGTCGTGATCTCCGAAAACAACGGCAGCAGATACTCCGGCACCCGATAAAGCAACTGCCTCCTCCCCTCCTTACCCGATGTCCACGACATCGTCTTCTCCTCCCCATACGGCTCATATTCCTCCCCCGCCGCTGCCGTATACGCTTTGTCAGCGACCCAACCGTCCAGATCAATCGCCACCAATCCCCCCGAGAGCGATCCCGTCACCACCCCCATCCCGGTGGCGCTCCTATAGGTCAGCACATCTGCAATGGCATCAGCCTGCCTCTTTGGCTCTGTATTCCACCCCTTCTTGAAAGCATCCTTCCCCTTCACCCCCATCAGGTTCCACTCCTTCGGGAACACCTTCTTCTGCGCCATCTGCACAGCCAGCAACCCCCGCCACCCCTCCGGCAGCTCCTTCCCCTCGGCGTTCGTCTCCGCTGCTGTCTCTCTCTGGATCTCATGAGCCGCTTTTGCGGCCAGGTTCTCCTGGAATGTCGGTGCGTCCGCTTCAGCCTCTGCAACCAGTGGAGTCAACACAGCTTCGTCTATGTCGTTGGCTGTGGAGATCGTCTGCATGATGGGGTTCTCTGGAAGTTGTTCTGAAGGCTGAACCGGCGATGTAGTCGTCATGATCAGAGATGTACGGGGAATGGGGGAGACGGGCATAGTTGCTGATCAGTCTTGGACTACATAGTGGTGATACATCAGGACTTCTTTGTTCTTCAACCCAAAGCAGATGAGATTCCTGGCCAGACGAGACTTGCTGCAGCCGAGAACGACGCAGAGCCGCTCCAGCGCCTGCAGTTCGGTTCTGCCAAGACGGACCCCTAGCATTGGTCGGCGGCCAGAGGGAGTGGCATAGGAGGACACCTTGTCAATGGAATGGTTGAGTAGTCCTTCGGACGGAGTCATGGCGGGAGGGCTCACTACCCCGAAAAGCTACTGACGGTGGTTAACCATCCCTGTTAGACCTCATCTTCGTCGGGTTAGGTTTAGAGTGGACATGGTTATTGGCATCTTCTGTCATCACTTGCTGCATATCCCATCTGCCATATGCAGTGGTTCTTCTGCCATGAAGTCCCTGGTCAGTGCTGGTCTTCATCCCTCCTGGGCTTCTTGCATGGACAAAGATCCATGAGACAACATCCAGCACAAGTGCCTAGATATATCCCTTTAGATGCGGTCTATAGGCGTCGCTCGCTCAGCCAGTCATAACTCATGTCGTTTGACCGCTGAAACCCTTGACTTGGATGAGAATGCGCCGGTCTGTCATGCAGTACAGATGCTGTCTGTCTCTCTGCATTGACTTGGTCACCAATGTTTCCCCCGAGAGCTAAGCCACAGAACAGTGGTCTCCAACTCCTGTCCTGAGCAAGGCAATCAACATTTTTGGGCTGCTGGGCCGGGGGTATCCTTTGATTGTCAGATTCTGTCGCGAAGCTTGAGCCGCGGTCCCTCGGATCTGTTGCATGCCATCAGCGACCCGTTCGCTGAGCCAGTCAATAGTAAATGCGATCAGTTTGCTGAGGCTGAAGAGGTGAGTCGTATTCGCGAGACTCTGATCTCCACTCGGCATATACCATGGCTTAGAAAAGCGGTAACGTTGGCGATTTCTATTTCTAACTGACGATTCTATGTCATCAGCAGCCCTGAAGCCCAGGCAACGGAAGGCCGTCATGATGACGGCGCAGGGGATGCAGATGCGCCAGATCGCGCAAGAGCTGAGCATTGGCTACACGACGCTTCTGTCATGGGGACGCAACCCTGACTATGTCCGCGCGGTCGATGAAGCCCTGCAGCAACTGGAGTCGGAGGCAACCAAGGAGTTGCAGCAGGGCTACAGCGATGCGGTTCGAAAAGCCAGAGAGCTGCTGAGTTCGCAGTCCGAGTCGATCGCCTTAGGCGCAGCCAAACTGATCATCAACACCATGAACCATGTGGTTGAGCGGCGTGAGTCGGCAGCCCGCTGGGCAGAAATGTCGGAGCAGATGGAGGTCCTGGAGAAGCGTCTCGCCCTCATCGAGGTCATGCCCTCTGCGGTCGATATCGATTAGACCCAAGGGGGATAGACGCGAGCCGCACTACCAAACGGGTCTTGGTGGCTGTTTTCCTGTGCTTCTACCGGGCTCAGCCGCAATGAATCTGAGTCCATTCACATTTTGATAGTACTTCGCCATGGGATGGCATGCTCCAATCTTTTGTCCCGAGTCCTGTGGTGCTTTTATTGATCGAGCTCATGAGACAAGAAACCTGAGCATGAGAGGTCGGGGCATCCTCCATCAAGCTCTCACGCCAATGTGAACCCTCATCTATTCTGTGACAAGCACCTTCACTCGATATACATTATCTATTGTGTGTATATCTAGTCCTGCGTTGTAGTCCTCATTCAAGCCCTCGAATACTGCCTAGTCCACAGTCACCCAGTCCTCCCCAATCGCTTGACGTATCCACCACTTACCCCCTATGTTGCTTTCAACCGATGAGACAGGACTGCGCCGCAGTCGCTCACTCTCGCCGGTCAGGCTTACAGCCCTGATGCTGACAGCCGAATAGCCTAATCCCTCTCACTACATCAGCGCTACTTGCGCACCATGCCTATGCAGGATTGCTAGCGGCCAATTGTGCTGCGCCAAAACATAGAAACGCTCCCCCAAGGTCGTACGGATCCGCACCCTTCACCGGCTGCAGTGACGTCAACCGGTAGGTGCAAACGAGACGCCTGACGGTATCCATTCCGCTCAGCGCAGGGCATGCGGCCCAGTAGAGATACTCGTTCGGCCAAACGACGGAGGGGTTTAGCGGGAGGACGAGGGCAGCCAATGCCCGAGGACGGATCGAGCCGGTGCGCACCTTTGTGCGGGTCAACAGGCTTCCCGTGACTAAGTCTCCCCAGCGTTGCGCCAACACTCAACAGGCGCCCATACATGCGCAGGACAGTATCAATAGACGCTAAGTCTTCCTCCTGCGGGGCCTTGCGGCCCTGACGCGCTACGCCCTTCCTATGCCTATTGAGGCACGGTGTAGCCGTCGCAGCGAGATCGAGCACGATCTCCATCCCTCTCTCCATCTCTACAGATGATGGTTGACCAGGGCTGCGGTGCAACACCGGCTTCCAGTCTCCGGATGGGACTGAAAAGAAGGGCAAGAACACCCGACGAAATCCATCCAAATCACCAATCCACCTGCATGCATTCCAGACCTCTTGGAGGTCACTGCGTAGCAGGCAAGGCGCAGCCTGCGCTCACCAGTGCCCCTACCGGTGGGCGCTTCGCTGTATGGCGGTTCAAATCCGCCTGGATTGGTTCGCCCCGCCTCTGTGCGGGGCTTTTTTGTGTCCCTCTGAGCTGTGACTGTCATGCCTGCTTCCAGCCTTTACCTGCCAGATCCACCCCTTTCTCCCCCCGAGCCCGTCTTCCTGACGAAGGCGGAGCGGGATGCCCGCCATCCCTCCCTGGTGAGCTATCTCCTGCCCACCCACTGGGCCTGCTATTTCATCAACGACGACCCCTCCGGTCTCGATGAGGACGAGATCGCTGCCGCTGATGACTGGTGGGCGGAGACCTTCTCTTCCCGTTCCGCCACCTGCGTCGATGCAGACGAGGAGTACGGCTTCGCCAGATATCACGACGCTGCCGGCTACTGCCTGGCCACCGACTGCACGATCTACCGCTTCCTCCTGTCGGCTGCGCCGGCTGTAGCTCCCCCCGTTGGGTCCCCGGCGCCGCAGGCGAAGCCATGAGCGGCTACTGCAAGGTCCGCTTCCGCTGTGCCCGAAGCGGCATCGCCACCGCCGGCCTGGTCCTGCCGGCTGACCGCCTCCGAGGCGCCTCTTACTCCAGCCTCTCCCGCTACTTCCCAGCCGGTGCCTTCGCCCGCATCCGCTCCCCCTGGCTGGATGTCTCCCCTCCATTCGATGAGCCGGCTGAAGCCCTCCGCTTCTGCTTCCCCGAGAACGGGCCAGGGCCTACGGCCTCCTGACGGCCCTTCTTCTCCTGCTGGTTAACCACCTGCCTCCACCCCTCCTCTCCAACGCCTGCTCAGCAGGCTTTTTTTATGCACTTCCACTGCCAGATCACCATTCGCCGCCCTGATGGTTCCCACTTCCCCCCGATCGGACTGATCCACGACGACGACGACATCCTCTCCGGGATCCTCTTTCTCCAAAGCATGGGCCGCCAGATGGCTTGGCATCGCAATGGCGAGATCAGCGGCCTCCAACTGCAGGTCACCCCTCCCCCCGAGACCGTCGGCGGCGAAGCCGCCAGCGCGCCGGCGCCCAGCCCCGAGGACCTCAACGAGGTCTTCTCCTTCCTCGACTCCCCCGCCTGCTGCCCCAACGGAGCCCACAAGCCGTGAATGTCACCGTGCTTACAGGGACTGCCCCCCTGCCGGTTCAACTCACCTTCTTTGACTGCGGCGCCATCCGCGCCGAGGTTCTCCTCCTGGTCCCTGGCGTCACACCCCGCTGGGACGAAGAATCCGCCGGGGGCTTCTCGGTCCTGATCGAGGTCTGGGGGAAGCAGGCCCAAGAACTCAGCGACAACGCCACACCCGGCATGCGACTGGCGGCCTCAGGGCGCCTCTGCGGCAACCACTGTGGCGTTCGGCTGGTGGCGGACCGCATCCATCTACCCCCCAAGCAACTCGAAAGCTGATCCGTCCACACGGGAAGGCGGGTGTGAACCCCGCCCCAGCACTTGCCGGTCTCCCAGTGAGGCCGGCTTTTTTCTGTCCTCTCTGGCGGCGTCCGCGCCGCAGCTGTAATCCCATGTCCCATCAATTCAGCTCTGGCGTCTTCCTGAACAGCAAGCCCGCCTGGCATCGCCTCGGCTTGGTCCTCGACGGCACCCTGCCGGCCCGTGAGGCCTTCCGCCTCGGTGGCGCCGATTTTCATCTCGCCGGACGCCCCGTCTACGACGCCGACATGCAGCCCATCGAGGGGTATCAGGCGATCAGCCGCACCGATACCGGCACCACCCTTTCGGTGATGAACAGCACTTATGAAATCGTCCAGAACGAGCAGCTGATTCGAGTGGCGGAAGCCCTGCATAGCGACGCGGTGATGGATGCGGTCTGCGTCCTGGCCGGTGGCAGGAAGGTGACCTTCACAGCCCGAGTGCGCCAATCAGAAGGAGAGGTGCTCCCCGGCGATCCGGTGAATCAGTACCTGGTGGGTTGCACCAGCCATGACGGGACCATCGCCTTCTCGGTCTTCTTCTCTCCGATCCGGGTTGTGTGCCAAAACACTTTGTCTGCTGCCCTCGGGCTGGCATCCGCGAGAAGCCGCAGGCAGCAGGGCTGCCGAATCCGCCATACCAGGAACGCGAATGCCTTGATCAGCCACTTGCCAGAGCTCATCGATCTCAAGCGCCAGCAATTCACTGGAGGACTGGCCGAACTGAGAGCCATGGCCTCCGCCCCCTGCACGGCGATGCAGTTCCGCCGCTACGTCGAAACATTGTTTGCCGATCAGCTGCGGGGGGCCATCAATGATCGCCGCGGCGATGCCACGACAAGCCGGCCCCGGCGGCTGGAGGATCTCCCCGCCTGGGAGGGCCTCTCCGCCAAGTTCGAAGGCCAGGCCATCGGCAGTGATATCCCAGGGGTGCAGGGCTCGATGTGGGGCGCCTACCAGGCCGTGACGGAGCACCTGAGCCACGATGCAGGCCGGGCCAGGGATCCGATCGAGGCGGCCCGCCAGCGGCTGGAGGGGCTCTGGTTCGGCAAAGCCGCCGCCACCCTCACCCAAGCCCATGAACTGGCGCTGGCGGCCACCCGCAGCTGAGGCCGGCCTTCGGCCAAGAGGTGCCTACGGCAGGGGGTGGGGCGAAGCCGGAAGAGGAACGGGGCAGGGGCTCTGACTCCCTGCCCGGCTTTGTCCACACCAGCGGGCTGTGACGACCACCAGTGCGGCTTGATGCTGCCATGACTTCTGGGGATCGGATCTGCAGAGGGCTCCCGCCGGGGGGGATCTGGGAGTGGCGTAACTGCATTCCTGATGCTGGTTCCAGTGGCGTCCTGCCTCCCCCTGAGGACGCCAGCTCCACCCCCAAGGGTTGGTTAACCACCTGAGTCGTGCTGGCTTGCAAGCGAAGCCCCCCCTCCCCGAGCCCCAAAGCAGCGAAGCCGATCCGATAAGTCCATCCCCTTCCGACCATTGCCGAAACCTTCCGCACCTAAACGGTGCCCATCCCTCCTATGACCTCCTACGGACCCAACTTCTGGAACACCATCGCCACCTTCTGCCGTGAGCTGGCTCCTGTCAGCGGCGCATTGCTCGATTCGATTGGTCAGACCGCTGCAGCGGTCGATCGAGCAGGTTATAAGTCATGCTCGATCATTCCAAAGCCAGAACTCGAAGATAGGCTGATGCCTCATTCCAGCGAGGGTAACAAAGGCTGAAGAACGATCGGTCAGTACTTATATCCACGATTGTTCAGTCTCGTACGCATGCTTGCTTTGATGCGGCATGTGGCTGGTGAGTCTAATGAGCATCTTCTGTGTCAGCTAGAGTGCGAAAGCGTTTGCAGCTGAGATAAGTTGGCATATAGGATTGCTGATGCAAAGTCCTGCCGTATCATGCACAGCAGAGTGGGGTAAGATAGTGGCCATCAAGCCGTTGACGCATAGAGCTCTCAATGCAGTGTATGAACAGCGAGACTTAATCGCATATAGAAGCTATCTTCGAGTCGTCGAGAATCTCTCGAGCATCAGAATGCGAGAAACTAGTCGTGCATGAAGTATAACGTCAAGGCGCTGAGCCATTGATATTGGTGAATCCAGCTTTCATAAGCCCCCTCGCTTGCAGCCCGTTATCTGATCCCAGCGTGAATGACCTGTATCTGCCAATCATGATGTTAAGCTGCAGCGCCATGAAGCATTAGGCAATGAGCGTCGAACTGTCACTATTGGAGATGGTTCCACAGTGGTACGTCTCTAAGATTCCAAGCCTGAACCGCCGTGCAATTGGCAGTTCGCAAAACTGCATTTTCTTTCATTCAAAAAGAGCACCTACCCCTGCACTGTCAAGACATCTAGACTACGTAAACAATAACTTTCAAAAATTGGCATCGCGCGCTGGTAGCACAAAGTCAATACACGATATATCAACGATCCAGCAAATAGTTGCAATCAACTATCTAGATGACATTTATCCTGGGGTTGAATGGGCCTCCATCGTTGACTATCTATGCAATGCGGCACTTAGGACTTACGAAAACAGTCAAATTAATAAGAATCTATTGATAGACACGACCGCAATTGGAATCCATAGTTTGTTTAGCGATAGCTTCCAAAAGATCGTAGATCCGATTGGTTGTGCGATGAACACAGTTATTCGAGTCGATCGATGGGGAAATTTTGTTGATATTGAACAAGTAGGCTGGGATCAGATTAATGTAACAAGTGAATATAAGTTCTATCCAGAGTTTCTTTCTCCAGTGTATAGCAAGACTAGCCCGTCTGCAATATCAGCCGTATTAACTCGGCAGGGAGATATTATTATTGGGAGTGAATCGATTGCCGTAACTAGACGTCAATATAAGTGGAGGCTGTACGATGCACCGACGCTAAAGAATTGCATTTTCGATCTGTACCCATTTCCTGACTCCTATCGGATCGCATGTAATATATACGCTCACCTCTTTGAGTTGAGCTACAAACGTCATGGCGCGTTGTTGATCGCAGATCCAAATAGTAGAGTCATCAGAAAGGTAGTGAATAAGCATGCGATTATCGATTTTGATGTCCAGGCGCCAAGCAATGATCTGCGACGAGTAATCGGAGAGAAAATCTGGGATCTCGGCTTAGGCATTAGTAATTATAAGTCACGGAAGTCCTGGATTGTAAATGAAGTTGCCTCCATGGATGGAGCGTTGATCTTTAATGGGAAAAATATTACCGCATATGGAGCAATGATTGAGTTGCACCCTGATCTTGGAAATCAGTTCGGAGCGCGTACAAGTGCGGCGATATCCGCATTAAAATGGGGAGGATATCCAACTAAGATTAGTTCGGACGGGGAAGTGAGGATATATTTCTTGGAGAATGGCGAAGTGAATTTCTATTCGATTCTTTAATGAATTCTTGGAGTTAGTCCATCCCTGAATAAGAGCAGGGTTGAGCATCTTGACTCATGCCAGCCAGCTTGCTTGGCCTGGCTAAATTTTATGCCTTGAATGTGAATCTGAGGTGGTCTGGTTTTTCTGGACAGGGTCCAGCGTTAACCTCTGAGGCGGGGCACCGCCCCTGACCAGGGGCTCCTACCCATAAGCAAACGCCGCAACCATAGCCCCGATTTCAAGGCCAGGGTCGCCATTAGGGCTATCAGCGGCCGCAAGACACTGCAGGAGTTCGCCGCCTAAGGCGGGGAGCGCTTGATCAAGACGAGCCAGGGGACGAGGCAGGCCATGGAGGCAGCCGACAGCGATTTGTTCACCAGGGGCAAGAAGGCGCAGGACATTGAGGCAAGGGGTGGAACGTTCTCGGGGGGAACAGCACCGTCGGTTAACCACGGAGACCGGCCCGTTTATTCTCGGGCGGTCCTCTCAGCTGCCCCTCTCACGCATTCCCCCGAGCACTTCGCCGGATTCCCGAGGAGTGGCTGTCACCACCGAAGATCCACTCCACCCCTGCGACCTCGGGAATGAAGCAGGCGATTGAGCGCACACCCTGTTCGGGGTGGAGCAACTCCTCAGGCCCGCCTGTGAAGACGGGGATGTGCTCGCTGGTGAGGCTGTCGATGCGTTCGAGGGGCAAGCCTTCGGCGTTGAAGTGCCAGAGGATGCGGGGCATGGTGGAGGTGAGGCTGTTCAAAGGGTTCCCGGTGTCGGACTGGATCTTCAGAGCGCATCCCCGCCATCCCCCCCACCCCCCAAAGGGGGACACCCTTCCCTAGCCAGGTCGGGGGGGTATGACCTAACGGCCAGGGCTGTGGTGGTCGGACAGGCGCGGTGAGCGCGTGGACAGGGTCCGGACAGGGCAGGGCAGCTTCCCTCTCCCCAGTCCCCACCTCACGCCGGACGCGCTGGACAGGGCGGACACCCTCAATAAAAACCATTGATCAGATCCCCCCCTCCCTTGCAAAGCAGACATCCAAGAAAGGAGGCAGCCCCCCGTTGTCCGGCCTGTCCGGTTGTGCGGCTTTGAAGGGGGGGTAGTGCCTGTCGCTGGTACCGGTGGATGGAACGAGCCATCGCCCGAGGGCACCTGAATGGGGTTCCGACACAAGAGCAATCGCAGCACCCACAGCCCCGATCACTTCAGCAGCGCCGTCACCGAGCCGATCCGCTTTCCACAAGAGCTCTAAGCGCTTCGTCCTCGGGGGTAAGTGGTCGAGCCACTGAAAGGACATCTTGTCCCTGTCGATAGCTGACCGTACCCGGGAACGCTGTACTTAGCCCCTTTAAGACCCATGCCCTTCACCACAGCCGACATCTCCATCCAGCTGCTGATGGACACGACCAACACCCTCCAGGAGATCGAGGGCCGCAAGACGGCCCGTGCCTTCGGCGCGGTGCACACACCTGAGAAGAGACCGGAGGTCGGGCGGGTGCTCGAAGAGCTGCTGGCGGTTCTGGACCGTACCAGCCCTGATGGGGTCATCTGAACTACCACTGCGGCTCCACACGCCTCCACCCCTCCTTCTGAAGCTTCTGCCACCGCTCAACCGCATGCTTACGAGGAAACCGCTCCCGCCTCTTCAGCAGCGCAGGCTCCCCGGGGATCGGCTCCCCGAGGCAATGATCTTCATTGACCTCGGGGGATCACTCAGTTGGTCAACCACGGAGATCTGTACAGCCTGCCCCTTCCTCATCCCCAGTCAGCCCCGCCAGCCCCACTCCCCCGAGCGCGCGATCCCATTGGCCCTGCCAGCCAGAGCATCAATCGCCGGCAGGCTCGGACAAGGGTCGGACAGGGCAGCGCCTCCACCCTCTCCTCAGTCTCAACCTCACCCCGGGCTGCCCGGACAGGGCGGGCACACCATCATCAGACAAAAGATGGGTGTCAAAGAGCTGATCGCCTAAATCGAGCAGTTGTTGGCAGGTTACAACAAGACCAAGCCCCGTTTAACTGGAAGCCGACGGTGGATTCAATCCTGGAGATTAACGCAGGAAGACAAGAAATGAAAGACCACCATCAAGACTCATCAGGCAAGATGGCGTTAAAAGATGTGAAGGCCACTACACTGTTCAACCGGCAAGTGCGAGATTGTCCCTTAAGCTTTGTTGGATGCATGCTTTCCACGAAGAGCTCAACAAACCAAGGAAATATTGTAAATCTAATCAATCTTGAACTTACAGCTCATACACAGAAATGAAGCTTTATTCTTTCCAGCAATCGCCAAAGTCTCGATCCGTGCAGGCAGCAGCGAAGCATCTGGGCCTATCATTGGATTTGGCCGAAGTGAATCTAGTAGCCCTTGAGCAAAAGAGCGCCGATTTTTTGCAGATTAATCCTAACGGGATAGTTCCAGTATTGGTGGATGGCGAAAAAGTGGTATGGGAAACAATTGCAATATTAGTTTATTTGGCGCAAAAAGCTTCTAATACGAGTGCTAACGGCGAACTCACCAATGATCGCCTAGTAAAAAATATACAGTGGCTGAGCTGGCAAATCGCAGAGCTCTCCCCCCCAATCGATAAGATAATAGAAACTATGCTTGTTAAAGTTATGCACGGAAATCCAGGCATTAGCGGAAGCGAAGAAAATTCATTCGAAGATGAACGCATTAGAGAGGCCAGGACTAGCTCTGAGAGAGTGCTTGGTATACTAAATACTCATTTAGAGAAGAATGACTATGTAACAGGTAGTGCAATAGACATTGCAGATTTCGCCATCATGTCTAGTCTTTCTAATTGTGACCATGCGGGCATTGATCTACTTTCCTTTTCTAGTATCAGAGCTTATAGAAGTCGTATCCGAAGCCTAGACGCGTGGGCAAGCACCTGCCCTCCAGTAGAAGTCGGTGTTATGATCGTAGAATCTGACAACCTTGAGGGCAAGTAAAATGGACGAGTTCTTTATTTCTAAACAATGGAATCGCACTATTATTGATGTTGATTTGCACCGCTCTCAGCAAAATGACTTTCATCAGCGAAACTTAAAAAGTGATTTAATTCGCCGCATTGAAGAATTTGTAGCTTCTGAACTCGAAAAAATGCAACAAGACATCAGCGAAGCAAGGGGTCAAAAGGCATTTCCAGATGGGATAAAGGCAAGGATTCGCATCGAGCTTACCGGATTAGAGGAATTAGATAACCCATAAAGCATCGTCAATTATAGTCTTGAATTCATGATTTATCATGCCGACCTGAACTTGACCAACAGATGTGAGCTTAGATGCAAATATTGCCATTCATCATCAGGTCAGCCAAAGAAGGATGAGCTGAGTCAATCAGAGTGGATCAGAGCAATAAAGAAATTGCATGAGTCTGGAATTCAGAGCATAAGCTTTGCCGGTGGTGAGCCAATGCTGCACCCAGAGGTTATTCCATTAGTGAATTATGCATGTAGCTTGCCTTCGTTCCGCGTTGCGCTAATTACAGGTGGAGCTTTTAATCATGACCTGTTGAAAAGGTTGCCAACTTCAGAGCATCAGTTTTCGATAAGTTTAAGTATTGACCACTATGAGCAGGCAAAGTTTAATCTGACACGGCCACCACGCCAAGGATATCGCTCAAGCTATTCGTTTGAATCTGCAATAGCCACTGCAGAAGCGTTAGGAATGTTGGGCATTTCATGGAGTGTTAACACAGTTCTGACATCTACTAACGCGCCTGAAATAGAGGAGCTATACACTTTTGTGGTTAAAAGGCTTGGCGCTGCTGGCTTGTTATTGATTGTCTGTGCAAATATAGGCAGAGGAAGCAAATCTGATGGCCAAGGACTGCCCTATAGCCAGTTCAAAGAACGCTTGCTTTATTGGACTGAGCAGAAGTCAAAAGGCCTTCTCTCTGCTATGCGGATTTCCACTATTTCGCCATGGGAGTTTTACCTGCCACTAGCTGAGATGGGGATTGAACTGGCGGAATGCGAAAATCTATGGCATTATTCTACACCTTCTAGATTTGACGCCTTAGAGGCATGTGATACCTCAGATACTACTGGAATAACCGAGATCGCAATAGACTCTAATGGAGATATATATCCTAGCGTACTGCTTTCAGGACTACAGTCCGCTAGATTGGGTAACATCCTTAACTCAGATCTTAATTTTATTCAGAACTCTAGTATATTTCAACAATTCCAAAAGCCTAAGCCATATCTCACGTACCCTGCTTGTTCAACATGTTTAATAGTCAGACAATGCCGCGGCGGTTCTAAGGCGAGATCCTTTTGGCTGATGGGGTCTACCTTATCAATGGATCCATTCTGTCCTAGGGCAAGCGATTTAGTATCTCCAAGCTAGCATATTAAAAGTGGCCAACATGTTTGACATAACCATAGTCATGCCATTCAGAAGGCCAACTTTCCGTGGTTTACTGAGTTCACAAGTGACTAGCCTCGAGCCATGGGATTCTCCCGGACTAACCTTGGCATCTTGCTTTCAGCAGTACGGATTTTCTGTAAACTATCTTCCACTTCAGAGTATGTTTCCTGGATATATAGAGGAAAGAGATCGTAGCCTCTTGATTCATATAGTGTCGCAGTTCAGATCCAGGGTCTATATATTCTGTGGAGATCACTTTATCGCAAGTAGGTCATCAGCTACGATTTTCGGAGTTCGAATTGTTTCCTCTATCATTCGTGAGCTTTTTAGTGATGCTTGGATTGGTGTAACAGGTCGTCTAGCGACAGTAATGAATACTCATCTTTTGGAAGATATTCCTCAAGTTGATTTTGTAGGTAATGGAGAGGTCGATCTTCTGTTGCCATGCTATGTCAAGGGTCTGCTTGACGGAGATGAAGTTTACCACCCATCTGTGAACAGCCGAACTAATCCGGCAATGGCTAACAATCCAGCTATTATCAGCGATCTATCAGAACTACCGGTCCCCGCCTTTGATCTCGTTCAACCAGCATTAGAATTGTACTCAAGAATCTCAGGATATCTTGGTCAGATACCTTTTAGCCTGAGGACGTCTGCTGGGTGTATATTCGCATGTAGATATTGTGCTGGTGTGCCAAGCTGGCACAACCTAAGGTTCCGCTCTGCTCAAAGACTATCTGCTGATCTAGAGTCTTTTAGACGGCATATTGGCGGACAGGGAAGGATTGTCTTTCTTGAAGATGAGCTATTTACTGTAAATAAAGTCCATGTAAGTCAGGTGGCAGAAGTGATTAGTTCCTCTGGAGACAAACTTCTTGGGTTCTATACTGAGGCAAGCCAATTGAGTGATATGCAGATAGCGGAGCTTTCTACCTTATCTGAAAGTGTTGTATTTGGGATTGAGGGCGTATTTGAAGCTGACACAGGTAAGCGAGAAAAAGGACAGTCACTTGCGATGATCGATGATATGATTGCTAAATGTATGCGGGGTGGGCTCAATGTTCAGCTTGAGTACGCTATTGGGCTCCCTAACTCATCGCTTAGAGACACCATAAAAGCCATAGCCTACCTTTATCAGAAGTTGCTTTGCAGACAGATATGGAGAGCAAACACTTATGTCTTCTGTCCTCATCCTGGCACAGCCTATGGTGAGAACCCACATGAGTATGGGCTTGTTATCAATTGCGGACCTGAGTGGATGCTTGAATCAGGAGGTTATCCTACGAGTACAACCAAGTATTACAGCGCAAATACTGCATATATTCTCTATTTGCTTTCTCAATCGTTAATTCAGGAGGCATACCACAGTGTATCAATGCGTTGCGGGAGAGGCCCTGATCTCGAAAGCATTGAGCTATTGATTCTCGGAAGACTTGGAGAAATATCGTAATGATTGTAGTCGGTGTCTCCATGTCTATCCACGATAGATCGGCCTGTTTAGTCAAGGACAACTGTATTCTCTCTGCTATCAGTGAGGAACGTCTTGATCGAAGAAAACATTCATGGAGTGGTGGTTGTGGAAGAGGTAATGATGGAACACTACCTCCATTCGCGGCAATAAACTATGTTCTAAAGGCGAGCAACCTAAAGTTAAGTGATGTTGATATGTTTGTCGTTGGAAGATCAACAGGAACTTGCCGCGACGATTTCCTCAGGGCCTATTCTGTTGATGAATCATTAGTATATGAGCCATCCGTTCCCTACCATCACCTTTCCCATGCATTAAGCCTTGTAGCAACTTCGCCTTTTGAAAGCGCTGCTGGGCTAGTGCTTGATGAACAAGGATCAAAATTGGATCATGGTGTTGAGGGATGCTCATTTTATGAAATGAGTAAAGGACAGTGCAACCCTATATTTTCCGGGATCACAACTACAGAGAGACTTACAGGTGGTCAGTTCTTTGATTTATGCGCAACTCTGCTTTGCTTATCTGAAGGTGGTCTTCCCTCAGGGGGAAAGCTTATGGCTTTGGCTGGTAGTCTGACACCATATGCCAGCATAGATTCATGTAGATACTTGGAGTTAGATGAATCAGAAACATCCTTCGGCTTTACAGTTGATTCAGTTTCAGCTTGGTTGCAAGAGATAGGAGTATCACCCATAATCCCAAGTCTAGTGCGCCCAAATACATGTATGGGGCTCTTAAGCTCATTTAATAAATGTGTTCTTAACTCCCAGGTTTCAGCCAGCCTGGCTTGTGGGGCCCAAAGGGCATTAGAACACTTTGTCATGCGGTGTGCTGAGATTCTTCGCTCAATGACATCATCAGATAACTTATGCTATTCCGGCGGTCTAGCGCTTAACTGTGTTGCGAACTCTCGTCTTTCGGAACTTGGATTCAAGGATGTGTTTATTCATCCTGCCGCTGGAGATGACGGCTGTGCCGTAGGCTTAGCATTTATGGGTTGTAGAGTACTTGAAAATGGAACGGTAAATAAGTTAACGAATCGGGATGGACAGCGCGAGTTTAACGTATTTCTTGGATCTAACTATGATAGTTCGTGCATTCATCAAGTGATTGAAGACTATGGGCTGAGTGAATTTAGGTCAACTGTCTGTTATGAATACGTAGGATCTCGTCTTTGTACAGGAGATGTAATTGGATGGTTTGAGGGCGGCTCCGAATGGGGACCACGTGCTTTAGGAGCAAGAAGCATCTTTGCTAACCCACTAATTGATGGAGTTAGAGATGATCTCAACTGGAGAGTTAAGCATCGAGAGCCTTATCGACCCTATGGAGTCCTTGGTTTTCTTAAGGATCTCAAGGACTATATAGATGTGAGTAGCTGTCCTAAATCCCTTTTACCTTATATGCTATCTGTTGGATATGCCAAAGATGATCGACTGAGTAAGATCGCACATGTCGATGGGAGTATTCGTCTCCAGTCAGTCGAGAAACACTCGATGCGTGGAATTAGTCAACTCCTGGCAGCTCTTAGTAAACTAGACCTCCCCGCAATTCTAATTAATACATCTTACAACTTCTTTGGTGAGCCTATTGTCGAGACTCCATGCGATGCAATCCGTCTCTTTATCGTTTCTAAGCTTGATGCTCTTGTGATAAACGACTCTTATATTGAGAAGAGAAACATTGACCCTCAACTCTTTGACAGAATATCAACGGTAGCTTGGAGACGTTCGCCTAAAGATCCGCGTATTGTTGCGTTGAATCTCGCTGAGACAGGAAGAACAGAGGCAGCCTTGGATATCTTAAGACTATCAGAACAGTTTGAATGGTATAGTCAACCATTGAGTATAGACCCAAGTTTAGATAGGATACTATTGAGAGTTTATCTATCATCCTCCGATGAGGAGCAATCTGAGGCGATTGAGTATCTTCTAAGACATGCGGACTTCCCCGCACGGCTGCAATCTGCGTTATCACATTGGATAAAACAGAATGCATATCATGATTTGTGCGATCCCTGCACTGTTGTTCTTAATGCCAAGCGACTTTTGCTCTCACTAATCAAATGATTGATCTGTAGGCTAATTGAAAAGAAGTGACAAACTATCGCCGGGAATGTTTTACAGATGAGATTGAGGATGTCAGCGTTCTTGAGTCATACCTTCTGTTGCCGAATACATCTACGCTCTCTCGATCAGCAAGGCGTACGATAAGAATTCAGGAGTCTGATTGGTCCTCAGACCTTGACAGGATTAGTATAAGTGACAAATCTCCCATCGCCACGGAGTTAATTCATGAATTCTGGGGAGACACCTCACAGTCATGGATTGACGAACTTCGCGCGACTCTCTATTCTGCTATAGGGAATGGTGAGGATCAACTGCGCATAAGGCTACGAGTTGTCAAGGCGCTTAGGCGATATAAGAATAGTCTAGCTGATACCCAGGATAGCTTCTTTGTTGAATGGAGAGCAGAAGTATCATTTAGTGACATTATCCTAAGAGATGGGGGTAGACTTTTGTCACCTATGATGGAAATGATATCGCGATCATTATATCATTCTTGTATGCTCTTAAGATTTGGGATCGATCAGCTCGCTGCCAATGAAGTAAGTTGCTCGAGGATTATTCCCCAAACGGCTTCGCTATTAATCTCGCCAAATGTAGCTGCCGTTCTTCTTCACGAAGTAATAGGACACGCTGTAGAGTCATTTATACCTGCTCTTAATTGGCGAGTTGGTGGAGAGTGGCTCCAAGTATTCGCCATCCATCCACGCAGATATGGGCTTGATGACGATGGGGTGCCAATTGGCAGAATTCCAGTCGTGAAGAATGGTACGTTTGTGGCTTCTAAGTATGTCGGCGAGAGGGCTCATACACACAGGAATACGATTCTTGAGAGATGTGGAGGTCTTTCGCAAGTCTCATTACATGGGGAGAATCGTAGGTTGCGTTGCACCCATCTCGAAGTTGTTGGTGGAGATGGCGATGCAAGGAGTCTTGTCAAGACATTTGAGCCCAATTACTATTGTCAAAACGTAGTTTCTGGTTGTCACTTCTTAGGCGAAGCGAAGATCTCTGTTTCTGGGCTTGTCGACTGCTCCACAGGACTTCAGGTTGCTGGGCCTGTTGAGGTAACCTGGGTTTATGGACGTACGTCAATTGTAGGGGCATCATCCTATGGACATAGAACTCGCGGCGGAGTTTGTCTAATCAATGGAACAGACCCACTCCCTACAGAGGGAAGCTTCCCCTGGCTCATGATACAAGACGCTGAAATTAATGGTACCATAACAAATCAGCGAGCCTGTTGATTGCACGGGAACGGCGATAAATCTAGTCAAACAGGCTGCATAACAGCGGTGAGCCAGAGAGACCTCTGGGACAAACTAGCAAAAGATCGCAAAGCTCTCGGAGAACATGCCGGTTCTAAGAGGCCGCTGAAATAGTGGCCCAACCGAGTGCAGTCGCGCTGGTCCCGTGAGCGTGCGCGATGGCCGGCACCATCTGGGACGTTCGCTCGGCCGATCGGACGTTTCCGGCTGGCCTCCGCTCGTCTCGCGGAGCACTGCATCGAACCCTTGCGCCCCTCACTGCTCGGTTCAGGACAGCGCCTCCCTCGGGCTGAGCAGGTTCGCCAGGCGGATCTGAGTGGGACTGGTTTTTCTGGACAGGCTCCATCGTGAACCTCAGAGGCGGGGCACCCGCCCTGCACGGGGCTCCCACCCATGAGCAAACGCCGCATCCTCGGTCCCGAGTTCAAGGCCAAGGTCGCCATGGAGGCGATCCGTGGGCACAAGACGCTCAAGATCATCGCCGCTGGGCAAGCGCGCACTCGATCCATGTGAGGAAGTCGGAGAAGCAGGCTATCGACGCAACGCCGTGGCGGCCTCGGGGGTGACCCGCACAGTTGGTTAACCCCGAAGATCGTCCCAGCCCGCCCATTCCTCATCCCCATTTAGACCCGCCAGCCCCACTCACCCGAGACCTTAAGCATGGAGCAGGCGATGGAACTGCCACCGTCCTGGGATAGAGCGACTTCTGTGGCCCGCCAGTGAAGATGGGGACGTGCTGGCCGGTCTCGGTGTCGATGCGTTCCAAGGGTCATCCGTCAGGATCAAGGTGCCAGAGCTAACGGGGCATGGCGATGGAGCGACTGCTTACAGGGTTCCCATGGGCGGACAGGGTCAGTAGTCGGACTTCACGCCATGCCCCCCCCAAAGGGGGACACCCTTCCCTAGCCAGGTCGGGGGGGTATGACCTAACGGCCAGGGCTGTGGTGGTCGGACAGGCGCGGTGAGCGCGTGGACAGGGTCCGGACAGGGCAGGGCAGCTTCCCTCTCCCCAGTCCCCACCTCACGCCGGACGCGCTGGACAGGGCGGACACCCTCAATAAAAACCATTGATCAGATCCCCCCCTCCCTTGCAAAGCAGACATCCAAGAAAGGAGGCAGCCCCCCGTTGTCCGGCCTGTCCGGTTGTGCGGCTTTGAAGGGGGGCGGTTAGTGCGTATCACTGGTACCGGTGGATGGAACGAGCCTTCCCCCGAGGGCGAGCCACCTCCACCAACATCTTCTCCAGCCCTGGGCATAGCCCCTATCGGTACAACCCAGGGAATTCCGCTTCAAGTCGGGCCACCTTGGGCTTGTCGTGGAACACCACGTAGGGATGGTTGGGATTCCGGGCAACGAAGTCCTGGTGATATGCCTCGGCTGGGGTAAAGCCCCGCCCGCTCTCCACCGTGGTGGCGATTGGCTTCGGGAAGACCCCTGAACGGTTCAACTGGGCGATGTAGGCCGTAGCCACCCGCCGTTGCTCAGGATCGATGGGGAAAATCGCCGAGCGGTACTGAGTACCCACCTCGGGCCCCTGGCGATTCAGCTCCGTTGGGTCGTGGGCCACCGCGAAGAACACTTTCAGCAGCTGGCCATAGCTCACCTGGGAGGGGTCGTAGGTGATGCGGATGCCTTCGGCGTGGCCGGTGTCGCCGTTGCTGACTCGTTCGTAGTCGGCGGTGTCCGCCGTGCCGCCCGCGTAGCCGGTCACCACCTCCTTGACGCCTTTGACGTGCTCGAACACAGCCTCCATGCCCCAGAAACACCCCCCAGTCAGCACCGCCGTGGCGGTTGCATTCGGACGACTGGCAGGGGGCTTGGCTACGGTTGGGTCGGGGAGGTCCTTCGCGGAGGCGGCCTGCAGCCGGGGGACGCCAGAGGCGGCCAGCAGTCCAGCAGCCAGCAGACCGACGGCTATCAGTCCGCCGGTGGCGGCCCTGCGAAACAGGGGTTGGAGGGGGGAGGGCATTGAACCAAGGGCACACACCTCAATACCGGTGGAGGCGGCCATTGGATGGGCTGAAACGCCATGGGCACTATTTAGTCCCTCTTGTGGGCCAGCGAGCGGTCTACGGGCGATGGCTCCCCCTGGCAAGCCTGGGTTCTTGCCAACTTGCAAGCTCACGCCCCCCCCCAGCACATCGCCCTGCGCCGGCAGCATTCCCACTAATCAGTATCTGAGCTGCCAAGATCCCGACACTGCCCCGAGCACTGATGCGGCTCACCCCACTGCTGGGCTTCCTGTTCCTCCCTCTGCTCACACCCCTGGCCGCCCTTGCCGCCACGGTGATCTCCGTCGGCGACGGCGACACCCTGCGGGTCGAGGAAGCGGGCCGGAAGCTCACGATCCGAGTGGCCTGCATAGACGCCCCAGAGATGGCGCAGGCGCCTTACGGACAGCAGGCGAGGGCTGCCCTCCAGCAGATGCTGCCGGTCGGGTCCTCGGTCACACTGAAGACCCAGACCAAGGACCGTTACGGCCGGACTGTCTCCGAGGTCTTCACCGCCGACGGGCGGAACGCCGGCCTCACCCTGGTCCAGCAGGGCCATACCTTCGCCTACCGCCAGTACCTAAAGCAGTGCGAGCAGTGGGCCTACCTCGATCGGGAGAAGCTGGCAGAGCGCTACCACGTAGGGGTCTGGAGGGTTGAGGGCGGGATCGAGCGCCCTTGGGATTTCAGGGCTGCAAGGCGGGGTCGACAGAGCCAGCCAGCGCCAAGACCTCAGCGCCCGGTTAACCTGACGATCATCAACGGTGAAGCCAGACCGAGCTCAGGCAGGCGGTGGTACTGCAGGAACGTGGGGTCATGGGAGCGGGCCCAGCAGCTGCTACGGGAGGGGCACACCTACCTCGATGGCGATGGGGACGGTGAAGCCTGCGAGGCGTTGCGCTGAAACGATGCCAGAACCGGATCCACGCCGCATTCGTCTTGCCGAGCTTCGGCAACAACTGGCCGAACTGGCACGGAGGGGCAAGGCGGCGCCTGTTGGCTCGCAGGAGCGTGATTCCCTCGCGGAGAATTACGGGGAGGTGCTGGCGGGGGTGCTCGCCTTGGCTGAGGAGCTGGAGGGCTGAAAGGATATCTGTCACTGCTTCTCTTTTTCAGGGCCTTGACCTGGCGGTTTCAGCGGCTTAACAGCCGGCGGTCATCAGTCTTGACGGCCTCGCTGTCACGACGCATTGATTTATGCCATCAGCACCACTGGTCGTTGAAGTGGTCGGGATGGATAGGCTTCAACTTCCCTGGCAGAGGGCGGCTCAGAGGCGGCTGCGAGAGTGGCCTACGTATTTAGTGGTCATGGAGATGGGAGGGCGTATGAAGCGTTGAGGTGATTGAACTGGGAAGGACTCAGGTAGATATGGCGCATACCTAAGACAGTGCCAATGCTTGAACTTATCTCTGTACAGCATGAGCAACTTATCAATATCAGCTAGGCGACGGTGCAATTAACTTGCAAGGTCAAAACTTGAAAAGACTGCCAGCCTGCCTTATAATTATTGAGTTGCCTTGTCTATGCAGGTGCTAGCCATGTCAAAACTATTCGGACCGAGGCTTCTGACTACATCGTCTATTCTTAGCATTCTTCTCTCAACTCCAGTTAAAGCGAATGATACATATGCATGGGTATATGCAAATGAGTTCTGCGAGATGAAGGGTTATGGCCTGAGCGTTGAGATGGCAGCGGTTCGAGCTCAACAAAAGATTGATGAGAACCAGATCTATATAGAACAAGAGATGCGTGATAGATCGGTCAGGCTGCCAAATGGGTATACGCTTTCAGTAACCAGGAAGATGAGAGAGATTGCGAAGAAGTGTCCCTAATGTATGGCTTGCTAACCATGTACTGTAACGCCATAGAGAAGCACCCTCATTGCCTTCGGTAATCAGCTTAAACTGCGGCTAGATGTAAAGAGTGTCATAACTAGTAAATCTCTAGCCGATTATCATTGAACTGTACGGCCATCGTCGCCTTCACTACCGAAAACAATCTGAGACCCTTCATGAGGCGTCCACCCTGAACGAAAACCTTCTTGCGTTACTAACTTGCGCAAGTCTCTATAGTAACGGGTACCACCCGGTGTGATGATTGCCATCACGTGCCATGAGCTGGGATTATGACTTCTCAACCAATCCTGAAGCTCTTCACGACTAATCACCAAGCCAGGAATAGGGTCAAGGACAAGTGACTCTGTGATCTGATTATAGCTTCTGCTAAAGTATCGATCAGTGACGTCCGAATTGTCTCCATTAACTGGTCTAATTCCTTCACCAGTAACCAAGAGGTACAAGGGAAGCGTGTTAACATCCTCCGCCTCAGGCAATATGAGTCTAATTGGTTTGCGTGGAGTCTCTTGTCTAGAGGGTTGCGAATCTTTAATAGGGACTTTGGAAATAGATGCGGCAGCACCTTCGCTTTGCTCGCGCACAGAGAGAGCTAAGACAACAGCGGTAATCATCAATACTCCTATTACATTCATAAAAACATCTAAAAGGCTATCCATTGACAGCCCGACATCTCCGCGCTGTTTATGTCGTCTTACTCCCATGGCAGTTTTGCATTGTCTGCAATCGGTTCGTATCCTACTCGGATGCCGGAAGAACGAAGTTCGTTGACAATCCCCTCAATCTGACTAAAGCAACTGACTGCTACAGCTATATAAGCGTTGCGTGACCGAATTGTCTCAATAATTGAATGTGGTGCTGATATGGATAAGTCCCATTTGCTCAATATAGTCCTGGCACCGGGATCATGGATCTCAATCTGCCCGTCACGGCAGAGAAGAAAGGCGGCGGATCCCGAGATTTGCTGACCACCTATGGTCACTAGCTCTACTTGGGATGCCTGGGCTTCCTCTTTTATATCTTGTTTATCTTGAACTTCCTGCCTTGAGATCTCTCGTGCCCGGTCGGCTTGCTTGTTGCTACTAACACCAAGAGATAAAGACAAAACAGAAATGACAATCAGTACTATCACCATTACAGTACTGAGAATATCTAAGAACCCGATCAGGTCAACCGAGGTTGAAGACTTACGTCGAAGACGTCTCATAGTTCCCCAGACGCGGAAAGAGCTCATCGTTGATTGTGGCTTCAATGTCACAGGCCAGTCTTTGTTCAGCTTTCTCTGTGATGCTCATTAAGAGCATGCAAATGATGGCGGCAATGATTCCAAGCAGTGTGGTATCAAAGGCCGTTGAAAGACCACCCGTGACTTGGGTCAAGCTACTTTTGACCTTATCAAGATCTTCAACATTGGCTAGTAAACCGGAAAAGCCACCAATCGACACTGAAATCCCGAGCACAGTGCCAAGGAATCCAAGCATTGGCAACGCCCAGATCATGGTGCGCGTCACTAAGAATCCACTCTCTATATCTGCTTGAGTCAGCGCGACGTCATCCTGATGGAGTTCTCGGGTATTTTCCCTTGATCGCGAATCCCGGAAGCACATGAGGAGACGAGTAAGTCGATTACCGATTAAAGTCTGTCGTTGTTGAAACAATCCCAAGAGAATATCAATATCTACATCCGATGGTTGAATATTGATCATTCCCCTTGGAATCCAGTCTCGGTCGACATGGCGCTGCTCATTACGCGCCACAAAACATCTCCTTATACAGTAGTGGGCGACTGTGAACGCGATTGCAAGAGTTATTGGCTGGGTAAGACCTCGACCAAGGATGAAAGCACCTACAGCCGTTGTTTCGAATGGAAGTGCTATCACTACAACTGCTAGCGTAAGCACAACACCGATACCCACAGATAGTAGACTACTTGTTGGAATCCAACGACGCCTCGGTAACTCCAATAGCATCTTAGTCTCATTCATGGTTGTACTCCATAAACTGTCGAATCGCCTACCCAAAGTCTATAGGGGTGTTTGTCGTCGGCGCTTACACGCCTTGCCCACTCTTCTGCCTGATCGCGACTGTCAAAGCTGGCAACCTGTACATTGCCGTCACGGTTAAGAAAGGCATCGCTTCGGCAATGGATCCTGACCTTCTCCAAGGCTGAGGCGGGTGCAACGACAGGCCACCAAACATCTCCTTGACTTGGTCTACTTGCGCTCCCCTGATTCACTTCACATCCATCCCAGCGAATTGGGGATGAAACTTCTGCTGGTCTGCTATCTGCCTCCGCGCTTCTGATGTTAGGTGAATCAGTTATAGGTGAGGAAGGTGAGCCAGTTTCAGATGAACTTGGAATTCTGGAATCACTTGAATTCCCCTCTTGAATAGATGCATCTGCGGCGACCTCTCCCTCATTTGCCAAAGCGGGTTTCTGGTCGGCAATTTGTTTTTTAAGTCTTTCGATATCATCTTTCTGCTTCTGGCTACTCTCTATTTGCCGCGACAACTCGACTCGTGTCCGATGAAGCTGGAAGGCAATGCTGATTCCAACAGAGCTCAAAAGCAACAGACTTCCGGCGACTATCAGCCATTTATACTTTTTCCATGGAGATACCGTAACTACAGTCCTTGTTTTCGTGCTAAAGTTTGATAAATGTTTATCCGCACGACTAAGGTGGAGCCGATTTTCAATCCGGGAGAGAAGAGCGTCTGTTTCTACCGGGGTAGCATTCAGCCTCGAAGCTAAACCATGAAGCTCTGTTTGACGCTGCTTCCGTGGAGTCGATATGAGATCCAGAAGGCCATTTCGAAACAACGGCTCGTAGGCTGAAACGACTTCTCGATCCATTGGCTCAGAACCTAAACGTTGGAGAAGCAATATGAGTTCCGTAGTTTTCATTCGCCTCACTGCAATCCATCCATACGTATCCTTGCACTGCCTTAGAAGAGATGCTACGTATTCGGATCGTTCAATTAGAAAGCTAATTGAGGGAGGGGGTGGCGGTGGCGGGGGCGGGGGCGGGGGTGGCTTTTGCATCGCTTTGTCGCTGAGTGCTCAGATTCGAAGGCCGGATTATCCATATCTTAGACAAAAGGATCCCAAGGTGGAGATTCTCTCAATTACTAAGCCGACACTCCTTAGTCATTGTACTAGCTTCACGCATCTGTCCAATCGGTAAATGAGTCATATCTGACTGTAACGGCATGGATGTCAATTACATGTTATTTGGGATTTCCGAATCGACATTCGAAAACCATCGGTGCTTGTATTCAGTCCTTGCAATACGTATTGACTTGCACTGGCTATTCTCCACAGGATCCATCGTTAATCTCTAACGCGGGGTACCGCCCCTGAAAGGGGATCCTACCAATGAGCAAGAGACACATCCACAGCCCCGAGTTCAAGGACACTTTTGCCGTGGAGGTGATCAGTGGCCCCAAAACGCTCCATGAGATCGCTGCCAATGGCGTTGAGCGCCTGATGCAGGTGGGCTTGTAGAAGCCGCAACCCAAAGAACCCGCTTGTAACCCGCTATCCGGGGCTGGGGTACGAGGCATTGAGTCAAAGTGTGGACCGTTCTCGCGTGGGGGGTGACATTTCCAATGGTTAAGCAAGGAGATCAGCCCTGCTCTTCTTTGCCGGTGCTCTCAGCCCCACCCCTCATTCATCCCCCCGAGCATGGCCCCGTCTACCCGTGGATCGCCGTCACCAACCGAGTCCCACAGCTCCCCCGAGACCAAGGGAATGGACCAGGCCATGGGACGCTCACCGTCGTGGGTGCGGAGCGACTCGTCAGCCAGTCAGTGACTACCGGGACATGTTCGCCGGTGACGGTGTCGACGCGTTCGATGGGCCCGCAGTAGACATTCAGGTGCCAGAGGTAGCGGGGCATGGTGGTTGAGCTGCTGGTCACAGGAGTCCCGACCGCGGACAAGTCAGCGAGAATGACCCAAACCCACACTCGCACGATGCGCTTCCCTGCCCGGCTTGCAACGGCCTTGGCCACCCTCACACTGGTTCCGTTACCAGCCGATGCAAAGGTCGTCTCCCAAAGACAGCCCTCTCCCAGTGACTTCTGTTAGAAGAAGGTTCAGCAAAGCAACGGCAGATCCGAGTTCCTCTGCCGCTTGACCACGGATGCTTTGATCCACGCGGCAGTTTCAGGCCACGCTTGATCGCTCTGCGTGTATTTTCAAACCATATTCCACTAGTTGCTGGATAAGCCAGATATTGAGGTACTTAACGACTTCGGCAAAGTAGTCAGGTCTCAGCTAAAGTTCAATGTGTCTTCGATCTAGAGTGGTTGGTGTATTTATCACATCTCTTCACAGCAACTTTTGTCGCAGCGGGTTTGCTGGCAGGCTCCTCTGTGCAGGCCCAAGTCCTGAAGATGGACTATGCATCCAAAAAAGTCAATGGGGCGTTGCGGAGCGGCTCGGTCGAGGCCACAGTAGTGCATCGAAGACGAATCGATGAAGAGGGGAGAAATGTTGTCCAGCCGACAGTCGCGGTACGTGTGAAGGGAATTAGTGTCGGTCAGCTGACTGGACCTGAAAGTGGTTCACCAGGAAGCATCCTTCAGATTGCCGAGATGGACCCCAGCAATCCCTATCCGGAAGTATTGCTGTCCACTTTTACCGGAGGTGCTCACTGCTGCAATGCCATTAAGGTTCTCACCAGTGATTCTACAGGTGAAAGCTGGAAGCAGGTCTCTCTTGGACCATTTGACGGTGGCCCATCTTCGGCCGAAGACCCTCTCCGAAACGGGCGTTTCTTAATTGTGGATGTAGATAACCGTTTTCTGTACCGCTTTGGCTGCTATGCATGCAGTACTGCGCCCGCTCGCATCTGGCAGCTTCAAGGGCAGAGCTTCGTGGATGTGACGCATAAGCCTGAGTTTGTCCCATTACATAGGCGTAACCTCCAGAGAATGGCGAGCTGGTTTAAGCAGAAAGATACTGGCTCGCCGAATGGTTTCCTTGCCGGTTATGTTGCCTCCAAGGCACTAGTTGGTGAACTCTTTGACGGATGGGATCGAATGACACAGCGCTATGATCCATCATCAGACTGGGGACTAAGAGAGTGTAAGGGGGATGTGGATGAAAGAGGTAAATGCCTCGGACGTGAAGTCGTCTATCATTCTTTTCCTGAAGCCTTGCGAGCGTTCTTGCTAGAAACTGGTTATATCAACCCAACCAATAACGCAGTTCCCCCTGCCATACCTGCCACTACTCTATGACTGAGGTGGCCTGGTTTTTCTGGACAGGGCTTATCGTTAACTTCTGAGGCGCTGAACCGCCCCTGAAAGGGGCTCCCACCGATGAGCATCCGCGGCACCCACTGCCCCGAGTTCAAGGCCAAGGTCGCCATGTAGGCGATCAGTGGTCGCAAGACACTCAAGGAGATCGCCGCCGAGGACGCGAAGCGCCCGATCCAGGGGAGCCAGTGGATGCAGCAGACCGGTTTGTCAACGATCTAACGGGCTTGGGGGACACGCAACGGTGTGTTCCACTGACGTTGAACCCGCGTACCCTTTCTGGCCCCTGGTCGCAGCGCCCGAGACGCACATTCCTCCCGAGCACTCGATCCCATTGGGCGCCGCCAGCCAGGAATCAATCGCCGTCCGTCTCGAACAAGGCCGGACAGGCTCCGGACAGGGCAGCACCTCCCCCCTCTTCCCAGTCCACACCTCACCTCGGACTTCCCGGACGGGGCGGACACCCCATCACAAGACAAATGATGTGCCCCCCCCCCCTCTTCTGCAGAGCAGCCAACGAAGAGAGGTGGCGGGAAACCCCCGTCCGGGGTGTCCGGGTGTCCGGCTCAGGGGGGGAGGGGTCTCATCGTGGCCCTTCCGGTGGATCATGAGTTCGTCTCCCCGAGGGCTCCCTGCACCTTGGAGGATCGGCGCCAGTTCTGAGTCATGCTCCATTTCCGGAAAGCAGATGAGGTGTAGGAACTCGACCATTCCATCTTCTATCGCTATCACGTTGATTGAAACCCTGCTCAAGATCGGGCCGATCACGGTGTTGCAGCCAGAAGCGGACTAACCACGATCGAGCTAATCCTTCCATTGCCATGTCCTCTTTTCTTTCCGATCCAAGCATGGAACGGTTCACGCCAGCCGATGGGCTGCGTACTGCGCGTGAATTTCGAAAGCTCAACATTTATGAGCTTGCAGACGCTTCTGGTGTACCAGTATCGAGCATTGCTGCCTTTGAGGCCGGGGAAGGTGACCTCCTTGTAGAGGAGCTTCGGCGCTTGGCGGTCGCTCTCGAATGGCATCCATCTTTAATCGCCTTCCGATCCTGGCCTCCTTATCCGCTAGAGCCTAAGGCCGTCATCGTGAATGGCCTAATCACTACGAATGGCATACCAATGGCAGAAAGCTTCTCCTGCTCATTACCTTGGGACGGCTGTCTGTCCTTGCGGTCCTTTCAACAGTCCTCTCGTTTACCGCAAAGAGGCGGCTGGATCGAAATCTATCCATTCACTCGCGCTCTGCTCAAGATCCACAAGACTGTCTGGAAGTCTCCAACAATCATGGGATCCGCCCACGGCGACGTTCTCGGGGAGTTTGGCGAATCATTCGGTGAAGACCAGTGGGATCGGCGTGAACCGCCCGAGGACGACATTCGTTTGATCACTGAACTGAGCTGGGTGATTACTCACAGCCTAGACGGCATTCATTTTCAGTTCTCTGGAGTTGCGGATTCTGCAGGCGGTCTCGTCAAATCTGGACGCTCAGATCACAGTCCAAAGGGTTGCTGGGACTTTATTGTCAGTTTTCAAGTTGCCCTAGAGAGCTTGGCGGACTTCTATGGTTTATCGCCTCAAGAGGCTGAGCGTATGAGAGAGCGACTCAAGGAGCTTCGTCTTTGACGAGAGACGCTCTCCTCGAATCCTTTGCACTTGGGGGCTCTCCACCATGACAGACCTCGACACGTTCCTCCGCTGGAACTCCAGCCACCTATTGGAAAACCGCACCCGCGGCGCCTATGCCGAGTGCCTTGTGCACCG
This sequence comes from Synechococcus sp. BO 8801, assembly GCF_002252675.1. Taxonomy (GTDB): domain Bacteria; phylum Cyanobacteriota; class Cyanobacteriia; order PCC-6307; family Cyanobiaceae; genus Cyanobium. The sequence goes on along the minus strand of NZ_NQKY01000006.1, from coordinate 93,814 downwards.
GGCTCTTGGCCTCGATCCTGGGCAGCACCGTGTCGAGTGGGCCGAGGAGAATGTGACGTTCGGCACCATCACCTAGGAGGTGAAGTCGGCGGCCTTCGTGCAGTCCTGGCAGCAGGCGCTCCCGAGCACGATCAGCTTCCCGATTGAGCAGCGCGTGGCCACAGCCTATGTCTTCTGCCTGCTGGCGGAGGAAGACCCCGAGCTGGTTAACCCTCAGGACCTGAGTCAGTGGCGGTTCTGGGTGGTGCCCACCGCCAAGCTCCATAGCGACCGCCGTTCGATCGGGCGCCAACCCTTCATTCGGACCTATGGGGATGGCCTCCGTTACGAGGAGCTCGCGAGCCGCATCGAGGCGCTCCGCCCAGCCCTTCCAGTCAGCCAGATTGACGCTACCCATCAACCTGATTAACACGGGATGAGCAATGATCTCCTGGATCGTCTTGCGGCCACTGCTCGCTTCCTTGGCGGCCCTGGCCTCGAACTCGGGGCTGAGGTTGCGTCGTTTGAACATCGGTGGGGGCCCCTTTCCGGGGCGGTGCCCCGCCTGAGAGGACAACGATGGGAGCTGTCCAGCAAATCCAGACCACCTCCGTCGGTGGCGGTCTCGCTCTGTGCGATCAGCTGCTCGGCGGTCTTGAGGTTGCGGATGATCTGCTCCGCTGTGTGTCCGGTGTGTTTCCTGGTGGAGTCTCCGGCCCAGTCTGTCCGGTTGAGGGCTCTTATTCACCCTGGGCCGATTGCCGGGGTCCACGTCATCACAGGATCGCTTCCAACCGCTTTACAAATAGTTAAGGGCTATGTAGACTCATAAACTGATTCATGCTAAGAGAAGCTACGCTTCCTCTACTCATGGTCGGACTAGCCACAATTGGTGCTAACGGGTGTCCTCTTTCCTGGCTATCAGTCCGTTGGCTGGGCGACGATGTTTTGCAGCCCGCTTACGCTACATAGTTTTTCGTGATAGCTTTGCCGAGTCGGGACGTTAGGTGGTGGATTCGTTGTCTATTCATAGACCTACTTCTATATTCTTCGACCTCGGTGACACTCTTGGGGCCGCGACTGTAGGCGGCACCCCGCCGCGTCTCATTGGCTTCGACATATTCCCCTTTGTCCCCTCACTACTCACCGGTCTGCGAGACCGTGGGCTGCAACTCGGGCTGATTTCGAACACCGGGGACGAGCAGAAGGTTGCCGTCGAGGCGGTGCTGACCCCGACTGGGCTTCTTGCACCATTTAACCCTGCCTTGCTCGTGTACAGCGGGGACGAGGGGATCACGAAAGCGTCACCAGAGATCTTCGACCTAGCTGCTTCTCGCGCCGGAATGCCGCCCGAGCAATGCCTGTTTGTCGGTGAGTCCGCAGCCGAGCGTGCCGTCGCGGCTAGCGCCGGTTGGGTCGTATGCCCACACCCGCACCTCGTCGACGAGGTGCTTGACGGTCAGCAACTTCGTTATCTGCGGCTAACTATCCCCGCCTACGCTGCTGCTACCCCGTGGCGAGACGAACTGATACGGCGTGCGTTCGTACCCCAGTACTTGACGGGCCCGCAGGGCATGAGGCTGTACGGGTTGACAAGCCAGCGCGTTGCGCTCGAACTCTTTAACCTGCAATTCGGGGTTGATCTGCTAGGCGATCCTGACCTGCCCTGCACTACTGATCTGTTCCTTCTCAGAGACGACTTGGCCCGCACCAGCGGGTTTCTTGTCTCGGGTGGTGAGTCAACACGTGTATTCGGGGACCCAGGCGTAGCGCACTTGGTCCTTTCGGCCACACCCGAGGGGCTGGTCGTAGCAGTCCCGCCCACTATTGCCGAGGGTGTGGACGCATTCCACTTCGACAGTGCCCGGCACGGGCATACCTTGAAGCTCACGCCCGACCTGCTGCTCTGGGGCGGTGCGGCCGTGCCGGTGTCAGGCTTCGCTGCTGCTGCCCCAATCCTCCCCGCTGAGGTCATTACAGAACTAGGGAAAGTCGATCCTGCAGAGATCGGCCGAACGGTTCGGAAATATAGCGGGCTCGAGCCGCTGGACGGCCCTGGCGGGACGGCTTTAAAAAGCCGACACATACTGGAGGGAGGGAACGCCCGGGCAGTCGCCCAGTTGGCGGCCGATTTCGATGAGATCGGTGGAGGCCGTTTGACAGTCCGACTACACCAGTTCCTCCACGCAGGGCAAACGCTCCATAACGTGGAAGCCGAACTCGCTGGCGGTTCCCCTGAGCTCGTCCTGGTCACCGCGCACCTTGACTCGACGGCCGCATCCGACGACGACTTTGTTCCGATGACCAGCCCGGCTCCAGGCGCTGACGACGACGCTAGCGGTGTGGCCGCCGTCCTGGCCGCCGCGGAACGATTCGTCGCTTTGTTCTCCTCATCGCTGCCGAGTCGGACTGTGCGATTCGTCTTATTCAACGCCGAGGAGCAGGGACTGGCCGGAAGCCAGGCCTACGCTCAGAGATCGAAAGCCCGTGGGGAGGCGATAGCGGCCGTCTGGCAGATGGACATGGTCGGGTTTAATGCAGTCCCGCCGTTGTCGTGGGAGGTACATGCAGGATTCGAGACGTCCCCGGCCGTGGAGGCTAGGTCGAGAATCCTGGCGAAACTGCTATCAGCAGTCGCACCGCAGGTTTCTCCAGAACTTGAGCCTGTGCAAGTTCTGCACAGCGCCGCACCAGGCGGCGATCCAGCCGACGGGCGGAGCGACCATTTCTCATTTCAAGCCCAAGGGTACAGTGCTTGCGTCGTGTCCGAAGACTTCTTCGTCGACGTGCCAGGCGGCCAAGAACCAGACGCGAACCCAAATTACCATCGGCATGGCGACGTAGTTATCGACACGGAGTACACCGCAGCAATCGCCAGGGCAGTCACCGCCGCTGCATGGGTCACAGCTAATCAAATAAACTGAACTGAAGCTTGTAGCCTTTTATTTATCCTCACTTTATCCGACGAGGTCCCAATGCCCTTGCCCCGCGAACTAGACACCCGCACAACTGCCACTCAGGCGGGACTGACCCTTCCCCCACGGCCTCGCACAGTCAAAAATGCTCTGACTGGCTCTCCTTCGTTGCTCGCCGAGGCCGAGCAGGCTTCAGCCGACGGGATTCTCATAGAGAGGGCTCTTGAATTCGCCAAGCGGAACGAGGCTGGACTTGGGTTTCAGGCTGGGCAAGCTACGGACTTCGCCCCCGACGTCACCACACAGAGGACTACCAGCGGCAGCACTGCTGTCAACCTTAAGCAGATGTACCACGGCCTTACCGTGTTCCAGATGTCACGCATGGTCAGATTTGACCCGACCGGGCAGGTGGTCGACGCGGCCGGCGATTCCGCCCCTGTCCCATCAAGCCTAAGTATTGAACCACGCCTCACGCCCGAAGCCGCAGTGTTGAAGGCGGCTGAACATATTGCATCGTCCGGGGTTGGGGAGCGTGTGCGGGACCAGTTCGGACAGGAAGCCCCGCTCCCTACGGTGGATATTCAGGGGTTCAAGCCGGAGGTGGTCTCAGGGTTTCCGCTCCCGTCCCGGCCGACGGTCCTAGACCGTGGGCCGTTCGAAAATCTAATCCCGACGTATCTCCTAGTCTTCTATCAGCCAGGCCAAGCGCGGCTTGGCTGGCACGTTGTGCTCACCCTTCCAGGGTACGTCGATCAGTACACAGTGATCGTCGCTGCCGATGAACAGAACGGGGAAATCCTGTATTCCAAGAGCACCATGCTGAGGGCGGCGGCCAGAGGCAAAGTTTTCGAGTTCAGCCCGGGGCTCTCCTCCCGTCGGATGATCGATTTCCCCCGCCCACTTGCCGACTATCCAGCCATGCCCACAAGCCCGCTGATCGGTTTCCCGGCCGACTGGGTCGATGCTGACTTGACGTTCGGAAATTCGACCCGTGCCACTCTGAACTCAACCGCTACCACGCTCAAGGGAACGCTGAATGGAAAGGTTGTTGAATTCGACCCAGCGGACGAGACGGATGACGACCAAAAGTTGTTGAACATATTTTACTTCTGCAACTACATGCACGACTTCTTATACATTCTCGGGTTCGACGAGGCGAGTGGGAACTTCCAGCAATTGAATTTCACTAACTTGGGGGCAGGTGGAGATCCGGTTCGGGCACGCGCCCACAGCGGCCCAGTGAACGGTACGGCCAATATGTCCACCGGGCCAGACGGGCTCCCGCCCTTGATGAATATGGGACTACTTGTTTTGAAGCAAGATCCCAACACAGGCGCCTTAATCGAGGGTAGGCACACTGCTTTTGACGCCGATGTTGTGTTCCACGAGTACGTTCACGGGCTGACCAACCGTTTGGTTGGCGGGCGATTGAACGCCCACGCGCTGGATAAGCTTCAGAGTGGAGGTATGGGAGAAGGTTGGAGCGACTACTTCGCCCTGACCGTGCAAAACTACTTCCTTTCAAGCGAGCGGGTGGTAACAGGTGATTGGGTGGTGGGTAGGAGCAGCGGCATTCGTCGTGCCCCATACGACGACAACTATCCCTTCAAGTACGGCAGCCTAAGCAAGTCCCCAGAAGTACACGATATCGGCGAGGTATGGTGTGCCGCACTGATGATGATGACTCGCAGGCTGGTGACGGCTTTAGGCAACAAGCAGCAGGGGTACCGCCTTGCTTGGGCGATAGTTTGTGACGGGTTGAAGTTGACCCCTGTCAACCCTACGTTTCTCGATGGCCGCGATGCCATCATGCGTGCCCTGACCGACCTTTCCGCTACTCAAAAACTCCCGCCGGCGATGTTTACCCTGGCGCGGCGGGCGGCTTGGGAGTCCTTCGCACACTTCGAGATGGGCGCGAACGCTTTCTCCGATGATGCTGACGATGTTGACGGAATCATCCCCGACACCACAATTCCACCAGGGTTCTGATATCTACTCTGCCCGCCCGATGTAGCCACGGACAAGATCCCTCTCCCTAGTCCTCGCCGCAATAACGAATTGGCTTCCCAATCCCCACCTGACGAACAGTTCAACGACAACCCTCAACATGAGGTCAGTCCTCAGTTTGCTCGTACACGGGCAGGGTTTGCTCGCTTCGCCGCGTCCCCGAATACACCCACGCTCGACAGCTCCGGCAGCCGCGCGCTTGAGGCATGGTTCCTCGGACCAAAGGCCGAGAACGCGGAGGAACTTGAGCGGCTGGTAGTTGAGGCCATCCGCGACCAGGCTTTCTGGCGGCGAAACTATTTCCCCGGTGACCCAACCCACATTACCGAGTCGTTGAAAAGGTCCCCAGATTACTTGGACGCAGTTGGGGAGCTAAGAGACGGGTTCCGCGAACTCCTCGCGTTCCTGAAGAAGTCGGTCCCTTTCTTCAGCATGCGCTATCAGGGGCATATGAACTGGGACCTGACCCTGCCCGGGATTGCCGGCTACTTTGCCGCGATGCTGTATAACCCAAACAACGTTGCCTTCGAGGGGTCCACGGCAACCACTGTCCTCGAGATCCTTGTTGGCGATGACTTATGCCGGATGCTCGGGTATGCCGTTCCTACACCCGACGAGGTGGAAGCCGGCAAGATTCGTCCTTGGGGGCACATCACTTGCGACGGCACTGTGGCGAATATCGAGGCACTCTGGGCGGCCCGTAATCTCAAGTTCTATCCACTGGCCTTCAAGGCAGCACTTGCCGGTGCCTCGATGGCCCCAGCCCGCAGCATCGAGATCAGAACCCCGTCCGGGGCCGCGGCCCGAATCACCGATCTATCCCCTTGGGAGCTCCTTAACCTGCACTCAGACGATGTACTTGCACTGCCAGTCAGGCTCGAGAGAGAATTTGGCATCACCTCAAGAACGACCGCCGACGCGCTCGCCCCGCATTCCCTCCAGGCTCTCGGGTGGCTTGGTTTCGGGCAGAAATTCCTGAGGGATGTCCCCGACCCGGTGTTCACCGTCCCGGGCAGTAAGCATTACTCGTTCCCAAAGGCCGCCGCGGTCCTGGGCTATGGAGCGGCCAACATGATTGACGTGGCGCTCGACCTCGACGCCCGCCAAGATCTCAACGACTTGAGGCTGCGGCTCGATGGCTACTTGGCTGAAAAGCGCCCGGTCGTGGCCGTCGTGGCGGTCATCGGCACAACCGAAGAGAGTGCTGTAGACCCTCTGTCTGAAATCATAAAGATGCGAGACGAGTATGCTGAAAAGGGTCTTGTATTTCATGTCCATGCAGACGCTGCCTGGGGCGGATACCATCGGGCTGTCCTCAACGAGGATTTCGACTTACCTGGCCCGGGAGACGCGTTCGGCATTCCGCCCCCAGCGGTCATGCTCAATCGACATGTCGAAGAGCAGTTCGGAGTTCTCGGACATGCAGATTCTATCACTGTGGACCCGCATAAGTCAGGGTACATTCCTTATCCGGCTGGCACCCTATGTTATCGGAATGCGTCTATGAGAAACTTGGTCACCTTCAGTGCCCCGGTTGTTTTCCATGGTGAGGCTGAGCCAACGGTGGGTATATATGGGATCGAAGGGTCGAAGCCCGGGGCGGCAGCAGCTTCCGTCTACCTAAGCCACCGAGTCATCCGCCCTACCCGATCTGGTTATGGGAAGATCATCGGGCAGGCACTCTTCAGCTGCCGCAAGCTATACGCCCGTCTGTTGGCCATGGACGAACCGCAACACGGGTTTAAAGTTGTCCCTGTACCACGGTTGCCGGCGGAGCGGTCAAGCGGCAGTTCCGATGCCATTTCAGATCAACGGCGAGCAATAGCCGAACTGATTGACCGTCGATCCAGCGAGGCTATTCGCGCTGACGCAGACGCGATGACACTACTTCGGGAAATTGGCCCCGACCAGAATATTCTGTCGTATGCGTTCAACTTCTACCTGCCGGATGGTACCTTAAATACTGATCTGGAGGCGGCCAACCGGCTGAACCGGGCCCTCTATGGCCGGCTTAGCATCGACCCAGGCGACGACATCTATGCGTATCCATTGGTGGTCAGTACTACAGACTTCGATGTAGCGGCGTATGGTCCGACATATATCGACGACTACAAACGTCGACTAGGGGTTGGCGGGTCTCCGGGAGGGATAGTTACCGTACTTAGGTCGGTTATCATGGATCCATGGTTGACGGAAACTAGTAAAGGGTCGTTCATAGATGTTTTGGAGTCGGAGTTTCGCAACGCCGCAGTTGCGACCATTGGAGAACTCCGTCACACATTTGCTACGGGGTATTGACAATGGCCGGTCGTCGTGTCGGACTCTACTTCTCCTGGAGTCGTCCTGGAGAATACGCTGTACCTGCAGAGTTGGAGTTAAGCTCTCCGTTGGGGGTGCTGGAAGATCGGTACCCGAGTTTGTTCGAGTTTCGTAGGGCGGTGTGGCCATCGCTTGAGCATTTTAAGGACCCTGCCCAGTTCAACCAGGGCGTAGCAGGCTTCTTAGATCACATTATTCTGCCAGACTTCGACCAATTCCGAGCAGTCGTGAAGGAAGCGACCGGGAATGAGGTGGCTATCTTCCAGCGGCAGACCGGCGCCCCTCCGCTGCAGTTTCTTGACGATGATCTGCTCCGCGAGCTTGACACACTAGTCATAGTCAGCCTTGACCATTTCCGGACAGAACAAAGTGCCGCTGCCGACGAGGTCGAGGCAATCCGCATGTTCCTTGGGCAGGAGGGGAGGTGCTTAGTCGTTTGCCCTCATCATGACATCGGCATGGACGAATCTCTTCAGTCGCAGCAACTTGAGCATATCCACCATGGAGACAATACGATCCCCGGGCGGCAGAAGATCGGGGGTTTTGCAAGATCGATCTTGGCGGGACTCGGCGTCCCAGTGCAGAACCGGTTTGGCTTGAACCCCTCCCGAGCGCCCAACGGAGGGCCGGCGCCGTTGATCGTGAACTTCGACCTTCCGTTTGCGGAGGCGATACTCCGCGGGGTGACGACCTTCAATCTCCACCCCCACCTTCCTCACCTCTCCGTACCTCCGGAGTATGCCAGCCACGTGGACGTACTGGCCCGCCAGCCCATTAACCCTCTCGCACCAAGGCATCCATTCACCGACGCAGGGAACCGGTACTTCGACGCCCTCCTTAGAGTGCGCCCCGACGGGGTTTCAGGGACAGTTTTAGTCTGTGACGCCACCCTTTGGAGTTCCGCATTCGGAGGGCTAGAAAGCCTCCGTTCATTCTGGATAAATCTTGCTTTGTTTCCACATTAGTTCGTCATAGTTCAAGCCAAGTAAAGTCGTCTCATCGCCTATCTCTAGGACCTGCGCATCGCGCGCATGTAATTAGCGCACGATGGGCCTACACCCTTACTTCGGGTGCAACGCCAAGTTGCGCGGCCGGATGCGACCAGTCATCTAATATGCCTGGCGATCGCTAAGTGGGATCGCCACCGGTTGGCCCTGCGGCAAAACGCGACCTTGAGAGAGTAATGCTTCTTGCTCTGCACCACTTCGACGCTCATTCCCTCCGTCTGGCGAGGAAACCGCCTGCGGCATTGGCGGCACGGACGACGCGCCGGATGCGCTCGATAGCGATTCTGCGATGGTCTGAATTTCAGGAAGGTCGTATCGTAAACCCATCAGTTGAGACATCGCCCCTGAGACGGGCTACCACCCATGAGCAAGTGCCGAACCCACAGCTTCGAGTTCAGCTGCTGGCCGTGAGTAATGGCCCTCACTTGTGACGTCGATCTCGGGGGCAGCTGGAGAGTGGGGTCTGACATGGCCCATGATTTCCGCACAAGTCCCTAATGCTTAACTACTCAGGGCAGCCCCATGCCTTGCTCGGTTCTCCACTCAGCATGACCCGTCGCACCCTCTCGCCCGAGCACGCGTACCCACCGCCACCGGCAACCGTCGCATCAATTGCAGGCAGGCTCGGACAAGGGTGGACAAGCTCCGGACAAGGCGGCGCCGCTCCCTCACCCCAGTCCCAACCTCACTCAGGACTGCCCGGACAGGGCGGACACACCATCACAAGAAAATTATGAGAGGTCCCTCCTTCCCTTGAATAGAAGAGAACTCTGAGTGCGCCAAGCCCCTGTCCGGGGTGTCCGGGTGGTCCGGCGCAGGTGGGGGTGGGCTACTGAGCGAGCTTTCGCCGAGTGGGGGAGTAACCCATCCCCGTGAGGAACCCCCTCCCGCCAGCATCGGTTGAGCATCAGATCCACACGCTGTCCTCCTCTGTCCAGTCAACAGCCTGTCAAGATCTTGACACCTCCAGCCCCAAAGCCCTGATGCGGGTTGCCAACTCCTCTCCTAGGAGCGTGTTGCGCATAGATCGCCTGCGCTCTCCACAGCCCTCCTGAATCTGCCTGGAACCCAGCGACTGCATTCGATCTGTCCGAGTGAATGGGGCATGCAGAAGCGCAAGACTTTCCGCCCCTGGCAGCCTGAGCAGAACACCCAGCTGCCGCCATCCCCCCGGGAGTGGCTCTCGGATGTCCATCAGGTGTATTTCCTGCTGGAACTTGTGGATGAGCTGGATCTCTCACAGCTCCTGATCCCTGCTCAGGCCAAGGATCCACGCGGGGAGAAGGGCTTTGACCCGCGGATGTTGACGCTGCTGCTGCTCTACGCGTACTGCGTGGGCATCGTCACTTCCCGCAGGCTTGAGCGCGCTTGCGATGAGGATCTGGCCTTCCGGGCGCTGACGGCCAATCAGCAGCCGGAGCACAGCCGCATCAGTGAGTTCCGTCGCCGAAACCTTGTCGCCCTCAAGGGTATGTTCGTTCAGATCCTTCGTTTCTGTCAGAAAGCCGGGATGGTGAGCCTGGAGCATGTGGCGCTGGATGGCACCAGGGTTCAGGCCAATTCCTCCAATCACAAGGCCATGAGCGGATGCTCAGGGCGGAGAAGGAGCTGGACAAGGAGATCAACGCCTTGATACGCAAAGCCGAAATCCTGGATGCCCAGGAGGATCGCCGCTACGGTTTCAGGCGACAACGAAAACTGGACCAGAGGCGACACGAAAACTGGGCCACCCCGGATCTGGCAGCGCACCACCGACTGAGCCGCTGACCGCCTCCGCCGGCAAGGGGCTGGCGCCCATGGCCAGCGCCCATACAGCTGGCCCGATGGCTGGGCTGGAGGGCGTGATGCAAACGCCGGAGGAGGTGGCGGTGATGCGCCAGCTGCTGGAGAGGGGCTGGAGTCAACGCCGCATCGCCAGGGAGCTCGGCATCTCACGCCACACCGTGAGCCGTTACCTGGCGCTGGGCACTTGGCAGCCGTACGACAGCAGCAGCCGCGCCAGCCAGCTCGACGGGCACCAGGCCTGGCTGCAGCAGCAGTTTGAGCAGCACCACGGCAACGCCGAGGTGGTGCGGCAGGAGCTGCTCAAACACAAGGGCATCGAGGTGAGCCTGCGCACCGTTGAACGGGCGGTGCAGACCTGGCGCCAGGCGCTGCGCCAGAGCCGTCAGGCCACGGTTCGCTACGAGACCCGGCCAGGCCAGCAACTGCAGGCCGACTTTGGTGAGCTGTGGGTTCTGATCGGCGGGGTGCGCACCAAAGTGCATCTCTGCGTGCTGACCCTGGGCTACTCGCGCCGGCAGGTGGTGCGGGTGTTCCGCCAGCAGCGGCAGCGCCACTGGTTGCAGGCGCTGGAGGAGGCGTTCCGATTCTGGGATGGGGTGCCCGAGCAGGTGCTGATCGATAACGCCAAAGCCCTGGTCACGCTCCACAACCCGGCGACAGGGGAGCTGGTGATCAATCCGGTGTTTGCCGCCTTTGCCCGGCATTGGGGGTTCATACCCAAGGCCTGCTGGCCCCACCGGCCGCAAACCAAGGGCAAGGACGAGCGTGGGGTGGGCTACGTGAAACGCAGCGGCTTGGCCGGCCACCGCTTTGACACCTGGGGCCAGATGGAGGGCCATCTGGACTGGTGGAACCGGGAGATCGCCGATCTGCGCATCCACGGCACCACCGGTGAGCGGCCGCTGGAGCGCTTCCTGCGGGCCGAGGCAGCGGCGTTGCTGGCGCTGAACGGCGGGCCGTCGTACCTGGCGGAGCAGGAGTTCAGCCGCCGTGTCGCCAAGGACTGCTGCGTGCAGGTGGAGGGCAACTGGTACAGCGTGCCCGCCGCCCTGGTGCGCCAGAGCGTGACGGTGCAGATCCGCGACCAGCAGGTGCTGATCCGCCAAGGGGGCCGGATCGTGGCGCGCCATTGCCGCCAGGACGCCAACCAGCGCTCCCGCCAGGTGATCGCCGGCCACTGGGCCGGACTGGTGCCGCAGCGGGTGATTGATGCTGCCCAGGCAGATAACGGCGCGTTAGCCGCCGTGGTGGAGCTGGATGCGGTGCGGCGTTCGTCACTGGCCCGGCCGCTCAGTGACTACGCGGCTGTCGTCGCGGAGGTGGGCTGATGGCACGCAGCAAACAACCGCTACCTGAAACCGTGTCCACGGCGAGCGGCTTTGCTGCCGCTGAGGCGAGCGACATCGCTCAGCTGGTGGAGGATCTCGACGGGATGCTCAGCCGCCTGCGGCTCGGTGCCATCCGCGAGCAGCTCGATGGGCTACTGGAGGAAGCGGCCCGGCGGCAACTGAACCTGCGCGAGGCCCTGGCCTGGCTCTGCGCTGCCGAGGTGGCAAGCAAGGAGCAGCGGCGGCTGGCGATGGCGATGACCATCGCCCACTTCCCCTTTGTGCGCACGCTGGAGAGCTTTGAGTTCGAGGCCCAGCCGTCGATCGATCCAGCCAAGATCCGCGATCTGGCCACCTGCCGCTGGGTCGCCAATGGTGACAACGTGGTGCTGCTGGGTCCGCCCGGTGTGGGCAAGACCCACCTGGAGGTGGCCCTGGGCCGTGAGGCGGTGAGCCGGGGCTACACGGTGCAGTTCACCACGGCGATGGAGCTGCTCGGCTCCCTGGTCAAAGGCCAGCAGCAGGGGAACCTGGAGATGCGGCTGGCGCAGTACAGCAAGCCGAAACTGCTGGTCGTCGATGAGCTGGGTTACCTGCCGCTCGAACCCCAGGCAGGGCACCTGTTCTTCCAGCTGATCTCCAGGCGCTACGAGCAGGGCAGCGTGCTGATCAGCTCCAACCGCCCCGTCGAGGAGTGGGACGAGGTGTTCGGCGATCAGGTCGTAGCTGCCGCAATCCTTGATCGGCTGCTGCAACACAGCCATGTGGTGACGATCCGCGGCGACAGCTACCGGCTCAGGGAAAAGCGCCGCTCAGGCCTGTTTCGCCCGCAGACGGGCGGGACCTCACCGCCGATTGCTGCCAAGGGGGACTGAGGACCAGCAGCAACGACGCAGAACCATCACGCCATCGCAGAAACCATGAGCAACCACAGGCAAGGACACGAAACCGCCACCAAACCTCCGGCCCGAACCGGGCCGGAGGTGGCTCACTTTTCGATGTCGCCAGTGGCTCGGTATTCAATGTCGCTTGACATACGGCAAGGAGAATCCCGGCAGTGATCTGCCTGATTGACCGCGGCGTAAGCAGAGTCGCCTGGCAAGGATCCGCCAAGCGTTTCAGGAGATGGAAGCGTAGACCGCTGCGGCTGCTGCAAGGCAGCGGCAGGAGGAAGCAGAGGAAGCCAGCGCCAAAGCGGCGGCTGCACTCGAGGCCGATGCACCCGCTGCTGAGCAGGCCGAGTTGAATAACAAAACCGTGGCACCCGCCGCCAAGGCCAAGGCCGCCAGAGAGAAGGCCCTCGAGGCAGCTGAGAGAGCCGGCCTGGAGCCTCCGGATCTGGAACCGCTCGCTGCTGATGCGATGCCACGCCGTCGTCTGGCCAGGAAAGCCGACGGCACGCCAACTAAGAAGAGCCAGCGGAATTTCACCGATGCCGACAGCCATCTGATGCAATTAGGCGGCACCTATCTGCAGGGCTACACCTGTCAGGTGGCGTTGGACAGCGACCATCAGGTGATCCTGGCGGTGGGCGTGAGCGACCAGCCACCGGATGTGGAGCACCTGGAAACCATGATGCAGCACATCGGCACCAACGCCGGAGAGGTGCCCACGGTGATGACGATTGATGCGGGCTACTGGAGAGAGGACAACGTCAAGGTCTGCGCCGATCAGGGTATCGACGCATACATCGCAACCTGCCGGCTGCCGCACGGGTAGCCGCTACCGCCGAAACGCGGAACGCTCCCCAGAGCTTCCTCAGGCCAAGGTACGAGCAAAAAACAGAATTGAGGGGGCAAAGAAGTATTCGCCGCCGCTAGCGGTGATCCATCCGCCAGAAACAGGGCAGGGAAAGGGTTGATTATCTCGCACGAGCTGGATGGTCGTGTTCGTGCGGGTGCTGAGAATCGGATCGACTCCACTATTACTGTGAGGTTTATCGGCATCATTCACCCAGTCATTCATTAGAAATTCAAATTGATCCACAATCGAAGACTGGAAAGCAGCAAAGATTAACCCCCGCTCTGCCTCGGGCTGTTCGTCCACCTCCGGGCCGAAGGTAATGCCCCGTCGTATAATGTACTTTTGGAAGGTGCGCTCCTTCGGACCCAGATCGGTGTCGTCATCCCGGGGATTGACTTTGCGGATATGAGCCGCAAAGGGACAAATCTGCCCGCCTGGATCCGCAACATTCAGGGGTAGGGGGTCATCCGGCAAAGGGACTGTGGTGGCTTCCACAAACCGGAAGTAGTTTTCGCCCGCACTACTGCCGCGATCAGTCAACGGATCGCGGGCAATAGGCCAGCCGGATGCCCACCGACCCACAAACAGCGCCCCCATTCGTTCTGGGGTTAGGTTTGGATCAAACCCATTATGACGAAAGACTTCAGTGGTGGCTTCAATAAAGTCACGGAACTTCAGTACGTCCTGGTTCAAGCGCCGATAGGTCAAAAAAGAGCCATTTGTCGACCAGTCGGGCCCGACAGGGTGGGAGTTAGATCGCGGGGTTTCGGGATTGTCTCGTAGCTGGCGCGGATAGCCAAACAGAAAGTGTCCCGGCCACACCAAGGGACGGCCGGGGGCGGCAAATCGGCTCCGCTCTGGATCAAAGGCAGGATCTGCAGGCCAGATGCGCGGTTCCAGATAATCTTCAGCACCCTCTCCTTTGCGACCCCGAATGGCGGGCTGGGAAATACCATCCTTAAAACCAAAGTGTTCGTGGCCTGCCATCGCACCGGGACGCACTCGTCCGCGATCGCCATGAATCCATTCCAAGCCCTGCTGCTGAGCCTCGGCAATGAGCGTTTGCTCAGCGCTCAGAACCCAGTCCAGGTCGTCTGCTGCCAGGATCAAGAGAACGTCAGGACGACGATCGCCTGACCCAAACAGCCAAGTCTCAGGCGCACCGGGAAGACCGCTACCCTTAGGCGGATCGCCAATGGAAGTAGCGCGGGCTTCGAGTCCCAACTTAAAAGCAATATCATCGAAGAGATCCACATCGGGAACCCCCAACATCCTCAATCCTTGGGCTGAAATCGCACAGTTCAGGAGGAGATAATCAAGGGTATCCGGGTCGCGCCCCAGCCGACATCGCATCTGTTTCCAAAGGGCATGCGCCGCCAACACCTCCGTCGCAGTGGACAGGCGCGGTGCAAGGCCGTGGAGCCAGCGCTTGGCGAGAACTGGATCGACAATGCGAAAAAACAAGAAATGCTGGCTGTCCTTCTTAAATCCGGGAATGATATCCCCTTGAATGTCATCAAGCGCCAAAACAGGTTCTTCTATCATCTACTGACCTCCCCCCGTACGGGTGCCACCGCCTCCAGAAGACATCGCCATCGACAGTCCCCCGCTGGCTAGGGGAAACGGCGTCGTGCCTGTACAGCCAATCGCACGGGGCGGCGGGACGTTCGCCGGATCACTGACGTAAACTCCCACGCGGATGTTTAGGCGAGCCGCAATCTGGGCACCAAACTCAATGGGTTCGCCGCCAATTTTGAGGTCAGAGACGGTGTAGCCCATCTCTGGCGGCACGGCAAACCGCGCCCTGGCGATGTATGAGAGGTTTGGGTCAGCGTTTTGGGTGCCCCGCAGCACGCTCCAAAAGGTTTGGGCAGGGGTACCGTCTGGAGTTTCCCAGCCGTTCCAGTCTACACCGCTCATATACAGTCCCACCGGATTTTCGAGGGTGATGAACCGGTTTTCACGGGTGAAGGTATTGATGGCACTTCCAATGCGAGGGTCACTTTGACGGGCTGGGTCACCGTAGCGCCCACAGCGTATCAGGCCTAGGGCATCCACAATGGGCGTCCCCAGACTGTTGATACGCAGCAGGCAAGACCGCGACACAATATTGATCTGAGCGCTTAGAGTGTTGTTGGGCTGCTGCATGTGAACCGCATACTCATTGTTATACCGGTTGTACCAGTCGTAATCCCCCCGTGCATCCACCAGGTCACTGAGGGTGATAGACGCAACCCCTGTGATTTCCCGATAAAGCGTCACCAGAAGATCGCGGGAGGCTTGGGACTTGACAAACAAAAAATCATAATATTCCGGCGGTTCACTGGTAAAGAGGACCTCGGTAATGGCACCACTGGGATTGCGCTGGACGACCCATTCGCAGTATTCATCCTGGATACGGGTTCGTAGGGAGGCATTAAAAAGCTGCGGAGTATCCAAAAAGGTCAGCCTTTCGCGAACTGTATTGAATTGCTCATCAAAGCTGGTGGGCAATGCCGACCAGGTGACATTTCGCAATGGAGAAGGATCCGGAATGGGCATCGAAGCCGGGTTGTAGACCCGCAAATCGCTGTCAGAGCGTCCCCACCGTTGCAGTTCTTCGAGTGCTGATTCGACACGATCGCTGGGTTTGCCGTAGAGGTTGGTTTCATACTGGTCACTAATGAAGTCGCTCCAGGCTTCCGTGAGGCCGGGGACACGCTCAAAATCCTTTAGGTTGGCAGTGGGTGCAAACATCCACATGGGCTTTTCCTGAATGGTTTGGGGGTAGTCGGTCTTAAATCCGCTGTCTTCGCCCCCATCGGCCTCAATCCGGTGGGCCTGAATTCTCACATCCCCCGGAATGAGGGGCGGCATCAATCAGCGTTGTTGTCGCGCCAGCATGCTCCGGCTGAGCATGTGAGGAAACCCTATCACGTTTCTGTCGCTTAAGTGTGTAGAACCACTACGTTGTTAATCTGACGATTGGGTGTGAGGTCACCAGTGTCGGGGTGTCACCTCCCGTCCCAAGACCTCACCATCCATGCATAGCCACACACTGGCCTGTCTGAAGCCCATCAGTCGGGAACGCATCATCCGTCGGCCTCTTGATAAGGGCGTACCACTCAAGCCCTTGGCAGCGCAAGCCGGCATAAGCCTGCGCAGCACCTACATGTGGCTGGCCCGATACCTAGAGGGTGGTGTAACAGCACTGGCGGATCGTCGCAGCTTGCGCCGTACCCAGCGGCGGACGCTCGATCCGCCGCAACTGCAGCAGGCCGTGGACCTCAGGCACCAGCGCTGCACCCTCCATAGAATCGCCCGGCTGCTGCTGGTGCCGATCAGCACCCTGGCCCGGGCGATGCGGCGCCTGGGGCTGAGTCGGCTGCGGAACCTCGACCCCAAGCCGCCGGTGCAGCGATACCAGTGGGAGCAACCGGGCGACATGATCCATGTCGACATCAAACAGCTGGCCCGGTTCAACCGTGTTGGGCACCGGATCACCGGTGATCCACGCTAGGGAAGCTCCTCGGGCGGGGCTACGAGAAGGTGCAGTTTGCAGTGGATGACGCCACCTGCCTGTCTTACGTAAAGGTCTTAGCTGACGAGTAGGCTCCGACCACGGTGGGCTTCTTGAGTGAATTGGTGGCTTGGTTCGTCAGACTGGGAATCGATTGCCGACGGGTGCTCAGCGAAAGCGGCCCTGTCTACAGGTCCCAACGCAGTCTCCAGAATTGTCAATTTGACTTGCCTTGTGTAAGTTGACGATACTTGACAAATCTGTCTCTGGATCTCCTGCATGAACCGAAGACTATGAGCCTTGCCGACGAGATTGCTAACAAGCTGTTCACACCTCCATTGTATGGAACGAAGCATGGCATCAATCAACTGCTCCATGGGAAGGAAAGGGCGGACGAAATCCGACTCAAGAAATACTTAGAGAGATTGCATTCTAACCGTAAGCTTTCAAGATACTTTGCATTCTCCTTCACTTTGCCCTCTGCTCTTTTGGGGCTTTTCTCTTCTAGACCTTGGTTCTTTCTAGCATTGCCAGTGGTCTGAGGGCTAGCGTATTCGCTTGCATGTGTCCACTGCAAAAATCCCTATAAGTAGACTCTGAGTTTCTTGCTTTCTAGTTATCTAGTCTCAGTATGTTGTTTACTAACACGAGGATATTGGCCGCTTCAGGGGTTGACTGGTATTGCTGGACAGCCCAAGTCGACATTCTCTGTGATTGCTCACCACCCTTGAAGAGGTTCTGCAACTGAAAAGTATGAGCCGGACCCACTGCATCGAGTTCAAGGCCAGGGTTGCCATTGATGCGATCTCTCGTTACGTGGCGTTCTGAGCGATCGCCCTCGGGCATTTGGTGCACTAGATCTAGGACCTGCTAGAAATTTGGCGCCCCTGCCGCAGTTCAGGTGTCAGTTACCAAAAATGTTGAATGGACGGAGAAATCAGGAGACGATGGATTTACCAACAAACCATCCTGCCAGCGAGCCATGCCGTAACATACGCCGGAAATAATCGTAGAACTTCATCTATTGCCTACATCACTTCCAACGTGTTTCGTGGCGCCAAAAAATGCACTGGTTTGCCTGGCGACACCATCTTCTTCGTATAGTTCACCCAGTCAATCCGCTCGTTGGCAGCGTTGAAGAGCTTGATCACTCCACCCTTATTTGCTAGCTTAAGTGGCTCAAGGCCTTTGAGGACAAGGGATTCTCCAGGGCTTAGAGAACGAGAGGCTGCATCAGCAATAATGGAATCTATGAGAATCTCATTGTCGGACTTATCACAGAGCTTCCAGCCCGTTAGATCCACCGTCTCACTTCCCAAGTTAATTAATGAGACCCACTCATTACCTGCATCATCACCGGGAGGGTCAGGCATGGCAACAGCGATAAAGATATCAACAATATCGTCCAAAACCGTCTGCCGCTTGTCCCCTGCTGCGATGAGGTCTTGAGGCTTAGCAACTTCTATCTCTTCTGGGAGGATGATGACATTCTCTTCTGGGGTTGTATTGGTGTCGGAGAAGTATAGTGGATTTGCTTGAAAGATCGAGTCTTCGAACATTAACCCTGTTTTCTCTTCGATCTCGGTGATAGTGACCTGATAGGTTTGGTTGTCATATCTATTGCGTCCGCTCTTGTCAGCTAATGCCTTCGCGTCTTGATACATGATAAAGGCACGAACGTCTAGCTTGTCAGTTTCCTTGTTAATGAAGCAAACTATTTTGAAGAACCCAGCAGGAACTAGCGCGATCTGCCGACCAGACGGGCTAACAGTCCGATCATAGCTTCCATAAATTGGACCGCACATGGATGTTATTCTCCCATCTTTGTCCAAATCTAGTTGATGAACCCAGTCTTCCAGTCCTAACCATTCATCCTGATTTAGATTTGCATGCTGAAGGGTGCTATTGGAATAATAGAATGTTTCGTCCGATGCATACTGTGCATCTCTTGCTGTACCTCCCCATGCGGCGGAAGCCCGACGTGCCATGTGCCCCTTGTCCCATGGATTCTTCTCGTAGTAGTCATTGTCAAGCTGATGAGTTACCCCGATCCTTGGGTCAATACGCCAGTTGTTCTTTCTCTTTGTCTCCTTTAGCTGTCCTTGGTCGATGTTCAGGCATACAATCACTGGCGATCGCTTGCCTGGCGAGCCATTCATGACAACGGAATAGTTCGGATAATGAAAGACCTTCCCCTTGCGTAAAAGTTCCGCGGTTAGTTCAGTTCTGAACTTAGGGATGGGCAGCACAATTCCGGAGAGAAAAGACTCGTCGTAGCCAGTCATGAAACGCTCTCAACAGTTAAGTATGCCGATGCTACGAATTCAACTTTAAGAGCCTGTTAATCGCTACACATCTTTACGTGTTCTCCGCTCGTAGGAAGGAGCCCAGTCAATGTAGTGCCCGGGATAGGCAAGCTTGCCCAGTGAATTACTTCTATGTCGAGCCGAATCATTCCGGCAACACAAAGCCATCGAGGCGGGTTCTGGCACCCTTTCCCTTCCGACGAGCCTTGGTGGGGTCGTCATAGGCCACCCAAGCCAGCAGACGGCCACCATGTGGTTGCACCTCCAAGCCTTCTGGCTTGTCACTGCCCTCTTTGGCTTTACCGGAACGCCCATCACGGATCCACAGCAGAGGCTCCACCGTCTCCAGAGTGATGACGTCCGGATCGGGCTCCTTCCTGGCTGCACTGAGAGCCTTTCCCCAGCGGTAGATAAAACAGGGGCCCACCTGGGTCATCGTCGGCCCAGCGAGGATCAAGACGTCGTCACTTCCTGGCACCACGGCTAGATCGCGTACCGCCAGGCCGCCGATGGAGAGGTAGCGGACGTGATGGTCGTCCAGGGTGAGTGTGGGACCATCGCCATCAAGCCCGCCCATCTGCAGGTCGAGCACCAGGGCGATACCCCGCAGGATCGGCCCCCGCAGCCCAACCAGCACCCGGGAGCCACGGGCGGCGATACCTTCGATGTCGAGACCGTTTTCCTTGCTGGGGGTCGAAAGGAACGGAGAGATGAGCGGATCATCTTCCAGGGCGTGGGTAAGGGCGTCACAGCGCGCCTCCGAATCGAAAGCCAATCGCTGCCCTGCCACCGGCTGTCCGTTTTCATCCAAGCGCAGGCAGCCGAGCACATGAGCGTTGGTGCTCTGCTTCTTCTTGCTGTATAGCCTTAGCGGGTTCTCGTTCTCGTCGTGCTTGCGGCGCCGCAGGCTGTGAGAGCCCACCAACCAGAGCCGATCACCATCGAAGGCCAGACCCTCGATATCCGATTCGCCATCTTCATCGTCATCGCCGTCGGCTAGGCCATAATCCTTGAGATCCACCTCGATGGGGTCGCCATAGTGCTCCTCACCGACATCCTTCAACTGATAAAGACTGTTTCCTTCATCGCCACCCAGCCAGAGATCTCCGTTACGCGATGCCAGCGCGGAGAGGTTCCCCAGAAACTTCTCTTGATCCTTGTCCCCCGAGACGCCCAACTCAAGGACCCGCTGGACAGCACTGCTGGCTAGGGGCAGGTCTGCTTCCGTAAGGGCCATGGGCTGACGTCAGATCTCCCCTATTTGCTAGTGCTTCTTACGGAACTGTCAACAGCTGGTCTTTCTCAGCGCGTGCTTCAGGTGGACTGGGCCTTCTGGACAGGGCCCATCGTTGTCCTCTGAGGCGGGCTACCTCCCTGATAGGGAGACTTCACCCGTAGAGCAAACGTCACCCTCCCCCAGCCACTTGTTCAAGCCCAAGGTTGCTATGGAGGCGATCAGGGTTCGCAAGACGCTCCAAGAGATCGCGGCCGACCAGTCGGTGCGCCCAATCGAAGTGAGGCTGAGGAGGAAGCTATCCGTTGATGCAACGCTGGAACGTCCTCGGGGGTGTGGGGGGTGGGGACCCGCACAGCTGGTTAACCACGATGATCGGCCCCGCCAGCTGCCCCTCCCGCATCCCCTACTCAGCCGCGCCATCTCAGCCCACTCACCCGAGTACGAACCCGGGACCTCTTGAGGTTCATCACTGTTTGCCAGTCCCCCGACATCGCCAGACTCCCCCGAGCACACTCACCCCTATGCCCAGCTCAGCCTGAGCAAGATCGCTCTACTGGCGACTGTCATTTCCCAGAGAGAAAGTTCTCGGGGTAGCACCAGCTCCAGAGACCCTCGAGAGTTCGCATGCATAGGGACGGCCATCCGCACAATCTTCTCAGGCTTGCGTGGTTCATCCAGGACGTTACCTTGCCTCTATAGACGCCTTAGATTCATGCCCCTCACAGGATCCGATCTCCTCGCCAAAGTCAAGGAGCTCGGCGATGCCTCCAAATCCGACCTGGTTCGAGCCGCCGGCTATATCAGCACCAAGAAGGATGGCTGCGAACGGCTGAACTTCACTGCCTTCTACGAGGCCCTGCTGGAGGCCAAGGGTGTCAGCCTTGGCGACGGTGGCGTCAACGGCAAAGGCAGGGGAGGCCGCCGCCTGAGCTACATCGCCACGGTGCAGGGCAACGGCAACCTGCTGGTGGGCAAGGCTTACACCGCCATGCTCGATCTCAAGCCAGGCGATGAGTTCGAGATCAAGCTCGGGCGGAAACAGATCCGGCTGATTCCTGTTGGCGGAGCCGATGAGGACGAGTGAGACGTGGCCGATGAGGTTTTAGGTCCACATGGAGGGTGTCAATTCATCATCGTCATGGTGACTCACCACTCTGATCAGATGATGAGCGCCTAATCCCCACAAGTGTCTCCTTGACCACTGAAGTCCCAATCCACCCCCGAGACCTTCGGAATGGAGCAGGCCAAGGTCCGCCCACCTTCCTCGGGGGAGAGCGACTCCTCTGGCCCGCCAGTGAAGACAGGGACGTGCTCGCCGGTCTCGGTGTCGATGCGTTCGAGGGGCCAGCCATCAGCATCGAAGTGCCAAAGGTAGCGGGTCATGGTGGTGGAGTGGGAGGACTGGTTACAGGGTTCCCGTGGCCGGACAGGGACAAGGTTCATTTCCCTTCCTGCCCCCCTTCCCCCAGCACACGATCTCACTGACCAAAGGGCCTGGGCATCGGTCGCTGGCAAGCTATGGCAGGGCGGACAGGTGAGGCCAGCTTGGCTCTCACCAGCCCAAACTTCATCAGGGCCAGCCCGGACATGCCTGATATCGCATCATTACGCATTTCGAGCTGCTATATGTTGAACCTGGCTGGTAGCATGTATCTCATAGTGACCTTCTATTGCTGAGTATGGCTGCGCGAACGCCTAGAACAGGAGGGGCTAACGATGGTGTCATTAACTATAATCAAGAACGACTGACGAGGGTGCAGCTCTATCAAAGAGATCTCCATGACCCTGGTCGATCGCTAGAGCCTCAGCTGAGATTCGACTGTTATGAAGCAATCACAGAGTGGCTTGATGAGCAGGACGGCGTAATTGGTTGTCAATATCATCTCTGGGAGCAGCAGATCCTAGATCGACTTGGTAGATTGCAATTCTGCAACTTTGTGGTCAATGGTGAAGACTGGATGAAGCCTGACTCCAAGGATCCCGATAAGAGGAATAGAGTTCTTCTCGCATACTCTGCAATGAAGGCATTCCCAAATGCAATCGACGAGTTCATAGGTGAGTTCCTTGATGCGGGCAACCCCGAACTAGCTGACAATGAAGCGATTCATCAATTTCTTCTGGAGTGCATTAAGTCACCAGTTTATGTATTTTACTATCTTCCTGCTGGACTTAGATACCCTGCGCTAATGCACCATAAGTTTATGATAGGCATTAAGCATAACGACCCGAATGGACTGCCGCTAAATGACCATTTACTTCGCTTATCCAATCCAAGTCAGATCGCAGATGCCAATGGTAGGCGCAGCATTTCTGAACTAGTGGATAGGCTAGAATTGTCAGCAATATACGGCAGCTTCAACCTCGCTCCATCGGCATCACAGAATCTAGAAAGTATTCTAGTCTTTCGTCAGAATAGACAGCTGTGCACTGAACTGATTCGGGAATGGATGAGAGCACGTGCTCAATCAGTGCCTTATGGTTACTTCTTTGAAGGAAGTGACGTCGATTGGTATCATGCAAACGTGGATCAGACTATTGTCTGGGACCAGGAGGTCATAAACGAACAACAATGATGGACATTCAGATGATGTCCTTTTTCTAGATATGGTCCATCTTCAACTTCAGAGGCTGGTTGCCGCCTCTCACATAGGCTCCCACACATGAGCAAACGCCTCACCCACAGCCCCGAGTACAAGGCTAAGGGCCCCATGGAAGCGATATGTGGCCGCAAGACGCTCCAAGAGATCGCCGCCGACAATCCTATCTATAGTTTTACCTTCCCTGGGCTCCCATGGTTAACCAACTGCTGCGTCCACTGGGTAAGAGCTGGTGAACAGGCCCGCTAGGTACGGCTGCCCCCCGAGAACGTTGGATCAGGCCAGTGCCCTTGGGCCAGTAGTGGAAGCCTGAGAGTAGGTGCAATCAGCAGGACGCCCTCATCGAGATGCTCCGGCGGATCAAGCGTGACCGACCGATCAGTGTCAGTCGGGCCTTGGGTTGGCGATGAATGGGACGTGAGGTCTTGGGACAGTGACTGACAGGAAGGATTACGACCCTTCCGCCCACGGAGTGGGGACCGGCCTGTCGAAGGATAATCCAGGCCTGGCTTCTCGTGATCTCGGGTTCCTGGAGGCCATGTGAGCGAATTATGGCTTCCCTGATGGACGTATCGAACTGGCGGTGCTGTCCGACTCCTCCCCCGGGGGGCGCCCTGAGGAAACCATGAACTAACTAGCGGCAAACCAAAGCCAGGCATGTGGCCGATGGTGAAGGAGGGCTCCTCACCCTGATCGGGGAAAGTTATCGTGGAAGGAAGGTGCTAATGTTGGGTTATAGATAAAGAATCCACGGATCTTGACGAAAACTCCAGACCATTCGATGAGACTAGCACTCCTTCTTAAAACCATCAAGCATAATTAACATGCTATTTAGAAAGAAATGCACAAGGCATAAGGTCAATATCAATAACTTCCATCCTGACTGCCTTAACATTGAGGTGTATGCAGAAATACCGGAAGCACCGCAGGGCAACGCCAAGATCTACCTTTCACTTTCGTTTTTTGAACAAGAACACATCCTCGCAGGAGGGTTTCCAGTTGTCTTTAGCTTAAGAGCAGGCGTGCTTCGCATCATCTTTAACAACGCTGGAATGGCATTGAAAGATCGCAGGCTATGCGGGGAGTTGGTACGTTCGAGGACAGAAGAAGTCTCATCTGAAAGCGCTAGTGAGCAACAATTTACGTTGGGATATTCAAGTGGCACCAAAGCGGGCGCAAAGCACGCTACGAAAGATACGAAGAAATCAGCTGCAATATTCAACACTATTTCCTGCTCTGGTTCAGCTGATAAGCCAGCATGGGTATTCCGAAGCCTAGACCCATTGAAAACTCCTCTTCTTGGAACTATACAAGAAGAGGAACTAGGGTCAGTTTCCATCCATTCGGAGAATTGGGAAGCCATTTTATCCTTTGAATTTATGCCAAAGGATCTTTTCGTTCGCGGCTCTGGTGCAATTTGGCCTCCAATAGAAATGGAACGCAACAAGCTCGCCGTTATAGACTTACTCTTGGTCAAGAAGCTATTAGAAATGGACAAAGTGATATCTCCATTGAGCTGCGGCAAGTTTTCAGCAGGCTTCACCGCCGGAGAGCAGGAATAATGGTTATCGGATCTCCCGAAAGCGATGATAGTGATCTCGAGACCAAGATAGCGGCAGTTCTTTCGGCCGACACCTCCGATCTTATCGAGCTCGCCATAATTGCTGGTTTGAATCCCAGAGTGGATTTTGCTGGGGCTTTCTTACGTCAGATAGATCTCCATTGCTCTGACTTGTCAGACGCTGATTTTCATGATGCCGATCTTGGCGAGACCAACCTCAAAGGTGCCAACCTCAGGGGAGCAAATCTAAGGGGCACCAGCCTTAAATTTGCCAAGCTCAGAGGCGCCGACCTCAGTGGTGCCGACCTCAGCTGGGCCGACCTTGAGGGGGCCACAATTTGGAACGACAGTTTAGATTGGGAAACTCCTTATCGCTCACCCCTGATCCTCCTCGAAGTCAACCTCTTCGAGGCGAATCTCCACGGGGTCAACCTCCACGGGGCCAACATGAGCGGTTCCAGCCTTAAGTTGGCAAGGCTCCGTGAGGCCGATCTCAGTTGGGCCGACCTTACCAAGGCCGACCTCACTATGGCCGACCTCAGCAAGGCCAAACTCATCGGTACAACCCTCCGCTCAGCAACGCTCTTCGAGGCCAAAATCATTGAAGCCGACCTCAGCGGGGCCAAAATCAATGGGGCCAAACTCAAAGAGGCCCACATTCTGGAGTCCGACCTCAGTGGGGCCAACCTCAGTTGGGCCGACCTCAGCAAGGCCGCGCTCCGTGGGTCCAAGCTCAACGAGGCTAACCTCAGCTGGGCCGACCTCACCATGGCCGACCTCAGCAAGGCAAATCTCAATGGGGCCAACCTCCGCGGGGCCGACCTAAGCGGGACCAACCTCAGCCAAGCCATGCTTTCAAGGGTAGATATGTCAGATATTGATCTATCTACAGCTTCTGTCGATGGGACTGTCTTTTGTGACAATAAGGGGGTTTCCGAATCTACAAGGATGAACCTGCGGGCCAGGGGAGCAATTTTCGCCGACAACCCGGAGTCAAATGTTCCTGTTTTTTCTTGAGGTTATGTCATTCCATGATCCGACCGGTCCGAGCGAAGCAGCCTTCCACTGCAATGTCACATACCAGTCATCAGCTGAAACGACAAGGACATGAATTCCAATCCCTACCACAGTCAAGAGCACTCTTGACCGAGTCACCTGGCATCTCAGAGTTTGTTTCCCGTAGAGCTCCTGCTCCCTGAGCCGTATCGATATGGATCTCACTCAGCCTTGGCTGCACAGGTAAGGGTCGCTCTTGCCTTCATGAAACCGCTGTCGTCTGCTCCTGCTCAGATCGCCAGAACCGAAGCAACTTCAGCAGGTTGTGGGTTGTCGCCATCAGTTGCCATTTAGCTTCGACCATTAAGGTGTTCTGGTTTTTCTAGACAGGCCCCATCGTTAACCTGTTAGGCGGGGCACCGCCCCTGATAGGGGGCTCCCACCCATGAGCAAACGCCGCACTAATCGCCCCGAGTTCAAGGCCAGGGTCGCTATGGAGGCGATTAGTGGTTGCGAGCACCAGATACCAGATCTTCCATTTCGATCGGTTCTGCAGTTCACCTCGTGAGCTTTGGTGGGCAGACTCAAGGCAGACGAGATCCTGATCAGCTGGTGGGGCCGTAGACGCTGCTACGACACATCTTGTTGGAGAGGCTGTGGCGCAGCGTCAATTCAAAGGAGGTGTACCTGCGTGCATACAGCGATGGCTGGGAAACCGAGATCAGCCTCGCCCGCATCCTCTGGAGGTATTCCCGTGTAAGACACCTCAACTCTCCTGGGGCATAACTCCCCATGAGGTCTACACTGGGATCAATCTCTGCTCCTTCCGCCCGGAGTTAACGATGCCAGGGGCCGAATCTGTCCAATTAAAGTCATCTACCTCGTTACCCAGGATTTTACGATCTCTCTTTGAGTAGCATACCGCCTGAACACATGATGCTCACTGGATCCGATCTACTCGCAAAAGTCAAAGAGCTTGGTGATGTATCCAAGTCGGAACTGGTTCGCTCGACTGGCTACGTCATCACGAAGAAGGATGGAAGCAAGCGACTAAACTTCACTGCCTTCTATGAAGCTTTGTTGAAGGCCAAGGGTGTGAGGCTTGGTGAAAGTGGTGGCAAGACTGCCACTATTAGGAGCGGAACCAAGCTCAGTTTCGTTGCAACTGTTCAGGGAAATGGCAATCTGTTGATTGGCAAGGCTTACACCAACTTACTGGGCCTCAAGCCAGGCGATCAGGTTGAGATCAAGTTGAGCCGCAAGCAGATCTTGTTAGTTCCTGTGCAGGCCGAAGAAATGGGTGAACTGAAGCCAGTATCACCCTCTATGAGCGACCGAGTGGTGCCGGTCTGGTTCGCTACAGACCGAAGGCCAGAGGGCGAAACGTTTGGAAATGAACGGCACAATTACACATCATATGGGCGGGTACTGGTTCATGTGCCAGAGGCCCATCGCTTCGGGGAGACGGGCAGCAACCTCTGGCGGCGGTTGCGACGATTCGATCTGCGTGACGATCGTCTCCGCCTGCAGGCAGTGGAAAGCCGCGAGCATGACGCCTTTTTCAGCGAAATCCGCGCTGCCATGGAAAGCGTCCGTGAGGAAGGCGAGGTCCCCCATGCCCTGCTCTATCTGCACGGCTTCAATGTCAGCTTCCAGGAGGCGGCCATCCGCGCGGCCCAGCTTGATGAGGACCTCAAGGTGTCCGGCGCCACGGCGTTCTTCAGCTGGCCCTCGCGCGGCAGCATCTCCGCCTATCCCGCCGATGAGGCCACTATCGAGGCCAGTGAGCCGGCAATCACAAACTTCCTAATCGATTTCACCCGCCACTGCGGTGCAGAGAAGGTGCACTTGATCGCTCACAGCATGGGCAACCGCGGCCTGCTGCGTTCGCTTCAGCGCATCGCTGCGAACACGGAGTCTCGATCAGATGTAAAGTTCGGCCAGATCTTCCTTGCCGCTCCTGATGTGGACCGGGATCTCTTCCTCAGTCTGGCTAATCTTTATTCCCAATTCTGCGACCGAACTACTCTCTATGCATCAAGGGCGGATAGGGCGCTGGCGATCTCGTCCTTATTGCATAATGCCCCACGGGCTGGTTACTATGCACCCTACACAATAGCCGCAGGGATTGACACTGTGGTAGTGCCAGAATTCAATATCGATTTCATCGGGCATAGCTACTATGCTGAAGCCGAGGCTCTTTTGTATGACATCCAAAACCTGATGCGATTCAATGCCTCACCGCAAGAGCGTCTGCGCATAGCAAGGATAGAGCATGAGAGCGAGCAGTTATGGAAGTTCAATCGCTGAAACAGGGCGAGAATGTCATAGCGACTCTCAAAGGAGATTGTTGCCTGATATACCTAGACACTTCAAGAACTGCAGCGCCAAGCAAGTCCATCAGAGGCTTTGGCCTGCCATATTCGTCGACTATTCCACGCTTTCTACATACCCAAGTATCCACCACGCTCCCTGCCCGCCCCCAGGATATCCGTTCCAGGAGACTCTTTTAATGGCCCTGAAGCATTCCTCATCAGCTCTAGATACATGAAGGCGTCTCTCAGGGTGATGCGTTTCCCCCGAGTGGCGAGCTCAACATGACGGATCTCGACGCGTTCCTCCGCTGGAACTCCGGCCACCTGTTGGAGAATCGCACCCGTGGTGCCTATGCCGAGTGGCTTGTGCACCGTGCTCTCGGCTTCGATCCTGGTCAGCACCGTGTCGAGTGGGCTGAGGTGGATGTGACGTTCAGCTCCATCACCTTGGAGGTGAAGTCGGCCGCCTTCGTCCAGTCCTGGCAGCAGGCGCGCCCGAGCACGATCAGCTTCCCGATCGAGCCGCGAGCAGCGACCGGCTATGTCTTCTGCCTATTGGCAGAGCAGGACCCCTCGCTGGTGAATCCACAAGACCTGAGCCAATGGCTCTTCTGGGTGGTGCCCACAGCCAAGCTCCATCGCGACCGCCGTTCGATCGGGCTCCAAGCCCTGATTCGGACCTATGGGGATGGCCTCCGCTTCGAGGAACTCGCGAACCGCATCGAGGCGCTCCGCCCAGCCCTTCCGGAAGGATCCCGTGCAGCAGCAGAGATGGATCTCCCATGCTAGTACGGGTGTACTTGCAGAGGGCTCCCATGGGGTACCACCCACGCAGTTCCACCTCGCGAGCAGGTGGCTCCCTTGAGCAGTCAATTGAGGAGTGGTCCTCTATCTGGATCAGGAGGTCCTGCAGAGCAGCCGCAGCCGCAAGGTCTGCATGACCTGCCACTGGTTTCGCCACCACACGGGACCGAACTGCATCCCGTTGCTTACCTGCCAGTTGCACCAGGGCCTGCTCACCCATGGGGAGCACCTCACCCGGTGCTGCCAGGGTTGGACTGAGGACATGACACGCCGGCGGGGCTGGTGCCCGGAGGTGGCATGAGCAACCGGCGCGCGGTGGTGGGCGTGATGGGTGCCGGAGTGGGCGCCTCCGCTGAGGCTGTGGCCCTGGCCGAGGAGCTGGGGGAGTGCATCAGCCGCAAGGGTTGGGTGCTGCTCACCGGTGGTCGCCCGGCGGGGGTGATGGCGGCGGCCAGCCGCGGCGCGGCGCGGGTGGACGGGCATTTGGTTGTGGGGGTGTTGCCCGATGAAGGCAACGGCGACGAGTCGCAAAACACGGCGGACCTGGATCTGGCCCTGTTCACCGACATGGGCAAGGCCCGCAATGTGATCAACGTTCTCAGCTCCGATGTGGTGGTGGTCTGCGGGAGCGGAGGCTCCGGCACGGCCTCAGAAGCCGCCCATTCGCTCAATGCGGGCAGGCCGCTGGTTCTGCTGGCGGTGCTGGTGTTGTGGAGGGACTTCTTCTGCTCGCTCGGAGGGGGGGTGGAGTGCGCCGGGGACGTGGAGGAGTGCTGCCGGTTGATCGAGGCCAGGCTCCGCAAGGCATGAGCCAGCGTGAGCTGCGTGTCCCCTTGACCCCCAAAGAGGGCTGGCTGATCCATGGCCGCCAGGTCCTGCGCTTTCGCCCGACCCGCTGGGAGCATTGGATCCAACTTCTGGAGATCACCAGCGGCGAGCTGCTCCCCGATCAGGAGATCCCCCTGCTGAAATCACGCCGGGAGCTGAGCCGGGCTGAGGCCCTGAAGCTCTGGGGTGAGAAGCGCCAGGCGGGCTGGACGCCATGCGGCCCCAAGTGGTGATCTGGCTCCCTCAAAGCCTTGCTCATACCGCCTCTTTAGGCTTGCCGTACTGACAACCAAGGCAGGCGGATCTATCAATGAATCAGAGGCCATGACCAGGGCAGCGCGAGCCAGACCCTGCAACCGGCCCAAGGGCGCTAGATACGGGGCGCCCTTCTCATTGGGGACCAGTGGAAGAAACAGCTGCTGGAGGGTGCCCCCCCGAGGACGCATCTGCCGGGCCTTTACTCGTTGCCTGAAGCCTTCCATCAGTTGCCTGCGCCTGCAGTGGCGTCCTGAGGTATGACGACCTCAGGGGGAGTCCGTTCCAAGAGAAGCTCAGAAAAAGTGACTTGCGGCTGGCGTCATCCCTTGACAGTCGCTTGATCAGGACAGGGCCTGCCTGTATCAACGGACCAGGAAGTGCCAGTTATCAATGGTTTTTCAACCAGTGGCCTTGGCCAATCCCTGAAAAGTCAATCGGGGCGACAGGATTCGAACCTGCGACCTAGTGCTCCCAAAGCGACAGAACTGCAACTGCTCCCATCTGTTCCCAAGTGCTCTGATCTGCTTTGCCGCTTGTCATAGCATAGGATCTGGGCATTCTTGCTCGGGACGCGACTGCTCAGGAGTGCTCGCTTCTGCTCCGTTCCGTCCAACCCCTGTCCAACCGCTGACCAACCGGTGGCCAACCATGCACCTACTGAAGCGACGTGGGAGACCCGTGTTCGGGCCCATTTGCGGAAGCACCTGCCCGCTCGATGCAACCTCGGTCCCGACAAAACCGGCCAGGCACGTTTGCAACAGCGATTCGTCAAAGAGGACGGGCGGATCAAAAGCGTTTCGGTCCCACTTCCCTACGCCTGGTCCCACGAGAACGAGCACGATCTGATCCAGCGACTACGGGTGATCGCGAATTACATGGCCCAGGGGGAGGAGCTTCGATCTGCAGCGACCCTCGCCAACGGGGCTAGCAGCGAAGCGTCTTACAACTGGCCGGCTATAGCCGCCGCGTTTGAGAAGCACAAGAGGGAGCACGGTGCTGGGGTCAGTGAAACGACCTGGCGAATGAAATACGCTCCCGTTGTTTGGCGCATGGTAGATCTGATGCAGGGTCAGGGAGCACCAGCCAATAGTCCCAACCTGTTAGAAGCGGCCGTCCGTCAATGGGATCTGGGTAGCCGTAGTCGCCAGATCGCAACCCAGAACGGTGCTGCCTTTCTCCGCTATGCGGTCGAGCGGCAGGGTGTCAGCGCAAGGACCTGGGCGCCCCCGCACAACCTCGCTACGGTCGTGGGACGTCGGGCCCCCACTCGCGAACAGTTTGCTCTTTCCGACGGCCAGGTCATACGGCTGGCGCAGGCTTTGCAGTCAATCGGCAGCGATGAAGCCAACCGGTGGGCATTTGCGGTACAGCTCTGCGCTGTCTACGGGCTGAGGCCAACCGAGTTGTTCCATCTCCGTTTTAAGGGTGATCAACTCTGGTGCGACTACCGCAAGAAGTCAGGGGGCGGGACCACCAGGCCCAGGCAGTTGCTCGCTGCGCCGGTGCTCGATCTTGACGGAACCCCCATGGTATGGCGATTGGAGGAGAGGCTTCGAGGCGGTGAGCGGCTACCCCAGGTCGTCGATCCGTGCCTCGCTGGCGATCGGATGGGAAGGTTCCTTAGGCGCCAGGTGATCTGGCAACAGCTATGCGAGGAAGCGGATCACCTGGGAGAGGAGCTGGTTCCCTACTCACTGCGCCACCACTACTCCGCCACCTGTCACCGGAACAACGTGCCGCCGAAGTACATCGCTGAGGCGATGGGTCACTCGCTGGAGACCCACTTGCGCCGCTACGCACGGTTCGTCAGCCACGGAGCAGCGGCAGCGGCATTCGAGGCTGCGTTCGGGGGAGAGAAAACCGAACAGGATGCGCAAAAGTGTTGAGGGGTGCTCTAAGGTGTTCTCAATAGCGGATGACCTGCGCTTGTCATTCTGCGGTCAGTCGGTTGGGTGGAAGCTCTCCGGTTGGTCAGCCATCACCCAAAAGCCCGCGATCGGAGCTTGCACCGCGCTGCAGGTCGGCCTTCCAGCCGAGGAACAATCCCACAGGCACTTAAAGCGAGATCACTTACAAACCACTGCTAGCTATTGAGCTTGGCGGTGATCTCTTCTTTATGCCATGAGCACCACTACAGAGTGGCTGACTTCCACCGAGATCGCTCGGCGGTTCAGGATCAGCCGTAACCGATTTATCGAACTGCGCCGCGCTGGCGTTTTCTTGGCTGGAGAGCACTTCATCCTCCAGGGACGTCGAACTACATGGGACGTTGCCGCGACTGAGAAAGCCTTGAGAGAGTATGCCCGTAAGCGAAATGAGGCGCTTATCGGCGAAACCTATAAACGGGGGGAGGTTTGATCTGCTTAGCGCTGATTGAGCTGTCGTTTACGAAAGAGTCAAAGCATCGGTTGCCGACGGAAGTCAGGTCCTCGACCCAGATCAGGCAAGGTTGGGACTTACTGAGCTTCTGCTGGCGTCACATTGGGACTGGGGCGGTATGGATTGGCTTGCTGTGATCACTTGGGGATTGGCCCGCCGAGACCTCCATCCTCTCCACCTGATCCAACTCCACTCCTCCATCTGGCGTGATGGCACTGCGACAGCTCGACAGCACCCCGCATACGCGGCATCCTGCTGTCGAGCCAGCACCGCGACACCATGACAGCACCCTCTGACGTGGCGCCCGCCGATGTCTCTATCAGGGACTTGGAGCAGCGATGGGGGATCAGCCGCAACGGCCTCAAGGCCCGCGCCCGCGCTCTCGGGGTCGATCTGATCCGCGTCTCCTCCACCCTCACCACTTGGCCAGGTGCGTTCATCGAGCTCGGGGAGAGGCTCCACGACCATCTCCAGTCGGGACAGCCCATGGGCACCTTCCCTGGTCTGAAACCGGGGCCCGTTGATGGCAGTGCGACTGCAGCGACACCAGCAGACTCCATGGCGATCGTGAAGCCCCCTGGCAGCGACCTGGCGGCCCTGGTGGGGGCGATCAGGGAGGCGGCGTCAGGCCCAGGCTCGGATCCCCTACTGCGGGCTCGGGGGCTGGCTGAGGCTGCCGATAACGCCCTGGTCCTCACCACCACCGATCTGGCAGCCCTCCTGGGTCAGGGGGTGACGTCCTGGCGCAGCGGGCATGAGGCTTACGGCTATCGCTTCGAGCGTCACCACCAGGGCCGTCAGGTGCTGTGGACCGTCGCTCGCGCCATCGCCGTAGGGGCACCCGCTGGAGTGCGCTCCCTTACCGGTGGCCATCCCACAGCCAGCGGAGAACGCCGCGTGGGGTTCGCGGCGGAGGCGTTCATCGACGTCCCCTGGCGGATGACTGATACGACAGGGACCAGGCTGTTCCTGCAGAACCGGATCGGTTGATCAGGTGGGGGGGGGCACCAGTACCTGCAGCATCACGTCGACCTTGACCATGAACGTCTCCACGCCCTCTGGGCCACCCCATGTCTGCCCCTCCTCAACCGGCCCGCCAGCCTCCCTCGCGTGGGGTGCAGAGGTGTGCGCGGCAGAAATGTCTCCGTCCTCGGGATCCCTTTCCTGGCCAGGATTCTGATTTGTGCCACGCAGTGCGGCACAAATGCCTGGGTCGCCCGTCGTGGCACAAATCAAGGCGTCCTCGGGGCCACCGCAGGTCACCCCCTCCTCGACCTGGCCGCCATCCACTCGCGTGCGGGGTGCGAGAGGGTCCGTGTCACAAACGATCTCGTCCTCGGGATCCATTGCTACGACTGACTTCTGATTTGTGACGCGAGGTGCGTCACAAATGCCTGGCTCAGGTGCTGCGTCACAAATCAGGGCGTCCTCGGGGGGCACTCGCTCATTTGTGACGCGCTCGGGGGAAATTGGGTTTGTGACGCGATTCTCACCAGGCCGCGTCACAAATCGAGAAACCTGTGGTGGCAATGAGTCTCGGTTGTCCAAATCAATAAAGACACGGTTCCCCTCTCCCCCCACCCACGCGAGGCCAGTGAGCTTGATGGAGTGGAGGGACCACCCGCCCTCTCTCTCCCCCCGAGCACGTAGCAACCCTTCGGCCCCAAACCATGACGCACATCTCTTGAAGCTTCAGCGCCCGCTCTGAGGCCCCTCAGGGCTTCCATGACCAACCGTTGTGCCTAGCTGCCTTCCCAGCTACCTGGCCGCATTCCTGGACCGTGTAGATGCCTGCTGCGCTGGGTCATCCGCCTCGCTCGGTTCGTTTTCAGTTGGAGGCTGTGACACTTCCTTGACTCCTTGGACCTAACCCCAGGTCACCCTCTCCTCGATCAGGCCGCCCGGCTCGCGTGTGCGGGGTGCGAGACGGTCCGTGGCACAACCGTTTTCGTCCTCGGGATCCGTTGCGGGGACTGGAACGGAGGTTTTGCCATTCTCCGTGGCAAAACCTCCTACCTCTGCAAGCGTGGCAATACCTACGAAGTCCTCGGGGGAGGTTTTGCCACGCTCGGGGTCATAGGGGGTTTTGCCGCGATTCTCACCCCACTGTGGCAAAACCTCGAAAGCTGTGGTGGCCATGAGTCTCGGTTGTCCAAATCAATAAAGACACGGTTCCCCTCTCCCCCCACACACGCGAGGCCAGTGAGCTTGATGGAGTGGAGGGACCACCCGCCCGCCCTCTCCCCCCGAGCACGTAGCAACCCGTCGCCCCCAAACTGTGACGCACATCTCCTGAAGCGTCAGGGGCCGCTCTGATGCCGTCAGGGCCTCCAGAACCACCCTTGATGCCTAAGACAGCCTCCCTGCTGCCTGGCCGCCTTCCTGAGCCGTATGGATGCCTGAGGTGCGGAGTCTTCCGTCATGCCCCGACAATCGTTCTCGGGGGGCAGGGCTGGTCCCTGCATCATTCCTTCGACCTAGACCACGAACGTCTCCAAGCCCTCGGGGCCACCCCAGGTCGCCCCCTCCTCGACCGGGCCTCCATCCTGCCTCGCGTGGGGTGAAGGAGGGTCCGCGCAGAAATCCTCAGCGTCCTCGGGATCCATTGCGGCACCTGGGCTAGAGATTTCTGCGCGGGGTGTGCAGAAATCTCCCTCTCCCTCGCACGCGCAGAAATCTCCACCGTCCTCGGGGAGCACT
This sequence comes from Synechococcus sp. BO 8801, assembly GCF_002252675.1. GTDB lineage: Bacteria > Cyanobacteriota > Cyanobacteriia > PCC-6307 > Cyanobiaceae > Cyanobium. The sequence goes on along the minus strand of NZ_NQKY01000006.1, from coordinate 59,251 downwards.
GTTGGGGATTTCTGCGCGGTTGCCTCCGAAAGGGATTTCTGCGCGATTCTCACTCCGTCGCGCATAAATCGAGAATCCAGTGGGGGCAATGAGTCTCGATTGTCCAAATCAATTTCTGTGGGGTTTCCCCCTCCCCCCGGACACGCGAGGCCGTTGGGTTTGGTGGAGCGACCACCCCCCTTCTCCCCGAGGTGCGTACCACCCCATCAACCCCAGACCAAGGCACCCACCCTGAAGCGTCAGCGACAGTCTTGAGGTGCGGAGCCGTTTGTATCGCTCAGAGCATCGCTCTCGGGAGGCAGCACAGGCCCCTGCTGGATCCCGTCGACCTGGACCGTGAACATCTCCAAGCCCTCGGGGCCACCCCAGGTCTGCCCCTCCTCGACCGGCCCGCCATCCTCCCTCGCGTGGGGTGCGGAGGTGTCCGTGTCAAAACCCTCTTGGCCCTCGGGATCCGTTGCAGCACCTGAGTCCGAGGTTTTGACGCAGTGCGTGTCAAAACCCCCCTTGCCTTCCTGTGTGTCAAAACCTTCAGGGTTCTCGGGGGACACCAGTTCGTCCACCTCTGGGGTTTTGACACGCTCGGCGGAAATGGAGGTTTTGACACGATTCTCACCAGGCCGTGTCAAAAATGCTGCGACCTGTGGTGGCCATGAGTCTCGTCTGTCCAATTCAATAAAGACACTGTTTTCCTCTCCCCCCGCACACGCGAGGTCATTGAGCTGAAAAGAGGGGGCCTCCCCGGCTCTTCCCCGAGCACTTCAAATCCCGACGAGACCGGTCGAGGAGCACACCCCCTTGCAGCGTCAGCGCCCGTCCTAAGGCCCTCAGGTCCTCCGGGTGCATCCGTGAGGCAAATGGCGCCATCCCAGCCATTAGCTCGCCTTCCCGGGCTTTCTGGATGGCTGATGTGCGGTGTCTTCCTTCCCACCCCAACCATCGTTTTCAGGGGGAGCACCGGTCCAAGCTTGTTCCGTCCACCCGACCCAGATCTCCTCGCCCTCGGGGCCACCCCAGGTCTGCCCCTCCTCGACCGGGCCTCCATCGCCTCGCGTGCGGGGTGCAGAGGTGTCCGCGCACGTATTGGAATCGTCCTCGGGATCCGTTGCCGCAACTAGGTTCGGAATAAGTGCGTGGTCCGCGCACTTATTCCCCTCGGCCTCCGCCGCGCACTTATTGGGTCGTCCTCGGGGGGAGTGGTGCCTGGGCCTCCTTCTCCCTCCTCCGGAATAAGTGCGCGGTCGGATAAGTGCGCGATTCTCACGCCAGCGCGAAAGAAATCAGAAATCTGTGGTGGCCATGAGTCTCGGTTGTCCAAATCAATAAATGCGTTAGTCCCCACTCCCCCCGCACACGCGAGGCTGACAACGTTGGGAGGCTGACCCCTTTGCCCCGAGACCTTCACCGTCTCGAACCAGCCCATCCCATCTACCACCTACCTGTGGAGGCACTTCCTGAAGAATGACCTCTTTGGGATCCCTTCGTGCCCCTCGGCATGCAGGTATGCCTTCACCAACTTCCGCAAGGCGTTCTGAGTCAGAGTCTCCTCTCTGCAGATGAACTGATCACGCCGACTCAGTCGAACCTGGGCCACGGGTCCTCATCCGTCTCATCCGTGAGTCCCACGTTCTCGGGGGGAGCCGGGATGAAGGTCTCCTCGCCCTCGGGGCCGCCCCAGGTCTGCCCCTCCGGAACCGGCCCGCCATCCCGCCTCGCGTGGGGTGCAGAGGTGTCCGTGTCAGTATTCCCAGCGTCCTCGGGAACCGTTGCGGCGCAGGGGTTTTGAATACTGACACACCCCGTGTCAGTATTAGGCTCCTGGGCCTTGGTGTCAGTATTCCCAGCGTCCTCGGGGGAGAGAGGCGGAATACTGACACGCTCCTCGGATTTTCGATTACTGACACGATTCTCACCGCCCCGTGTCAGAAATGCAGAAACCTGTGGTGGCCATGAGTCTCGTTTGTCCAAATCAATAAAGACACGGTTTCCCTCTCCCCCCGCACACGCGAGGCTGTAAGCCTTGGGCGGCTGACCCCTTTGCCCCGAGCCCTTCACCTTCTCAACCCGGACCATCCCGTCGACCACCCACCCCTGCAGGTACTTCCTGACCGCTGACCTCTTGGGGATCCGGTCGTGCCCCTCGGCCTGGAGGTACGCCTTGACCTCCTCCCGGACCTCCTCTTCCCTCAGCGGTCCTTCGGCCGCTCTCAGGACCTCCAGGACCACCCCCGCCGGGTCGAGGTCCCCATTCCGGTTCACACCCATCCTGTGGAGCGTCGCCGTCAGATCCTTGATCTCGTAGTTCAGGTTGTGGTCCCGGGTCACCAGCAGCCTGTCCCGAGAGCGATCAAACCGGCTCTTCCCAATCGTCAGGATCCGGCTGTTGACCCCGTGCTCAGCCTCCTCCTCCTCGGTGAGCTCTCTGAGCCCCCAGGTCTCCTCCACCGCATTGAGCAGCCTGTCCGTCCCCCTGAAGTCCGACCCGTCCTTCTTCTTGTGGTGGATCCAGATGATCGCTGCAGCCGGGAAGCCATCCTCCAGATCCAGCGCCCTATTCCTCCGAGAGATGTCGTAGAGCGGCGCTGCATAAGCCCCCTCGTTTTCCTTCGCATCCCCGAGGTCGGAAACCGATCCCAGAGAGTCGATCACGATCAGAGAAGGCTGGACCTCCTTCACGATCTTGTTGAACTCACCAGGGCGATCGATCCTCCAGCCGCTGACGAGGCGAAACCACGGGTCTCCGTCTTCAGGTGCGATCCCCATCCGATCAAAGTGAAACCCCAGCCATTACTCGCTCTGATCGCCTGAGATCCACAACACATTCCCCCGAGCACAATGAAAGATCGATCGCGAGCGGCAAAGAACGTTTGCGCCAGGCCAGGACGGGGGTAGATTTTGCCATCAGATTCTGGTTCGCCGCTTGATTGGTGAGCGTCTGGAGCCATGGCATGTCTTCAGCATCCAGCACTCCTACCCACTCATCAGCCAAGACGACCAGCGGGCTGAGGCTGAAGCGGTGACCCGCAGCAGCTCGATTGAGATAGCAGTCCAAGATATTTCAACTACTGGAATACGCGCCAAAGTTGACGAATTCCAACCAGAAGTGAAACTTCTATGACCTCAGCAACCCTGAAACCCCGTCAAAGGAAGGCCGTATTGATGACGGCGGAGGGGATGCAGCTGCGCCAGATCGCGCAGGAGCTGAACATTGGCTACACAACGCTTCTCTCATGGGGACGCAACCCTGACTATGTCCGCGCGGTCGATGAAGCCCTGCAGCAACTGGAGTCGGAGGCAACCAAGGAGTTGCAGCAGGGCTACGGCGATGCGGTTCGAAAAGCCAGAGAGCTGCTGAGTTCTCAGTCCGAGTCGATCGCCTTAGGCGCAGCCAAGCTGATCATCAACACCATGAACCATGTGGTTGAGCGGCGTGAGTCGGCAGCCCGCTGGGCAGAAATGTCGGAGCAGATGGAGGTCCTGGAGCAGCGCCTGGCACTGATTGAGGTCATGCCCTCGGCGGTCGATATCGACTAGACCCGTAGGGCGGTCGATGCCCACAGCATTCCAAATCGCAAACTGGAAGTTATCTTGAGCTGGCGCTAAGGGTCAGAACAGTTGCTTTTTGATCCTATTGAGCCGCTGGATGTCTCGATCCAGACATTTTCGTCTGACCATTCACATGGCTGACTCAATGAGAAGGGATGGCGGGCCCTCGAAGGCAGTGCCAACTTCTTTCCAGCTCTTCAGTCAATAAGATCTTCCTCTCTAATCTTTCCAGCTCTTCTCTTTCACATTTATACATTTACTAGTACCTGGAAGTCTATCTACCCTCTTTAGACCTCATCTTGCGCTTCAACTCATCCCCTCTCCACAGTCACCTAGTCCTCCCCAATCGCTTGACTTATCCACCAACTACCCCCTATGTTGCTTTCAACCGATGAGACAGGACTGCGCCGCAGTCGCTCACTCTCACCGGTCAGGCTTGCAGCCCTGATGCTGACAGCCGAATAGCCTAATCCCTCTCACTACATCAGCGCTACTTGCGCACCATGCCTATGCAGGATTGCTAGCGGCCGATTGTGCTGCGCCAAAACATAGAAACGCTCCCCCAAAGTTGTACGGATCTGCAGCCTTCAGCGGCTGCTGTGACGTCAACCGGTAGGTGCAAACGAGACGCCTGACGGTATCCAATCCGCTCAGCGCAGGGCATGCGGCCCAGTAGAGACACTCGTTCGGCCAAACGACGGAGGGGTTTAGCGGGAGGACGAGGGCAGCAGATGCCCGAAGACGGATCGAGCCGGTGCGCACCTTTGTGCGGGTCAACAGGCTTCCCGTGACTAAGTCTCCCCAGCGTTGCGCCAAAACACAACAGGCGCCCATACATGCGCAGGACAGTAACAATAGACGCCAAGTCTTCCTCCTGCGGGTCCTTGCGGACCTGACGCGCTACTCCCTTCCTATGCCCATTGGGGCCCGGTGTAGCCGTCGCAGCGAGATCGAGCACGATCTCCATCCCTCTTTCCATCTTCCCAAGGATGGTTAACCAGGGATGCGGTGAAACTCCGGCTTCCAGTCTCCGGATGGGACTGAAAAGAAGAGCAACAACACTCGACAAATACCATCCAAATCCCCAATCCACCTGCATGCATTCCAGACCTCTTGGAGGTCTCTGCGTAGCAGGCAAGGCGCAGCGAGCGCCCCCCTGTGTCCCTACCAGGGGGCGCCTTGCTGTATGGCGGTTCAAATCCGCCTGGATTGGTTTGCCCCGCCTCTGTGCGGGGCTTTTTTGTGTCCCTCTGACGCTGTGACTTTTATGGCTACTTCCAGCCTCTACCTGCCAGATCCACCCCTGTGCCCCCCCGAGCCCGTTTTCCTCAAACGAAGCGAACGGGATGCACGCCATCCCTCCCTGGTCAGCCACCTCCTCCCCACACATTGGGCGTGCTATTTCATTAACGATGACCCCTCAGGTCTAGAAGACGACGAGATTGCTGCTGCCGATGCCTGGTGGGCGGAGACCTTCTCCACCAAATCCGCCACCTGCGTCGATGCCGATGAAGAGTACGGCTTCACCCGGTATCACGACGCTGCCGGTTACTGCAAGGCATCCGACTGCACTGTCTATCGCTTCCTCCTGCAGGCTCCGCCTGCTGTGCAGGCTGTGGCTCTCCCCGTTGGGTCCCCGGCGCCGCAGGCGCTGCCATGAGCGGCTACTGCAAGGTCCGATTCCGGTGCGCCCGCAGCGGCAACGCCACCGCCGGCCTGGTCCTGCCAGCCGATCGCCTCCGAGGCGCTTCCTACTCCAGCCTCTCTCGCTACTTCCCAGCTGGCGCCTTTGCCCGCATCCGATCCCCATGGCTCGACGTCTCCCCTTCCTTCGAGGAGGCGGCCGAAGCGCTCCGCTTCTGCTTCCCCGAGAACGGCCCCTGACCTTCGGCCAGGACTCTGGCTCCCGACTTCTGCTCCGCCCCCTCACCGCCTGCAGCGCAGGCTTTTTTCATGAAATTCCGCAGTGAGATCACCATCCGCATGCCCGATGGTGTGTTCCTCCCCCCGTTCGTCGTCCTCCACCAGGACACCGAGATCTTCTCCGCCGTCACGTTCCTGCGTGCCATGGGCAATCAGATCGCCTGGCATCAAAACGGCAACCTCTACGGCCTGCAGCTCTTGATCGACCCCATCCCCGAGCACGCCAGCGGAGGGCATGCCCTCCCTGTGGCCGACATGAACCGCCCAGCAGGCCCCCTCGATCCGGTGAGCGTGCCGGCGCCCAGCGAGCAGGACTTGAACGATGTCTTCTCTTTCCTCGATTCCCCCGCCTGTTGCCCCAACGGGGCCCACAAGCCATGAACGTCACCGTGCTTACAGGGACTGCCCCCCTTCCTGTCCAGCTGACCTTCTTTGATTGCGGCGCCATCCGCGCTGAGGTGCTCCTGATGGTCTCTGGAGTCTCCCCCCGCTGGGACGAGGAATCCGCCGGAGGCTTCTCCCTTCTGATCGAGGTCTGGGGGAAGCAAGCCCAGGAGCTCAGCGACAACGCCACCCCCGGGATGCGACTGGCGGCCTCGGGGCGGCTGTGCGGCAACCACTGCGGCGTACGCCTGGTGGCCGACCGGATCCACCTGCCGGCCAAGCAACTCGAAAGCTGATCCGTCCACACGGGAGGGTGGGTGTGAGCCCCGCCCCAGCACTTGCCGGTCTCTCCCTGTGAGGCCGGCTTTTTTCTGTCCTCTCTGGCGGCGGCCTACCGGCCGCAGCGATTTACCCATGTCCCATCAATTCAGCTCTGGCGTCTTCCTCAACAGCCGCCCTGCCTGGCACCGACTCGGCCTGGTTCTCGACGGCACCCTCCCGGCCCGTGAGGCGTTCCGCCTCGGTGGCGCCGACTTCCATCTCGCAGGCCGCCCCGTGTACGACGCCGACATGCAGCCCATCGAGGGTTATCAAGCGATCAGCCGCACAGATACAGGCTCCACCCTCTCGGTGATGAACAGCACCTACGAGATCGTCCAGAATGAGCAACTGATCCGTGTCGCCGAGGCACTCCACAGCGACGCGGTGATGGATGCCGTCTGCGTCCTGGCCGGTGGCAAGAAGGTGACCTTCACGGCCCGAGTGCGGCAGTCGGAAGGAGAGGTACTGCCGGGTGATCCGGTGAATCAGTACCTGGTTGGCTGCACCAGCCATGACGGGACGATCGCTTTCTCCGTTTTCTTCTCACCCATCCGGGTGGTGTGCCAAAACACTTTGTCTGCTGCCCTGGGGCTTTCATCAGCGAGAAGCCGGCGCCAGCAGGGCTGCCGCATCCGCCACACCCGCAATGCCAACGCCTTGATCAGCCGGCTCCCCGAGTTGATCGATCTGCAACGCCAGCAGTTCAACGGCGGCCTGGCCGAACTCCGCGCCATGGCCGCCGCCCCCTGCACCGCCACCCAGTTCCGCCAGTACGTCGAAACCCTCTTCGCCGATCAGCTGCGGGGGGCTATCAACGACCGCCGAGGCGATGCAACGACAAGCCGGCCCCGGCGTCTGGAGGATCTTCCCGCTTGGGAGGGCCTTTCCGCCAAGTTCGAAGGCCAGGCCATCGGCAGCGACATCCCCGGCGTGCAGGGCACGATGTGGTCCGCCTACCAGTCGGTAACCGAGCATCTGAGCCATGAGGCCGGGAGATCGAGGGACCCGATCGAGGCGGCCCGCCAGCGGCTGGAGGGGCTGTGGTTCGGTAAAGCCGCCGCCACCCTGACCCAGGCCCATGAGCTGGCGCTGGCGGCCACCCGCAGCTGAGAGCCTGCGGCAGGGAGGGGGCCTACGACCAGGGGTGGGACGAAGCGAGGCAAGGCAAGGCAAGGAAAAGGGCAAGGGCTCTGACTCCTTGCCCGGTCTGTGTCCACACCAGCGGCGCTGTGACGACCACTGGCGCCCCTTGATGCTGGCAGGTCTGGCGCTTTCCCCCCGAGCCCGTAGCTCCTGGCGCTCTGGCGCTGGTCAACCACCTGGGGCGTGGCGGCGGTGCCCATTGCCCCCGAGCACGTCAGCAGCGTCCTGCCTCTGTCGACCAGCGCATCCAGCCCCCTACTGAGGTCGCATCCGCTGGCGAGCTAACCACCCACAGGCACCAATCCCCAACCAACTCGTTCCGAAACCTTCCAGCACTTGAACGGTGCACATCCTTCCCATGACTTCCTACGAACCCAACTTCTGGACCACTGTCGCCACCTTCTGTCGCGAGCTTGCGCCGATCAGCGGCCCCTTGCTCGATTGCATCGGTCAGACGGCTGCGGCGATCGAGCGAGCAGAACACGGGACACGATCCCTCCGAGCAGGACTCGATCTGGACCAACTGCAACTGCTTCCCCCCGAGGACGAAGAAGATGAGCCATGAAGCCCCCCGTGGCGGAGCGCTCCGATAGGGGGCCACATCAGCTGACACCAGCCGTTCAGTGACTGATCGGTTCAACGGGCCGGGGCGGGATGCCCTTGGCCAGCTCCGCCAACATTCCGTCCACGCCCCATCCGCCGGGGGAACAGCCAGCAGGGGCCCAGAGCAGGTCAAGGAACGAACTCGGCGCTTCAGATCACCCCACCCGGGCTGGTGGCATCCAGTACCGCCAGCAGCTGTTCCAGCACCGCTCGCGCTGCAGGGCTGTGCTCCGGGTGGTGCACCACAGCGAAGACCCGCGACGTGAGGCGGGCCTCGATCTCCTGCAGGCTCACCGTGCAGTCCATCAGCAGCTGGGTGCCGATGTAGGCGGTCGTCAGGGCATGGCCAGGACGCAACTGCCATCAGGGCTCCCAATGAGGGCCGCAGCAAAGGACCCAAATCCCTTCCGGTGGTGTCAAGGAGCCGCCAAGGCTGTGAAAGGGAGGCGCAGCCGAGCCAAAATAGAAAGACGGACTTGCGCAGCCCTTGAGGCCACACGCACCATGAAGAGGCCTGTGCTCAGCCATACACCACAGGGGCGGGTTGCGTACAGCGGCAGCTCCTCTCCGATGTCAGGGGCGCCTCAGGGAATGCTTCGGTCGCTCTGATTCAGGGTGTTTTCGGAAAGCCCCTTCACCAGGCCTTCCCTGGATATTCTGCCGTACTGACTTTGTGTAACTACTGGAAAGGTTTTTTACGGACCCGCATAAGGCGCCTGGGTTTGGAGGATCTCGTCCAAGAACCAGAGCCATGACAGGGGTTTGACAGTGTTTCCCTCAGGGCCGACCGCTCTAACGCGGCAGGAACGGGTCGTGTTTCGCACTTATGCGTAACCGCCCATGTAGTAGTTCGGCCTACAAACCCTCCTGACAAGTCTCGGCGCGAGTTGTTTGCTAGGTGCGAAATCTGGCGCCTAGACTGATTTGGTTCAGCGCCACTGCCAACGGACCGACATGACTGCAGCATTCACTCCGATAAAGATCATTGGGCTCAATGACCAGGCGTCGAGCTCCTCAGATGAAGGAGCCGACATGATGCGTGTCGTTCTTGATCTGTCTGAGCAAGCTCCACCAGATTGGGCAGAGTACTTCAATCATCGCTGGAAACAGCACATCTACATGAAGAAGTCACGCGCGCAGGTAAGCGGAAAGTGCCTAGAGATTGACTGCATCTTGGACGAACTGGAAAAGACCCATCTGCCGGAGCTTCGCACTGTATTTGAAGAAACCAACGCTGCGTACGCAACGTTCTATGCGAAAAGAGAGGCCGCTCTCCAAGCAGAGCAAGCAAAGCGCAACGCAGAGGCTGCAAAGCTTGCGGAGATGAAGAAGACCATCAAGTTCGACTAAGTGCGGCCTAACCGATTGCCGAAGTTGATCCGCTACTGCAGCGATCTCTTGGCCGCCCCAAATCTATATGGGAGCAGGCCTTCCGCAGCCAAGCTCCGTTTGCCCACGCAGGCATGTTATCTCGAACATTAGGCCTGCTCCAGCAGGTCTTGACAAAAACCAGAGTTTATTCCCCGCTGATCTGATGATGCGACGAGTGCTGCTTTGGAAAAGATAGATCGTTAGTCGTCCCTGACTGTTATTAGAGTGCTTACTTCACGCCCACCAGGGTAGCCGCCCATTCTATAAAGAACGTGAACTGTATACACCCCGGTCTCGGGCAGCAACCTAGATCTCTGCAGCTCGCATACTTCCTTGTCATAAGGAACCATGTCGCAGTTTAACACCCTTCCAGATGGCGCAGTTATCGCATATGTATACAAATCTCCTCCCTCTACGTAGATTCTCTGGCCCTGCTTGCCAAAAACCTTGAATACATGGTCTTGTTTAACAAATCCTGACCAGCCTGCGGCAGTCTTGCCTTGAGGGAACGTGATTGTAGTTTGAGCGCTCGCCGGACAAATACTTCCTGCTATATATATGACTGAAGTAACAACGCAAAGGAGAAAGAACTGGAGTGCAGGATTCTTAGATATAGACCTCATCGGTATTTCATAGATTGGGCATAATGGAGGAATTCTAATAAATCCTGTGTATGCCATGGGTTGTCAGGTGCAGTGGCCGTTGTCTTTCAGGATAGACCAAGGCAGTATCATTGTGCCTAACCTTTGGTGCCGGCTCGGCTGGAATATTCTTGCCATAGGGAGGCGAGTTTTATTTGTCCTTGGTTTCTAGCAAAAACTCCTTTTGGATGAGCAACTGGGCGCAGGTCGCTGCATGCTTACCTGGTTGCCACTAGGACACTTGTTCAAGCAAGGCCTAACCATGCCATGCACCTGAGCCGCCTCCAAAAGCTCTCTTTAACACCTTGGGGCACGGCGGCCAGGTGATGGCAAGCGTTAGCTTGAATCAGAAATTCCCCTATGATCAGATTGCAGTCCATTTCAGGGCCTCAAGAACCAATGAATCTTGACCAATGGCTGCGGTATGAAGACCGCATAAACGCCCACTTCAATCCATTTCATGGAGCTGAAATCAACCTGGTCGATTTTCACGTTCAAGAAGATGGGTCATTCGATCAGCCAACTTGGAGGAAAGAAGAGTGGCTCATTCGATCTGCGATTACTCCGGTCCATGATGCTGCCTTAGTTGCAGAGCTAGCCCGATCACCCGACTACTTAGAATTTGAGCAGGGATGGTCTTGTGCCGACAAATTTGACTTTGGAAACCATCGCAGACTTGGCGATGCAGTCATCTATCCAATATCCGATATCTTTCTGCACCCAATATCCAAGATACTAGCTGTCTCTCCAAGTAAAGACTTCTGCAGATACCACGCCCTTGAGGAGCGGGAAGCTGGGAAGTATTATCACCCAGTGGCAGAAATACTAGTCGCGCAATGCTCGGTTGTCGAGCACACAATTTTTGATCCTACCCCCAAGGTCGTCATCCACAGGGACTTTTTACGCGATTTCTTGTCTGCAGGTGAGATGTCGTTGATAATTTCGGTTGTGGTAAATAGATTTGCGAACTCTGAAGCAGAAGCCGACTTGGGCATCATGCAGAATGATGAAATCCAGCCAGAGGAGCATGAATCTATCTGTACATCGATCCAAAGCCCTGAAACAACACACGGGAAATTCTTTCGAGGTCGCTCAATTCTTCTACGAACTCTAATCGTTGATCCTTGTGATGAGCCACGATATGATAGAAGTCCTTGGTATTTCTCACGTATTGAGCACCCAATCGAACATCAAGAGCTGCCCCTTTTCATTGTAGATGACGAAGGAACAAAGAAGAAGCTTCTACCATCTGGAGACTTGAACGCCTATATGCGCAATGGAATAGGACAATATGGCTATCTCTGGTTTCGAGCTGAAGTCCTAAGGAAGTATCTCAATACGCCCAGGTATAGTATCTATTTCTGTATGAGGAATTGGGGGCAAGCGTCACTTCCTGGGGAAAGGGGCGAGATTGACGTGGGAATCAACTCATTGGGACTGGTTACAGCATTTGCACCTGACATTGCTCAGTTGCCTGCTGAAGAACAAGCCTACTGGGCTTCATTCTCCTCGTATCCAAGCGGTGAGGTGTGCGAAGAACTCTTTCAAACTCGGATGCAATGTAATCCACCTTTGTCACCTAGCACCACTGAACTGATACGCGAAGCAAGAGACTGCCTGGGAGCAGTTGTTGAATCTAGGTTCGGGGTGGAACTCTTTGATACCAATGAACCTTCAGAGAAAGAAAGGGCAATGCTAAGCGTTGGTCCATTGCTGAATGATTTCTCTGAAGTCGCAACACTGGCAAAGATATTATACAAATGGATATTTGAAACCATGTCAATTCCTGCACTCAGAACTGTATGCCTTACCCTTGGTCAAGAAGTCGACAGTAAACTGCGGCAGATAAAGTTGTTGGAGAAAGGTCTCATACTGATTGGACTGTCTATTGAAGAATCCAGGGGCTTAACCGCTCCGTTTGCTGGGCTTTATGATCTAAGGATTGTTGACGCTCATATTGGGTCTATAGACATAGATGCTTCAATGAGCCTAATGGGCGGTTCATCTCAGACGCAGGCAAGAGGTGCTTGGGGGCTGTGTGTTGACTCGGTCACACGAAATCTCAATGAGATTGCAGCTCAATTTAGAACTAACCAACCAAGCGAAAATCCTGATTCAGAAGACGGTTGCTGAGGCTAGGTTCTATGCCGAGATCTCGTCCCGCATCTGATCTGGAGCATTAGGGTTCACCAATTTGTCCGTGACACACATGCTGAGTAAACCGACCCTCATCCGGCTTGCAGACATGATCTGCGGCAACGAGCCGTTCACTTACTTCCGCTACCGAAGTTCAAGCTATCTAACTCGCTTCTTTATCGGGATAGACCTCGACTACACCCACGATGGCTCAACAAGAAATGTCTGGGTTGAAGAAGTTCTTGCAGAGCTAAACGCTAAACAGCCCGCAGCGCCTAGACTACCCTCGCGGGAAATCATCTCTATCATTGAGCACCTGCTCCATCCCGATCACTTTCTCTTTGATCCAAGACTTGATCGAACTAAGGCAATAGATGCCGTCAAGACCAGTCTAGAATCCGCAAGCCTGACAATCGCTGAACTCCCAACTGGCCTAGTTCGCGTATGTCCGCTGAGCGGGGAGTTCATCTCGACTGCATTCGACACGCCACCTACAGAGCGACTACTGACTTTCAAGCCAGAGATATTCAAAGTGCCTGAGAAGTCGGTAAACCCGAAGCTGGTTTCCGTCATGATGCCCTTTAATGCGGGGTTTCGAGGAACATATCAGTCAATCAAGAAGGTGGCTGATTACATGTCGCTGGAGTGCCTGCGCGCCGACGACATCTGGGACAACGCTACTTTCATGCAAGACATCTTTGATCTAATATTCAGCGCACGTGTCGTTGTCGTTGACTTCACTGGCAGGAATCCAAATGTGATGTATGAAACCGGGATTGCGCACACACTAGGGAAGACCGTTATTCCTATTACGCAGTCGATTGATGATATTCCTTCTGATCTGGGGCATCATCGCGCCTTGAAGTACCTTCCAAATGAAGAGGGTTACAGAAATCTGTGCAATGATTTATACAAACGACTCAAAAGCATAATGGACTCGCATTACGCCTAACCAATCCATGCAGCGGACGCTAAGCCCTGAGGACTCTACCAATAGTGAAAGCCTCTTGCTCAACCGCTGAGGGGCAGCGTTATCGCCACAGTTTCACAAACCTCGCCGGGTTTGTTGCGGTGTAGCGAACGGTGTGCTGAATGTTGCGGTGCCCGAACACCCGAGATAGCCCTGAATGAGCCGTTTGTCTGCGCCCTGGTCGGCGAAGGCAAAACTGCAGCCGTGGCGCTATGTGGGGATGAACCGCCACCGGCAACCGACCCTTCTCGGCGTACTTGTGCAGCATCAGGTTGACGAGCGCGAGGTGCAGGGGCTTGCGCTGCTAACTGAGGAAGAACGCCCGCCCTGGGACGTTGATCTCCCAATGACCATGCCATCCCCCTCCCCCCATGGACAGCCCGGACACCCCGGACAGGCTGTCCCCCTCTCAAAGTTCCCTGTTATGCAGGGGAGAGGGAGGTTTCATCAATAAGCTGTTTGTGGGAGGTGTCCGCCCTGTCCGGGCAGTCCGGGGTGAGGGGTGGCTTGAGGAGAGCGGAAATGCGCTGCCCTGTCCGACCCTTGTCCGGCACAGCCTTCGGCATGTCCGATCAATGCCGGTACCGGATGGCGCTCGGGAGCCTCTGTTGGCATGTGGCCACAAGCCTCGGCATTCTGCTATTGGGCGTGATCGAAGCCTCGAAGGCCGTCACCACCGTCAGCAGCATCGAGGCGCAGACCTCCGCCTACGCCGAGAGCTCCCTGGCGGCGTTCTCCCAAGGGCGTCACCCTCAGAGGACGGATACGCCTGGCGATGCCTCTGAACCAGAGCGCCCAGAACGCCTGCACCACCTGCCGTTTCGGAATTGCTTCTGATGATTGCCCCCTTGGAACCCCCAATGCGGCACAACACAGGTCAAACTGCACTTCAGTGGTCCCTCTGCTTCTGTGCCTCAAAGGTCGCCTCGTTCTTCGCAGGGAGGGAAGAGCAATGCCGGTCAAGGGTCTCCAGAGTGCCAAGCAGGCTGCGAAGATCCGATGACCAAGCAGGTTGACAAAAGGCCTGGTGCCCTCTTCAGCGGACTCGTAGGGCGGGACACCTTGTCCCTGACCGTTGAATCAATCTTCGGATACAGCACGCCAAGGCGATGGATCCAAACCATGTGGCGACGTACTGATTCGATGGCCATGCAGCTTGATTCAGTTAACACTCAAGTATTCAACACTCAACTGACCGAAACAAACGCGGAGGCCGCCTGAACCATGGCGATCCGTAAATCCGAGCTGTATTCGAGTCTCTGGGCCAGCTGCGATGAGCTGCGAGGCGGCATGGACGCCAGCCAGTACAAGGACTATGTGCTGGTGTTGCTATTCCTCAAGTACATCAGCGACAAGTACGCCGGCCAGCCCTATGCGCCGCTGGTGATCCCCGAGGGCTCCGGCTTTGAGGCCATGGTGGCCCTGAAGGGCAAGGTGGAGATCGGCGACCGCATCAACAAGGAGATCATCGCCCCGCTGGTGGCGGCCAACCAACAGCTCAGCCAGAGCGACTTTCCCGATTTTAACGACCAAGCCAAGCTCGGAAGCGGCAAGGAGCTGGTGGAGCGGCTCACCAACCTGATCGCCATCTTCGAGAAGCAGGAGCTCAACTTCTCGCGCAACCGGGCTGACGACGACGACATCCTTGGAGATGCCTACGAATACCTGATGCGCCACTTCGCCAGCGAAAGCGGCAAGAGCAAGGGGCAGTTCTACACACCAGCGGAGGTGAGCCGCATCAAGGCCCAGGTGCTGGAGATCGACAAGGAGGCCACCTCCGCCGACACCACGGTGTGCGACCCCACCTGTGGATCGGGGTCATTGCTCCTGAAGGTGGCGGCCCAGGCCCGCACGCCGGTGACGCTCTACGGCCAGGAGAAGGACGCGGCCACCAGCGGCCTGGCGCGGATGAACATGATCCTGCACGGCAACCCCACGGCCACGATCTGGCAAGGAAACACGATCGCCGACCCGAAGCTCACCGAGGGTGATCATCTCAAGCAGTTCGACTTTGTGGTGGCCAATCCGCCGTTCTCCGATAAGCGCTGGAGCACAGGCCTGGATGCGGCTAAGGATCGCTACGGGCGCTTTGAGGGCTTCGGCATCCCACCGGCTAAGCAGGGCGACTATGCCTACCTGCTGCACATCGTGCGTACGCTCAAGAGCACCGGCCGTGGCAGTTGCATCCTTCCCCATGGTGTGCTGTTCCGCGGCAACGCCGAAGCCGAAATCCGCAAAAACCTCATCCAGCGGGGCCTGATCAAGGGGATCATCGGCCTGCCGGCAAACCTCTTCTACGGCACGGGCATTCCCGCCTGCATCGTGGTGATCGACAAGCGCGATGCCGGCAGCCGCGAGGGGATATTTTTGGTGGATGCCAGCAAGGGGTTCATCAAGGACGGGCCCAAGAACCGCCTGCGCGAGCGCGACATCCACAAGATCGTGGATGTGTTCACCCGCCAGCTTGAGATCCCCGGGTATTCGCGCTTCGTGCGCAATGAGGAGATCGCTGGTCACGACTACAATCTCAACCTGCCCCGCTACATCGACAGTTCAGAAGCAGAAGACCTGCAGGACATCGAGGCCCACCTGCGCGGCGGCATTCCCGAGCGCGACATCGACGCCCTGGAGGCTTACTGGCAGGTGTGCCCGCAGCTGCGGGAGGCCCTGTTTAGGCCCCTGCGGCCCGGGTATCTGGAGCTGGCTGTGGCGCCGGGGGAGCTGAAGGCCACGATCACGGCACATCCCCAGTTTACCAACTTTCTGGCGGGAATGGCCGAGCACTTTCATGCCTGGCGGCAGCAGGCGGCGGCCCAGCTGCGGACCCAAGAGCCGGGCTGCCACCCCAAGGCGGTGATCCGCGAGCTGAGCGAGGGCCTGCTGGCCCATTACCTGGGCCAGCCGCTGATAGATGCCTACGCCGTGTACCAGCTGCTGCTCGACCAGTGGGCCGAGACGATGCAGGACGATGTATATGCGATCAGCGCCGAGGGCTGGAAGGCCGAGCCCACCCGCGTGATCGAAATTGACAAGAAGGGCAATAGCAAGGACAAGGGCTGGGCATGCGACCTGGTGCCCAAGGAGCTGCTGGTGCGGCACCTGTTTGCTGATGACCTGGAGCTGATTGAGGGGCTTCTTTCCCAGCTGGAGGAGGCCAGCAGCCGCCTGGCGGAGCTGGAGGAGGAACACGGTGGCGAGGAAGGTGCCTTCGGCGAGCTGGAGAAGGTGAATAAGGCCAACGTGAATGCCCGCATCAAGGAGATCCGCAAGGATCCCGAGGCCGTTGAGGAGCTGGCGGTGCTGAAAGAATGGCTGGAGGTGAGCGAAGAGGAAGCCTCCACCAAGAGGGCCCTAAAGGCCGCCGAGGCCGAGCTCGACGACCAGTCCTACGGCCGCTACGACAGCCTCACGAAGACCGAGATCCGGGAGCTTGTTGTGGAGGGCAAGTGGCTGGTCAGCCTGGAGCAGGCAGTGGCCTCCGAGGTGGAACGGGTGAGCCAGGCCCTCACCAGCCGCCTCAAGCAACTGGGCGAGCGCTACGGCGAGGCCCTACCGGTGATCAGCGACCGAGTGGAGGAACTGGAAGCACGGGTGGCCCAGCATCTGCAGCGGATGGGGTTCGCATGGAATTGAAGCCGGGCTACAAACAGACAGAGGTGGGCGTAATCCCAGAGGAGTGGGATGTGAAACTCTTGCCTGATGTCTTGCTTTTCCGCAGTGGCAAAGCACACGAGAAGTTCATATCTGATACAGGGGCCTTCGTCTGCGTAAACTCCAAGTTCATATCAACCGACGGCAGCGTTCGCAAGTATTCAAGAGAAAACTTGAGCCCTGCTAAAAAAGAAGACATCCTGATGGTGATGAGCGACCTTCCAAATGGCCGCGCTCTTGCGAGAGCCTACTTTGTGGAGGCGGACGACACCTATGCAGTCAACCAACGGGTATGCGCACTAACTGCGTACAACGATTGGCCAAAGTACTTGTTTTACGTCCTTAATCGCAATCCATACTTTCTCAGGTTTGATGACGGTGTTAGCCAGACACACCTGCTTAACAACGCATTCCAGAAGTGCCCGATTCATATTCCTGCGAGCGTGACAGAGCAGCGCTCTATTGCAGCGGCGTTGAGCGATGCGGATGCAATGCTAACCGCGCTGGAGCGATTCATCGCCAAAAAGCGCAACATCAAGCAGGCCGCCATGCAGGAGCTGCTCACCGGCAAGCGGCGGCTGCCGGGGTTCGAGGGGGAGTGGGTGGTGAAGAGGCTTGGCAGCGTGATCAGTAATCTAGAAGCAGGCGTTAGTGTTGTGTCTCAGCCAGGCAATGATCACCCAGGCACAGGCCGCTTCGTTCTCAAGACATCAGCGGTAACGAATGGCCAGGTGATAGCCTCGGAAAGCAAGGAAATTACAGCCGCTGATCTTTCGCGCGCCAAGACTTCGATCCGGAAGGGAGACCTGATTATCAGTAGGATGAATACGCCTGCGCTAGTAGGCGAATGCGGATACTCTGAATCGGATTACCCAGGTTTGTTCCTGCCAGACCGCTTATGGAGGGTGGCTTACAGAAACCCTAATGCCGTCTCCTCTCGGTGGCTTGCATATTCGCTTTCATTTGATCAAAACAGAACGTGCATCAAGGAGCTGGCTACGGGAACAAGTGGAAGCATGAAGAACATCTCCAAACAGGCTCTGCTTTCCTTGAGCATTCAATGGCCCACATTGGCTGAGCAACTGGCGATTTCAGAGTGCCTATCATCACTGGATGATGAGCTGAATACACTAAACATCAGGCTCGATAAAACACGCGCTCTCAAGCAAGCCATGAAGCAACAGCTCCTCACCGGCCGAATCCGCCTGCGATGACACTCCACCGCATCCCAACGCCCCGATCAGCCCAGCCGCCAGCTCTGGCGGCCATGGTGGCTTTGGCTACCCTTCATCGACATAGATTCCGCTGCCAGGCCTACAGCCACTCTCCCAAGCCATGACGCTGATCCAGCGAATCGACATTCATGCCTTCAAGTCCATCCAGAAGGCCAGCCTGGAGTTGGGTGCTTTTAATGTGTTTGTCGGGGCCAACGGTAGCGGTAAGTCAAACATCCTCGAAGCGATTGGCGTTCTTGGCTCGGCAGCCTTTGGTCGAGTCGACGATGAATCACTCTTGCGCAGGGGCGTGCGCCCTGGTTTGCCTGATCTCTACAAAACGTCGTTTCGGGGTCACACAAGACGAAACGCCATTCGTTTCGGTGCCCACACGGGGACAAGCAGCTACGAGGTGGAGCTCAATAATCCAAGCACCCAATCTACAGCATGGGCTTTTAAAACCGAAAAATGGATCAGTAGTGGTAAGAAAATTGTAGGCCGCTCTCCCCGTTCTACAAAGCTTCCAGCACTTGATGCATTCCGAGGCCTTGCAGCCTTAAAAGATGTAGAGTCAGTGGGTCACACAGAAGGCTCTACGCTACTCTCTCTGTTACAAGACTATTCCATCTATGCTCCAAATACGGCAACACTCAGAGGCATTGTCTCGGATCCCCAGACCCGGCAACCAGTCGGCCTCAGCGGGGGGCGGCTCGCTGAGGCGGTAGAAGAGTTGCATCGGCTTGCACGCAAGACTGAAGCACTTGAAGAGGTCATTGAGGACATTCTTGAGTTAGTTGACTGGGTAGCCAGCTTCGGATCTAGACCCGGTTCAGCTGAACTCCTTTCACCATCCATCCCAAGACCATCTCAGGTCTTGTTCTTCCGCGATCGCTTCATGGCCGATCGGCGCAATGTACTAAGCGCTTATGATGCTAGCGAGGGCGCACTATATGTTCTTTTCGCGGCTGTTCTCGCAGTCCACCCCGACGCCCCTAGGCTCTTGGCCATCGACAACTTTGATGCCACGCTTAACCCACGGCTAGTCCGGTCACTTACAGCCAAACTGGCTGAGTGGTCTATTACAAATGGGCGCCAACTTCTACTTACATGCCACAATCCTCTTGTTCTCGATGGCCTCTCACTCCAGGATGAGCGAGTACGGCTATTTGCGGTTGACAGATCATTCGGGGGGATGACCACGATTAATCGTGTGGTTGTGGACGAGGCCCTGCTTGGCAAGGCCCAGGAAGGCTGGCCACTTTCACGCCTCTGGGTGACGGGGCATCTGGGGGGTATCGCGAATGTATAACATTCGGTTGGTGTGTGAAGGCATTACAGACCAAAGGGTCTTGGAGGCCGTTCTGTTTGCTCATCTCAAGCAACCCTCATTCAGACTCAGTAGAATTCAGCCAGATGAATCTCTGTATGGTGGCGATGCAGGCCCCCATGGTGGTGGCTGGAAAGGAGTACGCGGTTGGTGCAAATCTGTGCAAGCCGCCGGAGGGCTTGAGGCTATTGGAGCACTAAGGCCAGACGTTCATCTACTAATTATTCATGTCGATGCTGATATCGTGCTCGACAAAGAGCATGACGCTGCAGGACTATGTCCACCGCCGGAGAATAATATTTTAGCCGCTGAGGCTTTAGTCATGGGTTGGCTTGGTCTGGTGAATCTCCCTGAGAATGTTCTGATCTGGGTTCCTGGCATGGCAACCGAAGCTTGGCTGTTGCGTGCCATCTTCCCTGACTTGCCCGAATCTCGCAGTTGTCTCACCAATCCACTGCCTCCTGCATGTGTGGAATGCCTAAAGGATCCTGCTGTGGCCTTGGAGGGGAAACAACCGAAGTTTGTCAGGCGAAAAGGAAAAGATCTAAGAAAGATCGCAACTGCCTATCGGGATGCGCACCCAGCTCTGGCTGAGGCCTGGGGTAACCTTGTTGACTCTCTATGGTCTGCCGGCCGCTTGCAGCAGGGGCTTTCACGCTGTATTCCAGCTTCGATATAGCTGGTTACTCATGAAAATCTCCACCATCCTCGACCACATCGACAGCGGCCATATGGCCCTGCCCGAGTTCCAGCGGGGCTACGTCTGGAATCGCGATCAGGTGCGCGGGCTGTTTGATTCGCTCTACAAACGCCATCCCGTTGGCGGCCTGCTGGTCTGGGCCACAGAGTCGAAGACCGCCACCCATCGCGGTGATGGCCCGCTGGCAGCTGGTGTGGTGAAGCTTCTGCTCGATGGCCAGCAGCGCATGACCTCCCTCTATGGCGTGGTGCGTGGCAAGCCTCCCAAGTTCTTCGATGGCAACGCCCAGGCCTTCAACGGGCTCCGCTTCCATCTCGGCGAGGAAGTGTTTGCCTTCTACCAACCGGTGAAGATGAAGGACGATCCCCTCTGGATCGATGTCACCAACCTGCTCGGGCTGGGCAGCGCCGGCCTCGGCCAGCTGGCCGCCGAGTTCGGACAGAACCCTGAGCTGGCCCCACGGGTTGGCGAGTTCATCGGCCGTCTCAGCCAGCTGTTGGGCATCGGTGACATCGACCTTCACGTCGAAGAAGTCACCGGCGCAGACAAGTCGCTCGACGTGGTGGTGGACATCTTCAACCTCGTCAACAGCGGCGGCACCAAGCTCTCCAAGGGCGATCTGGCTCTCGCCAAGATCTGCGCCGACTGGCCGGAAGGCCGTGATGCCATGAAGGCCAAGCTCAAGGAATGGAGCGATCAGGGCTACAACTTCAACCTCGACTGGCTGCTTCGCTCGGTGAACACGGTGCTCACCGGCGAGGCCAAGTTCCTCTACCTGCACGACAAGAGCACCCCCGAAATCCAGGACGCCCTCAGGCGCGCCACCAGGCACATCGACACCTGCCTCAACCTGATCGCGGGCCGCCTCGGCCTCGATCACGACCAGGTGTTCTTCGGGCGCTTCGGGATCCCGGTGATGGTGCGCTACCTCGATCAGCGCAGCGGCCCTATGGATGAAGTGGAGCGCGACCGGCGGCTGTTCTGGTTCGTGCAGGCTGGCATGTGGGGCCGCTTCTCCGGATCTACCGAATCCTTCATCGACCAAGACCTCGCCGCCCTCGAAGGCGAGAGGGAGGGGCTGGAGCGCCTGCTGGAGCAGCTGCGCCTTTGGCATGGCGGGCTACGGGTGGAACCCGGGCACTTCACCGGCTGGAGCCTCGGAGCACGCTTCTACCCGGTGCTCTACCTGCTCACCCGCATGGGCGCAGCCCGCGACTGGGGCACCGGGTTGCCGCTCAAAGCCGGGATGCTCGGCAAGATGAGCCGCTTGGAGGTGCATCACATCTTCCCCAATGCCCAGCTCTACAAGGCCGACTACCGCAGGCCGGAGGTCAACGCCCTGGCCAACTTCTGCTTCCTCACAAAAGACACCAACATCAAGATCACCGATCGCCTGCCAGAGGCCTACTTCCCGGAGATTGAGGCCGCACACCCCCGTGCCCTGGCCTCCCAGTGGATCCCGCCCGATCCAGAGCTATGGAAGCTCGAAAACTTCCGCTCCTTCCTGGAGGCCCGCAAGGCCCTGCTGGCGGCTGAAGTGAACGCCCGACTGGAGGAGCTGCTCCATGGAGACACCCGCTGGCTGTCCGGCCCGGCGGCTGCCTTGCGTCAACAAGCCACCGAAACGGTGGGCGGCATCACCAGCGAGGAGGAGGAAGCCGAGTTGCAGCGCCTCAACGCCTGGATGGCCGATCAGGCGCTCCCCCTAGGAACCATTGCCTACGACTTCGCCGATCCAGCCACCGGCGAACAGCGCGCCGTGTTCGATTTGGCCTGGCCTACCGGCATCCAGGCGGAGCTCAGCCAGCCCGTGGCCGTGCTGCTCAACGAAGAGCCCGCCACCCTGGCCCTGGCCAGCGCCGCCGGGTTCCGCTGCTTCACCTCGCCATCCGCCTTCCGGTCCTATGTGGAGCGGGAGATCCTCAGCGTGGAGGCAACAGCATGAGCGGGATCGGCCCTGAGCGCCTCACCCAAAGCAGGGTGATCAAGCTGTTCCATGAGGAGCTCGGCTATCGCTACCTGGGCGACTGGAAGGACCGAGTTGGCAACAGCAACATCGAGGAGGAGATCCTTACCGGCTACCTCCAACGTCGTGGCTACATCCCGGCAGAGATCAGTGGGTCCTTGTATCATCTCCGGATTGCTGCCGACACCAGCCAGGTCGGCCTGTATGAGGCCAATCGCAGGGTCAACTCCCTGCTCCGCTATGGGGTGCAGGTGAAGGCAGCCGCCGACCAGCCCACAAGCACCGTGGCCCTGATCGACTGGTACACACCTGACGCCAACGACTTCGCCATTGCTGAAGAAGTCACCCTGAAGGGCCCCAAGGAGCGCCGCCCCGACCTGGTGCTCTACGTGAACGGCATTGCGGTGGGAGTGATCGAGCTCAAGCGCAGTCGCGTGAGTATCGGCGATGGCATACGTCAAAATCTCTCCAACCAGAAACCCGAGTTCAACGCCTGGTTCTTCGCCACCAACCAACTGGTGTTTGCTGGCAATGACTCCGAAGGCCTGCGTTATGGAGCCATCCTCACGCCCGAGAAATACTTCCTGACCTGGAAGGAAGACGAAGCTGACAACAGCCGCCCCAAGCTCGACAAGTACCTGATCAAAATCTGCCGAAAGGATCGGTTGATCGAGCTGCTGCGCGACTTCGTTCTCTTCGATGCCGGCATCAAGAAACTGCCCAGGGTGCATCAGTATTTCGGCATCAAAGCTGCTCAGCAGCATGTGCAGCAACGATACGGCGGCATCATCTGGCACACCCAGGGCAGCGGCAAGAGCATTGTGATGGTGCTCCTAGCCCGGTGGATCCTGGCCAACAACCCCAACGCTCGCGTCGTGGTCATCACCGACCGCGATGAGCTCGACAAGCAGATCGAAGGCGTATTCGGTGGCGCTGGCGAAACGATTAAGCGCACCAGCAGTGGCAGGGATCTTATGCAAGCTCTGGGTCAGCCCCTACCCCGCCTCTTCTGCTCCTTGGTTCACAAGTTTGGCGTAAAGGGTGTCGACGATTTCGAGACCTTCCTCGAGCAGCTCCAGTCCCAACCCAGCCCGGCTGTAGGCGAGTTGTTCATCTTTGTCGATGAGTGCCACCGCACCCAGAGCGGCAAGCTACACCGGGTCATGAAGGCGTTGCTACCCGATGCCGTCTTCATCGGTTTCACCGGCACCCCACTTCTCAAGAAAGACAAAGCCACCAGCCTTGAGGTCTTTGGCGGCTACATCCACACCTACAAGTTCAGCGAAGGTGTAGAAGACCAGGTTGTTCTAGATCTGGTCTACGAAGCCCGCGACATCGATCAGCGCCTCAGCTCCCAGGAAAAGGTGGACCAGTGGTTCGATGCCAAGACCTCTGGGCTCAATCCCTGGCAGCAACGCGAACTCAAGCGTCAGTGGGGAACCTTGCAGAGCGTGCTCAGCTCCAAGGCACGGATGAACCGGATCGTGGCCGACATGCTTTTCGACTTTTCCGTGCAACCACGGTTGGCGAGCCAGCGCGGTAACGCCATCCTGGTGGCCTCCAGCATCTATGAGGCCTGCCGTTACTTCGAGCTGTTCAACCAGACCGAGCTCAAGGGCAAGTGTGCGGTCATTTCCTCTTACGACCCCCAGGCCAAAGACGTTACGAAGGAAGAGGTGGGCGCCAACACCGAAACCGAGAAGCAGTTCATCTACAACATTTATACCAGACTGCTTGAAGGTATGGCGAGCCAACCAGGCTTGACGCGCACTGAAACTTACGAGGAGCAAGCCAAGCAACTCTTCATCCATCAACCTGCTCAGATGAAGTTGCTGATCGTGGTCGACAAGCTCCTCACCGGCTTCGATGCCCCGTCCTGCAGCGTGCTCTACATCGACAAGTCGATGCAGGATCATGGCCTCTTCCAGGCTATCTGCCGCACCAACCGCCTAGATGGCGACGATAAGCCCTATGGCTGCATCGTCGATTACAAGGATCTCTTCAAGAAAGTCGAGAACGCCATTGCGGTGTATTCCAGCGATGACCTCGATCACTCAGCCGGCGGCGTTGATCCCGATGTCCTCCTTCAGGACCGAATCACCAAGGCAAGGGAGCGCCTAGAGGAGGCTTTGGAGCAGGAGGCACTGCTCGCCGAACCCGTACCGCCTCCAATGGATGATCTGGCGGTCTTGCATCACTTCTGCGGCAACACCGAGAGCTCTGATGATCTGCAGGAGCGTGAACCGATCCGGATGGCTTACTACAAGGCCGTGGTCGAGCTGACAAGGGCCTATGCAGCCTTGGCCAACGAGCTTTCTGATGCGGGCTACTCTGCCTCAGAAGCCAACCGGATCACACGCCAGCGGGACAAGGCTCTGGAATGGAGGCAGGTGATTCGGCTTGCGGCAGGCGAGAACCTCGATCTCAAGGCCTACGAGGCCGACATGCGCTATCTGATTGACTCCTACATTGAGGCTGATCTCCCAAGAAAGATATCAGCTTTCGACGACATCGGCCTGCTGGAGCTGATCATCAAGACGGGTGTTGCGGAAGCCATTCGACAGCAGTTTGGCAATAGGGCCAACAACCGAAAGGCTGTTGCAGAAACAATCGAGAACAACATCCGGCGAACGATCATTAGCGAGCGTGCCAATGACCCCGCCTTCTACGACCGCATGTCGCAGGTTCTTGGCGAGATCATCCGCTTCCGCAGACAGCAAGCTGAGGCCTACGAGGAGTACCTCCGTCGCGTTGCGGATCTGGCTCGTCAGCTCAACCAGCAAGCTGCTGACAGTACACCAAAAGAGCTTGATACTCCTGGCAAGCGAGCACTTTGGAGCAACTTGAATGACAATCTTGAACTGGCTCTCCGCATTGACAGCACCGTGCGCCAGGTCCGGCCCGATGGCTGGCGTGGTGTCCAGGCCAAGGAGCAACTGATCAAGGCAGCTCTCTTCGGTGTGCTGCAAGACGCGGCTGAAGTGGAGCGCCTGTTGCCCATCCTCGTGGCCCAGCCTGAATACTGATGACCCTGGCTTTTCCCAGCCATCAGCTTGTGATCGGGTCCTTGTCGGTGGAGGTCACCGTCAAGCCGATCAAGCATCTGCACCTTTCGGTGGTCCCACCCCATGGATCTGTGCGCATCTCAGCGCCGGAAGGGATGAGCCCAGACCATGTAAGGGCCTATGCCATTGGCAAACTGGGCTGGATTCGTAAGCAGCAGTCAAGGCTTGAAGGCCAGCAGAGGGAAAGTCCCAGGCAGGTCGTAGAACGGGAATCCCATCATCTTTGGGGGCGCCGCCTGCTGCTGCAGATCAAGGAGGTAGAAGCGCCTCCAAGGGTTGAAGTTCATCCCAGGCGACTGGTTCTACTTGTTCGACCAGGCTCACCATCAGAGAAGCGCCAGAGCATCTTGGCGTCCTGGTACCGAGATCAACTCAGAAAAGAGGCTGCGATCCTGATCGACAAGTGGGAACAACAACTAAACGTACAAGCAAATCGGCTCTTTGTTCAGGCAATGACCCGTCAATGGGGGAGCTGCAACCCAAAGTCAAGGAATATCCGTTTGAATACTCAGCTGGCTCAGAAGCCAATGGTCTGCCTTGACTATGTCGTTCTCCATGAACTCGCCCATCTACGGGTGGCGAGCCATGGCGAAGAGTTCATTACGCTGCTGGATTCTCACCTACCGGATTGGGAAGAACGTCGTCGGGTTCTCAATAGCTTGCCGCTGATATCTGTATGAGCACTCACCAGTGACCCAAAATGGTCGCCGATCCTTCCATGCTTTCAGCCTTCCACTTGGTGGGCGTAACCACCGAAGACCCACACCACCCCCGAGACCTTGGGAACTGAGCAGGCCATTGGGCGCCCGCCAACCTGGAGGTGGAGCGACTCCTCAGGCCCCCCAGTGAAGACCGGGACATGCTCGCCGGTGAGGGTGTTGATGCGTTCGAGAGGCCAGCCGTCGGCGTCGAGGTGCCAGAGGTAGCGGGGCATGGTGGTGGAGCTGCTGGTTAGAGGGTTCCCGTGGGCGGACAGCGCCAGGGCTTATTTCCAGTCCTGCCCCCCTCCTGCCCCCCGAGCACGCGATCCCATAGATCCAGCAGCCCGGTGAGTCGATCGCCGGTGGATCCGGACAGGGCGGACAGGTTGTCATCAAGGACCGGACAGGGCAGGGCATCGTGCCTCTCACCAGTCGCCGCCTCACCCCGGACTGCCCGGACAGGGCGGACACACCATCACAAGACAATTAGGGAGAGGTCCCTCCTCCTCTTGCATAGAAGAGAACTTTGAGTGGGCCAAGCCCCCCCTGTCCGGGGTGTCCGGGTGGTCCGGAGCAGGATGGGGTGGGCTGCTCAGCGAGCTTCTGCTGATAGGGGGAGTGACACCAACCCCGAGAGCGACCCTGACCCTCTCCCGCCACCATCTGTTGAGCATCTGACCCACACGATGCTCCCTCTCCACGCCACAGCCCGCCAAGATCTCAACTACTCCAGCCCCCCACCCCCGAGCCCTGATGCGGGTCGTCCCACTCTTCTCCTTCCATGGCCTGGCCCTGCTCCTCCCTCTACTCACCCCCCTGTCGGCCTCAGCCGCCACGGTGATCTCAGTCGGTGATGGCGACACGCTCCGCGTTCTCGATGGCGGGAAGAAGCTCACGATCCGCGTGGCCTGCATCGATGCCCCAGAAATGGCGCAGTCGCCCTACGGGCAGCAGGCGAGGGAAGCCCTCCAGACTCTTCTCCCTGTCAGCTCCACCGTGACGCTGAAAGCCCAGACCAAGGACCGCTACGGGCGGACCGTCGCCGAGGTGTTCACCCAGAGCGGGGCCAATGCAGGCCTAACCCTGGTGCAGCAGGGCAACGCTTTCGCCTACCGCCAGTACCTAAAGCAGTGCGACGAGTGGGCCTATCTCGATCGTGAGAAGCTTGCTCAGCGATACCGCGTAGGGGTCTGGAGGTTCGACGGCGGGATCCAGCGCCCTTGGGATTGGAGGGCTGCCCAGCGTGGAGGCCAGAGCCAGCCGGTAGCAAGACCTCAGCGACCGGTGAACCTCACGATCATCAACGGCGGAGCCAGCACGCGATCAGGCAGGCGTTGGTACTGCAGAACTGTGGGGTCTTGGGAGCATGCCCAGCAGTTGCTGAGAGAAGGACACACTTATCTGGATGGAGACAGTGATGGCGAAGCCTGCGAGGCGCTACGCTGAATGGTCGGGCAACCGCACCTTGCTGCTCTGGCCGACATCGGCAGGTTCGTTATGGTCGAGCTAATCGATGCTGCACCAACATGGCCCTCACTGGATCTGAACTGCTGACCAAAGTTAAGGAGCAGGGCGATGCCTCCAAGTCCGACCTGGTGCGGGCTGCCGGCTACGTCAGCACCAAGAAAGATGGCAGCGAACGGCTGAACTTCACCGCCTTCTACGAGGCCCTGCTGGAGGCCAAGGGCGTGAGCCTTGGGGAAGGCAACGGCAACGGGAAGGGAAAAGGTGGCCGCAGCCTGAGCTACGTGGCCACGGTGCAGGGCAACGGCAACCTGCTGGTGGGCAAGGCCTACACCGCCATGCTGGATCTCAGGCCCGGCGATGAGTTCGAGATCAAGCTCGGCCGCAAGCAGATCAGGTTGATTCCTGCTGGTGGGGCTGACGAAGAAGATTGAACCGCCTGGCTGGTCGCCCCGTCGCTCCCACCTCAGATTGTCGTGGTTGACTGCAAACAACCGGAAAGACCTCAGGCCCCCAGCTCTTCTGCCAGGGCCAGCACTGCCGCCTGGACCGGCTCATAGCTTTCCAAGGCCTCCAGCTGCTCTGGGCTCCCAGGCTCCAGACCTTGAAGCTTGCTGAGGAGGGTGGCCAACTGCTCCCTCAGCTCCACCAGCCGGACATTGCGAGGGTCAGGCTCGGGCATCGTTGTTCAGGCCTCCGGGAATCCACTGTGCCCCCACACCCCCCCCCCGAGTTCGACGCACTTACCGTCAGGTCTTCCGGCGCTGGCCCAAGCCCGCTGGCCAGATCTATCGGTCTCGGGGTGTCCCGTTTCAATCAGGTTGACGGGCGCTCAACCAGATTGTCGTCGGACAGTGCCCACAGCCATGCTGCATGGCGACCGCTGTTCGATCGGGCTCCAGCCACTGATTCGGACCTATGGGGAAGGCCTCCGCTTCGAGGAGCTCGCGAGCCGCATCGAGGCGCTCCGCCCAGCAATGCTTGAGGGAGCCAGGAGAGCAGCAGAGATGGAATCCCCATGCTAGTACGGGCGTACTTATCGAGAGCTGCCATGGGCTATCACCTGCGCCGTTCCACCTCGGGAGCGGGTGGCTCCGTCGAGCAGCCCATCGAGGAGTGGCCCTATCTGGATCAGGAGGTGCTGCAGAGCAGCCGGAGCCGCAAGGTCTGCATGACCTGCCACTGGTTTCGCCACCACGCCGGGGTGAACTGCATTCCTGTGCTCACCTGCCAGTTGCACCAGGGCCTGCTCGCCCATGGCGAGCATCTCACCCGCCGCTGCCAGGGTTGGACGGAGGACCTGACGCGCCAGCGGGGCTGGTGTCCTGAGGTTGCATGAGCAAGCTGCGCGCGGTGGTGGTCTGCGGCGGCGGTGGCCCCGGCACAGCCTCAGAAGCCGCCCATGCGCTCAACGGCGGCCGGCCGCTGATCCTGCTGGCGGTGCCGGCGTTATGGCCAAGGGCAGTTTGACGGTGAAGACACTCCCAGAACCCGGCTTGGAAACCACGAAGATTTCGCCGCGATGGCGACGGACGATCGCCGCCACGATGGAGAGCCCCAGGCCTGTCCCGCCCTGACGACGGGATCGCCCTGGATCACTGCGGAAGAAACGATCAAAGACGCGCTGCTGATCCACTGGGTTGATGCCGATGCCGGTGTCCTGGACCTCCAACACCGCCTGGCCTCTCTCGCGCCTCAGGCTCAGCACCACCTCACCTCCTGACGGTGTGTACTGAATCGCGTTGAGCAGCAGGTTGGACACAAGCCGATAGAGGTCAGATTCCGTGCCCTGCACGGTGATGTCCTGCTCACCCCCCACCAGTTGCAGATCCAGCCCTGCCGCCGCCGCCGCCTCGCCGGTTTCTTCGATCAGGTCCCGCGCGATCTGCACCAGGGAGCAGGGCTCCGATGGCCCAGCCGCCTCAGGAGCATCCAAACGGGCGAGCAGCAGCAGATCGCTGATCAGACGGTTCAGCCGTTGCCCTTGCCGGTGGACCACCGCCAGCATCTCCCTGGTGGCAGGCTGGTCGGCCGGTGCCTGGGTGCTGTGGGCCTCCACCACGGCCAGCAGGTTGGCCACCGGTGCCCGCAATTCATGGGCCGCATCGGCGGTGAACTGCTCCTGCTGCCGGTAGGCCGCCAGCAGCGGCCGCATCGCCAGGCCGGAGAGCCACCAGCTGGCCAGGGCTGCCACCAGCAGGGCGAGCACCACGATCGTCTGGGTGGCCCACCAGAGCCGTTCCCTCTCCGTCTCCAGCCCGCGCAGGCTGCGGCCGATCTGCAGATAGCCCCAATCCAGCTCCGTCGGCTTCGCGCCCTGATGCGCCGGCGTGTGGGAACGGTGCAGGTGAATCGCATACTGCAGGAAGCGCTCACCGCCCTGCCCCGTCACCACCGACCAGACGGTGTCGGGTCGGGCCACCTTCGCCCTGGGTGCGTCACCCGGAGAGCCGGGGGAGTGGGCGATCAGCGCGCCACGACGATCCAGCAGACGCACGTAGAAGCGCTCTGGATCGGTGATGCTGACGGCATGGCGCGGCAGCAGGGAGGGCGGACTCGGACAGGGCTCACCCACCAGACAGAGCCCGGGGAGCACCCTGGCCAGCTGAGGTGAGGGCCTGGCTTCCGGCGGCAGCAAGGGTTTGAGGCTGTCATGCAGGGTGCCGGCCAGGGTCTCCACCTCCCGCTCGACGGCCGTCCAGTTGGCACGCATCAACAGGCCGAACAGCCCATAGCCGGCGCCGTAGAGGATCACGCCGATCACCGCCAGATAGACCGACGCCAGCCGCAGGCGGCTGCTGGGAATGGGACCGGGCCAGGCCATGGCGGAGGTGCCTATGGTTCCGGTTCCGGATCGAAGCGATACCCCTTGGAGGGCACGGTCTCGATGGGAGAGGGAAGCCCGTGGCTGGCGATCCGGCGCCGCAGCAGCCGCACCTAGGCCGCCACCACATTGCTGATCGGATCCTCGTCCAGCGACCAGAGCTGGGACCGCAGCCTTGATCCCGGGATGATCTGGCGCGGATGCTCCATGAAGTAGGCCATCAGCTGGAGTTCCTTGGCCGACAACGCAATCCTCGTGCTTCCCCCCTCCTCCTGCACTGTGAGGCAACCCTCGGCTGGATCGAGGACATAGCTGCCGGCGCGGAGCAGCGGATCGCGGTAACTTGGCTGACGCCGCTGCAGCGCCCGGATCCTGGCCAGCAGCTCCTCCATCGCAAACGGCTTGCTCAGGTAGTCGTCCGCGCCGGCATCGAGGCCCTGCACCCGATGGTTGGTGTCGGCCAGGGCAGTGAGCATCAGCACCGGCAGGGTCATCCCGGCCCCGCGGACCCGCCGGCAGAGCTCCGGACCCGTCAGACCCGGCAGCATCCAGTCGACGATGAGCAGGTCATGGCTGGCCAGGTCGCTGCGGAGCAGGCTCCAGGCGCCGAGCCCCTCGGCGACGTGATCAACGACGTGGTGATGGGCGCGCAGCACCACCTCAATGGCGCCGGCCAGTTCGGTCTCGTCCTCCACCAGCAGGATGCGCAGCGGCAAGGGCCTGAAGGCGCTGATTGCCGCCGATCCTAGGCAGCGCAGACGGTTTCACCTGTTTTTCATCCCCATTGCGGCATCCTCGGCGGGTCCTTGTCCTGCCTCCTGCGGCAGCAGCGGAATGCGCGCCCTTCTTCTGGCCACCAGCCTCAGCCTCGGATCCCTGGCCCTCGGCGGACTCGATCCGGCCGTGGCCCATGTGGGCCATGGCGATGAGTTTCAGCAGCAGGGGAACGTGCGCCAGGTGAAGGCCAGCGCCGAGATCGATTCCATGCTGGGCATCACCACCGCCCCTGCCACCGAAGCCGGCGGTGTGGTCTCCATACCCGTCGCCGCTGTGGTGGATGCGGATGGCAAGCCGCTGGCCTTCGTGAAAAGCGGCACCACCTACGACCCGGTGTTCCTCCAGACCGGCGCCAGCAAGGGCGATCAGATCGAAATCACCGACGGCAGCATCTCGCCGGGAGACGACGTGGTGACCCAGGGGGCCCTCTCGCTCTACGCCGAATCCAAGAAGAGCCAAAGCGCCGTGGCCGCCAGTGAGGAAACCCCCGCCGCTGCTTCTGATGCCCCAGCCACCCCAGCCGTGGCCGCGCCCTCGGCCGCCGCAGGCCTCAACCCCCTGGTGATCGGGGCCGGTGCTGCGGTGGTGGTGGTGGGCGGTGTGATCGTGGCCTCCCGCCTGGGGAAGAAGAACTGACACCCGAAGCCTGCGCTTTCTACCGCCACTCAACCCATTCCCATGTTTGAACGCCTGCTCAACCAGACGCTGCGCACCTCGATCGCCAGGCGCTGGCTGGTTGTGGTTGCCGCCATCCTGATCACCCTCTGGGGGCTGTCGATCATCAGCCGGATGCCCCTGGATGTCTTCCCCCAGTTCGCCCCTCCCCAGGTGGATGTGCAGACCGCAGCCGATGGTCTGGCACCAGAAGAGGTGGAACAACGCATCACCGTGCCGATCGAATCGGCCGTCAACGGTCTGCCGGGAGTGGAGACGGTGCGCTCCTCCTCCAAGGTGGGGCTCTCAATGGTGCAGGTGGTTTTTGATCAGAACGCCGACATCAACCGGGCCCGCCAATCGGTGGCGGAACGCCTGCAGCAGATCGAGGCGGAACTACCCGCCAATGCCAGTGCCCCGGCCATCTCGCCGCTCGTCTCGCCGCTGGGCACAATCCTGCAATACGCCTTCACGCTGAAAGTCGGCGGACCCACCTCAGCGATGGAGCTGCGGCGGATCGTCGCCACCACCTTCAACAACCAGATCCTGGCGGTGCCCGGTGTTTCCCAGGTGACCCTCTACGGCGGTGAGGAGGCCCAGCAGCAGATCCAGATCGATCCCCAGCAACTTCAGGCCCGCAATGTGTCGCTGCAGGCCGTGGCCGATGCGGCCGCTGCCGCCAGTGCCAACGCCCCGGGCGGCTTTCTGATCGCAGGCGGGCAGGAGAAGCTGATCCGCGCCAGCGGCCAGGCGAGCAGCAGCGAGGATCTTGCCGATTCGGTGGTCACAGGCAGCAAAGGGCAATCGCTCCGGCTCGGTGATGTCGCCGAAGTGCGGCTGGCCAGCGCTCTCAAGCGCGGCGATGGCAGCTTCAACGGCAAGCCGGCGGTGGTGCTGATGATCAACAAACAACCCGATATCGACACCCCCAGAGTCACCCGGGAGGTGGAGGAGCGGATCGCCGCCCTCAGCAAGACCCTGCCGGGTGACATTCAGGTGAAACGCACCTTCCGGCAGGCCAATTTCATTGACACCGCGATCAAGAACGTCAGCACTTCCTTGATTGAAGGGATCGTGATCGTCTCGGTGGTGATGGTGCTGTTCCTGATGAACTGGCGCACCGCCGTGATCACCCTCAGTGCCATCCCTCTTTCGCTGGTGATCGGCCTGATGCTGATGCGCGCCTTTGGGCTGGAGATCAACACCATGACCCTCGGTGGTCTGGTGGTCGCCATCGGCTCGGTGGTCGACGACGCCATCGTCGACATGGAGAACGTCTACACGGGGCTGCGTCGCAACCAGGCCGCCGCCCGTCCCAGGAATCCGCTGCAGGTGGTGTTCGAGGCGTCGGTGGAGGTGCGCCAGCCGGTGATCCTTTCCTCGGTGATCATCGTGGTGGTCTTCGCGCCGATCTTCAGCCTCACGGGAGTGGAAGGGCGGATCTTCGCGCCGATGGGCCTCGCCTACCTGTTCTCGATCGCGGCCTCCAGCCTGGTGGCGCTCACGCTTACGCCAGCGCTCTGCGCGATCCTGCTGGCCAACACGCGTCTCCCCGCCGAGAACACCTGGATCTCCACCTGGGCGGAGCAGACCTACCGGCCCCTGCTGGAGATGGCACTCATCTCCCCCAAGCGAGTGCTGGCCGCAGCTTTGGCGCTCGTGGTGGTGGCCTGCGCCATCCTGCCAAGCCTCGGGCGGGTGTTTCTGCCGGAATTCCGCGAGAAATCGCTGGTGAACTCGATGGTGCTCTACCCCGGCGTGTCGCTGGAGATGACCAACCGCGCCGGCCTGGCCCTCTCCAAGACCTTGATGGCCAACCCCCTGTTCGAGTGGGTGCAGGTACGGACCGGTCGGGCCCCGGGTGATGCCGATGGGGCAGGCGTCAACCTGGCCCATGTGGATGTGGAGTTGAGTGATCAGGCGATGAAGGATCGCCCTGCCGCCATCACCGAACTCCGAAAAGCTTTCCTGAAGCTGCCCGGTGTGGCTCCGAACATCGGTGGCTTCATCTCCCACCGCATGGATGAAGTGCTCTCGGGGGTTCGCAGCGCCATCGCGATCAAGATCTACGGGCCCGATCTGGCGGAGCTGCGCAGGATCGGCGAGCAGGTGCGTGATGCGATCGAACCGATTCAGGGGGTGGTGGATCTGCAGCTCGAACCCCAGCTGCCGATCCAGCAGGTGCAGATCGCCTTCGATCGCCAAGCCGCCACTGCCAACGGGCTGTCGATGCAGCAGCTCGCCGATGCGGTGGAGGTCGCCCTCAACGGCAAGACCGTGGGCCAGGTGGTGAGCAACGGCACCGATCGCACCGATGTGGTGGTGATGCTGCCCGAGGACTCGCGTAACAGCCTCGATGCGCTGCGTGCCATACCGATCGCCACCCCCGCCGGCACCATGCTGCCGCTGGGAAGCCTGGCCAGCATCGACTACGGCTTAGGGGCCAATGTGGTCAACCGGGAGGATGTTTCCCGCTTGATCGTGGTGTCCACCAACGTCAGCGGCCGGCCGCTGGGAACGGTCGTCGGCGACATCCAGAAAACCATCGACAGCAAGATCAAACTGCCCAGCGGCTATCTGATCGGCTACGGCGGTCAGTTCGAATCGGAGGAGCGGGCCACCGCCAACCTGGTGATCTACAGCCTGTTGGCCATGGTGGTCATCGCCGTGTTGATGTTCGTGTCCGTGAAATCACTACCGGCCACGATCGCCATCCTGCTCAACCTGCCCCTGGCCCTGGTCGGTGGCCTGGTCGCCATCCTGCTCACCGGCGGCGTTCTTTCGGTGGCTTCCCTGATCGGGTTCATCACCCTGTTCGGGGTGGCGGTCCGCAATGGCCTGCTGCTGGTGGACAATTACAACCGCCGCCATGCGGAAGGGCTGGAGCTCAAGGAGGTGATCCGCGCCGGCAGCCTGCAGCGCCTCAACGCGATCCTGATGACGGCCCTCACCTCGGCTCTGGGCACGCTGCCGCTGGCCCTGGCCTTCGGAGCGGGCAACGAGATCCTGCAACCTCTGGCGATTGTGGTGTTGGGTGGCTTGATCACCTCCACCATCCTCACCCTGCTGGTGCTGCCGGCCCTTTACGCCCGTTTTGGCGGCTGGTTGCTGCCTCGCCTCAAGCCAGCCCTGCGCGAGACTTGATGCCATGGGCCGTGATCCTTCCTCGGGGACCAAAGCAAACCCACAGCGGCAGGGGCTGATCGCTGGCCTTCTGGCCGCCGTGTTCTTCGGCCTCAGCGCGCCTCTGATCAGCGTCGTCAGCCGCGAAGGCTCGCCACTGATGATCGCCGCGCTGCTCTATGGCGGAGCTGCCATCGCGCTGCTGCTGGTGCGGGGGGTTCTTGGCCATCGGCAGGAGGAGACACCGGTTCAGCGCCGTGACCTTCCACCGCTCCTGGGGCTCACCGTTCTGGGGGGGATGGTCGGTGCGATTTGCCTGGTGCAGGGGCTCACCCTGCTCTCGGCAGGTTCAGCCTCGCTGCTGCTGAACCTGGAAGCGGTGTTCACGCTGCTGATCGCGGTGCTGATCGGCCGTGAACATCTCAGCCGCAAGGGGTTGTTCGCGGCTGTTCTGATCCTTGCCGGTGCCGTGCTGCTCACGGAAGGTTCCTTGAACGGCGCCAGTCTGCTGGGCACGCTGCTGATCGGTGGAGCCTGTCTGGCCTGGGGGATCGACAACAACCTCAGCCAACGGCTCAGCCTGCGCGACCCCCTCCAGATCGCGCTGCTGAAGGCGATCGGAGCCTCAGTTCCCATGTTGTTGCTGGCCCTGGCGGCCGGCCAATCCTTGCCGGCCTGGCCCGTTCTTCTCGGGCTGCTGGTGATTGGCGCGCTGGGATACGGCCTCTCGATCTGGCTGGATCTGCTCGCTCTTCGCCACTTGGGTGCGGCGCGCGAATCCGTGGTGTTTTCAACAGCGCCGTTCGTGGGCGTTCTGTTCTCCGTAGTGGTGCTACGCGAGGCATTCACCAGCGGCATGGCGATGGCCTCAACCCTGATGCTGCTTGGCGTTGCCGTTCTGCTCAAGGAAGACCATGCCCATTGGCATCGCCATGACGCGTTCCGCCATGCGCATCGTCACAGGCACGATCCGACCGGCGGCGACCCCCACCACAGCCACGACCACTCCGGGGATGGGCAGCTCTCAAGAGACCCTCAGCAGGCCTATTGGCATGCCCATGAGCATCAACACGCACCGATCGAACACGAGCACGCCCACGTCAGTGATGTTCATCACCGCCATGGTCATCGCCAGGGAGGCTGAGGCGCATCGTTACTGCTGACACTGAGATTGACTCAACCATCTCAAGTGAGATTTTCACACGGCTTTATCATGGATCTTCAGGCCATGTGTTGACAT
This sequence comes from Synechococcus sp. BO 8801, assembly GCF_002252675.1. Classification (GTDB taxonomy): domain Bacteria; phylum Cyanobacteriota; class Cyanobacteriia; order PCC-6307; family Cyanobiaceae; genus Cyanobium. Next base: position 23,507 of record NZ_NQKY01000006.1, on the reverse strand, counting down.
GAACCTGTGGGCGGCTTCTGTCCTTGTGGCGAAGTTAAGTATCAGCGCCAGAAGTGAAGCAGGAACCTTCTGAGTGCTGCTGAGGAGGGCCGCCCCCTCCCCTGCTGGTGTCTCGCCCAGAGCCGTCGGCGAAAAAGGGAGCCTTGAGGCCCATGGGGCTGGTGCTTTTGGGGCTCAGATCACCGAGACGGTGCAGCCCCGGGTGCCCTGCAGCTTGCGGGCGATCGCGAAGGTGGCATGGACCCGAAGGGTGCATCTTCCACTGGTTCAGCAGTCGCCGGCTGTCTCCAGTTGCAGGGTGCTCTTCCGGATGCCCATCTCTGCCAGACGGCGGCGCGCCTGCTCAAGGAACTCGCCGGCGTCTGTGAACGTTGCCGCTCGACACAGAATGTGAGCGGTCAGCGCGGTCCGTGAGGTGCTCACCCCCCACACGTGTAACTCCTCCACCTCAACCACACCCGGGAGGTCAAGCAGGGCCTGGCGGATCCGATCAACATCGATGTGCCGTGGAGCGGCATCCAGATTGACGGCGATGGCCTCGGCCAGCAGGCCCTTGGCGCTCCAGATCACGGCCGCCCCCACACCAATGGCGGTGACTGCATCGAGCCAGAGCCAGCCGGTAACACCCACCAGCACGGCACTGACCAGCACCGCCACCGACACGGCGGCATCGGTGAGCAGATGCAGCACAGCGGCCCGCTGGTTGAGGTCGTGGTGGTGGTCCTGCCCGAACAGGCGAGCTGAGATGAGGTTGACCGCGATGCCGGCGGCGGCAGCCCAGGCGACCGGGCCAGCTACGAGGGGCACAGGATGCACCAGCCGTTGAATGGCTTCCACCACCACCACAACACCGGCAGAGAAAAGAAGAAGTCCATTCACCAGGGAAGCCATATGGGAACTGCGCCCGTAGCCATAGGTGAAGCGGCCGGAGGCGGGCCTTTGGCTGAGACGCTCAGCCCCCCAGCCAAGGAAGAGGCCCACCACGTCCCCCAGGTTGTGGAGGGCATCGCCGATCAGCGCCACTGAGCCAAAGCCAAAGCCGATCACCAACTGCAGGGCGGTGAGGCCACTGTTGAGCACGATGCTCCAGCGAAATGCCCCGGGGGCACTGCTGCGGTGACCATGATCGTCGTGGTGATCGTGAACGTGCACATGGTCGTGCCCGCTTTGGTTGCGGTGTCGATTACTCACGTTTATTCCTCTTGCTGGGCCGCCAGGTAGGCGGCGATCATGTCCTCCATCCCTTGCTGGGTGCGGCCATGGGGCCTAAGGCCCTTGGCGGCCCAGACCCGGTCCAGTTCCATCCGCAGAGCTTCTGGAATCCAGCAGGAGAGCATCACCTTCCCTGTCCGGCTGGAGGAGCAGCGACCTCGCTCTGGGGTCATCGCCTTAGTGTGTGAATGTGCACAATAGCCTTGATGAATACAGCTTCCTCCTTGCCCATGGCCCAGGCTCCCCTTGGTCCCACCGAGGCTTCGGCGAAGGCGTCTCACGATCGGGATCTGACCTACGTCTGGTCCCATGAAGGCCAGACCATCCGCGTCGCCTACGGGATCTCTGGCGGCGATGGCCCTGCTTGGTTGCTGCTACCCGCGCTGAGCACCATCTCCAGCCGCCAGGAGTGGCAGCCGTTCATCGAGGCGATCTGTGGCCGCTCTGGCGATGCCGACTCGTTACCCCGCCTGATCAGCGTGGACTGGCCGGGCTTCGGGGGGAGCGAGCGGCGGCGCCTTGCCTACGACGCTGATTTGCTGGCTGCCTTCCTTGTGGACTTCCGCCGCGACTGTTGCCCGGTGGATTGTGGTCTGCTGGCCGCTGGCCATGGAGCCGGCATCGCCCTACTGGCTGCCACACGCGGTCTGCAGACAAAGGAATGGGTCGTGGTTGCCCCCACTTGGCGCGGGCCGTTCCCCACCATGGCGGGGCGGCGGAGTCGGGCCTTCAACGCCATCCGTTTCCTGGTGGAAATACCCCTGATCGGTTCGCTGCTCTACCGCCTAAACACTTCTGCAGGAGTGCTGGGCTGGATGAGCCGGCGTCATGTGGATGTGACCGGTCCGGGCCTGACGCAAGCTGGGTTGGAGGCACGGCAACGGATTGCCCGCCAGCCCGGTGCGCGCTTTGCCAGTGCTGCCTTCGTGACCGGGGGACTGGATCCGTTCGGTCGCCCCGATGGCTGGCTGATTGCGGCCTCCGCCCTGCAGCAACCCCTCACCGTGGTGATCGCTGATCAATCGCCACCGAAATCCCTGGCGGCGATGACAGCCCTGTCAGCGGTAGCCAGCCGGGTCCTCCATCTCCCCGGCCGGTTGGGATCCCATGAGGAATTTGGCCCAGACCTCGCCAAACTGCTCGAGTATTGAGCCATCGGACTTGGCTTGGATCTTCTGTCCCCTTTCAGGACTGATCAAGCGATGGAGCAGCTGATCGCTCAGCAACACAAAGGCCAGCTGGCAGCCATCACTACCGCCGTCCTCTTCGGCTGCAGCGCCCCCCTGATCAGCACCCTCGCAGGGGAGGGTTCAGCCCTGAGCATCGCGGCGCTCCTGTACGCGGAAGCCACCCTCGGGCTTCTTGCTGTCCGCCGGCTGCGGCATGGGCCCTCGCAGAGGCTGCAGTCAACAGTTCAGCCGCCCCGCAGCACCGTGGTGAGCAACGAAAGGTTGATCATCACAATCACACTGGCGCACAGCCAGCCTGCTGCCTGAAGCCAGAGCGGCGCTCTGAGCTCGCCCATCAGACCGCGCCGCCCGCAGAACCACACCAGCGGGATCACCGCGAAGGGCAACTGCAGCGACAGCACCACCTGGCTCAGCACCAGCAGATTCGTGGTGGCCCGTTCCCCGAACAGGATCACCGTGGCCATCGCCGGGATCAGGGCCAGGCCTCGGGTGAGCAGCCGCCGTTTCCAGTCCGGCAGCCGGATCTGCAGGAACCCCTCCATGACGATCTGGCCGGCCATGGTGGCGGTGAGGGTGGAGCTCTGGCCCGCCGCCAGCAGGGCCACGCCGAACAGCACGCTGGCGAGCGAGGTGCCCAGCATCGGCGTCAGCAGCCGGTAGGCCTCGCTCAGGTCCGTCACCGGCTGCGGCAGTCGTCCGTAGAAGCTGCCGGCGGCCAGCACCAGGATCGAGACATTGATCAGAAAGGCAAGGCTGAGGGCGATCAGGGTGTCCCAGGTGCTGAAGGCCAGCGCCCTGCGCTGCGTCCCGCGGCCGCCGGCCCAGAGGCGGGTCTGCACCAGTGAGGAATGCAGATAGAGGTTGTGGGGCATCACCGTGGCCCCGAGAATGCCGGCGGCCAGAAACAACTGCTGGCCGTCCCTGAGGCTGGCGGCCTGGGGAAGAAAGCCCATGCCCACCTGGCTCCAATTGGGCTGCAGCAAGAACATCTCCACCGCAAAGCAGCCGCCCACAAGGGCCACAAGGGCAATCACCAGGGCCTCCAGTCGGCGGATCCCGAAGCGCTGCAGGGCCAGCAGCAACAGGGTGTCGGCGGCCGTGAGGCCCACCCCCCAGGGCAAAGGAAGACCGAAAAGCAGCTGCAGGGCAATGGCGCTGCCCACCAGCTCGGCCAGGTCACAGGCAATGATCGCCACCTCGGCCAGCAGCCAGAGGGGAATCCGGCAGAAGCGCGGCAGCAGGCGGCTGCAGGCCTGGGCCAGGTCGAGCCGGGTGGCGATCCCCAGCCGGCAGCAGAGCGACTGGAGCACCATCGCCATCAGGCTGGAGAGTCCGATCACCCACAGCAGGCGGTAGCCGAACTGGGAGCCGGCCGCCAGATCCGTGGCCCAGTTGCCCGGATCCATGTAGCCCACGGCCACCAGGTAGCCGGGACCGAGCACCCGTAGGAACGTGCGCAGCGTGCCCAGGCCGGCAGGCACCTCCACGGCCTGCGTGTCGATGCGGGCGGCGGTGCCGAGGGGTGCATCAGGCATGAAGCGATGCCAGCGGAGCTGGAGGTTAGGGCGAGGGTGGCGTTGGTCCCTTATCGGGGAATGGCTGGCCTGGCAGGGTGATTGCCTGCTCAGAAGTCGCGAGGACCCGTGTAGCCACTGAGATCGGCGAGGGTGTTCAGCGGCTTGACGCCCGAATCCATAACGCCCTTGATCTGCCAGCTGGGATAGCCCTGAACCCCCTGCTGCTTGCACAGCTGCGCCTGGGTGTTGGCACCGTCTTCGGCACATTCGATCACCTGGAGCTTGGCGGCGGCCTCCTTGCCGAAGGCCTCCTTCTGGTCATGGCAGTGAGGGCACCAGTACGCCGTGAACACCCGGGCACCGACGCTGCTCAGATGCTCCGCCAGGGCAATCTTGGCGGGTGAACTGGCGCTGACCACAGCGGGAGCCGCCCGTCCGCCTGCGGCGACAGGCTGGTCCGCCGAGGCTGCCCAGCCCAGCCCCATCAGACCGACAAGGAGGGCTGTCATCACTCCGCGAAAGATCAGCTGGCCCAGGTCGATCCAGCGACCTCCAACAAGGCTCAACAGGAACAGCGCCAGGCTGAGGGCGGCTGACACCACACAGAAGGTGCAGAAGGCCTTGATCTCGAAGACCAGGAGCCCCATGAGCACCAGGCTGAAGACGGCCATGCCGCAGCTGACGAGGAACAGAGCCCACCAGTTGCCCTCCGAGGCAGGGGCCCGCCGACCCCCTCGCAGCAACGGCATCAGGGCCAGCAGGAGGACCGTGGCGTAGGCCAGGAATCCAAAGAGAGAAAGCGGCTGGCCCAGCAGCGTGCCCCAGGCGCTGCCGAGCACCTTGTCGCAGCCATCGCTACCTCCCGGACAGGACAGGCTGCCGATCCAACCCCACCGCTTGGCGGTGATCGAGCCGGTGTCGATCATGCCGATCGTGGCGAGCACGGCCATGGTGAGGCGCACCCAGGGCCGGCCTGGCTCCTGGGCGGCCCGACGACTGGACAGGAGCTTGGATGGTGTGGCGCTGCTCACAAGGGGGGGGGGGAAGGCTGGAGATGCGGTCATTGAAAAGCCTGAAGTGGCTTCAGGGTCAAGGGCCTAGCGTTGCGCCAGGGAGGCTTGTCCGCCCGAGTTGCCAACCCAGGGGGATGAATCCATGCAGATCGGCGAGCTGGCACGGTCCACCGGGGTCAAGATCGAAACCATCCGCTATTACGAACGCGAGCAGTTGTTGCCGGTGCCGCAGCGCACCGATGGCAACTATCGCCTCTATTCGCCGCGGGATGTGGAGCAGTTGCGCTTCATCTGCTACTGCCGCAGCCTTGACATGAGCCTGGAGGAGGTGCGCCTCCTGATCGGGGTGCTCGACACACCGTCCGGAAGCTGTCTGACGGTGAATGCCCTGCTGGACGAGAAGATCGCCGAGGTCGATGCCCGCGTGAATGAGTTGCACAAACTCCAGGATCAGCTACGGCAGCTCAGAGGGTTTTGTCAGCAGCCGGATGAGGTGAAGACCTGTGGCATCCTCATGGAGTTGAACCGTTCGGCTGGAATCGATAAGGCTCAGATCTGATCGCTTCCGACCAGGCTCAACCCTTGGTCTTGCCAAGCGTGGGAGTGCGAAGCAGTCGAAGTCCATTGGCGATCACGATCAGGCTGGTGCCCATGTCCGCGAAGACCGCCATCCACATCGTGGCATTTCCGGCCACGGTGAGCACAAGAAACATGGCCTTGATTCCCAGGGCCAGCTCGATGTTCTGGCGCAGGATTCCGAAGGTGCGGCGAGAGAGGGCGATCGTTTCCGGTACGCGCATCAGATCGTCGTTCATGATCACCACATCGGCCGCTTCGATGGCGATGTGGGTGCCCGCGGCCCCCATCGCGAAACCGATGTCCGCCTGGGCCAGGGCCGGGGCATCGTTGATGCCATCGCCGGCCATGGCCGCGAATCCATAGCGGGCCTGCAGATCGGCCACCGCCTCGAGCTTCTCCTGCGGCAGCAGGTTGCTCTTCACCTGCTCGATGCCGGCCACGGCCGCGATCGCACCGGCGGTGGCTGCGTTGTCACCCGTGAGCATCACCGGGGTGACGCCGAGGGCCCGCAGGGCGGCCATGGCCGCCGCCGAGCTGGGCCGAACGGTGTCGGCGACGGCGATCAGGGCGAGCACGCCGCTGTCATCCGCCAGCAGGCTGAGGGAGCGGCCCTGGCGCTCGTGGACCTGCATCGATGCTTCCAGTGCGCTGGAGCAGAGTCCCAGCTCCTCGATCCAGCGGTGGTTGGCCAGCATCAGCGGCCGCCCCGCGATCACGCCGCGCACCCCCCTTCCGGGGAGGGCCTCGAAGGCCTCCACGGCCAGCCGCTCGCCATCAAGGCCTGACGCCATGGCCCGCGACACCGGATGGTCGGAGCGCTCCGCCAGGCTGCTGGCCCACTGTTTGAGAGTTCCAGCGTCTGCCCCTTCTTGCCGTGGGGAGAAGGCCACCAGCTGGGGCTGGCCCAGGGTGATCGTGCCGGTCTTGTCGAGGGCCAGCACCTTGATCTTGCGGGCCTCCTCGATGTACAGGCCGCCTTTGATGATGATGCCGCGGCGGGCGGCGGTGGCCAGGCCGCTCACCACCGTGACCGGTGTGGCGATCACCAGCGCACAGGGACAGGCGATCACCAACAGCACCAGGGCCTTGTAGATCGCCTGCATGGGGGTGAATCCCAGCAAGGGCGGCGCCAGCAGGGCAACGGCCAGGGCCACCACAAACACCGCCGGGGTGTAGCGGGCCGCGAAGCGATCGACGAAGCGCTGGATCGGGGCACGGGAGGCCTGGGCTTCCTCCACGGCCTGGATGATGCGCGCCAGGGTGCTGAGCGAGGCAGGTGCCGTCACCTGGATCTCGAGTGCGCCGCCCTGGTTGATCGTGCCCGCAAACACTTCATCACCAGGGCCTTTGTCAACCGGCAGGCTTTCGCCGGTGATCGGGGCCTGGTTGATCGCACTCTCGCCGCTGAGCACCGTGCCATCAAGCGGCAGCCGTTCCCCCGGGCGGACCCGCGCCACATCTCCGATGGCCACAGCACTGGCGGCCACGCGCTGCCAGCGGCCATCGCTCTGGCGGATCTCCGCCTCATCGGGGGCCAGGGCCATCAGGCTGGTGATCGCCTGGCGGGCCCGCTGCACGGCCCGCGCTTCAATCGCCTCAGCCACGGCATAGAGCGCCATCACCATGGCGGCCTCCGGGAAGCGGCCGATCAGGAAGGCGCCCGTGACCGCCACGCTCATCAACGCATTGATGTTGAGCCGGCCCTGGCGCAGGGCGGCCAGGCCCTTGCGAAACACGGAGAAGCCCGCCAGGGCGATCGCGGTGATGGCGATCCCGATCTCCACCAGCTCATGGCCCGGGTAGGCGGGAACGACCAGATGCAGCAGCTCCGCCGTGAGCGCCAGTGCCAGGGAGCCCGCCAGGCGGAGCCGTTCAAGGCGCCGTTCGGCGCGGGTCTGGGCGGCAGAAGGCCGGTGATCGGAGCTGATCGGCTCCGGGTTGAATCCCAGCCGGCGGATCGCAGCAAGGGCGGAGTTGAGCCCTGCGGCTTCGGCATCGATCGCCAGAACGCGCTCGGCCAGCAGGAACCTCAGGCCGCGGATGCCGTCGACACCTGCGAGGGCATGGCGGATCTCGGTTTCTTCGGTGGCGCAATCCATGGCGCTGATCCGAAACCGCGCTTCTCTGGCGCATGCCAGCTCCGGCTGCGGCTCCATGGTGGCTCCAGCGTTCTGCCCGCTGGTTCCGGTGTTGCAGCAATGTTCCGCCATGGTCAGGTCATCCAGGCCCCAGCAAACAGCCTGTAGTCACTCCAGGGTCAAGGGTGGGTTGGGGCTGTGTGTCCACAGGCTGTTGATCAACGCAGCTGGGGACACTCCTGATCCCGCAACGGCTGCATCAGCCCATCGGCTTGCCGGGCCAGCTTGGCTCCAGCCGCCGTGTAGAACCTGAACTGCTGGATGTTGACGTAGAGAACCCGCCGGCTGCGCAGCAGCTGTTCTTCCGCCTTGTGGCGGCACTCGATCAGGGCCTGGTAGTCGATGGTCGTCTCGTTGCGGTCGTTGGCATTGGCCCCATCGGCCTGCTGGCTGAGGACCGGGCAGATCCGTTCGCGGGTGGTGCGAACCAGGGCGATTTCGGCCTTCATGGCCTGCTCGGCCAGGGCATGGCGTTGCTCCAGCAGGTTCCGACACACCTCCATATCCGCCGCCATCGCCGGAGCCGCCAGCCACCAAAAGGCCAGCGACAGGGTCAGGACGTGGCGCATGAACGGATCAACCTGATCGAGCTTGTGGCAGTGAGAGAGAGTGCGACTTGCGAAATCGAGAAAGCTCACCTGAAGGCGCACCTTCTCCCCCGAGCGCACCAGCACCGTGTCTTTTCAGCGGCGCTGGGATTGGTCGCGGCCATCTCGGGTATCCATCCGATCGGGATCGAAGGGCTGGAAATTGATCACGCCCCCCAGCCCCAAGCCCATCACGATGGCATGGGGCTGGGAGAAGCGGGGCATGTGCTCCGGTTGCGGCAGAAGGTCTTTGGGAGACCTCAGGGGAAATGACGCGAGAAAACACTGGTGCGCCCGGTGGAGGAGAAGGCCAGAACGCTGTAAGACTCTGTTGCTTTGGCCGATTCCATCCCAGGAGAACCCAACACCATTCCCGGTACGGCAAGGCCCACCACCGAGGGGCGACTCCGAAGCAACCTCTTGACATCGGCGGCCGGAACGTGGCCCTCGAGGACATATCCAGCGACCTGGGCGGAATGGCAGGACGCCAGCTGACTGGGGACTCCCAGTCGACGTTTGACACTGTCGGAATCGGCGATGACGACATCTCGCACCTGGAAGCCGTTGTCGCGCATGTGCTGGATCCATCCCTTGCAGCACCCACAACTGGCTGAGCGATACGAGGTGATGGGCACCGGAGCGGTGGCCGCCGCCACTGGCAGGGTTGAGCCAACTCCTGTGGTGACAGCTGTGAGCGCGCTGATGCCGGCCAGCAAGCCAAAGAGAGGCGAAGACCGAAACAAGTGATCGGTGTTCATGGAATGACGATGAGGCTTGCCATTACCTTAAGGTCTCCAGTCAGGAGGAGAGTCAAGCCCTGGAGGGCTGGCATAGGCCGGCGCAGATTTGCTGTGGCCCTGGTCCTTGACTCTCCCGCCAAGGGGAGACCATACGGTGAGTTGCTGTGACCCTGCCGCCATGCGCCCACCACGCTTCACCGCCACCTTGATTGGGCTCGCCTCTGCCCTCAGCCTGGCGGCTCCTGCCCTGGCCCAGATGCCAGGCGGCATGAATCATGAAGGGCACCAAGGCATGCCAGGGATGATGAACAGGCCTGGAATGTCTGCCCCTGCCGGATCCGCCCCGGCCCATGCCGGCCACGCCCATGACGTGGGTCCCGCCGGTGCCACCTACGACCTGCGCTTCATCGATGGGATGGTGCAGCACCACACCGGCGCGCTGCGGATGAGTGAATTCGTCTTCGGCATCGGTGCACCTGGCGTGGGAGCCCTCGGCAAGACGATCTGGCGCGATCAGGCGGGCGAGATCCGGGCCATGGGGCTCTGGCGCAAGGCCTGGTATCCCCAGGCGCCCGTGTATCCCGTGGCCCTAGCCAGCGGCGGCGATCCCGACAGCCTCGCCGGCCTCACCCGCATGAGCCAGGCCCAGATCGATGGCATGCGGATGATGGGTGAGATACCCACCAAGGACAACCGGGTGGTCTGGTTCCTGGAGGGGATGCTCGAGCACCACGGCGGGGCGCTGATCATGGCCCACGACGCCCTGGCCAAGAGCACCAACAGCACGATTCGGCGCTTTGCTCACGGCGTGATCGTGGCCCAGCGGGCCGAGATCATCGAACTGCGACGAATGCTGGCCACCGAAGGCCTGCGCAAGCCGGAGTATAACCGCTACGACGCCCTGTTTGTTCTCTGAATGCGCTCAGCAGGTACGGTTCGCTTTGTCCAAGGCGGGCCTAACCGTGGGCCTGGACATGCCGAAGCGTATGGCAATTTTTCGCCTCTGACAGCGGCCGCAAGTTCACAACTGCAACCTTCTTGTTCGTGTAGCTTTCATGAGTCTCCTTGATTCCCTTCGGTCGGCCTGATTCAGTTGGGCGGCGGCGATGCCGACGTCCTTCGAGTCCAGGGAGCCAGCAACAAACCAATCCCTGAGCAAGCGACGAACAGGGTGAGCACTCCGAGAACTGTGGAGTAATAGGGCTGAAGATTGATGACCCCGAAGTTGCCCGTATGCAGCTTCATCAACCAGAAGGCTTCGATGTCGCGGGCCGAAAGGGCACCATAGAGCGAACCGGACAGGGCCGTGATCAGCAGTGGTAGAGCGGCCATGGGCACGAGGCTGCGATGCACCCGTCGTAGCAAGTGTCGGCGGTTCATTCGTTCTGAAGCGCTTTGTGCAGCATCTGCTCATTGGCACAAGGCATCCACAGGGAGCCCATCGCAAAAGCACCCTTGCACTTGAGCTCAGCAGCGCGCTTTTCGGCTTCCTGCTTGGTCTTGAACATGCCCTTCATATGGGCCGCAGCCGGTGGGATGGTGAGAAGCGGGCAGAAGGCTGCCGCTGCCAAGGACGCCAGAAGGGCCCACCGGTAGCAGGGCAACAGGCGACCGGTGTGGCGCTGGCTCATCGGGTGGATGCTGCGGGGGTCAAGGAAACGGGCGCGAGAGCGGGTCATTTCTCCTTGGAGACGGCCTTCTGATACGCATCGAAGTTCTGACATGGCATCCAGTCCTTGCCCATCGCAAAGACACCGCTGCACTTCAACTCCTTGGCACGCTGTTCCGCAGCGGCTTTGCTCGGGAACATGTCGTAGTCCTGGGCGCTGGCGGCCATGGGAGCAAGGACAATGCCTGAGAGAAGCAGGAATGAGAAGGAAAGGCGGTTCACGGGAGACCCGAGGCAGAGCAGATGAGCAGCTTAGAGTCTCCCCATAACTGGAGAGTCAAGGTCATGGCGTCCATCGGCATCACTGCTGGAATGAAGATCGGCATGCTGGCGTCGCGCAGTGGCCTGCCGGTCAAGACCCTGCGCTACTACGAGGACCTGGGCCTGCTGCCGGCGATCGGCCGCAGCGAAGGCGGCTACCGCCTCTTTGCAGAGGAAAGCCTGCGCCGTCTGGAGTTCATCCGCCGCCTCAAGACCCTTGGGCTCAGCCTGGAGGAGATCCAGGGCTGCTTGGCGGTCCATGATGCCGGTGATCTGCCCTGCGGCGACATCGAGATCCAGCTGGGGCGGCAGATCGAGCGGATCGATGGCCAGATCAAGGAACTGCGGCAACTCAGAACGGAACTGAAGGAGCTGCTGGCCGGCTGGCAAAGCGATCCCGCCAAGGACGACGAAGTGATCTGCCCCAATCTTCATGTGTGACCGCGGCCAGGTGAAGCAATGACCCGGAGTTGCGTCCAGCGTCCTGCTCCCTCCCCATGCTGATGACAGGCAGACGCCAAGGAGCAACGCTGATGATCCAGCACCGACTCGCGACGACAGCAGGACTTGGGGCGCTCGTCCTTTGGCTTGGAGCTCCTGCTCTGTCTCAGGCTCCCCAGGTGGCGGCCCCTGCAGGCGGAATGGGAGCTGGTCAAATGGGTCCGGGGCGGATGGGCTCCCAGTCGATGGATCAGCATTTCATCGTGATGATGATTCCTCACCATGACGGGGCGATTGCCATGGCAGATCTCGCCCTCACACGCGCGAAGCGACCCGAGATCAAAGAGCTGGCCAAGAGCATCAAAGCCAGTCAGACGAGTGAAAACACTCAGATGCGGACCTGGTACCGGCAGTGGTTCGGCGTGGACGTTCCCAGCTGGACGAGCGGAGGAGCCATGGGCATGGGCGGTATGGGGATGGGCATGGGTATGGGTGGTGGCATGGGTCCTGGCATGGGCATGGGCTGCTGCAGCGGAATGGGAATGATGGGCACCAGCCTGGCCGCCCTGAAGAACTCCGCCGACTTCGATCGCGCCTTCATCGAACAGATGATTCCCCACCACCGCATGGGCGTGATGATGGCCTCGATGGCCCAGACCAACAGCCAGCATCCGCAGCTGCGGGAGCTGCAGCAGGCCATGGTTCGGGTGCAGAGCCAGGAGATCGAGCAGATGGCGCAGTGGTATCGCAGCTGGTACGGAACGTCCTGATGTCAGCCATGGATCCGTTCTTCATTCGCGACACGCCGAAATCCTTCGAGGAGGCCAGTAGCGCCCTCCAGGAGGCGGTGGTGGACCAGGGCTTCGGGGTGCTGGCCGTCCATGATCTGGGCAACACCCTGCGCAGCAAGGGCCTGCCGTTCCCGGAGCAGTGCCGCATCTTCGAGGTGTGTAACCCCCAGCAGGCCGCCGCGGTGCTCAGCACCACGATGGCGCTAAACATGGCTCTGCCCTGCCGGATCTCCGTCTACACCGAAGCCGGCCAGACCCGCTTGGGCATGATCCGCCCCGAGGCGATGCTTGCTGGCCTCTCGGCCGATCCCTCCCTGCGGGAGGTGGCCCGAGCGGTGGAAGCCTCCACCACGGCGATCATCAAGGCCGCTGCGGCCTGACTGCGGCCTGACTGCGGCCTGCCATCAGGCTTTTCCAGCTGACTCCAATTGATCCAGAACACCTGATCCGGCAGCCTTTCGATGAGGCACCGAGGTTGGATCGGCTTGCCGTACTAAGAAGCAGGCAGGCGGATCTATTCATGAATCTGAGGCCACGACCAGGGCAGCGCGAGCCCAGACCCTGCAACCGGCCCAAGGGCGCCCGTGTCGGGCGCCGTTCTCATGGAATACGAGTTCGACCCTGAGAAGGTACAGGACTTGCGGCTGGTGATGGCAGAGCTGCTGGAGGTCTTGGACCGCAGCAGCCCCAATGGGGTCATCTGATCAACTACCGCAATTCGACGTGACTCCACCCCTCCTTCTGAAGCTTCTTCCACTGCTCAACTGTTTGGCTCAGATGGGGATGCTGCGTAGCCCATCAGGTAGTGGGCGTTGCTCCAGCCTGACAAGGCTTCTGTCCAACCTCTGTCCAACCGGGAGATGAGGCCAATCCCTGAAAACCCAATCGGGGCGACAGGATTCGAACCTGCGACCTAGTGCTCCCAAAGCACCCGCGCTACCAAGCTGCGCCACGCCCCGTCCCCATGACTTTAGTCCATGGTCCGGCCGACAGAACAGGGATCGAGCCTACGAGTCCCGGGAACACAACCGCGACCGAGTGGAACAGCACCATGCAGTGACCCAAGGCCCGGCGAAACCTGCAGGGATACGGATGCCACAGACGAGCCGATCAATCCGTGCAGGGCACTTCAGACATCAAAGGATCCGGGAGCCAGGAGAGCTTTATCAAAGTATTGATCCAGGATGGTTCCTGGCAACAATGGACCCTCCGTGAAGGCGAGACCCATACGAATCTTCTGGTTCAAGACGGTCATCCACTTCACGCAAGCCGACAGGTAAACGTTTCGGAAAAGTCCGTGATCGCTGATGCTGAGGAAGATCTGGTCGTTGGGCTGAACTTCCAGCGATCCGGAACGTACAATGCAGGCTCCAGCTCTGCTGATATCACCTAGCGTGACAAAGCCTGAACGACCCGAGGGCAGGTGAATACTGGCAGGAACTCCCGAAGGCAGAACTTGTCGCAAGGAACCCCGTCGATCCTTGACCTGCTGGTCGAACTGCACGTGGTCGGCGCTCGGCTCTAGAAGCATGAATCCAGTCCAACACTGAATTTTACTTAAGACTAGGTGAACAATTCTGCCGTGTCAACGGCATGGCGTAAGGAGGGATACATCGTTTCCGATCACATCGTTCCAGGTATAGAAATGGCTAAGATTCGGTAAAGGGATCCCGACAGGGCGTTGCAACCTGACCTGGCACATGCGATCGGCCGCAGCTGCCCGCTCAGACCCGAGCCCAGATTGAGGAGCGTGGAGAACGCTGTCACCAACCTGGCGCATCCGGAGGCCGACGGAAAGGGTGCCGGCGCCTGACCCCTCAATCATGGGCGGCCGTTGGTCCTGGACGCTCAGAACAGCTGCGTCCAGCAAGTGGAAGCATGCTGGCCAGGGAATCCTGAACTGCCCGCAGAAAGCAGCCATGGGCACCATGGCGACACCGCCGTCCAGCCCCCGACCCCTCACTCCCAGCGACGCTTGCGGCTCACCGCCACGCTGCCATCGAAGCCGGGAACCGGCACCTGGCACTTGCTGACCTCCACCGCCAGGGGGATCGGCCCGTAGCAGGCCTCTAGGGCGTCGAGGATCTGCTCGCTGTAGTGCTCCAGGGTGAGGCAGCGGACGGTGCGGGCCTGCTGCTGCAGCGCCGCGATGCCGCGGCCGTAGTCGTAGCCCTGGCTGAGGTCGTCGCTGCGGGCCGTGGCGGCCAGATCCGCCCCCAGGGAGAAGGCCAGCTCGAACCACTGGCCGTGGCGCCGCTCCTGCTCGTAGACCCCCACATGGGCCCACACCCGCAGGCCGCGCACGTGGATCGCCTCGGTCACAGGGGCAGGGGGCGGTGGCTGAAGCTCCGCGTGCCGTCGGCGTAGTCGGCGGCGATGTGGCCCTCGCCCCGCAGCCGGTAGCGGTAGGTGACCAGCCCCTCGAGCCCCACCGGACCCCGCGGCGGCAGGGTCTGGGTGCTGATGCCCACCTCGGCGCCGAAGCCGTAGCGGTTGCCGTCGGCGAAGCGGGTGGAGCAGTTGAGGAACACCCCGGCGCTGTCCACCGCCCGCAGGAACCGCTCAGCCGCCACCGGGTCGGTGCTGGCGATGGCATCGGTGTGGCGGGAGCCGTGACGGCGGATGTGCTCCAGGGCCGCCTCCAGGTCCTCCACCACCTTCACATTCAGGATCAGATCCGAATACTCCGTGTCCCAGGCGCCGGGCCCGGCGGCCTGAGCCACCCCCAGGGCGCAGGCGCCGGCATCGCCGCGCAGCTCCACCCCCGCCGCGGCGAAGGCCGGCAGCGCCGCCTCCAGGAAGGCGGGGGCGATGGTCTGGTGCACCAGCAGGGTCTCGATGGCGTTGCAGGCCGCCGGGTACTGGGTCTTGCTGTCGAGGGCGATGCGCAGGGCCAGGGCCGGGTCGGCGGCCCGATCCACAAACAGATGGCAGATGCCGTCGGCGTGGCCGAGCACGGGGATGCGGGTGTTGTCCTGAATGAAACGCACCAAGGCGTTGGAGCCCCGGGGAATGATCAGGTCCACCAGGCCGTCTAGCCGCAGCAGCCCCAGGCTCTCCTCGCGACTGGTGAGCAGCTCCAGGCAGCCGGGGTCGACGGCACTGCCGGCCAGGCCCCGCTGCAGGGCCGCCACGATCGCCTGGCAGCTGCGGCTGGCCTCCCGGCCCCCCTTGAGCAGGGCGCCGTTGCCGGAGCGGATCGCCAGCGAAGCGATCTGCATCACCGCATCGGGCCGGGCCTCGAAGATCACCCCCAGCACCCCCAGGGGCACGCTCAGCCGCTCCAGCACCAGCCCGTCATCGAGTTCGGTGTGCAGCTGACGTCGGCCCACAGGATCTTCCAGGGCCGCCACCTGGCGCACCCCGGCGATCGCCCCCGCCAGCTTGGGGCCATCCAGCTTCAGGCGCGCCACCAGGGCCGGCGCCAGCCCCTCGGCATCGGCGGCGGCCAGGTCGGCGCGGTTGGCCTCCAGGATCCCGTCGCTGGCGGCCTCGAGGGCGTCGGCCATCGCCGCCACGGCGCCGGTGCGTTCGGCGTCGCTGGCCTGGCCCAGGGCCATGGCGGCCCGGCGCACCGCCGCGGCCCGCTGCAGCAGCTGGGGGTCGGGCTCCGGCACGACGCTGGCAGGAGAAGTGATGGTCTGGCTCATGGCCCCCATCATCCCAAGCGGTCCAGGGCCAGCCGCACCGCCCCCAGCCGACCGGCACCGTTGCCCAGCTCACAGCGGCGGATCGCCAGCCCCTCCCGGCTCACCGCCAGCACCCGCTCCTCCACCTCCCGCCAGACCGCCGGCAGGAAGTGGTGGCTGGCGGCACTGAGGCCACCGCCGATCAACACCAGCTCCGGGGTGAGCACGTAGAGCAGGGAGCTGAGCCCCACCCCAAGCAGCCGCCCGTAGGCCTCCCACACCGCCAGGGCTTCGGTGTCACCGGCGTCGGCGCGGCGGCAGAGCTCGCGCGGATCAAGCGGGCTGAGGCGCGCCAGGCCGCCGATGCTGCAGAACTGCTCCAGGGAGCCCCGGTTGCCGCTGCGGCAGGGGGGCCCCTCAGGATCCACGCCGATCAGCCCAGGCTCAGCAGCCGCGCCGCCGTGGCCGGTGAACAGGCGGCCCTCCAGCATCACCGCCCCGCCCACGCCGGTGCCCAGGGTGAGCAGCAGCACGTCGCCCACACCCCGGGCCGCCCCCAGCCAGGCCTCACCCAGCAGGGCGCCGTTGGCATCGTTGCCCATGACCACCCGCCGCTCCAGCCGGGCTTCGAGCCAGGCCGCCAGGGGCACATCCCGCCACCCCGGCAGGTTGATGGAGATCCGCGCCACCCGACCCGCCGCGTCGCAGGGCCCCGGCAGGCCGATGCCGACCCGGTCGGCGAGGCGGTCG
The DNA here is from genome assembly GCF_002252675.1 of Synechococcus sp. BO 8801. GTDB lineage: Bacteria > Cyanobacteriota > Cyanobacteriia > PCC-6307 > Cyanobiaceae > Cyanobium. The sequence goes on along the minus strand of NZ_NQKY01000006.1, from coordinate 6,990 downwards.
GGGTCGATGGCTTCAACCGCCTCGGCCAGGGCCATGAACACCGCTCCCGGCACCGCCGGCTGGGGCGTGGGCACCTCGGCCTCGGCAAGCACGGTGCCCTGCTGGTCGCAGCGGGCCAGCTTGATGGCCGTGCCGCCCAGATCGATGCCGATCAGCTGGGCCTCACCGGGAGGTCGTTCGCGGGACGACGCCATCGGCGCACCCTACCCAGCGGGGGGGCGCCAGCAGCGTGGGGGCGCCGTCCCTCAGAAGCGCAGGAACACCTGCAGCAGCGACTGCCAGGCCCCCTCGGTGTCGACGGAGGTCTGCAGGTTGAAGGTGTCGGAGGCCTTGTAGGTGAGGGTCACCTGGGGGGGCACATCGGAGCGGTTCGGGGCGGCCAGCACCGACATGCTGAAGCGGTTGGTGATGTCCACACCCACCTCGGCGCCGAGCACCAGCTGGGGCGGCACCCGCCGCCGGGGGGCGCCTTCCTGCTGGGTGTCGATCGCCTGGTTCACGTAGGTGGGATAGAGGGCCAGGCTCACCCGCTGGCCGAAGGCATCGCTCAGCGACGACAGCAGCGGCGAGAGAAGGGTCTGGCCCACCACCGTGGCCAGGGCCGCTCCGGCCCCGCCGCCGCTCAGGCCCGCCAGGGAGTTGCCGCCGATCAGGGCCACCAGCCGCTCCTGGGGCAGGGGCGGGCTGCTGCGCAGCTTGAGGTTCTCGGCGATGCGGTCGGCGGGACCGCTCACCGACACCACCACCAGAATCAGGTTGAGCTGGTTCAGGGCCGAGAGGCCGGCCTGGTTGGGGGCGTTCTGCACCGAGGGACCCAGGTCGCCCACCCCGGACGGGGAGAGCACGCTGAGGCTGTCGGAGATGCGGGTGCGCAGGGCGATGTCGAGGTAGGGCACCAGCCCCAGGGAAGGGGTGAAGACCGCCACGTTGGGGGCGTCGGGGTCGAGGCTGAAGCTGGTGGTGAACAGGTTCAGCCGTCCCCCCAGCAGCCGCACCACCCCGGAGGCCCGCAGGGAGGGATCCAGCCGACCGGCGATGCGCAGCTGGCCGGCCGTGGTGAAGTTGGCGATGTTGGGGATCACCACCCGCAGATCCGGCCCCAGCCGCAGGATCATGTCCTCGAAGGCCAGGTAGGGGAAGCGGGGCACCGAGGCCCGCAGGGCTTCGGCGGTGGTGGACTCCACATCGGGGCCCAGTAGCACCAGGGGCTGCTGGAAGTTCCACTTCGACTCCAGCAGCTCGGGCATGGTGCGCGGCTGGACCGGCTGGTCGGACACCGGCTCGCTGGCCGCCAGCTGACCCGGCTGGACGTTGATGGTGCCGCGGCTGATCGCCACGTCGCCGCCGAGCACGGGGGCCAGCAGGCTGCCGCTCAGATGCAGCTGGCCGTCCCCCACCGCCGCCAGGCGCGGCACCTTGAAGGGCACCTGCTCCAGCTTCATCACCAGGGTCCGGTCCTGGGCGAGGGGCCGGAACAGCCCCAGACGGCCCTCGCCGCCCACCAGCCCCTGGGGCCCCACCCGGGCCCGGAACTCCTGCACCACCAGCTGCTCGAAGTCGAACAGGATCGTGGCGTCCACCTCCCGCACCTCCTGGCCGATGAAGCGGCAGCGGAGCTCCCGCAGCCGCAGGAAGCCGTTGGCGATGGGGTCGTCGAGGCTGCCGCGCACCAGCAGCTGCAGGTCGGCGCCGCCCTCCTGCCACTCGAAGGCCTGACCCCCCAGGCGGGTGAGGAAGCGCAGGCCATCGCCCCGGGTGGCCAGGCGCAGCTCCAGCCCCTGCTGGGAGGCCACCAGCGGGATGGTGCCCGCCAGGTCGACGCTGCGGGAAGCCCCCTCGGCCCGCAGGGCCAGATCCAGGCCGATCCCTTCGTCCTTCAGCTCCACCCTCCCCCGCTCCAGCTCCAGCGCCTGCTCCCCGAGGCGCCCCTCCACCAGGGCCAGGTCGAGGCTGAGCTCGGGGCGGGCCCCCCCCAGCCGGTAACGCCCCTTGGCGGCCAGGCTGCCGCGCAGGTTGTCCGGCAGCGGGGTGAGCAGGGCCAGCAGGGAGAGGGGCAGGTCGGCGAGGCTGAAGCGGCCGCTGCCGCCGCTGAGGGGTCCCTCCAGGCGCACCTCGAACGGCTTGCCGGCCAGGGACTGGGCCCGGTCGCCCTGGTTGAACCAGAGGTGGCCGGTGGCCTTGAGGTCGGCCCGGGTGCGGGCGAAGTCCGGGCCGCTGAGCAGCAGATCGGCATCGATCCGGGCCTGCAACCGGTCCAGCCGTTCCGCCCGGCTGGCCCGACTGGCCGCCTGCTCCCGGGCGGCGACGCGCACCTCGGCCCGGGCCAGGGCCACCAGCTGGTCGGTGACCGTGCCGGCCATGGTGTCGATCACCAGGCTGCCCAGATCACTGGCCCGGCCGCGGGCCGGCGGCGGCGCCCCGCGCCAGATGGGCCAGGCGTCGGTGAACTGGCGGAACAGCAGGGTGGAGAGCTGGCGCGCTTCGAAGCGGGCCCGGAAGGGGCCCCGCCAGCGTCCCGACACCGTGGCGGCGATTGTGCCCTCGCCCAGGGGCTCGATCACGCCCTTGACCTGGTAGCGGCGGTCGTCGTACTGGACGTCGGCCTGGATGCGCCGGCCCCCCACCCCCAGGAACTCGGGCGAGAGCAGCTCCACCCGGCCGTCGAAACCGAGCGGCTGCAGCCCCAGCCGGCCGCTGCCGCTGAGGTCCCCCTGCAGGGAACGCAGGCGGCGTTGCGGGCCGGTGGCCACCGCAAGACCCCGCAGGGGGAAGGCCCGGGCCAGCCAGCGGTAGTCCGCCGGCCGGCCCTCGAGGGTCAGCACACCGCCGTCCCGTTCGATGGCGGCCCGCACCGGCTGCCAGCGGCGGTCGAGCAGGGCCGTGAGGCGTCCGTTCGGCGTCGGCGCCACCGTGGTCAGATCCAGGGAACGGTCCCGCAGGCGGCCACGCCAGGTTTCCCGCAGCAGCAGGGGGCCGGCGCCGGGTTGCTGCAGACGCAGCTGCAGGTCGGGGCGCAGCTCCGCCAGGGGCCCGGCGATCGTCCCCTCCGCATCCAGCTGGCCCTGGAGGGTGGTGCCCAGCAGGGGGTCGAGGCGGGCCAGTGGGTAGTTGCGCACATCCACCCGGGCCAGCAGCGTACCGGCCACCAGTCCCTTGCCCGGCTGGAAGGACAGGGGCAGCTGGGCCGTGGCCGCGAGGCGGTCGGCCCGAAAGCGCTCCAGCCGCAGCAGCCGGTCGCTCCACACCAGCGCCGCCTGCCAGGGGCCGAGCAGCCGCTGGGACGCTTGGCCCGTCTCCAGCCGCAGGCGCGGCGTCGCCAGCGGGCCGTCCACCCGCAGGCGACCGGCCAGGGGCTGCCGCGCCCAGACCGGCAGGCGGGAGGCGGCGGCAACGTCGTCGGGATCGAGGAGCCAGCGGGCCTCCAGGGCCAGGGAGCGGCCGACGCTGCCGCTGGCCCGCACGCTGGAGCTCCCCAGCCGGCCATCGAGCCGGGTGAGGCGCAGCAGACCCTGTCCCCAGCTCCCCTGCAGATCGGCCTTGATGGGCTGGCGACCGAGCGGATGGCGTGGCGGCGGCTGGGCTTCCAGCTGCACGGCCAGGCGGCGATCGGCGTCGGCCCTGGCCGTCAGGCGGCCGCCCCAGGGGCCGAACCGCCAGGCGCTGGCGGGCAGGATCAGGGCCCGGTCACGGCAGCTCAGGGGCAGCCGCTGGGCCGTCAGGGGCGTGGCGCCGGTCCCCAGCCGCCAGCGGACGTCCCGCAGCTCCAGGCCCCCCTCGCAGCGGGCCAGGCCCCGCTGGATCCGCAGCCCCACCCGTCCATCGGCCTCCCCGGCGAGGCTGCCCCCGGCCCGATCCCCCGCCGGCAGCAGCGGCCGCAGCAGGGCCAGCGGCAGGCGGCGGGCCGTCAGCCGGCCCTGCCACGTCTGCTTCTGCCACTGGCCCTCACCGTCCAGCCGCAGCGAGCCGCCGCCCTGGCCGGCGGGGGGCGCCAGGCGCAGGCCCAGATCGATCTCGCGGCGGTGCAGGCGCACAGCCACCTGGCCGGACAGCTTCAGGTCGAGGGGCAGGGCCGTGGCTCCGGCGCCCCGCACCCGAAGGTCGGCGGGCTGGAGCAGGCCCAGGCGCAGGTCGATCCGCGGCGGCTCACGCCCCGGGGGGACGGAGCCCAGCACCCAGAACTGGCCGGTGGCGTTGCGGCGCAGCTCGGCCCGGGCCCGTTCCAGCCCCACATCCAGCACCAGCCCGCGCAGCCCCAGGCTGGCCAGCGGGTCGAGACGCACCCGCACGCCCTCCACCCTGACGGTGGAGGCGTCCCGGGGACCGGGCAGGAAGCGGCTGGGACCGACCCAGAGACCGTCGGCCTTCAGGCCCCGGTAGGGACCAAGGACCATGGGACGGCCCATGGCCGTGCCGATCTGACGCTCCAGGGTGGGCCGGAAGCGGCCGTAGAGGCCGGCGACCATGCGATCGAACCAGAAGACCCCGACCCCCAGGCCCGCCCCCAGGAAACCGACGGCGAGAAGCCCCTTCCACACACGCCGGCGGGCAGGCCAGGGCCGACTGTCAGGCTTCCATCGCATCCACCGGGGTCGGTCGCCGTCCATGGGCGGCCGCAATATAGGGGGCTTGTCACGCCTTCCCCAGCCCCATGGCCGCTGATCCGATCCTGCTCGTGGCCGGTACCTGGCTGGGTGCCGCCAGCGGGGTGCTGGCGGTGCTCACCATCGCCGGATTCCTCGCCCGCTGGGGCATCCGCTTCCGCCTGGTGGGGATCACCAGCTTCACGGCCCTGCTGGCGCTCTCCTGCCTCGCCTTCTCGATCAGCTACAACCCGCGGGTGAGCGTGCCGGGGGCGATCCAGGTGCCGGTCGTGTTCGACAACGGCACCGATCTGGTCATCGCCGCCGCACCGACGAGCCTTGAGGCCGAGGCGGTGGCCCCCACCCTCGACCAGGTGGCCCGCAACCTGCGCGGCGGCGGCCGTGGCAGCGGCGGCGAAGTGCGGGTGCGGCTGCGCCGGGTCGAAGCCGTCGAGCCCGGGCTGGCACGGCCCGTGGTGCTGGCCGAAACCACCCGGGATCTGGCGGCCCGCAGCCCCGGCGACGCCGCCTGAACCCCGGTGGCCCACCCCTTCCGGCCAGCGGCCCACCTGAAAAGGGAGCAGCAGCGCCTGCGCCGGGAGGGCATCGCGAGCTGGGAGGAGGTGGCCGGCCTGGATGACGCCCGCCTGCGTGACCTGGCCGCTTCGGGCGAGGCCAGCGAGGCCCGCCTGATCCGCCTGCGCGGCCAGGCCCGGCTGGTGAGCGCGGTGGGCCTCGCCCCGGAGGAGGCGGCCCTGCTGCTCCATGGGGGCATCGCCAGCCCCGCCGGACTCGCCGCCGCCGATCCGCAGCAATTGCTGCTGCAGCTGGGCCGCCTGCAGCGGCGTCTCACCGGCTCGGCCGTCCCCCCGGTCGACCTGCCCCTCGTCCTGTCCTGGATCCGCCGGGCCCGGGCGGCCTCCGGTCGCTCCCCGAACTGACCCTCCGCTCCTGCGCTGCCCCGGCGGGGGTGACTGGAATAGGGGAAACGGACGGAGGCAGTGATGCCCCGAACAACCCGACTTTCTCCCCCCAGAGCCACGAACCACCCCCTTCGCGACGACCGCCGCCACCCCCTGAGCACCCGACTGCGCCCCTTCCTCACCGCCCTCGTCTGCGCCGCCTGCCTGGGCGCCGTGGCGGTGCCCACCGCACGGGCCCAGTCCGCGCTGCTGGAATCGGTGAAGCAGAACCCGGCCCTGGCCCAGAGCCTCTGCCAGCAGTTCCAGCAGCTGAACGCCCAGGGCGTCTCGGCCACCTCCAAGGCGTCGATCGCCAGCCTGGCCAGCAGCCGCGGCCTGAGCCCCATGGATGCGGAGGTGCTGGCCACCTATGTGATCGGCCTGCACTGCTCCACGGTGTTCTGATCCCCGTGGTCCGGGCCCGGGACGCCACCCTGCAGCTGGCGGATGGGGTCCGGCTGGTGAGCCGCGTCTGGCAACCCGACGGGGAGGGCCCCTGGCCGGTTCTGGTGATGCGCCAGCCCTACGGGCGGGCGATCGCCTCCACCGTCACCTACGCCCATCCCAGCTGGTACGCCGGCCATGGGTTTCTGGTGGTGGTTCAGGACGTGCGGGGCCGCGGTGGATCGGAGGGCGACTTCGGCGGCTTCGCCCAGGAGGCGGCCGATGGGGCCGCCACGATCCGCTGGGCCCGGGCCCTGGCGGGCAGCAACGGCCGGGTGGGCACCTACGGCTTCTCCTACCAGGGCCTGACCCAGCTGCTCAACACAGGCGGCGAGGCCGAAGCCGAGGCAAACGGTGGGGCGAACGACGACCCGTCCCTGCCGGACTGCCTCGCCCCGGCCATGTGCGGCCTCGATGAGCGGCTCCACTGGGCCAGCGAGGGGGGAGCCCACTGGTGGGCCCTGGGGCTGGGCTGGGCCCTGCAGCTGGCGGCGGAGGGCTGCCGGCGCCGGGGCGACGCGGCCGGCTGGCGCCAGATCCGCCTCAGCCTCCAGCACGGGGACTTCACCGAGGAGGGGCTGTCCCTGCTGGAACGCCACGATCCCGGCGGCATGGGCCTGGGCTGGCTGCGGCGCGACCCCGCCCGCCCGGAGGGCTGGACGGTGCACCCCGTGGCGGCGGCCCTGCTGCGGCGGCCCCTGCTGCTGATCGGCGGCTGGCACGATCCCCATCTGCGTGGGGTCCTCGACCTCTGGCTGCGGGCCCGCAGCGCCGGCGGCGACCCCCGGCTGGTCATCGGCGCCTGGAGCCATCTCGACTGGCGCGGAGGACTCGACCGCGAGCTGCTGGCCTTCTTCCGCCGCCATCTGCAGGAACCGCTGCCCCGTCAGAGCCTGGAGGAGCCCGCCGCTCCCGGGGCCGCCGCATCGGCCCCGATCCGCCTGCAGTGCGCCGCCACGGCCGCCTGGCACAGGCTCAGCCCCGCGGCGGCCGCCAGCCCCGCG
>NZ_NQKY01000036.1 GCF_002252675.1 Synechococcus sp. BO 8801 | reverse complement strand
CCAAGAACATCCTGCTCAACGAAGGTCTGCGTGCCTGGATGGCGCCTGCCGACCAACCGCACGAAAACTTCATCTTCCCTGAAGAGGTTCTGCCCCGTGGAAACGCCCTTTAATTCCGGTCTCATCTCGGTCGGGGGCAAGGACCTCGACTCCACCGGCTATGCCTGGTGGGCGGGCAATGCCCGGCTGATCAACCTCTCCGGCCGTCTTCTCGGTGCCCACGTGGCCCATGCGGGCCTGATGGTCTTCTGGGCCGGCGCCATGATGTTGTTCGAGGTGAGCCACTTCACCTTCGACAAGCCCATGTACGAACAGGGCCTGATCCTGTTCCCCCACGTCGCCACCCTCGGCTATGGCGTCGGCCCCGGCGGTGAGGTCACCGATCTCTATCCGTTCTTCGTGGTCGGTGTCCTGCACCTGATCAGCTCCGCCGTGCTCGGCCTCGGCGGCCTGTACCACGCCCTGCGCGGCCCGGAGATCCTGGAGAACTACTCCGCGTTCTTCTCCCAGGACTGGCGCGACAAGAACCAGATGACCAACATCATCGGCTACCACCTCATCCTTCTCGGTGTGGGTGCCCTGCTGCTGGTGTTCAAGGCCATGTTCTTCGGCGGCGTCTACGACACCTGGGCCCCTGGTGGCGGTGATGTACGCCTGATCAGCAACCCCACCCTGAGCCCCGGGGTGATCTTCGGTTACCTCACCCGCGCCCCCTTCGGCGGCGAGGGCTGGATCATCGGTGTCGACTCCATGGAGGACATCATCGGTGGCCACATCTGGATCGGTCTGATCTGCATCTTCGGTGGCATCTGGCACGTCATCACCAAGCCCTTCGGCTGGGTGCGCCGCGCCTTCATCTGGAACGGTGAGGCCTACCTGAGCTACAGCCTCGGCGCCCTGAGCTTCATGAGCTTCATCGCCTCGGCCTACATCTGGTTCAACAACACCGCCTATCCCTCGGAGTTCTACGGCCCCACCAACGCCGAAGCCTCCCAGGCCCAGAGCTTCACCTTCCTGGTGCGCGATCAGCGCATGGGCGCCAACATCGGTTCCGCCATGGGCCCCACCGGCCTGGGCAAATACCTGATGCGCTCCCCCACCGGCGAGATCATCTTCGGCGGTGAAACCATGCGCTTCTGGGACTTCCGCGGTCCCTGGCTGGAGCCCCTGCGTGGCCCCAACGGTCTGAGCCTCGACAAGCTCCAGAACGACATCCAGCCCTGGCAGGTGCGTCGGGCGGCTGAGTACATGACCCACGCCCCCAACGCCTCCCTCAACTCCGTGGGCGGCATCATCACCGAGCCCAACTCGGTGAACTTCGTCAACATCCGCCAGTGGCTGGCCTCCACGCAGTTCGTGCTGGCCTTCTTTTTCCTGGTCGGTCACCTGTGGCATGCGGGCCGGGCCCGTGCCGCCGCCGCCGGTTTCGAGAAGGGCATCGACCGTCAGGCCGAGCCCACCCTGGCCATGCCGGACCTCGACTGATGCACCCGGGGGAACCGGTTCACCGATCCCCTTCCATCATCCTCTGCCTCCGCCCCCGGGCGGGGGCTTTTTGCTGCCGTATCTTTGGGGCCGCCGCAGCCGTTGGCAGATCCGATGGGTGATCCCTCCCCCACGGACGCTTCGAGCCTGTGGGGAAGGCTGACCGGCAAGATCCGGAGATCGCCTCGCACCCTCCGGGTCCTGCTTGGTCCGCGGATCCGGCGGCGCACCCAGGCCATCGAGCGGCTGGTCAACCGGCGCCGGTTCTCAGCGACCCGTCGCTCCCTGTGCCGTCGTAACCCGGACGGGACCGGCCTGGTGCTCAACACGCGGCTGGTGGAGCCCACGATCCCCTCGATCGCCCACTGGGCCGACTGGAGCCTGACCCGCCATGGCTTCTTCGGCAACCTGCGCGCCCAGCCCCAACTCCTGTTCGTCAAGGCCGTGCCGGAGTGCCTGGAGCTGTTTCTGGACCGCTATCTACCCCGGATCGAGGCCACATCACGCTTCGTTCTGATCACGGGCGATGCCGACACCACCCTGCCCCGGCAGGTGGATCGGCGGTTTCCCGATTACCTCGCCTCCGGCCTGCAGCAACGTCTGCTCAGCCTCCTGGACGACCCCCGACTGCTGCACTGGTATGCGGAGAATCTGGACACCCCGCTGGACGGTGTCACCCCGATTCCCCTGGGCTGCATCAACAGTGATGGCCACGTCATCTACCGGCAGACCCTGGCCGAGGACGCTCCGGTCGCCATCCGGGAGCGGCCCCTGAAGGCCTTCTGCGCCCACTACGTGCGCGAAGGTCCGCAATGGGAGAACCGGCGAACGGTGATGCGGTTCGCCACCGGCGAGTGGCGGGCGTTCGTCGAGGTGCACGAGCAGATTCCCTACGACGATTTCTTCCCGACCCTCAAGCGCTATCCCTTCGTGATCTGCGCCGGCGGCGGCGGCCTCGATCCCTGCCCGAAGGCGTTCACGGCCCTGCTGGCCGGCGCGATTCCGATCATCGAGCGCAATCCCACCACCGCCGCCTTCGGCGATCTGCCGGTGGCCTATGTCGACGATTGGAACAGCCAAAGCCTCTCCCCCGCCCGGCTGGAGGCCTGGCGGGACGAGCTGCATCCCCGGTTCGAGGATCCGGCCCAGCGTCGCGCCGTGCTCGAGACCATGTCGATGACCCACTGGCTGCGGCGGATCCGGGCCCATCACCCGGGCGCCTGAGCCAGGGTCCCGGGGCCAAGCCAGCGCCGCAGCAGGGGCAGGCTGAGGCCGATCACGTTGCTGAAGCAGCCCTCCAGCCGCTCCACCACCAGACCGCCGCGGCCCTCGAGGGCAAAGCCGCCGGCACAGGCCAGGGGTTCACCGCTGGCCACATAGGCCTGGATGGCCGCCTCGTCGAGGGCGGCGAAGTGCACCCGCGTGGTCACGACCGCCTGCAGGGGCTCCTCAGGCTCCCCGGGGGCGGGATGCCGCAGCAGGCCATGGCCGGTGTGCAGATCCCCCCAGCCGCCGGCCATGCGCCGCCAGCGGGCCACCGCCTCGGCAGCGTCCCGGGGCTTGCCCCAGGGCTCCCCCTGCACCTCCAGCAGGGAATCACAGCCCAGCACCCCAAACGGCGGCCAGTCCGCCGGCGAAGCGAGCGTGGCGGCCACGGCCCGGGCCTTGGCCAGCGCCAGCGCCTGCACCAGCCGCCGGGGATCCGCCTCCCGGATCCCGTCCTCATCCACGCCGCTCACCTGGATGCGGTGGGGGATGCCGGCCTGCTCCAGCAGGCGGCGGCGGGCCGGGGAAGCGGAAGCCAGCAGCAGCAAGGGGGTCTCCAGCGGGGTCACCAGCCTGCCCGTCGATTGGGGAGAATGGGACGATGGCACAGGCCGACACCGAGTCCCGTTCGCTGGCGCGGGCCGCCCTCTCCCTCCGCTGCCTGCCCTTCCGCCGCCGCTTCTACGAGACGGTGGGGGAGCAGCCCCTGAGCAGCACGGAACTGGCCGGCCGCACCGAGGTTCCTGCCCCGTTCACCTTCCTTCCCCTCAGCAGCGACCGGACCGAGGACCATTTCCTCTGGCTGATCCGGCTGGGGGTGCTGCGACGGGAAGTCGATGGCCAGGGGCTCACCGAGCGCGTGCGGCTGACGCCGATGGGCCGCCAGCTGCTGCGACGCTGGCCGGGCGAAATTCCGCGGGCGGGCCGGCGGGAGCGGATCCTGGAGGCGCTGCGCCGCCACCGCCCCCGCCTTTGAACCGCCCCCACTCCGCCTCTCCCCGGCCGCTCATGGTGCTGGGCACCAGCAGCGGCGCCGGCAAATCGCTGATGACCGCCGCCCTCTGCCGCGTGCTGCGGCGCCGCGGCGAGCAGCCCCTGCCCTTCAAGGGGCAGAACATGAGCCTCAACGCCTGGGTCGACCCGCAGGGCGGGGAGATGGCCTACTCCCAGGCCCTGCAGGCCTGGTCCGCGGGCCTGGAGCCGAGGGTGGCGATGAACCCGGTGCTGCTCAAGCCCCGGGGCGACAGCACCAGTGAGGTGATCCATCTGGGGCGCTCGGTGGGCACGGCCCGGGCGGAGCACTACTACCGCGACTGGTTCCGGCCCGGCTGGGCGGCGATCCGGACGGGCCTGGCGGAACTGCAGGCCGCCCACCCCGGCGGCCGGCTGGTGCTGGAGGGGGCCGGCAGCCCGGTGGAGGTGAATCTGCAGGCCAGGGACCTCACCAACCTGCGGCTGGCCCAGTACCTGCGGGCCCGCTGCCTGCTGGTGGCGGACATCGAGCGGGGCGGTGTCTTCGCCCAGATCGTCGGCACCCTGGCCCTGCTGCGGCCGGTGGAGCGGCCCCTGATCGGCGGGCTGCTGATCAACCGCTTCCGCGGCCGCCGTTCCCTGTTCGATGCCGGCCGCGACTGGCTGGAGCAGCAGACCGGGGTGCCCGTGCTGGGGGTGATGCCCTGGCTCGACGAGCTGTTTCCCCCCGAGGACTCCCTCGACCTGCTGGAGCGGGGGAGCCGCAAGCCCCGCGCCGAGCTCAACCTGGTGGTGGTGCGCCTGCCCTCCCTGAGCAACTTCTCCGACCTCGACCCGCTCGAGGCGGAGCCCAGCGTGCGGCTGCGCTGGCAGCGGCCGGGGGAACCCCTCGAGCAGCCCGACGCCGTGATCCTGCCCGGCAGCAAGCAGACCCTGCGGGACCTGGCGTCGCTGGGCAGCAGCGGGATGGCGGAGCAGCTGCGGGCCTATGTGGCCCGGGGGGGACAGGTGTTCGCCCTCTGCGGCGGCCTGCAGATGCTGGGGGAGGAGCTGCACGACCCCGAAGGCCTGGAAGGGGGTCAGCCCGGGGAGCGGGTGGGCGGGCTGGGCCTGCTGCCCCTGCGCACCGTCTTCCAGGGCGACAAGGCGCTGCGGCAACGGCAGAGCCGGGCCGTCTGGCCCCCCGGCCAGGGCGACCTGCAGGTGGTGGAGGGCTTCGAACTGCACCACGGCCGCAGCGAGCGGACCGACCCGGCAGGCTGCGCGCCCCTGGCGCAGGACGGGGCCCTGGGCTGGTGGACGGAGTCCGGCGACCAGGGGGGTCTGGTGGCCGGCACCTACCTGCACGGCATCTTCGAGAACGGCCCCTGGCGGCGCCGCTGGCTCAACCAGCTGCGGCGGCGGCGCCGGCTGCCGCCCCTGGAGGAGAACCAGCCCCACCACGGCCGCCAGCGGGACGCCCTGCTCGATCGCCTGGCCGACGCCTTCGAGGCCCACGTCGACCTGGCGCCCCTGCTGGCCCCGGGTCCCCTCCCCCGGACGCCGCGCTCCTGAACGGCCGGCACCCCCTAGATTTCCGCCAGAACGGCCCTCCCCCCATCGCCATCCCCCGTCCTGCCATCACCATCGCGTGGCCGGACGGACGCACCACGACGGCCCTGCCTGGCCAGGACTGGCTGGAGGCCGCCCGCCAGGCGGCGGTGTTGATCCCCACCGGTTGCCTGGGGGGCAGTTGCGGCGCCTGCGAGATCGAGGTCAATGGACGCATGGTGCGGGCCTGTGTGGCCACCGTGCCCTCCAGCGCGAGCGGCCGGCTGACCGTCAGCCTGGCCAGCGATCCCCACTGGTAGGCCGTGTGAATTCCCCCCCCCGGTTCCACATCCTCTCGATCGATTTCCAGGATCTCGACGTGATCTGGAACGTGCGGTTGTTCTATCGGGCCGCGGGCTACGGGTTCGCCCGAGGCGGTGTCGATCCGGATCTCGACCTGCTGGTGATCCTGCGCGGCGATCCTGGCCACGCCTATCAGGACCACCGGGGAATCGTGCATGTATACGACTACGTCAAGGAGCTCGAGGTGAACTGGCCCGAGCGCTTCCCCCGCGCCCGTGAGATCCGCCTCATCTCCCTGTTCCGACCGGACCAGGTGCCCGAGGGGCTGCGCTGGGTGCCGGGGTACCTGCCGGTGGTCCCCGAGTTCTGGCAACAGAGCCCGTTCCGCAAACGGGCCGGCAGGCCGCTGCACATCGCCAATTTCAAACCGATGGGCGACGACCCCTACCAGCAGGATCTGGCCCGGCTGGCGCGCCGGGGGCTGGTGCAGGTGTTCGGCGGCCGCTGGGACAGGCTGGGCCTGGCCACCTACGGCCTCAGCTACCTCGAAGCGAATCGCCAGCTGGCAGGCGCCTGGTGCTGCTACGGCCTGATGTACCCGTACCAGCGGGGCATCACCCTCTCCGGCCGCATGTGGCAGGCGCCCCTGCATGGCTGCCTGGTGATCAGCGAACAGGGCACCAACCCCCTGGGACTGCCCGGGATCCTCGAGGTGGGGCGCTTCTCTGCGGAGACTCTGCTGAGCGTGGGCTCGATCCGGGAGTGCTGGCAGATCAGGCAGGAGGCCACCCGGTACTGGCGCGAAGCCACCGAGCGGCTGGCCCTGCAGCTGGACCTGCCGGCCTACCGGGGTCCTTCGGCCGCCCAGCTGGCCAGCTGCCGGCGGGAGCGGATGGCCCAGCACCTGCGGGTGGCCTGGGGCCGGCGCCTGGGGCGGCTGGCGCGGTGGCTGGCGCCGCCGCCGCTCAGCTGCTGGTGGCGACGGCGCCAGCGGACACTGCAGGGACTGGGGCGACGCCTGCAGGGGGCCTCCGGCCGGGGCCGACAGACAACGAACCGCTGAGACGCCGCCTCAGCCAGAACGATGCGTCGTCATCGTCGAATCGAAACCACGGGAGCTTCGATGTCAGCGGGCAGGAGCTACGATACAAAGACGCATGACGTTTCTGTAGGAATCTAGATGGCGCTGCCAACAGTCCTGAAGCGTGCCGTTCCGAAGAACGTGCAATCGGCTGTCAAGCGTTTTCTTTGGCCTGAATACTCCCCTGTACCTCCCGGTCAGAAAGTCATTGAATTCTGGGTGGATGTGGTGAGTGGCTGCAATCTCCGCTGCACCGCCTGTCCCGTCGGCATGCCCGAGTACACGAACAGCATCGGCCAGAAGCTGACGGAGATGCCGATCGAGCTGTTCGAGAAGATCTGCCTGAAGGCCAAGGCCGACACCAATGGCAACTGCCGCTTTGGCCTGTACAACTGGACGGAACCCACGCTCCATTCCAAGCTCCATGAACTGATCGCCTGCGCCGAGAGCCATGGCGTCCCCTGCGGTATCTCCTCCAACCTCAATTACGACTACGACTGGTCCCTGCTCAAGCCCCTGCGTCTCTGGAACTTCACGATCACGGTGTCGGGCTTCACCCAGCGCACCTACCAGATCAACCACAAGGGCGGCCGGATCGAACCGGTGCTCGCCAACCTGATCCGCATCTCCGAAACCCTCGGCGACTGGGAATGCTTCAAGAACATCGACGTGCGTTATCTGGTTCACAAGGAGAACCTGCATGAGGTGCACCTGTTCAAGCACTTCTGCGAAAAGCTGGGGATGAAATTCAGCCCCTACCACGCCTATTACATGCCCATCGACAAGATGTTCGACGGGCTCGAAACGATCCCCCCGGAACTCGAGTACATCTACTACAGCCCCCAGCTGGTACAGCAGGCCATCGGTGACCACCGATCACAGAACTGCTTCATGCGCGAGTCCCAGGTCTGCCTCGACCACGAAGGCAACTTCTCGGTCTGCTGCGTGCAGTCCCCCTCCGCCCCGTCGATCGCCAACTACCTGGACACCCCCTACCAGGTGATGCAGGCCAAGCGCTATGGCAGCGAACTCTGCAAGAAGTGCACCAGCACCGGCATCAACATCTTCGCCACCTATGGCATGCAGGAGCCGCCGGAAATCCAGCAATCGATCGAAAACCTTCTGCCCGTCGATCTGAAGGATTTTCGCTGATCCGTGACCTCCATTGACTCAGGCTCGCGCCTCCGCACGGTGTCGGACTCACCTGCCCAGGCGGACACCCCCGCCTACGACTATCTGATCGTCGGCTGCGGACTGTTCGGTGCCACCTTTGCCCGGCTCGCCACCGATGCCGGCAAGCGTTGTCTGATCGTCGAGCGCCGCCCCCACATCGGTGGCAACTGCTATACGGAGAAGCTGGAAGGCATCAACGTCCATCGTTACGGCGCCCATATCTTTCATACCAGCAACAAGGCCGTCTGGGCCTTCGTGAACAGGTTCGCTGAATTCAACAACTATATCAACTCGCCCAAGGCGATCTCCGGAGGCAAGCTCTATTCACTGCCGTTCAACATGAATACCTTCTACGAGCTCTGGCAGACGCGCACGCCCGAGGAAGCCCGCCAGAAGATCGCCTCCCAGCGCTTCACCGGCGAACCCACCAACCTGGAGGAGCAGGCCCTGTCGCTGGTGGGGAAGGACATCTATGAGACCCTGATCCGCGATTACACCCGCAAACAGTGGGGCAAGGACCCCCGTGAGCTGCCCGCCTTCATCATCAAGCGGCTGCCGCTGCGTTTCACCTACGACAACAACTACTTCTCCGACCGCTACCAGGGCATTCCGATCGGCGGTTACACGGCCTTGTTCGACGCCATGCTGGAGGGCATCGAGGTCCGCCTCAACGTCGATTACTTCGCCCACCGCACCCCGCTGGAGCGCCTGGCCCAGAAGGTGGTCTATTCCGGCTGCATCGACCAGTACTTCGACTACGCGCTGGGGCGGCTGGAGTACCGCTCGCTGGAGTTCGACAACGCCGTGGTGGAGACCGACAACTTCCAGGGGAATGCCGTGATCAACTACTGCGATACCCACGAGCCCTTCACCCGGATCATCGAGCACAAGCACTTCGAAGGCTCCAGCTCCCCGGTCAGCGTGATCACCAGGGAATACCCCCGGCCCTGCAGCGGTGACGCCATCCCCTACTACCCGGTCAACGATGCCCACAACCAGGGGCTGTACCGGCGCTATCAGGAGCTCTCCCAGGGCACGGAGAACGTGATCTTCGGCGGCCGTCTCTCCGAATACAAGTACATGGACATGCACGTGGTGATCGAATCGGCGATGAACCGGTTCCGCAGCGAGAGCCGTCAGGCGTCGGCCTGAATCAGCCCGCCACCGAGCAGCACCTCGCCGCTGTAGGCCACCGCCGCCTGCCCCGGAGCCACCGAGAACTGGGGCTCGGCGAAATCGAGCCGGGCCCGATGGGGCCGTCCGGCGGCATGGTCGGCGGCCGTTTCGGGCAGGGGCGTCAGCAGGGCCCGCTCCGGCAGGCTGCGGTAGCGCACCTGCACCTCCACCTCGATCGGCCCGTTGGGCGGCGCGATCGACACCCAGTTGATGGCGCCCACCACACAGGACTGGCGCGTTGCCTCCCGCCGGGGGGCCACCACCACCCGGTTCATGGCCCCATCCAGCCGCACCACATGAAGCGGTTCGCTCCAGGCCACCCCCAGCCCCTTGCGCTGGCCGATGGTGAAGTGCTCGATCCCGTCGTGCTCCCCGAGCACCGTGCCGTCCGTCAGCACGATCTCGCCCTGGCGGGGCGCCAGGTAGGCATCCAGGAACGCCCGCATCGACCCGTGGTGGTCGGCGAGGCAGAGGTCCTGGCTTTCGGGCTTGGCGGCGGTGCGCAGGCCGAGGCGTGCGGCCTCGGCCCGGGTGGCCTCCTTGGTGAGTTCACCGAGGGGGAAGACCAGCCGCCCCAGCACCGACTGGGGCAGGTCGTAGAGGAAGTAGCTCTGGTCCTTGTGGGAATCCAGGCCCCGCAGCAGCTGGTGGCGGCCGTCGTGCCGCAGGCGGGCGTAGTGGCCCGTGGCGAGGCGGCCGATGCCGCGCTCCGCCTCGGCCCACTCCAGCATCGGGCCGAACTTCACCGCCCGGTTGCAGCGGGAGCAGGGCAGGGGGGTGAGGCCCTCGCCGTACCCCTCCACCAGGAAATCGACGATCTGCTCCTGGAACCGGGCCCGGGAATCGACCACATGGTGGGGGACCCCCAGCTGGTCGCAGATGCCGGCCGCATCCACCAGCCCCTCGGCGCAGCAGGCGCCCTTGCCGCTCATCAGCCACAGGGTGAGACCCTCCACCTCCCAGCCGGCCGCCACCAGCAGCGCTGCGGTCAGGGAACTGTCAACGCCGCCGGAGAGGCCCACCGCCACCCGCCGCTCACCCGGCCAGTCGCCAAGGCGTGCGAGCACCTCGGCCACCTCGGGGGTGACGGCGGGGGGCTGGGCGGTGGACTCAGGCGGAACGGAGACCGTGGCGGCGGTGGGGCTCAAGGATTCCGATGGGTGGAACGGGCGGACAGCTCCATCATGGGAGAGCACTGCTCGGGCCGCCGTGAACCTCGGGCCGATGCCCACCGCCTGGCCGCCGGCGGATGCCGATCACGTCCTGGTGAGCGGCGCCGCCATGGCCGCCATCGAGGAGGAGCTGTTCGCCAGCGGCCTGCCGGTGGAGGCCCTGATGGAGAAGGCCGCCCTGGCGGTGAGCCGCCGCCTGGCGGAACGGCCGGACCGGGAGCGCCAGCATGGCCTGCTGGTGCTCGTGGGTCCGGGCCATAACGGCGGCGATGGGTTGGTGGTGGCCAGGGAATGGCACCTGGCCGGGGGCCGGGTGCGGATCTGGTGCCCTTTCGAGCGCCGCCGCCCCCTCACCGAGGCCCACCTGCGCCATGCCCGCTGGCTCGGCATCCCCCTGCTGGAGGCCCCGCCCGATCCGGGCGATCCGGCCCTCTGGGTGGATGCCCTCTTCGGCATCGGCCAGCAGCGGCCGGCCGGCCCCCTGATCGAAGCCCTCCTGGAGGAAAGGCAGCGGCGGCGGCCCGGCGCCCTGTTGGCCATCGATGTCCCCACCGGCCTGGATGCCGATGGGGGTGTCCTGCTCGGCGGCGTGGCCGCCACGGCCGCCACCACCTACAGCATCGGCCTGATCAAACGGGGCCTGGTTCAGGACACAGCCCTGCGCTGGGTGGGACAGCTGGAGCGGATCGACCTCGGACTGCCGGCCGCCCTCCTGGGCCGACACGACGGCGAGCCGCTGCTGGGCCTGGGGGCCAGCGACCAGTGCTCCGCCCCCTGGCCCCTCCCCGATCCGGCCGCCGGGAAGTACGCCCGCGGTCGCCTGCTGGTCGTCGCCGGCAGCCGCCGCTTCCGGGGGGCCGCCCACCTGGCCCTGGCCGGCGCCACGGCGTCCGGGTGCGGCAGCCTCCGGGCCGCCCTCCCCCAGGAGGTCACCTCCCACCTCTGGCAGATCCACCCCCATGTGGTGCTGGAGCCCGGCCTGGGGGCCACCTCGGCCGGGGGGCTGGCCCTGGCGGATCTTTCTGCGGGCTGGCTGGATCGGCTGGATGCGGTGCTGCTGGGTCCCGGCCTGGGCGGGGTCGGCCCCGCCGGTGCGCCGCCAGCGGCGGAGATCGAAGGCCCGGAACGGCAGCGCTGGCAAGACCTGGCCGACTTCGGCGGCCTGCTGGTGCTCGATGCCGATGGGCTCAACCGCCTGGCGGCCTTGGGCAGCGACTGGCTCCAAACGCGCCGGGGCCCCACCTGGATCACCCCCCACGCGGAGGAGTTCCGCAGGCTCTTCCCCGACCTGGCCCCGCTCCCGCGGCCGGAGGCGGCAGCGGCGGCGGCCCGCCGCACCGGCGCCAGCGTGCTGCTCAAGGGGGCCCGCAGCGTCGTGGCGGCCCCCGACGGGCGCCGCTGGCAGCTGCTGGCGGCCTGCCCGGAGGCGGCCAGGGCCGGACTCGGGGATGTGCTCGCCGGCTACGCGGCTGGCCGGGGGGCCCTGGCGCTGGCCGCCAGGGGGGGGCCTCAGGCCGGGGCGCCGGCCGATGCCGTCTGGCTGGCCGCCGCCGCCCTTGACCATGCGCTGGCCGGAATCCGAAGCCGGGAGCGGCACGGGGCCGGCGGGGGCACCCCCCTTGAGGTGGCCGAGGCGCTGGCACGGGGAGCAACAGCTCCGGAGCAGGAGGCGTGGCAGGCGCAGCCCTTGCTGGACTGAAGAAACAACCGCTCGGATTAGGCCAGTGAAGGCCACTTCCCCATCTGGCGACACTGCAGGCTCTTCGTACAGATCCACGGAAGATTTAGCCCTTTGCTCATCCAACCGGAGCCAATCACTAAAGAAATCCGATTGTGTGTGGGTTCACATGTAAATCCTTAAAAGTTGTTCCAGACACTTTCTGCCCCTGCCAGTGGGTGGATAATCCGTTCACACTTTCGAAGGCGCCATTACGCCCCCTCCTATGACCGTCTCCGCCGTCGCGACGAGAAGGGAGGGCTCCACCCGCAGAGGGAGTGATTCCATCACCTGGTACCTCACCTCCATCGGCAGAGAGCCTCTGTTGACCCCGGCCGAGGAGATCGAGCTCGGCAACCAGGTGCAGGCGATGATGCACCTGGTGGAGGAATCGAAACCCGGATACTCCATCCAGGAGAACAAGACGATCAAGGTCGGCCGCCGCTCCAAGGAGCGGATGATGCGCGCCAATCTTCGTCTCGTGGTGAGCGTGGCCAAGAAGTATCAGGGCAAGGGCCTCGAACTGCTCGATCTGATCCAGGAGGGCTCCCTCGGCCTCGAGCGCGCCGTCGAGAAGTTCGATCCCACCCGTGGCTACAAGTTCTCCACCTATGCCTTCTGGTGGATCCGCCAGAGCATGACGCGAGCGATCGCCTGCCAGTCCCGGGCCATCCGCCTGCCGGTGCACCTCAGCGAACGGCTGACGACGGTCCGCAAGGTGAGCCTGGAGCTGGCCCACAAGCTCGGCGCCATGCCCAGCCGCCGGGAGATCTCCGAGGCCATGGCCATTCCCGTCGAGGAACTCGATTCCCTGCTGCGCCAGGCGCTCACCATCTCCAGCCTGGATGCCCCCATCCATGCGGAAGACGGCCGCAGCTTCCTGGGTGACCTGATCGCCGATGGTTCCGCCGAGGAGCCGTTGGATCGCATCGAGCGGGGCATGCACCAGGAGCAGCTGGCCGAGCTCATGGGCCACCTCTCGGCCCAGGAAAAGGAGGTGCTGGCCCTCCGCTTCGGCCTCGACGGCATGGAGCGCCACACCCTGGCCGAAATCGGCCGGCAGCTGGATGTCTCCCGGGAGCGGGTGCGGCAGATCGAACTGAAGGCCCTGCGCAAGCTGCGCACCCTCTCGACCCGCAGCTCCGTTCCCCTGTCCTGATCGGCCGAGCCCTCAGCGGCGGCCCCCTCCCACCAGAACCCGCTTCAACCAGCCCTTGGCCTGGAGCCCGGCGATCTTCAGCCGGCTCTCCCCCTTGAGGCCCCGGTCGCGGCGGATCTGGATCGGAGCCTCGCCGACCCTTTCCCAGTCCGGCAGCCAGCAGTTGTCGGCCCGTGGAAACCAGAACTCAAACACGGATGTCGTCGAGATGGGCAGCAACTTGCCGAGGATCGAATAGATCGACTGATCGTGGCGGTGCTCCTTGAACC
Source organism: Synechococcus sp. BO 8801 (assembly GCF_002252675.1). Classification (GTDB taxonomy): domain Bacteria; phylum Cyanobacteriota; class Cyanobacteriia; order PCC-6307; family Cyanobiaceae; genus Cyanobium. The sequence goes on along the minus strand of NZ_NQKY01000036.1, from coordinate 3,526 downwards.
CCTCCAGATTGGGGGAACGGGACGGGCGATCGTCGATCATCGAGAAATCCTCGCTGAACACCCTGACCCAGTGCCGCATGAAGTCCATGGCGGCAGGGCACTTGCGCACGAAGAAGGTGGTCGCCCCCAGTTGCTGGGTGTCCGTGATCTCCGGCCGGTCGCGCACTGCCAGCCGGTCGAGCAGGTCGCCCTTCGTCCACCTGGCCTCCAACTGGTCGGGGAACTGACGGCCCTCGTAGACGAGGGATCCGTTGGGAGGCAGACACTCGAAACCCTGCAGGCCTGAAGGGGCCGCCGCGGCCATGGAGAACAGCTCCAGCAGGCGCTCCCGCCCCGCCGGGTTGAGATGGCAGCCGGAATCAACCCAGTGCACCAGGTCGCCGTCCTGCAGGCGCTCAAGGGTCTGAAGAACGATCTGGGGCTTCCAGGCGTAGTAGCCGAAACCCCGGTGCTCCGGTGTCAGATAGTCCTTGAAACGCTGGCGGAACGAAGGATCGAGATCGGACTCGGAAGCCCCCACGATATCCGTGTACACCCCCATCTCTTTCGCCTGGCGGCATAGGCGGCGGCGGGCCACTTTCATGCGGTGATCCGTGAAAGTGACAAGTACACGCTTGGCCATCAGAGCCGCTGCCGTCCAGGAAATTTCAGCGATCCTAACATCGACTCAATGCAAGAAGATCGCCTGGTCATCATGACGGAAGGCTGGGAAAGAGCAGGGACATTTCAACAATCCCGGTGGGCAGAAGTCAGCCCCAACCAAGCTGTTCCAGCCACATCCCAGCTGTTCCCGCAACGCCCGCGCCGTACCGCCAACAGCCCGCTGTTCAGTCGTCGGCCCAGATGTAGCGGGTGAGTTCACTGCCATCGGGCTCGGGGGCCGCCAGGGCGAACTCGACGCAATCGGCCACGACGGCATCGATCTCCCGGTCGATCTCCTTGAGCTCCTCGGCCGCGGCCAGTCCCTCCTCGACCAGCCGGCCGGCCAGTTGCTTGATGGGATCACGCTTGGCCCAGAACTCCTTCTCCGCCGCTTCGCGCAGTTCGTCGGGATCCGCCAAGGAATGGCCGCGGAAGCGGTAGGTGAGACATTCCAGCAGGGTGGGGCCCTCACCGGCCCGGGCCCGGGCGATCGCCCGCTGGGCCGCCGCCCGGACGGCCAGCACATCCATGCCGTCGACCTCCTCGCCGACCATGCCGAAGCCGGCCGCCTTGCGCCAGATCTCCGGCTCGCTGGTAGCCCGGTTGTGGTCCATGCCGATGGCCCAGCGGTTGTTCTCGACCACGAACAGGATCGGCAGTTTCCACAGCGATGCCATGTTCAGGCATTCGTAGAACTGGCCGATGTTGCAGGTGCCGTCGCCGAAGAAGGCCGCCGTGACCGCATCGCTGTCGGCCTGGCCGAGGGCATCACGCTTGTAGCGGCTGGTGAAGGCCGCCCCCAGCGCCACGGGGATGCCTTCGCCGATGAACGCATAGCCGCCGAGGAGATGGTGCTCCCGGGAGAACAGGTGCATCGACCCGCCCCGCCCCTTGCTGCAGCCGGTGGCCTTGCCGAACAGCTCGCTCATCACCTCCCGGGCCGGCACACCGCAGCTCAGGGCATGGACATGGTCGCGGTAGGTGCTGCAGAACCAGTCGTGCTGGAGGCGCATCGCCCGGATCACTCCGGTGGAGACGGCTTCCTGACCGTTGTACAGATGCACGAAGCCGAACATCTTGCCGCGGTAGTACATCTCGGCGCACTTGTCCTCGAAGCGGCGCCCCAGGGTCATGTCGCGGTAGAGCATCAGGCCCTCCTCCCGGCTGACACTGGCCCGCTCTGCGGGGTACAGGCCCTCGAGCCGCACCGCATGGCTGCCGGCCTGCTCGGTCGAGGAGCTTGCCCCGACGATGCCGGGCTGCGCTGCCCGCGCCGCGGTCAATTCCTGAGTCATGGCAGGAAGGCGATGCGATTCGTGGCCACGACTGTACGGGGTCCGTTCCCTGATGACAGTCAAAACCACTGCCTCTGACTACAGTCGCGCCCCAGCGGCCTCATCGGATTGGACCTGCCGATCGATCACTTCCGGTTGCTGGGCGTCTCTCCGTCCGCCGACGCCCAGGGGGTCCTGCGCACCCTCCAGTCGCGGCTGGACCGGGTGCCCCACGGGGGCTTCACCCAAGAAACCCTGCAGGCGCGGGCCGACCTGCTCCGCGCCAGCGCCGACCTGCTCTGTGACCACGACCGGCGCGCCGCCTACGAAGCGGAACTGACGGGGCTGGCCGACACCGCCGGCTCCCTGCAGCCTGCCCTCGAGATCGCCACCACCCGGCAGGTGGGCGGACTGCTGCTGCTGATGGAGGGGGGCCAGCCCCTGGACGCCTTCGAGCTGGCCAGCCGCAGCCTGCAGCTGCCCCAGGCCCCCACCCTGGGCAGCGGCCGCGAAACCGATCTGACCCTCCTGGCGGGACTGTCCTGCCTCGAGGCCGCCAAGGAGCTGGAGGAGCAGCGGCGCTTCGAAGCCGCCGCCCGCACCCTGCGGCAGGGCCTGCAGCTGCTGCAACGTCTCGGCAGGCAACCCGAGCTCAGGGAAACCATGAACGCCCGACTGGATCGGCTCACCCCCTATCGCGTCCTCGATCTGCTCAGCCGGGATCTGGCCGCCGGCACCGAGCGGCGCGAGGGACTGGCGCTGCTGGAGCAACTGGTGCAGCGGCGCGGGGGCCTCGAAGGGGATGGCGATCCCCACTTCCCCCGCCAGGACTTCCAGACCTTCTTCCACCAGATCCGCTCCTTCCTCACCGTCCAGGAACAGGTGGATCTGTTCAGCCGCTGGGCGGCCAGCGGATCCGAGGCGGCCGATTTCCTGGCCACCATCGCCCTCACCGCCTCCGGTTTCGCCCAGCGCAAACCCGAACGCATCGCCGATGCCAGAAACCGCCTGCAGCGCAGCGGACGGGAGGGCGTCGAGCCGCTGCTCGCCAACCTGCACCTGCTGCTGGGGGAGGCCGACACGGCGAGGGCCTGCTTCGACAGCGGCGCCAGCGAGGACCTCAAGGCCTGGGCGGCCGCCAAGAGTGACGATCCCCTCGGCCAGCTCTGCGCCTACTGCAGCGACTGGCTGGTGCGGGACGTGCTGCCCGGCTACCGGGACCTGGAAGCGGAACCGGACCTAGTGGCCTACTTCAGCGACCGGGACGTGGTGGCCTACGTGGAACGGGAGGACCAGCGCCGGGGCCGCGCCTACCTCTCGGCGCCGGCGGCGCCGGCCGCTGCGGCCCCTCCCCCCTTCCCCACCTTCGACACCCCTGACTTTCCGGCCTCCGCCTCCTTCGCTCCCCCCGCCTCGGCCCCGGAGGCCTTCGCCCCCCTTTCTGCACCGGGCGCAGAACCGGATGCCGACGACGACGGGAAACTGGATGACGAGGTGCCCCTGCGCTGGCCCGTGCCCCCCCGGCCCTGGCTGCTGGCGGGCGGCGCCGCCCTGCTGCTGCTGCTGGCCGGCGCCTGGGTGCTGCGGCAGCGCCAGAGCGCGCCGCCACC
>NZ_NQKY01000005.1 GCF_002252675.1 Synechococcus sp. BO 8801 | reverse complement strand
AAAACTTACAACACCGTCGGCTCGCGCCTCTCGATCCCGTAAGCCTGCCCCCCGCTCGAGCTCTCGCTCTCTGGGGCGCAGTCCAAAATCATATCACCTTGGGCGAGCACACCAGGGGGAGGGCCCAAATCAGCGGTTCCTTGCCTGCCCAGCTGGGGCCAGCGCCAGATCGGAGCAGCCCCAGGGACGGGGGTGGGCTCAGCAGAGCTGTTCCCCTGGCGGCAGGATGGACTGGAGCGGCTGGCTGGGCTGAGCAACCGGAGCAGGGTCAGCGACGCTGCCAGCCGTCCCTGAGGGACGTGCCGAGGGCCTGTGGACTCCCCCAGACCCGTGCGGACCGACCTGCCGGACAGAGCGCCAAAGGCGAGGCCCAGGCCCACGCTCAAGGGGCTGCCGGAAAACGGGCACAAAAAAAAGCCGCGATGGCTCGCGGCTTGAAGGGTATGGAAGGTGGCGGAAGCCGACCGACGACTCAGAACAGGCCCAGGGTGAGGGACTTGTCGATGGGCAGGCAGGCGCCGATGCCGAGGTAGATGGTGAACACGGTGCCGAACAGGAAGGCACCCATGGCCACAGGCCGGCGGAAGGGGTTCTGGAACTTGTTGAAGCTCTCGATGAAGGGGATCAGCATCAGACCCAGGGGGACCATCGTCTGCAGGGTGATGCCCAGCAGCTTGTTGGGGACGACCCTGAGGATCTGGAACACCGGGTAGAGGTACCACTCGGGGAGGATCTCCAGCGGGGTGGCGAAGGGATCGGCCCGATCACCCAGCATCGCCGGATCCATGACGGCCAGCCCGACGAGGCAGGCGATCGTCCCGAGGATCACCACCGGGAAGATGTAGAGGAGGTCGTTGGGCCAGGCCGGCTCACCGTAGTAATTGTGCCCCATGCCCTTGGCCAGCTTGGCCCGCAGCTTGGGATCGGTGAGGTCAGGCTTCTTGAGGATGTGCATGGTGGGAGCTCGGAGCGCTGGTGACCGGTGGGGGAAGGCTAAGGGGAAGAACGGGGTTCAGAGCGGGCCGGAGATGCCCTGCTTACGGATCATCAGGAAGTGGATCAGCATGAACACCGCCAGCAGCCAGGGCAGCACGAAGGTGTGGAGGCTGTAGAAGCGGGTCAGGGTGGACTGGCCGACGCTCTCACCACCGCGGAGCAGCTCGACCATGAAGTCGCCGACCACCGGGACGGCGGCGGGGACGCCGCTGACGATCTTCACGGCCCAGTAACCGACCTGGTCCCAGGGGAGGGAGTAGCCGGTGACGCCGAACGACACGGTGATCACGGCCATGGTGACGCCGGTGACCCAGGTGAGCTCACGGGGACGCTTGAAGCCGCCGGTGAGGTACACCCGGAAGACGTGCAGGATCAGCATCAGCACCATCATGCTGGCGCTCCAGCGATGGACCGAGCGGATCAGCCAGCCGAAGCTGACGTCGGTCATCAGGTACTGGACCGAGCTGTAGGCCTCCACCACCGTGGGCTTGTAGTAGAAGGTCATCGCGAACCCGGTCGCGAACTGGATCAGGAAGCAGACCAGGGTGATGCCGCCCAGGCAATAGAAGATATTGACGTGGGGGGGGACGTACTTGGCGGAGATATCGTCGGCAATGGCCTGGATCTCCAGGCGCTCCTCGAACCAGTCATAGATCGGGGACGACTTGGCGCCGGTGGACGAGTTCGCCATGCAGCGTGGGGCTTGGGTTGCGAGAGTCTACCGATCGTTCTGACCCCCCCGTGAGAGACCCGGCCCGCCGCTCCCTGCCGGCTCAATGCTTTGCAACAGGGCTGCGCACCCGATTGGCGCCGCTCCGGCTCCTGGTGGGGACCGGGCTCTGCCTGCTCCTGTGCCTGCCGCTCGGCATGCCCGCAGCGGCGCTGGCGCTCAACGATGCCCAGCAGCTGGTGGTGGAGGCCTGGCGGCTGGTGAACCAGAGCTACGTCGATCCGGAGCGGCTGGAGGCGGTGCAGTGGCGGCGCCTGCGCCAGAAGACCCTGGAGCAGCCGATCAGCAGCTCGCTGGAGGCCTACGCAGCGATCGAGGCGATGCTGGCCCCCATCGACGACCCCTACACCCGGATGCTGCGCCCGGAGGAGTTCGCCACCCTGCGCTCCAGCACCCAGGGCCGGGTGAGCGGTGTGGGACTGCAACTGGGCCGGCGGGCGGGGGACCAGCGGATCGTGGTGATCGCCCCCCTCGACGCCTCCCCCGCCGCCGACGCCGGGATCGTTTCCGGCACGGAGATCCTGCGGGTGAACGGCACATCGGCGGAGGAGCTGGGGCTGGACGGCACCGCCGCCCGGCTGCGGGGACCGGCCGGCAGCGACGTGCTCGTGGCCCTGCGCGCGCCCTCGGGACAGGAGAGCGAGGTGCTGCTCGATCGCCGCGAGGTGGATCTGCAGCCGGTACGCAGCCACCGCCTGCTCAGCGAGGGCCACAGCCTCGGTTACCTGCGGATCACCCAGTTCAGCGAGCCGGTGCCCCAGCAGGTGCGGGCCGCCCTGGCCGCCCTGACCGCCCCCGGTGGCAGCGGGCCGATCGAGGGGCTGATCCTGGATCTGCGTAACAACTCCGGGGGCCTGGTGGCCGCCGGTCTGGCGGTGGCCGACGGATTGCTCAACGGGGACCCGATCGTGGAGACCCAGGACCGGGGCGGCATCGCCGACCGGCAGCAGGCGGGTCCTGGACAGCTGTATGGCGGCCCCATGCTCACCCTGGTGAACGCCGGCACGGCCAGCGCCAGCGAGATCCTGGCCGGGGCCCTCCAGGACAGCGGCCGCTCGCGCCTGGCCGGCAGCCGCACCTTCGGCAAGGGGCTGATCCAGACCCTGATCAACCTGAGTGACGGCAGCGGCCTGGCGGTGACCGTGGCCCGCTACCTCACCCCCAGCGGTCGCGACATCCAGAACCAGGGCATCGAGCCGGACGTGCTCCTGCCCCAGCCGGAGCCGCTGGAGCCCGATGGAGAGCAGGACGCCTGGCTGCAGGACGCGGCCGGGCTGCTGGTCGCCGGTCTGTCGGCCCCGGTCCCATGAGCCAGCGCACCTACCACGACCCGCTCCACGGGGCGATCCGCCTGGATCGCCAGGATCCGGCCGAGGCCCTGGTGATCGACCTGATCGACACCGCCCCCTTCCAACGGCTGCGGCGCATCCGCCAGCTGGGGCCCGCCTTCCTCACCTTCCACGGAGCGGAATCCAGCCGCTTCACCCATTCCCTCGGGGTGCTGGCGGTGGCGCGGCTGGCCCTGCAGCAGCTGGAGCGGCTCGACCCCTCCCTGTCCCGGCACCGGGACGTGCTCTATGCCGCCGCCCTGCTGCACGACGTGGGCCACGGGCCCCTCAGCCACTCCGGCGAGGAGATGTTCGGCCTGCGGCACGAGACCTGGTCGGGCCGGCTGATCCGCGACCATCCCGCCCTGCGGGACCGGCTCGATGACGGCGCCCCGGGCCGGGCCGCCCTGGTGGCTGATCTGCTGGAGCACGGCCGCCACCCGAGCCGGGCGATCAAGGCGCTGGTGAGCAGCCAGCTGGACTGCGACCGCCTCGACTACCTGCTGCGCGACAGCTACAGCACCGGCACCCGCTACGGCCAGCTGGATCTGGAGCGGATCCTCGCCAGCCTCACCCTGGCGCCCGACGGGGATCTGGCCCTCCACCCCCGCGGCCTGATGGCGGTGGAGCACTACCTGGTGGTGCGCCATCTGATGTACCGGAGCGTCTACAACCACCGGCTCAACATCGTCTGCAACTGGCTGCTCAACAGGGTGATCAGCGTGGCCCGCAGGCTCGGCCCGGGCCTGGTCTGGGCGGACGCCACCATGGCCCGCTGGCTCTGGGACCGGGATCACCTCGATCTGGACAGCTACCTGGCCAACGACGACATCCGCACCGGCTACCACCTGGTGCGCTGGCGGGAGGAGGGGCCCGAGGAGCTGGCCGATCCCTGCGGGCGGCTGCTGGAGCGGCGTCTGCCGAAGGCCACCGACGTCAGCGACCTCTCCCCGGCCAGCCAGATCGAACTGCTGGCGGTGGCACGGGGGCTGTGCGAACGGGCCGGCCTGGTGGCGGACGGCTGCTGCGCCCTGGAGCAGCGCCAGAGCCGGGGCTATCACCCCTATTCCGGGGGCCTGCGCCTCTGGGACGGCCAGCGGCTGCAGGCCCTCGAGCAGCGCTCGCCCCTGGTGGCCAGCCTCTGCCAGACGGTCGACATGGCCTGGCTGATCCATCCGGCCCGGGTCAGCGATGCGCTGCGGGAGACCCTGGCGGTGCGGCGGCGGGACGACGCCGGCCGGCGGGACCTCTAGGTTCGCTGCACCGCAGGGCATCGTCGTGGCAGCCGCACTGATCCAGGCGATCGATGGCCAGCAGCCCCACCTGCTGCGGCTGCCGGCCGAGGAGGGATCCGCCAGTGCCCTCGAGGAGGTGCGCTATGCCCTCGGCAGTCGGCAGCCACCGGCGGGCGCCGTGGTGCTGGAGGCGGGCCGCTGGCTGCTGCGGCTGCCGGACCTGCGCCAGCTGCAGGAGCTGCTGGGATCGGTGCAGCTGAAACTGGTGCGCGTCGCCAGCCGCCGGCCGGAAACCCTTGTGGCCGCTGCCGCCCTCGGCCTCGACACCGATCCGGGCCCGCCGCGGTCGGCGCCATCCGCCGCGGCCCCGGGGGCAGCGGCACCCGACCTGCTCGTGCATCGCGGCACCCTGCGCGCCGGCGACCATCTGCAGGGGGAAGGTTCGGTGCTGCTGCTGGGGGATGTGAACCCCGGCGCCCGGATCAGCGCCGCCGGCAATGTCCTGGTGTGGGGGCGGCTGCGGGGCGTCGCCCATGCCGGCGTCAGCGGAAACCGGGAGGCGCGCATCGTGGCCCTGCAGCTGCGACCCCTGCAGCTGCGCATCGCCGATGTGGTGGCAAGGGGCCCCGAGGGTCTGCCGCCACCAGGGCTGGCCGAGCAGGCCACGCTGGTGGAGGGGGAGATCCGCATCGATCCGGCCGCACCGGACTTCAGCGGTTGAGCGGAGATCAGCGGTTGATCAGCGGTTGATCAGCGGTTGATCAGGCCGAAGGCCCCGAGCCCGCCGGCCACCGCCATGAACCACAGCGGCGAGATCCGGGTGCGCAGCATCAGCACGCACACCAGCAGGGACACCACCACCCCGGGGGCGTTGGTGTCGGCGGTCTGGAGGATCTTGACCCCCACGGCGAACAGGATGCCGAGGGTGATCGGGCCCAGGCCCCGCTCGAAGGCCACCCGCCAGGGGGACTCCCGCAGCCGGTTCCAGCTGAGGCAGGCCACCACCATCAGCAGGGTGGAGGGCAGCAGGATGGCGATCTCGGCGCCGTAGGCGCTCAGCAGGGCCCAGCCGGGCCCCTCGGGCCAGCCGGCCCCCATGCCGAGCAGCCCCACGATCATGGAGCTGGGGCCGGGGGCCGCCTCGGCCAGGGCGTAGATGTCGGCGAACTGGGCGGGCCGCAGCCAGCAGTACTGGACGACGCTGAGGTGGTGGTACTCGGCCAGCAGGGTGTTGCCGCCCCCCAGGGAGAACAGCGACAGGCCAAGAAAGGTGCCCATCACCTGCAGCAGGTGGCCGAGATCGTTGAGGCGCATGGGGGCGCAGCTGGCCGCCTCGGCGGCGGCCGCCAGCAGCAGGGGCGCCATCAGCGGGGCTCTCCGGCCGGGGACCCGGGCTGGGACCGCCGCGGCCAGTACCAGGCCATCGCCAGGGGGCCGGCCACCAGCACCAGCGGCACCAGCCGCACATGGAAGAACGTCATCAGCACGAAGGTGACCGCCGCCAGCAGCAGGGCCATCGGATCCTTCCAGTACTCATCGAGGATCTTGAAGCCCATCGACAGGGCCATCCCCGCCGCCGCCGCCACCACCCCCGCCAGCACCCGATCAAGGGCGGGCAGGCTGTGGAACTGGAAATAGAGCAGCCCGATCGCCATCAGCAGGGTGAAGGGCACCAGCAGCATCCCCGCCAGGGCCGCCAGGGCCCCGGGCAGGCCGCGGAAGAAGGTGCCGACGTAGACGGCCATGTTGATCTGGTTGGGGCCGGGGAAGAGCCGCGCCACGGTGAGTCCGGTGAGGAACTCCTCGTTGCTCATCCAGCGGCGCTGCTCGACGATGATCCGCTGGCTCCAGGCCGAGAGGCCGCCGCCGAAGGCGGACAGGGCCACCATCAACATGCCCGTGAACAGCTGCCCCAGCCCGGGCGGAGCGTCCGTCGGGGCGGGGGCGGGGGACTCAGTCATGGACGAAATGGGGATCCGGAGGCAGTTCCCCTTCCTCGTGATACTTGGGGTCGAGGGGATCGGGGGCGTTGTACTTGTCGGCGTTCTCCCAGTCGGTCTCGAACATCTCGCGCAGCCGCGCCACCACCTCGGGGGCATCGCTCTCGATGCCCAGTTCGCGGCGCAGATCGAAGGCACTGCGGTCGATGTTCATCGAGCCCGTCTGGGCGAAGGCCCCATCCACCAGGATCAGCTTGGCGTGCAGCTTGGGCCGCTGCTGGCGCCGCACCTTGACGCCGAAGCGCTGCATCACCCGCAGGGAGGAGAAGGTGTCGTAGATGTCCCAGTCGCTGATGCCGTGCTTGCCGCCGCACAGCACCCGCACCTTCACCCCCCGCTCCCGGGCACTGATGATCCGCTCGAGGATCACCGCATCGACGAACTTGGGGTGCTGGATCCAGAGGGTGCGGGTGGCGGCATCGACGATGCGGGCCATCTGACCGCGGCTGTGGGCGCTGCTCCACACCAGGCCCACCCCCAGGTCGGGCTGGAAGAAGACGCGCTGCCAGTCGGCCTCGAAACCGGCGGTCACCTGGGCCACCACGGCCGGGTTGTAGGTGAGCACCCCGTAGTCGCGGGTCTCGGTGAAGTACTTGTCGGCCAGGTTGAAGGTGGCCACCAGGGCGGTGTGCCGGTCGACCACCATCGATTTCTCGTGGGTCACCGGGAAGGCCTCGCTGGTCCAGGCGGTGTCGATGCCCCAGCCCTGGAGGCGGGCGAAGGCCTCGTCGTTCCAGCGGTCGCCGCCGGAGGTGTGGGGGTTGAGCATGACCCGCACCTCCACCCCCCGCTCCCGGGCCCGCCGCAGGGCCTCCTCCACCGCCTCCGACTGCAGCTTGAACTGCTTGAGCAGCAGCTGCTCGCTGGCGGTCTCGATCAGCGCGACCACCGCGTCCACACCGTCGTCGGGCATCACCAGCAGCCTCTGGGGCCGGTGGGGGGCAGTGGTCATCGCAGCGTGGAGGGGATGGGCCTTTCTAGCGGCAGTTCCAGGCCTTGGCACAGCCGTTCCGCCCGGTGGGATTAGCCTGCGCCGACGCCCGTGGACGCCGTGACGTCAGCCTCCCCTCGCATCATCCTCATCTGCTCCGGCAAGGGGGGCGTCGGCAAGACGACCCTCACCGCCAACCTGGGGATCGCCCTGGCCCGGCTGGGGGAGCGCACCGTCGTTCTCGATGCCGATTTCGGCCTGCGCAATCTCGATCTGCTGCTCGGCCTGGAGAACCGGATCGTCTACACCGCCCAGGAGGTGCTGGCCGAAACCTGCCGGCTGGAGCAGGCCCTGGTGAAGCACAAGCAGGAACCGAATCTCTCCCTCCTGCCCGCCGGCAATCCCCGGATGCTCGAGTGGCTCACCCCCGAGGACATGCAGCGCATCGTGGCGATGGTGGCGGAGCGGGCTGATTTCGTTCTGATCGACTGCCCGGCCGGGATCGAGGACGGCTTCAAGAACGCCGCCGCCGCGGCCCGCGAGGCGATCGTGATCACCACGCCGGAAGTGTCGGCCGTGCGGGATGCCGACCGGGTGATCGGCCTGCTCAACACCCGGGGCGTGACGCCGGTGCAACTGGTGCTGAACCGGGTGCGGCCCAAGATGATGGCCAGCCAGGAAATGCTGGGCGTCGATGACGTCACCGACATCCTGGCCCTGCCCCTGGTGGGCCTGGTGGTGGAGGACGAGCAGGTGATCGTGTCCACCAACCGGGGGGAACCGCTCACCCTCAACGGCAACGGATCCCCCGCCGCGAAGGCCTACCAGAACATCGCCCGGCGCCTGCGGGGCGAGGACATCCCCCTGGAGGATCCCTCCAAGGCCCGCAGGGGCCTGCGCGCCCGGCTGATGAACAAGATCCGCAAAACCACCGGTCTCTTCTGAGCACCATGACGCTGTTCGATTTCATCCAACGGTTGCTGGGGCGCCAGAAACCCAGCGGCACCATGGCCAAGGAGCGGCTGCAGCTGGTGCTGGCCCACGACCGCAGCGACCTCAATCCCGAACTGCTCGAGCAGATGCGGCGCGAAATCCTCGAGGTGGTGCAGCGCTACGTGGAGATCGACATCGAGGAGGGCGACGTGAGCCTGGAGACCGAGGACCGCGTCACCGCCCTGGTGGCCAACCTGCCGATCAAGCGGGCCCGTCCCCTGCCGGCCCTGGTGGCGGCGGCCGCCGCCGTGGGCATGGCCCAGGCGCCCGATGCCGAAGCCGCTCCGCAGGAGCTGGCCGTTCCCCTGGCCAGCGAACCGACCGAAGATCCCTCCCCCGCCGATCCCGACTGAGACGCCGCCGCCCGGGAGACGGCCGGCGGGAATCCTGCAGGCAGTGCAGCGATGGCAGGCCGTGGCCGAAGCGTTCCCGGTGGCGATCACCCCAGCGGAGCAACGGGTCCTCGATCTGCTGCGCCAGGGCGACAGCAACCGCCACATCGCCGCCCAGCTGGTGCTGAGCCCGCGCACGGTGGAGTGCCACGTCTCCCATCTGCTGGCCAAGACCGGCTGCCGCAGCCGCACCCAGCTGCTGCTCTGGGCCCTGGCCCAGGGATAGGCTGGGCTGGGCCAAGGGCCCTCGCCGGCTTAGCTCAGTGGTAGAGCAGCGCTTTTGTAAAGCGAAGGCCATCGGTTCAAATCCGTTAGCCGGCTTGCCAGGGGATGGGCGCCGCCACCGCCCTTACCATCGGCGCAGCACAGCGCACGGGAGGCCATGGCGAGCCACACCTGGCTGGTGGCAGGGCTGATCGTCCTGCCGGGGGCCCTGGCCCAGGTCCCACCGGGCCCGCCACCGCCCCTGCCGCCGGCCCGCTCCGGCGCCGAGATCCTGGGCAGTCCCGGCATCCGCACCCGCTACGCCGATCCCAGCGGCCCGGCGCCAGCGGCTGGGTCCAGAACGCTGCCGGCCGTCGGCCCACCGGCGCGCCCCCTGACGGTTCCCGTCAACGAACGGGTGGATTTCGCCCCGACGATGGAGGAAGGCCCGTTCCAGCAGCCCACCTTGCGGGGGCTGTTCCGCTGGGATCTGCAGCAACCCGCTTCCCGCTGAAGGGCGTCAGCCGATGGCCTGCCAGAGCGACAGCAGGCCGAAGGCCAGGAACAGGCCACCACTGAGGCGGTAGAGCACCCTCTCGCTGATCCTGCCGCCGATCCACTGGCCCGCGCCCACCGCCAGCCAGGTCACCAGGGCATGGCCCAGCAGCGTGCCGGCCAGCAGGCCGGCGAAGGTGAAGGCCGGCGCCGCCGCCAGAAAGATGGTGGCGAACTGGGTGCGATCCCCGAGTTCGGCCAGGAACACGAGCACGAAGGCTTCCCAGATCACGGCCCCCGGGCCACGGATGCTGCCATCGCTCTCGGCGGCGTCGATCGCCTCCCTGGCCTCCTGGGCCTCCTCCTTGGCGGCATCGGCGGGCAGGCCGGCGGCATCCACCAGCAGCTTGATGCCGAAGCCGAGGAACAGGGCCGCTGCCAGCCAGGGAACGATGGCCTGGGGGAGCCACTCCCTGAGGCCGTACCCCATCCCCAGGGACAGAAGGGTGACCAGGGTGAGGGCGGCGAAGGCCCCCACGAACACCCAGCGGGGGCGATGGCGCGCCGCCAGGATCAGGGCCATGAAGAAGGTCTTGTCGCCCAGCTCGGCCAGGGTGATGGCCGTGAGGCTGGAGCCGAAGGCGGCCAGGCCGGGATCACCGGCGGGGGGAAGGGTCATGGGGGCGTCGGGCACGCCTCCATCGGCGCTGGACAACGGGACCGGCCGCGGGCAAGGGCGATGCCGGGGGAATCGCTGGGGAGGCTAGGTGCCGGCCGGCCCCGGGCGGCCGCTGGGTGGGCGTCACGTCAGCGGGGGGCCATCAGGCGCCGGCGAACAGCCAGAGGCCGAGGGCCAGCAGCAGCCAGCCGAGCCAGCCCAGATCGAAGATGGGGGTGGCCAGGTGCACCAGGGGCACCAGCGTCCAGTGGCTGAGGGACACCCCCAGCAGCACCACCAGCAGGAGCGGCAGCATCAGGCGCCTCCAGCGCCCGGCGCCGGCGTGGCCCCGGAGCGGAGCACCGCCCATGGCTCGTCGCTGCGCTCCTCCCCCCGCCAGGCCAGGACGGTGCTGGCCTGCCCCGACCCCGGGGGCCAGGGCAGGGGCTCCAGCAGGGCCAGCCCCGGAAACTCGCTCGCCGCTTCCGCCGCCGTGGTGGCCGCAGGCTGGCCGGAACGGTTGGCGCTGGTGGTGGCCAGCGGACCGCTGAGGCGCAGCAGCTCCCGGGCCCGCTCGCAGGCCGGCACGCGCAGGCCGAGGCTGGTGCCACCGGGGTGGAGATGGTCGGTGAGGGCTCCGGTGACCGGCAGCACCAGGGTGACGGCCCCGGGCCAGCTGCACCGGGCCTGCTCCAGCCAGGCCTCCTGCCAGGGCACCCCGAGGACCGCGATCAGCTGGGGCAGGTCGGCCCCCATCAGGATCAGGGGCTTGTCGGCGGGCCGTTGCTTGAGGCGCCAGAGCAGGGCGGCCGCCGCGGGCCGGCAGGCCAGGGCCGGCAGGGTGTCGGTGGGGAACAGGACGGCCTCCCCGGCCGCCAGGCACCTGGCCAGATCGGCGGGACCGTTCATCGGGCGCCGGGCCTCCAGGCACTGGCGAAGCGGGCCTGGCCCTCCAGGTCGGCGTGGACCCCGGGGCGCTCCAGACCGGCGGCGCGCAGCAGCTCGCCGACCGCCTCGCTCTGGTCGTGGTGGTGCTCCAGCAGCAGCAGGCCGCCAGGGGCCAGCGCCTGCAGGGCCCCGGCCACGATCGAGCGGAGGGCCGTCAGCCCGTCGGGACCACCATCGAGGGCCTGCCGGGGTTCGTGATCGCGCACCACCGGCTCCAGGCCGGCCAGGGTGGCGCTGGGGATGTAGGGGGGGTTGCTCACCACCAGATCCAGCTCGCCCCACCAGGGCTCCACCGGCTGCCACCAGTCGCCCGCCAGCAGGGTGACCTGGCGCTGCAGGTCCCAGCGGGCGAAGTTGGCGCCGGCCTGGGCCAGGGCCTCGGCGCTGGCCTCGACGGCGAAGCCCCGGCTGGTGGGCAGGCTGCGGGCCAGGGCGATGGCCAGACAGCCGGATCCGGTGCCCAGGTCGGCCCAGCAGGCGATGGGGCGGCCCGGCCGCCGCAGCTCCAGGGCCAGGTCCACCAACAGCTCCGTTTCCTGCCGGGGTATCAGCACCCCGGGGGCCACCGGCAGCTCCAGGTCGCGCCAGGGGCAACGGCCCACCAGGTACTGCAGGGGCTCGTGGGTGTGGCGGTGGCGGCGCCAGAGGGCTTCGAGCGCCTGCAGCGGGCGATCGAGCCGGACGGGGGCCTGCGGGTGACACCAGAGCGACTGCAGCTGGCTCCAGCGCAGCCCGCCGCCCAGATCCAGCAGCCAGTCGAGGTCGGCAGCGGCGCCGCCCCGGGCCAGCAGGCGGCGGCGCCACTCCAGCAGTTCCGCCCCCGTGACCGTCAGGGCCTCGGACCCGGGCGACGGTGGTGCGGAGAGCGGGGCGGGGTCGGCCTGGGAACGCATGGGGGGAGCCTAATCAGGGGCGACGGCCTCAGCAGGGACGCCAGCAGAGGCCCGCTTCGGCCCGCAGCCGCCCGGCCAGCTCCAGCTCCAGCAGCCGGGGCATCAGCTCGGCCATGGGGCGATCGAGCGCCAGGCTCAGCTGCTCGAGGCTGGCACCTCCGCCCACCGCCGCCAGCAGGCCCTCGGCCGCCATCACCTCGGCATCCGCCGGCTCCCCTGGCGGTGCCGACCGGGGCCCGCGGCGGGCCAGGGGGCCGGGACCCAGCTGGCCGATCAGGTCGGCGGGGAGGAGCAGGGGTGTGGCCCCCCTGGCCAGCAGCCGGTTGCTGCCCATGGCCGAGGCCCGGCCGGCATCGGCGGGCACCACCCACAGGGGCAGCTCCAGCTGCCAGGCCAGCTCGGCCGAGTGGAGCGCCCCGCTGACAACCGGGCACTCCACCACCACCACCGCCGCCGCCATGGCCACCAGCAGGCGGTTACGGGCGGCGAAGCTGCCGGGACGCACGGCGGCGCCCTCGGCCAGCTCGCTCACCAGCAGACCCTGGCGGGCCACCTGGCTCTGCAGCAGTGCGTGATGGAGGGGATAGGCGCGACCCAGCGGTGTGCCCAGCACCCCCACCGGGGCCCCTCCGGCCGCCAGACACCCCTGGTGGGCGGCCCCATCGATGCCCTCCGCCAGCCCGCTCACAACGGGCCAGCCCGCCTCGGCCAGGGCAGCACCGATGGCCTGGGCCATCGAGAGACCGTGAAGGGACGGGCGGCGGGTGCCCACCACCGCCACCGAACGGCGTTGGCCCAGGTGGGGCCAGAGGCTGCCCCGTCCCTGCCAGCACAGCTGCAGGGGCGGCCGCTGCAGCTCCCCCAGGCCCGCTGGCCAGCCCCGATCGCCGGGGACGAGCACGCCGCGGCCGAAGCGGCACCGGGGCGCAAAGGCCTCCAGGGGCCGGGGCCCCCAGCGGCGGCGGAAGCGCTCCACCCCCGCCACCAGCCCCTCACCGAGACCCGGCACCGCCGCCAGCTCGGCAGCGGAAGCCCCCCAGGCGGCGGCCAGCCCACCACAGCTGGCCTCAAGGGCCCGCAGCCGCTGCCAACCGAGGCCGGGGCAGCGGCTCCAGAGCAGCCACCACAGCCGCTGCTGCCGGTCCCAGACCGCAGACAGCCTGCGGGGGAACGCCCCCTGCACCAGATCTCCCATGGCCCGCGCCGGCGTCCGATCAGCAGTACAAACGTACTATGGCTGGATCCCGGTGTCGGGTGGTCCCTCCCGCAGGATGGCCAGGGCCTGCTCCAGGTCCTGCGGCAGCCGCCGCTGCAGCCGGCGCCGCGCCGCACCCCCGGAGAGATCCACCAGAACGAGGTCGACGCAGGCCTCGGCCGCCAGCGCCCCATCCGGGCGCAGGAAGCGGCTCTGCCAGGGAAGCTTCACGCCCTCCCGCGGCAGCACCCGGCTGTGGATCGCGACCGCGTCACCGTGGAGCAGGGCCTGGCGGTAATCGATGCGCAGGCCCACCACCGGCAGCTCCAGCCCACGGGCCGACAGGTCGCTGTAGTGGAGGCCGGCCCGGGCCAGGGCCTCGACGCGGGCCTCCTCCAGCCAGGCCAGATAGGCCCCGTGCCACATCACGCCGGCGTGGTCGGTGTGCTGCGGCAGCACCCGCCGGTTCAGGCACCACCAACCCGCTTCGGAGCGCTGCATCACGGTCTTCACCACGGGGGACTGCGGACAGAGGATCAGCCATAGGCTGATCCAGAGCCTCTTTGACGTCCGTGTTCCGCAACCTGCTGATCGCCGATTCCGGCAAGGGTCATGTGGAGGAGATGGTCCGCATCCTGCGCGACATCCCCCCCTGCCGTCAGGCCCGGATCAACCTGCTGCACGTGATTCCCGAGCAGGGGGGTCTGGATCTGGAGAGCCACCGCCAGCAGGCCGAGGTGCTGATCAAGGAGGCCATCGAACGTCTCGGTCTCAGCCCCGGCGAGGTCAACACCCTGGTGCGGGAGGGCGACGCCAAGCTGACCGTGCTGAACGTGGCCGATGAGCTGGAGGCCGACCTGATCGTGATGGGGTCGCGGGGCCTGGGCCGGCTGCAGTCGATCCTCGGCAACAGCGCCAGCCAGTACGTCTTCCAGCTCTCCACCCGGCCCATGCTGCTGGTCCGGGACGACCTCTACGTGAAGGCCATCAACCGGGTGCTGGTGGCCATCGACGGCACCGGGGTCGGCGACGATGCCCTGCGGCTGGCCTGCGAGCTGGTCCAGGGCATCCCCGGCGGCAGCCTCACCGGCGTGCATGTGTCCCGCCAGGACATCACACCTTCGCGGGGGGGACGCACCCCCGGCGACGACGTGCTGCAGAAGGCGATCCAAAGGGCCCGCAGCTTCGGCGTGGAGATGAAGGGCGTGCATCTCACGGGCGACATCGCCCGCGGTGTGTGTGCCGCCGCCGAAGAGGCGAAGGCGGATCTGGTGGTGATTGCCTCCCAAGACCGCAGGCCGCTCGTGGCCCGGGCCCTGGTGGATCTCGACAAGCTGCTGGGCAGCTCGGTCAGCGATTACATCCGGGTCCACGCTCCGGCTCCGGTCCTGCTGGTGCGGGAACCGGAGGGACGGGCGCGCTGAGGCCGACTCAGCCGCCCTGGCGGCTGTTGGTCTGGATGTAGAGAATGATCAGAAAAACGGCGGGAACCAGAACGAACAGGAGGCTGGCAACGAAGCCGAGGTCGTTGGTTTCCATGACTGCTGGAGAGGTTCTGAGAAGGTATCACCGCCCATCGGCGGGAAGGACGCCCCCTTCATCGCTCGTTGCGGATGGGCCGGCCTCCCCCTCCGGCTCCTCCTCCTCGGGGGGGAGGGGCCAGGCGGTGGGACCCTCCGGCAGGGGCTGGGTGCGGGCCCGGGCCAGGTCGCCCTCCCGGTCCGCGAGTCCCACCTGGGGCCTGGTGAGCACCATCACCGATTTCTGCACCAGGGCCTGACAGGCCAGCCGCCAGCCCTGGGGACGCCGTCTCAGCTTGAGCTGCTCCACCGCCGTCTGCTCCGTGAGGGCGTTGGCCGCTCCGCCCTCCACCACCTCCACGAAGCAGGTGATGCACTGGCCGCAGCCGCCGCAGTTGCCCAGCCGTCCCTTGAGGCCGTACAGCTCGATGCCTTCGCGCAGGGCGACCTCGCGGAGGTTCTCCCCCGGATAGCACTCCACGTCACGCTGCTCACGCACGAACCGGATCACGGGCATGGCGGAAGCCTCTGGGGGAACTGGACGGCTCCCATTGTGAGGTGCGCCGTTGCGGTCCGTTACCTGGGCCCCGTGCCGTTGCCCGCAACCCTTACCATCGCCAGCACGGATCGGTATCCACCGAGCGTCTCCTTAGCCGCCATCGCCCCGGCGACCGGCTTCGGCAACTGTCAACCCAGACCTGACCCCCCAATGGGATTGCCCTGGTACCGGGTGCACACGGTCGTCATCAACGACCCGGGCCGACTGCTGGCCGTGCACCTCATGCACACCGCCCTGGTAGCCGGCTGGGCCGGCTCCATGGCGCTCTACGAGCTCGCGATCTTCGACCCCTCCGACCCGGTCCTCAACCCCATGTGGCGCCAGGGCATGTTCGTCATGCCCTTCATGGCCCGCCTGGGCGTGACGGGCAGCTGGGGAGGCTGGAGCGTCACCGGTGAAACCGGCGTCGACCCCGGCTTCTGGAGCTTCGAGGGCGTGGCCGCCGCCCACATCATCTTCAGCGGCCTGCTCTTCCTGGCCGCCATCTGGCACTGGACCTACTGGGATCTCGAGATCTGGCAGGACCCCCGCTCAGGGGAGCCCGCTCTCGACCTTCCCAAGATCTTCGGCATCCACCTGCTCCTGGCGGGTCTCGGCTGCTTCGGCTTCGGCGCCTTCCACCTCACCGGCGTGTTCGGTCCGGGGATGTGGATCTCCGATCCCTACAGCCTGACGGGCCACCTCGAACCGGTGCAGCCCGCCTGGGGACCCGAGGGCTTCAACCCCTTCAACCCGGGCGGGATCGTGGCGCACCACATCGCCGCCGGCATCGTCGGGATCATCGCCGGCATCTTCCACATCACCACCCGACCCCCGGAGCGCCTCTACAAGGCCCTTCGCATGGGCAACATCGAGACGGTGCTGGCCAGCGCCATCGCCGCGGTGTTCTTCGCGGCCTTCATCGTGGCCGGAACCATGTGGTACGGCTCGGCAGCCACCCCGGTTGAGCTGTTCGGCCCCACCCGCTACCAGTGGGATCAGGGCTACTTCAAGACCGAGATCAACCGCCGCGTCCAGACGGCCATCGACAACGGCGCCACCAAGCAGGAGGCCTTCGCGGCCATTCCCGAGAAGCTGGCCTTCTACGACTACGTCGGCAACAGCCCCGCCAAGGGTGGTCTGTTCCGCGTGGGCCCGATGATCAACGGTGACGGCCTGCCCACCTCCTGGATCGGTCACATCGCCTTCACCGACAAGGAAGGCCATGACCTCGAGGTTCGTCGTCTGCCCAACTTCTTCGAGAACTTCCCGGTGGTGCTCCAGGACGAGCAGGGCATCGTCCGCGCCGACATCCCGTTCCGTCGGGCCGAAGCGAAGTACTCCTTCGAGCAGCAGGGTGTGACGGCCACCGTCTACGGCGGTGCCCTCAACGGTCAGACCTTCACCGACCCGGCGGATGTCAAGCGGCTGGCCCGCAAGGCCCAGCTCGGCGAGGCCTTCGAGTTCGACCGTGAGACCTACCACTCCGACGGCACCTTCCGCAGTTCCCCCCGCGGCTGGTTCACCTTCGGCCACGCCTGCTTCGCCCTGCTCTTCTTCTTCGGCCACATCTGGCACGGTGCCCGCACCCTCTACCGTGATGTCTTCGCCGGTATCGACCCCGATCTCGGTGAGCAGGTGGAGTTCGGTCTGTTCGCCAAACTGGGCGACCGTTCCACCCGGCGCCTGCCCGAGGGCTACGTGCCCCCGGCCGGTTCCACCCTCAGCTGACCGCCAGTCCCCCCGAGGATTCCCATGGAGAGCTTCGCCTACATCCTGATCCTGGCCCTGGCCATTTCCACGCTGTTTTTCGCGATCGCCTTCCGCGATCCCCCGAAAATCGGCAAGTGACCAGCCTTCCTGATTGATGCAGCCCCCGGGAAACCGGGGGCTTTTTCATGCTTAGGGCCCCAACCGGGAGACCCCCCTTCTCTTTGCGCGCGTAGCTGTTTACACTCCGAACACTTGGACGCGTGCCCGGGGATGCAATGTCCCTCCTGCCAACACACCGATAGCCGCGTTCTGGAATCAAGGGCCGCCGATTCCGGGCGCAGCGTGCGGCGGCGAAGGGAGTGCCTCAACTGCGATTTCCGCTTCACCACCTACGAACGGGTCGAGACCGTTCCGATCACCGTGGTCAAGCGCAACGGCAGCCGCGAAACCTTCAACCGCAGCAAACTGCTGCACGGTCTGCTGAGGGCCTGCGAAAAGACGGGCCTGGAACCGGCCCGGCTCGAGGCCGTCGTTGACGACATCGAACTGGCCCTGCAGCAGCGGGTCGGCCGCGAGGTGAGCAGCAACGAGATCGGCGAGCTGGTGCTCCAGCGCCTGCGGGAGATGAGCGAGGTGGCCTACGTGCGCTTCGCCTCCGTGTATCGCCAGTTCCAGAGCGTCAGCGATTTCGTGGCCACCCTCGAAGGGCTGGGCAGCCGCGGCAAGGCCAAGAGCCGGCTGGCGGTGGTGGGCTGAACCCGGCCCCAGGCCCGCGAGCTGATCGGGGCGCCGGTCCATTGATAGAGTGATCGATCGGGTGTGCGCTGCAGGCGGGCAGCCATCCCGTTCCTTCGCACTGCCACCGGCAGACCGCCCCAGCTCCATGACCCTCACTCCTTCTTCCGAAGCCGACACCCTCGAGGCCCTCACGCCGATCAGCAGCGAGGAGGCCGCCGACATCGAGACCACAGCCGATCTCGATCTGGCGATCCCGGAAGAGGTGCCCAGCGCCGACGACTCCAGCAGCCGGGTCAGCGCACGGGACGGCGACGGTGTGGGCTTCACGCTGGACGAGTTCGCGGCCCTGCTCAGCAAGTACGACTACAACTTCAAGCCCGGCGACGTCGTCAACGGCACCGTCTTCGCCTTGGAATCCAAGGGCGCCATGATCGACATCGGCGCCAAGACCGCCGCCTTCATGCCCCTCCAGGAGGTGTCGATCAACCGCGTCGAGCACCTCTCCGACGTGCTCGAACCCGGCGAGGTGCGCGAGTTCTTCATCCTCAGCGAGGAGAACGAGGACGGCCAGCTGACGCTGTCGGTCCGTCGCATCGAGTACCAGCGCGCCTGGGAACGGGTGCGCCAGCTGCAGAAGGAGGACGCCACGATCTACAGCGAGGTGTTCGCCACCAACCGCGGCGGCGCCCTGGTGCGGGTGGAGGGTCTGCGGGGCTTCATCCCCGGCAGCCACATCAGCACCCGCAAGGCCAAGGAGGAACTCGTGGCCGACTTCCTGCCCCTCAAGTTCCTCGAGGTGGACGAAGAGCGCAACCGGCTGGTGCTCAGCCATCGCCGCGCCCTGGTGGAGCGCAAGATGAATCGCCTGGAAGTGGGCGAAGTGGTGCTGGGTACCGTCCGGGGCATCAAGCCCTACGGCGCCTTCATCGACATCGGCGGCGTCAGCGGTCTGCTGCACATCTCCGAGATCAGCCACGAGCACATCGAGACTCCCCACACGGTGCTCAACGTCAACGATCAGATGAAGGTGATGATCATCGATCTCGACGCCGAGCGGGGCCGGATCTCCCTGTCCACCAAGGCCCTCGAGCCGGAACCGGGCGACATGCTCAGCGATCCCCAGAAGGTGTTCGACAAGGCCGAGGAGATGGCCGCCCGCTACAAGCAGATGCTGCTCGAGCAGGCCGAGGACAGCGAGCCCATGGGTGTCTCCCTCGAATGAGCACGGCTCGGATCCGCTGACGATGGTTCACCTTTCCCTGCGGGGCACCCCGCTGCCCTGCGGGGACGGGCCACTGAAGGTGGTGCTGTTCGACAAGGACGGCACCATGAGCCACAGCGAACCGATGCTCGAGGCCCTGGCTCAGGCCAGGGTCTTTCACTGTCTGGCCCTGGCCGGCCAGGCCGAGGGCGACCCGGAGCGCCTCCGCGACCTTGGCGCCCTTCTGCATCGTGCCTACGGCCTTTCCGCCGAAGGGATCCACCCGGCCGGCACGATGGCGGTCGGCAGCCGCGACCAGAACCTGGTGGCCACCGGCACCGCCCTGGCCCAGGTGGGCTTCGGCTGGCCCGAAGCCCTGGCCATGGCCGAGGCGGTGTTCGCCAGCACCGATGGCCTCCACGGCCAGGGGAGTGAACAGCGGCCGGCCCCCACCCCCGGCCTGCGGCCCCTGCTGGAGGCCCTGCGCCAGGCGGGAGTGCGTTGCGCCGTGATCAGCAACGACCATGTGGAAGGCATCGAGGCCTTCCTGGCCGCCCACGATCTGGCCGCCTACGTGCACGCCATCTGGAGCGCCGAGCACCAGCCCCGCAAGCCCGACCCCGCCGCCATCCACGGCCTGTGCGAGGAACTGGGTGTGGCGGCAGAGTGCTGCGCCCTGGTGGGCGACGCCAACAGCGACCTGCGCATGGCGCGGGCCGCCGGGGTGCCGGTGGTGCTCGGCTATCGGGCGGGCTGGCGAAGGCCGGTGGCGCTGGATGGCTCCTTCCTGCAGCTGGACCACTGGCAGGAGCTCGCCGTGGTGCCAGGACCGGCGAACCGGGGGGAATAAGCTCAGCCATCGACTGACCCCACTCCCCTATGAGCCGTTTCGTCTTCACCTCGGAATCGGTGACGGAAGGCCACCCCGACAAGATCTGCGACCAGGTGAGCGACGCCGTGCTCGACGCGCTGCTGGCCCAGGATCCCTCCAGCCGGGTGGCCTGCGAGACCGTGGTGAACACCGGCCTCTGCCTGATCACGGGGGAAGTCACCACCAACGCCCGCGTCGACTTCAACACCCTGGTGCGGGGCGTGATCGAGAAGATCGGCTACAGCGGCGCCCGTGCCGGCGGCTTCGATGCCCGCAGCTGCGCCGTGCTCATCGCCCTCGATCAGCAGTCGCCCGACATCGCCCAGGGTGTGGATGAGGCTGACGACCACGACGGCGACCCCCTCGACAAGGTGGGGGCCGGCGACCAGGGCATCATGTTCGGCTACGCCTGCGACGAGACGCCGGAGCTGATGCCGCTGCCGATCAGCCTGGCCCACCGGCTGGCACTGCGGCTGGCCCAGGTGCGCCATGACGGCAGCCTCGGCTACCTGCTCCCGGACGGCAAGACCCAGGTGAGCGTGGTGTACGAGAACGACCGCCCCGTGGCGATCGACACGATCCTGATCTCCACCCAGCACACCGCCGAAGTGGAGGGCATCAGCGACGAGAAGGCGGTGCAGCAACGCATCAGGGAGGACCTCTGGTCCCACGTGGTGCTGCCCGCCACGGCCGATCTGCCCCTCAAGCCCACCACGGAGGGCACGCGCTTCTACGTCAACCCCACCGGCAAGTTCGTGGTGGGCGGCCCCCAGGGCGACGCGGGGCTGACGGGCCGCAAGATCATCGTCGACACCTACGGCGGCTATGCCCGCCACGGTGGCGGCGCCTTCTCGGGCAAGGACCCCACCAAGGTGGACCGCTCCGCCGCCTACGCCGCCCGCTACGTGGCCAAGGCCCTGGTGGCTTCCGGCCTGGCCCACAAGGCCGAGGTGCAGCTCAGCTACGCCATCGGCGTGGCCCGGCCCGTGAGCATCCTGGTGGAGAGCTTCGGCACCGGCGCCCTCAGCAACGCCGACCTCACCGCCCTGGTGCAGGAGCACTTCGACCTGCGCCCCGGCGCCATCATCGAAGCCTTCGGCCTGCGGGAACTGCCCCAGCAGCGGGGCGGACGCTTCTACCAGGACGTCGCCGCCTACGGCCACTTCGGCCGCAAGGACCTCGACCTCCCCTGGGAGGACGTGACCGCCATCGCCGCCACCCTGAAGCAGGCCACGGCGAGCCGTGTCAGCGCTGTATCTGGGGGTTGACCTCGGCAGCAGCGGCCTGCGCCTGGCCGTTCTGGCCGAGGCCGGCGCTCCCGACGGGGACCCCGCCAGCCCCGTTCTGGAGCGGCAGTCCCCCTACCCGGGCCGCTTCGAGGATCCCGAGGCCTGGCGGCAGGGCCTGATCGATCTGCTGGCGGCCGTGCCCGAGGAGGTCCGCCGGCGGGTGGCGGCCGTCGCCATCGATGGCACCTCCGGCACGCTCCTGGCCTGCGGTCCAGGAGGCCGCCTACTGCCGCCGCCCCTGGCGGACGCCCTCCCCTACCACCAGGCCTGTCCGGAGCAGGCCGGGGCCATCGCCACCCTGCTGGCCGCGGGGAAAGGGGCGTGGGACGCGGAGAGCGGGGCGTGGGCCGACCATCCCGCCGCCAGCAGCAGCGGCAGCCTGGCCCGGGCCCTGCGTCTGCAGTCCCTGGCCCGGGAGACGGGCCTCGCCCAAGGCCTGCTGCTGCGCCACCAGGCCGACTGGCTGATGGGCTGGCTGCTGGACGACTGGCGCTGGGGCGAGGAGGGCAACAACGTGCGGCTGGGCTGGGACCTGCAGCAGGGCCGCTGGCTCGCGGGGGTGGCCGAAGGCCTGGGTGCCGGTGCCCTGCCGGGGATCCGCAGCAGCGGCAGCCGCCTGGGGCGGCTGGCTCCGCCGGCGGCGGCCTGCCTGGGCCTGCCGGCTGACTGCCAGGTGGTGGCCGGCAGCACCGATGCCAACGCCGCGGTGCTGGCCGCCGATCCCCAGGAGGGCGATGGCATCACCGTGCTGGGCACCACCCTGGTGCTGAAGCAGTTCGTGGACGCCCCCCTGGCCGGGGCCGGGCTCAGCAACCACCGGGTGGGCGGCCGCTGGCTGGCGGGGGGAGCCTCCAACGCAGGCGCCGGCATCCTGCGCCGCTTCTTCGACGACGCCCAGATCGCCGAACTGAGCCGCCAGATCACGCCGGATCGTCCCACGGGGCTGGCCCTTCAGCCCCTGAGCCGCCGGGGCGAGCGCTTCCCGGTGGACGACCCGGCGCTGGAGCCGATCCTGGAGCCGAGGCCCGCCAGTGATGCCCGCTATCTCCAGGCCCTGCTGGAGGGTCTCACCGCCATCGAGGTGACGGGCTGGCGGCGGCTGCGGGAGCTGGGGGCCCCGGCCCTGCGGCGGGTGATCAGCGTCGGCGGCGGCGCCCGCAACAGCCAGTGGCGGGCCCTGCGGACGCGCGCCCTGGGGATCCCGGTGCTGAACCGACCGAAACGCACGGCGGCCCTGGGCATGGCCCTGCTGGCGCGGGCCAGCTCCAGGATGGGGGCCGAATCCGTCTCGCCCCGGCCATGAACGAACGTCTCAAATCGATCCTCGCCATGGCCCTGTTCGTCGTGCTGGCCGGCTATGTGGGCTTCAGCGGCGTGCGGCTGGGTCTGCTGCTTTGGCAGCGGTTCGCCGGCGCCTGATCCCAGAATTCCCCCAACCGACCTGAACCCATGGCCGCCGATCCCCTCACTGCTGCAGTGAGCGACCGCATCTGCAAGCACATGAACGACGACCACGCCGAGGCCGTCCTGGCCTACGCCCGCCACTACGGCGGCTGCACCGAGGCCAGTGAGGCCCGGATGGTGGCCGTGGAGCCCGAGGCGATGCGCCTGGAAGTGGACGGCACCCGGGTGGAGGTGCCCTTCGACCACGCCCTCACTGACAGCGAGGACGCCCACCGCACCCTGGTGGCCATGCTGCGGTCGCTCCCCGGGAAGGCTTGAAGCAGCGACTGCGCCGCCGCCGGCGGCGCCGGACCCCTGACCCTTCTCGCACGCCTGAGCCGGCTTCCGCTCGACTGGTTCGCCGCCACCCCCTGCCCCCTGTGCCGTGGCCTGCAACCGCCGCAGCACGGGGCCGGAGCGGCCTGCCCGGACTGCCGCCGCCGCCTGCCCCTGCCGGCCGGGGCCCTGTGGGGCAACGAGCCCCTGCTCTGGTGGGCGGCCGGGGCCTACGACGGCGAGCTGCGGCGGTTGCTGCTCGGGCTGCGGCAGCGGCCTGAGCCCGCCGGGGTCGGCGCCCTCGTGAAGGTGCTGGCGGAGGGATTGCCCCAGTGGCGGCAGCGGCCGCTGATGGTGCCCGTGCCGAGCTGGAAACGGCAGGGCAATCCCCTGCCGGCGCTGGTCTGCCAGGAGCTCGTCCGCCAGCTGGGCTATCGCCGCGCCGATCTGCTGGAGCGGTCACGGCCCGTGCTGGGCCAGCACCACCTCGGCAGGACCCTGCGCCTGGCCAACCAGGAGGGGGCCTTCCGCTGTCGCCGGGGCCCCCGCCTCGGCGAAGCCCTGGGCCGGCCGGTCCTGATCGTCGACGACATCCTCACCAGCGGGGCCACCGGCTGCAGCGCCGCCACAGCCCTGGAGACCCTCGGCTGGCAGGTGGTGGGACTCCTCTGCCTGGCCCGTACGCCCCGGGGGCGCACCCGGACGGGCCGCCCCCCCAGCGGGCCGTGATCTAAGATCCCATCGTCGCTTCGGCGACGGGCCGGGATAGCTCAGTTGGTAGAGCAGGCGATTGAAAATCGCCGTGTCCCCAGTTCAAATCTGGGTCCTGGCATTGCGTGCGGACTGCTCTGCAGCCCATCACCATGCCCCATCAGCCCTCGACCTCCAGCCAGATCTTCAACAACGCCGACAGCTTCGCCCAGGCGTTCGATGAGGCCTGGCAGGAGCACAGTCGACAGGATCCCTCCCACGGGCTCTCGACCGCCGAAAAGCTCGAGGCGATCCTCGGCCGGGTGGCTGGCCACCCGTTCGCCGAAGCTGATCCGGCCATGGCCCGCCAGGTGGGGGCCTTCAGGATCCGCCTCCTCGACCTTTAGGTGGCGCCCATGAGCAGCTCCCTCGCCCGCCTTCTCCAGCTCCTGAGCGGTGGCTTCAGCAACCAGAGCCAGGCCTTCGACAATCCGCCCATCTACGCCCACATCCTGGTCAAGTTCCGGCCCTTGCCCCACCTGGCCCCGGGCTCGCTGCTGCTGGAGCAGTCCTACGCCATCTCACCCGGCACGCCCTACAGGATCCGGGTGCTGCGGGCCGAGCGCCGCGACGGCGACCTGATCATCCACAACCAGGCCCTCCAGGACGAGCAGCGTTTCTGGGGCGCCATCGAGGATGAAGAGCGACGCCGCAGCATCGCGGAGAGCGACCTCCTGCCCCTCGAGGGCTGCACCTACGTGGTGCGGGAGGTGGGCGAGGGGTTCGCCGGCGAGGTGGAACCCGGGTGCCGCTGCCTCGTGGAGCGCAAGGGAAGCCTCGCCTACCTGGTCAGCAGCTTCGAGATCGATTCCCGGGGCATGCGCACCATCGACCGGGGCCACGACCCGGCCACCCATGAGCAGCTCTGGGGATCCCTGGCCGGCCCCTTCGAATTCGAACGCACCGACGACTACCGCGGCGAACTGCCCGCCGCCTGGCTGGAGATCTGATCGGGCAGGGGCCCGTTCAGCCGGCGATCAGCTCGTCCATGAAGGGCTGCTCCCCCTCGTCCAGAAAGGGATCGATCTCCTCCTGGCCCAGATCGAAGGATTCCGCCACCGGCAGGGAGGCCGGCGGCTCCTGCTGCAGCGCCGGCGGCTGCACCGCCTGCAGATGGCGGGAGGTGCCGGCGCGATCCAGACCCCGCAGGGCCGCCTCGATCCTGGCCAGGCGCTCTTCGGTGTCCCCCAGGCGCTCGTCCATGGCGGCCCCATGGGTGGCCTCGAGGTCGGCGACCTCCTCCAACCGCGCACCGATGCGATCCTCGTGGCCCCCGAGCCGTTCCTCGAGCTCCAGCAGGCGGTAGGTGAGCGCTTCGGCCACCTGGGACAACACCTGCAGCTGATCGGCCAACCGGAGGGAGGAGTCCTCGGATGGGGACACAACAGAAGCCATGACGGCACCGGGATGATGGCCGGATGGTATCGGCGTGGGGCCGACCCGCCAGGGGTGGCCCCGGCCGGGGGATTTGTAACGATTCTGAAAACCCTGTCGTGGCGAGCGTACAGGCCCATAGGATCCGCCTTGCAGCCCATGATCGGGACGTTTCCTGCAGCCGTCCCCGAAGGCCTCTGCAGATCCGCCACTGCAGATTCGCAGTCGCAGATCCGCAGCTGCAATCCGCAGAGACCAAGCGCCCTGCCCACCGACCTTCTCTCCAACGCCTCTCCCCCGGCACCCACGCTCATGACACTTGCCAACGCTGCCTATCTGGGCATCGAGCGTTTCTCCAGCGACCGCAACAAGGAAAACTGGACGAACGCCACCGAAAACGACAAGGCCGCCCTGATCCGCGCCGTCTACAAGCAGGTGCTCGGCAATCAGTACGTCATGACCAGCGAGCGGCTCTCGGGTCCGGAGTCCCTCTTCAAACGCGGCTACCTCAGCGTGCGGGAGTTCGTGCGCCAGGTGGCCAAGAGCGGGCTCTACAAGGCCAAGTTCTTCGAGAACTGCAACCCCTACCGCTTCATCGAGCTGAACTTCAAGCATCTTCTGGGCCGGGCACCCCAGAACAAGGCCGAGATGCTGCATCACTTCACGATCCTGCAGGAGCAGGGCTACGACGCCGAGATCGACTCCTACCTCGACAGCGCCGAGTACCAGAACCGCTTCGGCGAAGAGGTGGTTCCCTACCTGCACGGCTGGGACTACTCCTCCGGCCAGCAGGGCCTGCAGTTCTCCTACATGCTCCAGCTGACCCGGGGTGTGGGCGCCTCGGTTCGGGGCGATCTGCTCAAGAACCAGTCGCGCCTCAACCCCTCGGTGCATGCGGAAGCCCCCATGCCGGTGGTGAGCCCCAACGCTCGCGGCAGCGTCTTCCGCAAGGTCTCCACCGATGGCGTCACCCGCCAGGGCGTGGGCGCCGGTGAAGAGGGACGCACCTTCCGGGTCGAGATCTCCGGCTTCAACAACTACCGCCTGCACAAGCGCAGCAACCGGGTGCGCTTCATCCCCTTCAACAAGCTGCTCCAGACCCAGCAGCAGATCCTCCGCGAAGGCGGCCGCATCGCCAGCATCACCCCGGTCAACTGAACCGGACTCCCGTTCAGCCTTAACCCCCTACCCCTCCGAATCCATGAAGGTTTCCGCAGGTACCCGAGGCACCGGCCTCAACAGTTCCCGCCAGGTGGCGTTCACCGTCACCGGCGTCAACAACAACGACTACTCCCGCACCGCGGACATGGTCATGAACGTGCCGTTCACCCGCATGAACGAGACCATGCGTCTCGTCCACGCCATGGGCGGCAAGATCGTCAGTGTCTCCGTGACCGGCGGCGGTACGGGCGCCGAGGCGCCGGCCCCCCGCAAGGGCAAGGCGAAGGCCGAAGGCTGAGGCCAGCCCAGGACCAGACCACAGTTCGGCCTTTCGATGGGGCCCCCTCCGAGGGGGCCCTTTTTCATGGGCCCTTTTTCATGGGCCCCTGTTCATGGGCCGGGTGCATGGGCCGGGTGCATGGGCCGGATTCGAGGCTCGGGACACCGGGCCTTACACCCATCCGCTGGATGAACCGTCCAGGCTGAACCCCAGCGGCCGGCCAGATGGCCAGAACCATTGCGGCCGTTTGGATCCAGGCGGTGGTGACCATTTATTAAGGCACCCCCATCCACCGGACGCCTTCCCCAACAATAGGTAGGTCTTTCGGAGCGATGCCCGGCCCTGGCCAGGCGATCATCGAAAGCAACGACGCAGTCGACGTCAGCCCTCCCCCCGGACTGACGCTCCAGACTCGACCCCCTTACCCACCCAATCCCGACGTTCGACGTCGAGAACAGGAGCTAACTCAATGTTCGACGCCTTCACCAAGGTCGTTGCTCAGGCTGATGCCCGCGGCGAATTCCTCAACGCTGGTCAGATCGATGCCCTTTCCGGCGTCGTCGCTGACAGCTTCAAGCGCATGGATGCCGTGAACCGCATCACCTCCAACGCTTCCAAGATCGTCACCAACGCGGCCCGCGATCTGTTCGATCAGCAGCCCGCCCTGATCGCCCCCGGCGGCAACGCCTACACCCATCGCCGCATGGCTGCCTGCCTGCGCGACATGGAGATCGTTCTCCGCTACGTCACCTACGCCGTCTTCACCGGTGACGCTTCCGTCCTGGAAGATCGCTGCCTCAACGGCCTCCGCGAGACCTACCTGGCCCTCGGCGTGCCCGGCGCTTCCGTCGCCGAAGGCATCCGCAAGATGAAGGACGCAGCCATCGCCATCGCCAACGATCGCAACGGCATCACCCAGGGCGACTGCTCCTCCCTGATGTCCGAAATCGGCACCTACTTCGATCGCGCAGCCGCTGCTGTCGCCTGATCAGTCGTCGACTGATCGTCGCCTCATCTTTCGGTTCACCTTCTCCTTAACACCCTCCCCATGAAGACTCCCCTCACCGAGGCCGTCGCAGCCGCTGATTCCCAGGGCCGCTTCCTGTCCAACACCGAACTCAACGCCGCCTTCGGCCGCTTCGAGCGCGCCAAGAACGCCCTGGAAGCTGCCAAGGCCCTCACCGCCAACGCCGACTCCCTGGTGAACGGCGCCGCCCAGGCCGTCTACAACAAGTTCCCCTACACCACCCAGATGCAGGGGAGCAACTACGCCTCCGACGCCCGCGGCAAGGCCAAGTGTGCCCGTGACATCGGCTACTACCTCCGCATGGTCACCTACTGCCTGGTCGCCGGTGGCACCGGCCCCATGGATGAGTACCTGGTCGCTGGTCTCGACGAGATCAACCGCACCTTCGAGCTCTCCCCCTCCTGGTACGTCGAAGCCCTGACCTACATCAAGGCCAACCACGGCGTCTCCGGCGATGCCGGCGTCATCGCCAACAACTACATCGACTACGCCATCAGCGCTCTCGTCTGAGCTCTCAAGGCCATCGTTGTCTCGGGGTCCCCTTCGGGGGGCCTTTTTTTTCTGGCCGGATTCACCTGTTGTGGCGTTTGCGGGTTCTCATCTGCTGTAACGATCGAACATCATCTTGAAATCCTGTGCGGACTTCCTCATAGGATCAGAACGGCGCACCGTACGCGTGCAGTCCTCCCCCTTCTGGCCCGCCATCCATGACCCTCGTCAATGCGCCCTATCTGGGCATCGAACGCTTCGCGAACGACCGCAACAAGGAAAACTGGTCAAATGCGTCCGATCAGGATAAGAGCACAATCATCCGCACCGTCTATCAGCAGGTGCTCGGACGCCAGTACATCATGGAGAGCGAGCGTCTCGAGGGTGCTGAATCCCTCTTCCGCAACGGCTATCTGAGCGTGCGCGAATTCGTGCGTGCCGTGGCGAAGAGTGGCCTCTACCGTGCCAAGTTCTTCGAGAACTGCAACCCGTATCACTTCATTGAGCTCAACTTCAAGCATCTGCTGGGCCGTGCCCCCCAGAACAAGGCGGAGATGCTGCATCACTTCACCATCCTGCAAGAGCAGGGTGTTGATGCCGAGATCGATTCCTACATCGACAGCGCCGAATACCAGGAGCGCTTCGGGGAGGAAGTGGTCCCCTACCTGACCGGCTGGGACTACTCCGCCGGCCAGCAGGGTCGTCAGTTCTCCTGGCTGATGCAGCTGGCCCGGGGCGCCGCAGCTTCGGTCAAAGGAGACACCGCCGGCACCAACTTCCGACTCGGCAAGGCCCTGCACCAGAACCGCGCCGTTCCCGTGGTGAGCCCCAACGCCAAGGGTTCGGCCTTCCAGCCCAGCCAGGTGGCCAATGAATCGATCACCAAGATGGCCAAGGGCATCGGCCAGAAGGCCAAGGTGTACCGCATCGAAGTGACCGGACTCAACGAGTACCGCCTGCACAAGCGCAGCAACACCGTTCGCTTCGTGCCCTTCAACAAACTGCTGGAAGCCCAGCAGATGATCCATCGCCAGGGCGGACGGGTCGCCAGCGTGACCCCTGTGAACTGACGGTCAGTTCCACCGCTCAGGTCCACGGCCTTCTGCCTCCCGGCCCCTTTCGGCGTGATGCCGAAAGGGGCTTTTTCATGGCCTGGCTGCACCGGGATCGCTGCAGGATCGCAGCTCCTGAGTGTTCATGAAGGCACAGATCAGGCCCTAGATGGCGTGCCCAACAGGCCCACGACTGACCCCGGCCAGAGAAGACCAACGACTACCGATGACCCTTTGTAAACTTCACGGATCCTGGCGCGATTCTTTCAGACAATAAGTCCGTGCCCAGCACAGGTGAACGTCCTTGGCGTTCCCACCCCCCTTACCCACCCCACCACGACGTTCGACGTCGAGAACAGGAGCTAACTCAATGTTCGACGCCTTCACCAAGGTCGTTGCTCAGGCTGATGCCCGCGGCGAATTCCTCAACGCTGGTCAGATCGATGCCCTTTCCGGCGTCGTCGCTGACAGCTTCAAGCGCATGGATGCCGTGAACCGCATCACCTCCAACGCTTCCAAGATCGTCACCAACGCGGCCCGCGATCTGTTCGATCAGCAGCCCGCCCTGATCGCCCCCGGCGGCAACGCCTACACCCATCGCCGCATGGCTGCCTGCCTGCGCGACATGGAGATCGTTCTCCGCTACGTCACCTACGCCGTCTTCACCGGTGACGCTTCCGTCCTGGAAGATCGCTGCCTCAACGGCCTCCGCGAGACCTACCTGGCCCTCGGCGTGCCCGGCGCTTCCGTCGCCGAAGGCATCCGCAAGATGAAGGACGCAGCCATCGCCATCGCCAACGATCGCAACGGCATCACCCAGGGCGACTGCTCCTCCCTGATGTCCGAAATCGGCACCTACTTCGATCGCGCAGCCGCTGCTGTCGCCTGATCAGTCGTCGACTGATCGTCGCCTCATCTTTCGGTTCACCTTCTCCTTAACACCCTCCCCATGAAGACTCCCCTCACCGAGGCCGTCGCAGCCGCTGATTCCCAGGGCCGCTTCCTGTCCAACACCGAGCTCAACGCCGCCTTCGGCCGCTTCGAGCGCGCCAAGAACGCCCTGGAAGCTGCCAAGGCCCTCACCGCCAACGCCGACTCCCTGGTGAACGGCGCCGCCCAGGCCGTCTACAACAAGTTCCCCTACACCACCCAGATGCAGGGGAGCAACTACGCCTCCGACGCCCGCGGCAAGGCCAAGTGTGCCCGTGACATCGGCTACTACCTCCGCATGGTCACCTACTGCCTGGTCGCCGGTGGCACCGGCCCCATGGATGAGTACCTGGTCGCTGGTCTCGACGAGATCAACCGCACCTTCGAACTCTCCCCCTCCTGGTACGTCGAGGCCCTGACCTACATCAAGGCCAACCACGGCGTCTCCGGCGATGCCGGCGTCATCGCCAACAACTACATCGACTACGCCATCAGCGCTCTCGTCTGAGCTCTCGCGGCCATCGTTGTCTCGGGGTCCCCTTCGGGGGGCCCTTTTTTCTGGCCGGATCCCGCCGGCCCCGGGGATGGCAGCATTCCCCGAGCCCCCTCGCACGTGCGCAGAACCATGGCCGGTGACGGCGAACCGATCAGCGAAGCCGAGGCCCTGGAGCAGCTTCGCCAGACCGACGACCAATCCCGTCAGTACTACGCGGCCTGGTGGCTGGGGCGCATGCGCAGCCGGCACCCGGAGGCCGTTCCCCTGCTGCTCGCCGCCCTCACCCAGCGCCAGCCCCGGGATCCGGGTGCCGGTGTCGAGCACAACGCCGTGGCCCGCAACGCGGCCCGGGCCCTGGGCAAGATCGCCGACGCGCGGGCCGTGCCCGAGCTGCTGGCGGTGCTCGACGACGCCGACGACGGCCTGCGGGAGGCCGCGGCCCGCTCCCTCGGCGAACTTCGGGCGACGGCAGCGGTCCCCCTGCTGATCCGCCGGCTGGCCAGCGGCCCCGCCGTCGCCGGCGCCGGCCGCAGCGACAGCCCCCGGCTGCAGGAACCCTGCGAAGCGATGCTGGAGGCCCTGGGGGCGATCGGTGAGGCGCAGGCGGAGGTGCTGGACGTGATCCGCCCCTTCACCGCCCACGAGAGGCCCCTGGTCCGCAGCGCCGCCTGTCGCGCCCTGCTGCAGCTCACCGGGGAGACGGTCTGGGCGGACGAACTGCTCCAGCTGCTGCAGCATCCCCAGCTGCAGGTGCGCCGTGCGGCCCTGATGGATCTGGGGGCGGTGGGATGGCGGCCCGCCCTGGAGCCGATCCGGCGCACCTTCGCCGAGAACAGCCTCAAGCTGATCGCCCTGCGGGGGCTGGTCGAGCATGGCCGCGGCTCCGGCAGCGGCAGTGAGGCGGACAGCGATGATGAGGCCCTCCTGATGGCGATGGACGCCCTGCTGTGATGACGGCCGGAAGCGGAGATTCCCAGCGCGCGGCCGACCGGATCCGGGCCTTCGAGCGGGCCGGCAGCGCCGAGGAGCTGGTGGCGGCCACCCGCCGGCTGACCGACTGCGACGACCCCCTGGCCACCGTGCCCCAGCTGGTGCAGGTGCTGGGGTTCAACAATCCCGGGGCCGCCGTCGCCGCCGTGGACGGCCTGATCGCAATCGGCCCGGCGGCCGTCGGGCCCCTGCTGGCCAATCTGGATGCCCACAACTACGGCGCCAGGGCCTGGGCCGTCCGGGCGCTGGCGGGCATCGGCGACCCGCGCGGGCTGGACGTGCTCGAGGACGCCCTGGCCACCGACGTCGGGCCCAGCGTGCGCCGGGCCGCCGCCAGTGGCCTGGGGGCCCTGCGGCTGGAGAGCCTGGCCGAGCAGGAGCGGGAAGGGATCCGCCTGCGCTGCCTGGAGGCCCTCGAAGCGGGCCGCAGCGACGGCGAATGGGTCGTGCGCTATGCCGTGGCCGTGGGGTTCGAGGGCCTGGCCCTGCCCCTCTCCCCGCCCCATCCCCACCGCCAACGGGCCGTGGCGGGCCTCAGCCAGCTCCTGCAGCCGGAGCAGGAGGAGACTCTGGTGGTGCGCCTGCGGGCCGGTGTGGCCCTGAAGCGACTGGACAACCGATGACCTCCCCTGATCCGACCGCCGGGACGAGCCGCTCCGAAGCCGGCCGCCCCACCGGCATCCTGTTCGTCTGCCTCGGCAACATCTGCCGCTCCCCGGCCGCCGAAGGGGTCTTCCTGCACCTGATCGCCCGCCAGGGACTGGAGCAGGCCTTCACGGTGGACTCGGCCGGCACCGGAGACTGGCACGTGGGCCGCCCCGCCGACGCCCGCATGCGCAGCGCCGCCGCCCGCCGGGGCATCGTCCTGCCCAGCCGGGCCCGCCAGATCACGACGGACGACCTGAGCCGCTTCGACCACGTGCTGACGATGGACCGGCAGAACCTGGAGGCGGTGCAGGGCCTGGCCGGGCGGGGGGAGCCCGCCGCCCGCATCGGCCCGCTCACCCGCTACTGCCGCCGCTACAGCGTCGAGGAGGTGCCCGATCCCTACTACGGCGGCGAAGAGGGCTTCGATCGGGTGCTCGACCTGCTGGAGGACGCCTGTGGCGGCCTGCTGGAGGCCCTGAAGGCCGATCAGGGCCCCGGCCAGGGCACCCGCTAGGGCGCAGTCCCCTCCAGGGGGGACGGGCCCGGCCAGGCGTCCTCCGGCACCCGCTCGCGGAACAGGTCGACCAGCCGCTGGATCACGGCGTCGATGGCCAGGCCGTCGGTGACCAGCTCCACCGCGTCGTCCGCCTGGCGCAGGGGGGCCTCGGCGCGGCTGGAATCACGGTGATCCCGCTCGGCGATCTGGGCCTCCAGTTCCGCCAGGGCCGGCACCTCGAAGCCACGCTGGGCCAGATCCGCCGCCCGGCGACGGGCCCGCTCCGCCACCGTGGCGGTGAGGAACACCTTGCACTCGGCTTCCGGGAAGACGGCGGTGCCGATGTCGCGGCCCTCCGCCACCAGGCCGCCCCGCCGGCCCATGGCCTGCTGCTGGCGGGTGAGGGCCGCCCGCACGCAGGCGTGGGCGGCCACGGTGGAGACCTGCGCGGTGACCTCCGGGCCACGGATCGCCTCGCTCACCTCATGGCCGTTGACCCTCACCCGCTGCTCCCCGGCGGCGTCGCTCTCCAGCCGCAGGTCGAGGTCGGCGAGCAGGGGGGCGATGGCGTCGGGGTCGGCCGGGTCCACGCCCCGGTGCAGCACCCACCAGGTCAGGGCCCGGTACATGGCGCCCGTGTCGAGGTAGAGGAGGCCCAGGCGGCGGGCGAAGGCCCTGGTGACCGTGCTCTTGCCCGCCCCGGCGGGGCCATCGATGGCGACGATCGGCGGGCGGTTCATCAGAAAGATGTGATCGATCAGGCGGGTGCTGCCGCAGCGGGCGGCGGCGGCCAGCAGGGACATCCCGGCGGCGCCGGACACCGCAGCCAGGGTAAAGGGATGGACGAGCTGCACATACTCCACGCCGAGTCCCGACGCCTCCAGCTCCCCGGTCACCGCCGCCGTGAGTGCCGGGGCACTGGCGGTGCCGCCCCGCCAGAGCGCCAGGGCCGCCCCCAGGGCGGCCGGCAGCGCCGTCGCCTGTTCACGCTCGGCGGCACTGAGGTAGCGATGGCGGGAACTGCAGGCGAGCCCATCCGCCTCCCGCACGGTGGCGCAGCCCTGGACCGTCACCGGCAGGGCCAGATCGGCGACGACGCGGCGCAGGATCGTGAGCTGCTGCCAGTCCTTCTCCCCCAGCAGGAGGCGATCGGGCCGCACCAGGGCCAGCAGGCGACAGACGACGGTGGCGACCCCCTCGAAATGGCCGGGGCGACCGGGGCCGCACAGGGACCGGCGCAGGCCGGCCGGAGGGACCACCCCGGTGAGCTCCTCCTCGCCGTCGGGGAACAGTTCCGCCACGGAGGGGGCGAAGAGGGCCTCGGCGCCGGCCGCCGCCCCCAGGGCCGCATCGGCGGCCAGATCGCGGGGATAGCGGGCGAAATCCTCGGACGGCCCGAACTGGAGTGGATTGACGAACACGCTCAGCAGCACGGCGGGCCGGCCAGCGGAGACGGCCGCCGAGGCCCGCCGCAACAGCTGCTGATGGCCCTCGTGAAGGCTGCCCATGGTGGGCACGAAATGGAGCGGCCGCCCGGCCTGGCCGCGGCGCCAGTCGCTCAGGTCGGCCAGGGTCTGAAGCAGTCGCACCGGCACAAAGGAAAAGCCCATCCGCCAGATTGGCGGATGGGCTGATGGACAACGTTCCGACCGCGGCCGGAGCGAGGGGTCAGGGCAGGACTTCCAGCTTCACGTCGGCAATGCCACTGGCGGTGAGGCCAAGCTCCTTGGCGGCACCGTGGGCCAGATCGATCACCCGCCGACCATGGAAGGGACCGCGGTCGTTGATGCGCACTACGGCGGAACGGCCGTTCCAGAGGTTGGTGACGCGCACCATGGTGCCGAAGGGCAGGGTGCGGTGGGCGGCGGTGAGGGTGCCGGGGCGGAGCACCTCGCCACTGGCGGTGCGGTTGCCGAAGAAACCGGGGCCGTACCAGCTGGCCTCACCGGTGGTGACCCGACCGGCGGAAGCGACCAGGTTGCTGGCCGTGGGGACGGTGCGGATCTCTTCAACGAAGCGATCCCAGTTGGAGGGAAAGTCGGCGGGGCGAATGGCAACGGAACTCCCTGGCGCCTGCGGGGCAGTAAGGGAGCCGGCCTGGGCCGGGGCGATGCTGCTGGTGAAGAGGAGGGCGGCGGTGCCCAGGAGTTGAGTGACTCGCATGACAGGCGGAATGCACCGGCGGAGCAGACAGGCGGGGAAGGGACTTCCTCGGTGACTGCATTCGGACGTTGACGACAACCGGAACCTGAAGCGGTGTTGGCTGAGGTGAACGGGACCGAATGGGCCTGGCGAATTCCTTACAGAAAATGACGACCCCGGAAAACTATCCGAAGTCCGCAGGGCCATGGAGGAGCTCTGGCGACCCCCCGGATCGATCAGTTTTCTTCATCTTTGCCACCCTTCCAGGCGTCCACTGGCCTGACTGGCCCATCGGCGCTATCGAAACATCAGTGGATTTGATTGGTTCCATAAGCCGCGGCGATGGAAGTGTGGGCCAATCCCGGGATCGTCCACGCGAAGGGGCCATCCAGCGCCCTTCCGGCCCGTCGCGGCCCCGTGCCGATGCAGGATCGGTGCAGCGCTGACCCTTGCCCATGGACTACCGCTCTGCCGGCGTGGACGTGGCCGCCGGCCGCGCCTTCGTGGAACGCATCCGGGACAGCGTCGAGACGACCCGACGGCCGGAGGTGCTGGGCGGACTGGGGGGCTTCGGCGGGCTCTGCCGGCTGCCGGCCGGGATGAAGCGTCCCCTGCTGGTGGCCGGGACCGACGGGGTGGGCACCAAGCTCGAACTGGCCCAGGCCCACGGCGCCCACCACGGGGTGGGCATCGATCTGGTGGCCATGTGCGTCAACGACGTGATCACCAGCGGCGCCGAACCCCTCTTTTTCCTTGATTACATCGCCACCGGCAAGCTCGGCCCCGAGGCCATGGCCGAGGTGGTGGAGGGCATCGCCGACGGCTGCCGCCAGAGCGGCTGTGCCCTGCTGGGGGGCGAGACCGCAGAGATGCCGGGCTTCTACGGCACCGGACGTTACGACCTGGCCGGGTTCTGCGTGGCGGTGGTGGAGGAGGACGAGCGGATCGACGGCACGCGGGTGACCGCCGGCGACCGGATCGTGGCGGTGGCCAGCAGCGGTGTCCACAGCAATGGCTTCAGCCTGGTGCGGCGCATCCTCGAGGCCGAGGCCGTCGACACCGCCACGCCGCTGCCCGCCACCGGCCAGGGGCTGATCGACGCCCTGCTCACCCCCACCTTTCTCTATGCCGCCCTGGTGAAGGACCTGCGCCGCTCCGGCCTGCCCCTCCACGCCATGGCCCACATCACCGGCGGTGGCCTGCCGGAGAACCTGCCCCGCTGCCTGCCGCCGGGGGTCCACGCCGTGGTCGACCCGGGCAGCTGGGAGCGCCCGCCCCTGTTCCGCTGGCTGCAGGAGAAGGGACAGGTGCCGGAGGCCGACCTCTGGAACACCTTCAATCTCGGGGTCGGCTTCTGTCTGGTGGTGCCGCCCGAGGCCCTGAGCGCCACCCTCGAGCTCTGTCGCTCTTCGGGCCATACGGCCTGGGAGCTGGGCGGCGTCGCGGCGGGCGACCCCGGCGAGATTCCCCTGGCCGGATTGCCGCACTGAGGCGGCTCAGGTCCTGATGCATCGCTTTTCCTAAGGTCGTCAGCGTCTTTGCCGACACGACCAGGCTCCCTCCCGCTCCGAAGAGTTCGTTGCCCGATGTTCGATACGTCCAGACGCATCACGCGCCGCCGCAGTTCCGCCGGCCCGATCCCGCCCCAGCGCCCCCAGCAGCCCCGTCCCCGCCTGCGGGACGCCGGTGCCCCGCTGCAGCGCGAAGGCACGGGCGGCCAGCGCCCCACCTTCCTGACCCTGCGGGACCACGGCAAGGTCTATGTGGCCGACCTGCCGCGGCTCTCCGACGGCCAGCTCACCCATATCAATAAGGAGGCCCAGGACGTTCTCGACAGCCTCAACCGCCGTCTGCAG
This sequence comes from Synechococcus sp. BO 8801, assembly GCF_002252675.1. Taxonomy (GTDB): domain Bacteria; phylum Cyanobacteriota; class Cyanobacteriia; order PCC-6307; family Cyanobiaceae; genus Cyanobium. The sequence continues at coordinate 133,969 of NZ_NQKY01000005.1, read as the reverse complement.
GAGCTGGAGGCCCAGACCCACCTGAGCGAGGCCGACCAGGACACCCGGATCCGGGCGACCACCAAGCGCGACATCACCCAGCGGTTTCTCAACTCGATCGCCCAGGAGCAGGAACTGCGGCGTTCCAACCCGGCGCTGCGGGCGGCCGCGGGCGAATCCCTGGCCCGCGCCTTCCTCGAACTGGCCCGCCATCGGCTGCCCGGCTCCACCTTCGACTCCCTGCTGCAGGAGGCCCTCAGCGCCTGCGGCCCCGGTGAGGACGGCGCCCTCAGCGGCGAAACGGCCGATCCCCAGGTGGTCCGGCTGCTGCAGCGGGCCGAAGCCCCCCAGCCGCGGCCGGCGGCCCTGCCGGTGGTGCTGAGTCCCGACCCGGCCGACGCCCTCAGCGCCTGAGGTCGTCAGCCGCTCTGGAACGGGTTGGCGGGCATGCGCGCCTCGCAGCGCAGCGCCACCCGGTCCAGATCCCGCCGTTCCTCCTCTTCAAGGCACCAGGTGGCGGCGGCCGCCGCCGCTTCGGCCTGATCGGGCCGGCGCATGCCCACCAGGGGCAGGGCGCCGTGGGCCCGGCACCAGTTGATCGCCACGGCCGCCATCGGGGCGTCGTGGACGCGGGCGATCCGCTCCATGGTCTGCAGCAGCGGCTGGATGCGGGGCCGCAGGCGCCGGAACAGCAGGCCCCGCGGTCCCGGAGGCAGCGCCGCCCGGGCCTCCCCCGGGGACTGGGCCAGCAGCCCCAGGGCCAGGGGGCTGTAGGCGAGCAGCTCGATGCCCAGCTCCCGGCAGACCGGAGCCACCCCCTGGTCTGCGAGCGCCTCAGGGGCCAGCAGGGAGAGCTGCACCTGCAGGCTGGCCAGACGCAGGCCGCGCTGGGCCAGCTGTTCGTGCACCCGGCGCAGGCGGCGGGGCCCCAGGTTGGAGACCCCCAGGCTGCCCACCCGGCCCTCTGCCACCAGATCCGCCAGTCCCTCCAGCAGGGCCCCCTCCTGCCAGGGGGCGTAGCGGGCCGTGCTCCAGTGCAGCTGCACCCTGTCCAGGTGGCCCCTCAGCCGCCGCCGGGACGCCTCGAAGGCCGCCTCGAACCCCCGGCGGCCCAGGCGCCAGGGGAACGGGGCCAGCTTGGTGGCCACGGTCAGCCTCTGGCGCCGGGCCGGCGGCAGGGCCTCGACGAAGTCGCCCAGGAGCGACTCGCTGCGTCCCCCGTAGCGGCCGGTGCCATAGGAATCGGCCGTATCGAAGAACGTCAGCCCCAGCTCCACCGCGCAGCGGAAGCAGGCGGCCAGGGTCTCGTCCTGGGCGGGGTCGTACCCCCAGAGGAACTGGTTGCCCCAGGCCCAGGTGCCGACCCCGACCCCGGGGACGGACGACTCCGGAGCGGGCAGGATGGCGGCAGGGTCGGCCATGGCGATCACGCAGGTCCCGGTCCGTAGCCATGATCGATCCGATCCTCCCCCCGGGGACACGCGATGACCAATCCAGCGGCCCTCGGGTCGGCGCCCTCCCCGGCCAGGCCCGCCGCCGTGCTTGCCGCCGCCGACAAGTCCGCCGCGGCCACGCCCCCTGGCCCCGCCGCCGATCCGGTGCTCTGCCACCACTGCGGCCGGACCGCCAGCAACGGGATCAGCTGCCAGGGCATCTGCGTCGCCGATTCGGGCTATTGAAGCTCCGGCCGGGCCTGGCGGGACTGGCCTTGCTGGTGGTCCTGGGTGTCCTGTGGGCGCCCCTGGGGGCCCGGGAACTGTCCGGGGACGATTTCGGTCGCTGGGAAAGGCCCCTGCGCCGCTGCCGCGTCATCACCCCCTCCAGCACGGGCCCGGTGCCGCCCCCGGCCAGCTGCCGCCTGCTGCGGCTGGACCAGCAGATGGAGGGTCTGCTCAGTGTCCGGTTCCTGCAGCCCGGTGGCGACCACTCCTTTCTCGACCGCCAGCTCGTCTTCGCCGGGGTGCTGGCGGAAGGCTCCGCCGCCATGGCCTGCCACCGGAGCCGCTGTGAGCCGCGCTGGCCGGTGCGGCTGCGGGTCAGCGCCGTGGGTCAGGCGGGATTCGGTGACGGGGAGGCGGCGCTCGGGCTGACCAGGGCCGAGCTGGCCAGCGGACAGTGCCTGCTCGACGATCGCTCCTTTCGCTGCGAGGCCACCGGCCCGGAAGGGCGGCAGTGGCGGGTGGAGGCCGCCCCCTGAGCCGACCGGGAGCGGGTGGGCGAGAGGGCGAGGGAGACGGAAATGACGATCGGCAACGAAGGCCACAGACAGGAACGCCGCTCTTCAGATTCTCTTTATGATTGACCCGTCCGGGAGATGGCCATGCCCCCATCCACGTCCCTGCTGGCCCTGGTGGGCGTTGTGGGTTTCGCCATCATCTCGCTGCTCATGGGCGTTCTCCCCTGAGAGGCAACGGCGAGTCGATCGAACGTCGCCGCTAGGGTGCCGACGACCCGCCGGACGGCATGTCGACCAAGGACGCCTTCACCCGCATCTATCAACGTGACACCTGGGGGGGAGGCTCGGGACAGGGATCCCGGCCGGAGTTCAACGGCGAATACATCGCCACCCTGCAGCGCTTCCTGCGCCTCAACGACATCGGCAGCGTCGTTGATTTCGGGTGCGGCGACTGGCAGTTCTCCCGCCTGATCCACTGGGGGGACATCACCTACACAGGCGTCGACATCGTCGATTCGGTGGTGGCGGCCAACCGCGAACGCCATGCCAGCGACACGGTTCACTTCCAGCTGTTCGAGGACCTGACCAGCCTCCCCCCTGCCGATCTGATCCTTGTCAAGGATGTGCTGCAGCACCTTCCCAACACGCTGGTGCGGGAATATCTCGACCACTTCAAGAGCAAGTACCGCTGGCTGATCGTCACCAATGATGATCTGCCCCAGTCCAGACTCAATCAGGAGATCGATGCGGGCGCCTGGCGTCCCCTGCGTCTGGATCTCCCGCCCTTCAGCGAGCACTGCTCCACCTTGGCCCAGTGGGTCGTGCTGACGGAAGCCTCCATGAGTCTGCACAGGAAGCGGGCGGATCTGATCCTCGGGGAGGGACCACGCCGGCCGCCCGGCCGGCGGGACGATCAGACCCCTTGAGGCGCTGATGGATTGGGGATCAGCCGGGCTGAGAATCAGTCAGGTTGATGACGGCGGTGGGACCTGGATGACGGCGGGCCGATCACCAACAACCGTTCACCAGTTACCGACTCTTTTGAGTGCGGTGTAATACTCGATGATGGCATCCTCCAGAATCGCTCTGGGTGTGGAGGGAAGCTGAATTCTTTCGCGATAGGCCTGGATCTTTTCAAGCATCTCCAGACATTCCTCGCTGAGCAGAGCCACGAACGGATCCGGCTCTTCCGGGGAATTCGCTGCCACCGCAGTCCTCATCGGCGTGTCCGGTGCAGTCTGCCACCCATGGGCGGTCACCGTGCCGGCCGCCCACGCACTGGGGAGCGGCCAGGAGACTCCCGGTTGTTGCAGAGGCGGCACCCAGATTCGAACTGGGGATAAAGGATTTGCAATCCTCTGCCTTACCACTTGGCCATGCCGCCTGCCGGGGAGCAAACTCCCCGCAGCGGATCGTATCAGCCATGGCATGTCCTCCCCCCGTCTGCTGGTTCTGAGCAACGGCCATGGGGAGGATCTGATCGCCCTGCGGCTGATCGAGGCCCTCAGGCAGCAGGCCCCCGGGCTGGAGGTCGACGTGCTGCCGCTGGTGGGGGTCGGCCAGGCCTACGCCGGCGCCGAGGCGGCCGGGGAGCTGCGGCGGGTGGGCCCGCGGCAGCCGCTGCCCAGCGGCGGCTTCAGCAACCAGAGCCTGACGGGGCTGCTCCAGGACCTGGCGGCCGGGCTGCCGCTGCTCAGCTGGCACCAATGGCGGATCGTGCGGCGCTGGGGCCGGCAGGGTCTGCCGATCCTGGCGGTGGGCGACCTGCTGCCCCTGCTGCTGGCCTGGGCCGGGGGCGGCCCCTACGGCTTCCTCGGCACCCCGAAGAGCGACCACACCTGGGCCTCACCGCCTCCTTCCGGTTGGGGCCGCTCCCCCCTGGCCGATGGCTACCACCGGGCCAAGGGCAGCGAATGGGATCCCTGGGAATGGGCCCTGATGGGCCGGCGCCGCTGCCGGCTGGTGGCGGTGCGGGATCGCCTCACCGCCCGGGGGCTGCGGCGCCACGGGGTGCGGGCCGTCGCCCCGGGCAATTCGATGATGGATGGCTTCGCCCCCGCCCCGCCGCTGCCCCCCTGGCTGCAGGGACGGCGCCGCCTGCTGCTGCTGCCCGGCAGCCGTCTGCCCGAAGCCCTCGGAAACCTGCGTGGCCTGCTGGCGGCCCTGCCGCCGGCCGAGGGGTCCCCTCCGATGAGCGTGCTGCTGGCCACCGGCTCCCGTCCCGACGCCGCCGAACTGGCCGCCCCCCTGACGGCGGCGGGCTTCGTCCCCGGCACACCGCCGGAGGGCTCCGGGGCCACGGCCCTCTGGCGGCGCGGCCCCCTCGAGCTGCTGGTGGGTCCGGGCCGGTTCGCGGCCTGGGCGCCGCTGGCGGAGCTGGGGCTGGCCACCGCCGGCACCGCCACCGAACAGCTGGTGGGGCTGGGGGTGCCGGCCCTGTCGCTGCCGGGGCCAGGGCCCCAGTTCAAGGCCGGCTTCGCCCGCCGCCAGAGCCGGCTGCTGGGGGGAGCGGTGCAGCCCTGCCATGGCCCAGCCGAGCTGCGCCACAGGCTGCTCGCCCTGCTGGCCGACGATGGGGAGCGGGCCCGGCTGGGCCGCATCGGCCGGCGCCGCATGGGACCGGCCGGCGGCAGTGCCCGGCTGGCGGCCCTGATCCGGGAGCGGCTGCTGCCGGGGTAGGGGGATGATGGGGCCGACCGCCCCCTTGTCCTCCGCACCGATGCCCGGCATCCCCGACCGCAGCTTCAACGCCGCCTGCGGTCATCTGGCCACCCAGCTGGGCATCAGCCTGGCGGCGGCCCGCCGGCGGGTGGAGATCCTGGCGGCCAAGGAAGGGCTCCGGGACACGGCCGGCAAGCTGGCCCTGGCAGAACGCCTGCTGGAGGAAACCAGGGCCAGCGGCCTCGACCGGGGTCAGCTGTTCGACGGCCAGCTGCGCTCGGTCGGGGAAGACGACCTGTTCATGATCGAGGACTGAGCGCCACCACAGACGGGCCGCCCAGCGCGTCCGGGCTCAGTGCTCGAACACCTGGTTGAACCGCTGCCGGTCGAGGGCGGAGAAGACGGGCACGCAGGCGAAGCAGCGGCGAGCCAGCTCCCAGCGCTCCTCGCGGCGCAGCATCACCTCCAGCCGGTCCCGGGCGGCCAGCAGCCAGCGCACGTCACCGGCGGCATAGGCCAGCTGGGTGTCGCTGAGCTCCTCCACCCGGCCCCAGTCGGAACTCTGGGCCTGCTTGTCGAGCTCCACCCCCACCAGCTCGTTGACCACGTCCTTGAGGCCATGGCGCGGGGCGTAGGTGCGGGCCAGGCGGCTGGCCACCTTGGTGCAGAAGACGGGGTCCACGGCGATGCCGAGGTTCTCCGCCAGCGCCGCCACATCGAAGCGGGCGAAGTGGAACACCTTCTCGATGGCCGGGTTCTCGCACAGGGCCTTCAGCCGCGGCGCCTCGGTCTGTCCCCGGGCCACGCGGATGCAGCAGACGTTGTCGTCGTCGTCGCAGATCTGGACCAGACAGAGGCGGTCCCGCCCATGGATCAGCCCCATGGCCTCGGTGTCGATCGCCAGGGCCCGGGCCTTGCCGAACAGCTCCGCCCAGGCGGCGTCGAGGTCGTGGTCGAAGACGGCGAAACGGGCCGGCGGACCGGGGCTGGCACTGCCGCTGGAAGGGGTCTGGGCCATGGGGGAACAGGGGGGAGGCGGCCATCGTCGCCCACGGCGGCCGCCGACCGGGCCGGCCGGGCCAGAATGCGGGCCCGAAAGGCTGCGCCGCCATGCCCACCCTGGGTTCCACCCTCCTGCTCACCCTGCTGATGGCCATCGGCCTGGTCTTCTTTCTGAGGGCCGCCAGCAAGGACCGCACCACGGTGGTGGACGTGCACTCCCCCCAGCCGCCGGTGCAGGTGCTCGAGGGCCTCTCCGACTGGCTCACCGCCCGGGGCTGGCAGACCGAGGCCGGCGATCCCGAGCGCCAGCTGCTGCGGTTCCGCGGCCAGGTGCGCTCCAGCCTGCCCCTCGCCCTGCTGCTCTCGCTGCTGGGCAGCGTCGGGGCCGCCTGCCTGGGCCTGGTGCTGCGCCAGGTGCTGCCCTCCCTCGGCTGGTGGCCCCTGCTGCTGGCCCTGGTGGGGCCCCTGGCCGGGTTGGTCTACCGGCGCCGGGCCGCCCGGCCCGAAAGCCTGGAGATGCGCCTGATCAGCGGCGACAGCGACGGCGGCAGCACCCTGCGCCTGCGCGCCCACCGGGACGAACTGATCGCCATCGAGCGGGAACTGGGCCCCGGGCTCCAGCTGGCCAGCGACGGCTCCCTGCTCTCCTCGCCGATCTGAGCCCATGGGTTCCCGTCGTCCGACCTGGCTGCTGGGGCCTGCCCTGCTGATCGGCAGCCTCGGCCCCCTCACACCGCTGGCCCATGGCGCCGAAGCGGCCGTGCCGGCCAGCCCGATCCAGGCACCGGCGCTGGCCAGCCTCGATCCGATCACCGGTCCCCGCAGCCGCCTGGGCCGGGACTGGATCGGCACCCGCCCCGTCGATCCGGACACCCCGATCCTGGTGCTGGCCGGCCATGCCGATTCCCAGGGGATGAACGGCGCCGGCACCAGCGGCGCCGCGGTGGCCGCCGGGGCGCCGCCGATGTACCCAGGCATCAGTGACGAGCTCTACTGGAACATGGTCGTCGCGGAGGCCGTGGTGACCCTGGGCCAGCAGCGGGGGCTGCGCATCAGCTCCTACCGCCCGCCTTTCCGCACGATCCCGGACGGCAACCACCCCAGCACCAACTGGAGCGTGGGCCGCCAGCACGCCGCCAGCGGCGGCTATGCCCTGGAGATCCACTTCGATGCCTGGGGCCCCGACGGCATCGGGTCGGGGCTGATCCCGCCGTTGCATCGCCCCTTCGGCTCGCTCGACGAAAGCCTGGCCGTGGCCTTCGGCGGTTTCCCCATGGCCTTCCGCGGCGGCCTCGGGGGACCGAGGCGCGGCATCGCCCTGCTGGAGGTGGGCAAGCTGGAGGGCCAGCTGGAGCGCTCGCTGCGCAACCCCGCCACCCGTTCCGCCACGGTGATGGCCATCGCCGAGCGGATCGTGACCGCCCTCGAGGTGGGCCTGGGCCGCAGCCCGGCCACCGCCATGCCCCTCAGCCCACCGCCTGGTGGGGTCGGCAGCGCTCCTCCAGGGAAGGGTCTTCAAGCCAGTTCTGCGGACGAGTGAACAGTTCGGTCAGCAGGGCCTCGCGGCTGCCTTCGGCAGCGGTGTAGCCGTACTCCCAGCGCACCAGGGGCGGCAGCGACATCAGGATCGACTCGGTGCGGCCGTTGGTCTGGAGGCCGAAGATCGTGCCCCGGTCGAAGACCAGGTTGAACTCCACGTAGCGGCCGCGGCGGTACAGCTGGAACTGGCGCTCCACCTCGCCCCAATCCAGCCCATGGCGGCGCTCCACGATCGGCACGTAGCTCGGCAGGAAGGCGTTGCCGCAGGCCGAGGCCAGGGCGAACAGCTGCTCCCAGTTCTGGTGGAGTGGCCCGACGGCCGCGCTGGCCGCCGCCGCCGGCCCCTCGGGGTCACCGCCCTTGTAAAGCACCCCGCCGGGGTCCTGATAGTCGTAGAAAATGCCGCCCACGCCGCGGGTCTCGCCCCGGTGCTTGAGGAAGAAGTACTCGTCGCACCAGGGCTTGAACACCTTGTAGTAAGCCGGATCCACCCTGTCGCAGGCCCCCTTGAGGGTGCGGTGGAAGTGGCGGGCGTCCTCCAGGAAGGGGTAGTAGGGGGTGAGGTCGGCGCCGCCGCCGAACCACCACACCGGCCCCGCCTCGAAGTAGCGGTAGTTGAGGTGCACCGTGGGCACGTAGGGGTTGCGGGGGTGCAGCACCATCGAGGTGCCGGTGGCGAACCAGCGGTGACCCTCCGCCTCAGGACGCTGGGACAGGATCGAGGGGGGCAGGCGCTCGCCCTCCACCTCGGAGAAGTTGACGCCGCCCTGCTCGAAGACGCGGCCGTCCTTCATCACCCGGGAGCGGCCGCCGCCGCCCTCGGGTCGCTCCCAGCTCTGCTCCTCGAAATCGGCCCCGCCATCGAGGCTGGCGAGACCCGCACAGATCGAGTCCTGCAGGCCCATCAGCAGGGCCTTGGCGCGGCTGCGGGAATCGGCAGGTGGCATCTCCATGGAACGGCAGCGCGGCGGACGCGGAACATCCGCACACCTTTTCAGCCCGTCGGGGGGTCCCACAAGGGTTCGAGAGCGTCTGTCACGGGCTCGGGAAGGGGCCGCAGGGCCACCGCAGGAGCCCGCGGCCGGCCCGACCGGCCCGGGGGGCCGCCCCTAGGATCGCCGTCCAACCCGACCCTGACGCCGCCGAATGGCCAGCGCCGACACCCTCCTCGAGGCCCTGCAGCCACTCCGCGACGCCGGCAGTGGCCGCAGCCTGCTGGAGCTGGGCTGGATCAGCGACCTGCGGCATCAGGGCAGCCGGGCCGTGTTCCGCCTCGCCCTGCCCGGTTTCGCCAACAGCCAGCGGGAGCGCATCGCCGCCGAGGCCCGCAGCGCCCTGCTGGCCGTGGAGGGCATCAACGACGTGCAGATCGAACTGGCCCAGCCCGCCGCCGCCCCCTCCTCGGGCCCGATCGGTGCCGCCGGCCACGGCCCCGGCGGGGCCCAGCTGCCGGAACGGCAGGGCATCCCCGGCGTGCGCCAGGTGATCGCCGTCAGCAGCGGCAAGGGGGGCGTGGGCAAGAGCACGGTGGCGGTGAACCTGGCCTGCGCCCTGGCCGCCTCCGGCCTGCGGGTGGGCCTGCTCGATGCCGACATCTACGGGCCCAATGCCCCCACCATGCTGGGCGTGGCCGACCGCAGCCCCCAGGTGTCGGGCAGCGGCAACGACCAGGTGCTGGAGCCGATCGAGACCTGCGGCATCGTCATGGTGTCGATGGGCCTGCTGATCCAGGAGAACCAGCCGGTGGTCTGGCGCGGGCCGATGTTGAACGGAATCATCCGCCAGTTCCTTTATCAGGTGAACTGGGGCGAACGGGACGTGCTGGTGGTGGATCTTCCCCCCGGCACCGGCGACGCCCAGCTCACCCTCGCCCAGGCCGTGCCCATGGCCGGCGCGGTGATCGTCACCACCCCCCAGCTGGTGTCGCTCCAGGATGCCCGCCGCGGCCTGGCGATGTTCCTGCAGATGGGCGTGCCGGTGCTCGGGGTGGTGGAGAACATGACCGCCTTCATCCCCCCCGATCTGCCCGATCGCCGCTACGCCCTGTTCGGCAGCGGCGGCGGCCAGCGGCTGGCCGACGAGGCGGGCGTGCCCCTGCTGGCCCAGCTGCCCATGGAGATGCCCGTGCTCGAGGGCGGGGAGCGGGGCCTGCCGGTGGTGCTGTCGGCACCGGGCTCGGCCAGCGGCCGCGCCTTCACCGAACTGGCCGAACGGCTGAGTGCCGGCTGCGCCCTCAGCCCGGCCCTCGCCTGAAGCCATGGCGGTCCTCAGCCCCCGGCGCGGTGGGTTCGCCGCCAAGGGGCCGAAACGGCGGGGCCCCGGCTTCGACCCCCTCCTCTGGGGCATCCCCATCGCCCTCACCCTGCTGGCGGGGGCCCTGATCGCCAGCACCCAGCGCCAGCAGGCCACCACCGACTGGTACCAGCACTGGATCACCGCGGCGGTGGGCCTGGTCATCGCCCTGCTGCTGGCCCGGGTGCCCCTGGACCGCATCGCCCGGTTCCAGTGGCCGATCTACATCCTGATGGTGGTGAGCCTGATCGCGGTGCGGGTGATCGGGGTCAGTGCCCTCGGGGCCCAGAGCTGGATCAACATCGGCGGCTTCTACGTCCAGCCCTCGGAGTTCGCCAAGGTGGCGGCGATCCTGCTGCTGGCGGGGGTGCTCTCCAAGTACCCGGTGGAGCGGCCGATCGATCTGCTCCGACCTGTGGGGATGATCAGCGTGCCGTGGCTGCTGGTGTTCGTGCAGCCGGATCTGGGCACGTCGCTGGTCTTCGGTGCGGTGCTGCTGGTGATGCTGTTCTGGTCGGGCATGCCCGCCACCTGGCTGCTGCTGCTGCTCTCGCCCCTGTTCACCGCGATCATGGCCGGCACCCTGCCCTGGCTGCTGCTGGGCTGGATCCCCCTGATGGGCTGGGTGGCCTGGCGCTCCCTGCCCTGGAAAAGGATCGGGGTGGCCCTGGTGCTGGCTGTCCAGGGACTGTTCGCCGTGGGGACCCCCTGGCTGTGGGAGCACGGACTGCGGCCCCACCAGCGGGCCCGGCTCACCCTGTTCCTCGATCCGGCCCAGGATCCCCTCGGCGGCGGTTACCACCTGCTGCAGAGCAAGGTCGGGATCGGCTCCGGCCAGCTGTGGGGCACCGGCCTGATGAACGGCTCCCTCACCAAGCTGCGCTTCATTCCCGAGCAGCACACCGATTTCATCTTCAGCGCCCTGGGGGAGGAAACCGGCTTCATCGGCTCGATGCTGGTGGTGGTGGGCTTCGTGGTGCTGATCTGGCGCCTGCTGCAGATCGCAGGGCGGGCTTCCAGCGACTACGAATCCCTCGTGGTGGTGGGAATCGGCGCCATGCTGATGTTCCAGGTGGTGGTGAACATCAACATGACCATCGGCCTCGGACCCATCACCGGCATTCCGCTGCCCTTCCTCAGCTACGGCCGTTCGGCCATGCTCGTCAACTGCATCAGCCTCGGGCTCTGCGCCTCCGTGGCCCGGCGCAGCCGCAGCCTGCGGCGATGGTGGTGAGCCTGGGGGACCTGCGCCGCCTGCTGGCGGCCGGGGTCCCGGCCGGGCGGGGGGATGAGGACAGCGTGCGGCGCCAGTGGTGGGCCGCCCTGGCCACGGTGCAGGCGGACCTGCTCGGGGCCTTCCCTCCCCAGCCGGGGGTGTGGCTGGCGGCCCCCCTGCCGGCCCTCTACGAACCTGCCCTGCTGGAGTGGCTGGACGGCTGGGTCTGGACGCCCGCCGAGGTGGGCAACCTGATGCCCCCGGGGTTGCCGCTGCTGCCGGGGATGGCGCCCCTGCCGGCCACCCACGGCACGCCTCCCAGGGGAACGGCGGGCCGGCCGGGGGGCTTCCAGCGCCTCAGCCTGCGGGAGGACGACGGCACCGATCCGCTGCTGGTGCTGATCACCCCGGTGCTGCAGGTGGCCCTGGCCCTCGATGGCCCCCCGCAGGAGCGCCGGCTGGTGGTGCGCTTCGACGCCCCGGTCCTCTCGGCCGCCCTGGAACTGCTCGATCGCCGCCTGGCCCAGGACGATCCGGCCGCGGGCCTAGGGCTGCGCCGCCGCCTGCAGCTGCTGGGCCCGCTCGGCAACGATCCCGATCTGGGCACCCGCTTCTGGCCCCTGCTGGCCCAGCGCCTGGCCGCCATGGCCCCCAGTGTCACCCTGCAGCCGCTCGTGCACGGCGAGAAACGCAGCGAGGGCGGCGACGCCGTCAGCAGCGAACTGGCCCTGCTCGAAGCCCTCACCCACGAGGTGCGCACCCCGCTGGCCACGATCCGCACCCTGATCCGCTCCCTGCTGCGTCGCACCGACCTGCCGACGGTGGTGCGGCAGCGGCTGGAGCAGATCGACGGCGAGTGCAGCGAACAGATCGACCGCTTCGGCCTCATCTTCCTGGCGGCGGAACTGCAGCGCCAGCCCGGCAGCGGCCAGCCCCTGAGCGACAGCGAACTGGCCCGCACGGACCTCAGCCGGCTGCTGGTCCAGCTGGAGGAGCTCTGGCAACGCCAGCTGGGGCGCCGCGACCTGCGGCTGGTGCTCGAGATCGCCCCCGACCTGCCGCCGGTGATGAGCGATCCCAGCCGGCTGGAGACCATGCTCGGCGGCCTGATGGACCGGTTCAGCCGAAGCCTGCCCAGCGGCAGTGAAGTGCGGCTGCGGCTGCTGCCGGCGGGCTCGCGGCTGAAGCTCCAGCTCAGCAGCGACGATCCCGAGAGCCGTGAGGCCGATGGGCTGGCGGCGGCCGTGCCGATGCCGGTGGGCCCGGTGCTGAGCTGGAACCCGGAGACCGGCAGCCTGCAGCTCAGCCGCCAGGCCACCCAGCGGCTCTTCCACCGGCTGGGGGGCCGGCTCACCGAGCGGGGCGGCAGCAACCTGACCGTGTTCTTCCCGGCCGCCGAGCGCGGCGGCTGAGGCGGCGACAGCCAGGTTTGTTGACGGGTGTGAAGAGTCCGCCGGGGGTACTCAGAAGCCCAAAACCACGGTGCTAGCTTCCTCCTGAAACGGTCTTCAAGCCATGCCTGAAACGGCCCTCAACGGTCAACTCCCGAAGTACATCGGCAGCACTGGTGGCTTGCTGAACTCCGCCGAAACCGAGGAGAAGTACGCCATCACCTGGAGCAGCAGCAAGGCCCAGGTGTTTGAGCTGCCCACCGGTGGCGCCGCTGAAATGAACGCAGGCGAGAACCTCATGTACTTCGCCCGCAAGGAGCAGTGCCTGGCCCTCGGCACCCAGCTGCGCACCAAGTTCAAGCCCCGGATCGAGGACTACAAGATCTACCGGATCTACCCGGGCGGCGACACCGAATTCCTGCACCCCAAGGACGGCGTCTTCCCCGAGAAGGTCAACGAAGGCCGCGCCATGGTGGGCCACACCCCCCGCAGCATCGGCGCCAACCCCAACCCCGCCAGCCTCAAGTTCAGCGGCAAGGCCACCCACGAGGCCTGAGCCTGGCCGGCCAGCACCTATAACGGCGGGGCCGAGAGCCCCGTTTTTTTTGCCTGCCTGTCGCCGTGATGCCCGGTTCTGATCGCAGCGCCTTCCTCGCCCGGATCGCCGGTGGGGAGGCAGGCGCTGACTTGGCCGTCAATCTCCTGCCCCTCTGGAAGCGCTGGCCCGCCGACCTGGAGACCCCCCTGACCACCTGGCTGAAGGTGGGGGCGGGCGGCAGCCATGGGGTGCTGCTGGAATCGGTGGAGGGGGGCGAGCAGCTGGGCCGCTGGAGCTTCGTCGTCACCGACCCGCTCTGGACCCTCACCTGCCGCGGTGACCGGGGCGAGAGGCGCTGGCGCGATGGCCGCAGCGAACAGCTCCAGGGCAGCCCCTTCAGCCTGCTGCGGGAGGCTCTGGCCCCCCTGCGCCCCGGCCCGGTGGAGGGCCTGCCGGCGGTGGCCCAGCTGTTCGGCTTCTGGGGCTACGAGCTGATCCGCTGGATCGAGCCCAGCGTGCCGGTCCACGACGCCCCGGACGGGGCCCCGCCGGACGGCTGCTGGATGCTGGCCGACAGCCTGCTGGTGTTTGACCAGGTGAAGCGCCAGATCACGGCGGTGGCCTACGTGGACCTCTCCGCAGGGGCCGATCCCGGTGAGGCCTACGACCGGGCGGCGGCCCGCATCGAGGCCCTTGAGGCCCGCATGCACGCCCCGTTGCCGGCCCACGTCAAGCCGCTGGCCTGGCACGAGGCGAGCGGTGCCGAGCTGGCCACCCGCAGCAACCGGGGCCAGGAGGAGTTTGAGGGCGCTGTGGCGGCCGCGGCCGAGCACATCGCCGCCGGCGACGTGTTCCAGCTGGTGCTGAGCCAGCGGTTCGAGGCCCGGGTGACCCACGACCCCTTCGATCTCTACCGCAGCCTGCGGATGGTCAACCCCTCGCCTTACATGGCGTTCTTCAACTTCGGCGACTGGCACCTGATCGGCTCCAGTCCCGAGGTGATGGTGAAGGCGGAGCCCTGCGCTGAAGGGGTGAAGGCCTCCCTGCGCCCCATCGCCGGCACCCGGCCCCGTGGCGCCGATGACGCCCAGGATGCGGCCCTGGCCGAGGAGCTGCTGGCCGATCCGAAGGAGCGGGCGGAGCACGTGATGCTGGTCGACCTGGGCCGCAACGACCTGGGCCGGGTCTGCCGGGCCGGCACGGTGCAGGTCACCGAACTGATGGTGATCGAGAAGTACTCCCACGTGATGCACATCGTCAGCGAGGTGGAGGGGCTGCTGACCGAGGATCACGACATCTGGGACCTGCTGATGGCGTCTTTCCCGGCGGGCACCGTGAGCGGAGCCCCCAAGATCCGCGCCATGCAGCTCATCCATGCCCTCGAGCCGGATGCCCGCGGGCCCTACTCGGGCGTCTACGGAGCGGTGGATCTGGCCGGAGCCCTCAACACGGCCATCACGATCCGCACCATGGTGGTGCTGCCCCACCCCGAGGGCGGCTGGCGGGTGCAGGTGCAGGCCGGTGCCGGGATCGTGGCCGACTCCCGCCCGGAAGCGGAGTACCAGGAAACCCGCAACAAGGCGCGCGGCATGCTCAAGGCCCTGGCCTGCCTGGAGCCGGCCGTGGCCGACGGGGCCGACGCGACGCCATGAGCGCTCCCCTGCTGCTGAAGGGCTTCGAAGTCGAGATGTACACCGGTCGGGCCGACGGCACGGTGGTGGGCTGCTCCGCCGAAGCGGCCGCCGCACTGGCGGGGTTCATGACCGAGCCGGACCACCGCAACCTCGAGTACGTCACCCCGCCGGAGGCCTCCTACACCGCCCAGCTGGAGCTGCTGCTGGAACCGCGCCGTCGCCTGCGCCGCTGGCTGGAGCCCCGTGGGCTCACCCTGCTGCCGGGCAGCACCCTGAGCCTGGGGGACAGCCGCAGCTTCGAGCGCTCCGACCCCGAGAACCCTTACCACGCCTACATCGAGGCCACCTACGGCACCCGGGTGGTGACCGCCAGCGTCCACATCAACCTGGGCCTGACGGACATGGACGCCCTGTTCGCGGGCCTGCGCCTGCTGCGCTGCGAAGCCTCCCTGCTGCTCGCCCTCAGCGCCAGCTCCCCCTTCCTCGACGGAGAGGTCACAGGGGCCCACTCCCAGCGCTGGCTGCAGTTTCCGATCACGCCCCCCCTGGTGCCCCTGTTCCGGGACCACGGCCACTACATCGACTGGATGGAGGAGCAGCTGGCCGCCGGGGCGATGCGCAACGTGCGTCACCTCTGGACGTCGGTGCGGCCCAATGGCGACGACCGGCCCCATGGCCTCAACCGCCTGGAGATCCGCATCTGCGACCTGATCGACGATCCGCTGCTGCTGCTGGCGGTCACCGCCTTCACCGAACTGCGCCTGCAGCAGCTGCTGCAGGATCCCTTGGGCCAGGATCCCCTGGCCGCCAGCCGGTTCGGGGCCGCTGAACTGGAGGCGATCGCCGATGCCAACGACCGGGCGGCGGCCCGCACCAGCCTCCAGGCCCGCCTGGTGCACTGGCGCACCGGGGAAACGCTGGAGGCCCGCGACTGGATCGCCACCGAGCTGGAGGCGATGGCGCCGCTGGCGGCGGAGCTGGGGCTGACGCGCTGGCTGGCGCCCCTCCACGACCTCCTCGCCGGCGGCAACCAGGCGATGCGATGGCTGGCGCGCCATGGGCGCGGCGAAAGCATCGGTGCGATCATCGGCAGCGAGGCCGTGGCGCTTGCGTCCCGGGAGAAGGCGCTGGACGCATGGCTGGCGACAGAAGCAGCCGAGGTTCCTGGAGGATCATGAACAGCACCCCCGCGCCCACCGCCCCCATGCGGCTCCACCTGACCGAGCCTTCGGTCGTTCCCGCCGAGGCCTCACCCGGGGTGATCCGACTGCTCACCGAGCGGCTGGAACTGGTGGAGGATCTCTGGCAGACGGTGCTGCGCAGCGAATGCCCCCCCGAGCAGGTGGAACGCCTGCTGCGGCTCAAGGAACTGAGTGGTCCGGTGGCGCCGGGCCTCGACCCGGAGGCCAGCTCCGCCGTCGACACCGACGGCATCGTGGCGCTGATCAAGGCCATGGACCTGGCGGAGGGGATCGCCGCGGCCCGGGCCTTCTCCCTCTACTTCCAGCTGGTCAACATCCTCGAGCAGCACATCGAGGAGGACAGCTACCTCGAAAGCATCAAGCGGGCCCCCGCCCCCGCCAGCAACGATCCCTTCCTGCCGCCCCTGGCCAGCCAGAGCGATCCGGCCACCTTCCGCCAGCTGTTCGAGCGTCTGCGGGCCCTGAACGTGCCCCCGGGCCAACTTGAAGGCCTGCTGCGGGAACTGGACATCCGGCTGGTGTTCACGGCCCACCCCACCGAGATCGTGCGCCACACCGTGCGCCACAAGCAGCGGCGGGTGGCGGCCCTGATCCAGAAGCTGCAGGTGAACGGCCAGGGCAACCCGGACGACAACGACCGGCTGCGCCAGCAGCTGGAGGAGGAGATCCGGCTGTGGTGGCGCACCGATGAGCTGCACCAGTTCAAGCCGTCGGTGATCGACGAGGTCGACTACGCCCTCCACTACTTCCAGCAGGTGCTCTTCGACGCCCTGCCCCAGCTGCGCCAGCGCATCCGCGCCGCCCTGGCCGCCAGCTACCCCGACGTGCAGCCCCCCAAGGACGCCTTCTGCACCTTCGGCTCCTGGGTGGGCTCCGACCGGGACGGCAACCCCTCGGTCACCCCCGATGTCACCTGGCGCACGGCCTGCTTCCAGCGGCAGCTGATGCTGGCCCGCTACATCCAGGCGGTGTCGGTCCTGCGCGACCAGCTCAGCATCTCGATGCAGTGGAGCCAGGTGAGCCCCGCCCTGCTGGAATCCCTGGAGATGGACCGGCTGCGCTTCCCGGAGATCTACGAGGAGCGCGCCGCCCGCTACCGGCTCGAGCCCTACCGGCTCAAGCTGAGCTACACCCTCGAGCGCCTGCGGCTCACCCAGCAGCGCAACCAGCAGCTGGCCGAGGCGGGCTGGGAATCCCCCTGCGACGGCTCTTCCGGCTACGAGGCCGGACTGAGCAGCCTGATGGAGCCGGCCCCCCCCCAGGAACTGCATTACGCCTCGGTGGAGGAATTCCGCACCGACCTGGAGCTGATCAAGGAGAGCCTCGATGCCACCGGCCTGAGCTGCGAAGCGCTGCAGGACCTGCTCAGCCAGGTGCACATCTTCGCCTTCTCCCTGGCCAGCCTCGACATCCGCCAGGAGAGCACCCGCCACAGCGACGCCATCGACGAGCTCAGCCGCTACCTGCTGCTGCCGGTGCCCTACGGGGAGATGGACGAGGAGCAGCGGGTGGAATGGCTGCTGAGCGAACTCAAGACCCGCCGGCCCCTGCTGCCGCCGGCGGCCCGCTGGAGCGCCCCCACCGCCGAGACCTTCGCCGTGTTCCGGATGCTGCAGCGGCTGCAGCAGGAGTTCGGCCGGCGCATCTGCCGCACCTACGTGATCTCCATGAGTCACACGGTGTCGGATCTGCTGGAGGTGGTGCTCCTGGCCAAGGAGGCCGGGCTGGTGGATCCGATGGCCCAGAAATCAGCCCTGCTGGTGATCCCCCTGTTCGAGACGGTCGAAGACCTGCAGGGGGCCCCGGCGGTGATGGGGCGGCTGTTCGCCGACCCCTTCTATCGCCAGCTGCTGATCAGCAACAGCGACGGCGAGCAGCCCCTCCAGGAGGTGATGCTGGGCTACTCCGACAGCAACAAGGATTCCGGCTTCCTCTCCAGCAACTGGGAGATCCACCGGGCCCAGATCGCCCTGCAGTCGCTGGCCGATGCCCACGACGTCGCCCTGCGCATCTTCCATGGCCGCGGCGGTTCGGTGGGCCGGGGCGGCGGCCCCGCCTACCAGGCGATCCTGGCCCAGCCCAGCGGCACCCTGAAGGGACGCATCAAGATCACCGAGCAGGGGGAAGTGCTGGCCTCCAAGTACTCCCTGCCGGAACTGGCCCTCTACAACCTGGAAACGGTCACCACCGCCGTGCTCCAGAACAGCATGGTCAGCACCCCGGTGGACGACACCCCCACCTGGAACGTGCTGATGGAGCGGCTCGCGGCCCGCTCCCGCGACCACTACCGGGCCCTGGTGCACGACAACCCCGACCTGGTGGCCTTCTTCCAGCAGGTCACACCGATCGAGGAGATCAGCAAGCTGCAGATCTCCAGCCGGCCGGCCCGGCGCAAGAGCGGCGCCAAGGATCTCTCCAGCCTGCGGGCCATCCCGTGGGTGTTCGGCTGGACCCAGAGCCGCTTCCTGCTGCCCAGCTGGTACGGGGTGGGCACGGCCCTGCAGGCCGAGCTCGATGCCGACGGCGAGCAGATGGAGCTGCTGCAGCTGCTCTACCAGCGCTGGCCGTTCTTCCGCATGCTGATCTCCAAGGTGGAGATGACCCTCTCCAAGGTCGACCTGGAGCTGGCGGGCCATTACGTCACCTCCCTGGGGCGTCCCCAGAACAAGGAGGTGTTCGCCCAGATCTTCGAGGCGATCGCCAGTGAGTTCGCCCTCACCCACTCCCTGGTGCTGCGCATCAGCAACCACAGCCGGCTCCTCGACGGCGACCCGGCCCTGCAGCTCTCGGTCGACCTGCGCAACCGCACGATCATCCCCCTGGGCTACCTGCAGGTGGCGCTGCTGCGCCGGCTGCGGGAGCAGAAACGGCAGCCGCCGATGAGCGAGGGGCCCGGCGACGGGCCGGCAGGCGGCGACGGCCGCACCTACAGCCGCAGCGAGCTGCTGCGCGGCGCCCTGCTCACCATCAACGGCATCGCCGCCGGCATGCGCAACACGGGCTGATTCCCTGGACTCTCTGTTGATCCCTTTCCGCAGCCAGCCCCCGACTCCCCGCCTGCGGGAGGGCTACGCCCTGCTGCAGCAGCACGACCCCGATCCGGCCTGCCTCAACCGCCTGCTGGTGGCCTGCGGGGATGCCCCCCGCAGCCCGGACCGATGGGAACGGGTACTGGCCCGCAGCACCTGGCATCTGGTGGTGCTCAACCCCGGCGGCCAGCTGGTGGGCTTCGTGCGCGCCACCAGTGACCAGGCCCTCAATGCCAACCTCTGGGACCTGGTGGCCGATCCGGGCGACCCCTGCCGGGATGAGGTGATCGGCGCCCTGGTTCAGGCCGCCCTGGCCCGCCTGCGGCGGGAACTGAGCGGTTGCAGCATCTCCCTGTCCGCCCCGCCCGAAGCGGTGACGGCCCTCACCCGGGCCGGGTTCGTGGTCGACCCCGGAGGGATCCGGGCCATGGGTCTCGACCTGCGGAGCGGACGAGAGGAGGGGCTGGGCTGACGAGCATGGAGGGACTCGAACCCCCGACATTCAGAACCGGAATCTGACGCTCTATCCAACTGAGCTACATGCCCTGCCACGGCGCTTCCGGCCCCCTGGGGAACCTTGGCCTCCGATGGCGGTACCTTAGCGGCTGACCGCCCCAGAACCATCCGGCTGCACCGCCTGGACCTCCGGCACTTCCGCAACATCGACGGCCTGCAGCTGACACTGGAGGCGCCCCGTCTGCTCGTCATCGGCAGCAACGGCCAGGGCAAGTCGAATCTGCTGGAGGGGGTGGAACTGCTCACCAGCCTGCGCTCGCACCGCTGCAGCGTCGACCGGGATCTGATCGGCCACGGTCACCCCTTCAGCCGGCTGGGGGCCCTCACCGATGAAGCCGACAGCCTGCAGCTGGAGCTGCGGCGCAGCGGCGGACGCCAGGCGTTCCGCAACGGCAAGCGGCTGGAGCGGCAGCTGGACCTGATCGGCCCCCTGCGCTGCGTCGGCTTCAGCGCCCTCGACCTGGACCTGGTGCGGGGCGAGCCGGCCCTGCGGCGCCAGTGGCTGGACCGGGTGGTGCTGCAGCTGGAGCCGGTCTACGGCTCCCTGCTGAGCCGCTACGGGCGGCTGCTGCGGCAGCGCAGCCAGCTGCTGCGCCGCGGCCTGGGCGCCGGCCAACAGCCGGAGCTGCTGGAGGCCTTCGATGCCCAGATGGCCCTGGTCGGGGCCCGCCTGCACCGCCGCCGCCAGC
Source organism: Synechococcus sp. BO 8801 (assembly GCF_002252675.1). Taxonomy (GTDB): domain Bacteria; phylum Cyanobacteriota; class Cyanobacteriia; order PCC-6307; family Cyanobiaceae; genus Cyanobium. The sequence continues at coordinate 114,105 of NZ_NQKY01000005.1, read as the reverse complement.
GGGCCCTGCGGCGCCTTGAGCCGCTGGCGGCGGCCTGGCAGCAGCGCATCGGCGGGGCCGCCGAACCGCTCCAGCTCGACTACATCAGCGGCACCGTGCTGGCCGAGGCCAGCGACGAGGAGGGCCCCTGGCGCCAGGCCCTGGAGGAGCAGCTGCGCCAGCAGCGGCCCCAGGAGGAGCGGCTGGGCCAGTGCCAGGTGGGTCCCCACCGGGACGAGGTGGCCCTGCTGATCGGCGGCCAGGCCGCCCGGCGCTACGGCTCCGCCGGCCAGCAGCGCACCCTGGTGCTGGCCCTGAAGCTGGGGGAGCTGGAGCTGGTGGGCCAGGTGGTGGGTCAGCCGCCGCTGCTGCTCCTCGACGACGTGCTGGCCGAACTTGACCCGGGGCGCCAGCAGCTGCTGCTGGAGGCGGTGGGGGACGGCCACCAGTGTCTGGTCAGCGCCACCCACCTGGAGGCCTTCAGCACGGGCTGGCGGGCCCGCAGCCAGGTGGTGGAACTGCGCAGCGGAGCGCTGGTGCCCTGAGGCCCGAACTCCCTGCTGCCGCAGGCAGCCTGGCGAACCTCAGTTCCGCGCTCCGGCGCGTATGGTGAGACCTGTTTGACCGGATTCGATGAACCAGACCCTTTCCAGCCTGCATCCCAACCCGGGATGGAAGCCCGCCGCCTCCCCCACCCACGCCATTGCAAGCCCCGTCTCCGCCCCTGGCGACACCACCGACGCGGTAGGGAAACACTGCATCCTCGAGCTCTACGACTGCGATTGCGCAAGGCTCGACGACGAAGCTTTCCTCAGGGACACCATCACGACAGCAGCCAGACGCGCTGGTGCCACCCTGCTCAACCTGATCACCCACCGCTTCGAACCCCAGGGCGTCACGGGCCTGGCGTTGCTGGCGGAGTCCCACATCTCCATCCACACCTGGCCCGAGTCGGGCTATGCGGCGGTGGACGTGTTCACCTGCGGTGACCACACCATGCCGGAGAAGGCCTGCCAGGTCCTGTGGGAGGAGCTGGGCGCCGGCCGCCACAAGCTCACCAGCTTCCGGCGCGAGACGCCCGAGGCCCTGATCGACAGTCAGAGGGAGCCCCACCTCGCCAGCGCCTGAGCGCCGGTGAACCACATCCAGCCGCCGGGGACCTTTCTCCGGCGGCTTTCCTGCGTGCACTCACGGCAGCTCCTGTGCCAGGGCACGGTTCAGCTTGCCGCTCACCAGCCCCTCCAGGTCGAGGGCGACGGCGGTGAACCCCATCCCCCTGAACGCCCCCACCAGCTCGGGGCGCAGCTCACCCTGGGCCAGACTCTCCAGCGCCGCAGGCAATCCGGCCGCAGGGATCTCGATGCGGGCCGTCTCCCCCTGGCTGCGTACCCGCAGCTCTGGAAAACCGTGCTGGCGCAACCAGTCCTCGGCGGCGGCCACCCGGGCCAGCCGCGTGGCGCTGATCGGTTCGCCGTAGGGGAAACGGGAGGCAAGGCAGGGCTGGGCCGGCTTGTCCCACCAGGGCAACCCGAGGGCACGGGAGAGCTGGCGCACACCGGCTTTGTCGATGCCGGCCTCCGCCAGGGGTGAACGCACACCGAACTCCCGGGCGGCCCGGATCCCGGGCCGGTGGTCGCCGAGGTCGTCGCGGTTGACCCCGTCCAGCACCTGGGCCCCCCGGGCAGCGGCGGCGATCGGGGCCAGCAGCCGGTGCAGCTCCCGCTTGCAGGCGTAGCAGCGATCCTGGGGGTTGCTGGTGTAGGCGGGGTCTGCCAGTTCCGTGGTGGGCACCTCCCGGTGGCGCAGGCCCAGCCAGCGGGCCTGGTCGCTGGCCTCCCGGCGCAGGTGGGGGGCCAGGGCCGGCGAGACGCCGGTGACCGCCAGGGCCCGCTCCCCGAGCCGGTCGCCGGCCAGGGCGGCCACCAGGGCGCTGTCGACACCGCCGGAGTAGGCCACCACCACCTGCGGGAAGGCGTCGAGCTGGCGGCAGAGGGCCTCCAGGCCCCGCTCCAGCGGGGCCGGCAGGGCTTCGAGCAGGCTGAGGCGGCGGGTGGCGGGCATGGCGTAGATCCTGGCAAGGCTCGGTAGCATCCGGACCGGTACCACCCGCCGATGACCCCCGCCGCCCGCAGCACCCAGACCCCGCAGCGCGGCACCGGACGGGGCATCGGCATCCGCACCGCCGCCGGCAGCGACGAGCGGGCCCACGGGCAGTTGCACGTCTACGACGGGGAAGGCAAGGGCAAGAGCCAGGCGGCCCTGGGGGTGGTGCTGCGCACCATCGGGCTGGGCATCTGCGAGCAGAAGCGCACCCGGGTGCTGCTGCTGCGGTTCCTCAAGGGCCCCGGCCGCGCCTACGACGAGGACAGCGCCATCGAGGCCCTGCAGCAGGGTTTCCCCCACCTGATCGACCAGGTGCGCACCGGCCGCGGCGACCACTTCAGCGCTGAGCAAGCCACCCGCTTCGACCATCAGGAGGCCCAGCGGGGCTGGGACATCGCCAAGGGGGCGATCGCCAGCAACCTCTACTCGGTGGTGGTGCTCGATGAGCTCAACCCCGTGCTCGACCTAGGCCTGCTCGACACCGAGGAGGTGGTGCGCACCCTGGCCACCAAGCCGGCGGGGATGGAGATCATCTGCACCGGCCGGGGGGCACCGCGCCAGCTGGTGCAGCTGGCCGATCTGCACTCGGAGATGCGGGCCCACAGCGGCCCCCAGCAGGGGCTGGAGGGCCTGGAGATCTACACCGGCGAAGGCAAGGGCAAATCCACCAGCGCCCTGGGCAAGGGCCTGCAGGCCATCGGCCGGGGCATCAGCCAGGACAAGAGCCACCGGGTGCTGATCCTGCAGTGGCTCAAGGGCGGGGCGGGCTACACCGAGGATGCAGCCATCGCCGCCCTGCGGGAGAGCTACCCCCACCTGGTGGATCACCTGCGCTCGGGACGCGACGCCATCGTCTGGCGCGGCCAGCAGCAGCCGATCGACTACGTGGAGGCGGAACGGGCCTGGGAGATCGCCCGGGCCGCCATCGCCAGCGGCCTCTACAAGACCGTGATCCTCGACGAGCTCAACCCCACCGTGGATCTGGAGCTGCTGCCGGTGGAGCCGATCGTCCAGACCCTGCTGCGCAAACCCACCGAGACCGAGGTGATCATCACGGGCCGCTGCAAGAGCCGGCCGGCCTACTTCGACCTGGCCAGCGTCCACTCGGAGATGGTGTGCCACAAGCACTACGCCGAGCGGGGCGTCGACCTCAAGCGCGGCGTCGACTACTGAAGCTGCCGACCTGAGGGCTGCCGACCCGGAGGCTGCCGGTCAGGGTGGCCCGGACTGATCGACCTGCTCGAGGCCCAGGGCGTCGTCCTCCAGCATCTCCACCTCCTCCGAGGCGATGAAGCGTCCCAGCAGCAGGCCCACCAGCAGGGCCACGTAAAGGGTGCTGGCGACGCTGAGCAGGATCACGAAGCGCTCCCCCACCGCATTGGCCGGCAGCACATCGCCGTAGCCGACGCCGGCGATGGTCACGAAGCTGAAGTAGGTGAGCCGGTCGAGCATCAGCTGGTTGCTGGCGGCCGCCCCGAGGCTGAAGCTGCCGGGCACGAGCACCTGGGTGGCCGTGGCCAGCACCCCACCGGTGAGGCCCAGATGCAGATAGCCCGCGGCGGCGCCGGCCATCACCTGCACATTGACCCGCGGCACCCGGGCCAGCAGGCGCACTAGCCGGATCGAGGTGGCCAGGAAGAAGAGGCTCAGCAGCACCATCTCCACGCCGCGGAACGCACCGCCGGGCCAGGTGCCCAGGGCCACCGGCACCCAGAGCCCCAGGCCGGCCACCACCCCGACCCAGCGGAAGATCTCCTGGCGCAGGCGGGAGTAGGTCACCCCGGCGATCACCGGCAGGGTCAGGATCGACTGCAGGATGAGCAGATTGAAGACCACCGCCAGAAGAACGTTGGCCGGCCAGCCCCGCGTGGCCGTGATGGGCATCACCAGGATCGGAAGCAGGGCCGAGACCAGAAGCGGCAGGAAGCGCTTCTCGAGGGCGATCAGACGCCGGGCTTCCAGGCGGCGGCGCTCCAGCCACCGCTGCCTGGCGGGGGAGAGGGGATCAGTAGCGCGGAACGTCAGGATCCACCTCCTGGCTCCAGGCGTCGATGCCGCCCTGCACGTTCACCCCGTCGATGCCGTGGCGTCCGAGGGCGATCAGGGCCTTGGCGGAGCGGCCGCCCAGCTTGCAGTGCACGTAGAGCCGCTTGCCGCTCGCCAGCCGCCGCACCTCTTCGATCGCCTCGCCGCTCTCGATGCGATCGAGGGGCACCAGCACGGCGCCGGGGATCACCGCGATCTCCGCCTCGGGGGGATTGCGGACATCAAGCAGCAGCAGGTCGTCCTGGGGGCCATCGAGCAGCGTCTTGAGTTCGCTCACGCTGATGGTGGCCACGCTGCCCGCCTCCTCCTGGCCGGGGGCCGAGCCACCCACGCCGCAGAACTCCTGGTAATCGATCAGCTTGTCGATCACGGGACGCTCCGGGTTGGGGCGCAGCTTCAGCTCCCGGAAGCTCATCTTGAGGGCATCGAAGAGCAGCAGGCGGCCGCTGAGGCTGGTGCCGATGCCGGTGATCAGCTTGACGGCCTCGGTGGCCTGGATCACGCCGATGATTCCGGGCAGCACCCCCACCACGCCGCCTTCGGCACAGGAGGGCACCATGCCCGGCGGCGGCGGTTCGGGGAACAGATCCCGGTAGTTGGGCCCGCCCTGGTAGTTGAACACCGTGGCCTGGCCCTCGAAGCGGAAGATGGAGCCGTAGACGTTCGGCTTGTCGAGCAGGACGCAGGCGTCGTTGACCAGGTAGCGGGTGGGGAAGTTGTCGGTGCCGTCGCAGACGATGTCGTAGCCGGCGATGATCTCGAGGGCGTTCTCACTGGTGAGCGCCGTTTCGTAGAGATCCACCTGGCAGTGGGGGTTGATCTCGTGGATCCGGGCTTTGGCGGATTCGATCTTGGGCTTGCCCACCCAGCTGGTGCCGTGGATCACCTGGCGCTGCAGGTTGCTGTGGTCCACCACGTCGAAGTCGACGATGCCCAGGCGACCGACGCCGGCGGCGGCCAGATAGAGGAGCAGGGGAGAGCCGAGACCGCCGGTGCCGACGCACAGCACCGAGGCCGCCTTGAGCCGCTTCTGCCCCTCCATGCCGATCTCCGGCAGGATCAGGTGGCGGGAGAAGCGCACCACCTCATCGGGACTGAGCTGGACGGCGCTGGTGTCGGGAGGAAGCATGGCGGTGGAGATCCACGACGCACTAACCGTCCATTCTCCACGCCAGCGGCCGGGGGCTGCCCTGCTCCGGCAACCACCAGCAGGCCAGGGACCACGGCCCGTCCCCAGCGGCTGCCGACGCGGCGGGGCCATCGGCCTGCCCCAGGATCAGCATCAGGGTGGGGGCGAAGGCGAGGGAGCGATCCAGCGCCGAGGGCACCGGCGCCGAGAGCGGGTGGCTGTGGGCCGAGCCCAGGACCGTCAGCCCCCGGGCCCGGGCCCATTTCTGCGCCTGCAGCTGCTCGCGGGGATCGAGGGCGAAGCGGCGGCGACGCTCCGGCGGCGGCTCCCAGACGTTGAGGCAGGGCCAGGCCTGCTCGACGCGCCAGGGGTCGCGGCGACCCAGCAGCAGGGCACAGCCCTCCTCGGGGGCGGCCGCCAGCAGGACGGCCTCCAGCACCGTCAGCGCCTGCCGACCGAGGCCGAGCTGCTCTGGCGTCTCTGGGGTCACACCGGTACGTTATGCATCATTCCGTCAGGAGACCTCTCCTTCCATGATCGACAGCACGACCAAAGTGAAGGAGACCATGCAGGATGACAGCACCACCAGCAGCGCCCCCGAGGTGGATTTCAGCGAGCGCTACAGCGAAGTGATCGGCAAGGTCAACGAAACCCTCGACAAGGTGGACTGGAGCCAGGTGGGCCGGATCGGCAAGGCCTCCGGCGTGCTGCTGGCCGTGATCGTGGCCCAGATCCTGATCAAGGGCGTGCTCGACACCATCAACCTGCTGCCGATCGTCCCCGGCCTGCTGGAACTGCTTGGCCTGGTGGTGGTCGGCAGCTGGAGCTGGAAGAACCTCACCACCGGTGAGAAGCGCTCCGCCGTGATGGCGAAGCTCCAGTCGCTGCGCAAGGAATACCTCAGCTGAGCACCTGAGCGTCAGCAACTCCGGGGGCGTCGCGACGTCCCCGTGTCCTTTCTCAGCCCCACCCCTGGCCCTCGCCCCGCTCCAGTAAGGAGTCCAGGCAGGCCTCGCTTTGTCCCACGTAGCTGCCGCCGAACAGGTTGGCGTGGTTGAGCAGGTGGTACAGGTTGTAGAGCTCGCGTCGCGGGCGGTGCCCTGAGGGCAGGGGCCAGGTCTCCTGGTACCCCTCGAAGAACGCCTCGGGGAAGCCCCCGAACAGCCGCGCCATGGCGAGGTCCACCTCCCTGTCGCCCCGGTAGACCGCCGGATCGAAGATCACCCCCTGGCCCTCGCTGGTGACGGCGGCATTGCCGCTCCAGAGATCACCGTGCACCAGGCAGGGCTCCGGACGGTGTGCCCCCAGCCACTGGCCGGCGCGCTCCAGCAGCGCGGCGGCCCGCCGCAGGGGGTGGCCGCTGCTGGCCAGGTGCTCCAGCTGGGGGGCCAGCCGCCGTTCCACGAAGAACCGGCCCCAGTCCGCCTCCCAGCCGTTGCGCTGCGGGAAGGAGCCGATGACATTGTCCCGGGGCCAGCCGAAGGCCTCCCCGGCCCGATCCCCCACGACGCAGGTGCGGGTCAGGCTCTGGCGGTGCAGAGCCGCCAGCGCTGCACCCAGGCGGCGCCACTGCGGCTCATGAGCCGCAGAACGGCCGCGCGCCAGGTCGAGCCAGGGGAGCACCAGCACGGCCGACGATCCCGCCACCCCGCAGGCCAGGGGGACAGGGACCCGTGGGCCCTCCTCGCCCGCCGCCGCCGCCAGGCCCCGCAGACCCTCGGCCTCGGCCTCCAGGATCGGCAGGGCGGAGGCCCCGTTGGCCTTGGCGAACAGCCGGCGGCCATCGGCCAGATCCAGTCGCCAGGCGCTGTGGATGCAGCCACCACCCACCGCGCTCCAGCCGACCGGCTCGACACCGAGCTGCTCGGCCAGCCAGGGGATAAGGGTGGCGGGGTGGGCCATGGAAATGTGGAAATCAATGGTTGTTGCCGTTCCCAAAGGGAGCTGACGCGTCCCACACGGCCGAAGCTTCAATCCCAACACATCGATCCGGCCCCGTCCAGCAAGTCATGTGAAACTCGCTTGACCAGACTGAAGAATCCATCCGATATTCAGATCACAGTAGAGACAGGAAAGACAACGATGACCCCGACCACAAGCGCCCGGAACTCTCGCGAATCATCCCGCGAGCTGCAGGTTGAATTTGCAACTGTTCTTCATTGGGTGGGTGTCGCCATCCTGGCCTACTTCCTGGTCGAACTGGCCTTTCAGGCCTGGCCCGTAGCCCTCCTCAAGCCGGCCTGGCTGGACGTCATGATTGGATTTCTTGTCAGCCGAGGCATCACACCACTCACCGGAGCGCTGTTGGTGGCAGCCGCTGCCGCACTGAATCCCCAATCCAAACCACTGACCAACCGTGCGGAACTGCTGCGGCGTCTGGCCACCTGGGTGGCGTTGGGGTATCTGCTACTGATCCCCGTTCAGATCTATTCTGGTGCGAAACTGCTGCAGACAAGAAACCAGGAATCAACCCAACTCCTCACCCAGGCATCGAGAGCCGTCGAGGCGATCAGAAAAGCCGAAACACCCGCGGAGCTACGCCGGGCCTACGCCCAGGTCCCGGGTAACAAGGCGCCACTTCCTGAGTCGTTTCCCCAACCCTTCCCCGTGATCAGGGAGCGCCTGGCGGAAGCCATCAGCGCCAACACCAAACGCGCCGAATATGAGTTCGGCAACAACATGTCCAGCGTGTGGCAACGCTCTCTGGGACTGGCTTTTGGGAACACGCTGAGGATGCTGATCCTTTGCCTGGGCTTTGCCGCCATCGGTCGCCGATCCCCCTATCACGCCACTCTGTTGCAGAGTCTCCTCGGCCGCCGTCAAGGAAAGATGGGGAAAGGTCATTTGCACAGGCGCCATCATTTTGATGGTGTGATTGATCAAGAGTGGATCGAGGTTGAAAAGGATCACATCCATAGCCGATAGCAACAGACCTACCTCAGGTGCAAAGCGGCATCGGCAGACCTAATCGTTTCGACGGCGACGGGGCACAATCAAGGTGCCACCGCAGAAAATCCACCACCAGGGCAGGACAACGGCCGATCAACGTCGTGCTTCTGAACGTGTGCTGGCCATCGGATGCCGGAGATAGCCAGCCGACCCATCCTCCAGACAACCTTGCTCATCGAGACCAGCCAAGAAAAAATCCCTGGCCAGGGCCAGGGATTGAGAAGGACAGCTCTGGCCTCAACCAGGAAGCTCCAATCCAGTTCAGACTGCAGTCGAAGATGCCTTGATCCGGGACCTCAACCGACGGCTCAAGCCGAAGGCCATGCCAGCACCAAGAATGGGAAGGGGGCCGGGAACAGGCTCAGGACCACCCCCGGGCCTCTGGCTGAAGAAGTTGTTCGCCGTCGAAACCGCGGAGTTGCCCGTCGCCAGGAAGATATCTTCAACGTTGAGCGATGTGACTCCAGCAGCGAACAGATAATCCACAGGGGCAGGGTTCCCGTTACTGGAAACCAAGGAAGTGGACCCACCGCTCCAGCTCAAGTTCTTCGTCACCGTACAGCCTCCAAGGGCCGGGAAGATGCAGCCGGAGTCAAGTCCAACTGCAGCGAATTCGAACGCTGGATCAGTGATCGAGATGGTGTAGGAGATTTTTCCAGCCTGGGTTGGAGGATCAATAACACTGCCGAAGTCATAGGCAAGATCGAAGTTATTGAATCGGATTTCTGTATCAGCACCCACACCAGTACATACGATGTTGCTGACGGTCTTATCGCCGAATGTCAAGTTACCGGCTAATCCACAAGTGGTTGTTTGCACGGCCTCCGCCGAACCGGCAGACAGACCAGTGACAGCGGCCGCAACAACCGCAGCGCCGAAAAGCGACTTCGACAGGATCAATCGCTGATCATCGCGTGCAAATGCACGTAAGGCGATGGGCGGAATTTTCATGGCTGTATACGGAACGAGGACCAATGTGACATTCAACCACTATTCACCGTATCACGGTCTGACTTAGGCCAAATCACCACCAGCCCTTGGGCAGGGAACAATTCAGGGCAGACAGTGCTGATGCATTCAATGGCGTGCTAAGCGCATGGATTTCAAGGCAGACCCACTGCCGCACAAGGGTTCATAGAGGATGCGATGGTCGCAGTGGCGAGGACCATCACCTCGAAAGGAGGGGATTTCGCCTCCTCTGAGCCCTTTGCGATTACAGGGCGGTCAAGAAATTCATAAGTGCCAACATTGGATCGCTGCTCTTGTGATGTACATCCGCACCACAACTGCATCGGAGCCCCGGTCTTGATCGATCCGGCCGGCGTCCAGCTCCGATCTGCCAGCATCCCGTTTGAACCATCTGTGCAGCGTTGCCTCCCAGCGGAAGAGACCAGGTGGACGTGGTGGTGGTGGGCGCCGGCATCGCCGGCCTGACGGCGGCGGCCCTGCTGGCGAAACAGGGGCTGCGGGTGGAGTTGCTCGAAGCCCATCACCAGAGCGGCGGCTGCGCCGGCACCTTCCGGCGCGGTCCGTACGTGTTCGATGTGGGGGCCACCCAGGTGGCGGGGCTGGAGGAGGGCGACGGCGCCCCCGCCGGCATCCATGCCCGGCTGTTCCGCCATCTGGGGGTGGCGCCGCCGGCGGCTGTGCCCCTGGATCCGGGCTGTGTGGTGGACCTGGCCGATGGCCTCGAGCCGGTGGCGATCTGGCGCGATCCGCAGCGCTGGCGGCAGGAACGGTTGCGCCAGTTCCCAGGCAGTGAACGCTTCTGGGCCCTCTGCGATGCCCTGCACCGGAGCAACTGGGCCTTCGCGTCGCGGGATCCGGTGCTGCCGCCGCGCTCCTGGTGGGATGTGGCCCAGCTGCTGGGGGCCCTGGGGGCAGGGACTCTGGCCAGCGGCCTGCTCACCACCGCCACCATCGCCGACCTGCTGCGGCTCACCGGCTGCGCCGCCGACGGGCGGCTGCGGCGTTTCCTGGATCTGCAGCTGAGGCTCTATTCCCAGGAACCGGCGGATCGCACCGCCGCCCTCTACGGGGCCACGGTGCTGGCGATGGTGCAGGAACCGCTTGGGCTCTGGCACCTGGAGGGGTCGATGCAGGCCCTCAGCGAGGCCCTGGAGAGCGCCCTCAGCAAGCACGGCGGCCGGCTGCGGCTGCGGCACCGGGTGGAGCGGCTGCAGCCACCGGAGCAGCCCGGGGGCGACTGGCGGATCACGGGCCATCGCGGCGGGGCTCCGCCAGGTGACAGGCGACCACTAGGGGAGGCGTTCCACCTGAGCGCCCCGGACGTGGTGGTCAGCCTGCCCCCCCAGACCCTGCCGGCCCTGCTGGGGGAGGCCCTGGCCGGCGGCTACCGCAGGCGGCTTGAGACCCTGAGCGAACCCAGCGGCGCCCTGGTGTTCTACGGGGCCGTCGAGAGGGAGAGGCTGCCGCCTGGGTGCCCCAGCCACCTGCAGCTGGAGGCCCCTGACCCAGGCTCCCTGTTCGTCTCGGTGAGCCAGGAGGGGGACGGCCGGGCCCCCGCCGGGCGCGCCACGGTGATCGCCAGCGTGTTCACCCCGGCCCGCCCCTGGTTCGGCGGGGACGAGGCCGAGTACCAGGCCCAGAAGCAGCAGGCGATGGCCGCCATCCAGCGGGGCCTGGAGCGGCTGCTGGGGGTGGGACCGGCCGACTGGCTGCACGGTGAGCTGGCCACCCCCCGGGGCTTTGCCGGCTGGACCGGCAGACCCTGGGGCTATGTGGGCGGCCTGGGCCAGCACCCCAGCCGCTTCGGGCCCTTCGGCCTGGCCAGCCGCAGCCCCCTGGCGGGTCTGTGGTTGTGCGGCGATGCCATCCACCCCGGCGAGGGGACCGCCGGGGTGAGCCTTTCGGCCCTGATGGCCTGCCGCCAGCTGCTGGCCGGGCGGGGGGTGGACCTGCGGCCCTGACCCCCCGAAGCGTCAGCTCAGTTGACGCTGACGCGCACCACCCGGCCGCCCAGACGCTGCACCCGCTGCAGGGCCTCGTTCATGCGGCTGTAGGGCACCCGCATCACGTAGGCACCGCTGCGCACCACGGCGTTGTTCACCAGCCCGGTGGCGGTGATGGTGGCCACCCGGCCACTGGGGGAGCTGGTGCCGCGCACCCCGGCCGACACCACCAGGGCCTCCTCCCGATGGCCGCGGGAAGGATCGGTGGGCTGACCGCTGCGGGAGACCGGACCATCAACGCTGGCGCCGCCCTGGGCCAGGTTGGCCTGGAAGAAGGATTCACCGCTGAAGCGGGGACGGAGGACCGTCACCGTCACGGCCCGGTCCTGGTGCAGGGCCCGACCCAGCTTGAAGCGGGTGCCGGCGCTGTCTCCCTTCACCGACGCCGCCGCCCCACCGGCCAGCTGCATCAGCCAGGAGAACTGCTGCCCCTGGTGGCCGGCGGAATAGTCCCAGCCGTGCAGATAGGGCACCACGTCGGAACCGAAGCGCTCCTGGTACTCGGGGCTGTCGATGTAGGAATCGATCTCGGCGTCGTAGCCCTGTTCCTGCAGGATCGTGAAGTGGTGCAGCATCTCGGCCTTGTTGTGGGGAGCCCGGCCGAGGAGATGCTTGTGGTTGAGCTCGATGAAGCGGTAGGGATTGCAGGACTCGAAGAAACGGGAGCGATACAGACCACTCCTGGCAAGGGTGCGCACGAATTCCTGCACGGTGAGATAACCGTTTCGGAAGAGAGATTCAGCACCGACCAGGCGCTCGTTCTGCATCACATACTGCTGGCCCAGCACCTGCTGATACACCAGACGGATGATGCCATCGCGATCCTGCTGGGAGGCTTTTGACCAGTTCTCCTTGTTGCGGTCATCCGCGAAACGCTCGATACCAAGGGAAGGGGCTTGGACCAGGGCCATGGTGGAAACAACGCAAAGGGCAGAGGGAGGAGCATCGCCGCGGGCGGCCCGCCTGGCGGATTCAGGCAGGTACCGGTGCGGGAGACCAACGGAAAGGGATTCCCCGGAAGGCCTTGCCCGCCGGCGATGTCAAGCAGCGATTCTCAGCCGATTCCTGGGAAAACAAACAGAATCGTTACAGCGCTCAGTGCCTGGAAAAGGATCCATACATTCCTTCACCACGAAGGTTTGCACCTTCGCCCGAATGATTGCGAAAGAAAAAGATTGCGAAAGAGCAACAAGCTCTTCAGGAGGCGATCCGCTCGGAATCAATTCGGCGAGGCTGGCGTTGGCGCTGGGGCCGACCATCAGCCGCAAGGCTGGGGTTGGAGCGGGAAATCACCGGCAGCTGGAGGGAGGGGGCGGGGCTCGCCGCGTCCTGGCAGAGGCTGGCCCAGACGGTTTCAAGGGCGGCCAGTTCGTCAGCCGGAGACCAGCCCTCAGCGGAAGAGCGCACCTCGCCGGAGGAGCGGGCCTGACGCCTGGGCTGCGGGAGCTCGATCGTCACCATTCTTCCCACGACCTATCCACCCTTGTACATCATCCAGCCGCAACGTCCAGAGGGGAGGCAACACAAGCTGACGAAAGAAATTGTGAAGGCAAGGCCACGGGGCAGCGGCGACATTCGTACGGGACCGACAGCCCACCAGCGGGCTACTCGTCGCTGGGCAGCAGCACCAGGGTGTGCAGCCGATCGGTGCCGAGGTCATGGGTGAGGATCCACACCTGCAGCCCCTGGCCGAGATCGAAGACGCTGCGCAGCGACCCCTGCTGCCGGTAGGCGGCGATGGTGTTGTCGCGGGCATCGCGGGAATCCACCACGCCCCAGTCGCCCCGGCGGTGTCGAGCCACCAGCCGCTGCAGGGTCTCGGCATCCACCCACTCGCGCACCTCCGGACTCACGTCCACCGGGCCGATGGCGAGGCGGGCAGCCATGGAGGTTCCTTCGCTCTGATCGACCTTACGGGTAAATCCGTCAAGGGCCCCGGCCGGTAATCCTTCCAGCCACCGGGTACCGAAGGATGCGACTGCCACCACACCTCACCTCAGCCGCCGCCATCGGTGCTGTGGCTGCCGGCCTGCTGGCCTTGCCGCTGTCTGCGGCCGTACCGCCACGCGCCACGGCGGTGCTGGCAGGAGGGTGCTTCTGGGGCATGGAAGCGGTGTTCGAACAGGTGCGGGGCGTCACCGAGGTGGTGACCGGGTACGCCGGCGGCAGCCCGGCCACCGCCGCCTACGAACGGGTGAGCGGTGGCGACACCGGCCACGCCGAGGGCATCCGCATCACCTACGACCCAGCCCGGGTGAGCTACGGGGAGCTGCTGAAGGTGTTCTTCTCCGTGGCCCACGATCCCACCGAGCTCAACCGCCAGGGTCCGGATGTGGGCCCCCAGTACCGCTCAGCGATCTTCCCCACCGACCCGGAACAGCGCCGGGTGGCTGAGGCCACCATCGCCCAGCTGGATCGCTCCGGCGCGCTGCCCCGGCCGATCGCCACCACGGTGGAGGTCTGGCGGGGCTTCACCCCGGCCGAGGCCTACCACCAGGACTTCGTCGCCCGCAACCCGACCCATCCCTACGTGGTCGCCCATGACCAGCCGAAGCTGGCCCGGCTGAAGGAGCAGTTTCCAGAGCTGTCCCGCTAGGGGGCCCCTTCAGCGCAGGTGGTCGAGCTCGCCGCGGCCGTGGAGATCGGCCAGGGCGTCGTAGCCGCCGATGGGCTGGCCATCGATGAACACCTGGGGCATGGAGGTCAGGCCGCTGCGCTCGGCGACCGCCGCCCGCGCCGCGTCGTCGTCGGCGAGCTGCACCCCATGGGGGATGCCGAGGGTGCGCAGCATGCGCAGGGCTCGGGCCGAATAGGGGCAGCCGCTGCGCACGGCGATCTCCACCCGGGGCTGGGCCGGGGATGCGGGCACGGTGGGCCGGGCCGCTGCGGTCGCCACGGCGGCCTGCGCCGGATCCTGGGGTGCTCCGGGCTGCGGCAGGAAGCCCACCAGCAGGTCGGCGCCCCGCAGCACGACGCTGCCGTGCTCGAGGTGGCCGCCCCACACCTGGCAGTCGCCGTCGGAGAGGCTCAGGTGCAGGTGCACCCCCTGGGGCGCCACGGTGCCCTGCAGGGTGATGATCTCCAGGTGGCCCTGCAGCACGGTGGGCTCCTCCAGCCCCGGGCACTGGAAGGCCGCCTGGGAGAGGTCCCCGACGACGCCGAGCACGAAGCCGGAGGCGCCGGCTTCGATCGCCAGCTGCTCGAGGCTGGCTCGCAGATCACTGCCCGGGCCGAGATGCAGCGGCAGGGGGTGCATGGCGGGATCGGGCGTGGCAGGGGGTCAAGGTAAGTCCTGGGCTTCTGCTGCCCTGGGCACCAGGCGGCAGCGCAGCAGGGCGAGGGCCTCGTCGGGCAAGCCCAGAAACCGGTCGAGCCAGGGGTCGCCGCTGGGGGCGATGGTGGCCACCCCCACCAGCAGCGCCCGGCCGTCGCCGTCGAGGGGCTGGCCGCTGGCCCGGTGGCGGCGGCCCTGCACCGGACCGGTGCTGAGGGTGGTGGCGACGATCAGGTCGGGGGCGCGGTAGAGGGAGCCGATGGCGAAGCGGAAGCGGGCCTGGAAGTGCAGCGCCATCGCCCCGGTGGCGCCGTCGATGCGGCCCTCGAGCCGCTCCGGGTGGATCGTGATCGCCAGTCCGGGGGGCAACGGCAACCCCAGGAAGCGGGTGGTGCGCCAGTCGAGCGGCGGGATCCTCAGGCCAGCCGGATCGAAGCAGAGGCTGCCGGTGCCAGGGCCGATGCCCATACCGGCGGGATCCGCCGCGGTGAGCTCGCCCAGCCCGCCGCCGCCTCGGGCGTCGTAGCGGAAGCGGGGATAGGCGCCGATCGCCAGGCCGCAGCCCGCCAGGGTCTGGAGCCTCAGCTCAGCCATTCAGCTGGACCTCCGCCTGGGTGGGGTAGGGGATCTCGATTCCCTCGGCGGCGAACAGGGCCAGCAGGGCCCGGTTGAGGCGGGCCACCTCATCCTTGAACGCCGCATAGGTGGGCTGGGAGGAGCGGTAGTCGTAGGTGAAGTCGTAGCTGAAGTCGTTGATGGCCATCAGCCGACAGGCCCGGAAAGCGGCCAGGGGCTCGGCATCGAACAGCGAGGCGATCAGTTCCGGAATGCGCTGCAGCTGCTCGGGGCTGGTGTCGTAGGCCACGCCGATCACCATGCGGGAGCGGATCACCTGATCGAGGATCTGCCGCAGCCGCAGCAGGACCGCTTCCCGCAGGGTGAGGTAGTCGGTCCAGTTGGGGGCGTGAATCTGACCGCAGCAGCGCAGCAGCAGCTCCCCATCGGCTGTCGCCTGGTCAAGGAACACCTGGGCGGCGGACAATCCCGGCAGATCGGTGAGGTACAGGCGGCCGTAATGCACCAGGTCGTCCAGCTGGTCGGGGGTGAGCTCGGCCGGCAGGGGCAGGTGCAGCTCGAAGACATGCTGCACCGCATCCTGCGCCTGATCCGAGCGCAGGGAGTAGTTGACGATCGTCTCCTCATCGACGACCGAATTAGGGATGGTGATGCGGCTCTCGTGGGTCTGCAGCTCCAGGGAGCGCAGGCCGATCTTGGTGACGTAGCCGAGATTGCTCCCGATGCGGCAGAACTCCCCCACCCGCAGGGGGCGGTCGGTCTGGATCGACAGGCCGGCGAACAGGTTGCCCAGCAGCTTGGAGGCCCCGAGGCCGATGGCCAGGCCGGGCACCGCAGAGAAGGCCAGGACGGTGGAGCCCGGCAGGCCCAGCAGGATCAGCAGCCGGTACATCAGGGAGACGCCGATGATGGCGCCCATGACCCGGCAGACGGGCATCACCAGATTGCTGACACGGCTCAGCTGCAGGGCGTTGCGCCGCCCGCGCAGGATCGTGACCCATTCGGCCAGGCTGCGGCCGAGGGCCTCCATCAGGAAGAAACTGAACAACCCCGCCCAGCAGAAGTAGAGCGTGTAGAGCAGGTACATCAACACCTGCAGGGGCAGGCCGGTGACGTTGACGTAGTGGTCCAGCAGCAGTTCCACCACACGGGCCATGGGCAGGGCCACGGCCGCCAGCAACACCCGTTGCCAGGCGATGTTGTCGACCTGCCAGATCTGCATCGGTGTGCGTGGTTGGCTGGCGGCCCGTTCGGTCATCCGGTAGGTGGCCAGCAGGGCCAGCACCAGACGGAACTGAACGAAGGCGAAGGCCACCAGCGCCAGCAGACCCAGCACGATCTGGAACAGGGTCTGGTCCCAGAGATGGGACTCCAGCACCGTTTGCCGGAGGCTCCGGGGAATGCTCAGATACCACTTCGGTGGCAGAAGATGGCCGGGCCGGAGGCTGAAGGCGTCATAGATGGCTGGCGTCAGCAGGCTCGAGGGGCCCGCAGATGGCGCTCGCTGATCCTTGATCTCCTCGTAGAGGCTGGGGATCTGGGCCACCGTGAAGGCGGAGAACCGGTAGCCGCGATCACGCCCATCCTCCGGCTCCTCATCCGTCAGGGTGATGGAGGTGCCCGGGATGGTCCAGCTGGCGCTGGGGTTCACCCGTCCATCGTTCAGGGCCTTCATCCCGGCCGCATCAGGAATCTCGAAAGGCTTGCGGCTGTGGGTGAAGACGTAATCGAGAATCACCTTGAGCTTGAGGGCATATTCATCGGCGAAATCCGCCCGGATGCTCTGGGGAATCTCTGACACATCCAGGGCCTTCACCGCCTCCTCGAAGTAGCTGTTGATCAGCGCCAGTTCGTGACGCAAGGCGCTGGACAACAACAGCCCGGGTGTCGCCTCAGCCTTGGCCTCGATCCGGGCGATGTCCCGGTTCACCTGGGCCATCACCACGTAGAAATTGAGCAGGGTGGCCCGCGGGCTGTCCCCCACCACCTGGTTGAGGGGGGCATCGGTCCATTGCTGCTTCAGCTCCAGCAGCTGGCCATGGAACGGTTGGCTCTCCAGGGGTACGTAGGTGGCCCGGAGCTGGGCGGCAGCTGGGGCCCCCGGCCCCGCGGATAAGGCCGCCGTCGCAAGGCCCGTCAGCGGCAGCAGGCAGGCGATCAGGAACGCCAGCAGCAGGCGGACCGGACGGGGCAGACGGATCGGACGGGGCATCCGGAAGCCGCGGCACATGTCCCGCATGATGGCGGCTCAGCCCGCCGGCAACACCTGCCGGTAACCGTTCGCCTCGCACACCCGCAGGGGGGTGTCGAACAGGGCGCTGAGGGGGGCGTCCTGCAGCAGGGCGTCGGTGGGGCCGTCGCCCACCACCTTGCCCTCGCGCAGCAGCACGCAGCGGCGGATCTCGGGAAGCACCGCCTCGATCTGGTGGGTCACCAGCAGCAGGGTGGTGCCGCCGCGGGCCAGCTCGCGCAGGATCGCCAGCAGCTGGTGTTTCGCCTTCAGATCAAGCCCGTTGGTGGGTTCATCCAGCACCAGCACCTCGGGGCCGTGCACCAGGGCCCGGGCCAGCAGCAGGCGCCGCCGCTGCCCCTCGGAGAGCTGGCCGTAGGGGCGCTCTGCCAGATAGGCCAGCCCCAGTTGCTGCATCAGGTCTGCCACGCGCCGCCTCTGGGCTTCGGTGGCCACCTGGCTGCGGCCGATGCCCACCGAACCGAAGAAGCCGGAGAGCACCACATCGTCAGCTGGAACCCGACCGACGTAAGCGGCGTGAAGATCCTGGGACACCAGACCGATGCGGCCGCGCAGCTGCCAGAGATTCACCGTTTCGCTGCCGAAGATCCGCAGGCAGGAGCCGGGCTTGACGACGGGGTAGAGCTCGCGGCTGAGCAGCTTGACCAGGGAGCTCTTGCCGGAGCCGTTGGGGCCCAGCACCACGGTGTGCTCGCCGCCGTAGAGCCGCAGAGAGAGGTCCTCGAAGACGCGGCGGGGCCCCAGCCAGGCCTCGACGGCCTCCAGCTCCAGGTAGGCCGATGGGGGGGTGCTCATGGGGCGGCGCTCATGCCGGAGCGATCATGCCGGGGCCGCGGGCTGGGCCTCCATGGCGCCATCGGCCGGGGGCCGTCCCCAGCCGAGCTTGCGTTCCAGCTTGCGGATCATCTTGCCGGCCAGGTCCAGGCCTGTGGCGGTCTCGATCCCCTCGAGTCCCGGGCTGGAGTTCACCTCCAGCAGCAGGGGGCCGCGGTGGGAACGCAGGATGTCGACGCCGGCCACATCCAGCCCCAGGGCCTTGCAGGCCTTGACGGCCATCTGCTTCTCCGCCGCTTCCAGCTGCACCGTCCGGGCCGTTCCCCCCTGGTGGAGGTTGGCCCGGAACTCGCCCTCGGCGGCCGTGCGCTCGATGGCGGCCACCACCTTGCCGCCGACCACGAAGCAGCGCAGATCCGTGCCGCCGGCCTCCTTGATGAACTCCTGCACCAGCAGGTTGGCGTCGAGGCTCTGGAGGGCATTGATGACGCTCTCGGCCGCCTTCTGGGTTTCGGCCAGCACCACGCCCTTGCCCTGGGCCCCCTCCAGCAGCTTCACGATCAGGGGGGCGCCGCCCACCATGCGGATCAGATCCACCGTGTCGAGGGGGGAATCGGCGAAGCCCGTGACGGGGGTGTTGAGCCCGGCGCGGACGAATTCCTGGGACGCAAAGAGCTTGTCGCGGGAGGCGGTGATCGCCTGGGCACTGTTGAGCGACGGCACCCCCATCGACTCGAACTGCCGCGTCACGGCGCAGCCGTAGAAGGTGACGCTGGGACGGATGCGGGGGATGACCGCATCCACCGCGCCGAGCACGTCACCGCCGCGGTAGTGGACCTCCGGGTTGCGGGGATCCAGGCGGATGTAGCACTGACGGATGTTGAGGAACCGCATGTGGTGGCCCCGTTCCTCGCCCGCCTCGATCAGGCGCCGGTTGCTGTAGAGATCGGGGTCGCTGGCCAGGAGCACGATCCGCAGGCCGGCATCGCGCGGGCAGACATGGGCATAGAGGGCCCGGCTCTCCTCGGTGCTGAGGCTGCGCAGGTGGTGGCTGCCTTCCGGGTCCACCAGGATCCGGCCCACCATCGCCTGGCGACCGAGAAGCATCCGATACCCCATGGCATCCCGGTTGGCGAGGGTCAGCTCCACCTCCCAGCTCTGCTCGCCGAGCACCAGCCGCTCCCGGATCACGTAGCGGTTCTCTGAGACGCCGCTGGTGTTGCGCACCTCCCGCCGAGCCACCACCGGGGCCTCGTGGCGCACCACCACGACCCGATCACCCTGCAGGGGATGCACCTCGAAGCTCACCCAGGGGCACCCGTCGCGCTCGAAGGGCACGATGTTGGTGGCGTGGAGGGCGGAGGTGGCGGCACCGGAATCCACCCGGGCCTTGATCGCCGGCAGCCCGGCGTCCGGGAAGCTGCACCACTCCTCGCTGCCCACGATGATCTTGCCGTCGACGCTGTCCATGGCTCCGGGGCGGGTGGCGTGGGACGGGCCCACGAACCGCCATGCTCGCCGGAGCTTTCCGGCTTGTCGACAGGGCCCTCGTCGACAGGGCCCCAGGCGAGGGGGACGGTGGCGGCGCTCAGCGGCCGCCGCCTGAGCCTGGCGAGAGCCGGCGCAGCAGCTGGTCGCACTTCTCCCGCTTGCCGAGGGTGGAGCCGAAATCGCCGAACAGGATGTCCAGCGTCGGCATCGTCCTGGAGCCGGTGGCACAGGCATGGCGGTGCTGGAACACAAAGCGCAGCCAGTGCTTGGCCACCGGCGACAGCGGGTCGAGGTTGTGCTTGGCCACCATGTGGTCAACGCTTCTCCTGACCCAGTCACTGGACCAGCGGAGCTCGAAGAACGGCCTGTCGGACGGAAGCAGGTTCTCGGGGGAGGGGGGGATGTAGCTCACCCGGCTGGCCGGCTCGAACACCATCGAGCCACCGCTTTCCGCCACGGCGATCGAGAAGTCCGTCTCCTCGGCCATGCTCAGCAGCGCCTCGTCGAGGGGCCCGTTCTGCGCGAAGAAGTCCGTCCGGACCAGAACACAGTGGAACTCATTGAGTTCGGTGGGACCGGCCACCAGGGGCTGGTTCACCTTGGCCAGCGGCAGATGGTTCCAGGGGCGCCGTTCGGTGAGCCAGCGGCGCCCCTGCCCCATGGACCTCCACAGGAGTTCGCCACCGGCGTGGTGGACGACGCTGAAGGCCTCATCCTCAAACGTCAGGGGGCAGACGGCGGTGCAGCCGTGGCGCTCGGCGCAGGCCACCAGGGTCCCGAGCCAGCCGGGGGTGACGATCACATCGTTGTCGACGAAGACCAGGTACCGGGTCGTGATGTGGGGCAGGGCCAGGTTGCGGGCGGCATTGGGGGAGAGGTGCTGCTCGCTGCGAATCAGGCGGAAGTTCCCTTGCGCCGCGCGACGCTGCAGTGCCCCGGCCAGGTCGGCCGGTGAGTTCCCGTCGATGTAGATCAGCTCGTACGGACGGTCGGTGTTCCGTTCGATGGAATCGAGCGATCGCAGCGCATCGCTGAACCGTTCACGGGGAACGACAACCACCGTGACGTCGCCAGGGCCCATGGTCTGATCACTTTCGACGTCATTCCTACAGGACATCCCCGGCTTCTGTCGGTGGCATCAGCCCCGGTTCCAGACGATCCAGCAGGCTGGGGGCTCTGTGCGGGCGATGGTCATGGCGGATGCTCCCTATCTGGTGGCGCTGGCCCTGCTGGAGCAGGAAGGGACGCGGGCCCTGCCCTTGAACGGCAAGTCCCTGGCCGTGGCGGCGGCTGAAGCGGCGGAACCCGGCGACGACGGCCGCACCCTGTTGCTGGAGCTGCTGCTGCGCCTCTGGCAGCGCAGCGAGGAGGGCGCCCTGCGGCGGGCCGCCGGGGACGGCAGCCTGCTGCTGGTGGAGCTGCCGCTGGAGGCCCTGCAGGAGCCGTTGCCCCGGCTCAAGGCCCGCTGGGTCGGCGGCGGCGCCACGGCCGATTTCCATACGGAACTGGCCGCCCTGGCGATCCGGGGCTGGCGGGTGTCGATCGCCCGCTATGAGCCGGTGCGCTTCACCGCCTGGCCCTGAGGCGCGCTCTCCGGTGACGCCGGGGCCGGCGGGACGGCCGGTGGGGGAGCGGCTGAACCGCAGAGCTCGTCCACGAGGCGGAAATAGGCGGCGGGATCACGGCGGGCCATCACCCGGGCCTCGGCCTCGCGCTGCCAGCGGGCCCCGTCGTAGAGCCGGGCCAGGTCGCGCTGGTCGCGGCGGCTCAGGCCCCGGCGCAGGTCCTCCTCGCCCAGGAACGGGGCGCCCCGCAGGCAGCGGGACTGGACCCCGTGCCACCCCTCGTGCAGCAGGGTGTCGGCGAGGTTGCCGCGGGGGCAGACCACGATGCGACGGCTCTCGCGCAGATAGAGCCCGTACAGCCCTCGCTCGGCGCAGCGGGGGTGGCTACCGAGCACGCTGAAGCCGCGCTGCTCGAAGGCCTCCACCAGCCGCTGGTAGGTCCAGCTGTTCGCCTGGGCAGCCGAGGGAGCCAGCAGGGCCATGGCCAGCGGCCAGAGGGTGAAGGGTCCCGGCTTCCGCCGTGTCATCCAAGCGTGTGCAGGTGGCCGTGGCTGTGGAACGTATCTCAGCGGGCCATCAGGATGGGGTGCGCTGCGATAGCCCGCTACGGCCATGACCTCCCCCCCCGCCCCAGCGGCCGACGACCGGCTGGCCGCGCTGCAGCAGGAGTTCGAGCACGACGCCAGCTTCAGCCAGGTGTTCGTGGTGCTCACCGTGGGGGCCACCCTGATCGCCACCCTCGGCCTGCTGGCCAACAGCCCCGGGGTGGTGATCGGCGCCATGGTCGTGGCCCCCTGGATCATGCCGCTGCAGGCGATGGCCTTCGAGATCCTGCGGGGGCGGCTGCCGATGTTCCTGCGGGCCCTGCGCACTCTGATGCTGGGGGTGGTGATCTGCGTGCTGCTGGCGATGGCGGTGGGCCATCTGGTGGCGTTCCCGAGCTTCGGCAGCGAGGTAATGAACCGCACCAGCCCCAACCTGCTGGATCTGGGGGTGGCCCTGGTGGCCGGGGCGGTGGCGATGTACGCCAAGCTGCGCAGGGACGCCATCTCGGCCCTGGCCGGCCTGGCCATCGCCGTGGCCCTGGTGCCGCCCATGTGCGTGGTGGGGATCCTGCTGGCCTCCTCCGACTGGATGCAGGCCTACGGCGCGCTGCTGCTGTTCGCCACCAACCTGCTCGGGATCATGGTGGGGGCGATGGCGTCCCTCGGGACCCTCGAGAAGGTGTACCGGCGCCGGCTGTTCCACAGCCGCCTGGGCCTCACCAGCGTGGCGCTCACCGCCCTGCTGGTGATTCCCCTGGGCAGCAGCTTCTTCCGCCTGGTGAACCAGACCCGCCAGGAGAACAAGGCCCAGCAGCTGGAGGCCGCCATCGAGCAACGACTGCGCAGCAGCACGATCACCCTCGGCGGCGATCCCGCCATCGACATGGTGGGCCTCAGCATCGACTGGCAGCAGAACCCACCGCTGATCCGGGCCCGGGTGCGGGTGACCGATCCGGACCTGCCGACGGCAGGGCAGGTGTCCGCCGTGCAGGAATTCATCAACAAAACCCAGGCACCGCTGCGCTTCCGGCTGGTGATGCAACGCACGGCGGTGGATCTGATCGGCCCGGACACCCCACCCAACCCCCCCGAGCTGGAGGTGCTGCCGCCGCCGACCGTGCCGCCGCTGCCGCGCGGACAGGAGGTAGAGGCCCCTGAGGACACACCGGAGGGGGCCGGCCCGACGTCCCAGTAAGCAGTAAATGTATGGAACAACACGTTGCCAGCCCCGTGCCCCTTCCCCACCAGCGGACCCTCGCACGCCTGCGTCGCGCCGGCCTCCCGGGGGGGCTCGGCGTCCTGGCGCTCGGCCTCAGTGCCTGCGGCTCCGGCGGCGGCGGTCTGCCCTCGCTGAACGGGGCCGGAGCCTCCTTCCCGGCGCCCGCCTACCAGCGCTGGGCCGCCGACTACAAGACCGCCAAAGGCTCGCTGGTGAACTACCAGTCGGTGGGGTCCGGGCAGGGGGTGCGCTCGTTCCTGGCCGGCTCGGTGGATTTCGGCGCCACCGACGAGTCGCTCAGCGACGAAGACTTCAAGGCCGGCACGGCCGGCAAGCGCGGCGCCGTGCAGATCCCCATGCTGGGCGGCACGATCAGCCCGGCCTACAACAATCCCGACTGCCCCGGTCTCAAGCTGACCCAGGCCCAGCTGGCCGACATCTTCCTGGGCAAGATCACCAACTGGAGTGCCCTGGGCTGTCCCGACCGGCCCCTGGCGGTGGTGCACCGCTCCGATGGCTCCGGCACCACCTTCAACTTCACCAACGCGCTTGCCTGCTTCTCGGAGGAATGGAAGAAGAAGGTGGGCGTCGGCAAGGCGGTGCAGTGGCCCGTCGGGCTCGCGGGCCGGGGGAACGAAGGCGTGGCCGGTGTGATCCAGAACACCGCCGGAACAATCGGCTATGTCAACCAGGCGTACCTGCGGGGCACCGTGAAGCCGGCGGCGCTGCAGAACAAGGCCGGAAAGTTCGTTCTGCCGGACGCCAGCTCCGGAGCGGCGGCCCTCAACAACATCAAGCTCGATGAGCGCCTGGCTGGCGAGGACTGCAACCCCGAGGGGGCGGAGAGCTACCCGATCGTGGCCTTCACCTGGATCCTGGCCTACCAGAGCGGACAGGGAGAGCAGAAGGCGGAAGCCGTGCGCACCTTCCTGCTCTGGGCCCTGGAGGAAGAGCGCCAGAAGCAGGCGGCCGAGCTGGGCTTCGTCCCCCTCAGCGGCGATGTGCTGAAGCGGGCCCGGGATGAGGTGGCCAAGATCAAGGACTGATCCAGGCCGGTATCGCCGCCGAGACTGGCATCGGTTCGGTTTGCCGTGATGAGCGCGAGTTCCAGGGATCCGGCCACCAAGCCGGACCCCAGGCCCCTGCTGCGGCGCCTCTGGTTCTTTGGCCGGGTGGGCCTGGTGCTGCTGGCCATCGAAGCCTGCCGGGTGCTGGTGCACCAGGAGCACTGGGAGGTTCTGACACCGAATCCCCTGTTCTCCGCCCTGGTGGCCTCGGAGGTGTTCCTGCTGGGCTTCCTGCTGAATGGGGTGCTGACGGATTACAAGGAAGGGGAGAAGCTGCCCGGTGAACTGGCCGCCGCCCTGGAATGCCTCGCCCTCGAGGTGCAGGGCCTGGGGCTGCGGCAGCCGGAGGCCGAGGTGCAGGGAACCCTGGCCCGGCTGGCGGACTTCAGCGAATCGCTGCTGGCCTGGATGCGGGAGGCCGGGCCGACCCTGCTGCTGCTGGAGCGGCTGGACACGCTGCAGCTGTCGATTGAACGGCTGGGCGTCTGGAATCCAGCCCCGCTGCAGGCGCGCCTGCTGCTGGAGCTGGCCCACATCCGCCGCGGCGTGCAGCGCATCGACGTGATCCGCTCCACCACGTTCGTCCCCTCCGTCTATGGAGTCGCCTACATCGGCACCGGGGTGCTCATCGTCGGGCTGGTGCTCTCCCGGATCGAGCCCTTCGCCGAATCCCTGTTCTTCATCGGGGTGATCTCGCTGCTGTTGATCAAGCTGCTGCTGCTGATCACGGATCTCGACAACCCGTTCGGGGCCAGCCAGGCGCAGTCGGTGGAGAACGTCTCGCTGCACCCCGTCGCCCATGCCGCACAGCGGCTCAGGCGGGTGGCGGAGCCAGGCCCAACGGGCTAATCAAGTAGCGTTGATCTAATCAGCGGGGCCATCGCATGGACGAGGACAGGGCCGTGCTGGCACGGTTGTCGCTGCTCGACCGCTACCTGCCGCTCTGGATCCTGCTGGCCATGGCCGGCGGCCTGCTGCTGGGCCGCTGGTTCCCGGCCATCCAGGGCTGGCTCGATGCCGTGCGCCTCGGCAACACCTCCCTGCCGATCGCCCTGGGGCTGCTGCTGATGATGTACCCGGTGCTGGCCAAGGTGCACTACGAGGAGCTGGGGCGGGCGGCGCGGGATCGGCGCCTGCTGCGGTTGTCGTTGCTGCTGGTCTGGGGCCTGGGGCCGGCCCTGATGTTCGCCCTGGCCTGGCTGTTCCTGCCCGGCCAGCCGGAGTTCCGCACCGGCCTGATCCTGATCGGCCTGGCCCCCTGCATCGCCATGGTGCTGATCTGGATCGATCTGGCCCGGGGCGACCGGGAGGCGGCCGCCCTGCTGGTGGCGATCAACGCGATCATCCAGGTGCTGGCCTATGCCCTGCTGGGCGGCTTCTACCTGAAGGTCCTGCCCGGCTGGCTGGGGCTGGCCACCCAGGACGTGGCCTTTTCGATGGCGGAGATCGCCGCGGCGGTGCTGGTGTTCCTGGGGCTGCCTCTGGCCGCGGGCTACCTCAGCCGCCGCATCGGTCTGCGGCTCAAGGGACCCCGCTGGTACGAGCGGCGCTTCATCCCGTTCATCAGCCCGTTCGCGCTTTACGGTCTGCTGTTCACGATCGTGGTGATGTTCGCCCTGCAGGGCCAGGCGATCACCTCCGATCCGCTCACGGTGGCCGCCGTGGCCGTGCCCCTGCTGCTCTACTTCGCGATCATGTGGAGCGTGGCGTTCGCGGTGGGCCGCCGCAACGGGCTCAGCTACCCGAAAACGGCCACCCTGGCGTTCACCGCCGCCGGCAACAACTTCGAGCTGGCCATCGCCGTCAGCATCAGCGTCTGGGGGGTCAGCTCCCGCCAGGCCCTGGCCGGGGTGATCGGGCCCCTGATCGAGGTGCCCGTGCTGGTGGCGCTGGTCTACGTGTCGCTGTGGCTGCGGCGCCGCTTCCCGGCCCGGGCAATCGGCTGAACGGCCGCCTCAGGCTCAGCAGGCCAGCAGTTTCCAGGCGGCGATCACCAGCACCACCGCCAGCAACCGGCGGATCCAGGGCGATGGAAAGCGCCGGCTGCCGCCGTAGGCCCCCAACGTGCCGCCGACCAGCACCACCCCCACCAGCGGCGCGAGGGCCCCAGGATCCGGCATGGCGGCCACGCCATGGCGCAGCACCAGGCCGGCCAGGCCGGCGATCGAGTTCACCAGGATGAAGGCCACCGACACGGCCGCCGCCGGTGCCGGTGAGCCCCGCCAGCAGGCCCAGGGCCGCATCGCCCCCGGGTCGGCGGGCAGCTGGCCGACCTGTCGCCAGGCGGAGAACAGCAGCACCGCCCCGATCAGCTGGCGCAGCAGAACGGCCGGCAGGGTGATGGCCCCGCCGACCAGGGCCGCGGGCACCGACGCCAGGGCCAGGGGCACAAAGACATCGCGGCGGAAGTGACCGGCGACGACGCACTGCAGCGTGCCGACGCTCGCCACCAGCACGTTCAGCACCAGGGCGATGGCGCGGATCTCGGGTGCCGGCACAGCCGCCAGGGCCAGCACGGCGATGTAGCCGGAGGCGCCGGCATGGCCCACCGAGGCCTAGAGAAAAGCCACCGCCGCCAGGGCGATCAGCAGGGGCATAGGAGGATGGCCCCGATCCCGGGCACCGGGCAGGGACGCTGCGATGAAGTTCAAGGACTACTACGCCAGCCTGGGGGTGGAGCGCGAGGCCAGCGCCGAGGAGATCAAGAAGGCCTACCGAAAACTGGCGCGGAAATACCACCCCGATGTGGCCAAGGAGGAGGGCGCCGAGGAGCGCTTCAAGGAGATCAGCGAGGCCTATCAGACGCTTTCGGATCCGGAGAAGCGCCAGGCCTATGACGACCTCGGCCGCCATGGCCCCGGCGAAGAGTTCCATCCCTCCCCGGAATGGGACAGCCGCTTCTCGCGCGGCGGCAGCCAGCAGGAGGTGGACCTGGCCGATCTGTTCGAGCGGATGGGCTTCGGCGGTGGCGGCTTCGGCGGCTTCGCTGGCGGCACCGGCGGACCCCGGCGACAGGGGGCGGACTTCCCGATCCGCGGCCAGGACGTGGAGGTGGCCACCGAGCTGAGCCTGGAGCAGGCCGCCCGGGGGACGGAGGTGTCGTTCTCGCTGAGCGTTCCGGTGCTGGGGGCCGATGGCCGGGTGGAGAAACAGAGCCGCAGCGGCCGGATCCGGGTGCCCCGCGGCGTGGTGGAGGGGGAGCGGCTGCGGGTGCCGGGCAAGGGGGGCGACGGCATCGCCGGCGGTGCCCCCGGCGATCTCTATCTGGAGGTGCGGCTGGCGCCCCATCCCCGCTTCAAGGCCGTGGGCCACGACCTCTACCTGGAGCTGCCGATCGCCCCCTGGGAGGCGGCCCTGGGGGCCGAGATCAGCGTGCCCAGCCTCGATGGACCGGTGGCGGTGACCCTTAAGCCGGGGATGCGCAGCGGCCAGAAGCTGCGCCTGGCCGGCAAGGGTCTGCCCCAGCGGCGCGAGGGGGCGGGCGATCTCTACGGTGTGATTCAGATCGTGCTGCCCGAAAAGATCGGCGAACGGGAGCAGGCGCTTTACCGCGAACTCGCCGAAGCCTCCGCCTTTAGCCCCCGCCACCACCTCGAAGGACCCTCCACCGATGGCTGACGATCTGCTGATCCCCGACGACGACGAGGGGTGCACCGTGGCCCTCGAGGAGTTGCTGGCCGCCTCCGGGCTGGGCCACGAGGAGGTGATCGAACTGGTGCAGTTCGGGGTGTTCCGCTGCGCCCAGCACGCGCCGGTGTGGACCTTCCACGTCCACACGGTGAGCCTGGCCCGCCGCGCCGCCCGCCTGCGCGACGACTTCGGCCTCAACGTGTCCGGGATGGCCCTGGCCCTCACCTACCTGGAGCGGATCGAGGCCCTCGAAGGGCGGCTACGGGAGCTGGAATCGCAGTTGCCGCGGTGAGGTTTCAGCTGGCGGAGTCGTCGTCGATCTCGCCACAGCGCTTCAGCACCGTCGTGATCACGGCCGGAGCGATGCGGAAATCACTTTTGTGCAGCGCATCAAACACCGCCCGGGCCGATGGAATCAGGCCCCGCAGACGGGCCAGGCCAATCACTGCGGCGGTGCCGGCAACCTTCAGGCCGAGCTCGTGGGCAACGGCCCTTCCGGCCCGTTCATCGATCAACAGCAGCACCGGTCCGGGTCTGGAGAGGGCCAGGCGGATGCTGGCCGCTTCGCCTTCGTCGAGGTCGGGCAACTCCAGACCCTGCTGGGGGTCCGGCGTGATCGTCAGCCAGCCGGCCTCAACGGCGGCGGTGATCCTGGCTTCCTGATCGGTGAACCTGCCGGTGAGCACCTCATCGGCCACGGTGGCGGGGAGCAGCACGGTTCCGAACAGTTCCCGCAACCAGCCGATCCCGTTGACCTGGGCCAGGCCGATCAGGGGGCTGGCGTCGCTGATGACGATTGCAGCCACTGCTCCAGGGTGTCGAGATCGGCGCGGGTTTCGGCTTCCGTCAGGCGGATCGCCGCGATGCCGAGGCGCGAGAGATGGGCGATGAAGGTGGCGGTGTCCATGTCGGCCACGCGGGCGGCCCTGGCCAGGGAGAGCTCACCGTCGCGGAACAGGGCCGTGGCCAGGGCGGCCCTGACACCGGGTGCCTGCAGCAGTCCCCCCTGGTCGAGGCCCACCAGCAGGGCATCGGGGTGATCGCGGTTCAGCACCACCACCATGTCGCTCTTGGCCTGCCGCAGCGCCTCGGCCGGATTGTTCTTGAGGCCGCTGACGCTTACCGCACGCATGGCCATTCCTGCAGGGAAGAACCGATAGGACAATGGTATGGCCTCTTGCCATGGGCTTGAGCCAGGGGCCAGTGGCGCCCGCCTACAGCCCCACCTTGCGGCGCCCCCAGGCCATGCCGGCCGCGTAGCCGATGGCCGGCAGCAGCAGCCCTGGGTTCAGGGGGATCTGCACCACCAGAACGATCCCCACCAGCCAGGGGACCAGCAGCAGGCAGCCGAAGGCCAACTGGCTGAAGCGGGAGCGGCGCGCCAGACGGCCCGAGCCCTGCACCAGCCGGGGGACGCCCTTGCCGAGGCCATAGCCCAGCAGCACGGTCAGAACGGTGAGCAGGATCGCGCCCATGGTTGGAAGGAAGGCTCTCGGATTCTGGTGCCAGGGGGGAACGACTGGACGGCATGACCCTCTGGATCTGACCCTGCGGGATTGGCTGGAGCTGCCGTGAAGAGACAGCCGCGCCACGACCACCCACGGGCGAGCTGTTTACCCTGAAGACGTCGGCTGCCGGCTGGACCCATGGCCACTGGATCGGATCTGGACTGGGCGGATTGTTCAGCCGTGGAGCACGATCCACTGCGCGTTAGTGGTGCCTGGGTGTTTCGCGGCTCCCGGATTCCGGTGGCGGCCCTGTTCGAAAATCTGGAAGACGGCGTTTCCCTTGAGGAGTTCGTCGAGCTCTTTCCTGGCGTCAGCGTCGCGCAGGCCCGGCTGGTTCTGGAGCATGTTGCCCGGAGCACGGCGGCGACGGTGGTCTGAGTGCGGATCCTGTTTGATCAGGGGACACCGGTTCCCCTGCGCAGGTATATGGAAGGCCACGTCGTGGCCACGGCCTACGAGCTGGGCTGGTCCACCGTCACCAATGGCGAACTGATCCGGCTGGCGGAGCAGGAGGGTTACGAGCTGCTGATCACGACCGATACCAACCTTCGTTATCAGCAGAACCTCCAGGACCGCAGCATCGCGATCCTGGTCCTGACCACCACCAGCTGGCCAAGGATTCGCCGGGCCACGCAAGCCATCCGGGCTGCTGTTGCGACCACCATGAGCGGCGATTACAGGGAACTGTTGATTCCCTGAAGCCGCCAATCGCCCCTGCCCTCCGCCCGCAGGTTCGCCCCTATTCGCAGACCGGCACGTAGGGCACCGCGAGCGTGGCGATCGCGCTCTTTTCGGCAAACGCACCGAGCACCTGCTTGCCGCCCCGATTCACCGTGACGAACCGCCCGGCGAAGGTCTCGTCGTAGACCGAGGTGGCGGACAGGCCGGCGGCGCGGGCGCGCTTGAGCAGGTCGCCCACGGTGCCGCCGGGAATGGCAACGCCGAACGTCGTCCGAACACCGGCCGAGAAGGCGAAGACCCGCAACGTGCCCCGTTCGAACTGGGCGGTGCCGTCGATGCCTGCCGGCGCCTTGGGCCCCTGCAGCTTGTAGACGATCGGATAGGGCGGGCCGCCGAGCTTGCAGCCGGGGCCCGGATCGGAGAGCCAGCCGGTGGCGACGGCTTCGGCTCGGCCCATGCCGAGACGCAACGGGCCGATGCCGTCGAGGCGGAGCACCGGGCTTGGTCCGCGCCCATCGGCCCATGTCGATCCGGCCGCCGTCACCGATCCGGCCGCCAGCAGCAGGATGGCCCCCAGGGCCCCAAGCCGTGCAGCGCGACGCAGCGTGTGGCCGATCCGGCGTGTCATGGTCTGA
Source organism: Synechococcus sp. BO 8801 (assembly GCF_002252675.1). GTDB lineage: Bacteria > Cyanobacteriota > Cyanobacteriia > PCC-6307 > Cyanobiaceae > Cyanobium. The sequence continues at coordinate 83,711 of NZ_NQKY01000005.1, read as the reverse complement.
CTGTATGGGCACCAGCTCCGACCTCCGCCTGATCGACGGCCCCGACGACGCGCCGGCCACCGTGCTGCTGGCCCACGGGGCCGGGGCACCGATGGACAGCCCGTTCATGGCGGCGATCGCCGGCGGACTGGCCGCGGCGGGCTGGCGGGTGGTGCGCTTCGAGTTCGGCTACATGGCCCGGATGCGGGAAACGGGCCGGCGCCAGGGGCCCGAGCGGATGCCGGTGCTGCAGGAGGCGTTCCGCCAGCAGGTGCGGCTGGAGACGGGCGAGAGTCCGCAGCGGCCATTGTTCATCGGCGGCAAGTCGATGGGCGGGCGGGTGGCCAGCCTGCTGGTGGATGAACTGGCCGCCAGCGACGGGGTGCGGGGCTGCCTCTGCCTGGGCTACCCCTTCCACCCGCCCGGCAAGCCGCTGCAGCTGCGCACCGAGCACCTGGCCACCCTGAACACGCCCACCCTGATCCTGCAGGGGGAACGGGACACGTTCGGCCGCCGCGAAGAGGTGGAGACCTACGACCTCTCGCCGGCGTTGCAGGTGCTCTGGATCCCGAGTGGGGACCACAGTTTCAAGCCCACCCGGAGTTCGGGCCTCAGCGAGGCGGAGAACTGGGCGACGGCGGTGGCTTGGAGTGATGGGTTTCTGAGGGGGGTGCTGAAGGGGTGAGCCTTCCGGCCAGGGAGAACGTCCTCGCGTCTCAGTTTGTCCGGCAGATCCTGAGCTGCCGGATCGCTTGCCTTGGTCGTCGTGGTTGAGAACGGGGCTCAGGCTGCGCTGTCATCAGGGCTTGCCTGACAGCAGCGTTTCGATCAAACCAATCAGGCGTTCTTCCAGCTGATCGATACGCCGCAACAGCCGGGCTTCCGTTTGGGCCAGAGCTTCCTCGCTGACGCCGCCACGACCAGCTCCCGCTACCGACAGCGAGCGTGCAGGGGCGGGCCAAGCGCCATTCGCAAACACGGAGCTCAGATGGTCCCAGGTTTTCTTCTTGGTGGGAGCTGGTCCCAGGGCGGCCTCCAGATGGGCATGGGCCGCTGCGGCCGTGCGGAAGCGGGCCTTGAGCGCTGCTGGATGGCATTGGTCCTTCGGCAGCAAGGGCTGGGGGGACTCACTCAAGGCACCGATGGCCTCCGCCGGGGCGATTTCCTCCACCAGCTGGCGGATCGCGGCGTTCTGTTGGCCCACGGTGCGGAACAGATCGGCATCGCCCTTGGCCATGCGCGCCATCAGCTCGCCGAAGCGATCGCTCAGTTCCCCCATCAGCCCTCTCTTCCTCCGCGCAGCAGGCGGCGCATGCGCTCGATCAGCCTTGTGATGCTGAAGATGCTCCAGTAGCCGGCCTCATCCTTGGCGGCATCAAGCTCTTGCAACAGGCCGTCGAGGGCCTGTTGTTTGTCTTCGAAGGCCTCCAACTCCCGGTGCATGTCCTGGGCGATGCGGAGGGCCTCCGCCTTCTCCTGGCCCAGGGCCATCAACCGGCCCTCATAGCTGCGCAGGGTCTCCAGAAACCGTTCGCGAGCCACCGTGAGCTCCCTGGAGCGGCGTTGCAGCTGGGCCCTCGAGCGGGTGAGGGAGGCGTGGCTGTTGCGCATCGCCTGGTAGTGGTGCTCAATCTGCTCCCGGCTCAGGGCGCTGAGATCGGCGGGGAAATCCCTGGTGGAGCGGATGCCTTTGCAGGCCAGTGGGGCTTGGGCTGGATCGGACGCCACCGGCGTCGATTCAGGGTCTGGCAGGAGGAGGCTCAGCTCCCCTTGCTCGCTATTGGTCATCGGATCAGAGACACGACCTCCAGCACAGCACCGGAGACGGATGGATGGCCAGCACAGGCCTTGGGCCGGTCATGAATCGATTCACAGGTCTCCGATCGCGATGCCGGAATTGACCCGGCGGCAGGCCAGCTCAGCGGCCAGCCGGCGACGGCGCAAGTCCGCGCTCAAGATTATTGGCGGTTATGCCAGGGCCATAATTTCAACCGAGACATTCATCCCTGACAGAGCCCCCGGCTGCCGGACCCACGCGCACCGGACCAGCGCCGGCCCTCCTGGATGAGCCGCCTGGCGGCCTAGTCCCTGAGCCACCCCCGGGCGTTCACCAGCCGAAGCGCCTCCTGCACCGCCTCCACACAGCGATGGGCCCGGCGCTTCACGTCGTCCTGGCTCTGGGCGCGGAGCAGGTAGGCCTGCATCGCCTCCGGCGTTTCGATCACGGCCAGCAGCCCCTGGGTGCGGCTGCCGATGGCGGGATCGGCCAGCAGCCGGGTGATCAGGTTGTGGTCCCAGAGCCGCTGGCCTAGGGAGCCGGGCGCGAACAGCTGCTCCTGCAGCACACCCAGGCAGCCCTGCCGGAAGGCCTCAAGCTGGCCGGGCCGGAAACGGCGGCTGTTGGGCAGGCCCTCCGGCGACGCCGAGGGCACCCCGACGCCGTGCTCCACGCTCCAGCTAAGCCCGGTGCCGGGCAAACCCACGGTGGTGCGGGGGCCACCGGCGCGGGCCACCGGGATGTTGATGGACGCCCCGCGGCCCCCCAGGGAGATGGAGCTGAGGCCGCTCTTGCCGAAATTGAGCCGCAGGGGGCCGAGGCGGGCGCTGCGGCGGAAGCGGAAGGGCATGGGGACTGCAAAAATCGAGGCTGCTGATCTGGTCGGGACCCACCCCAAGGCCAAGAACCATCGCGAACCATTCAATGGCACCCAACTTGCGTGCTCTTGTTTTCGGCAGACCCGCTTTCAACCAGGCAACATTGGGCGAATGCCTCAATGGAGGCATTGCGCAAAAGGTCAGCCAGCCCTGGTGAACGAACCCTCTCCATGAGCCCTCCCACAATCTACGAGCTCTGCCGGCCAAGGTCCGACGTGCTGGAGGGGCGTATGCGAGATGAGGACTTCGCGGCCGACCTCAGCCAGGTGCTCAAGGGCACTGCACCAGAGCTCTACAAGAACCCGGCTCTGTTCTTCGCCAACACCCACCCGACCAGGGGGCTAGGTGTGTAGTCCCACCAGGTTGTTCAGCAGACGATTGGGTGAGTGGTCGCCAAGGTCAGGGTGTCATTGCTCCTCCCAAGACCTCACACCCCATGCATGGCCTCCCACTGGCCCGTCTGACGCCGATCAGTCGGGAACGCCTGATTCGTCGGCATCTCGATGGGGGCGTGCAGCTCAAGACCCTTGCGGCGCAAGCCGGGATCAGCCTGGGCTGCCCCTACAAGGGGCTGGCCCGGTACCGCTCGATCACGGCCTCGCGCTCTGGAGTCGACCGTTGAATCAGCAGGACCGTGGACTGGTGGTTTTCTGGCGATCAGATCAGGGTTTGAGGCGCTGATCAATACAGAGCACGAAGGAAGCGCCGCTGGCGTGCTCCAACCTCGTGGCCACGGTGCGGCAGCGCTGGCCGGTGGCCAGGCTGATGTAGGTGTCGGTGATGTGCTCATGGAGACCCGTGTCAATCAGGCTGAAGAAATACTCCTTGTTGGCGTGGTCGGTGCCCCGCGTGGCGGGTGTGAACAGGCGGTTCCTCGACCGGGGGAGACCCTGGCCCAGGTGCGTGTTGCTGATCTGCAGTCCGTCGCCATCGAGCACGTAGGCCGCTTCGATCATGGTGTTGGTGCCTACCCAGCTGGCAAGGGCGCCGTCGAACATTTGGGCAGGGATGTGGCGTAGGCCTGCACACCCTGCGCGGGCCAGATTGATCAGATCGAGGCCCTCCATCTGGCGGGCCTGGATGGCGGCCACGGCTTTGACCCGTTGCCGGCGGGCGGCTTCCATCAGCGCTGGGTGCAGGGCCGCCAGGTGCAGGTTGGCCGCTGGCTTGGGGCGCGCAAAGTGATAGCCCTGGAAGAACTCTGCTCCGAGGGCGGCGCAGGTGTCCAGTTCTGCCTTGGTTTCCACCCCTTCAGCCAGCACCAGAGTGCCGATGGTCTTTCCAAGTAAGATCAGCGACTTCATCATTTCCTGCTTGACAAAGTCGCGGTCGACTCCGGCGATGAGACTGCGGTCGAGCTTGATGATGTGGGGCCGCAATTCGGCGATGCGTGGCAGGTTGCTGTGGCCGGATCCCAAGTCGTCGATGGCGATCAGGAAACCCAATTCGCGATGGCGCTCCACGAAGCGTTTCAGGGTCATCGTGTCCTGAACCTTGGTTTCGTTGAGCTCGATCACGATGTCGCTGGGTTCCAGACCCGTGGCCTCGGTGGCCTCGAGCAAGGCTCCCGAGCCTTCAACTCCCTCGTCGATCAAGGACGTTTCAAAGTTGAGAAACAGAAAGGGGCGCAGGGACCGGGGCAAGTTGAGATCCCGGTAGGCCTCCATGGCCCGGATGCGGCAGCGGCGATCCAGCTCCAGCAGCTTCCCAGCCTTGCGGGCCTTGGCGAACTTCTGTCCGACACCCATGAGCGCCGGGCGCGCGAGGGCCTCCAGGCCCACCACGGAGGTTTGCTTCAGGGAGACGATGGGTTGAAAGTGAATGGTTAGCTGATTCGATGGGAGGATCGCAGAGACCTCCATCGGTGGCTCCATAGGTTCAGCGTGAACCATTGAGCGCGAATGACGGCGGATTACAGTTGTAGCGAGCCAGCAGCATTGAACCCTAGGGAACATCTGAAAAACGTACTAAAATCAACCGAGATCAAGACTGAGGCTGGAACGGATGACCGTCCCCCTCAGCTGGGCTTTTCGGACCACGAGCAAACTCACGCCAAAAAGAGGACGCGTCGCCAGCGCTTCTTGGATGAGATGGAGGCCACGGTTCCCTGGGAAGCCTTCCTGGCCTTGATCGAGCCCTGCTGCCGGCCTACTTGCGGATCTAGAACAGCCTCAGGTGCCCCATGGCCCTGGGTGGACTCACCCCCCAGCAGCGGCTCGCTCAGCTGCAGGCATGAACAATCTGGTGGGAAAGCACACCTAGGCCGTCGGCACCCAGTTTTCAACCTGCAGGCTCAGGGGATGGGCCGCGATCATCGTGTCGAGTGGGCCATTTGGAGTGCCCCGGCGCTCCAGGTCCGTACGCAGCTCGGCCGCCACCACACTACAGGGGCCAATCTCTCCGAGCCGGTAGCGCTTGAACCGCCCCACTACCGCGGCTGGATTGGCGTTGATGATGGTGATGCAGATGTTGGTATCGAGCAGGATCATGGGCTGATCGCTTCCCGGATCTGCTCTTCCGACTGCCCACGCGTGATCACAAAGCCCGGCTCGAAGGCGGCCAACCCGGCCTCCAGGGTTTGCCAGGGGTCATCGATGGGCAGCAACAGCACCCCATTGCCGAAATGCTTCACCACCACCTCGCTGCCGCTGAAGCGGCACGCCTTCGGCAGCCGCACCGCCTGGCTGCGGCCCGACTGGAACAGACGTGCGGTGTCCATGGCAGGCCCTGATCCGGTAGTGAGCAGTGGTAGCCACCACTGCTTGCTCTGGTCTCACGGCGACAAGGCCAGGGCCGGGCATCGATCGAACGCCTGAGGCCCCCAGATCCGCCACCCCCCTACGCTGTAGAACGAAACGTTCAACATCAGGATTCATGGCGATCGGGGTGCGGGTGGAGCCGGAACTCGAGCGGCGGCTCGATCAGCTGGCCCTCCAGCTCGGCAAGAGCCGCAGTGCCTGCGTGCGCGACGCCATCACCCAGTACCTCCTGCGCCATGGCGATGGCGAGGAAGCCCGCCGTCAATCGCAACGGCTGGCCGAACGGGAACCGCAACAGCACTGGAGCGAACAACTCCCTGACTGGAGCGACTGGACCGCATGAGCCTGCCTGCGCTCCGCCGCGGCACCGTGGTGACCGTGGCCAGCCCGGGGGCGTACTCCGGCAAACCACGCCCCGCCGTGGTGGTCCAGGCGGATCGCTGGTTGCAGGCCCATCCGAGCGTCACCCTCTGTCCGCTCACCAGCACCCTGGTGGACGCTCCCCTTGTCCGGCTTCCCGTCCAGCCAACGGCACGCAATGGCCTGAAGAAGCCGTCCCAGCTGATGGTCGACAAGCTGTTCACGGTGCCGCTCAGCTCCCTGGGCAAGGTGGTGGGGCAACTGGAGCCCCAGCTACTGATCGAGCTGGATCTGGCCCTGCGGGGTTGGCTGGAACTGCCCTGAGCTGGCCGCTCCCGCTGCCAGGATTCAACGCAACGCCAGCAACGCCGTTATGCCCCTGCCCCAGCTGATGCCGCTGTTGGCGGCCGTGGCGATCGCCCCTTGCCCCGCTCCCGTGAAGGCCCAGCTCGATGGCCTCTACCGCTGGCAGGTGGCTCGGCAGGACGTGAGCGGTCCGATCGAGCTCAAGAGCCAGAAAAGCCGCTTCACCGATGGGCTGTACCAGAAGCTGCGGCGTGCCTATGGGCTCGATCCGAACAGCGGCAGCTTTGTCGACTTCGATCTGTTCAGCGGCACCCAGGTGGGGACCTTCGGCGCCAAGGTGCTGGGCTGCACCGCTGCCCCCGGCGGAGGGCTGGAAGCCCGGGTGGCGGTGCAGGCAGGCCTGCGCAACCGCCCCATTGAGGCGCCGCAGCTGTTGCGCTATCAGCTGGTGCGCGGCCCTGCCGGCAGCTGGAAGATCGCCGACATCGTCTATGCCCATCCGGCCGGGTTCCGCCTTTCCAGCTATCTGGCTGAGCTGCTGGGACCCAAGCCCTGACGGCTGCAGGTGCTGGGGGCAAGCGGATTCAGCGGCTCTCCTGCGATGACGCGTGGCCGCTGCTGGCCGGAGACGACGCGTCAGGACGCCCTTGCTCAAGTCGCTCCGCGAGCCAGACCTTGATGATCGACTGGCGGGTCACGCCGAGGCGTGAGGCCTCACGGTCGAGTTGCTCGACCATCCAGAGGGGGAAATCCACGTTGACCCGCTTCTGTTTCACGGGGGCTCGACGGGCGCCGTTGAGATCGAGCGCCTCCAGCACGGATTGACCGGCATCGAAGCGGCGATCGAATTCAGAGCTGTTCATAGAGCTGGACCTCCTCCAGGCGGGAGCGACGGACGGAAATGAGGCGGATTGTCGAGCCGCGGTAGGTGATCACTGCCGACCAATGTTTGCGATGGATCTTGCCAATCACGAGGAAGCGCGGCTCGCCAGTTGTGCGTGCAGGGACCTCAAGCAAGGCTGGATCGCTCCAGAGGGCTTGAGCCTCGACGAAATCGATGCCGTGCTTGGCCAGGTTGGCCTCGCTCTTGACCGGGTCGAACTCCACATCCATTGTGAGCTGATTTTATACCTTTTCCGCTCTCAGCGGCATCTGGATCGTCGTCTCCACCTGATGCCAGGGTCAGACTTCAGCAACCCCTGCTCCGGAACGATGGCGCACCCGTCAGCCGCGCAGATCGCCCGCCTGGGCCGCCAAGGGGTGGCCCTGTTCTTCGTGTTCATGCTCAGCGCCGAGCTGCCCAGCCAGATCTTCCACCTCGTCCAGCACCTGATCGGGCCGGCGCCGAACGCCATCGCGGAAACCCTCGAACACCTCGGGGTGCTGCTGGTCTACCTCCTGTCCCTGGTCTGTGCCCTGTTCCTTGCCCAGCAGGAGCTCTGCCGCACGCGCCTGCTGAGTTCCTACCCGCCACACGAGCCTGTCCCCCTCGCCATGCATGTGCTCGGCCTGGTTTGGGGCCTGCTGGCGGTGTTCCTGCTGCGCTGAACGGGGCGTGCTCAGGTTTTGCCAGGGGCCACCACTGGAACTTGATCGCAAGCGCTAACGATGCAAGCGTTGACAGCAGCTCCCGTTCGGAGGTCGACATGGCCACCCTCACGATCCGCAACCTCGACGACACCACCAAGGTTCAGCTGCGTCTGCAGGCCGTGCGCCATGGTCACTCGATGGCGGAGGAAGCCCGCAGAATCCTTCGCCAGGCCGTGCTTCCCCAGCCCTCTGCCTCTGACAGCCCATGTCTGGGGAGTCGCATCCACGCCCACTTCGCTGCGCTTGGTGGCGTGGAGCTGGAACTGCCGGCCTGATCGTTCTTGACGCAATCGTGATTGCCGAGCTGATGCGGCCCCAGCCGGAGCCGGCGGTGCTGGCCTGGGCGGATGGTCTCGTTCCCGCGGAGGTGGGCATCACGGCGATGAACGAAGCGGAGATCCTGCACGGCCTCATCCGGCTGCCGGGGGGTCGTCGCAAGCGGGCGTTGCTGGACAGATGGCAGGTGCTGGTGACGAACCTGCTGGGCGATCACGTGTGTGCTCTCTGTAGGGGGACCACCCAGTGTCAAGCCCACGTTGAGCTTCTGGCCGGCGTGCAGTTTTGGGAGCTGGTTGATGCCGGCTCAGGTGAGCTTGAGGTCCTTGAGAAGGTCGCTTCCCACGACCCGGTTCCGCGCACCCCAAGGTTCACCCGCCGCCCGAAGGTGCCGGAAGCGCAGATCAGTGCCATGGCTCTTGCATCCACACCTGCAGAGCAGGGGTCCTATCTGATGATTCGCAGCGGTGCTGCTTGCTGTCTTCAGACAGCAAGAGGCCCGGGAGTGCTGCTACCGCTGGCGGACAGCAACCAGAAGGGTCATGGGCCAGGATGAATCATCAAGTCAATGCTTTCTGGCTTACCCAGGTCGTTGACCTCCGAGAGAGCCTGAGGCAGCCTCTACCCTCGGCAAAGGTCTGCCTGACAGGGCATGGCTTGGCAACCCGCTTGGGAGGCTTGCTGCTCGATTGGGCCACGGTCCCCCTTGTGAACGCCGCCATGTTGGATGCCCAGAACCTGTCGGCCGTGCTGGCGGCCATGGTCGATGCCGGGAGCCCGGAGAAGAGGCGCAAAGCGGAGCGGGAACTGGAGGCGATGGTGGTCGAGTTGATCGATGCGAAGGTCCTCCGCTCCCTCTGCGGCCACCGGTCTCTGGATGAACTGGCGGCGGTGGCGATGGAATCCAGACACGGTCTGACCCCAGCGGCACGAGTTGTGCTCGATCGCTTCCGCTACCGGCTCGCCCATGTGGCCATGCGCAACCGAGAGTGGGTCCTCGCAGAAGCCCTGCTGAATGTGGTGCTTGCCGGCGAAGGCGATCTGACCCGAGCTCGGCTCTTCCTTGCTGTGTGCAGGGGGCGAGACCTTGGGAGGATCCCGGAGAACGATCTGGTGGAAATTCTCGATTGCCACAGGGCTGAGCAAGCGGAGTGCCGTCAGAGGCCGCCCCTGGATGTGTTGATCCAGGATCCCACCACCAGCCTGCTGGAACTGCTGCTCCTCAGCCAAGGCAGTCCCTCTGATCTGCACAATCTCCTGTACGACCCCAAGGCGCGCCATGGCACCACGGGCCTCACCCTCTGCATCCATTCGGGAGTCCGCAATTCCATGAAGGTGGAGCTGAGCGAGTGGCTGGCGGAAGCCCACTTGGAGGAGTATCGGCAGGAGGGCTGGCTGTTGGTCGATAGCACCGTTGCGCTCCCCGGTGAACACGGGCGTGGCAGCCGCCTGAGGGAAGCAGGCGGGAATATCAAGGCCCAGATCCTGATCGGTGTGGCGCAGGTGCTCGGCCAGGCGGCACCTGCACCCATGCTCGCCACGACGGTGCAGGACCGCTTTCTGCTGTGGGACGACGAACGGCTAATCCGTCCGGAAGCCTCACAGCCCCAATGGATACGGGTGAGCAGTGCAGAGCTGGCCGATCATCCCGGCCGCAGGGTGATCACTCGCAGCACCGGTACCCGGGGTGAGGTGTTGTGGTGGCTCAAGCCCCCTTATGCGGTAGTGCTGAGGGATGCATCCAACGTGCTGCGCCAGGCGGCTGGCAGTTCCCAGTGATCCAGGCCCGTGAGGATGTGGTTGCGATAGGCGGCAGCGGCCACAAGTCCGGAACGGCGGAAGGAATCGCCGGGCACGTAGGTGAGCACCTCAAATGCCGCCCCGCAACGGCTTTTCACGGTTACCGTCGTCTTGACGTAGTGCCCCCCGCTCACCCCCTCGCAGACATCAAGTTCCTCGATGTCGCTTCCACTGAGGTGGGTCACCACGCCCCAGGTTGAGGAGTCGGGACGGAGCCTGATCCCTGCATACCCGTGGATGGTGCTGCCGTGAGCCTGCTTGTCGATGGCCCAGCTCCAGCCATCCAGCTCCACCACCAGGCCATGGCCGTCCCAGTCAGGGCAGCGCCGTGCCAGCCGGCTGGGATCGAGGTTGGAGCCGTAGTGCAGCACAGGCGTCGTGGCCCAGTCGCCGTTAGAAAGACGCGGGGCCTGCGACACCTGATCTGACTGCCCGTGGAAAACCCAGGCCACGGTGCCGTCGCTGAGACGGCAGCGGCTGCGGTTGTAGTAGCCGGGATAGCCCTCCAGACGGTCAAGCTGCGCCAGGCCGGCGGTGTCGACTCGGTAAAGCTCGCCATGGAGCACGGCTTCGCTGTCTTGATTCAGAACGGCCATCGGGTAAGCGCCAAGGTTGTGGAGGTGGGCACCGATCAGCAGCCGGCGGCCGAGGAAGGCTCCGCCGCCGAGGTAGCCATGGTTGGCGTGGCGAGCCTTGAGGGAGCCGTAGACAAAGACGAGATGGCCATCGAAGGAAGCGGTGGTCATGAGAGGGGAGACAGGGTGATGGGGAGCAGGTTGAACAGCGGGGTGTGGATCAGCTGTGGATCGGGCATTGAGCGCTTGCGGCGCGCCCGGCAGACCTGCAATTCCACGCGTCACATTCAGATCTGCTGCCAGCTGAGGCTCCAAGGCGTGGATACGGTCGGCAATACGCAACAGGAGATCGGCCGCTGCGTCGGGGCTGAGACCCGATTCCAACAGCAACTCCCGTACGGCTTTGGTGGCATAGCTGATCTCCTTGTCTACCGGCGGGCAGATCCTGCCGCGCATACCGCTGAGGCTGCAGGACTCGATGAAGAACCCGTACTCAAAGGGACCCATGGTTTCGAAGGCGAAGGACTCTCCAAGGAAATCAGGTCCGGTGTTGATCAGGTGTGGATGGACTGCCGTGGGTCCTGCGTGACGCCCTTATGCCGCGGAAGATGCGCCAGTAGCCACCATTCCGCGTGCTTCATGGGCCAGCTGGGAGGGAAGCATCATCGCTGCAGAAAAACTCTGGAGGCCGGAGTCGCTCATGCCCAAGGTGTTGGCATGTATGGAGCAAGGCTTACGACAGATTCTGATTGGTATCCGAGCAGAGGACCCACGCAAGGCCCGACCCTCACCGTCGGAGAAGACAGCAGTGCCACTGCAACTGTAAAAGCAGGTTAGAATCCACGGCCCCTTTCCCCCGGCCGCCCCATGACCGATCTCCCTCCAGTGGCCCAGCGGTGGCTCGATCAGCTCATCACCAGCACCCGCAGCATCGACAGCCTCGTGGCGGAGGGATTCCAGGGATGTTCCCTGCTGGATCTACTGCCCTGGATGGACGGTGGCCAGGGCCTGGCCGCCATCGAAGCGATCGACTGGGTGAAGAGCCAGCCGGACGAGGACGGTGACGTGGCGCTGATGACCGTTGATGCGGAGGGGTTGGACAGGCTTCTGGAATGGATGCTCGAAACCCGCGGCAGCTGCCCGATGGTCTACGCACCGGATGAGGACGTCGTGGTGCCGGACGGGATTCCCTTGCTGCGCCCCACGGCCTACAACCTGCCGAAGGGTGTGACCTCCGAGGAGCTGTTGGATGAGGAATTCAGCGAGAACCTTTCCGCGTTGTTCGCGGCCATCAAGGACTCCTATGGAAACCACGCACACCTCTACAGAATCGACTACGGCCAGCTGGTGGAGACGATCGAACACGGCCTCTTCCTTGCCGGTCAGTTCATCGATCTCAACGACGGTGAATTGTTTGACTTCAGTATGGACTCCATGAATCAGCGGATTCGCTACCAATCCACTGGCCGCTACCACGAAGGCTTTCCTGCCTGATCCGGCACAACCGATTGTTCGGCTCCGCTTCCGCCACTGTGCTGGTGATCCCCGTCGCCAGGACCGGGGAGCGGCGTCGCGATCGCTGGCGGTGAGGGCGATCCGGGCCGATGGATGTCAGGCGGACATGGGGTGTGAGGTCTTGGGCTGTTGGGTTGGGCTTCAAGATCACTGATCTTCCTCATACCAGACCGAGTTACGCCCATTGCTCTTGAATGCTTCAGTGAAGGCACGAGCATTCCGGAAGGCGACGACGATACGCCCTTTCTCGACGCATTCCTGTACGTGGGCGCGAGCAGCTTCTATGGAATAGGAGTCCTTGTCGTTCGAGTGCTTGAGGATCTCGTGCTCGACATACTCATCAAGACGCTTCAGGTCCATCACGTGCGTCGCAATCGGGTCAATCTCAGCGGCAAGCAAGAAGTGACGCCCATGGAGCGTACCAACCCTCAGGATGCGCTCATTGCGTACGCGGTCCAGCGATGCGCGCCAGAATCCAGTGATTCCGTGGCGTGAGCCGGATGGCTTGGCCAGTACAGAATCGACCACCGCATCGACCAACCAAGACTTGACGTTGAACGACATAGGTTCCTCCGAGGGGTCACGTCCGAGACACAATGGATCAGAATGGGCTGTTCCTCAATGGATGGAGAAGGGCATTCCTTTCAATTCAGCTGAAATCACGACGATCATCTTCCATCGATGCCTGGACCAAGCGGCACAACCGATTGATCTGCTCCGCTTCCGCCACCGTGCTGGCGATCCCGCTCACCAGGCCGGGCGAGCCCACCACGATCGAGAGACAATGGGCACGGCTGATCGCCACATTCAGTCGGTTGGGTTCCAGCAGAAAACCCAGGCCTCGGGGGGCGGCATCACCATCGCTGGCGGTGAGGGAGTGGATGGCCACCGGTGCCTCCTGGCCCTGGAACTTGTCCACCGTTCCGACCCGCGCACGATGACCCAGCCGGTGCTGCAGATGGTTCACCTGCACGTTGTAGGGAGCGGTCACCAGGATGTCGTCAGGGGTCAACACCCCGCTGCGTTCGCCGCTGCCGGAGGCATGGTGGTAGCTGGAGCCCAGCAGCATCTCCACCAGCTGGGCGATGCGCTCGATCTCCTCCTCTGAGCTGACACTGCGGCCGGAGTGCTCCACCGCCTCGAACACCAACCCCTGGCCGGGCAGGACCCCGCCATGGCTGGCGGTGAAGGGCTCCCGCCAGTCGATGCGGTTGATGACGTTGGCGGGGCTGGCCTGGAGGCGGCCGTCATAGAACAGCTCCGAGACCATGGCGGTGAGTGAGGGCTCCATACGCCAGCTGGTGGCCAGGAACACGCCCCGATCGGCAGGGACGACATGGGCGTCCTGCATCAGGTACGCGAGGCAGGAATCACCACTGTCCCCAGGGTGATCGGCCTGGGAGGGCTGGGCCAGTTGCTGCTGGTCGCCCACCAGCAGGATCGAACGGGCGCAGCGGGCCATCACCAGCAGATTGGCCAGGGAGACCTGGCCCGCCTCATCCACCACCAGCAGGTCAAAGGCGCCTGCCACTTCTGGTCGGCAGAGGATGAAGGTGGTGCCGCCCACCACGGCCATGGCTTCTGTGAGCTGGTCGGGCTTCACCAGAGCAATCGGGGTGCCCACCAGGGCTGGGTCGTCGTTGTCACTCCTGCACTTGACCACCGCCCGGGCCAGGCCTTGCTCGCTGATGACGGCCTGGGTCTTGAGCAGCAGGTTGTTGATGGCCGCATGGCTGTTGGAACTGATCGCGACGCGCTGACCACGGCGCACCAGTTCGGCGATCACCTGGGCCGTGACCGTGGTCTTGCCGGTGCCGGGGGGACCCTGCAGGGCGAGGGTCTTGCCGCTGCTGGCTTCCAGGAAGGAGGCCAGCTGCTCCACCACCGCTGAGGGCTCGGCGCGTACGAATGCGTTGAGCGCCACCAACTCGGCCACAGGTTCGCGCTCCAACAGGTGACGGATCGGCTCGGGCAGGGGCTGTTGATCGTGGACCCAGCCCTGAGCTTGTTCATCGAGACGCTCGCGCAGACTTTCAGTGATGTCGGCGGGCACCTTGATCAGGCCGACCGGCGTACGGGGCAGGTCTGCACTGAGCCCCTCGGCCAGACGTCGGTCCCGCTTGCTCCAGGGAAACTTCAGCGTCACCAGACCCTGCTCCGCATCAAGTGCGTCCACCCCCAGTTGCAGCCCTGCTTCCGGGATCTCGAGATTGAGTCCGTTTTGCCCAGGTTGGGCGCGCAACTTGAGCGGTTGGCTGGGGTCAAAGCGGAAGCTGTGGTAATCGGCGCCGGTGCGGGCGCTGGTGCGGCTCTCCATCGATTCCCACAAGGCCCCTTCGATGGCCTCGCCGTCGCTCTCCAGATCCCCTGGGGACTCCAGCGCTTTCTGCCTGCGATCGAAGTACGCCCACCAGGCCACCTTGGCTTCCCGGTGGTGAAAGGGGAGCAACTGGGCCAACAGCCGCTGCACCCGCCAGCTCAAGCCTCGGGGCCCGCGTTGCTCCTGCTCCTGCAGCAGTGCTTCTGGTGCATCGGCGGCGGGATCGCTCTGGAGCGTTTCCGGCAGCTCGGCGATCAGCGCTGCGGCAAGGGCCTCCAGGGGCCAGGGTTCTTTCTCGGGCCTTTCTGGGTCTTCCAGCTGCAGGGGTTGCTCGGGCAGGCCCTGGTCGGAGCGCAGCTGGAGCAGCCAGTCATGGAGGTAGACGGTGGATTCACAGTCCTCCCGGTTGTAGTCCTCGATCGCCTGCAATTGCGGGCTGGCCTCTGGCGCTGGACCCGGCCGGGGAGGTTCTCCCGATGCCTGCCAGTTGGTGTAGGCCACCACCGAGTCCCCGGCGTTGGTGACCTCCGCGGAGCGAGCCTCCATGTAGAGGTGCTCCACCTTCTTGATCGAGTAGCTCTCCTCGCCCAGCACAATCGCGTTGGTGACCACCGGCAGCAGATCCACCAGCAGCCCTGAGCGCAGCCATTCATCGATCACGGCCTCCCGGATGGAGTGCTGCTGGGCCAACCGGCGCATGGCCGTCTTCTCGTAGCTGGCGTAGTGATAGATGCGCAGGCCAGGGAACTGACGGCGACGTTCCTCCACCCAGTCGACCCATCCCTCGAAGGCCTTCTTTTCCTCCAGTGGAGCGTGCGCCCACCAGGCTTTGAACTGGGGTGCGCCGCCGGGTGTATCGCGATAGCAGGCGCCAAAGAGGTATTCGAGCTTCCTGGCGGCGACGGCATCGTGCACCCCCTCCATGTCGAACCAGATGTCGCCGGCATCGGCGTCGGGGAGAGCGGATAGACCCTTGCCCGGCCTCAGGGGCCGTACCCGATAGGCCGGTCTGCCGGCGGCATCGGCTGGTGTGAGCTGCAGTTCGGCCTGTTGCTGCAGTTCATGGAGTGCCTCGTGGGCCAGGCCAGGAATGGTGGTGCCTGGGGCCAGCGCACTCAGCTGCTCGATCGTGTGGATGCCGGCGGCTTTGAGCTTGAGGCGCTGGCTCTGGCGCAGGTTGGCCACCAGCACCAGATCCCGCTCGGCGGCCAGGCGCTCCTCGATGAAGGCGCCCCAGCTGCCGTGATCACCGGGTTCATCCTCCGGCGGTGAGGCGGGATCGAAGGCGGCGCGGAAAGCGCGGTAGCGGTGGCGGAGCTGTTGGTACCAGGACCAGAAACGATCGGTGTCGAAAGACTGGAAGCGGCCACCACCGAGAAACAGCTCGAAGCGATCGGGCCGGTGTCCCAGCAGGGGAGTGAGCAGTTCGCAATAGGCACAGGCCTGGACCACAAAGGTGGTGCGAGGCTTGCTGGCCAACTTGCATTCGATCGGGATGTAGCTCCAGTCGCCGAGATCGGAGGGCTGGGGAATCCTGCGCAGGACATCGGCCGAGCCGCGGATCTCTCCGTTGTTCAACGAGGCCTGGTGGATGAAGTCGAAACCCTCGGCCATGGCGGCCCTGGTGGCGGCGTAATCGGCCTCAAGCTGCTGGCCCGAGAGGCGGGCGAAGCTATAGCCCTCAGCTTCCAGTTGGTCGAGCAACACCTGCTCAAGACGCAGGCCATCGGCGAACAGTTGCTCATCAAGGCTGGAGGGGGGTGGTTGCTCGCCCGTGAACAGACCCCTTGCTTTGAGCTCCTCCCACCAGGCGCCGATCCGCGGGCTGCGGCTGAAGAGGGCGAGTTGGCTGGGGGTGATCAGGCGAGAGGTCATAAACGCGAGATGTGATTAGATCAGCCAGCTTTGTCGATGACCCAGGAGACAAGGCCTGCCTCAATTGCCATGGAGGCAATTCTAGATATGTCAAGAATGGTGGTAGTGGAATCGTCAGGCTCAAGCTCACGATAAAAATCATCCAAGGTAGTACTTCCAGAAGAATGGAAGACCCAATAAAAGGCATCATAGACACCACGATCAGCAGATTGCATGTATCGCTTAAACTCCCTTGGATTGGTTCTCGCTTTAACCTGAACGCTTACCAAGTCTCCGTTCAAGGGATTCTCAAAAGCAATATCAATGAACTCCAGAACCTTTCCAGTTGTGCTGATCCGTCGAAGCGTTCGCGAAAAGATGAGTTCGACAAGGAGCTCAAAGTCGCCAGGCGTAAGAGATTTGATGGCGGAGGAGAGACCATTTTGAAGGGCCGCCATTGCGTTGTCAATCACGAGCCGATAGGAGTGCGGCTGACAACCGATCTTCCTTTTAAGATAATCCATTACATCATCCTTGACGGCACAAGAAGTGCCCCGAAAAGACTTCGTTTGAGTTATTCGGCCAGAAAGCTTATCTTCCAACAGCTCGTTGCCTTCGATATCGACACAGCGCCACTGGTCGACCACTGAGCGATAACTACCGCCATCTTCCTCAGATCGTCTCGGCTGAATAGCGGGATCAAGAACTGCGTAGTAGAGCTTGCGCGCGTGAAAAGTCACCCAAAGTGTTTTCTCTCCAGATTCAAAAAATTCTCTCAATTGGTTTACTTGCTTAGTCGCTTCCGATTCGCACTTTTGGGGAGTCCCCGACACTCTATCTTTATGGAATTGCCTTACCCTCTTCCAAGCCTCTTTCTTGGTCTCATTGTTACTGGGTCGCAGAGCTTCTAGTATCAGCTGAAAGCAATCTGGGTCCGACGAGCAAAACCCAATATAGCAAAGGTTCTTCGCAATGCAATCCGACTCTCGATCGCCTTTGTTGCCAAGCTTGATGTAGCGAACTTTTGTGATCAGACTGAGATCAACGGTCATGGAGAACGAAGAAAAAGTTGGACTAGAATTTGCCTTGAGAAATATGGATTTTACTTGATTCAGAGAAGCTTTGAGACTGAGGCCGCCAATTCATCGGGCTCATTATTACTATATCATAAATGTCATTCAGAGTCTGGGTTCAGAGCCAGACACGTCAACACCCCACTCAAATAAGCCCCCGTATCAATCCCGATCCGATGCGGCAGCCGCGTCACCTTGAAGTCATGCCGAAACGTGTGCCCATGCACCACGGTGTACGGCAACCCATGGGGCCGGCTCACAAACGGCCGCCGGATCCAGATCAGATCGTCTGTGGCCTGGTGCTCCAGGCGGATGTCGGGGCGCACGCCCGCATGGACAAACAGATAGCGGCCGCGGATTGCCGTGTACGGCAGCTGCTCGAACCAGGCCTGGCGCTCGCGGGCCAGGGGCAGGAGGTCGGGGTTGGCGCCGTTGCACAGCCACAGCTCCACGTCCTCATCCGGCGCTCTCGGTGCCATCGCCTTCAGCAGCATCTGCTCGTGGTTGCCTCGCAGCACGGTCACCGCCGCCAGCCCGTAGGCGCCGGGGTTCTCCTGCAGCTGCCACACCCGCTCCAGCACCCTCCGATCGCCGTCGGCTTCGGGGGACCGATCGATCAGGTCCCCCGGGAAGATCAGCTCCGCACCCGTGTCCAGATGCGGGGTGAGTTCCTGCTCCAGCAGGGAGGCGCAGCCGTGCACATCCCCGATCGCCACCACATCAGGTGGGTTCATCTTCGCTCTCCCACACGTTGAGGCTGGAGCGCTGCGATTCGTTGCGCAGGCGCTTGCGGCTGCGCTTGGGATCGCTCTTGAGCAGGGCCAGCTTTTCGCTGAGCAGGTCGAGCTCCCGAGTGAGCCTCGGGGTGGCAGGCATCGCCGACAGGTCGACGAACAACTTGCCCAGGCTGGCGCTGGCGCTGATGACATCCCCTCGATCCAGATCCGCGATCACTTGCCGGCGTTCCCGGTTGGCCCGCAGCAGCGCCAGCTGTTCGGCCACCGCGTCATCGGGCTCCAGCTGCTTGAGCTCCTCGCTTTCCATCACCGGCAACTGCAGGTGCTCGATCAGGCTCTGGCGGTCGCTGCTTCCGGGGGCCTCCCAGGCCAGCCGCACGCTGAGGATCTCCTGGTTGGGGATCCAGGCGGGCAGCTTCAGCTGCAGGCCCACGTTGAGCTCCTGGCCGACGCGCAGGTTGGGCAACTGGTGGTTGCCGGCGGTGGTGGACTTGAGGTCGTTGAGCAGATCGACCACCTCGGCGCCGTTCTTGCCGCGCACCCCGAGGCTCACGCGCCGCCCAAAGGTGCTGGCCAGCCCCTGGAGCTCGGAGGCGTAGAGGTCGGCCAGCTGGCTGGGGGTTTCGATGTGGGCCAGGGTGCCGTCCCCCGCCGCGGCCATCGCCCCCATCAGGTCTTCGTCGAAGTCATCCCCCAGGCCGAAGGCACTGGTGCTGATGCCCCGCTGGGTGAGGCCCGCCACCTTGGCGGCGATCTGCTCCTGGTTGGTGAGGCCCTCGTTGGCCTGGCCATCGGAGAGCAGCAGCACCCGGTTCATCGCCCCGGGGTCGAGGTGCTCGGCCACCTGGGTGGCCCCGGCTCGCCAGCCATCGAACAGGGCCGTGCAGCCGCCGCTGTGGATCGTGTTGATCGCGGCGATGAAGGGCTGGGGATCGGCCACGGGCCGTGAGGGCACGACCACGTTCATCTCGTCGTCGAAGCTGACGATGGCGAGCCGATCGCGGCCGGTGAGCTCGCCGGCTAGGAAGCGGGCCGCCTTGCGGGCGTAGCTGAGCTTGGTGCCGCTCATGGAGCCGGAGCGGTCGATCACCAGGGCCAGGTTGAGCGGCGGCCGCTCGCGAAGGCTGGCTTCTGCGGCCACCGGCGGCGGGGTGATCGTGAGCAGCAGATCGAGGATCGAGGGGCGATCGGAGGCCACCGCCGGCCGCAGGGGCCGGAAGCGCAGGGTGGGACGGGTCATGGTTGGGGAAAGCGGTGGGACGGGGGGAATGGTTCAGCGGGAGGCGTCGTCGAGCAGGGCGTTGAGCCGGTCCAGGAGGTGCTGGAGCCATTGCTGGCGCCGAGGGCCGGCAGGAGGAGGCAGAACGGAGTCGCGGACGTGGACTTCGATGCCTGGGGCGAGGGTGAAACGCAGCCAGCGGCTGCCGTTGTCGCTGGAGCGGGATCCGGTGGGGGTGCGGTCGGAACGGGGGCGGGAGGACAGGGGTTTGTTGAGCATCCCAAGGACGGAGCCCATGGCCGCGGCTTTTCGTGCGAAGGACGGAGAACCGTCGGCCGGAGCATCGGTATCGTCGGCCGGCTCCGAAAGATCCCGCAGGTACCGCAGGGCCTCGTTGCCGGTGGCGACGGAGGGAGCGGTGGCCGCCACCCCCTCCCCATCGAGCTGCTCCAGCTGTTGCTCCAGATCGGCGTCGGCCAGAACGCAGAAGGGAGCAATGGCGGAGAGACTGAGGCCGCGCCGGGCCAGGGCGCGCACAAGCACCAGTTGCAACAGGTGCCGGTGGCCGTACACCGCACTGCGCCCCTCCTTGCCGGGGCGATCGATCAACCCCTGGGTGGCATAGAGACGCACCGTGCGCGGCGAGATCTCCTCGTCCAGCAGCTTGCCGGCGACGAGGAGGAGCTCCTCGAGGCCGTAGAGAGCGTCAGCTGGGGCGAAGACCTTGACCATTCCCTAATTATCCACACTTGCAGTGCAGGTGTCAAGCGATTAGGCTTCGTGCCCCATCGGCCGCCCCGCCATCGACCACCCCGACCCCGCGCCCCTGCTGGAGCACCTGCAGCACCTGGCCCGACCCCGCCACGCCCGCTGGGATCCCATCGGTCTGATGGCGGTGCGCGCCTACCTGATCGAACAGCTCGGCGTCCTGGGGCCGGTGGAGGAGCACCACTTCCGTGAGGGCATCGATGCGGGCACCAACCTGATCCTCAAGCTCCCCGGCCAGCGCCCGGAGCTCGACCCTCTGCTGGTGGCGGCCCACTACGACGGCCCCCTGCACTCGATCGGCGCCGACGACAACGCCTCCGGCTTGGCGGCCCTGATCGAGCTGGGCAAGCACTGGGCAGCCGAGCCGCCCCGGCGGCCGGTGTGGATCGTGGCCTTCGATCAGGAGGAATGGGGCATGCTCGGCAGCACCGCCCTGGCCGGTGAACTCAAGGCCAGCGGCCAGAAGTTGAAACTCATGGTGAGCCTGGAGATGCTCGCCTACACCGCCGCCACCCAGATCTATCCAGTCCCGGCAATGCAGGCGATCTATGGCGATCGGGGCGATTTCATCGCCGTGGTGGGCAATCAGGGTGTCGCCGAGATGCTGACTGGCCTCGCCAGCCTCATGGGGGAGCACGTGATCACAAAGGTTCTGCCGGTGCCCGATGCCGGCCGGGCGATTCCCGACGTGCGCCTCAGCGACCACAGCCCGTTCTGGGATGCGGGCTACGACGCCGTGATGGTGACCGACACCTCATTCATGCGCAACCCGCATTACCACCAGATGAGCGACACGATCGACACGCTGGATCTGCCGTTCCTGGCGGCCGTCACCGAGGGGCTGAAGGCGGGGCTGGGGGCTCTGTGACACCAGCAGCGCCTCGTCATCTCTGGTCCTTCGCAGGGAAAATCGCCTCGATCCAGACGAGCTGGGGAGGATGGATCCCGCCGCAGACCCGCCGATGGAGCCAACGCTCGACAGCCTTCTGACCTTCTACGCCGAGCGGATCGGTGGGCCCTTCCCCCTCAGCCTGCTGCCTCCCGATCGGCCGCTGCACTGGCAGGGGCAGACCCTGTTCGGCACGGCCCGGGGCACGGAGCCGCTTTACCTGCTGCAGAGCACGATCGATGCCTTCCTGAGCGCCGCTCCCCTCGGCACCTTCTGCGTGGGTTTCTGGGGCCATGGCCTCAACAGCCACGCCTTCTACTACCAGCGCCGCGAGCCCTGGGGCAGCCTGTTCCTGCGGCTGGCCTACGGGGGGTTCGACGACGACAACGAACGGGACGCCCGCCGGATCAGAGGCACCATGGAGTGGCTCGCCGGCTTCCTGCCGATCGTCAGCGAGCGGGCCCGCCAGTGCATCGTGGTGGATTCCATGGGTGACGCCCTCTTCCGGATCGTCCTGACAGGCGGCCAGGTCATCGAGGGCGATGGCCCCCTGTTCGAGCCCGGACGCGGACCGGCCGAGGCGCTGCGCCCCCTGCTGGAGGGGCTGTAGCTCTGGCTGGCCTCTTCTGGCCGGCCCCGCTTCTCACCAGAACGTCTGACAGGGAAAGGCGGAAAGCTGCGGATCAGCGGTGAGCAGCACCAGCCGCTCCAGCTCGGCCTGGGCCGCCAGCATCCGATCAAGGGGATCGCGGTGGGGCTGGCTGTAGCCGCCTGCCCTGAGGCCATGGGCCAGCGAGATCGGCAGGGGGAGGAAGCCATCGGCCTGTAGCAGGCCAGGAAGATCAGCAATGGCTGTAGCCAGCTCGGGCAGCTTGCCCTGATGGTGCTTGAGGCTGAGTTCCCAGACCGATGCAGCACTCACCAGGATCCGGCTGGTGGGATCCACCAGAAGGTCCAGGACGGCACCCGAAAGCCGCTCCGGATCGAACCACCACCACAACAGGGCATGGCTGTCGAGCAGGTAGGCGGAGGTGCAGGTCACGGCAGGGCTGACGCCGGAACCAGGGGGCTGGCTTCCCAGTCGGCGAGCTGATCGGGCGCCATGGGCTCCAGCAGGGCGTCGGGCCGGCTGAGGGGACCCAGGTGGCGCAGGCGACCGGGGAGCCGCTGGGGAGCCGGTGCCTCCAGGGGCATCAACCGTGCCCAGGGCTTGCCGGCCTTGGCCAGCACGATGGTCTCCCCGGCGTGGGCGTCATCGATCAACCGCGAGAGCTGGGTTTTGGCCTGGTGCACATTCACCAGACGGGGTGCCGGTGCTGGACGTTCCACAGGGCCGGGTCGGGACTCTTGCTTAGCTTAGTCATGGACTAAGTCTCTGCCTGCGGCGCCCCCCTCAGCCCAGATACGGATCCAGGAAACTCAGCGGCCGGGCCATGGTGGCCGAGAAGCCGAGGATGCCCCGGTCGCGGTGGCTGTAGAGCAGCGTGTCGTCGACCTCCAGCAGGTAGGTGCCGCCGCGCTGGGTGAGGAAGTCGTCGCGGGGGACGTAGGTGCGCCAATGGCCCAGCACCTCGGCCATGTTGCGCAGCCGCACGGTGGCCAGCTCGAAGGGGCGCTGGAAGCCGCGGCCGCCGGCCCGTGCGAAGAACGACCCTTTGATCGGCGGCAGCGGGCCCGCCAGGATGGTCTCGTCGTCGGCGATGCGCTGGGGGGCGCTGCGATCGCCGGTGTAGCCGCGCAGCACCTCGGCCAGGGTGCCGGGGGAACCGAGGCCGGCGCACATCAGCAGCAGGTTGGGCCAGGGCCCGCCGGCCTGCTTCAGCCCCTCGTAGAGCCCCAGGTCGCGGTGCAGATGGGGTTCGGCGTCCACCAGCAGCCAATCGGGCGGGAAGCCGGTGAAAGCGCAGAAGCGCTCGCGGCCGGCCGCGTCGCCGATGCCGATCGCCAGCACGGCGATGCCGGCGGCCTCCAGCTTCGGCAGCACCGGTGCCAGCGCCTGGGCGTACTCGAGGCTGTCGAAGTCGCCCAGCTGGCTGAGCAGCACCACCAGCCGCCGCCGGCCGGGCCCCATGCCCTCCACCGCCGCCAGGCGCTCCAGCAGCAGGGCGGGGGCGGGCGGCCGGGTGGCAGCGGCGGCGGCGGAGGCGGTCACGGGCAGGGGTGGGTCAGGGCGCGACCATGCTCATCCATCGGCGCTGATCGACGTATCCTTACCAGGTAAGACCCAGCTTAAGGAGGCGGTGACGATGCCAGCCGAAGACGCCGCCACCAGCTCGATCACCAGCAAGGGACAGGTCACCATCCCCAAGGCCCTGCGGCAGCAGCTCGGCCTGGCCCGGGGCGGTCGGGTCAGTTTCCAGCTGGTGGGCGATCACATCGAAGTGCGCTCCTGCAAGCCAGAGCAGCCACTGCCGGCCAGTGGCTTCGGCCTGCTCAGGAGCCCCCGTCCGCCGGTGCCGGCGGACTTCGACCCCGCCAGCCTGCTGACGCCGTGATCGGCCTCGACACCAACGTGCTGGCCCGCTACTTCGTCGCAGAGGACGGGGCCGATGCCGCGACCGAATGCCAGCGCCAGGCGGCCCGGCAGCTGATCGAATCGGGGCAGGCCCTGTTCCTGCCCAAGACCGTGGCCCTGGAGCTGGAGTGGGTGCTGCGGGGCTACTACGGCTTCCGGGCCGAGCAGGTGCTGCTGGTGTTCGATCACCTGCTGGCCCACCCTGGCCTGAACGCGGAAGATCGCCCGGCCCTCGAGCAGGCCGTCGCCGGGCTGCGCGCCGGGCTCGACTTCGCCGATGCCCTGCACCACGCCAGCTGCCGTGGCTGCGACACGCTCGCCTCTTTCGACGACCGCGGCTTCGCCCAGCGCATCCGCCACCTCAACCTGGCGCCCCGCGTCGTCGTTCCCAAGGCCCCTTAGCGGGTGGCCCGCGCCAGGAACCCCTCGGCGGCGGCCTCCAGGGCCTCGCGCCGCTTGGGGTCCATCTTCTCCAGCAGTTTCACCATCATCGAGAGGCGGGGGTTGGCCTGGAAGAAGGCCCGGTGGCGATCGATGAAGCGCCAGTAAAGGCCGTCCCAGATCTCGCACCAGGGGCCCTTTTTGTAGTCGCCCATCTTGAGGATGTAGTTGGAGCCGCCGATGTAGGGCTTGGTGGCGAACAGGCCGCCGTCGCTCATCTGGCCCATGCCGTGGACGTTCGGGCCCATCACCCACTCGTAGGAATCCAGGTAGCGCTCCATGAACCAGCGGTGCACCTCGCCGGGGTGGATCTCACACAGCAGCATCAGGTTGCTGATCACCATCAGCCGCTCGATGTGGTGGTTGTAGCCCAGGCGGTTCACCCGCTCGATCGCCGCATCCAGGGGCGGCAGGCCACTGCTGCCGTCGTCCCAGCAGGGGGCAAGGCGGCGGTGGTGGTTCCAGAAGTTGGCGGCGGCCTGGCGCTCGCCATGCACCCGGTCGATGCCGCGCACGAACTCGCGCCAGCCGATCACCTGGCGCAGGAACCCCTCCAGCGAGGCAATCGGCACCGGCTGGCCGCTCTCCTGGCGGCGCCGGGCGTGCTCCAGGGTGGCGGCGATCACCGCCGCCGGGGTGAGCAGCCCGATGTTGAGCAGGGGCGAGAGCAGGGAGTGGTGCAGGGTGGCGTGCCGCTGGCTGAGGGCGTCCTCATACGGCCCGAACCCGTCGAGCCGCTCCGCCAGGAAGCGCTGCAACCAGGCCTCGGCCCCGGCCTGATCGAAGGGGATCCACAGGGGCCCCAGCGCGCCGGGGTGGTCCTGGAAATGGCGGCTGATCAGGGCCCGCACCGCCGGCTCGTGGGGGCTGACCGGCACCGCCAGCAGGGTGGGCTCCACGTAACCCTTAGGCAGCTTGCGGCGGTTCTCCACATCGAAGCTCCAGCGGCCGCCGGTGGGGCTGCCATCGGGCTCCAGCAGCAGGCCGAGGCGGCGGCGCTGGCGCTCGTAGAAGGTCTTCATGAACGGGCGGCGGCGGCCCTCGAACCAGCTGCGGCTCTCGGCCACCGATTCCAGGAACGCCGGTGAGGGCAGCACGCTGAGCCGCACGCCCTGCTCGGCGCAGAAGCGCTGCAGCCGCGACTCGAAGCCGCGGTCGGCCACCTCGGCCACACGGAGCTCGCGGCTGGCGGGGTCGCCCTCCAGCTCAGCCGCCAGCCGCTGCCAGAACGGCATCTCCTGGGAGGAAGGCAGCTCGAAATAGCTCACCAACACCCCGCGGGCGACCAGCGCATCGCGGAAGCTGCGCATGGCCACGAAGGTGTGCAGCAGCCGCAGACGGTGGTAGCGCCAGGTGGAGGCCACGGCCAGGTCCTCGATCATCAGCACCCGCTGGCCGGGGGCAAGCTGCAGGGGGGAGGGGCTCAGCCAGTCGGGATGGAGCTGGTCGCCGAGGATCAGGGTCAGGGTCATGGCAACGCTGGTGCGGCCGGCTCCAGGGACGATCGGCCCCAGAGGCGAAGGTGCTGCCGCTCAGGGTCGTAAAGGCCCACCTGGCGCTCCAGGTCGAAGCGGCGGGGGGCGCCGCCGAAGCTGCGCGGGTCGGAGCCGACGCCGGCCAGGTAGGCCCAGTTGCCCGTGTTCAGGGCCGGGTGGGCATCGATCAGGGCCCACTCGAAGAAGCGGGCGCCCCAGATCCAGGGCAGCCGCAGCTCGTTGACGAAGTGGGAGGCCACCCACTGGCGGCCGCGGTTGGAGAGGTAGCCGGTGGCCAGCAGTTCGCTCAGCTGGGCGTCGACCAGGGGATGGCCGGCGTCGCCACGGGTCCAGCGGACGAAGCGCTCCCGGTCTTCCACCCAGTCCGGCGGGCGCTGCTGAAGGCCGCCGGGGGCGTGGAAGGCAGCGCCGTGCTTCTGCTCCGACCAGAGGAAGAACTCCCGCCAGAGCAGTTCCTGCTTCATCCATTCCGAGCCTTCATCGGCGCCGTGGAGCGCCTGGTAGCGCAGCACCTCCTGCCAGATCCGCCGCACCGAGAGGGCGCCCACCCCCAGGAAGGGGGAAAACTTGGCGGAGAACTCCGTCCCCACCAGCCCATTGCGGGTGGCCTTGTAATCGCGCAGCCCGCTGGAGCCGAACAGGTAGTGCTGCAACCGGGCCAGGGCCGTGGGTTCATCACCGGGGAAGGGGAAGGCGCTGCGGTCATCGCTCCCGGCCCCGGGCGCCACCGGCGGGGCCAGCCAGGACCGGGGGAGCTCGTCCCAGGCGTTCCCTAGCCCGGCGAGATCCGGTGGGGGCAGTGGCGGTTCCGGGTCGCGCTCGAGGCCGCGCCGGAACGGGCTGAACACCAAGGGAAAACGCTCGGCCGCCACCGGCCAGGTGTCGAACAGGCGGCTCTCCTCCGCCTGCAGCACCGCTTCGGGTTGCACCAGGGGACGGAGCTCGGCGAGGGCGGCCGCGGTGGTGTGCTGCGGAAAGGCCAGCAGGGGGATCCCCGCCGCCGCCAGGCGGGCGTGCAGTGCGGCGAGGGCCTGGGCCTCCAGGCGCCGCTGGTGGGGGCCCCTCAGCCGCTGGGCTTGCGGCCGGCAGGCCAGCACCAGCAGGCGCCCGCCGCGCTGGCGCGCCAGCGCCAAGGCCCTGTGCAGGGCGGGCTGGTCATCGAGGCGCAGCTGGCCCTCCAGGGCCAGGGCGATGGTGGGGCCGCCCGCCATGGTGCGTCGCCGGGACGGTCAGCCTGGCAGGGGCGGGGGAGCCACCGCGAGGCTCGGTTCCATGACGGATTGCTGCGAGCCAGGACGGAGCGATTGCGCGTCTTAAGGATTGCTCTAGATTTCTGCCCATGAGGGAGACGCCCGTGCACCGATCCATCGGACTGCTGACCGCCACCGGCCTCACCGGCCTGGCCCTGGTGAGCCTGACCATGACCTTCCTGGGCTGAGTCAGGGCGCCGCCGGCAGGTAACCGGTGCGGCGCAGGAAGGCCCGCAGCGCCTCGGGGTAACTGGCATAGCGCCGTTCCGGTTGCCGGCACTCCCCCTTGTCGTTGTAGCCGGCCTCGCAGGAGGTCAGCCCCCAGTCGGAGCTGCGGTCGTAGAGGCCCAGCATCCGTTTCCAGCCGCTGTCGAATTCCCCCACCAGCGCCTTGGTGGCCACCCAGGCGGCCAGGAAACCATTGGCCTCGGTGCGTTGATCGGCCGGCTGCTTGAACCAACTCTCCATCTCCTGCAGCCGGCGCCGGTGCAACGGCAGCACCTGGGGGCGATGGCTGATGTCGACGAAGCGGGGTCCGTTCAGCTGCCAGATCTGGCTGGGGGCGCTGCTGCCGGCGTAGCTGGCGAACTGGTAGAGAAAGCGGTTGTCCACGTCCACCAGCAGGTAGCGGCCGTTGCCGAGCGGGTCGCTGGCGCCGTTGGGCCCACCGTTGACCGGGTCGCGGCGCACCTCAAACCAGCGGCGGCCATCGGGGCTGCTGGTGAGCACGCGGGTGTCGTTGCAGCAGTGGGCGCCGCCCGTGAACGAGGAGAGCAGCACCTCCGGGTAGGGATTGGAGGGATCCATCTCCACCACCTGCAGCACCGAATCGATGCTGCCGGGGCCGATCCGCAGGGCCCCCATCAGCTGACCGACCACCTTCCCCTCCACCCGGACGGTGGCCACCGGCTGGACCTCATCCATGCCATCCGGCTTGGGCTGGCGACGGTTCTCCAGCACGGCCACCACAGGCCCGTTGGTGATCACCGGGCCGGGAGCCGGTGAGAGGGCCAGCAGCAGGGGGAGCAGCATCGGAATGGGACCTACAGGCAGCCCTGGACCGAGATCCGGTAGCTGAAGCCCAGGGCGCCGGGGTCGCTGCTGGCTCCCACCTTGAAGTTCATCTGGCTGGCCTGCTTGCCCGGAATGGCAGGGAAGGGACCGAACATGCGACCGGTGCCGATCGGCGGGTTCATGACCTCGTTGATCACCTGCAGATTGCTGCCATCGCTGAACTTCATGAAGCCACTCACCGGGTACTTGGCGTTGGCGTCGGAGGAGTTGGCCGTGAAGAAGAACTTGAAGCTGCTGTAGGGCTGGTTGACGATGAAGTCGGTGTTCCAGTTCTCCTTGCCAAGCAGCTTGGCAGCCCCGACCCGCTTGGAAACGATCGGGGAGGTGCCATCGCCACCGATCGGCTGCAGGAAAGTGCAGCGCTGCTGGGCCTGGGCGGCGGAGCCGGCACCGAGGGCGAGCGAGGCGCTGAGCAGGGAAACGGCCAGGACTTTCATGGCGGCGGATCGACTGACTTCGACCCTAGAGCGCAGTGGGGATCTCGGCCATCAAGGTTCGCCCGTCAACGCTCGAAGGAAAAGATCCGCTTCCAGTCGTTCTTCATGCTGATCACGATCCACCCCTGCCGTCCCGCCTCGTCATGGAGGCCCTGGGTGAACGGCCCCACCTTGGTGTCCGGCAGCCCCAGGGCCGGACCGTAGGCATACTCGCGGCGGGCGTCATCGTGCAACACCAGCATCGCCAGGCGCGCGCCGTCGCCGGCCTTGGTGTACTCCAGCATCTGCCGGTCGCCGGTGGAGTTGCCGAAGGCGGCGATGGGCCGCCGGCCGATCATCAGCTGGATGCCTTCGGGCTTGCCGGCGTCGTTGTCATTGAGCAGCAGCCGTGGCTCCTTGGTCAGGAAGGGCCGGCCCGAGCTGTCGTAGCCGTAGCGGGTGGCGCCGGCACTGCCGATCACCTGCTCCGGCGGGATGCCATACACCTCCTCCGCATAGACGCGCACGAAGTCCTGGCCGCCGCCGGTGACGATGTAGGTCTTGTAGCCATTGGCGCGCAGGTAGCGGAGCAGCTCCTGCATCGGCTGGTAGGTGAGCGCGGTGTAGGGGCGCTGCCAGCGGGGGTGGCGGGCCGTAGCCAGCCACTGGCGCACATCGGCCTTGAAGGTGTCCAGGGGCATGCCGCTGAGGGCCGTGGCGGCCAGCCGCTCCAGCTCCTGGCGGGTGGTCACCGCCCCGGGCACCTTCTCCAGGATGAAGCGCACCTGCGGGTAGACCGGCTGCTCCACCCACAGGGTGCCGTCCTGGTCGAAGGTGGCGATGCGCTCGGCAGGGGGCACGAAGCCGGGGCTGGCGGGGTCCGTGGTCTGGCGGACGAAGCGGACGATGCCGTCGCGGGCCGCCCCCGGATTCCAGGAGGGCAGCGGATCGGCCGGGCGGGCGGTGGTGCCCGCCCAGCCCGCCATGGCGGCCAGCAGGGTGGTGGCGAGCAGGCCCCCCAGCAGGAGCAGGAACCAGCGGCGGCTGCGGGAGAGGGTCACGGGGCGTTGGGCTCAGAACTTGCGAAGTTCGCGGCGGATCTTCAGCTGATCGCCGGAGTGCTGCTGGTTGAAGAGCAGCAGCGGCACGCCAGCCAGCAGCAGGCCGATGGCGACCACCACCCCCAGGGAGACCGGCGGTCTGCCCTCCGGTGGAACCGCGCCGGGCCGGAGCCGTCCCCTGACGGGGCGCTGGCGCCGCGAGCGGTTGAACCTGGCCATCGAGGCGGGCGGCGGAGACGGCTGGCCCTTCAGTATCCAGGCCCGTGATCCCGGTCCGCTGATCCCGGGCCCACGGCCTGCGGAGGGATGAAAGGATTTCGGCATCGCCCCAGCCAGCCCGCCATGGACATGTCCTCCCTGCTGCTCGCGACCGGGGGCCACCAGATCGAGGCGGCCGAGACCCTGATCGAGGTGGGGCGCTTCATCGTGATCCTGTTC
This sequence comes from Synechococcus sp. BO 8801, assembly GCF_002252675.1. Taxonomy (GTDB): domain Bacteria; phylum Cyanobacteriota; class Cyanobacteriia; order PCC-6307; family Cyanobiaceae; genus Cyanobium. The sequence goes on along the minus strand of NZ_NQKY01000005.1, from coordinate 54,345 downwards.
GCCGCCCGGGCCCTGGCGGAGCTGATGGTGCGGTTCCGCCTGCCGGCCATCCTCGGCGAGCTGGTGGCGGGGGTGCTGATCGGCGTTTCGGGGCTGCACCTGATCCTGGCGCCGGAGCTGGGCGGCCAGCTCAACGCCCTCGCCGAGGGCACCATCGCCGCCCTCTCCCACGTGGGCCCCGACCAGGTGCAGGAGATCTACGACCACGGTTTCACCAACCTGCAGGCGGTGGCCAAGATCGGCCTGCTGGCCCTGCTGTTCCTCACCGGCCTGGAGAGCGAACTCGACGAGCTGATGGCGGTGGGGGGCCAGGCGATCACGGTGGCGCTCACCGGGGTGGTGCTGCCCTTCGCCCTGGGCACCTTCGGCCTGCAGTTCCTGTTCGGCGTGCCCCTGCTGCCGGCGATCTTCGCCGGTGCCGCCATGACCGCCACCAGCATCGGCATCACCGCCAGCGTGCTGGGGGAGCTGAAGTTCCTGCGCACCCGGGAGGGGCAGACGGTGATCGGCGCCGCCGTGCTCGATGACATCCTCGGCATCGTGATCCTGGCCGTGGTGGTGGCCCTGGCCGGCGGCGAAGGCTTCAGCCTCGGCCCGATCCTGAAGCTGGTCGCCGCGGCCGCGGTGTTCGTGGTGGTGGCCCTGTTCCTCAGCCGCACCGCCGCGCCCCCCTTCGACTGGCTGCTCGATCGCCTCAAGGCCCCGGGCGAGGTGGTGGTGGCGGCCTTCCTGGTGATGTCGCTGGCCTGCTTCGCGGCCCAGGCCTTCGGGCTGGAGGCGGCCCTGGGGGCCTTCGCCGGTGGCCTGATCCTCAGCGGCTCGCGGCACCGGCACGCGATCGAGGAGGCGGTGAAGCCGCTGGTGGCCCTGTTCGCCACCGTGTTCTTCGTGCTGATTGGCAGCGGCATGGACCTGTCGGTGCTCAACCCCTTCGATGCGGCCAACCACGAGGGTCTGGTGATGGCCGGCTTCCTGCTAGCGGCCGCCGTGGTCAGCAAGGTGGCGGCCGGCTGGAGCTACCTCAGCAGCGGGCCCACCAACCGGCTGGCGGTGGGGCTGGGGATGATGCCCCGGGGCGAGGTGGGCCTGATCTTCCTGGGCCTGGGCACCCAGACCGGGGTGCTGGGGCCGTCCCTGGAGGCGGCGATCCTGCTGATGGTGATGGGCACCACCTTCCTGGCGCCGGTGCTGCTGCGGCTGGTGCTGGCCAATGGCGCTGAAGGGGCCGAGGCGACCGTCTGAGGCCGCCGGGCCGTGGGACAGTGGCGAGAGCTCGCCCCCTGCCCGTGCCGAACGCCAGCGATACCCCCCGGTCGGTGATCATCGGCCTGCTGATGGTGATCGGCTCCCTCGTCGGCCTGGCCGTGCTGGTCTGGGTCACGGTGGTGATGCTGGATCTCAAGCACCTGAACACGTCCGGGTTCACCCTGCCCTGAGGACATCCGGTTGGCGCCTGCGGCGGTACTGAAGGCTGTCACCCTCGGGGCCCCCATGCCACATCCGATCACTGCTCCCCTCACCGCTCTGGCTCTCACGCTCGGGGGAACCCATCCCTTTGCCCTGCCTGGTTCCTCTGTGACCGGCACCTGGCCATCCGCCACGGTTGTCACCGAACGGGTCGCCCAGGCACGGGCTGGTGCCCTCGCCCCCTCCCTGCAGGGCAAACCCGTGGTGGTCGACATCTATGCCAGCTGGTGCTCCAAGTGCCAGACGATCGGCCCAACCCTGAGCTCCCTTCGACAACAGAAGGCCGGCAAGGCCACGTTCCTGAAATTCGATGTCTCCAATGCCAGCCAGCTGAAGAAATCGCGCGAGACCGCCCGTGCCCTCGGACTTGGCCCGTTCCTGGAGGCCAACCGCAGCCAGACCTCCCTGGTGGCCGTGATCAACCCAGCCACCGGCGCCACGGTGCAGACATTCCGCGCCAGCACGGATGAGCGCGCCTACATCGCGGCGATCAAGAAAGCCCAGTCGATGATCAAGCCATGAACAGCTCTGCCGTCCGCAGGAAAGGCCTGGCCTTTCTTGTGCTCCTGGGTGGGCTGGCCCTGCTGGGGGCCCTGGCGGCCCATTGGCTGCCCGTGATCGGCATGCAGCTGGATCTGGCGATCCAGTCAGCGTCGCAGGCCTACGCCGATCGGCTGGAGGCCCTGCCCGGCGGGCCAGGACTTCTGCTTCCCCTGTTCGCGTTCAGTGGCGGGGTGTTGGCGAGCGTCTCGCCCTGCGTGCTGGCCATGCTGCCGCTGAACCTCAGTTACATCGGCACTCTCGGGCCCATCAGCCGGCCCCAGGCCATCCGCAGGGTGGGGGGGTTCGTGGCCGGCACCGTCCTGGTGCTGAGCCTCTTCGGGCTGATCGCCTCGTTCGCCTCAGCGATTGTGGTGGACCATCGCGGTCCGGTCCATCTGGTGGTGGGGCTGATCATCCTGGTGATGGGCCTGAACCTGGGCGGCTGGCTGCCGCTGACCCTGCCCCGCCTGCCCGAGCTGCCCGCTTCCGGTGGTCCATTCCTGGTGGGGATGGGCTTTGCCCTGGTGAGCTCCCCCTGTGCCAGTCCGGTGCTGTTCTCGGTGCTTGCCGCAGCCGCCGTCACGGGTTCCACCGCGCTGTCCGTGCTGACGATGGTGAGCTATGCCCTGGGGTACACCGCTGTGATTGCCGCCTCCAGCCTCTGGGTCGGCCTGATGAGCGCCTCCCGGCAACTGCTCGACCACGCCGACACCCTCACCCGGGTGAGCAGCCTGGTGCTGCTGGCGGCGGGGATCTACACCATCGTCCAGGGGCTGATCACGACCTGGCGGACCTGAGCGGCAACAGCGAGGCCTGTGCTTGCCCTGATCCTCAGTGGGTGGGCCTGGGGATCACGTTGGGCCATGGGCATGGGCGGCAACCAGGCTGGCCAGGAGGGCCTCGGCCTTGAGCGGCTTGGCGAGCACAGCGTTCATGCCCGCCTGCAGCGCCGCCTCCCGCTCCTCGGCGGAGGTGAAGGCGGTGAGCGCCACGATCCAGGGCCGATCCGCCTGGCCGGTGGCGGCCCTGATTCGGCGGGTGGCCTCGAGGCCATCGAGCCGGGGCATCTGCACATCCATCAGGATCAGGTCGGGATCGAGGAGCCGCTGGCGCTCCAGCGCCTCCTGGCCGTCGACGGCGGAATCGGGCTCGTAGCCAAGACGCCGCAGCATCAGTTCGCAGAGCCGGCGGTTCACGGCGCTGTCGTCCACCAGCAGGATGCGCAGGGGATGGCGCGCCGCGAACGGGTCGGCGGGCGGCAGCGGCGGCGGGTCAGCGACAGAGGCAGCGGCGGGAGCGGGGGCGGCAGCGGCATCCACCACCTGCACGGGCAGGCGGAATCGGAACACGCTTCCCTGGCCGGGGGTGCTCTCCACTTCGATCGTGCCGCCGAGGGCATCGACGAGCTGCCGGCAGATGGCCAGCCCCAGACCGGTGCCGGCCTGGGGGGCATGGGCGGTGGCGCCCAGCTGGGAGAAGGGCTGGAACAGGCGATCCAGCTGGTCGGCGGGGATGCCGATTCCGGTGTCGGCGACGGCGAATTCGAGGGGGATCGTCCCCGCCTTCGCCGCCGGAACCACCGCCTTCACCGCCGGAACCCCGGCCGCCACTGAGACCACAACGCGGCCGGCGTCGGTGAACTTGATGGCGTTGCCGATCAGGTTGAGCAGGATCTGGCGCAGGCGGATGGCGTCGGTGACGATGGCCTCGGGCAGCTCCGGGGGCATCACCAGGTCCAGGTCGATCGCCTTGACCCGGGCGAGGCTGGAGCAGGCGGCGATGGTGTCCTCCAGCAGGGGGCGCAGCCGGCAGGGGGCGAGCTCCAGCTCCAGATGGCCGGACTCGATCTTGGTGAAATCGAGGATGCCGTTGAGCAGGGTCAGCAGGGATTCCCCCGAGCTGTGGACGATGTCGAGACACTCCCGCTGCTGCGGCGAGAGCTCCGTGGCCAGCACCAGACCGGTCATGCCGATGACGCCGTTGAGGGGGGTGCGGATCTCGTGGCTGAGGGTGGCGAGAAAGGTGCTCTTGGCCCGTTCGGCGGAGGCCATGGCCTGGAAGGCGCGAGCACGGGCCTTGAGGGAGCGGCGATGGAAGTTGGCCGCCAGCACCGAGAAGCCGGCACTGCCGACCAGACCCAGCAGGTAGGTGAGCTGCAGGGGCAACTCCTTGCGTCGCAGCTGGGCCAGCGAGATGTCGATCCCGACGAAACCCACCAGCTCCCCGTCGCTATCGCGGATGGGGGCGAAGCCGCTCATGAAGGACCCGAAGTGATCGGTGTAGGGCCTGGTGCTGACGGTGACCACCCCGCTCCGGGCGGCGCGCAGCGCATCGTCGGAGGGATCGACGTAGAGGTCACCGACGCTGACGGCACTGGCGGGGGCCCCGGGGTTCTGGACGTAGTAGGTGCTGTCGAGCGTGTAGCGCAGCCCATCCGGCGTGGCGATGAAGACGTAGGCGTAATAGATGTCAGGCACGAGCCTGCGGAACCGCAGCAGGGGTGCGGTGGCGCGGCGATAGTCCGGATCTCCCGTCTGCTCCGGCCGGGTGATGGCGGCGACGAGGGTGGGATCCATCTCGCTGGCGGCGATGCTCACCAGGCTGTGCAGGTTGTCGCGCAGCTGGTTGCGCAGCAGTCGGGTGGCGCTCACGTAGTTGGCGCTGAGGGCCACCCCCGCGACGGCGAAGATCATGGCGGCCAGCAGCACGCTCTCGCCGCGAATCCGCTGGCGGCTCCATCCGGGGGCGGGATCGCCGCTGAGGCGTTCAGACCACGTAAAGCGGCCGAACAGACGGGAGAACGGACCAGCCAGGAGTCCTCAGCGCACGGCACAATCCTGGTCTACCCGGTCGGCACCCCCGTTCGCCTGCAGCCCGGCGCCCAGGGGCGAAGGGGGTGAGGAGATGTGAACCGCGGTGGGGCCCCCGAAAGGCCTTGCCTACGTTTACTCAGAGGAAGGGGCTCCCCATGCGCGCGAACGTGGCACCCCGCGAGGCGGCCCGACTGGAGGCCTTGAACGATTACCGCATCCTCGATACGGCGAGCGAGCAGTCGTACGACGACATCACCTTCCTGGCTGCCCAGTTGTGTGATGTGCCGATCGCCCTGATCAGCCTGGTGGATGCCGATCGTCAGTGGTTCAAATCCAAGGTGGGCCTGGCGGTGAACGAAACCAGCCGGGATGTGTCCTTCTGCGCCCACGCGATTCTCGGCGACCAGACCCTCGTGGTGAAGGATGCCCGCCGGGACGAACGCTTCCGGGAAAATCCGCTGGTGTGCAGCGAACCCAACATCGTCTTCTACCTGGGGGTGCCCCTGTGCACACCGGGCGGGGCCAAGATCGGCACGCTCTGCGTCATCGATCAACGGCCCCGTGAGCTCAGCGACCTGCAGATCCGCGCCCTCGAGACCCTGGCCCACCAGGTGGTGCTGCAGCTGGAGCTGAAGCGGATCTCCGACCAGCTGGCCGCCGCCCTGGAGCGCATCGAGGTGATGGAAACCCTGATCCCGATCTGCTCCTACTGCAAGGGCATCCGCAACGACCAGGGCTACTGGCAGACCGTGGAGTCCTTCATCAAGAGCCACGACAACGTCGAGTTCTCCCACGGCGTCTGCAATGCCTGCATGGCCAGGTACTTCCCCGAAGTGGCTCCGCTCCCGGAAGGGGCTTCAGCCGACGGAGACTAGGGCTGAGGCGCCCCTGGCGATCGCCGCATCCCCGCGCCGGTGGATCTCGCGGGCGTAGTCGGTCCAGGTGCCCTGGCCCCAGTAGCGGAAGCAGCTGGTTTCCAGCAGGAGCAGGTGGAGCAGGGCCTCCTGGTAGGGCGCGCTCCGGGTCACGGCGGGATCCTCGGCCACCAGGGGATCGAACACCTGGTGGAAGCGGGCGCTGAGCTGGTTCATGGGCTCCAGCACGTTGGCGTAGCCCTCCACCCAGCTGAGGTCGTTGGTCCAGGAGGCGCCGGCCATCGAGAAGGAGGAGTCGCTGGCGGCCAGTTCGGCGATAGCCGTCTCCACGGCCTGGGGGGTGGGGGCGGCGCCGACGCGCTGCCACAGCCGCTGCTGCCCCACCGCCTGGATCACCGGGAAGGCCGCCTCGCCCACCCCGGCGGCCTCGAGCAGTTCGAGGTATTCGCTGCCGTTGATCGCCACCGTGCCGGCGTCGCCGCCGTCCTGGGCCGCGAGGCGCCGGTGGGCCTGGAGGAAGGCGGGGGGGAACTCGTTCATCATCACGCCGCCGTTCTCGCCATCGGCGATCTGGGCCACCAACGCCGGCACCGACGTGTCGCCCAGGGGGACCCGCCCCAGCCCCAGGGCCTCGTAGCAGGGCTGCATCTGGCCCACCAGCTTGGTGTCGGAGCCCTGGGTCTTGATCAGCGCCGTGATCGACACCTCCTCGCCGCTGGAGCTGCGGGCCACCAGCCGATTCGGCACGAGTGTCTGTTCCCGGCTGAGGCCGCTGCCGTCGGGATTCTCGACGCTGTGCTCCTGCACCAGCAACCAGCGGTAGCCGCAGTCCCGCAGGGCGCTCACGAAGGCGTAGAGGGTGTCGGGGTGGTTGGGCAGGTGCATCTCCGGGGGCGAGAAGCCCTTCACCCGCTGCAGGGCCTCGGCGCCGAAGAGGGCAGCGAAGTGGTGCTGCCAGGCCAGGATCTGCAGCTTCAGATCGGGGATCGGCGTGGAGGGGGCGACGGCATGGCTCCAGAAGGTGCCGAGCCACTCCACATGGGGCACGACGGCGGGATCACAGGCCAGGAACCTGAGCGCTTCGAGAATGTCGTCGCGGCCCATCTGCTGGAAACCCCAGAGCAGATTGCCGGAGTAATCGAGCATGATCCGCGGGTTCGCGCCCTCGGCGATCAGCTGGGGGATCAGCTCGGCCAGGCGCCGATAGCAGTGGGCGAAGGGTTCGGCGTTGTGGTTGTCGCCCTCGCCCGGGTGCTCGAGCATGTACTGCAGGTGCGAGATCAGCGCCCCGTCCGCCCCGGCGGGGATCGTGGGCTGGTGCATGTGCAGCGCACAGGCGAAGGCCGAGGTGATCGCCTCGAGCTGCAGGTTGGTGCGGGGCAGCGCCACGGGCCCGCTCTGCTGCACCAGGGCCAGGATCTCGGCTTCGCGGCCGGCGATCGGCGGCAGGGAGGGGGTGGGCATGGCGTTGCTGGGGTGCCCGCGCGCTGGGCAGGTCGTGACAGTCAGTCTGGGGGCCAGGGGCGAAACGACACGACATGGAGACGCTGCCGCCATGGCCGCCCCCGCGCCAGGCTGGGGCCATGGAACGGCCGGTGCCAGGAGATCCCCTTGCGATGACGGCCCCGGGCCGGCGCCGGCGGGGGCGCGTGGTCGTCGTCGCCGCCAGCGTCGCCGCCACGGCCGCCGTCGCCATCGGGCTGGCGCTGCATGGGCTCGGCGTGGGCCGCGGTGGGCCGGCCCTCGGCACCGCCGACAGCGTGCTGGCGGCCGAGGTGGGGCGCCGCTACGGGGGCATGAAGCGGCTGCTGTTTCCCGGCCAGCCGGAGATCTCCGTGGCCGAGTGGCTGGCGCGGCCCAAGGACCGTCCGGCGGTGCTGGTCGATGTGCGCGAGCCCCACGAACGGCGCGTCTCGATGCTGCCGGGCGCGATCACCAAGGAGGACTTCGAGCGCGACAGCGCCCGCTACCGCTCCTGGCTGGTGGTTCCCTACTGCACGATCGGCCTGCGCAGCGGCCTCTACACCCGGGAGCTCAGGGGCCGGGGCTTCGCGGTGCGCAATCTGGCCGGCAGCGCCCTGGCCTGGGCCCATGCCGGCCTGCCATTCGAAGCCGGAGGCAAGGCCACCCGGCGGGTGCACGTCTTCAACGGCGACTGGAACCTTCTCCCCCTCGGCTATGAGCCCGTCGTCACGAAGGCGCCGCCGGCCAGCGGTTCCTAGGGTCTGAAGATGTGAGGAGCAGAACGATGCCGAAACCACCCCTCGCCCTGGCCGCCGGGCTCATGGTCCTGCCGCTGCTGAGCGCTCCTCTGCTCACTCCGGGCCCGGCACTGGCCCAGAAGCGGATTCCCAAGCTGCCGGGCTACAACGAATGCCCGCTGGGATATGTGAACGACCTCAAGCAGCACTGCAATTCACCGATCTACTACGAGGTGCGGCCCACCAACGGCAAGCCCTGTCTCTCGGGCTGGATGAACATCGGGGCGGGCTACTGCAAGAAGAAGACGCTGGGGATTTTCTGAGGCGACGGGCTGGATGGGGGTCACGTCAAGGTTGAGGCGGACAGGGATGGACCGCTCTGCCTAGGCTCGCTTCCCAGGTTTCCATGCCCGCCGATCCCATGACCGCAGCGATCCAGGCCCTTGCTGCCCCCGGTGCCGGGCAACCGCTCCAACCGTTTGCCTACACCCCGGGCCCGCTGGGCAGCGAAGAGGTGGAGATCGCCGTCGAGAGCTGCGGCATCTGCCACAGCGATCTCTCGATGCTCGACAACGCGTGGGGCATGACCGCCTATCCGTTTGTTCCCGGCCACGAAGTGATCGGCCGGGTGGTCGCCCTCGGGGAGCACACCAAGCGCCTGAGCATCGGCGATCGGGTTGGGCTGGGCTGGTTTTCCGGCAGTTGCGGTGCCTGCGATCAATGCCTTTCCGGCAACCAGAACCTCTGCCTCAAAGCCGAGGCCACCATCGTCGGGCGTCACGGTGGCTTCGCCACGCGGGTGCGGGCCCAGTGGACCTGGGTGGCTCCCTTGCCGGAAGGGCTGGACACCGAGAAGGCCGGGCCCCTGCTCTGCGGTGGGATCACCGTCTTCAACCCGATCGTTGAGCTCGGCATCCAACCCACCGACAGCGTGGCGGTGATCGGGATCGGCGGTCTGGGTCACATGGCCCTGAAGTTTCTGCGGGCCTGGGGATGCAACGTCACCGCCTTCACCACCAGCGACTCGAAACGGGAGGAAGCGCTCCAGCTGGGCGCCCATCGCACCTTGAACACCCGCAACGCCGAAGAACTGGCAGGGGCGGCGAGCAGCTTCGACTTCATCCTCAACACCACCAACGCCAACCTCGACTGGAACACCTACATCGCCGCCCTCAAACCCAAGGGCCGGCTGCACACCGTGGGGGCCGTCCTTGAACCGATCGCCCTGGCCGCTTTCCCGATGATTCTCGGGCAGAAAAGCCTCTCCGGTTCACCCCTGGGGAGCCCATCCACCACCGACAAGATGCTGCATTTCAGCTGTCGCCACGGCATCGCACCCACCACGGAGTTCTTTCCCATGTCCAAGGCGAATGAAGCCCTGGATCACCTCCGCGCCGGCAAAGCCCGCTACCGCATCGTGCTGATCAACGACCTGGGGTGAGGCCCGCCTGCCAGCCTCACGAACCGGGGAGGCTCAGAAGGAATCCTCCGTCTGGCCGGCGAAGCGGCCGGCGTAGCTCTCGATGCCCTGCAGCTTCTGGAACACGAACTGGCAGATCGCGGTGCCTGGATGCACGGCGAGCGGAGCGGGACCGAAGTTGCTCATCTCCAGCACCTGCTGGCTGTCGATCCCCGGCCCCATGAAGGGGGCGCTGATGTGCACCATCAGGCCCAGTCGCGCGAAACGGCTGCGGCCCTCCAGCCAGCCGCAGAGGCCGGGGCCCAGGCGCAGCCGCTCCTGGGTGATGCCGAGCACCGTCTCGCCCGGCATGATCAGGATGTGCTCGCCGTGGGGCACCACGATCTTCTCGGTGAGCGTCCGGTAGTCGGTGTGCTCACGCACCTCGATCACCTCGTGCACCTTGCGGAACACGCGAAAGGTGGGGGCGAGGGTGAGGTCGAGCGAGGCGGGGCCCAGCCGCTCGGGAACGAAGGGCGTGACCCCGATCGCGCCCGCTTCGATCGCCTGCAGGATCGCCTCTCTGCCGAGAACGGACATGTCTTTGGCTGGGCACAGGCGAGCGTGGATTGTCTCAGGCGATCGGCCGGGGCCCAGCGTCCAGGTCGTCGATGGACTGCTCCAGCAGATCGCGGCCGCTGTCGTACACGACCCGCGGCGCCGGCCGGCCAGCCTCGGTGGCGCCCAGTCGGCGGGCGACGGCACGGCGGCGCTTCAGCTGGGGATCGGCGTGGCGGGCCGCCTCGGCCCAGGCCTGGCGGCGCCGATTGCGGGCGGCGATGGCACGGTTGCGCCAGTGCTGCAGCGGCAGGCGGGCCAGGGGCAGGAGCAGCAGCAACAGGGCGTAGCCGATGGCGAATCGGGCCAGCCAAGCCACGGAGGGCAGCCAGGCGGGCGTGATCGCCAGCAGCCACGGCGCGAGCACCAGCAGGGCCCCGACGATGAGGCCATAGGCGACCCGTTGCCCGCGTCCCGCCCGACTGAAGCGAAAGGCCCGTTCGCGCAGCGGCGGCACCGGCCCATCAACGCGGGAAGCGCGGGCGGGCAGGGAGGGGAAGCCATAGACCAGGTCCCCGTCCTCACTCACCTCGGGGCGGCCATCGAAGCGCAGCAGCACCGGCAGCATGGCGGCATCGGCGAGGTCACGGCGGCGGTCGGGATCGGAGGGGCAGTCGGGCAGATCGAGCAGCGGGGCGAGGTCCTCGGCGATCACCACGCCACCGCGCTTGCGCAGGAAGGCGCCGATGCGGCGCCAGCGCTGCGGCTCGAAGCGGGCATTGGGATCGCCATCGCCGAACAGGATCGAGAACACGGCGCTGAGGAAGCCCAGGGCGGCTGGATCGGCGCCCTCGCCGGGCAGGTCCCAGAGCAGGCTCCACAGCTGCTGGGGCGTGACGGAGGCGGAGCCCCCGCGCGCCGGGGCCCGGATGCCGGAGGCAAGCAGATCCAGGATCGAGAGGGGCACCTGGGCCAGCCCCTGCAGCAACGCCAGGCCGGCATCGTCGCCGTCGTCGCTGCTGAACAGCCGCACGATCAGCAGCACCAGCAGGATCAGCACCACCAGGGTGGTGACCAGCAGCAGCACCAGGCCGAAGCTGAGCCGGATCAGGCGGGCGGCCAGGCGCAGGGCCGCCTGCAGCCGGGCCTGCAGCCGCCGGCGGCCGCTGAGGGCCAGCAGCCGCATCCGCAGCGCGGGGGGGAAGACGAACAGCAGGGTGCCGTCCTCGGCCACCTGCAGGCGACCGGACACTTCGGCCACCAGGGCCAGCAGCCCCGGCTCCACCTCCTGCAGGGACAGGCCGGTGCCTGCGGTCGCCTCGCCGACGCTGCAGCGGCGCCCGCGGTTGCCGATCCAGTCGAGCAGGGAGGCCTCAACCGGCATGCAGCCCCTCCGCCGCCAGCTGCCGCAGGGCCAGCCGGTCGGTCTTGCCCACGGGGGTGAGCGGCAGCTGCTCCAGCACGCGGATCTCCTCCGGCGCCTTGTAGCCGACGCGGGCCCGGGCAAAGGCGATCAGTACGGCTTCGCTGGGGGCGGGCTGATCGGGGCGAAGGGTGACGTAAGCCCGCACGTTCTCGCCGTGCACAGGGTCCTGGATGCCGATCACCCCCACCAGATCCACGGCGGGGTGCTCCGAGAGCGCCTCCTCCACCTCCTGGGGGCAGATGTTGGAGCTGTCGTGGACGATGATCTGCTTGCGACGGCCGCAGAACCAGAAGTAGCCGTCGGCGTCGATGCGCATCTCATCGCCGGTGTCCAGCCAGCCCTGCCGAATGGTGTCGGCGGTGGCTTCGGGGTTGTCCCAGTAGCCCAGCATCCGGGAGGGCGCATGGATCCAGAGGCGCCCCTGCTCGCCCGCGGCCACCTCGGTGCCGTCTTCGTCGCGCAGGCTGGCGCTGAACCCCGGGCAGAGCCGGCCGACGGAGCCGATCCGGTTCGGGCCCGACGGGGGCGCCAGGGTGGCGTAGCCGATCTCACTCATGCCGAAGCATTCGTCGATCCCGAAGCCGGCGGCCCGGCGGAACTCCTCCTGCAGCTGATGGGGCACCTTGTCGCCGCCGCTGATGCAGAGGCGCACCGAACCCAGATCGGGCGGCTGGAGCTGGTCATCCCGCATCAGCTCGAACAGGGCGGCGGGCAGCATCAGCAGCACCGAGGGCCGATGGCGCCGCAGCAGGGTTTCCACGGTGGCCGCATCGATGCGGCTGGCGATCGCCGCGGAGGCGCCGGCGGCCAGGGCAGCCAGGACAAGGCCACAGGAGGCGAGGTGGGCCAGGGAGCTGCCGGCCAGCACCTCCTCGCCGGCCCGCAGTTCGACGGCCTGGATCAGGGAGGTGAGCACGGCGGCAAAGCTGGCCCTGCTGTGGGTCACACCCTTGGGCCGGCCGGTGCTGCCGGAGGTGAAGAAGAGGAAGCAGGGATCGTCCGCGTCCAGGTCGGGCCAGGGCGGGGCCTCGCCGCCAGCGGGTGCCGCCGCCAGCAGGGGCTCGAAACCGGTGGGATCGTCGATGCGATGGCAGCCAAGGGGCAGCCCGCCCGCCACGGCACTGGCCTGCACATCGGCCAGCCGTTCGCCGTGGAACACCAGGGCCGCGGCGCCGCTCACCGTCAGCGCATGGTCGATCTCCGGGGACACATAGCGGTAGTTGAGCGGGGTGAGCACCAGGCCGCTGCGCAGCCCCGCCAGGTAGTGGACGACCAGCTCCACCCGGTTGGGGATCAGGGAGGCGAGCCGGTCGCCCCGCCGCAGCCCCAGCCGCTGGTAGGCCCGGGCCAGCTGCTCCGCCTGCCGCTCGAGCTCTGCCCAGCTGATGCTGTGGTCCAGATCCTGCAGTGCCGCTGCCTTCGGATCGCGCCCCAGGCCGGCCTCCAGGAGGCGGTCCAGGTCGATCGGTGGGGCCAGGGGCGGGCCGTGGTGGGGCATGGAATGCCGTAAGCCCGCCCACTCTGGCAGCGGTTTGGGGTCGCGCCGCGGCTGCGGGGAGAGAGGTGGGGAGCATTCGTGGGCCAGGAGATCGCCGGGGCTTCTCCTCCACCAGTGCCGCCCCCGCCACAGCCCAGCGAGGATGCCCCCACCCCCCTCCGCCACCTACGAGCGCCTGCGGCAGTTCATCGCCGAGCGGATGTGCATGAGCCCCATCTACCGACCGTTGATGCTCATCGAGCTGCTCAGGCGCCGTAGCCCGGCCCTCAAAAATCAAGGCTGCCGATCACCTCTTCCATCGAGCAGCCCAGTTGGCTGGCCACGTCCTTGAGGATCTGCCGCAAGGTGCCGACCCTCAGGGGCTTGTGGGCAGGAATGGTGAGGTGCTGCTGCTGGCCGTCAGAGCTTCGGCTCAGCCGCATGTGACTACCTGTCTGACGGGTCAGCACGTAGCCATGGCGCCGCAGGCGTTCGGCCAGGAGCTGGCCGTTGACGTCCCGCGGAATCCTCACAGGGCCAGCAGTTCCTGCCTCACGTGATGGAGGCGGATCAGGGGTGGCGCCTGGCCGGGATCGAAGTGGCAGACAACGGCGTCGCGAATCTCCCTGTGGAGGTCCTCAAGCGTGTCGGCCTCGGTGTGGATCGCCGCGGCAGCTGCGCTGGCCCGGAAGGAACCATCCTCCGCCTCCTCGACCACGAAAAGGATTTCCTGCATGGCGCCCTCCAGTGGCACCAGTCTTGCAGTGGTGGGCAGGAAGTTGCCCCTGTCTGGGCAAAGGGTCTGGGGCGGCACAGCCACACCCCTGAGACGGGTGGGCTGGAGCCGCATCACGCCCACGCGAGAAGGGGTCCCAGCAGGGGCGATGGCCTGACGGGCCGCCCAAAACCAGACCTGGCCCGCTCGCCCGGAAGCCGCCACCATCACTCCATGCCCCCGCCGCCCTCCGACACCTCCGAGCGCCTGCGGCACACGATCGCCGAGAGGAGGCCCAGGAGCTCTGTGGTCAGATACCTGTTCGGCGCGGAGGTGACTGACGCTCAATGCCTCACAACCAATGCCTTCCGACTCAGCTCGATGAGGACATGGGTTTCAAACAGCCGGTTCAGTTCCGGCAGAACACGAAGCAGCAGGGCGGTGAGTTCCTGGTTCCCAATGTTGCCCGTGGCCACAAGCAGAAGCCTGGCGGGAGTGCCGCGCAAGAGATGACTACGGACGAAATCCGCATCCTTACTGAAGACAACTCTCCCATCGCTGTCGGCAATGGAGGAAATCATGCTGTCGGCGCTGCGATTTCCATCAGGTAGATCAAGGGTGTGCAGGACGTCGCGACCCAATTGCTCCAGCGGCCGAACGAGAGATCGTGGCAGCTGGGCATCCAGCAGGATCCTCATGCAGAAAGGAGATCAACCCGCTGAATTCGGGAAAGCTGGGTTGCGTACTCAAGCACTGCCGTGATGTCTTCAGCCTCGAGATCTGGATAATCGGCAAGAATGTCAGCCGCACTCATCCCAGCTGACAACAGTTCGAGCACCATCTCCACGGGATAACGCAAGCCGCGGATGGTTGGTTTTCCATGGCAGATCTCAGGGTTGAGGGTGATGCGCCCAAGCTGGTCTGTCATGACGGTTTCCTGGCTTCCCCAGCCTAAGGGGGACACCAGATCACGACCGTGGGCTGGTTGTGGCGCTGGCATGGGGATCTTCTAGGCCTCTCCCCTCACCAGTGCCACCCCCGTCACCCGCTCCAGGATGCCCCTATGCCCCCGCCCCCGCACAGGACATCGCCCGCCGGGTCCTGGCAAGCGCATGGTGGGCCGGGTTCACCTTCAACGGCATCACCCGCTGCGAGAAGGGCACCTACGCCCTGGTGGGCGGCGCAGCCGAAGGCTTCTGCTTAGCAGTAGAGCTGAGCGACGCTGAGCGCGACCAGCTACTGGCACTGAACCGCAAGCCCTCCTCGCACCATTGACTGAATTGGCTCGATCGTCGGCAGCACGCTTTCCAGGGCCTGCTTCGCCAGCTTCAGATCGTGGCTCCCTTGCATCCGCAGCCAGAAGCCCTCGCTCAGGCCGAAGAAACGGCACAGGCGCAGATCGGTGTCGGCAGTGATGGCCCGTTTGCCCTTCACGATCGCGTTGATGCGGCTCTCCGGCACACCGATCGCCAGCGCCAACCGGTACTGGCTGATTCCCATGGGCCGCAGAAACTCCTCCAGCAGCACCTCGCCCGGGGGCACGAGCATCACTTCAGTGGTAGTCAACGATCTCGACCTCCTCTGGCCCGGCGTCCGTCCAGACAAAGCAGAGCCGGAACTGGTCGTTGATACGGATGCTGTGCTGGCCATGGCGGTTCCCCCTGAGCGGCTCCAGGCGATTGCCCGGTGGGATCTGCAGATCGTTGAGGCATCCGGCGGCGTCGAGGATGGCGAGCTTGCGGGACGCCACACGAGCGAAGCTTCCAAAGCGGCGCCCTGGCTTCCCTTCAAAGAGGGCCTGGGTGTCGCGGCAATGAAACGACCTGATAACACCGTTACCTTACCCCCGCCGGACGTAGGCACGCCAGGCAGTGGGGCCGGGCGAAGGGGATCACGCGCTGACATGGCGGCCTGGCTTGCCTGTGTTGCTCCTGTTACAAGTGCCAACCCCTTCTCACCCTCGCCAGGATCCCCATCGACCAACCGCTGATGCTCATGGAGCTGCTGGGCCGCCTCAGCCCCGCCCCCGCGCAGGACATGGCCCGGCGGATCCTGGGAAGCGCGTGGTGGGTCGGGTGCACACCGGCAACGGCATCACCCGCTTTGGCAACGGTGCCTACGCCCTGATCGGCGGCGACGAGTTGAGCGACAGGGGGAACATGAGCGGCCGAGAGTGGGGCTCAGGGGTGATCGAGGCGGAAGCAACGTTACTGAGGTTGATCGAGCTTGCGCGGCCCCTTGATCACAGCACGTGCCAGATCGTCATCCGTGATCTCCGGAATCTCGGCATACTCTTCAGGCTGGATCACATGCGCATCCACACGCTGTAGATCCGAGCGAATCGGGTCATCAGGAGAAGTGGTGGCGAAAACGTAGTTGCTCTCTTGCATTGGCCTTACGCATCGAAATGACCTGACGGAAAAAGGAACGCTGGGTGTAGATGATCACGACCATGCGACCCTCAAGCAGACCCAGGCAGACAGTCCGAACCTCACCATAGTCGCGCCGGCGGTCTTCAAACTCCAGCGTCGGCCCGGCAAAGACGCGTTCAGCATCGAGAAAGTCCAGGCCTCGCTGCTCCAGAGTCCGCAGCCGCTTGAGGGGATCAAAGCGGATCACCACCCTGCGTGGCTGGGGTGGAGCCGCTGACTGAATCCGCGAGCTGGGTGAGCATGGTGAAAGAGCAGAGAGAACCTCGAAAGGCAAGTGCCACCCCCCGTCTCACCCCGCCAGGATGCCCCATGCCCCCGCCCAGGCGCACAACGTGGCCCGACGGATCCTGGGAAGCGCATGGTGGGCCGGCTTCTCCTTCAACGGCATCACCGCCTAAGGCGATGGCCACGACAGCCTGGTCGGCGGCGACGAGCTGAGCGATGGCGAGCGCGGCGCGCTGCTGGAGCTCTGCCGCCAGCGCCTCGATGCCTACCGCGAGCAGCGCGGCGAAGAGGTGTTTGCCCACCGCAGCCGCCACCGCAGCCCGATCAGCGGCTCGGTGAAATACCCGGTTCACCGATGCGCCCGGGGCCGCTGCGAGTGCTGCGGCGCTCACGAGCATCAGCGGGCCCTGGAGGTGGACCACATCATCCCCAAGAACCAGGGCGGCTCCGACGCCATCAGCAACCTGCGGGCGTTCTGCTTCCGCTGCAACGCCGGCAGGCGCGACGGCTGTTTGCCTACGCAAGAGGGCGCACCGACTTCCGCGGTGTGCAGGCCAGCGACGGCCACCGCGACGCGGGCTGTGTATTCTGCGCGCTGGAGGGCAGCGGCCGGTTGCTGCTGGAGAACGAGGGGCACAGCCTGGTGATCCCGCGTCGTCATGGGGCCGACGGGCTGGAGCTGCACCAGCCGGAGTGGAACGCCGTGGTGGAGCTGCTGAAGCTGCGGCGGGAGCAGTTGGGCGCCCAGGACGCGACGATCAGCGACTGGGCTGGTTGGCTCAACGCCTGAGGGGGGCTGAACTCAGGCGAGGCGGCGGGGCAGACGGCGTTTCATGCGCATTGGCATCTGATCCCGAGGCGAGAGGTGATGACAAGTCCCCCCGCGGAGACGTTCGGGGGGTGATTGCTGATAGGAAAGCCTATTGAATATGCTTGTAGAAAGCTAAGTTTCAGCCTCTAGGTGCACAACGGTATGTCCGTTACAGGCGATTACTAAGCGCGGGTCACTCATCAATGCGATCTCTGGAAGCCGCGCCATCTGCGTCACGCTCATATGTCGCCGCCAATTCTCGAAGAGTAGTTGCCAATCGATGGTATCCAGCATTCTCGACAGCTTCGGCCTGCGCGCGATACTTCGTTGCCAGTTCTCTCTCTGGCGCGCCGGTGGGATCAACCCAGTACACGCCGCGAGAGTTGTACAGCTCAGTACGAAATCCATTTCGCATGTCCTCAGCATCCCTTGCGTTCAGAGCCGCAGCGGCTGAATGATGTATCCACAATCCGTCGGGATCCGACGGCACGTGAATCAACGAATGGCCAATCATCGTCATTGCAATCTCAATATGTCCAGTCTCCGCGCACTCCTCCTTGACAGCATCCAGCCATCGACCAAGAGCGGCACCATCAAAGGTGCCATCCACTTGCAAGCCTGGTGGCGTCTGCCACTCGTTCAAGAGGCGATAGGCGTTGCCTGCGATTCCTTTTCTTTCCTCCGTCATATCTTCAGATAGTCGTTCTTCGATTTTAGATCGGAAGACGAGACGAATCACTTCGCAGAAAAAGGCGGGTGTTGTCGCCAAGCGTCGCTCAAGCAATCTCGGAGCACAATCATTGTGTCGACCGAGAAGGGGCAAATACGCCCATTCGACTCGGAACAAGTCTTCAGGCTGCGTGGTCGGATCTTGCTGCAGAGCCTTGATGAGCTCTGCTGTCTCATAGGCATCCAGTGAGTGCATTCTCTCGGTCGATTCCAATGCTGCTAGCAATGCCCGCACGGTACGCTCACCATCAAGCGGCTGTTTATCAAGCAACATCTTATGGAGACACCTCAGTGCGGCAATAGGACGTCCGTAACGAACAAGCTCATCGATTGCGTGTTCGAGGCCCGTATCCGTCTGATAGGGAATCGCGCTCGTCTTGCTCCAATACGAAACCTCATCCGACCCAAGAAGACGTGCGGAGCGCTCCCACGCTCCCTGTGCGAAGGGCAAAAATGAGAGAAACTGCCCGATCTGAGATGAAGACCATCGCGTTGTATCGATACCATCCACCCACTGCCAACCACCGATGCGAAACCTGCTAATAACAAACCCACCTGCAAACTGACAAAGCTGCTTCTGTTCGGATTCCACCAAGTCGGGCAAAATGACGCTATTCATATCCGGACCTGCCACAACACCGTAGGCTATTCCAACGCGCCAAGGCGACTGGACTGTCTCCGCGAATTCAAGCACAGCCTGTACTCCGCCCATCGCGACTTCCTCTACGGCTCGTTGACGAGAAAGTTCGAGTTCATTATGTTGCTCGTCGTAGTTTCCCTTCTCCTTATACAGTTCAGAATCACGCTCACCAAAAAGCCGTTGATGCCGGAAGGCTGGCGCATCTGGTGACATGCGTTCAGCAACAGAGGTAATCCTGTCGACTTGGTCCGGCCCCATCGCCCATTCAGCGCCAGAAAACTTCTTATGCTTCGTGACTACATCGACAAGCGCATTCCATAGTCTCATTCGATCACTTTCCGGCATCCTGATCACTGCATCAGAACTCAGATGGTCCAGAAGGCACTCTCGTGGCAATGGGGGCAGGCTCTCAATATGATCTATCAATATCTCCAGCTTCTTACGGTCAAGCCTGGCCGTCTCGATCATCATATTTGAGTATAATTCAACTTGCTCCCAGTACTCACGACGAGTTACAGCCTTCGACCAGTCTTCGGGAATCGTCTGGCGCCAAGCGGGCCTACTCGTGCCAGGTGAAGTTGATTTCGATTGAGGAAGTAGGCTAACGAGCAAATTCCATCCAATCTCTGGAACCTCGGTGAGCAATCCAGATATAGCTGCCGCACGTTTGTCCACCGGTGCGCATGTCTGAGGCAACCATGGCAATAGGATCGTGGACAGAGAATTTGCTGGACGATTGGACCAATTGCCACCCGGGTCTCGTTCGGCAAGCTCTCCTAGACAGATCACGACGCGGTATAAGTGACTCGGGTCCCAAGCCAAAGTCTCCAAAGCCCAGAGTACGCCACTCATGTAGGTGCGACCCGTAACACCATCGCTTTCTTCAGCAAAGACAAGATCGAAGGGGCACGGCCTTGTAGCAAGTGCCTTCTCCATGGCGCTAAGGAATTCTTCCGGCGAAGCTTCTGCAAGTAGGGGAAGCAGATCGCCAAGGCTGGCCCAACGCTCCCAATCGGCGTCAGCAAGTATGTCGCGGACCGCCAAAACCGCTGTCAGCTCGGCTCTCCCATGTGTGCAAGATGAGAGTGCCTTAGGATGGCTTCCCAACAAGGCTAACGACCCTGCGAGGCCGCTTCGTAAGCGCCATGAATGAGTAAGAACTTTACCTTGTATTCTCGCTGCGTATCGCTCTTCCTTAGGAAGCTCGAACTGGGGGTCCTTCTCCGTCAATACATAAGCCGCTACATTCCGCAAGCGCACTAAATGATCGTCGAAGAGTTTCGGACCAAGGGCATACCACCCTTCATAGCGGGCCGCAAACCGCCATTTTCCGGCTCGCTGAGTCAGGGGAGTGCCCGGGCGAAGCGCAACCTCACGCATCTTGCCGATCCACTCCCCGTAGGAGTTTCCCGATAGGTCCTCCACCACCGCTCTGTCGGCATCTGAATCATCGGTCCAGGCGCCGAGCAATGCCGCGATAGCCAATTCAGAGGCAACGGAGCCCTCAGCCCATTCAGGCATGAGAGAGAGATTCTGAAGACATCTGAGCAATGAGCCAAGGTGACCACCACTCTTTTGCGCCAACGTGCGGGCCCGCTCCTCGCCGTATCCCGCCTGCTCCAGCGCCTCCCGGACATCATGTGATCGGGGCGGTCGTAGCGACACACTTGTAGGGTCAGGTATGCCACCCGCTGGCCCGCCGAAGATTACAGCGTGCCCATTCCTTCGAGCTTTTTGGATCAGCTTTGTGCCGATCTCGCCGCTTAAATCAAGCGTGGAGTCAGCAATTAAGATGAACCTCTCTTTCTGAGAACATATAGCATTCCATGCGTCGGCGCCGGAAACAACAAGGCATCGCCCAGCCGCATCTGCATGATTCTCGGCATCTAGGTTTGCCAAGTACGCAGACACAAAGTCGACTACCTGATCAGGGAAGTGCGTTTCTAACTTAAGCTGGACAGCTGTTCCAGCCACTACTTCGTCAAGTTTTGCGCAAACGTCATCCCTACACGTCAGAAAAAGTTTGGGCGTAAGGGGTGGCGGCTCTCCGATAGTGCGAACCAAGTTCCAACGCTGCTCTGGTGTGTCGAGCTGATGAACGGGCAAGCAGATTGTCCGCTGCGCCAGCCAGAGTTCTACGGGAGGATACTGATGAATCCAGTCGATAAGCTTCGTTCCATCAATGACGCGAACTTCCCGCCATTCATTTTTCGCACGACGCACTTCAAGCCACGCCCCCTGCGCATCCTCTTTCCATGTATGTTCCCAGTCCCTCCGTCCCGAAAGGGGCGTAACGAACACAAAAGTGGACTCAAGCCGGGTACTTTCTGGTATTGCTTTAAGTAGGTCGCCGTAATCGGAGGTGGCCTTTGCGCCAGCATTTAGCCCTGTTCCTATTTCCCAAAACGAGCGGCCCTCTGGGACGAATGGATCGAATGCGAGATCTACATCCAAAAGCCCATCGGGTCCGTGCTGGCCAATAGCATCACCCAAGGGGAACCGACGCTCTCTTGGCTTAGGAGATGAAGCAGCTACTAAGCGCCATACAAGTTCAACAATTACACCTTGAGCCTCTCGTGCGTTACCGCGGACCCACTCGTCCAGCTGGTTCTCATTAATAATCACTCGCAAGACCCCTCTTGTTGGAATGTGATGCGCGATAACGCCAGAGCAGCCTAACTCCTAATTGGACGGGTTCTGCATAACACCCATTATGGCTCTGGACTTTCTGCATAAGTCACAGACTCTAACAAGCCTAGCAACAGAAGACCTCTTGAAAGATCATTAATCCCTGTTTGGACTTTGAGATCCACGCGGAAGCTATTCGAATCCGAATAACATCGTCACAAATCGAACCTGCTCCTTTCGATCTACGGCAGCCTCAGGCGCCTCGATACCCATGCCCGACCAGGAACCACCCGCCGGCCTCTACCAACAACTTCTCACCGAGGGCCTGGAGCAGCAGCTGCGCCACCTGCATGAAACCCTGGTCGAAACCGACGGCCTTGATCCCAAAGAAGCCCCGCGCCTGTTGGCCCGTCATCTGGCGGGTCTGGCCCGCATTGCCCTGGCTCACCTGAGCGGAGGCGCCACCCCTGAGCACCAGCTGGCCCTGGTGAACCAACTGGTGGGCCTGCTCCAGAGCAATGCACCCCGCGCCATCTCCCAAGGCGACCTTCTTCACCCCTCCGGCCGGCTGCTGTTGGAGATCCGATCCACAGCTCGCCTGCCTGGCCAGACCAAAACCATTGGCCCGCTCATCCCCCTGGCCGACAGCACCCTGCTGGTGAACGCCAGCGGCGAACCGTCGGTGGGGCAGGCGCTGATCCACGAAGTCCCCTCCGCCCAGCGGATCGACCTGCTCTGCGCCTTCATCAAGTGGAGCGGTCTGCGCCTGCTCCAGCCGGCGCTGTCGGCGTTCCTGCAGGCCCAGCCCCGCCGCTCCCTGCGGGTGCTCACCACCGTCTACCTGGGCGCTACCGACCGCCGAGCCCTCGATTGGCTGGTGGCGAATGGCGCCGAGGTGCGCGTCAGCTACGACACCCGCCGTACCCGCCTGCACGCCAAAGCGTGGTTGTTCCATCGGCCTGGTCTCTTGGGAGCCACACCTGCCTCCACCGCCTACATCGGCTCCTCCAACCTCTCCACTGCTGCGTTGCACGACGGCCTGGAGTGGAACGTGCGCCTCTCCGCCCACGACAACGAGGGCATCCTGGCCAAGTTCCAGGCCGCCTTTGAGAGCTACTGGGAGGAGGGCGAGTTCGAGCCCTACCGGGCCAGCGAAATCGAGCAGCGCCGCTTTGATCGGGCCGTGCGCGAGGAGTCGGCGGGGGATTCAGCGGCGGACGCAACCCCGCTCAGCTTCTTCGACATCCGCCCCTACGCCTACCAGCAGGAGATCCTCGACAAGCTGTCGGCCGAGCGCAGCCTCCATGGCCGCTGGCGCAACCTGGTGGTGGCCGCCACCGGCACGGGCAAAACCGTGATCGCCGCCCTCGATTACGCCCGCCAGGCCGGTCCGGGCCACCCGAGCCTGCTGTTCGTGGCCCACCGGCGCGAGATCCTGCAGCAGAGCCTCGCCACCTTCCGCCAGGTGCTGCGCGATGGCTCCTTCGGCGAGCTGCTGGTGGATGGCCAGCGCCCCAGCCAGTGGCGCCATGTGTTCGCCTCGGTGCAGTCGCTCGCTGGGCTGGATCCGGGGGACCTGGCGCCGGACACGTTCGACGTGGTGATCGTCGATGAGTTCCACCACGCCGCATCCGCCAGCTACGAGCGCTGGCTGCGCCACCTGGCGCCAACCTTGCTGCTGGGCCTCACCGCCACCCCCGAGCGCACCGGCGGCGAGGACATCCTCCATTGGTTTGCCGGCCGCATCGCCGCCGAGCTGCGCCTCTGGAGCGCCTTGGAGCAGGGCCTGCTGTGCCCGTTCCACTACTTCGGCCTCCACGACGGCACCAACCTGTCGCAGATCGAATGGCGCCGCAATGGCTACGCCAGCGAAGCTCTCACCAACCTCTACACCGCCGACGACGCCCGCCTGCGCCTGATCCTGCGCGAACTGGCAGACAAGGTCACCAACCTGGAGGCGATGCGGGCCCTGGGCTTCTGCGTGAGCGTGGAGCACGCCCATTGGATGGCCCGCAAGTTCGTGGCCGCCGGCCTGCGCGCCGCGGCCCTGGATGCCTCCAGCCCCCGGGAGCAGCGCGCTGAGCAGATCCGCCGCCTGCGCGCCGGCGAGCTGCAGATCCTGTTCGCGGTCGATCTGTTCAACGAAGGCCTCGACATCCCCGAGATCGACACGGTGCTGTTCCTGCGGCCCACCGAGAGCGCGATCGTGTTCCTGCAACAGCTCGGCCGCGGTCTGCGCCTCTGCCGGGGCAAGAGCTGCCTCACCGTTCTCGACTTCATCGGCCAGGCCCACCGGAACTTCCGCTTCGACCTGCGCTACCGCGCCCTGCTCGGCGGCACCCGCGACCAGCTGGAGCAGCAGATCAAAGACGGGTTTCCCTTCCTGCCGGCCGGCTGCAGCCTGCAGCTCGATCGGGTGTCCAGCGAGCGGGTGCTTGCCAATCTGCGCGAGTCGCTACCCACGCGCCGTCCCCAGCTGCTGGCGGAAGCGCGCCGCCTCGGGCGCTGTTCGCTGGCGGGGCTGCTGGAGGGGCTGGGGATGGAGCTGGGGGAGTTTTACAAGGTGGCGGGATCGTGGGCTTTGCTGCAGCGGGAGTTGGGGTGGGTGGCGGCGGCGGCGGCCAGCGGCGATGAGGAGCGGCTGGGGCGGGGGATCGCCGGCGGGCTGCTGCATCTGGACGACCCGGAGCAGTTGCGCTGGCTGGCGGATCAGTTGCAGCGGCCCATCGCGCCCGATCCGGCGAGCTTCGATCCCGCCACCGAGCGCAGCTGGCGCATGCTGATGGCCCAGCTCTGGGGCAGTGGCCGGCAGCACGTGCCCCTGGCCGAGGCCCTCGTCCGGCTCTGGGCCGCCGCCGGTCTCCGCGCCGAACTGGTGGAGCTGTTCGCGCTGCTGCTCGATCGCACCGACCACCTGGTGGCGCCGCTCGACTGGGACCGCGCCGATCCGCCCCCCATCCCCCTCAAACTCCACGGCCGCTACTCCCGCGCCGAGGTGTTTGCCGCCTTTGGGCTCTTGAACGAGGCTCGCCCCTTCCCCGGCCGGGAGGGGGTGTTCTTTGACGAAGCCACCCAGTGCGACGTCTTCTTCATCACCCTCAAGAAATCCGAGCGGTTGTTCTCCCCCACCACCCGCTACAACGATTACGCCATCTCCCCGTGGGAGTTCCACTGGGAGAGCCAGA
Organism: Synechococcus sp. BO 8801; assembly: GCF_002252675.1. GTDB lineage: Bacteria > Cyanobacteriota > Cyanobacteriia > PCC-6307 > Cyanobiaceae > Cyanobium. The sequence goes on along the minus strand of NZ_NQKY01000005.1, from coordinate 30,221 downwards.
GCCTCACCCGGGAAGCTTCCGCCACCGGGCAGAGATACATCCATCACGTTGAGCGCGGCAGCAGGGTGATGCTGTTCGTGAGGGAGGAGAACAGGCGCGGCGGGGTGACGCTGCCGTTTCTTTCCCTCGGGTTCGCGGATTACGTGAGCCACGAGGGCGAGCGGCCGATGGCGATTCGCTGGCGGTTGCAGCGGGCGATTCCGGCGGCGTTCGTGCCGGAGTTGGCGTTGGCGGTTTGAGGGCGTGGAGCTGATCAAGGCGTATCCCTTTGGCCCTCTGGTTCCTGCAGGCGCCTCATGGCCTCCCTGGCAAGAACAATCGCAATCCCTTGAAAGTTGCCCAAGGCCAAGAGGTCGTCATCGCCAGAGACGATCAGATCGGCGAGACCACCAACGGCCGCAGCCAAGACCTGATCGTCGTCGGGATCCCTACTGACGGGACCTCCCAGATCAGCAGGTTCCACGCGCTCAACCAGGACGGCATAGCCATCAAACAGATCGGCAATCCTTACACCAAGCCGAAAAATGGGCTCTCTGAACTTCGGTCGCTGCAGCACGCCTTCCAACTCGGCGAGGAGAGGAACGGTACTGATCAGCTGAACCCGCCCAACAACGGCCGCATCCATGAGCTGCCCGGGAACTCCCTGCCAGATCAGGGCAGAGAGAGCCGTGTTGGTGTCAAGAACCAGCCGCAAGTCGTTGCCCCTTGCGGTAAGCGCTGATCTCCTCGTTGATCTCTTGCCTGGTCAGCACCTCCGGCGGGTCAGCAGCAAGAGCAGCCCTTGCGTCTTGCAGACGGGCAATGCGGTCTGAGGCCAGCTTGGCCCGCAGCAGGCGCTCAATCGCTTCTGGCGCCAGCAGACCAGCTCCGCTGGCTTCCGCCGCTAGCGCATCAGGGAGGGTGATCTCAATGGTGGTCAAGCGTGCACCCCAACCATGCTTGCCTCTGAGGGTAGCCGGCATCTCCACCCAGAGGTACAGCCCACAGGCCACGCCGCGAGCAGATCCGCCGCCTGCAGGGCAGCACCTGCCCCTGGCCGAGGCCCTCGTCCGGCTCAGGGCCGCCGCCGACCTCCGCGCCGAGCTGGTGGAGCTGTTCGCGCTGCTGATCGAGCGCACCGACCACCTGGTGACGCCGCTCGACTGGGGCCGCGCCGATCCGCCCCCCATTCCCCTCAAACTCCACGGCCGCTACTCCCGCGCCGAGGTGTTCGCCGCCTTCGGGCTGTTGAACGAGGCCCACCCTTTTCAGGCCGCGAGGGGGTGTTCTTTGATGAAGCCACCCAGTGCGACGTCTTCTTCATCACCCTCAAGAAATCCGAGCGCCTGTTCTCCCCCATCACCCTCTATAACGATGTCGCCATCTCCCCGTGGGAGTTCCACTGGGAGAGCCAGAGCCTCACCCGGGAAGCGTCCGCCACCGGGCAGAGATACATCCACCACGTTAAGCGCGCCAGCCGGGTGCTGCTGTTCATGCGGGAGGAGAACAGGCGCGGCGGGGTGACGCTGCGGTTCCTGTGTCTGGGGTTTGCGGATTACGTGAGCCACGAGGGCGAGCGGCCGATGGCGATTCGCTGGGGGCTGCAGCGGGCGATTCCGGCGGCGTTCGTGCCGGAGCTGGCGTTGGCGGTTTAGCGTTCAACCATGGATGTCCACGAACGGATCACTATCAATCCTGCCGTGCGTTTCGGGAAGCCCTGCGTGCGGGGCACCCGGCTGACGGTGGGGGATGTTCTCGGGTATCTGGCCAGCGGCATGAAGGAAAACGAACTGCTGGAGGATTTCCCACAGCTCACCCATGACGACGTGCTGGCCTGCCTGGCCTATGCGGCCGATCGTGAACGCCTGCTGATCAGCCTCACCACCGCCGCGTGAGCGTCAGCCTGCTCCTGGATGAGAACCTGTCGGAGCGACTGCTGCCTCTGCTCTCGGATCGGTTTCCTGAGTCAGGGCATGTGCGGCTTCTCGGGCTTGGGGGAGCCGATGATCTGACGATCTGGGATCGGGCCCGTGCTGACGGCGACCTCCTGGTGACCAAGGACGAGGACTTTCTTCGTCTCAGCATGAGCCGAGGTTTCCCGCCCAAGGTGATCTGCCTGGCCATCGGCAACGCCGGCAATGCTTCAACTGCCGCCCTGCTGTTGGACCATGCTGCTGCCATCGAGGATTTTTCAAACCATCCGGAAGCTGGCTTCCTGATGCTCAGCCCAGGAGCGAAGCCCTGAACCATCTTCGGCGTCAGGCGCAGTTCGCGGGTGCTGCCCTGAGCGCCCTTCAGGACGAACAGCTGTAGTGCGACACCCCTCCGGCGTTGAAGAACTCCCTGGGCTTCAGACGGTCATACGTCGCCGCCAGCTCCGCAGGCAGCGCGTCGTAGGGATGGCGGAACACCTCCTGCAGCTCCCTGACCAGGCCGTAATCGCCCTGCGCCGCCTGTTCGTAGGCCGGGGCGATCAGCCATTCGCGCCAGGCGACCGCGGGGTTCACCCGTTTCATCGCTGCCGATGTGTCGCGGGGGTCGCCATTGCTGGTGATCAGATGCCGCCAGCGCTGCAGCCAGCTCGTCCATTGCCCATCGAGCTCCTCTGAGCAGGGCAGGTAGAAGCTCTCCTGCAGGGCCGAGACGTGCTCGGGGAGATCCGACAGCCTGCGGAAGAAGATCGTGTAGTCGGCCTTGGAGGCCACCATCAACTGCAGCAGGTCCTGCACGAGCTCGGCGTCGTAGCGGAGCAGGCCGAGCTTGCTGGCCCACATCGCGTCGAGCTCCTGGCCCATCGCTTCAGCGAAGCCCTCACGGATCTCATCCAGCCGCGCGAGCGCCTCTGTGTTGCCCTCGAGCAGGGGCCTCAGGGAGGCCCAGAACATCTGGAAGTTGGCTTCCGCCGCCACCGGTTGGTTGAAGAAGCTGAAATGCTGGCCGCCGCCGGTCCAGGGCTGGAAGCGGGGGTCGAACAGTTCGCAGAAGCCGAAGGGTCCGTAGTCGAGGGTGTACCCCCCCGCCGCACAGTTGTCGCTGTTGAAATTGCCCTGGCAGTAGCCCACCCGCATCCAGTTCGCCACCAGGGACGTGAGCCGTCCGCGGAACAACCGCGCCAGTTCGACCACCTGATCAGCGAACTCCAGAGCCGGATCAATCTCCTGGCGGTAGTTGCGCTCGATCAGGTGCGCCACGATCATCCGCAGCTCGTTGCGCGCCTCCGGATGGGCACCGCTGCGGGCGCGGCGGGCGAACAGCTCCAGCTGGCCGACCCGCAGGAAGGAGGGGGCTACCCGGGTGGTGATCGCCGCCGGATTGTCCACCAGGACGTCGGGATCGAACGAGCGGGAGTTCGCCGAATACCAGGGCCGGCGCACGGTTTCCGATCGGGACACATAGAGCGTCAGCGAGCGGGAGGTGGGAACCCCCAGGGCGTGCATGAACTCCTGCGCCAGAAACTCGCGCACGCTGGAGCGCAGCACGGCGCGGCCATCGGCGCCACGGCAGTAGGGCGTCGGGCCGCCGCCCTTGAGTTGCATCTCCCAGCGCCGGCCGCCAAAGACGCCTTCGAACACGGAAATGGCCCGGCCATCGCCGTAGCCATTGCCGGTGCCGAACGGACACTGCTGGATGTATTCGCTGCCGTAGATCGAGAGCGCATAACCGGTGGCCCAGCCATAGGGCCGCATCGGCTCCTGGGCCGCCGTGATGTCGCCGGAGAACAGGCGGCAGAACGACGCGTCGTGGGCCAGAGCCTCGCCCAAGCCCAGTTCCTCGAAGAGGGTGCGGCTGTGGGCCACGAGCTCCGGCGCCGGCAGCGGCGTTGGCGTCACCGGCACGTAATGGCCGGAGAACACCTGGCGGGGCCGGTGATCGTGGCCATCGGCGGTGGCCTGGGGATCCGCCCGCAGGGAATCCAGCAGCGAATAGTCGGCCCGCTGGGCAAAGTCCGCGAAGGTTTTCGTCAGCACGGTCGTGGGCGCTGCTGTCGGCACGGCTGTCTGCACGAATCTCTGTCGCTGGGGTCACCATCCTGGCGAGCAGAAGCCGCACGGTGACGGATCACCCGTCAGTCGTCCCAGAGCTCCGCCAGATCCAGCCGCAGCCCGGGGAGTTCCGGCTCCCCGTCCAACACCGCCAGCCCCTCCAGCCGCTGCGGTTCGCCACTGGCGTGCCACACCTCCACACCACGGATTTCGGGCAGCAGCAGCCAGCCCAGCCGGGCCCCATTCGCCTGGTAGGTCGCCATCTTGCGGCGCAGGTCGAGCAGCCGGTCGGATGGGCTGGCCAGCTCCACCACCAGATCCGGACAGAGGGGCGGAAAACCCTGGCGCGCTTCGCTGGAGAGGGCCTGCCAGCGCTCCAGCCGCACGGCACTGGCATCCGGACTCAGCACGGAGCCATCGGGCAGCAGGAAACCGGTGGAGCTGTCGAACACGCACCAGCCGGGCTGGTTGCGGGCCCACAGACCCAGTTGGACCGCCAGCCGGTTGTTGCGCCGTCCGGTTTCGCCGCCTGCAGGGGTCATCTCGATCAAACGCCCGTCCGCCGCCAGCTCCAGCACCGCCTCCGGATTGGCCGCGCAGAGTTCGGCGAACTGGGCCGGCGTGAGCCGCAACGCTTCGCTGAGTTGGCGGGGCAGGGTGAGCATGGCCCTGCGGAGGCGCAAACAGTTCATTCGATCCTAGGCAGGGTTCAGGCGGCCGCCTCAGCGGCCCATCACCAGCCCCCCATACCGCCGCACCGCGCTGCGGTGATCGACGTCAGCCCTCACGCCGATGAAGCCGTCCGGCCGGACCGCCAGCAGGGTGATGGGCCCCAGGCCCAGCCTGGGCGCCTCCTCCAGCCGTACGGTCACCACCGCCTCCACCAGCGCCGGCGGAACCGCTCCGGCGGACCGGTCGGCCTCAAGTTCGGCCTGCAGTTCGGCGATGGCCTCCGGGGGCGTCTCCAGGCCGGCCAGCAGCAGCAGCGTGTGGCCGCAACGGTGGGTGAGGGAGTGGAGCAGGGACGCGCCGGCCCCGGGCGGCAGCGCGATCGTGGTGGACAACCGCTGTCCGGCACCAAAGGGCTGGCTGCCGCCACCGCCGATGATCGCCGAGCCGGCGTAGCTGACGTTCATCTCGGTTTCCGCCACCACCTCCTGCTGGCGGGCCACCGGGTTGGCCAGCATGGCGGCGATCGCCCGGTCGCGGGCGGCACGCTCACCGCTCTCCTGCAGCCCGTGGGCCTGCTCGGTGGCATCGCCCGAGCGGCAGATCTGCTGGGCCACCGGACGTCGCTCCTGCTCGTAGCTGTCCAGCAGGGCGGGATCTGCGGCCCCCTGGTGCACCAGGGCCAGCTTCCAGGCCAGGTTGGCGGCATCGTGCAGCCCGCAGTTCATGCCGTGCCCCTCGGCCGGGGAGCACACGTGGGCGGCATCGCCGGCCAGGAACACGGGCCCGGCGCGGAAGGCGCTGGCCACCCGGCTATGGCAGTGGAAGCGGCTGGGGTTCTCCACGCCGCTGAAGCGAGCCTCCGGCAGGTAGCGCCCCAGCACGGCGGCGGCCTCGGCCACCAGATCGCCCTCCTCGGCGGCGGGCCGCAGGTACACCCGCCAGCGCTCGTCGGGCAGGGCCGTGAGGATCAGGGGCGAGGCATCGAGGTAGGCCGCGTTGACCTCGTGGCTCTCGGCCCAGCCCTCCACCGCCGCATCGAACACCGCCCAGGGCCGGGCGATGCCATGGCCTTCGAAGTCCAGGCCGCTCAGCGCGCGGGTGGTGCTGCGCAGCCCGTCGCAACCCACCACCCAGCGGGCCTGCACCGTCTGCTCCAGCCCATCGCCGTCCAATGTGGCGATCACCCCGTCGCCGTGGGCCTCCAGACCCACCAGCCGGCAGGAACGGTGCACCGTGCCCCCCTGCCCCTCGAGGTGGTCCGTGAGGATCGTTTCGGTCACCTCTTCGGAGAGGCCGAGGTTGAAGCCGAAGCGGCTGCCGCATTCGGCCAGATCCAGTTCCCCCAGCCGCTGGCCATCGGCGTGGATCAGGATCCGCCGTTGGCGGCAGCCGGCCTCGAGAAACCGGTCCACCAGCCCCAGCGCCTCGAAGATCTCCAGGGAGAGGGGGTGGATCACCGTGGCCCGGTCCCAGTGCAGGGCTTCGGCGCGGGCGTCGATCAGCAGGTTGGGAACGCCGCGGCGCTGCAGCTCCCCCGCCAGCAGCAGGCCGGTGGGACCCGCCCCCACCACGAGCACGCAGGTCTGGCTGGGAAGGGATGACGGCATGGCGCCCGGGCGGGTCGAGCTGGTGAGGGCCAGCGCGGGGCACACTAAACGCACCCCGGGGCTCGGTCCTGGCCAACCCATTCCGCTCCCTGGCCACCGCCACGACCGCCGCCACGATCGCCGCCCTGGCCGCGGCCCTGGCCCTCAGCACGGCAGCGGCGGCGGCGGCCCCCAACGGCACCTGGCTGTCCCAGCCCCAGATCTGGTACTACGCCTCCCGGCAGTCCCTGAACGGCGTCATGGCCGACATCCGGGGCAGCGACTTCAAGGTGGTGTTCCTCGATGTCCGCAAGGTGTCGGAGGTGATGCAGCAGGAGGCGGCCCAGGCGGCGCGGCGCCAGGGACTGCTGCCGGTGGTGTGGGTGCAGTCGCCCCAGTACCGGGGGCTGCGGATCGACCAACTGGTTCACGAAGCCCGCCACGGCGACGCGATCCAGGTGGACGATCACTTCTTCGCCAACTACTCCCTGGAGGACTTTTATCTGCTGCGTCGGCTGTACCCCAAACCGATCTTCTGCAGCATCCAGCCGTTCCAGGCCAGCCTGCTGCCCACGGCGGGCTGCAACCAGCTCGACGTGCAGTGCTACAGCGCGCCGCAGTTCCAGCAGTGCCTCAAGCTGGCCGACCGGCTCGGCGCCGTGGTGAGTCTCTCCAGCGAGAACACCCTCAGGTACCGGAGCCAGCTGGGCGAGCGATCCTTCAACACCTTTCTCTGGCAGGGGCTCTGACGGGCGGGGCGTCCTGCGGCGCCAGATAGGCGCCGATCGCGCGGAAGATGTCATCGGCGGCATTGCAGTAGCCACCGCTGGCATCAAAGGCCTCTTCGTCGAAGGTGACCGCCACCGCCACCGCGATCTTCCGTGAGGGCAGATAGGCCATCACCCCGGCCTGCCCGGAGAACAGCGGGTTCTGCAGCAGCCAGGGGCCCGAGAGGACGATCCCGATCCCATAGGTGTAGAAGTCGTTGAGGGTGGCGCAGGTGGCACAGCCCTCGATCGGCCGGCCGAAGCCCCGCAGCGTCGGAGCGATCTGCAGCCTGTGGCTCTGGGGCGACAGCAGCCGTCCCGTGCCGATCGCCTCGGCGGAGGTGGCCATGTCGTGGATGGTGGTGAACTGCACCGCACCGCGGGTGATCGTCCACGACGGGTTCCAGAAGGTTGACTCCTCGTAGAAGCGCGTCCCCGCCGGGATGCCGAGGCCTTGGCGCCGTTCCGACGAGAAGGCGTGCAGCACCGGCGGCGCGATCGCGGGCGTACCGCCGGGGTCCCGGGTGTTGCGGAGCTTCAGGGGCCCGAAGATCCGCTCCTGCATCAGCACGGGCATCGTCTGGCCCGTGATCCGCTCCAGCGCCAGGCCCAGCAGGAGGTAATTCGTGTGCGCGTAGTTCCAGCTCGTGCCGGGCTCGTACCAGAGCGTCTTCAGGTCCGCGTAGGCGAGCAGGTCCTGCACGGAGAACTGCCGGAACGGGTTCTCGAGCAGGGTCTTTTCGAACGCGGCATTGCCGATCACGTAGTCGCGGTAGCCGGAGGTCATCCGGGCGAGCTGACCGAGGGTGACCCGCTCCGCATTCGGGATCTCCGGCAGCCACCTCGCGAGCTTGTCGTCGAGGCTCACCCGCTTCTCGTCGACCAGCTGCAGCAGCAGCGTCGCCACGTAGGAGATGGCGATCGCGCCGTTGCGGACGTGCATGTCCTCCGTGGCGAGCACGCCCGTCATGGATTCGCCCATCGCCTCGGTGACCACCTCCTTGCCGTCGATCGTGACGCGCACGATCACCGCCCTCAGGTGGTCGTCGGCCATCCGCTGGCGAACGATCCGCAGAATGCCGGCCGCCTGGGGTGAGGCCGCCGGCGGGGCCCCGTCAGCGGTCCCGGCCTGCACGGGTCCCGCTCCGCCCAGGCAACCCGCCAGGAGGGCTCCCAGGACCCGTCGTCCCAGTGGGGCGAACCAGCGACGATCCACACCGGCTCGCTCAGGAAGCGGCAACGCTACGCGCCCTGGCGCCTGCCGATCCCGGTGAGCTTCCTACCCTGCCCCTGGTTGCGACGTGCCATGCCCAGCCCCCATGGCCTGCGTCGCTGGGCCGCCCCGCTGCTGGTGGCTGTTGCGCTGAGCGGAGCGATGGCCACGCCCGCGGCAGCCGGCCCCCCGGCCACCCCGGTGACGCTGGACTTTTCCGGCCAGACCTACCGGCTGCGCTGGTCGTCCCAGCACCAGCACGAGTTCACCCCGGCGGGCCAGGACGACCTGAGCCGCTGGACGGACATGGTCACCATCAACACCTACCCCGGGGTCAGCGACGGCGAGGGGCTGGCCGAGATGGCCAACCGGGCCCTTGGCAACTACCGGCGCCACGGGGCCACGGTGCTGCGCACGGCTTCCATTCCCCGCACCGCCGAGCGCCCGGCCGAGCACCTGGTCGTGGCCCTCTTCCCCACCCGCGCCTTCAGCGAGGCCGTCTTCGCCCGCTGGCGCCTGACAGACGGCCGCGGCATTGCGGTGATCGTCAGCCACCGCGTCTATGGCCCGAAGACGGGGGACGCCATGGCGGCCTGGTTGCAGGCGAACGGACCTGCCGTAGAGCGTCGTCTGATGGCCCTCGATCAGGTTCCCAGCCATCGCGTCCTCGAGCCGGCCGGCCCCTGAGCCGTGGCGGCCGCCACGGCGCGGTGCGTCAGGTGCGCAGGTCCGATGGCGTCAGCCTTCGGGCGCCAGTGGCTGCCCCTCCAGGAAGGCGATCACCTCATCACACCAGCGGATCCATTCCTGCTCGAACAGGATGCCCCGGCGCAGGGTGAGGTGGCGGTACTGCTCCTGCAGCGGCAGGGCCGGATGGCTGTGGACCAGGGCCTCCTTCTCCCGATAGGAGGCCAGCTGGCCGGCATGGACGGCGCGGCGGCGGCGCACCTCCGCCAGCAGCTGGGCGGGCTCGCTGTAGGGGCCGCCGAGCACCTTCACCAGCAGGTCCTCGCGGATCGGGGTGGGCAGTGAGGGCTCGGCGGCCCACTGGCTGAGCTCCCGCCGGCCCGCCTCGGTGATGGCGTACACCTTGCGGTCCGGCCGGCCCTGCTGGGGCACCACCTGGCAGCGGACCCAGCCGTTCGCCTCGATCCGGGCCAGCTCCCGGTAGATCTGCTGCTGGCTGGCGGTCCAGTAGCAGGCCATCGTCTCCTCGAACTGCTTGCTGATGTCGTAGCCGCTGGCGTCCCGCTCGCAGAGCACGGTGAGGATCGTGTGCGCCAGGGCCATGGCAGGGGGGAGATCGCAGCGGCTGGGGAGTCGATCCTGACCCAGCCGGCGCCGGAACCGATTGACCTGCCCAACAAGTTGTGCATACACTTTGGCGCATACCCAATCTGTTGCATAGCTCTGTGCCTGGCACAGGTCGTGCCGGGCAGAGGGGGTCCCGCCGCCTTCCCCCATGGATTCCGCCACCGCGACGCCCCCGGCGACGCCGCCAGCGCTGCTGAGCGCCCTGCGACGGACCCGCTGGGGCCGGCCCCCCTCCTGGGGGCCACCGATCGCGATCGCCGCGGCCGGCGCCGGCCTCGCGATCGCCGTGGCGGTGTTCCGGCAACCCCGCCCCCAGGTCCAGCGCCCCCTGCCGGTGGCGGTGGTGACCGCCCAGCCGGTGAGCCGGTTCCTCACCAGCCGCGACTACACCGGTGAGGTGGTGGCCGGCCGCAGCAGCAGCCTCGGCTTCGAGCTGCCCGGCACCCTCGAGCGGGTGCTGGTGGAGGAGGGGGACCGGGTGGTGGCCGGCCAGCCCTTGGCCCACCTCGATCGCCGCCGGCTCCGGGCCCAGCGCCAGCAGTCCCTGGCCCAGCGGGATGTGGCGGTGGCCGCCGTGGAGGAGGTGCGTCAGCAGCTGATCCTGGCGGAGCTGCAGCGCGACCGCCGCCGGCGGCTCCATGCCCAGGGGGCGATCTCCCGCGAGGACCTCGACCAGCAGATCCACGGCAGCGCCGCCCTGCGCAGCCGCCTGGTCCAGGCCGAAGGCCAGGTCGAGGAGGCCGAGGCCCGCCTGCGCCAGATCGATGTCGACCTGGCCCGCAGCGTGCTGGTGGCCCCCTTCGACGGCACGGTGAGCCGGCGGCGGCTCGATGAGGGCGTGGTGGTGAGCGGCGGCCAGGCGCTGATCACCCTGGTGGAGGCGGCCCCCCTGGAGCTGCGGGTGGGGGTGCCCCCCGACGCCGCCCGGGGCCTGCGGCCGGGGCAGCGCCACCCGGTGCGGGTGGGGGATCGGCGCCTGCAGGCCACCGTCAGCGCCCTGCTGCCGGAACTCGATGCCGGCAGCCGCACCGCCACGGTGGTGCTGAGGCTGCCGGCCGAGGACCTGCCGGTGGGGGCCACGGCCCGCCTCAGCCTGCGGCGCAGCGAAACGGGCGCCGGCTTCTGGCTGCCCACCACCGCCCTGGTGGCCGCCGAACGGGGCCTCTGGTCGGTGTACGTGCTGGGCCCCGCCGGCCCCTCGCCGGAGCAGGGCCGCCAGGTGGTCCGGCGCCTGGTGGAGCCGTTGCACAGCGAAGGCGACCGCTCCCTCGTGCGCGGCACCCTGCGCCCCGGCGACCGGGTGATCGCCGCCGGCACCCACCGGGTCGTGCCCGGGGTCCGGGTCACGGAGGCGCCCTGATGTTCGATGTCTTCCATCGCAACCGCCAGCTGCAGCTGCTCACCCTGCTGCTGGTGGTGGTCTGGGGGCTGTCGGCCCTGCTCACCCTGCCGCGGCTCGAGGACCCCCTGATCACCCCGCGCAACGCCCTGGTGGTCACCGCCCTGCCGGGGGCCACGCCGGAGCGGGTCGAGTCCCTGGTGACCGAACCCCTCGAGGAGGCCCTGCTGGAGCTGGAGGAGGTGGACCATCTCGACTCCACCTCCTCCACCGGCACCTCGGTGATCGCCGTGAGCCTCAAGGAGTCGATCCGCCAGGTGGCGCCGGTGTGGGGGAAGGTGCGCAGCAAGATCGACGACGCCACCCCCGACCTGCCGCCGGAGGCCACCGACCCGGAGTTCCGCGACGGCAACATCGGCGCCAGCGCCCTGATCGTCGGCCTCACCTGGGAGCTCGACACCCCCCCCAACCTGGGCCTGCTGACCCGGCTGGCCGACGACCTGGCCAGCCGCCTGCGCGCCCTCCCCGGCACCGACCGGGTGGAGCTCAGCGGCGAACCGGAGGAGGAGATCCGGGTGGAGATCGGCGCCCGGGAGCTGGCCCGGCTCGGCCTCACCCCGGGCGCGCTCGCCGAACGGATCGCCGCCAGTGACGCCAAGGAGGCCGCCGGCCAGGTGCGGGGCCCCCGCAGCGAGCTGCTGCTGGAGGTGGATGGCGCCCTCGACTCCCTGGAGCGCATCCGCGCCATCCCCCTGCAGAGCGGCGCCGATGGGGCCGGCGCCCGCCTGGGGCAGGTGGCCGCCGTCAGCCGCGGGGTGCGCCAACCCGCCGCCCGCCTGGCCCTGGTGCGGGGCCGGCCGGCCGTGGTGGTGTCGGCCACGGTGGCCTCCGGCTCCCGGGTCGACCTCTGGGCCCGCCAGGCCCGCACCCAGCTCGACGCGGTGCGCGCCACCCTGCCCGAGGGCCTGGGGCTACACACCGTGCTCGACCAGAGCCGCTACGTCCAGGAGCGCCTGGACGGCGTGATCGGCAACCTGATCACCGGCTCGCTGCTGGTGGTGGCCGTGTCGGTGCTGATGCTCGGCGGCAGGGCCGCCCTGGTGGTGGGGGTGGCCCTGCCCCTGTCGGCCCTGATGGTGTTCGGCTGGATGCGGGTGCTGGAGGTGCCCCTGCACCAGATGTCGGCCACCGGCCTGGTGATCGCCCTGGGGCTGCTGATCGACAACGCCATCGTCGTGGTCGACGAGGTGCAGCAGCGGCTGCGCTCCGGCGACAGCGCCGGGCAGGCGGTGCGCCGTTCGGTGCGGTACCTGCTGGTGCCGTTGCTGGCCTCCACCCTCACCACCGTGCTGGCCTTCGTGCCCATCGCCACCTCGCCGGGGGCCACCGGGGAATTCATCGGCACCATCGGCCTGACGGTGATCCTGGCCCTGGCCAGCTCCCTGTTCCTCTCCCTCACGGTGATCCCGGCCCTCACCGCCCGGCTGCAGCCCTGGCAGCCCCTGGGGCCAGGCGTGCGCTGGTGGGAGCAGGGGATCACCCCGGCCCTCCTCGACCGCCCCTACCGCCGCTCCCTGCTCCAGACCCTGCGCCATCCCGGGAAGGGGGTGGCCCTGTCGCTGCTGCTGCCGTTGCTGGGGTTTCTGGCCTTCGGCAGCCTCGAGCAGCAGTTCTTCCCCCCCACCAACCGCGACCAGTTCCAGATCGAGCTGCGGCTGCCCCAGCAGAGCGCCCTGGGGCGCACCGAGGCCCTGGCGATGGCCGTACGGCAGCGGATCCGTCAGGACGCCCACGTCGACGACGTGCACTGGTTTCTCGGCGAGAGCGCCCCGCCGTTCTTCTACAACGTGATCGCCTCCGAGGAGAACGCCCCCCACTACGCCCAGGGTCTGGTGCAGCTGCGGGGGGCGGAGGGGGTGCGGCCCACGATCCGCTCCCTCCAGCAGGCGCTGGATCAGGAGTTCCCCGAGGCCCAGATCCTGGTGAAGCAGCTGGAGCAGGGGCCCCCCTTCGAGGCGCCGATCGAGCTGCGGCTGGAGGGGGCCGATCTGGAGCAGCTGCGCCGCACCGGCGACGAGCTGCGCCGCCACCTGGCCCAGCTGGAGCCTGTGACCCACACCGCCGCCAGCCTGAGCGAGGCCGTGCCCCGCCTGGCCCTGGCGGTGGACGAGGAGCAGGCCCGGCGCAGCGGCCTCGACAACCGCGCCATCGCCCGCCAGCTCCAGGGCGGCCTCGAGGGAACCGTGGGGGGGTCGATCCTGGAGGGGGTCACCACCGTGCCGGTGCGGGTGCGGGTGGCCGAGGCCCAGCGCAGCGATCTCCAGCAGGTGGCCTCGCTGGATCTGGTGGCCCCCGGCAGCGAGGCACCGATTCCCCTCGGGGCCCTGACCGGGCTGCGGCTGGAGCCGGAGCTGGCCGCGATCGAACGGCGCGACGGGCAACGGATCAACACGGTGCAGGCCTTCCTGACGGCGGGGGCGCTGCCGGAGTCCGTGCTGCGGGACTTCCGCCGCCAGCTCGAGCGGGAGGGCTGGCAGCTGCCGGCCGGGGTGAGCCTGGCCTACGGCGGCGAGGCCGATGCCCGCGGCGAGGCGGTCGGGAACCTGCTCTCCACCGTGGGCGTGCTGGCCATCCTGATGACCGCCACCCTGGTGCTGTCCTTCCGCTCCTTCCGGATGGCCGCCCTGATCGCGTCGGTGGCGCTGCTGTCGGTGGGGCTGGCGGCCCTGGCCCTGAGGCTCAGCGGCTCGCCCTTCGGCTTCACCGCCATCCTCGGCACCCTCGGGCTGATCGGGCTGGCGGTGAACGACTCGATCGTGGTGCTCACCGCCATCCGCACCGATCCATTGGCCCGCAGCGGTGATCCGGCCGCCACCGCCGCGGTGGTGCTGCACGCCACCCGCCACGTGCTCGCCACCACGATCACCACCGTGGTCGGCTTCCTGCCCCTGATGCTCGATCCCTCCGGCTTCTGGCCGCCGCTGGCGATCGCGGTCTGCGGCGGCCTGGTGGGGGCCACGGCCCTGGCCCTGTACTACGTGCCGGCCGCCCATGGCCTGCTGGCGCGGGCCAGCAAAGCCGCGGCTGACCCGACATCCCTGGCTCCTGGTCAGAGCTCTGCGGCATGAAGCGCCGGCCCTGAGGCGACGCGGTGCCCCGGCAGGCCATGGCGAAGGGAAGGGTTGCAATCAATACAAAACAGTGGAATCGGCCGACTACGCTGACGTTCTGCATTTCAGTGGTCACAGCTCTGGTGTGGATGCGTCACCTCTCCAGAGGTTCGGTGAATCAGCTCAGCATCAAATCCAAGCTGATCCTGATGCTGCTTCTGGTGAGTGGCTTTTCCACCCTCTTCTCCGCCGCCCTGGGCTATCGCAGTGGCCAGATCAATCTCACCGATCGCGTCTTCAATCAGCTCACCAGCGTTCGCGCCTCCAAGGCCTATCAGATTGAGTCCTATTTCCGAACCATCCAGAATCACACCCAGACCCTGAGTGAGGATCTGTCGATCATCGCCGCCGTCGAGCAGTTCGACGCGGCCTATCGCCAGCTCGCCACCGCACCCGAGCCTGCCGGGTCAGGGCAGGCGTTAGAGAACTACTACCGTACCCAGTTCCTGCCGCGCCTCGACAAGATCCATTCCGGCACACCGAATCTGCCCGCCTATCTCCCCAACGGGAAGGCCACGCGGCACCTCCAGTACAACTACATCGCCGCCAACCCCAATCCCGTCGGCAAGAAGCAGCAGCTCGTGGCCGCCCGCGACGGCAGCACCTACTCCCAGGTGCATGGCCGCTATCACCCGATTTTCCGCAACATCGTTGCCAGATTCGGCTACTACGACATGTTCCTGATCAACCCGCAGGGACAGATCGTCTACACCGTTTTCAAGGAAACCGATTACGCCACCAGCCTCCAGAACGGCCCCTACAAGGACAGCAACCTCGCCCAGCTGGTGCGTCAGGTGATCGCCTCCAAGGAGAAGGGCTTCACCCAGCTGGTCGATTTCGCCGCCTACGCCCCCTCCTACGGCACCCCCGCCTCCTTCATCGCCGCCCCCATCTACAACGGCTCCACCCTGGTGGGGGTCCTGGCCTTCCAGATGCCCGTCGACGAGATCAACAACGTCATGACCGGCAACCAGGCCTGGCAGAAGGACGGCCTCGGCGAGTCGGGGGAAACCATCCTGGTGGGCCAGGACACGCTGATGCGCTCCGCCTCGCGCTTCTACCTGGAGGATCCCAAGGCCTACCTGGCCCAGCTCTCCTCCCGCGGCGTCAAGGACGATGCCATCGCCCGCCTGCGCCAGTACGGCACCACGATCCTGCAGCAGCCAGTGACGACCCCGGCCGTGACCAAGGCGATCGCCGGCGGCAGCGGCACCCAGCAGGTGATCGACTACCGCGGCGTGCCGGTGCTCAGCTCCTACGCCCCCCTACAGATCAAGGGCTTCGACTGGGTGATCCTCGCCCAGATGGACCTGTCGGAGGCCTACGCCCCGATCCACGCCTTCCAGCATCAGATCCTGATCACCGTCACCCTGCTGATCCTGGTGGTCACCGTGCTGGCGATGGCCCTGGCCCATCTGTTCGTCAAGCCGGTGCAGCAGCTGATCGACAGCGCCCGCAAGGTCTCCTCCGGCGAACTCACCAGCATCCCGGCCCTGAATTCGGGCGATGAGTTCGGCGAGCTGGCCCAGTCCTTCAATGCCGTGGTGCAGAGCCTCCAGACCCAGACGGCCCTGGTCGATCAGAAGAACCAGGAGAACGAGAAGCTGCTCTTCAGCGTCTTCCCCGCCGCCATCGCCCGCCGTCTGCAGCGCGGCGAAACCCAGATCGCCGAGGAGGTCAGCAACGTGGCCGTCCTGTTCGCCGACCTCAAGGGATTCTCCCGGCTCGTGTCCACCCTCAGCGCCCATGAATCCCTCGCGATTCTCAACGACCTCGTGGCCTCCTTCGATGACCTGGCCGAACGCTTCGGCCTCGAGAAGGTGAAGACGATCGGCGACAGCTACCTGGCCGTGTGCGGCCTCTCGGTGCCCTATCTCGACCACGACAAACGGGCCCTCGATTTCGCCATCGAAATGCTCGGGATCCTGCGGCGCTTCAACCTGGAGCGGGGCTTCGACCTCGGCATCCAGATCGGTGTGCACTCCGGCGACATCCTCGCCGGCATCGTCGGCAAGAGCCGGGTCGTCTACGACATCTGGGGAGAAACGGTGAAAACGGCCCACCTGCTCAGCCAGGTGAGTCCTGCCGGGGCCGTGCTCGTCTCGGCGGTGGTGCATCACCGGCTCGAGGACCTCTACCAGTTCGAGCGCACCAGCGCGGCCGCCGAGGCCCAGCCCGCCCTGCAGGTCTGGCGGCTCACCAGCACCACCGCGGCGGCGGCGGGCGAGCCGGTCAGCGCCCCATGAGCACCCCCACCCCCATCTGGCTCTGGGGGATCGGCCTGGCCTTCGGCTTCCCCCTGGCCACGATCCTGCTGGGGGAAATCATCCACCGGCTCAAGCGGCGGCGGCGGGCCATCGCCGGCACCGTGCGGCTGGTGCGGGACGTGCTGGTGCCGATGCTGGCGCTGCTGGTCTTCCTGCAGCACCTGCTCCAGGTCGATCCCGGCACCCGCCTGTTCCGCACGGTGGAGACGGTGTTCTGGGTGTGCGTGATCCACGCCTCCCTCTCCCTGCTCAACGTGATCCTGTTCGAGCAGGCCGAAGCCGACACCTGGCGCTCCCGGGTGCCCAAATTGCTGATCGATCTGGCCCGCCTGTTTCTGATCCTGCTGGGCACCGCCTTCGTGCTGGCCACCGTGTGGAACGCCGATCTGGCCGGCCTGGTCACCGCCCTCGGGGTGAGCTCGATCGTCATCGGCCTGGCCCTGCAGGACACCCTCGGCAGCGTCATGTCGGGCATCGCCCTGCTGTTCGAGCGGCCGTTCACGGTGGGCGACTGGCTCGAGGTGAGCGGCGTGGTGGGCCAGGTGATCGACATCAACTGGCGCGCCGTGCGCCTGCTCACCCTGGAGCAGGAGATGGTGGTGATTCCCCACAAGCTGATCAGCAGCGAGGTGATCCGCAACTTCACCAAACCCACCCCGATCCACGCCGAGCGGATCCAGATCGGCTTCTCCTACAACGATCCCCCCAACCTGGCCCGGCAGGTGCTCAAGAGCACGGCCCTGGAAACCAAGGGGATCCTGCTGGATCCCGAGCCCGATGTGTTCACCCTCGCCTATGCCGATTCCGCTGTCACCTATGAGGTGAAGTTCTTCATC
Organism: Synechococcus sp. BO 8801; assembly: GCF_002252675.1. Classification (GTDB taxonomy): domain Bacteria; phylum Cyanobacteriota; class Cyanobacteriia; order PCC-6307; family Cyanobiaceae; genus Cyanobium. The sequence goes on along the minus strand of NZ_NQKY01000005.1, from coordinate 13,095 downwards.
CGTGACTACGGCGAGATCGAGCAGATCCGCGAACGTTTCATGACCCGGGTGTGGTACGCGGCCAAACGCAACAATCTCTCCATCCCCTTCCCGATCCGCACCGTCTACAACTTCCACGGCCCCACGAGCCAGCAGAAGGGCCTCGCCAAGAAGTTCAGTGAAAGCCTGCAGGCCATCCCCTCCTACGTCCCGATCAACCGGGAGGACGACAGCGTCACCCCCTCCGCCTCCGGCATTTCCCTGCAGCATTTCGCCGCCGGCGAAAAGGTGATCCGCCAGGGCCAGATGGGCAACGCCCTCTACATCATCGTGGCCGGTCAGGCCCTGATGACCCGACGCGATGGGACCGGCGAGGATCGCGAACTGCTGTCCCTCAGAAGCGGCGAATTCTTCGGGGAGATGAGTCTGTTTTCCGGCGAACCCAGCGCCGTCACGATCGCGGCCAGCAACGACCTGGAGGTGATGAAGATCTCCGCCACGGTGGTCAACCAGATGATCGACCGCCAGCCCAGCTTCGCCCGCGAGATCGGCCAGATCCTCGAGAGCCGCCGCCTGGCCATCCAGGAGACGACCCAGGCCCAGACCCAGGCCCCCTTCGGCAGCCCGGAACCTGGCCTGATGTGAAGGGCGGCCCCTGCCGGAGCCAGGGGCTGCCGGCGTCAGGATTGCCGTGGTCCACCCCCGCTGCCGCCCCATGCCACCGCCCCTTGGCCGCCGTCAGCTGCTCACCCTCTCGGGCCTGGCCCTGGGGGCGGGTCTCTGGCAGGCGATCCGGCCGGCCCGATCCCTGGCCGATGATCTGGCCGCGGCCGGCGGCCTGGTGGCCCCACCCCGCGGCGGCACCCGCCTGGTGCTGATCAGCGACCTCAACGCCTCCTACGGCTCCACCACCTACATCGACGAGGTGCACCGGGGCGTGGCCCTGATCCCCTCGCTGCGCCCGGATCTGGTGATCTGCGCCGGTGACATGGTGGCGGGCCAGAAGGCGGGGCTGGGGCAGGCGCGGCTGGCCGCCATGTGGGCGGGCTTCGATCGCAGCGTTCTCAGTCCGCTGCGCCGCGCCGGCCTGCCGTTCGCGCCGGCCATGGGCAACCACGACGCCTCCGGCGCCCGCTCCGGCGGCCGCTACCTCTTCGACGACGAGCGCCGCGAGGCGGCCCGCTTCTGGCGGGCGCGCCGCGACAGCCTCGGGCTCACGTTCGTCGACAGCGGCGATTTTCCCTTCCACTACGCCATCCGCCAGAAGGACGCCTTCGTGCTGGTGTGGGACGCCTCCACCGCCCAGGTGCCGGCGGAGCAGCTGCGCTGGGCGGAGCGGGTCCTGGCGGGCCCCGCCGCCCGCTCCGCCGGCCGGCGCCTGGTGGTGGGCCACCTGCCGCTGCGGGCCGTAAGCCAGGGCCGCGACCGCCCGGGGGAGGTGCTGGCCCAGCCGGCGGCCCTGCAGCAGTTGCTGGAGCGCCACGGGGTGGAGGCTTACGTGAGCGGCCACCAGCACGCCTACTTCCCGGCCCGGCTGGGCCAGCTGGATCTGTTCCACCTCGGCGCCATGGGCAGCGGCCCCCGCCGGCTGCTGGGTCAGGCCACCAACCCTTTCCAGACCCTCACGGTGCTGGACCTGGTCGGCCACCCGCCCCGGCTGGTGGACACCAGCTTCGATCTGCGCACCCTGCGGCCCATCGACCCGCAGCGCCTGCCCCGCTCGCTCACAGACGCCGCCGGCCGGCAACTGCCACGGCGGCCGGGCGCCTGAGGGACGGGGCCAGCGGCGGCGGATCTATCGTCGCCGCCATCGCAGGCCTACGTCATGAAGCTCCCGGAAGGCTGGCGGATCTACGCCCTGGTCATCGGTCTGAACGTGCTGGCCCTCTCGTTCTGGTGGCTCGACCGCGACGCGGTGCCCCACCCCTCCGCCGGCGGCATGGGCGCCTGGATCGCCTCCCGCCTGGGTTCCTGAGTTCCCTGTGATCACGATGCAAGCGAACGAACAGCGCCGCCCCCGGACCCCCCTGGCCGGCCTGGCCGGCGTTTCCGCTCTGGTGCTCCTGCCGGCGGCTCCCCAGGCCGCGGCGCTCGCCTCCACCGCGGCCGCCGCCCGGCTGGAGAACACCGCCTGGGTGGTGGAGCGGCTGGGGGAACGGCCGCCCGTGGGGAGCACCAGCCTGACGCTGCGCTTCGAGAACGGCCGGGTGGCGGGCAGCGACGGCTGCAACCGCTATGGCGCCCCCGTCAGCGTGCGGGGAACGGCCCTGCAGGTGTCGCAACGGGGCATGAGCACGAAGATGGCCTGCCCGCCGGTGGTGATGCAGCAGGCGGAGGCCTTCCAGAGCGCCCTGCGCAACAGCCGGAGCTTCCGCTTCGACGGCGGGCGCCTGCGCCTGCTCGCCGCCGATGGCCGGACCCTGCTGGTGCTGGCGCCCCAGGCGCAGCAGCTGGTGGGCAGCACCTGGCGGGTGGCGGGCTTCAACAACGGCCGCCAGGCCCTGGTGAGCCCGATCCTGGGCACGTCTCTGTCGGTGCGCTTCCTGAAAGGCGGCCAGATTTCCGGCTCGGCGGGCTGCAACAACTTCACCGCGCCGGCGCGGCTGGAGGGCACCCGCCTGCGCATCGGCACGCCAGTGGCGACCCGCAGGCGCTGTCCGGGCGCCGGGGTGATGGAGCAGGAGCGGCAGTTCCTGGCCGCCCTGCCCACGGCCGTCACGCTGCGGCTGGAAGGCGACGCCCTCGAGATGCGTCGCGCCGACGGCGCGATCGCCCTGAGTCTCCGGCGCATCGCGGGGTCCTGAGGAACACGTATGGATCTGCCAAGGGTGGTGTTCTTCGGACGCACCGGGGCCGACGCCCTGGCCTTCTTCAACCTCGACCTGGCGGACTGGCGCGGCCAGCGGCTGCTCGACTGCCCGGGCGGTCCCGGCTCGTTCACCGCCCTGGCCCGGGCCGCCGGGGTGGAGAGCGTGGCGGCCGACCCCCTCTACGACCTGTCACTGGCGGAGCTGGAACAGCGCTGCCGCGACGACGTCGCCTTCACCATGGAGCGCCTGGCCCGCAGTCACTCGCTGCGGCCGGAGTTCGACCTGTCCCGGTTCGAGCAAGGCAAGCTGGAGGCCCTGGAGGCGTTCCTCGCCGACCGGCGCGGCCACCCGGAGGCCTACCGGGCGGCGGCGCTGCCCAGCCTTCCCTTCGTGACGGCCAGCTTCGATCTGGTGCTCTGCGGCCACCTGCTCTTCTGCTACGCACCGATCGCCGACGGCGGGCTCAGCGAACAACCCGACTTCGACCTGGAATGGCATCGCCGCGCCCTGGCCGAACTGCTGCGGGTGAGCCGGCGGGAGGTGCGCCTCTACCCCGCCCACACGATCGAGCGGCGCCCGAAGGTCCATCCCTGGGTGGAGCCCCTGCTGGCCACGCTGCCGCCTGGCTGGCAGGGGCAGCTCGAGGACACCGCCTACGACGAGGGCTTCGAGGGCGAAACGCCCATGCTGCGGCTGCGACGGGAAGCCGCTTGATCACGAATCCAACACCTTGAACAGTGGTCGTTGATACAAAAGCCGGGGAATGTAACAGCTCGTGGCTTGTTTTCGCCCCTGGGGACACACTGAAAAAAATTGCACCCGGAGTGATTCCCCATGACGTATCTGACCTGGAGGCGGGAGCTGGTGCGCTCCGCCATCGATCAGATGCTGGAGGCGACCGATCCCGACCGCGGCCCCTTCGGAGATGGGGGTGTTCTGTTCAACGCCATGATGCAGGAGCTGACCCAGAGCCTGCCGGCCCTGGAGATCGTGGCCGCTGCCGACGACATCCTCACCGCCCATCGGGGGTTCTGCGAAGGGCGCAGCTGTGAGGTGGCCCAGGCCCTCAAGGTGTGCCTCTCGATGCCCGCCGAGAAGCAGGGCCTCGAGCGTCGTCTGGTGCTGGATCGCGAACGGGTGGAGAGCAACGCCCTCAGCCATGACGCCAACCTGCTGCTGGTGTGGGATGGGCGCCGCAGCAGCACCATCGAGGAGCTGAGCGCCGCCGGCCTCAGTGAGCGCTTCCCCTGCCAGGGCACCGAGGCGCGCTGGAACACCGACGAGTTCGTGGCCCTGCTGGAAGCCCGTGCCCTCCAGTGCCGCCGCACCCGGGTGGCCCTGGAGATCTTGGCGGAGGATCCCGCCACCACCCCCTCGGCCGGCACCGTGGTGCTGGTGTTCCCCACCGACACGGGCACCCGCCCCTGGGTCGCGACGGTGGCCGTGGCCCTGCGCTCCGAGGAGCTGCCCGAAAGCGAACCCCCCACCCTCGACGGCTACCAGGCCATGCGGGTGCTGGCGGGGCCCAGCAGGACCTCGGCGTAACGGTCGAAGGCCTCGCCCTCACCCAGGAACAGGCGCGGGATCACAAGCTCGCACTCCAGCAGCAGCAGCTCGCCCGCCCCATCGCGGAGTCCGTCGATGCGGGCATAGGGCAGCACCCCGAAGCGCCGGCGCAGGCGCTCCTCGATCGCCTCGGCCCACCGTCGCTCCGCCGCACTGGCCTCCCGCGGGGTGTTGGCGCCCCCGAAGCGTTCGTGGGCGATCCAGCCGCCGGCCGCCACGGTCTTGGCCACCGCGTGGGAGAAACGTCCGCCGAGCATCACGGCGCTGAACTCCCCGTCCATGCAGACCCCGGGCAGGAACGGCTGCAGACACACCTCCCCGCCACGGGTCAGGGAGGCCAGCCAGCCATCAACCGCGCCTGCCGCCATCGCGCCGGCGACCACGGGCCGGCTGCCATCGGCTGACGTGATCGTCAGGTGCGCTCCTTCGCGGCGCACCCGGTAGGTGTGCCACCCAAGGGAGCCGACCGCCGGCTTGAGCACCGCCTCCTGCCAACCACACGTGTCCAGGAGCTCCGCCAGGGATCCGCACCAACCGCGGGGCAGCCAGCGGCTGGGGATCAGGGCCACCCCCTCCTGAGCGAGCTGGGGCAGGTAGGCGTTCTTCGCATGGCCGGCCTCGATCACCGGCAAGGGGTTGGCCAGGGGCACCCCGAGGGCTTCGAGCCGCTGGGCCAGGGCCCGGATCCGGGGCAGGAAGTCACCGTGACGGTGGCTGCCGCGGCAGTCGCGCACACTGACCAGATCGAAGCGTCCCCAGTCAGGAGCAGGGGCGCCATCCTTAGCAAGCGGGGGCAGGGGCACCAGCTCGCTGGCGATGCCGCGCCGGGCGAGACGGGCCCGCAGCGCCGGCGTCTCGTCGTGGATCCGCCCCAGGTGCAGCAGGGCGATGCGCTTCAGGTGGGCAGGATCCCCCACTCGCGCTTGACCTGCACGCTGGTGATCTCCCAGGCCTCCTCGGCCGCCACCACCGGTCCGCGGGGCTCCTCGGGGGTGAGGCCGCGGCGGGCGAACTCGTTCTGCAGCAGCAGCTGGAACAGCACGCTCTGGGACACCAGCGCGCGCAGCCGATCCTCGCCGCCCACCCGGGCCATCAGCACCGGATGGCCCTCGCAGTCCCGCAGGGCCCGCAGCTGCTGCTGCAGCCACACCCGCTCGTACTGCAGCATCGCCTCGCTGCAGCGGGACAGGTTCTCCCGGTAGCAGCCGGCATGGCATTGGATGGCCCCTTCGGAGAGGCCCGCCGCCGTGCCGGCGTCCCTCAGGAGCTGCATGGCATCACTCAGGAAACTCACGCGTGTTCAACGCATCCTGAGCAACCGTAGAAACGGGTGAGGCCCCTGCCCACGAACGGCCCGGCGCGGCAATGATCCGTAGCGGGGAGAAAGAAAAGCCAAAATCAGTGGCATTGGCTACATAACCACCGCTGATCCCGACACGGCCCTCAGAGCCACTGCTTGCGGCGGAAATAGAGGTACAGGGAGATGCCGATCACGATCATCACGCCCCACACCGAGTAATAGCCACCGCGCCACTCCAGCTCGGGCATCTCCTTGAAGTTCATGCCATAAACACCGGCAATGAAGGTGAGCGGGATGAAGATGGTGGAGATGATCGTCAGCACCTTCATCACCTCGTTCATCCGATGGCTGAGGATCGAGAGGTAGGTGTCATGCATACCCCCGAGAATGTCGCGGTGAGTTTCCACGAGATCGATGATCTGGATGCAGTGGTCGTAGAGATCGCGCCAGAACACCCGGCTCTCGGCCGTCAGCAGGGAGGACTCACTCTTGACGATCATGGCCACCTCCTCCCGGATCGGCCAGACGGCCTTGCGCAGGCTGAGGATGGCCCGCTTGAGGCCATGGATCTCCTTGATGTCGCCGGGGTGGGGATCCTCCAGCAGCCGATCATCGACTTCCTCGATGATGTCGCCCATCCGTTCCACGGCCAGGAAGTAATGGTCGACAACGGCGTCCAGCAGGGAGTAGGCGAGGTAGTCGGCCTTCATCCAGCGGATCCGGCCGCCGGAGGAACGGATCCGGTCACGCACCCCGTCGAAGACGTCGCCGTCATCCTCAAGGAAGGAAATCACGAAGTGATCGCCGAGGACGACGCTCACATGTTCAATGTCAATGGTCTGGGTGTCTTCGTTGAAGGCGATCATCTTCAACACCATGAAGACATAGCCCGGAAACTCCTCCACCTTGGGGCGCTGGGTGGTATTGGCGATGTCCTCCAGGGTCATCGGATGCAGGCCAAAGCACTCGCCGAGACGCTCCACCAGGGCGACGTCATGGACGCCACTGACGTTCATCCAGGTGATGCTGCCCTCCGTCACCGCTTCAGCGCAGCCGTTCACCGTGAAATCGCGATGCTCCGACCAGCCATCGGCGTCGTAATGGATGACATCGATCTGCACCTTGGCCAGCCGCTGCTCGCCCACGAACACCACGGTGCCCGGGGAGGACCCGGGCCGGATCCGGCGACTGCGGATTCCACGGCCGCCCGTGGCGCCACTGGCGCCGCGGATGCGCGGAGACGGTCGCGATGGCCTGGTCTTCATCGCCGGGCCCGGAGGCATCGATGTGGCACGGAGCCTATCGGCATCCCACGGTCAGAGGAAGTCGGGCCGAGTCAGAGGAAGTCGGGCCGCAATTGCTGGCTGAGCACCAGCGACTGCTCCAGTCCGCCCCAGTCCTCCTGCCGCACCATCGCTTCGAGGCCGGCCAGGGAGCGCCGGTAGTGCCCCAGGGCCTCCAGCAGCGCCTCCCGGTTGGAACGGGCCATCAGCATGCCGAGCTCCGGGTTGCCGCCGCCGACGCGGGTCGTGTCGGCGAAGCCGCTGGAGGCCAGGGCCCGCACCAGGCCGGCCCCGACCTCCGGGGTGGCGCAGGCCGCATCGCCCCCGGCGTCGGCCGCCTGCAGCAGGGCCGCCCCCACCAGCACCGGCAGGTGGGAGATGAGGGCCACGGCCCGGTCGTGGGCCTCGGCGTCGCAGCACAGCCAGCGGGCCCCGAGGGCCTCCGCCAGCTCCCGCACCGCCGCCAGCGCCGCCGGGTCGGTGTCCGGCTCCGGGGTCGCCACCCAGGGCCGTCCCTGGAACAGCCCCCTCTCCCCCGCCTCCACCCCGGCCCGGGCCGTGCCCGCCATCGGATGGGAGGCCACGAAGCGGGACGCCGCCGGGCCGCCGCCGCTCGCCGCCAGCAGCTGGCGCCAGCGGCGCAGCACCGGCCCCTTCACCGAGCCCACATCCGTGATCACCGCCGCGGCCGGCAGCGCCGCCAGCAGGGCGGGATCCGGCTCCAGCAGCCGGTCGAGGGGCAGGGCCAGCAGCACCAGCCCGCAGCCCGCCAGCACGGCCGGATCGGTGCTCACCACGCTGGCCAGCCCCCGCTCCCTGGCCCGCATGGCAGTGGCCGGCCGGTGCACCAGGGCCCGCACCTGGGCCCCGGCCGCCATCAGATCGAGCCCCAGGGAGCCGCCGATCAGCCCCAGGCCCACCACCCCCACCGGTTCGCTCTGCCAGAGGGGTGTCATCGTCGCTGCGGATCGGCTGGAGCCAGCTTCCTACGATCCGGCGATGTTGGAAGCCCGCGCCCACCAGCACCTCAAGGCTCTCCTGCAGCGAGAGGGGGTGGAACGCTGGCCCCATCACCTCACCCTCAGCCGCCTGGTGGCCCGCAGCCTGCGCCGGGCCGACCACACCCTGGTGCGGCTGGCCCCCGGCACCGCCCCCAGCTGGTGGATCAGCCTGCTGGTGCCCCTGGCCCTCAGCGAGGTCCCCCTGGCCCTGGTGGTCACCCCGGCCCTGCGCCAGCGGCTGCTGCGGGTGGAGTGGCCCCGGCTGCGCAGCGTGGGCCTGGAGCTGGCCTGCTGGGAAGGGCCCGGGGCCCCCGCCGGCACCCCGCTCTGGCTGCTCGACCACCGCGAGCTGGTGACGGCCTGGCGCCAGGGCGAACTGGGGGAACGGCAACTGGTGATCCCCGAGGCCGAGACCCTGGAGGCGGCCCTGCGCGAGGCCCTGGAAGTGGAGCTGGAGCCCCGCCACTGGGACCAGCTGCGCCGCGTCCAGCCCAGCGCCGAAGGCTGCCTGCTGGCCCTGCACGAACGGCTCAGCCGCCGGGTGCTCGCCCATCCCCGCTCCCCCCACCGGCTGGTGGCCCTGGCCGACGATGACGAGGCCCCCCTGCGCCACCTGCTGCGGCTGCTGGAGCCCCTCCCCGAGCCCTGGCCCCGCTGGCTGAGCGCCGGGGCGGGCTGGAGCAGCTGGGCCCGGGTGGATCCGTCATTGTTGCAGTGGAACCTGCTGCGCCAACCCCTCGAACCCCTGAACGAACTGGCCGGCCTGCTGGTGGGGCGGGGGGCGGTGCTGATCGGGGAGCTGGCCACCGGCCGGGCGGCGGAGGGCCAGCCCGCCTCCGGTGCCGCCCTGGGGCTGAAGCCCGCGGTGGTGCTGGACCTGGCCGATCCCCCCCTCTCCGACCCCCTGCCCCTCTACGCCCCCCTGCGCCAGCCCCTGCCCAACAGTCCCCAGTACGCCGAGCACCTGCTGGAGCAGGGCCGGCGGCTGGTCCTGGGCCAGGGCGGCCTGTCGGTGGTGCTGATCGACGATCCGGCCCTGTGCCTGGGCCTGGCCAGCGGCCTGGCCGCCGAGTTCGGCAGCCGCGTGTGCCACCAGAACCTGGCCCCGGAGAGCAACGGGGTGGTGTGCTGCAGCTGGGACTGGTGGCTGGAGAACCAGCCGCGCCTGCCCCTGCCCTGCCAGGTGGTGGTGGGCCTGCTGCCGATCGCCAGCCTGGAGGATCCGCTCACGGCGGCCCGGGTGGGGGTGCTGCGCCAGCAGGGCCGTGACTGGTTCCGGGAACTGCTGCTGCCGGAGGCCCTCAACCGGCTGCAGCGGGGCGTGGCGGGGCTGCGCCGCAGCGGCGGCCGGCTGGCGGTGCTGGACGGCCGCCTGCGGGGCCGCAGCTGGGGGCGGCTGGTGTTCACCGCCCTGGAGCCCTGGGTGGCCCTGAACCGGTTGCGGCCCGACTCCTAGCCTGCTGCCAGTTGCCACCGAACGCCTGATGGGGGAAGCCAAACGCCGGGCCGAGCAGGGTCTGCCGCCCCGCGACAAGCCACGCGCCAGCAAAACCAAGACCGTCGACACGTCCCCCCGGATCGTCGACTGGCTGCCCCTGACCCGCGACCAGGCCTCCCGCTTCGTGGCGATCACCACCAAGGGGGCCTGGATCGGCATCGGCGGCCTGGCCCTTTTCTGGGTCACCGTGCGCTTCATCGGCCCGGCGGCCGGCTGGTGGACCCTGGCCGACGGCTGAGCAGGGACACCGGGGGGCTTACCTGGTGCGGGTCTCCTGGGTGCGGGTCTCCCCATTTAGCGACCCTGCCGGGCCGGGGCGCCTGGCGAGAATCGGAAGAAATCCTTATGATCTGCGGATCGTGATGGGAACGACCCATGTTTCTCCGTCTGGCCGAGCAGTACCGCTCGGCCGTTGAGGATCTGATCCTGAGCCTCCAGGCCCTGGCAGTGTCCCTGCGGAAACAGGGCCATGTAGCCACCTGCTACACCTGCGGCGACGGCCGCGACGGCCATGGCGCCTCCTTCGTCGCCGACCTGGGTGACAACCACATGGTGCGGCTGCTGGTGTCCGATTTCGGCATCAGCTGGGTGGAGTCCCGCAACGGCCAGGAGCTGGTGAAGCTCGAGGGCGCCGACGCGATCCAGGAACTGCAGCGGGTGGTGCTGGTGCTGCAGCCCACGGCCGAGCCGGCCGCAGCCAGCACCAGGACTTCCGGAGCGGCTCTGCCGGCCCAGCCCTGAGCCAGGCGCCCCGGGGGCCTGCCTCAGGGGCCCCCGGAATCAGCCCGCGGCCGGCAGCTCCTCCAGCTCGGGGGCGTCGGCACCGGCGGAGGGTTTGGCGGCCGCCAGCTTGGCCGCCGCCGCCAGGGGCTTCATCGAGTTGGCGGTGACCTCGGAACCCTCGGTGAGCTTCTGGCGGGTGAGCGTCTCGATCACCTCCTTCGGCCCGGGGTTCTGCTCCAGCCAGGCGATCGTGTTGTCGCGGCCCTGGCCGATGTTGTCGCCCTCATAGCTGTACCAGGCGCCCTTGCGGGTGACCACGCCCGTTTCCTCGGCCAGATCGAGCAGGCAGCCCAGGGTGCTGATGCCGCGGCCGAAGAGGATGTCGAACTCGGCGATGCGGAAGGGGGGCGCCACCTTGTTCTTGGCCACCTTCACCTTGGCCCGGATGCCGTACTCCTCGGTGCCGCGCTTGAGGGTCTGGATGCGGCGGATGTCGAGGCGCACCGAGGCATAGAACTTGAGGGCGTTACCACCGGTGGTGGTTTCCGGGTTGCCGTAGGTGACGCCGATCTTCTGGCGCAGCTGGTTGAGGAAGATCACCGTGCAGCCGGACTTGCCGATGTTGCCGGTGATCTTGCGCATGGCCTGGCTCATCAGCCGGGCCTGGCTGCCCACCGCCAGGTCGCCCATCTCCCCTTCGATCTCGGCCCGGGGCGTCAGGGCCGCCACCGAGTCGACGACGACGATGTCGACGGCGGCCGAGCGCACCAGCTGGTCAACGATCTCCAGGGCCATCTCGCCGGTATCCGGCTGGGAGACCAGCAGGTTTTCGATGTCGACCCCGAGGGCGGCGGCATAGACCGGATCGAGGGCATGCTCCGCATCCACGAAGGCCGCCACGCCGCCGCGCTTCTGCACCTCGGCGATGGCATGGAGGGTGAGGGTGGTCTTGCCGGAGCTCTCGGGTCCGTAGACCTCCACCACCCGGCCCTTGGGATAGCCGCCCCCGAGGGCCAGATCGAGGGTGAGGGCCCCGGTGGGGACCGTTTCCACCCGCATGCGGGAGGCATCCCCCAGCCGCATGATCGAGCCCTTGCCGAAGTTGCGCTCGATCTGGGTGAGCACCAGACCCAGGGCCTTGTCGCGCTCGGCGGCGGCCCGGGGATCGCCGCTGGGGGCGGCGGCGGACACGTAGGAGGTGGACGGGGAGCTGGAGGAAGACGCTGCGGCGGCGGCCGTGGCCCTGGAATCGGCAGGCATGGTGGGGGTGGGTGATGGAACGGGCCGCAGCCGGCTGGAGCCGTGCAGGCGGGGGATGGGGATGGGAGAGGGGGCCGGAACCGGGCGCCATCCTGCGACCTCTGGAGAACCAGTGCCACCCGGAGAGGCCGGCGTATCAATCCCGTGTAGTACGGGCGTACTCTAGCGGGTCATGGCCAGAGCGCCAGGGGGGCCTCAAAACCGGCGGGCTCCAGCCAGCGGATGCCCAGGGGGGCCAGCCCCTCCCCGTCCCCGGGGCCCAGGTACCCCCAGGACACCAGATAGCAGCGCACCGCCTCCAGCCCGGGGGTGCGCCGCACCAGCTCCAGGGTGGGGCGCCGGTCCTCGACGAACCACAGGGGACGCGCAGCGGGGTCGTGCCCGGCCAGCAGCCGCGCCAGCACCGACGGCTTGCTGCCCTGTTCGTGGCCGTACAGGGCCAGGGGCGTGAGGCCGGCGGCGGCCAGCAGGCGGGCGGCGAAGGCCCCGCCCTTGGTGGTGAGCACCGCCCAGTCGGCCCCCTCCGCCGCCAGGCGCCGCAGGCGCGCCTCGACGCCGGGGTAGAAGCGGTGCAGGGCCAGCCAGGCGTCGGGGTCGGCGGCGATGGCCTCGGCCCGCAGCCCCTCGAGCGCCTGCTGCAGCTGGTCGGTGGTCCAGCCCCAGCGCCGCAGGGCCGCCCCGAGGAAGGTCTCGTAGTCGGCCAGGGCGGCGTCGAGATCGATGTCGGGCCGGCCCAGCTCGGCGGCCATCAGCACCATCTCCCAGCCTTTGTGGATCAGGGGCCGCAACAGGGCGAACCCCGGCGGCGCCTGCTCCGGCAGATGCCAGTCGCCGGGGGCGGCGGTGCCGCGCTCGCCGGCCTCCCCGGCGACCAGGGCCAGGGCCGCCCGCCGGGCCGACCACCAGTACTCGACCATGCCGTCGACCAGCACGCCATCGAAGTCGAACACCAACAGCGGGCGTTCAGGCACCGGTGGGAAGGGGAGAAAAAACTGGGCCGCTAGGATTCGAACCTAGGAATGTCGGGACCAAAACCCGATGCCTTACCGCTTGGCGACGGCCCAATCAAGCCCATGGGATGGGACAGGCGTCGGTCCGAAACCGGCGCCTTGCTAGTTACCCACAGCGGCTGGTCCTTCGTCAACTCGCCGGCGTCCACCACGGCGGCAGGCCCCTTCAGGCGGGAAAGACCCGCAGCCGCTGCTGCAGGCCGCGCCCGAAGACCGCACTGCGCAGCCGGTAGTGGTGCACCAGCTCGGCCTGCAGGGCCCGCACCGCTTCGCTGCGGGGCAGCAGTTCCACCGGCCGGCCCTCGGGCAGCACCACCTGCTCCACCGCAAGCCGGCATTCCTCCAGGGCCGCATGGGCGTCGTCGAGGCGGGCCGGAGCGGCCGGTTCCTCCCCGTCCGTCCCGCCTCCCCCCCGGCGCCGCTCCAGGAGGCGCTCCATGGCCCGCTGCAGCTGGTGGGGGGTGTCGGATTTGATCACCAGGATCGGCAGGCCGAGGTCGCGGGCCTGGCGGCGCAGCTCCGGGTCGCGCCCCAGCTGGCCGCGCACGCTCAGCACCGCATCCGCCTGCTCCGGGCCCTCCACCACCTGGACCGGCAGCTGGCGGCGGCGCACGGCCTCCTCCAGCTGCTGGGCCGCCAGCCCCACCCCGTAGACCCGCAGGGCG
>NZ_NQKY01000035.1 GCF_002252675.1 Synechococcus sp. BO 8801 | reverse complement strand
TCGGGCCGCAGGGCCAGCAGCAGGCCGCCGGGCCGCTGGTCGGCCGGGGCCGGCAGCGGCAGCCCCAGCCAGCGCTCCAGGGCATCCGGGGCCGCCTGCACCAGGGCGGCCCCGGTGCCAAGACGCCGCAGACCCTCCTGGAAGCCGGGCTGGCCGGCCTGGTTGAGCTCGTCGATCTGGGACACGTCGAGGGCCTGCTCCAGCACCCCCCGTCCCGAGGCGATCAGGACGAGGTCGTCATCCACCAGGGCCGTGGCCAGGGGCATCGGCGTCCGGCCCAGCAGGGCTCCCCGGCCGCTGATCAGACCCAGGCCCCGGTACGTGCTGATCTGGAGATCGGTGCCCGCCAGGCTGCGGGTCTGCCAGAACCGCTGCAGAAAGCGGCGGGCGCCACCGTCGTCCCGGCTGCCCAGCACCAGCAGCCACCCTCCACGCCGGGTGGCCCCCGCCGCGCCGCCGGTGTCCGCCTCGAACAGGGCCAGGCCCACCGGTGATGCCAGCCAGGAGCTCAGCTCCGTGCCGTAATCGAGACCGGCCGCAGCGAAGGCCCCGTCGCGCAGCCGGCCGACCGCCTCCGCCGCCTGGCGTCGCCGGCGGGGCGGCGCGACGGCACGGGCATAGTCGAGGGGCTGCTCACCATCGGTGAACAGGTGGAGGCTGAAGGGGGCGTCCCGGGGCACGAACCGGGCCGCCCGCGGCACCTCCAGCGGCAGCCGCTGGAGACGCAGGGCACTGCGCTGCCACACCAGCCACCAGCCACCGAGCCCCAGACCGAGCACCACCAGCACCAGCGCCAGCAGCACCGCCAGGAATGGGCGGGCCTTCATCTGTTCTCAGCAGGATGGGACCATCCTGACGCCACCCCCCCTCCGACGCCCGCCATGGACGAGCCGACCCCCCCGGGCACCCCCCGCACCCTCTCCGCCGTGGAGCTGCAACGGCGCCTGGCGGAGGGGGAACCTCTCCGGATCGTGGACGTGCGGGAGGACGGCGAACTGGCCCTGGCCACGTTGCCGCTCGCCTTTGTGCACCTCCCGCTGAGCCGTCACCGCGAGTGGCTGCCGGAGCTGGAGACCCACCTCGACCGCGAGCAACCGGTGGTGGTGCTCTGCCATGCCGGCATCCGCAGCTGGGACTTCGCCTGCTGGCTGATCCAGGAGAAGGGTTACGGCGACGTCTGGAATCTCAAAGGGGGCATCGACGCCTGGAGCCGGGAGGTGGATCCCCAGGTTCCCCGTTACTGAGTCCCCGCCCCGGGCCGGTGGCGGGTCCACCGCACCTAGGATCAATCTTCTGTTTATCTTTTCAACTTTTCCCCCATTCCTTGGACACGCTGCCGCGCCGACAACAGGAGGTCCTCCGGGCCACGGTGCGGCACTACGTGGACACCGTCGAACCCGTGGGCAGCCACACGCTGGTGCGGCGTTTCGGCCTGCCGGCCAGCCCCGCCACGGTGCGGACGGCCATGGGGGCCCTGGAGCAGCGCGGCCTGCTGACCCAGCCCCACACCTCCGCCGGCCGGATCCCCAGCCAGCGCGGCTACCGCCTCTACGTCGACCAGCTGCTGCCGGCCCCGGGGGCCGCCGCCCTGCAGCTGGAGCGTGAGCTGGCCGGGATCAGCCTGCAGTGGGCCGCCCTCGATGACCTGCTGCTGCACCTGGCCCGCCGCCTGGCCGATCTCACCGGCCTGCTCAGCCTGATCACCCGCCCCCAGCGGCCCAGCCCCCTGCTGCAGGCGGTGCGGCTCGTGCCCAGCGGCGACCGGCTGCTGGTGTTTCTCGTCCAGGGGCCCGACTTCAGCACCAGCCTCAACCTGCGCCTCGGCGCCGGCCTGGAGGAGGAGCTGCCGATCCTGGAGCGCTGGAGCAACGAGCAGCTCCGCGCCGGCGGCGACGGCCGCATCCCCTGGGAGCGGCTGCCGGCGGAACTGCGCCGCAGCGGCGGTCTGCTGCGCCAGGCCCTCGAGAGCCACGGCCGCATCCGCAGCGAGGAGCTCGATGCCGTGGTGGCCGCCGGTCTGGGGGGACTGCTGGCCCAGCCCGAATTCCGCCACAGCTCCAGCCTGCTGCCCGTGGTGCAGCTGGTGGAGCACGGCCCCCGCACCCTGCTCGGCATCACCGGCCACCAGGACCCGGCGGTGAACGAAGCGATCTGGATCGGCACGGAACATCCCCATGCGGCCCTCGGCCAGTGCGCGGTGGTGCAGGCCACCTACCGCACGGGGCACGGCGGCCGGGGCCAGGTGGGCCTGGTGGGCCCGATGCGGATGGCCTACGCCACCGCCCGCGCCGCGGTCCAGTCGGTGGCCTCGATCCTGGAGAGGCTGCTCAGCTGATGACCTACTGCCTCGGCTTCCTTCTCCACAGCGGCCTGGTGTTCGCCTCCGACTCCCGCACCAACGCGGGCGTCGACTACATCTCCAGCTACAGCAAGATGCACGTGCTGGCACCGGCGCCCGACCGGCTGTTCGTGCTGATGGCGGCGGGCAATCTGGGCACCACCCAGGCGGTGCTCAACCGGATCCGCCGTGACATCGAGAACCATGGCGCCGGCCCCAGCCCCCAGTGGACCCGCCAGGACGACCCTCCGGCCGGGCCGAGCATGCTCACGGCCCGCTACCTGTTCGAGGTGGCCGACTACATCGGCCGGCTCAACGTGATGGTCCAGAAGGAGTTCAATCCCAACCTGCGCCAGGCGGGCGCCAGCGGCGAGGCCAGCTTCATCCTCGGCGGCCAGATCGCCGGCCAGCCCCATGGGCTTTACATGATCTACCCCCAGGGGAACGCGATCATGGCCACCGACGACACGCCCTTCCTGCAGATCGGCGAGACCAAGTACGGCAAGCCTCCCCTCGATTACATCGGCCGCCCCGACCTCTCCCTGGAGGATGCGGCGCGCCTCTGCCTGGTGTCGGAGATCGTCACCCGGCGCTCCAATCTGACCGTGGGGCCACCCTTCGAGATCGCCATGGTCCCCCGCGACGCCTTCAAGGTGAGCCGGCACCTGAAGCTCGAGAAGGAGGCACCGGAGATCCAGCACACCATGGACGTGTGGGCCCGCCATATGCAGGAGGGGCTCCACAAGCTGCCCCGCTTCCCCTGGGAGCACGACCCCCTCTGAGGGCCTAGCCCGCCAGGCCGTCGCCCAGCTTCTCCGCCACGGTGTTGACGTCCTTGTCGCCGCGGCCCGAGAGATTGAGCACCACTTCGGTGCCGGGGGCGAGGGTGGGGCAGAGGGACTCCAACCAGGCGAAGGCATGGGCCGTCTCCAGCGCCGGGATGATGCCCTCCAGTTCGCTCACCCGCTGCAGGGCCTCAAGGGCCTGGGCATCGGTGACGGCGGCGTACTCGGCCCGGCCGATCTGGCGCAGATAGCTGTGCTCCGGGCCCACGCCCGGGTAGTCGAGGCCGGCACTGATCGAATGGGCCTCCTGCACCTGGCCTTCGTCGTCCTGCAGCAGCAGGCTCATGGCGCCGTGCAGCACCCCCACCCGGCCTTCGGTGATGGTGGCGGCATGGCGACCGGTGGCCACGCCCTCCCCGGCCGCCTCCACCCCGATCAGACGCACGGAGGTGTCCTGGACGAAGGGATGGAACAGGCCCATGGCATTGGAGCCGCCGCCCACGCAGGCGATCAGCACATCCGGCAGCCGGCCGAAGGCCTCCAGGCACTGGGTCCGGGCTTCCTGGCCGATCACGGCATGGAAATCCCGCACCAGCATCGGGTAGGGGTGCGGGCCGGCCACCGAACCGAGGATGTAGTGGGTGCTCTCCACGTTGGTGACCCAGTCGCGGATGGCTTCGCTGGTGGCGTCCTTGAGGGTGGCGGTGCCGGCGGTGACGGGCTGGACGGTGGCCCCCAGCAGCCGCATCCGGAACACGTTCAGGGCCTGGCGGCGCATGTCCTCGGCGCCCATGTAGATGACGCACTCCAACCCGAAGCGGGCGCAGACCGTGGCCGTGGCCACGCCGTGCTGGCCGGCACCCGTTTCGGCGATGATCCGCTTCTTGCCCATGCGCAGCGCCAGCAGGGCCTGGCCCAGGGCGTTGTTGATCTTGTGGGCGCCGGTGTGGTTAAGGTCCTCGCGCTTCAGCCACAGGCGCGGACCGCCCTCCGGGCGGGCGTAGTGGGCCGTGAGCCGCTCGGCCTCATAGAGGGGCGTGGGCCGGCCCACGTAGGTGCGCAGCAGGTGATTCAGCCGGGAGGTGAAGGCGGGATCGGCCCAGGCTTCGGCCGCGGCCGCCTCCAGCTCCGCCAGGGCGGGCATCAGCGTTTCGGGGACGTACTGCCCGCCGAAGGGGCCGAAACGGCCCAGGCCATCCGGGCGGACCGACGGCTGCAGCTCGGCAGGATCGGCGCTGCGGGTTGGGGCGGTGCTGGTCACCGGCGCTGCGCGAGAGGAGATGATTCACCTTAGGTAGCCGCCACCCAGGGCGGCAGCGGCGGAGCGGAGATCCGGTTGCCACCGGAGAACCATCCGCCCGAACTGCTTCCGACCGCGTCGCCCACGAACGTCAGAGATGCTTCCCGCCGACTACCTGACCTCCCTGCCTCTGGCGGAACGCCTGTATCGACAGCAGCCCGATCTGGCCGGCCGGATCTATTCCGGCCCGGTGCTCGATTTCCTGCGGGATGGGGTGGTGATCTTTCCTCAGGCGCTGGACCCTGAGCTTCTCGATCGGATGGACGGCGACCTCGAGGCCCTGCCGGGTCTGGCCCGCACCTCACTGCTGCACGGCATGATCGGCATCGATGGCAAGGCGGAGCATTACGACGCCCGGGTTCTGCGCAATCTGCCCCGGCTCGGCATCACCGATCTCCGTACGGCCCCCCCGGGGCTGAAGCTCAACGACCTGCACCGCTACTTCGAGGCGGCCCGTTCACTGGCCTTCGCCGATCCCATCATCCATTTCCTCGATGAACTCTTCGGATCGTCGCCGGGGCTGATCCAGTCGCTCACCTTCTGGAAGAGCAGCGAGCAGTCCCTGCACCAGGACTTCTCCTACGTGCATCACCACAGCCGGCTGGGCCACCTGGCCGCCGCCTGGATCCCCCTGGAGGACATCAGCGATCAGGCCGGACCGCTCGTCTATTACAAGGGCTCCCATCTGCTGGCGGACGATCAGTTCTACGACTGGGGCGGGGGTGGGATCCTGGCCAGTCGCGACGGCGACCCCCACACGGCGGCGGGTTACGGCCCGTACCTGGAGGCCCTGATCGAAGCCCAGGACTGGACGCCGACCATCTACCTGCCCCGGCGCGGCGATGTGCTGATCTGGCACGGGGCCCTGATCCACGGCGGCACCCCGATGGGCGACCCCGCGCTCACCCGTCGCTCCTACGTCTGTCACTACACGGCCGCCGCCAACCACAAGGCCATGGCCCGGCACCGCGTCGGTGACGGCTACGACTTCTCCGAGCCCCCCGCCCTGCCCGAGACGATGCGCCCCAGGTCCCTGCCCACCCGGCTGGCCGCCGCCGCCGGCCGCCGCCTCCAGCGACTGATCGCGGGAGGGCCCACCCGTGCCTAAGGGGGGCTGGAGGGAGTTCAGCGGGCCGGACAACCTGCAGCGGCCCGAGGCCGCCTCGGCCACGACGCCCAGGGGGCTCCAGAAGGTGCGGGTGCAGCGCACCCGGGCCGGCAAGGGGGGGAAGCTGGTCACCACCATCACGGGCCTGGAGGCTCCCGAAGCCGAGGCGCGCCAGCTGCTCAAGCGGCTCAAGGCCGGCACGGGCACCGGCGGCACCTTCAAGGACGGGGTGATCGAACTGCAGGGGGATCACGTGGCGGCGGCCCTGGCCGCCCTGGAGAAGGACGGCTACCGGCCGAAGCAGGCGGGGGGGTAGGGGAGAATGCGGCCCGAAGCCCCCGCCCCGTTTCCGTGTCCGAGATGACCTCGCCGGCCAAGGCCACCAACATCGTCTGGCACCACTCCACCGTGACCCGCGCCGCCCGGGCCCACCAGCGGGGCCACCGCAGCGCCATCCTCTGGTTCACGGGGCTCTCCGGGGCGGGCAAGAGCACCCTGGCCAACGCGGTGAATTCGGCCCTGTTCGAACAGGGACTGGCCTGCTACGTGCTCGATGGCGACAACGTGCGCCATGGGCTGTGCAGCGACCTGGGCTTCTCCGACGCCGACCGGGAGGAGAACATCCGCCGGATCGGTGAGGTGGCCAAGCTGTTCCTGGATGCGGGCGTCGTGGTGCTCACCGCCTTCGTCTCCCCCTTCCAGGCCGACCGCCAGCGGGCCCGCGCGCTGGTGGAGGACGGTGATTTCCTGGAGATCCACTGCGCCGCCGACCTGGCGGTCTGCGAAGAGCGGGACACCAAGGGGCTCTACGCCAAGGCCCGGGCGGGGGAGATCAAGGAGTTCACCGGCATTTCCAGCCCCTACGAGGCCCCCGAGGCCCCCGAGCTGCGGGTGGCCACCGGGGAGCAGAGCCTGGAGGATTCGGTCGCCCAGGTGATGGCCGAACTGGAGCGCCGCGGCATCATTCCGGCTCCGGCGGAAGCCTGAGCGGCCCCGGTTCTGACCACTCCCTGCGCAGGCGCAGGGCCCAGGCATCGAGGAAGGTCTTGGAACAGCTGGCGACCGGCACCGCCAGCAGCAGGCCCAGCAGCTCCCCCAGCCCCATCAACGCCCCCAGCCGGGCACCGATCGGCAGGCTGATCAGCAGCCAGGCCGGCTGCAGCCCCACGATCGAGCCCATCAGCCGCGGCTGGATCACCTGGTCGACCACCTGGCCGACACTGATCGCCACCGCCAGCACCTCGAGGCCGGTGCGTGGATCCTCGAGCGCCAGCAGCACGCTCACCCCCACGATGGTGAGGGCACTGGCGTAGGGGATCAGGGTGGTGAAGCCGATCGCCACGGCGAACAGCACGCCGTAGGGAATCCCCAGCAGGGTGAACACCAGACTCTGGGCGCCGCTGAGGATCAGGGCCAGCACCACCTGGCCGGCGAAGTAGCCCCGGAAGGTGCGATCCAGGGTGCTGAGCACCAGGGCGCGGGTGCCCGCGGGAAGCCATTCCGCCAATCCCCTGGCGATGCCCTCGCCCCCCAGCAGCAGGAACACCGCCAGCACCAGCACGATCACCGTATTGACGGTGATGCTGACGGTGGCCCCCAGGATCCCCAGCACCTGCTGGCTCAGCTGGGAGGCGATCTTGCTGGTGCGGGTGATCAGATCGCTGCTCAGCCCGCCGAAATCGGTGGGCAGCCCCCGCTCGGTGGCCCAGCTCTGCAACTGCCCCAGCAGGGTCTCCCCCTCCGCCAGCCAGCCCGGAAGGGCGAGCACCAGGTCGCCGAGCTGCTCCACCAGGCGCGGCACCAGCACCAGGGCCGCCAGCACCACCGCCGAGAGGCTCAGCCCCAGCACCAGCAGCAGGGCCAGGGCCCGCGGCAGCCCCCGCTGGATCAGCCAGCGGCTGGGGATGTCGAGCAGGAAGGCCAGCAGGGCCGCCGTCAGGAACAGGGCCGGGAACGGCGCCAGGGGCACCAGCAGCTGGCGCAGCACCCAGAGGTTGAGCACCAGCAGGGGCAGGGCCAGGGAGAACCGCAGCCAGGGGGGCAGGACCAGCCGCTCGAGCATCAGCGGGAGCGGGGCCTGGCCCCGGAGGATCGACGATCGTCGACCAGCTTGGCCTGCCGGGCCGGCGACGGGGAGCGTCTCATCCCTGGCCCATCGCCGCCAGGTAGGCGGCACTGCCGAGGGCCTGCAGGCGCGCATCCTTTGCCACCACCTGATCGTGGAGCCCCCGGCGGTAGGCCTCCAGGGCCTCCGCCAGCCGGGCATCGGCGGTGGCCAGGATCGAGGCCGCCAGCAGGCCCGCGTTGAGCCCGCCGCCGATGGCCACCGTGGCGACGGGGATCCCCGCCGGCATC
This sequence comes from Synechococcus sp. BO 8801, assembly GCF_002252675.1. GTDB lineage: Bacteria > Cyanobacteriota > Cyanobacteriia > PCC-6307 > Cyanobiaceae > Cyanobium. The sequence goes on along the minus strand of NZ_NQKY01000035.1, from coordinate 13,772 downwards.
TGCACGATCGAATGGAGGGAGTCCACCCCGGAGAGGGCCTGGCTGCGGACCGGCACGCCGATCACCGGGAGCATGGAGAACGCCGCCACCATGCCGGGCAGGTGGGCGGCGCCGCCGGCCCCGGCGATGATCACCCGCAGGCCCCGGGACGCGGCAGACTCGGCGAACTCCGCCATCTCCCGCGGCGTGCGGTGGGCCGAGAGCACCCGCACCTCGCTGGCCACCCCCAGCTGCTCCAGGATCCGCACGGCCGGCTCCAGCGTCGGCAGGTCGGAATCGCTGCCCATGACGATCGCCACCCTGGGGGCTGGGGTGCTGGCGGACGGGGCGGGTTCGGGGTCCATGGGGCGGTGGCGGCGAGGATGGCATTGTCCCGTCCCGCCGCTGCCCGGATGCGCTGGCTGACCAACCTGCGACTGGCGGGCGACGACCCGGCCCTGGCCGAGGCGGGCTGGCGCTGGCGGGTCGGTGTCGACGACGAGGGGCGGATCGCCCGGGTGCGGCCCACGCCGCCGGGCAGCCGGGCCGGTGGGGAGGACTGGGGCGGCGACTGGCTGTCCCCAGGGGGGGTGGACCTGCAGATCAACGGTGGCCTGGGGCTGGCCTTCCCCGAACTGACCCGCGACGATCTGCCCCGCCTGCAGGCCCTGCTGGAGCTGCTGTGGAGGGATGGGGTGGATGCCATCTGTCCCACCCTGGTGACCTGTGCCCCGGAGGCCCTGCGCCAGGCCCTGGCGGTGCTGGCCGAGGCCCGTCGCCACCATCGGCCCGGCCGCTGCCGGCTGCTGGGCGCCCACCTGGAGGGGCCCTTCCTGGCGCCGGAGCGCCGGGGCGCCCATCCGGCCCAGCACCTGCAGACCCCCAGCCGGGCTGCCCTTGAGCGGCTGATCGCCGGTTTCCAGGGGGGCCCGGAGGCCGATGTCGCCCTGGTGACCCTGGCCCCGGAGCTGGAGGGGGCCGCCGAGGTGATCGCGGCGCTGCGGGCCACCGGCGTGGTGGTGAGCCTGGGCCACAGCGGCGCCGATGCGGTGCAGGCCCGCCGGGCCTTCAACCAGGGGGTGGGGATGCTCACCCACAGCTTCAATGCCATGGCCGGACTGCACCACCGCGCCCCGGGACCGGTCGGGGAGGCCCTGCGGCAGGGGGAGGTGGCCCTGGGGCTGATCGCCGACGGCGTCCACGTGGACCCAACCATGGCGGTGCTGCTGCAGCGGCTGGCGCCCCGGCAGGTGGTGATCGTCAGTGACGCCCTGGCCCCCTACGGACTGGCGGACGGCCGCCACCGCTGGGACGAGCGCGTCCTGCTGGTGGAGGACGGCAGCTGCCGGCTGGAGGACGGCACCCTGGCCGGGGTGACCCTGCCGCTGCTGGAGGGGGTGCGGCGGCTGGCCGGCTGGGGCGGCCTGGTGCCGGCGTCGATCGCCGCGGCCACCCTTGCCCCGCGGCGCCTGCTGGGGGAGCGGCAGCCGCTGGAGCAGCTGCTGCTGGGGCGGCCCCTGGCGGACACCCTGCGCTGGAGCACGGCGGCCGACGGGCGTCTGGACTGGCGGCGGCCGGACACGGCGGCAGGCGGGCACGAAACCTTGCCCCAGGCCCCCGCTCCCTAGGATCCGGCCCACCTGAACGGCCCTGCGCCCCATGCCCCCGGAACTGCAACCCCCCGCGCCCACCGAGGCACAGGCTGAGACGCAGGCCGAGAAGGCCGAGGTGCAGGCTTACTTCGAGAGCACCGGCTTCGAGCGCTGGAACCGCATCTACAGCGACAGCGAGGAGGTGAACCGGGTCCAGCGCAACATCCGCATCGGCCACCAGAAGACCGTGGACGCTGTGCTGGCCTGGCTGCAGCAGCAGGGCGACCTGGCCAGCCGCAGCTTCTGCGACGCCGGCTGCGGTGTCGGCAGCCTCAGCCTGCCCCTGGCCGCCCTCGGGGCCGGCTCGATTGCCGCCAGCGATCTCTCCGCCGCCATGGTGGCCGAGGCCAGTCGCCGGGCCAGCGAGGCCGGCCTGGCCTCGGAGCGGCTGAGCTTCTGCGCCTCGGATCTGGAGAGCCTTCAGGGCCGCTACGACACGGTGATCTGCCTGGACGTCTTCATCCATTACCCCCAGGCGGCCGCCGAAGCGATGGTGCGGCACCTGGCCGCCATGGCCGAGCGGCAGCTGATCGTCAGCTTCGCCCCCTACACGCCGCTGCTGGCGGTGCTCAAGCAGATCGGCCAGCTGTTCCCCGGGCCCAGCAAGACCACCCGCGCCTACACCCTGCGGGAAGACGGCATCGTGGAGGCGGCCGCCGCCGCCGGGTTCCGCCCCGTCCACCGCAGCCTCAACCAGGCGCCGTTCTACTTCTCCCGCCTGATCGCCTTCGAGCGCGACCCGGCCTGATCAGCGGCCTGATCAGCACCGGAGGCGGTGTTGCCGGGTCTTTCCCGATTCTGTACAGCCTGTACAGGAACGGGGAAACCCGCCTTGAAACGGTCACACCGATCTGCGACTGAGTTCTGCGGCTCAGCCGGCCTGGGACGCCGCCGCCGTGGCCAGGTCCTGCGCCGGTGGGGCCTCCAGCTCCAGGACCGACCCGTCCGGCCGCTGCAACCGCAGCCAGCGGGCCTGGAGCCGGTAGCCACCCTCGCCCGGCAGTCCCCCGGGGCGGGCCCACCCACCCGGCCGATACAGCGGATCCCCCAGCAGCGGCGCTCCGACGGCGGCGCAGTGGATGCGGATCTGGTGGGGACGTCCGGTGACGATTGCCACCTCGACCAGATCGGCCTCGCCGCCGCTCTCCAGCAGGGTGAGCTGGCTGTGGGCCGCCAGGGCGGCCGGGTCGCCGGCCTCGGCCGCGCACCAGATCTCCCCAAGCGGCGGGTGGGGGCGCCGGCCGATCGGCGTGGTGATCGCCAGGCTGTCGCCGGCCGCCAGCGCCAGCCGGCCCGGCACCAGGGCCGCCAGCCCCACCGCCGAGAGGCTCAGCCCCAGCACCAGCAGCAGGGCCAGGGCCCGCGGCAGCCCCCGCTGGATCAGCCAGCCGGCCCGGCACCAGCAGGGCCCGGTAGAGCTTGCGGCAGGGCGGGAGCCCGCCACCGACGCTGCCACCCACGCCCCCACCCGCGCCGCTGGCCAGTGAACCCGTGCTCTCCCGCAGCTGGGCGCTCAGCCAGGCGCGGGTAGCGGGCCGGCGGGCGCACACCAGCAGGCCGGAGGTGAAGCGCCCCAGGCGGTGCACCGGCCTCGGCACGCCGGCGGGGTCATCGCCATGGCGGCGCTCCAGCAGCCGCAGCACGGTGTGCTCCAGGAAGCCGCCCGCCGCCAGCACGGGCAGGCCGCTGGGCTTGTCGATCACCAGCAGATCGCCGTCGTCGTGGATCACGTCCCAGTGGGCCGGGACGGCGGGCTCCGGCCAGGGTGGCCGCTGCCACACGAGCCGATCCCCGCCGACCAGGACCGCATCGGCCCGCAGCGGCACCCCGTTGCGGCTGATCTCGCCGTCCGCCAGACGCCGTTCCCAGGCCGCCGCGCTGGTGTGGCCGTAGCGCCCGGCGTAGAAGGCGACGACCCCCATGCCGGCTGCCGCGGGGGGGATGCGGTCGCGGTAGGCCCAGCCGCCGTTAGGGCGGGAGGGCAGCCAGCCCGGCGGCAGGGTCAGGGGTGGGGACGGGGCGGCGTCAATCCACCAGCCCATGCTCGAGGGCGAAGCGCACCAGCTCGGTGCGGCTGGCGGTGCCGGTCTTGATGAACAGCCGGCTGACGTACTTCTCGACGTTGCGGATCGACGTCTCCAGCCGGCGGGCGATCTCCTTGTTCATCATCCCCTCGGCCACCAGCTGCAGCACGCTCGCCTCGCGGGGGGTGAAGTCGAGCTTGACGTCGCCGACGGGCTTGCGGGTGCTGCCGCCGCTGCCGGTGCCGGAGCCACCACCGCCGCCCAGCATCGAGCGGATCTCGGTGATCTGGCGGGCCATGGCGCCGATGTCGGCATCGGCGAAGCGGGCCGCCTCCGCCAGCAGCCGCTCCTGACGGCGCACCACGTTGCGCACCCGGGCCACCAGTTCGTCCGGATCGAACGGCTTGGGGATGTAGTCGTCGGCCCCGGCCTGGAAGCCGGCGATGCGATCGGCCGTCATGCCCTTGGCGGTGAGGAAGATCACCGGCGTGCCGCCGAGCCGCTCGTCGGCCCGCAGACGCTTCAGCAGGCCGTAGCCGTCGCAGCGGGGCATCATCACGTCGGTGATGACGACGTCGGGCATCTGGGCCTGGGCGGCCGTCCAGCCCTCCTCGCCGTCATTGGCGGTGGTGACGGCGAATCCCTCGTCCTCCAGGTAGGCCTTGACCGCCGTGCGCAGTCCGGGTTCGTCATCGACCAGCAGCAGCCGCACCGGGGTGCTGACGGCGGCTTCGTCCCCCTCCGGCGGCCCGGACGGCTCGGGGATGGGGCCGGCGGCGGCGGAGGGTTCCTGGCTCATGGGGGAAATCTATCGACCGGGACCGAGCACCACCTGTTCCCGCTCGGGCAGGAGGCCGCTGTAGCCCAGCTGGCGGGCCACCGGACCGAGGCTGGCGGGATCCCTGCCGGCCTGCTCAGGGAAGCAGACGGCCCACCACATCAGGTGATCGAGGCGGTTGGCCGGGGTGATCACCCCGCCCGGATTGAGCTCGCGGATGACCAGCCGGCGGGAGCTGCCGGTGATCCGCAGGGGGGCGGTGACGCTGCAGCCGATCTTGTCGGTGGCGACGGTCACCCGGTCGTCGAGCTCCTCCCAGACCTGCACGCGCCACATGCCCGGCTGGGCGGGCTCGGCCACCAGGCCGTAGATGCCCACCACCTCCCGGCCCCGGTGGGTGACCCTGTCCAGCAACACCCGGAAGCCCTTGGGCCGGCTCTCCTCGTTGCTGCGGGACTCGCCCTGGGCGGCCGCCGGGTGGGGCAGGGCCAGGGGCCAGGCCGCCGTCAGCGCAACCGCCGCCAGGGTGAACGCCGCCAGTGGGGCCATCGGGACGGCCGACCCCAGCCGCAGGGGGGGGACACCGAAGGAGCGGGGACGGATCAGCATGACCCCATGCTGACGTACCTCGACCACCACGCGAGCACCCCGTGCGATCCGGCGGTGGTGGCGGCCATGGCGCCCTGGTGGACGTCGAACGCCGCCAACCCCTCCAGCCGGCTGCACCGGCCGTCCCTGGAGGCGGGCGCGGCGGTGGACATCGCCCGCAGCCGGGTGGCCGGGGCGCTGGGGATGGCCGACGACGCGGTGGTCTTCACCAGCGGCGCCACCGAAGCCAACAACCTGGCGTTGCGCGGGGTGGCCGAGGCGGCCCTGGAGCGGGGGGAACCCCGCCGCCGGCTGGTGACCCTGGCCACCGAACATCGGGCCGTGCTGGAGCCGCTGGCCTGGCTGGAGCGCCATGGGTTTCCGCTCACGGTGCTGCCGGTGGAGGCCGATGGCCTGGTGGACCAGGAGCGCCTGGCGGCGGCCCTGGGGCCCGACACCCTGCTGCTGTCGGTGATGGCGGCGAACAACGAGATCGGTGTGCTGCAGCCCCTGGACGCCATTGGCGCCCTCTGCCGCGATCGCGGCGTGCTGTTCCACTGCGACGCCGCCCAGGCGGTGGGCCACATTCCCCTCGCCATGGCCGACCTCGGCATCGACCTGCTCAGCCTCAGCGGCCACAAGCTCTACGGACCCAAGGGGGTGGGCGCCCTGCTGCGGCGCCCGGGGGTGCCCCTGGCCCCCCAGCAGCTCGGCGGCGGCCAGGAGGGCGGGCTGCGGGGCGGCACCCTGCCGGTGCCCCTGATCGTGGGCCTTGGCGCCGCCGTCACTGGCGCCCTGGCCGACCGGGAGGAACGGGCCGGACGGCTCGGGGCCCTGCGGGACCGGCTGTGGGAGGAACTGGCGGCCCTGGGCGGGGTGCACCGCAACGGCCACCCGCGCCAGTGCCTGCCCCACAGCCTCAATGTCAGCGTCGAGGGGGTGGACGGCACCCGCCTGCACCGCCAGCTGCGCCGGGTCCTGGCGGTGAGCAGCGGTTCGGCCTGCAGCCAGGGCAGCCCCTCCCACGTGCTGGCCGCCCTCGGCCTCGACCGCCGCGCCGCCGGCGCCGCGATCCGCTTCGGCCTGGGTCGGGGCACCACGGCGGCGGACATCGACGTCGCCGTGGCGGCGGTGGGCGAGGCGGTGGCACAGCTGCGAGTGCCTGTCTAGCTTTCGGGTCTATGGCCTGGCATGGATGAGCACACCCGGCGGTCGACAGGGGCCCCGGCTCAACTTCGGTGATGCGCTCCAGGAGGGCTGGCGTGCCTTCAGCCGCAGCCCGGGTCCCTTCGTGGGCTTCCCGCTGGTGGTGGTGGCCCTCCAGTTCCTGATCCAGCCCCTGCAGAGCCGCATCAGCAACGGCGGCGTGGCCTCCAGCGACCCCCTCGACTGGGTGCTGTACCTGATCGGGCTGACGGCGAACCTGCTGCTGAATCTCTGGTGCGCCATCGGGCTGGTGCGCGGCGCCGGCAGCGCCCTCCAGGGCGGCCACCCCTCCCTGGGGCAGCTGATGCGCTGGGACGGGGAGGTGTTCGGGCGGCTGCTGCGGGCCTGGCTGCTGCTGGCGGCGGTGGTGGCCGTGCCCCTGATCGGCCTGCTGCTGCTGGTGGGCGGCCCCCTGGCCCTGCTCAGCTTCTACGCCGACCAGCTCGTGCCCTTCAGCCGCACCCTGGTGGAGGTGCTGGGTCTGAGCCTGGCGGTGGTGTTCGCCCTGCTCCTGGGGGTGCTGCTGCTGGGCGTGATCTACCTGGCGATCAACCAGAGCTTCCTCACCCAGATCGTGCTGTTCGAGCGCGCCGGCTCGCGGACCGCCATCCAGCGCGGGCGGGCCCTGGTGGATCCCAGCTGGCTGATGGTGCTGCTGCTCACCCTGATCGGCGGTCTGCTGGTGCTGCTGGGTCTGCTGGCCTGCCTGGTGGGGGCCTTCGTGGCCTGGCCCCTGGTGGTCTGCATCGCCACCGCCGCCTACCGGCAGCTGGCCCTGGCCGGCGGCGGCCCCGATCCCCTGCCGCCCCTGCCCGGCCGCTGAGGGATCTCAGCCGGCGGGCCCGGGGGCGAAGGGGCCCACCGTCAGCAGCACGAAGCCCAGGACCCCCACCAGGGCCAGCAGCAGCTGGGCCACCCGGCTGACGAGCATCCCGGCCACCACCGCCAGGCCCACCAGAAGGGAGCGGCGCAGCCGGCCCAGCCCGGGCGTGCCGAGGGAGGGCGGGGCGGTGATCAGCTCCCCCAGGCTGGCGCCCAGCAGCGGACCCACCAGGGCACCCAGCAGGGGCCCGCCCACCGGCAGGGCTGGCAGCAGCCCCAGCAGACCCACCACCAGCCCCACGCCGGCACCGACGTAACTCCAGCGGGTGGCCTGCAGCCGGGCCGGGCCGAGCAGCAGCCCCAGGGCCTCGGCCCCCCAGCCCAGGAGCAGCAGCACCACGGCCAGCGTCAGGGCCGGCCAGCCGGCGGCCCAGCCGACGGCCCAGCACCAGAGCAGGGCGCCCAGGGGCAGCAGGGTCAGGCCTGGCGCCACCGGCAGCACGGTGCCGGGAATCGCCAGGGACTGGATCAACAGGGCGATCCACCAGAGCAGATCGGCGCGGTCGAGGCTGGGCAGACTGGCCAGGGACATGGCGACGGGGTCAGGCCAGACGGCGGGCCACCCGCAGCTTGGCGGAGCGGCTGCGGGGGTTGGCCAGCTCCTCCTCCTCACTGGCCACCAGCGGCTTGCGGGTGAGCCGCTCCAGGCGGGGATCGCTGAGGAAGGCCGTCTTGACGCGCCGGTCCTCGAGGGAGTGGAAGCTGATCACCGCCAGCAGCCCCCCCGGCACCAGCCAGTCGGGGGCCCGCTCCAGCAGCCGGTCGAGGGCGCCCAGCTCGTCGTTGACCGCGATCCGCAGGGCCTGGAAGGTGCGGGTGGCCGGGTGGATCCGGCCATGGCGCGCCTTGGGGGGGAAGCAGCCGGCCACGGCATAGGCCAGATCGGCGGTGGTGCGGCCGCTGCCGGCCCAGGGGCGTTCGGCCACCAGGCGCCGGGCGATGCGGCGTGACAGCCGCTCCTCGCCGTAGCCGTGGATCAGGTCCGCCAGGGCCGACTCCTCCAGCCGGTCGATCAGCTCGGCGGCGGTCTCACCGGCGGCAGGATCCATGCGCATGTCCAGGGGGCCGGGGGCGCGGAAGCTGAAGCCCCGGGTGGGCTCGTCGAGCTGGGGACTGCTGACTCCGAGGTCGGCCAGCACCCCCACCAGGGGGGCGGGCGGGGTGAAGTCGGCGAAGTTGGCGGCCTGGATCACGGCCCGATCGCCGAAGGGGGCGAGCCGCTCGGCGGCCGCGGCCCGGGCGGCGGGGTCCCGGTCGAGGCCGATCAGGCGCAGAGCGGGGTGGGCCGCCAGCAGCAGGGCACTGTGGCCACCCCCGCCGAGGGTGCAGTCGAGCAGCAGCGCTTCCCCGGCATCGGCACCGGCTGGTTGTCCAGGCAACCCGGAGAAGGCCTCAACCACCGAATCGGCCAGAACCGGGAGATGGGCGAACGAAACGGCCATCTCACCTTCCTAAGATCCCGGCACTCCGTTCCTTGCGAAGGGCATGACCCAGCTCGAGACCCGCACCGAGCCGATGGTGGTCAATTTCGGCCCCCACCACCCGTCGATGCATGGGGTGCTGCGGCTCGTGGTGACCCTCGACGGCGAGGACGTGATCGACTGCGAGCCGGTGATCGGTTACCTCCATCGCGGCATGGAGAAGATCGCCGAGAACCGCACCAACGTCATGTTCGTGCCCTACGTGAGCCGCTGGGACTACGCGGCGGGCATGTTCAACGAGGCGATCACGGTCAATGCCCCGGAGAAGCTCGCCGACGTGCCGGTTCCGAAGCGCGCCAGCTACATCCGGGTGCTGATGCTGGAGCTCAACCGCATCGCCAACCACCTGCTCTGGCTTGGCCCCTTCCTCGCCGACGTGGGCGCCCAGACGCCCTTCTTCTACATCTTCCGGGAGCGGGAGATGATCTACGACCTGTGGGAAGCGGCCACCGGCCAGCGGCTGATCAACAACAACTACTTCCGCATCGGCGGGGTGGCCGTCGATCTGCCGTATGGCTGGCTGGAGAAGTGCGCCGACTTCTGTGACTGGTTCGGCCCCAAGATCGACGAGTACGAGAAACTCATCACCAACAACCCCATCTTCCGCAAGCGGATCGAGGGGCTCGGTGTGATCGGCAGGGAGCAGGCGATCAACTGGAGCCTCTCCGGTCCGATGCTGCGCGCCTCCGGCGTGCCCTGGGATCTGCGCAAGGTGGATCACTACGAGTGCTACGACGATTTCGAGTGGTCGGTGGCCTGGGAGAAGGAGGGTGACTGCTACGCCCGCTACCGGGTGCGGATCGAGGAGATGCGCCAGTCCCTGAAGATCCTGCGCCAGGCCATGGCCATGATTCCCGGCGGCCCCACCGAGAATCTCGAAGCCCGGCGGATGGCCGAAGGCAAGAAGAGCGAGTGGTACGGCTTCGACTACCAGTACGTCGCCAAGAAAGTGGCACCCACCTTCAAGATCCCCGATGGCGAGCTCTACTGCCGGGTGGAATCGGGCAAGGGTGAACTGGGCGTCTTCATCATGGGCAACAACGACGTCACCCCCTGGCGCTGGAAGATCCGCGCCGCCGATTTCAACAACCTCCAGATCCTGCCCCACATCCTCAAGGGGGCGAAGGTGGCCGACATCATGGCCATCCTCGGTTCGATCGACGTGATCATGGGATCGGTGGATCGGTGAGCACGGCCGGCCGGCGCTGGATCCGCCGGCTGGAACGCTGCGGCCCCCTGCTGCCGCTGGGGGCCACCGCCTTTCTGGTGCTCAAGGGGCTGCATCCGGGCCTGCCCGGCTTCAGCTGCCCGTTGCGGGCCCTCACCGGCATCCCCTGCCCCACCTGCTACCTGACCAGGGCCACGGCGGCGAGCCTGGTGGGTCGCCTGGATGACGCCGTCGCCCTGCACGCCTTCGGGCCCGTGGTCGCGGCCGGCCTGGTGCTCTGGTCGCTGGCGGCCCTGCGCACCGGGCGGCTGGTGCCCCGGGTGCTGCGGGGCTGGCATCTGGCGGCCATGGGCATGCTGCTGCTGCTCTACTGGGCCGGGCGGATGGGGCTGACCTATGGCATCGGCCTGCAGGCGTTTCCGCTCAGCTGAGCCACGCCGGCCGCTGTCCACAGGGCAGGCCCAGACAGCGCAGTGGGGCGATCGGGCTCCCTAGCCTGCATCCCGGTCGGCCCTCCCTCCTTGCTCTCCGGGCCGCCCAAGGAACTGCTTGCATCACCCGTCCGGCACCGTCGCCCCCGTTGATCCCCAGAACCTGATTGCCCAGCCCGACTACGCCAAACAGCTTCGCCCCCTGTTGCCGGACGAAGCCTTCACGCCCGATCGGGCCACCCCCATCATTCTCGGCCTCAATGGGGCGATCCTGCTGCTGGGCTGGGCCATGGCCCGCCAGCTGGATGCCAGCCACTGGCAGGGCCTGCTGATCTTTCTGCCCTTCGCCCTGGTGATGGGCAATGCCGTGGTGGTGCTGCTCTTCGCCACCCATGACCTGATGCACAGCAAGGCGATCCGCCAGCCCCAGCTGCGCCAGGCCGTTCAGGTGCTCGGCCTGGCGCTGCTGTGGATGCCCCCCACCCTGTGGAAGGCCGTTCACAACAGAGAGCATCACGGCAAGACCAATTCCGAACAGGATCCGGATCGCAACTACACCCTTCAGCAACCGCACAGCTGGGGTAAGTGGATCCAGAACCTCTTCGTTCCCTCGCTGGAAGTTCATCCCTTCTGGCTGTGGGTGGGGATGACCTCAGCCTGGGGTGTGCATGCCTTCCGGAACCTGACCTCCGTACTGCTGTTCAACAACGGATCCACCCGTTACCCCGTGTTCTCCTTTCAGGTGAGCCGCCGGGAACGGCGGCAGATCGCCATCGAACTGGCCGCCGTGGTGATGGTCCACCTGGCCATCATCGGCTTCATCGGCCTGCGGCCGGTCCCGCTGCTTCTTGGCTACTTCCTGCCGATCTGGATCGGCTACAGCGTGGTGATTGCCTACATCTACACCAATCACATGGCCTGCCAGCTCACCGAGACGAACGATCCGCTGATCAACAGTATCTCACTGAAGATGCCAGTCTTCTTCGACACGTTGCACCTCAACTTCTCCTATCACACGGAACACCACATCTTTCCGGGAATGAATCCGGCGTACTACCCCAAGGTGAGGGCCCTGCTGCTGGAGCACTATCCCGAACGCTTCAATCTCCTGCCCCCCCGCGACGCCTGGCAGCTGCTGATGCGGACCCCAAGGCATTACGTGGATGCCACCACCTTCGCCAGCAGTTGCGGCAGCATCACCCGGCCCTGCCCCCTCAGCTGAGCACCCCCCGGTGGTAGGCCGCGTTCTGGATGTAAAAGGTGGCCACCGGCACCGCCACCAGCGAGCCCAGGAAGCACGTGAAGACCGATACCACCAGCACCAGCAGCCAGGCCAGCAGCTCGATGCCGGCGAAGATGCGGCCCTGGGGGGATCCGTAGACGGCCTGGAACGAGGAGGAGAAGGCTTCGGGGATGGGGCTGTCGGTGAGGAAGATCTTGTTCACGTAGACCGGCATCACCAGGGTGACGGCGATGCCGGGCAGGATGCAGAGGACGAAGCCGATCGCGGCGACGATCGTGAACAGCGCGCCGGCCAGGATGTAGCGCACCGGTCGGTGCATCAGCACCCGCAGGGCGGCTTCGGCGTCGATCGTTTCGCCACTGGCGTAATGCATCGCTGGAACCGCCACAAACAGCACCCCCACCAGGTTCGAGAGGATCGTGAACGGCAGCTGCACCAGGTTGCCGAGGACCGCCGCGAGGCCGGCGGCACTGTCTGCCCCGGCGGCGCCGCTGGAAAGACCCACCCCCAGGGTGGTGAGCGCCAGGGAGGCCACGAAGCCGATGACGCCGATGACGATCGTGACCACCCAGATCAGCAGGATGGTGGGGATGTGGGCCAGGAAGGCGTCCCAGGCCTTGGAGATGCTGGGCGGCTCGTAGGCGATCGCGGCGGCCAAGGGGAAGGTTGCGTACTGGGCGGAACCTAGGGGCGTTCCGGCAGGCCAGCAACGACTTCGGGCCTGCCCGGGGCAGAAGGGGGCGCCAGCATGGGCCGAGAAGCGCCCCGCCGGCGCCATGGAGCCCCATGTCCCCATCCGACCCGGCCGACTGGCTGCTGCTCTGCCGCACGGTGCGCTTCGGTGACACCGATGCCGCCGGGGTGATGCACTTCCACCAGCTGCTGCGCTGGTGCCATGTGGCCTACGAGGAAAGCCTGGGGCGGTTTGGCGTGGTGGCCGGCGAGATCTTCCCCGGGCCGGGCCGGACCCCGGCCGTGGCCCTGCCGATCGTGCACGTCAGCGCCGACTACCTGCGGCCCCTGGCCTGCGGCAATCCCCTGGCGATCGAGCTGCGGCCCCTGCAGCTCGACGGCGGCAGCTTCGAGATTCGCTACCGCTTCCTCCACGACAGCCAGGAGGCGGCCACCGGGCTGACCCGACACGTGGCCATAGAGGCGGCCAGTCGGCGGCGGACGGCCCTGCCCGCCAGCGTCGCCCAGTGGCTGGAGGCCAGCCGGACGGGCCCCTAGCGGCGGTGCATCCCGGCCCAGGCCAGGGCGGCCAGCTGCAGCGGCAGCAGCGCCGCCATCAGGGCCAGGGGGTGCAGGCCGTCATGGGGCGTGGCCGCCAGGGCCAGGAAACTGACCAGCCCACCTCCCGCCAGCAGAACGAGGGCCAGCCGTCGCGGCTTTGCCCCGGCCGGCCGGAGCACGGGCATCAGAACCACTCCCGGGTGGCGTCGATGTACTGGGCCTGGAACTCGTCGGTGGACTTGGTGAGATAGATGACGCCTTCGATCACCCCGATGATCCCCATCACCGAAGCACCGAAGCCGCAGGTGAGCACCGTCACCAGCAACATGATGAGCCCGGCTTTGCTGTAGCCGAGGACGAACTTGTGGATGCCCAGCGATCCCAGGAAGATGGCCAGCAACCCCGCCGCCAGCTTCTTGTTGCTGGTCTCGACCTGTTGACTTTCGGTCATGGCGGCAGGAGCGGTTCAGAAGGCTTCTAGCGAGTCCAGCCACCGCTGCCAACGTCCCCGTTCCCATTTGCCTGCGGCGGTCGGCGCCAGCGAGGGGCAGAGGTGCCAGCTCCGGGGCCGCTCGGCGGGGGCCCAGGCGGCCGTGATGGCCTGCAGAAGAGCCAGCAGCTCGGCCCCTTCTGCCTCACGCCGTGGCCGCACCAGGGCCACCAGCCGTTCCCCCCATTCCGGATCGGGGCGGGCCAGCAGCAGCAGGGCCTCCGCATCAGCCCCGTCGCGGGCCGCCTCGGCCTGCAGCCGTTCCTCCAGCCGCTCCGGGAACACCGTCTCGCCGCCGCTGTGCAGGGCCCCATCGAGGCGGCCGAGCAGCTCCAGCCCCTCGGGCCCGATCCGGCCGCCGTCACCGCTGCGCCACCAGCCGTCCGGCTGCAGCGGCAGGGGCTGCAGGCGGCCCGCCACCAGCCGGCCGGGGCTGAGGCGGGCGCAGCGCACCTCCACGGCCCCGGTGGCGCCATCGAGGCGCAGGGCCACGTCCGGCAGCGGCGCGCCGCAGCCCGGCACGCCGGCCAGAAAGCGCTGCGGCGGCAGGGCACACACCATGGCGGCGGTCTCGGTGGCGCCGTAGCAGGGGGCCAGGGGCAGGCGGGCGCGGCGGG
>NZ_NQKY01000034.1 GCF_002252675.1 Synechococcus sp. BO 8801 | reverse complement strand
GCCCGGCGGCGACGGCCGCATCGAGCGCGCCCTCTGCCGCCACTGGCAGATCGACACCGTGCTCTGCCGCCGCTCCGGGGGGGCCAACGAAGAGCGCTGGCACCGGACCTGCGCCGCCCTGGGTCTGCGCCTGCTGCTCCTGGAGCGGCCCGGGGAGCCCGCCCGGGTGGAGGCCCTGCCCCTGGAGGAGCTGCTGCAGCGGCTGGGCGAAAGTGGAACTGGGGGCTGACGCCTGACCCCACCCACCTCCATGCCCACACCCCTCAGCCTGGTGCTCACCACCGAAGCCGACCGGGAGCGGGCCGAGGCCCTGGCCCGGGAGCTGCTGGAGCGGGGCCTGGTGGCCTGCGCCAGCCTGCACCCGGTGGTGTCGCTCTACCGCTGGCAGGGCCGACTGGAACGGAGCGCGGAGGTGCAGCTGCTGCTCAAGACGACCCCCGCTCAGCTGGAGGCGCTGCGCCGCGCCCTGGGGGAGCTGCACAGCTACGACACCCCCGAATGGATCCACTGGACGGCCGCCAGCGACGGTCCCTACGGCCGCTGGTTGCTGGAGCAGCTGCCGCTCAGCCCAGGTGGCGGGCCACCAGCTCCGGCAGGGAGGCCTGGGGACGGGGACCCAGCTGGGTGACCACCTGGCCGGCACAGAGCGAACCGAGCCGTCCGCAGCCCTCCAGGCTCTCGCCGCGGGTGTGGCCGTAGAGGAAGCCGGCGGCGTAGAGGTCGCCGGCGCCGGTGGTGTCCACCAGGGGGCCGAGGTGGAAGGGCTCGATCGCCAGGGTCGTCTCGCCGCTGAGCAGCACCGAGCCCTGCTCACTGCGGGTGAGGGCCGCCACCCTGCAGCGGCCGCGGACCTGGTCGGCCGCCGCCTCGAAGCTGTCGGCGCCGTAGAGGGCGGTGATCTCCATCTCGTTGGCAAACAGCACGTCGACATGGCCGTCGACCAGCTCCAGGAAACTCTCCCGGTGGCGCTCGACGCAGAAGGCATCCGAGAGGGAGAGGGCCACCTCGCCGCCGCTGGCGCGCATCACCTCGGCGGCGGCGATGAAGGCGCGCTTCGCCTCCTCGCTGTCCCAGAGGTAGCCCTCCAGATACAGCACCTTCGCCTGGCGCACCATCTCCAGGTCGAGGTCGGCGGGATCCAGCCCCACCGACGCCCCCAGGTAGGTGCACATGGTGCGCTGGGCATCAGGGGTGACCAGGATCAGGCAGCGGGCGGTGGAGGGACCACTGGCGGCCGGAGGGGTCTCGAAGCTGGCCCCGACGGCGCGGATGTCGTGGGCGAAGATCGCCCCGAGCTGGTCGTCCCGGACCCGGCCGATGAAGCCCGCCTGGCCGCCCAGCTGGGCGATGCCGGCCAGGGTGTTGGCGGCCGAGCCGCCGGAGGTCTCCAGGCCGGCGCCGACGCTGGCGTAGAGCCGTTCGGCCTGGGCCTCATCCACCAGGGCCATGGTGCCCTTGGTGAGGCCGTGGGCCTCGAGGAAGGCGTCGTCGGCCTGGACGAGGACGTCGACGATGGCATTGCCGATGCCGACCACGTCGAAGCGCTTGGCGGTGCTGGTCAAGGGGATTCTGGAGGGGGGGTGAGGAGAGCCGGGGAAGCGAGGCGAGGGACTGAGGCGCGGGACGGACGGGGGGTCGCCGGATCAGACGCTGAGCAGGGCGCGCTTGGGGCCGTGGATCGGATCCTCGACGACGATCGTCTGGTCGCGCTGGGCGCCGAGGGAGACGATGGCGATCGGCACCTCCATCAGCTCGGCCAGGAAGCGCAGGTAGGCCATGGCCGTGGGGGGCAGATCCTCCAGGCTGCGGCAGTCGGCGGTGGAGCACTGCCAGCCGGGCAGGCTGCGGAACACGGGCCGGCAGCGGGCGAATTCGTCGGAGCTGCTGGGGAAGTAGTCGATGCGGCGGCCGTCGAGCTCGTAGGCCACGCAGACCTGGATCTCGTCCAGCTCATCGAGGACATCGAGCTTGGTGATCGCCAGGCAGTCGAGGCCGTTCACCTGCACCGCATAGCGGCCGATCACCCCGTCGAACCAGCCGCAGCGGCGCCGCCGGCCGGTGGTGGTGCCGAACTCGCCGCCCCGGTCGCAGAGGTGGTCGTTGAGGCTGCCCTCCAGCTCGGTGGGGAACGGACCTTCGCCCACCCGGGTGGTGTAGGCCTTGGCCACGCCGATCACCCGGTCGATCAGGGTGGGCCCGACGCCGGCGCCGATGCAGGCACCGCCCGACACCGGGTTGGAGGAGGTGACGTAGGGGTAGGTGCCGTGGTCGAGGTCGAGCAGGGTGCCCTGGGCGCCCTCGAAGAGGATGTTCTTGCGGGCGCGGGCCGCCTCGTGGATGGTGCGGGTGCAGTCCACCACGTGGGGGGCCAGCCGGCGGCCGTAGGCGGCGTACTCCTCGATCACCGCCTCCGGATCGAGGGCGGGGATCCCATAGACCTTCTCGAGCAGGTCGTTCTTCTCGGCCAGGGGGCCCAGCAGGCGATCGCGGAGGCAGTCGGCATCGAGCAGGTCGATCACCCGGATGCCGTTGCGCTCGGACTTGTCGGCGTAGGTGGGCCCGATGCCGCGGCCGGTGGTGCCGATGCGGCGGTCGCCGCGACGCTGCTCCATCGCCAGGTCGAGCAGGCGGTGGTAGGGCATCGTCACGTGGGCCGTGGAGGCCAGCTTCAGCCCGGAGACATCGATCTCCAGCTCCAGCAGGGTGTCGATCTCGCCCAGCATGACCTTGGGATCCACCACCGTGCCCGACCCGATCAGGCAGATGGTGTCCGGATAGAGGATCCCCGACGGGATCAGGTGCAGCTTGAGGACCCGGTCCTCGACGACGATGGTGTGCCCGGCGTTGACCCCGCCCTGATAGCGGACCACGACATCGGCGGAGCGACTCAGCAGATCGGTGATCTTGCCTTTCCCTTCGTCACCCCATTGCGCACCGATGACGACAACATTGGCCAAGGAAACAGCGGCCCGGAGCCGCTTCTAAGCACAAGGGGAGAGCTTCTCAGATCGAGGCCCCCTACGTCAAAGAATCAGGCGCCGCGCACCGCCGTTGCTTCAGCTTTCTTGAGCTCCTTCTCCAGGCGGCTGCGCAGGGGATCGGGCAGGGGGCGGTTGGCGTAACCGGCGTAGTGGGCCGCCAGCGCGTTGACGGCGGTCTGCATGGTGGTGAAGGAGGCCAGGCCGTGGATGTCCTGGCGGGGCCGGTAGAGGGCGGTGTAGCCGTTGATCAGCTGGCGGGCCTGCACCTCCGCCTCCTGGCGGGCGGGGTCGTCCTGGGGCAGGGCGATGGTGGTCAGCAGGGTCTGGGCCACGCTGACGGTGTCATCGACGTAGTTGCCGCTGAGACCGCCGGGGGCCTGGCTGCAGCCGCTCAGTCCGAGGCAGAGACACAGGCCGAGGGCCAGAAGGGGACGGAGCAGGCTGCGGCGCAGGAAGGCGACCAAGGGAGGAACGGCGTCTGGCGAAATCCTACGGGGATGCACCCTGCAGCCCGACCCGCTCCACGAGCTCTTGGAGGGCAGCGTCCGCCGTCAGGTCCCGCTTGCCGGTGCCGCCGCTGCGGTCCACCAGTTCCACCGTCCGCTCCCCGGCGCCCCGGCCCACCACCAGCCGCCAGGGGATGCCGATCAGATCGGCGTCCTTGAACTTCACCCCGGCCCGCTCGGGCCGATCGTCCAGCAGGACATCGATCCCGGCGCCGAGCAGGCGGCCGTAGAGCTCCTCGGCCAGGGCCACCTGGACCGGATCCTGGCTGCTGGCGATGACGATGATCACCGTGTAGGGGGCGATCGCCACGGGCCAGCGGATGCCGTCGGCATCGTGGTTCTGCTCCACGGCGGCCTGGGCCAGGCGCGAGACGCCGATGCCGTAGCAGCCCATCCACAGGGCTTCGTCCTCGCCGGCCTCATTGGTGAAGCGGGCCTCCAGGGCTTCGGAGTACTTCCGCCCCAGCTGGAAGATGTGGCCGACCTCGATGCCCCGGGCCGCCTCCAGCCGCTGGGAGGGGTCGTGCAGGCAGCGCTCGCCCGGCTGGGCCGCGCGCAGGTCCACCAGCTCGGGGAGCGGGCAGAGCTCGCCCCAGCGGGCCCCCACCAGGTGCTCGTCGACGCGGTTGGCGCCGCAGACGAACGCCTCCAGATCGGCGGCGGAGGGGTCGACAAGACGCAGCAGGGGGGCGGCCGCCGCCCGGGGATCCGCCTGGCGCAGCAGGGGGTCCGGCAGGTGGGGGCCCAGGAAGCCGAAGGGCACGGGCGCGTCGAGGTGATCGGCGAGCAGCGGCACGATTTCCAGCAGGGCGCCGGCGTCCGGGCAACGGGCCGTCAGCGCGTTGGCCAGCTTGACCTCGTTGAGCAGCTGGTCGCCCCGCAGGCACACCTGCACCCCGCGGGCGGGCGCGGCGGCGAAGCGGGCCAGCAGCAGCAGCACCTTCACCGTCTGGGTGGGATCGAAGCCATGGGCCGTGCAGAGGTCCTCGATGCTCGTCTGGTCCGGGGTGGCCAGGGTCCGGCAGGGGCCGGCCGGCAGGGGAACGGCGGGCGCCGGCAGGGAGACCGCCCGCTCCTGGTTGGCGGCGTAGCGGCCGTCGGGGCTGGCCAGGATCAGGTCCTCGCCGGCTTCGGCGGTGACCATGAACTCCTGGCTGGCGGAACCGCCGATGGCGCCGCTGTCGGCCTCGACCGCCACGGCCCGCAGGCCGCAGCGCTCGAAGATGCGCCGGTAGGCCCCGTCCATGGCGGCGTAGGTGCGCCGCAGGCAGGCCTCGTCGGCATGGAAGGAATAGGCGTCCTTCATGATGAATTCCCGCCCCCGCATCAGGCCGAAGCGGGGCCGGATCTCATCGCGGAACTTGGTCTGGATCTGGTACAGGCAGACCGGCAGCTGGCGGTAGGAGCGCAGCAGGTCGGCCGCCAGTTCGGTGACCACCTCCTCATGGGTGGGGCCGAGCCCCAGGGACCGCTCCTGGCGATCGATCAGGTGGAACATGATCCCCTCCCCGGCGGTGTAGCCGTCCCAGCGGCCACTGCGGCGCCAGAGATCGGCGGGCTGCAGCTGGGGCAGCAGGGTTTCGAGCGCGTCCACGGCGGCCATCTCCTCGCGGACGATGGCGGAGACCTTCTGGAGCACCCGCCAGAGCAGGGGCAGGTAGGCGAAGATCCCGGGCGCCAGGCGACGCATGTAGCCGGCGCGGAGCAGCAGCTTGTGGGAGGTGATCTCGGCTTCGGCCGGGTCGTCGCGAAGCGTCACCAGCATCAGGCGGGAGACGCGCATGGAGAAAGTCCGGTTCGGCGCTGGACGCTATCACCGCCGGCCCGGTCAAACGGATGGCTGGCCCCGGGAGCAAGTGGCCGCAACGACACTGCCCCTGACGGCGGCGGGCCCGCGACGGAAAACTCTGCTAAGGTCGGCCGTTAGTCCAGTGCGTCCAACGACAGTCTCATGCTTGCTCACCCTGCACAGGTCGGCTCACCAGCGGGCGGTTCCACCGTTTCGCCGGCCGCGCCGCTGGTCCTGCAGGGTGAATCCCGCACCGAGACCGAAACCCTCATCGGCATCGATGAGGTTCAGCGCTCCCTGAACCGCTCCCGCGCCTCGGTGTACCGCTACACCAACACCGATCCCCGCAATCTCAACCCCCCCTTCAATCCCCGCAAGCTCAATCCGGAATACCGCAGCGACCAGAAGGAGCCCCTGGTCTTCCACCCCCACGAAGTGGCCCGCTTCGCCCGGGACGTGCTGCGCATCAAGGAGGTGACGGTCGAGGTCCTCAACTCGCCCTCCACCGCCACCCAGCAGCTGCTGGCGTCGATCCTGGAGGAGCTGCGGGCGATCCGCGCCCGGCTGGACGGGGCCGAGGTCCCTCCGGCCGACCTGCACCTGCACAGGCACTCCCAGTCCCGGCCGGCCGCCTGAGCGCTGGCCGTCTGCGGCCAGGCCCCCGCGTCACGTCACCCTGTCGTTCTGTCGTCGCCGGGGGCCAATCGTGCCGATCGGTGGCACAATCATTCCAAATCACCTTTGTTCTCCGTCCAGTGCACCGGGCCACGCCGCTGCACGAACGCATGGATCACGTCCGACCCGACCGTTCCCCGTCCCGTTCCGGTTCCCATCGCGGAACCAGCGCCGCCCTCGCCTCCCCGGCCAGCCTCCCGGGCCTCGCCACGCCAGGGGCCATCCCCGCCGGACTCAGCCCCATCCTCGATGGCGGTGAGGCTGAGTCCAGCGGAGACCCGGACAGTCCGGAGCCCCGAACGCCCCTCCCCCGCTCCTCCGCTTCCGGAAGCCACACCCGCAGCGGCAGAAGCCCCGGGTCCGGCCCTGAAGATGCGGCGGCCCTGTTCTTCGATCAACCCTTCGGTGCCCTCGGCGGCATCCTGCTGGGTCTGCTGACCCTGCTGGTGCCCCTGGCCGGTGTGGTCATGGACCGGCCGCTGCTCCCCGGCCAGCAGGAGACCGGGGATCGTGGCTTCAGGCCCGTCGCTGTAGCAGGAAGCCCTGGAAGTCCAGGGCCTGGAAGAACGGCGCCGGATCGCTGAGGCCGGCGGCCTCCGCCAGGGCCGTGAGCCGGGCGATGCCGATGGGATGGAACCCCTGGATCTGGGCGGTGAGATCCACGGCTTCGCCATCCACCCCGCTGGCCCGCTGGAAGCAGCGCCAGGCCTCCGCCACCTGGGCCGAGAGGGGGGAGCGCTCCGGGCGCATCAGGTCGACCAGCACCAGCTGGCCCTGGGGCCGGAGGCTGCGGGCCAGGGCGGAGAGGAAGGCCAGTTTGGTGCCGTCGTCGGGCAGGGACTGCAGCACCAGCACCGACAGGGCGCCGTCGAAGCGGGCCTCGGCCCCCAGCTGCTCCACCGTGGCGTGATGCCACTCGATCCGGCCCCGGTTCTGCAGACGCTGCCGGGCCACCGCCAGCATCTCCGCCGACGGATCGATGGCCGTGAGCTGCCAGTCCGGCCGCTGGGCGTCGGCCTCCAGCAGCTCAGCCCCCGTGCCGCATCCCGCCACCAGCACGGCGGCGTCCTGGGGCGAGGCCAGGGGGGAAGAGGCGAGCAGGGCCACCGAGAGGCGGGCGAGGCTGGCGTAGCCGGGGATCAGCTGCTGCACCACCAGGTCGTAGGTGCCTTGCCGGGCCGGGGAGGGGTCGGAGGAGAGCAAGGTCTGCTGGCAACCCGGCCATCGTAGGCAGCCCCTCCCGACCCTCCCGATCCTTTCTCATGGCAACGAAACCGGGATCGAACGGACGCGGTGTGACCTAAGTTGGGCGGCGCCCCTCACCCCCGATCGACCGTGCCCACCATCCGTTTCGAAAAGGAAGGCCAGCAGGTTGGTTGCATTGAAGGGGCCAATCTCCGCAAGGCGGCCCTTGATGCCGGCGTGAATCCCTACACCGGCCTCAACAACCTCAACAACTGCGGTGGCCTCGGCCAGTGCGGCACCTGCGTCGTCGAGGTGGTGGAGGGGGCCCGCAACCTCTCCCCCCGCAGCGACGTGGAGGAGGTCTACCTGGCGGATCGGCCCGCGAGCTACCGCCTCAGCTGCCGCACCACCGTCAACGGCGACGTGACCATCCGCACCAAGCCGGACTCCGGGGTGGGCAAGGGCTCCAACAGCCTGGTCGGGGCCCTCAAGGCGCTGGTCGGCCGCAAGTAGGCACCATGGCCGACGACCAGGCCGGGCTCGTCCTCTATCAGTACGCCGGCTGCGGCACCTGTCGCAAGGCCCTGGCCTGGCTGAGGGAACGGCAGATTCCCTTCAACGCCATCGACATCACCACCAGCCCCCCCTCCCTGGACCTGCTGGCCGCGGCCCACGAGCAGCTCGGCGGTTTCGGCCGGCTGTTCAACACCAGTGGCCAGAGCTACCGGGCCCTGGGGGCCGCCACCGTCAAGGCGATGGACCGGGAGACGGCCCTGGCCGCCCTGGCGGCCGACGGGCGCCTGATCAAGCGTCCCTTCCTGGTCACCACCTCCGGCCGCATCCTCACCGGGTTCCGTCCCGAGGAATGGCAGGAGCTGGTGGGCTAGGTCGCGTCGTTCTGCTCCTGGGGCCCCTGGGACCCCTTCACCATCAGCTGATCGAGCTCTTCGATCAGCCCCTCGATCCCGGCCCGGCTGATCTGGCTCAGGTAGTTGCCCTTGAACTCCTCGAGGAAGGTGCACAGCAACTGCTGGGAGCGCTCCAGGGCGGGGCCGCTCTCCAGGGCCTCGGCCAGTTCCTCCCAGAAGCGGTCGATGAAGCGCTGCAGCAGCTCCAGCTGCTGGTCGTCGCGCCGGCTGAGCCGCTCGCCGGTGGTGCGGGTGAGGTCGAGCAGGCTCTCCACCATCCCGCCGGCCAGCTGGCGGCTGAGGCCCTTCTCCACCTGCAGCAGGGGCTGGAGCTGGCGCAGGCCCGGCGGCACGATGGCGTTCTGCAGGCTCTGCTGCAGGGCATGGCCGAGCACCCCCTGGAGCTCGGGGGCCAGGCGCGGGGCCACCCGCACCAGCAGCAGGGGGCCCCAGATCCGCACCAGTTCCACCAGCTCCCGCTCGTCGTTGCTGACCACCGTCTGATGGCTGCGCAGGGCCCGGATCCGCATCGGCCAGCGGCGCGAGCGGATCAGCTGCTGAAGGCCGTCGATCAGCTGCAGGGCCAGCACCTCGAACAGCTCCACCGCCAGCAGGGCCACCACCGCCCGGCTGATCACCGCCCGCAGCGGTTCGATGCTGATCAGGCCGCTGGTGTGGAGCCGCTCCAGCACCGGCACCACCCGCAGCCAGCGCCAGAAGGGCAGCAGCAGGGGCAGGTCGATCCAGCGCCGCAGCAGGGCCCGGTTCCAGCTCAGGCCCGGCAGGCGGCGGCGCAGGCGGTAGGCCCGCAGCAGGATGTCGAGGGCGAAGACGCTCTGGAACAGGATCAGGTCGTAGCGCCAGAAGTGGTCGGTGGGGCGCCCGTTCTCATCGATCGAACGCCAGTAGGTGGTGGCCACCAGGGGCAGCACCTGCTGGCGCCAGAACAGCCGCTCCTGCGGCCAGGGATGGGCGTCAATCCAGGCGGGGCTCAGCAGCAGCGCCGCCGCCTGCTTGGCCGAGTCCCGGTCGGCCCGCTGGCGCAGACGGTTCTTGATCTTCTCCAGGGTGCCGGAGGTGCCCGAGGCCAGCATCGGGTTGGAATCGATCATCTCGACGGTGAGCCGCACCTGTTCCGCCAGCAGCTGGCGCTGGATCGGCGTGGTCGCCCCCGGGGGGCCCTGCCTCAGGGCCGCATCCATGCGGTCGAACTGGCGCAGGTAGGCCTGGGTCTCCCGGTGCGGCTCGATCCCCTTGATCGGATCCACCCAGGGGGTGATGTCGGGGATGAAGGTGAGCGGCACCGCCAGGGGCACCGACGGCAGTGGGTAGAGGTTGCGCTGCAGCCAGAAGGTGCGCAGGGGGATGTAGCTGATGTCGAAGGCCACCCAGAGCAGGTTCAGGGCGGCCCAGAGCGCCACGAAGCGATCCCAGCGCCGGCCCAGCCGGCTCGAGGGCGCGGCCAGGCTCTGGTGCCAGCGTGGGCGTGCCATCGGGGACGCGGCGGGCGGGTGCGTGCCTAATCTGCCTCCCGACCATGGAACCTGCCGCACGAACCCCTTGAGCCCCTCGGATCCACCGGCCGACCACGGCGCCCCCGACGAGCCGACGCCCCCCCCGGAGCCGCTGCGTCGCCAGGAGGAGCGGGAGGAGAGCCCTTGGGCCTTCTGGCGCAGCGTCCTGATCACCCTGGCGGTGGCCCTGGGCATCCGCCAGTTCCTGCTGGAGGCCCGCTACATCCCCTCCGGCTCCATGCTTCCGGGACTGCAGCTCCAGGACCGGCTGCTGGTGGAGAAGCTGTCCTTCCGCCAGCGCCCCCCGAGGCGCGGCGAGGTGGTGGTGTTCCGTTCGCCCTACCACTTCGATCCGATCCTCACCGGGCCGACCAAGCCGGGGGCGCTGCGCTGCCTGCTGGTCAACCTTCCCCTGATCGGTTCCCTGCCGGGGATCCAGCAGCCGGCCTGCGATGCCTACATCAAGCGGGTGATCGGCCTGCCCGGCGAGCGGGTGGTGGCCGACCCCCGCGGCCGGGTCAGCATCAACGGCCGTCCCCTCGACGAGCCCTACGTCAGGAACTACTGCCCGGTCGATCGCCAGGGGGTCGGCCCCTGCCGCACCATCGACGTGGTGGTGCCCCCCGGCCATCTCGTGGTGATGGGCGACAACCGGGCCAACAGCTGGGATGCCCGCTTCTGGCCGGGCGGGCCGCTGCTGCCGGAAAGCGAACTGATCGGCCGGGCCTTCTGGCGCTTCTTCCCGTTCAGCTCGGCCGGTCCGCTGCCAGAGCCCAACGCCCAGGATCGCTGAGCCCGCAGGCCAGCACCCGTCCCTGCAACGGCCGCCCCCGGCAGGGGCGGTTGGCCGCCAGGGAACCGTCGGTGGCGTCCTCCCAGCGCCAGGAGCGGCGGGGATCGAACAGCAGCCACTGGGCCGTGCCGGCGGCCAGGGCCGGCTCCGGCAGGCCCAGGAAGCGGGCGGGGCCCCAGCAGAGCGCCTGCCAGAGCTGCTCCGGCCGCCAGCCCCGGCGTCCCACCAGTTCCTCCCACAGCAGCGGCAGCACCAGGCCGTGACCCGCCACGCCGGGGCGGCGCTGGTCAAGGGGCAGCAGCTCCTCCTCCGCATCCAGGGCGATGTGGTGCACCGCGACGGCGCTGATGACCCCGTCGGCCAGGCCATCGATCAGGGCGCGCCGGTCGGCAGGTCCCCCCAGGGACGGCTCCACCAGCCACCCCTCGTCGGCGGGATCGAGGCCGCCGCTGTCGGCGACCAGATGCCACCAGCCCACCGAGGCCAGCGGCGGGCGGCCATGGCGCCGCAGCCGGGCCACCGCCTCGGCGGTGGAGACATTCATCAGCCGCAGGCCGGCGGCGGGCAGGTCGTCGGCCAGGGAGAGCAGGGTCTCGAGGGGGAGGGTTTCGCTGCCGGGGGGGTCGAGGGGCCAGCCCGCCCGCAGGGCCTCCACCCGCTCCCGCACGAACCCCCGCCGGGCCAGGGACCCGTCCCGTGGCGGCAGCAGCACCGGCCGGTCCCCCATCTCCCCGAGCCGCAGGCCGCGCTCCAGCAGATCGAGCGGCGGCAGGGTCGCCCCGGCCGCCAGGCCGCAGGCGCCGGCGGCCAGCTGGTCGCCGTGGGGAGCCAGGTCCCGGTCGAGGCCATCGACGCTGAAGCTGCCCCAGCGGAGCAGCCGCATCGGCTCCGGCCAGCTCCAGCCCAGCCGTTCCGGCCGGTCGCGCCAGCTGGAGGCCCAGGGCAGCAGGGCCACCGTGCCGTAGCCACCCGCGGCGGCGGCCTCCCCGAGGCTGGCCAGGGTTTCGGCCCGCCCCTGCAGGGGGTCCTCCAGCACGCTGTGGGGATCCACCAGCGCCGGTGCCAGCCAGCAGCCCTCGGCGTCGAACGTGGCGACGCCAGCCACGTCCGGCTCCGGATCGATCGCCCGCAGCACCCCGTCCTCCAGGAGCACGTCGGCCTGCCGGGGCGGCCGCCCCGGGGCCTCCAGCAGAGTCACCCCGCGGATCAGCAGCTGACGGACCATGGCAGGGGCTTCGAAGGGGTGGGCGGGCTAGAGGGCGCCGGCTGCCGTGCGGTCGATCACGCCCCCCAGATGGGCGGTGAGGTTCAGGGCGCTGACCACCGGCGGCGCCGTCGCCCCCCGGGGATAGTCGATCACGGTCACCCCACCGTTCCCCTGCTTGATGGCCCAGATGTCGGCGGGGGAGAGGCCGAGCAGGGCGCAGAGGATGGTCTTGTTGACCGCATCATGGGCGACCACCAGGGCCGTTTCCTGGGGATCCAGTCCGGCGACGATCCGGTTCCAGGCGGCCAGCGACCGGTCCCAGACCTCAACGATGGTCTCCCCTTCGGGCATCTGCACGGTCTCGGGGGTGCGCTTCCAGGCGGCGAGGAGGTCGGGCCAGCCGGCGGCGATCTCGCTTTCCAGCCGGCCCTCCCAGAGGCCGTGGCCGATCTCCCGCAGCCCCCGGGTGGTGGTGAGCGGCACGCCGGGATGGGAGCCCAGGATCACCTCGGCGGTGCGCAGGGGGCGGGCCATGTCGCTGCTGTAGGCACGCTGCAGCGGGATCGGGGCCAGGAAGGCCCGCGCCGCCTCCGCCTGGGCCAGGCCGTGGCCATTGAGGGGGATGTCGATCTGGCCCTGGAACCGTCCCTCCCGGTTCCAGTCGGTCTCGCCATGGCGCACCAGCAGCAACCGACACCCCGGTCCGGCCGGCGGCAGGGCCGTGCCCAGATGGGCGGTGCCGTTGAGGGATTCCAGCTGCACCGAAGGCCGCCCGCCCTCGCCGCGGACCAGGTTGAGCACCGAGATGGAGGCGTTGTCGAGCCTCAGACGCAGGAAGCCACTCGCCGGCAGGCCGAGCAGGTGCAGCACCAGGCAGCGCAGGATGGCGTTGTGGGCCACCACCAGCACGGTGTCGTCATCACCGTGGCGGGCCAGCAGCCGATCGGCGAAACGGCCCGCCTGCTCCAGCAGCTCGGGCACCGGCAGAAAGCGGCTGCCATCGGCGCGCTGCAGCTCCATGGTCTCGGGGGCCTCGCGCCAGCGGCGCTCCTGCTCCGGATCCACGGCCCGCACCTCGCTGCGCAGGAGTCCGCTCCAGGGCGCCAGATCGATCTCCAGCAGATCGTCGTCGTAGACGGGGGCCAGCGGCGAGCCGTGGCTGGCCAGCAGGGCGGCCGTGGTGGCGCTGGCCCGCTGCAGCGGCGAGCTGTAGACGGCGGTGAAGCCGAGCTCCGCCAGGGCCTCCCCAGTGCGACGGGCCTGGAGCTGCCCCTCCTCGGTGAGGTTGGAGAGGTCGTCACGGCCCTGGATGCGGTGCTCCAGGTTGAAGCTGCTCAGCCCATGGCGGACCAGCACGATGCGAAGGGGCAAGGTGCTTGTGGCGCAGGCGAGGCCATCGTATGGGACGGGCCGTGGCCGGGCGCAGGGGAGAATCAGCACCCATCGCCGCCGAGGTGGTCCGGTTGAACGGAACCCCTTCCCGATCCGGACCGCCCGCCTCCCCCCCGGGCTGGAAGAGCCTTCTTGCCCTGCTCAGCCTGGCCCTCTGCGCCCTGCTCTGGGTGGGCGGACTGATCGACAGCCTTGAGCGGCCGTCGGTGGTCGATTCCCTCAGCCTGCGGCAGCTGGAGCTGACGGCCCTGGCGGCCGAGGCGGTTCCGGAGGGGCTGCGGCCGCTGCTCAGCGGCGAGGACCCGCGCCGGGAGCTGGGCGATGAACTCCGGCGCCAGATGGAGGCCGCCGAGGAGCCGCCGCTGGCGGTGCGCCGCCTCGAACGGGCCCTGCTGGAGCGCGACGCCGGGACCGCGGCAGCCCTGGACGACGACACCGAACTGAGGCAGCTGCTGACCCAGGTGGACGCCGTGCGGCGTCCCCTGATCCAGGCGCTGCTCGACGGACGGCCCGTGGCGGCGGAGCAGCGGCAGCAGCTCCTCGCCCCCTGGGCGGCTCCCCTGATGGTGCAGCAACTGGTCTGTGAACAGCTGCCGGGGGACCCGGGCGCCTGTCCGGCCGAGGAGCGGTCCGTGCGGCTGCTGCTGATGCTCCTGGCGGTGACCACCCTGCCGGCCCTGTTCCTGCTGGTGGGGGCCGCCCTGCTGCTCCGTCAGGGCTGGCTGGCCTGGCGGCAGCGACTTCCGGCGGCGCCGCCGCTGGTGGGCCCGCCCCTGAGCCCCGTCGATGTGACCCTGCTGATCGCCGGCGGTTTCGTGGTGCTCGGCGAAGTCGTCGTGCCGATGGTGGTGCAGCCGCCACTGCAGATCGCCCTGCAGCGCCTGGCCGCCCCGAGGGCCCTCAGCCAGGGCATCGAGGTGCTGGTGCTCTACGCCGCCCTGATGGCCGCACCGCTGCTGCTGCTGGCCCTGATGCTGCCGCGGCGGGGGACTCCTCCGGCGGGGGGCTGGCTGCAGTGGAGGTGGCGGCCGGCCGGGTCCGCCCTCGGCGCAGCGCTGGCCAGCCTGCTGATGGTGCTGCCGGTGGTGACCGCCTCCAGCTGGGCGATCGACAGGATCTGGGTTGACCCGGGCGGCAGCAATCCCCTGCTCGACCTCGTCCTGACCAGCGCCGACCCCCTGGCGCTGGCCTGTTTCGCCCTCACCGCCCTGGTGGTGGCCCCCCTGTTCGAGGAGGTCCTCTTCCGCGGTGTGCTGCTGCCGGTGGCGGGGCAGAGGCTCGGCGGAGCCGGCGCGGTGGTGCTGAGCGCGGCCGTGTTCGCGATCGCCCATCTGAGCCTGTCGGAACTGGCCCCGCTGTTCGTGCTCGGCCTGGGCCTCGGCTGGCTGCGCTGGCGCAGCGGCCGACTGGGAAGCGCCGTGCTGATGCACGCCCTGTGGAACGGGATGACCTTCATGAATCTCCTCTTTCTCGCCGACTGACACCGCTTGCTGCGGTCCCTGATGGGTGGTTCACTTGCGCAGTGCCTTACAGGTCCCTTGGCCGCCTCCCCCGCCCCACGCAGCCAGAATCCGCTGCCGAAACCGAGGCCCCTGCAGAGGCCCCTGCAACTGATCGAGGGATCCCTCTCGGCGCGCAGGATTGAACGCCAGGCCCCCTGGCTGGCCGGACTGCATCGGATCAGCAGCGGAGCCCTGGTGGGGCTGGGATTCTCGATGCTCGGCCTGAGCGCCCTGACCCTGCACTGGCAGAACCAGTGGGCCCACAGCTTCGCCAAGTTGGAAGCCTCCAAGACCCTCGAGCACCGCATGCAGGAGTCCTCCGCCCTGCTCGAGCAGCATCACCTCAGCCTGGTGCGGCGCCCCGGCCTGCTGGAGCCCACCAGCAGCGCCAAGCTCATCCATCTGCCTGAGCCCCGCAGCAGCCGCCCCCGCGCCCCCCTGCCGCTGCTGGCCGGCTTCCAGCTGCGGGCCATGCCGGCCGGCTACTGATGCCCCCCTCCTCCCGTTCCGGGCCTGGCGAGGGCCGCCCTCCGGCGACCGCCTCCGGGGGCGGACGCCGCCCCAGAGGGGGCGCAACCCGTCGGGTGGTGGAGATCCAGCCGATCCCCGCCGGCCGCATGCTCACGGTCTATCTCCTGCTCTGCGCGGCCCTGGTCGGGCTGGCGGGACGGCTGGCCTGGCTGCAGGTGGTCCAGGCCCCCGAGCTCCAGGCCCGGGCCCGGGCCATCCAGACCCATGCGGTCACCCCCATCGGCAAACGGCGCACCATCGTCGACCGGATGGGGCGGCTGGTGGCCCTCGACGAGGAGCGCTACACCCTCTGGGCCCACCCGCGCTACTTCAACCTTCCCGGCGACGAGCCCCAGCAGATCCGTCCCCCCGCCGATGTGGTCCGGGAGCTGTCCAAGGTGCTGGCCAAGCCGCCCTCCACCCTGCTGCAGACCATCGGCAGCCGCCGCAGCGGCGTCAAGCTCGCCACCGGCCTGGATCCGGAAACGGCGAACCGGGTGAAGGAACTCGGCATCAGCGGCCTCGATCTGGAGGCCTACCCCCAGCGGGTCTACCCCCAGGGGTCCCTGTTCGCCAACGTGGTGGGTTTCCTCAACCTGGAGAGGGTCGCCCAGGCGGGTCTGGAGCAGAGCCGGGACCGGGACCTGCGCCGCCAGGAGGTGACCCTGAGCATGCGCCGCGGCGCCGACGGCACCCCCCTCCCGGATGGCCTCCAGGCCGGGGCGCTCTACGGCGACGACCTGCGGCTCCAGCTCACCCTCGATGCCCGTCTGCAGCAGGTGGCCCAGCAGGCGCTCACCAAGCAGGTGAAGCAGTGGCGCGCCAAGCAGGGCGCCGCCCTGGTGATGAATGCCCGCAACGGCGAAATCCTGGCCCTGGCCTCCACCCCCACCTACGACCCCAACCGGTTCTGGAGCTACAGCCCCGCCCTGTTCCGCGAGTGGTCGGTGCAGGATCTCTACGAACCCGGCTCCACCTTCAAGCCCATCAACCTGGCCCTGGCCCTGCAGGAGAAGGCGATCCGCCCCGACGACAAGGTGAACGACGTGGGCCAGCTGACGATCGGTGGCTGGCCGATCTTCAACCATGACCGCCGCGCCAACGGCGTGATCGATTTCCCCACGGTGCTGCAGGTGTCCAGCAACGTGGCGATGGTGAAGGCCATGGCCCAGGTGAAGCGCGATCGCTTCTGGCACTGGCTGCGGGCCTTCGGCATCGACGAGATGCCGGACACCGACCTGCCCGGGGCCGTGGCCGGCCAGCTGAAGAGCCGCAGCGAGTTCACCTCGGCGCCGATCGAGCCGGCGGTGGCCGCCTTCGGCCAGGGCTTCTCCCTGACCCCCCTCAAGCTGCTGCAGCTGCACGGGATGCTCGCCAACGGCGGCCGGCTGGTGAGCCCCCACATCACCCGCGGTCTGCGCTCCGGCGATGCCCTGGCCAGCGCCACCGCCCCCACGGGCGTCCAGCTGCTCGATCCGGCCGTCACCCGCACCGTCGTCAAGTGGATGGAATCGGTGGTGGAGAACGGCAAGGGCATGAAGATCCCCGGCTACCGGATCGCCGGCAAGACGGGCACGGCCCAGAAGGCCCGCAACGGGGTGTACATCCCCGGGGCCCGGATCTGCAGCTTCGTGGCGATCCTGCCGGCCAATGATCCCAGCTATGTGGTGCTGGTGGTGGTCGACGAGCCCCAGGGTGGCAATGCCTACGGCTCCACCGTGGCCCTGCCGGTGGCCCGTCAGATCGCCGAGGCCCTGCTGGTGATCGAGAAGGTGCCCCCCAGCCAGCCCACCAAGGTCGCCGCCAAGGCCAGCCGCTCCTGAGCCAGCCTGTCCTCATTCCCACAACCGCGTTGCGTCCCTGAAGGAGGCCATGGCTAGCGTCGGAGCCAGCAGACATCGCGCCCGACACCGTTCCACGATGGCCAACCTTCTCGAACAACTGGCCGCCATGACCGTGGTCGTGGCCGACACCGGCGACATCGACGCGATCCGTCAGTTCACGCCGCGGGATGCCACCACCAACCCGTCCCTGATCCTGGCCGCCGCCCAGATCCCCACCTACCAGGACCTGATCGACCGCTCCCTGCGCGAGTCCCGGGAGGTGATCGGTGCCGAGGCCCCCGCCGAGGACGTGGTGCGCGAGGCCATCGATGAGATCAGCGTCACCTTCGGCAAGGAGATCCTCAGGATCGTCCCGGGGCGGGTCTCCACGGAAGTGGATGCGCGCCTCAGCTACGACACCGAGGCCACCATCACCAAGGCCCGCAAGCTGATCGGCCTCTACGCCCAGGCGGGCATCGGCACCGACCGGGTGCTGATCAAGATCGCCTCCACCTGGGAGGGCATCAAGGCGGCGGAGGTGCTTGAGCGCGAAGGGATCCACTGCAACCTCACCCTGCTGTTCGGCTTCGCCCAGGCCGTGGCCTGCGCCGAGGCGGGCATCACCCTGATCTCGCCGTTCGTGGGGCGCATCCTCGACTGGTACAAGAAATCCACCGGTCGCGACAGCTATCCCGGGGCGGAGGATCCCGGCGTGCTCTCGGTGACGCGGATCTTCAACTACTTCAAGACCTACGGCTACGGCACCGAGGTGATGGGGGCCAGCTTCCGCAACATCGACGAGATCGTCGAACTGGCGGGCTGCGACCTGCTGACCATCTCCCCGACCCTGATGGACCAGCTGCGCCAGAGCGACGGCCCGCTGGAACGCCGCCTCGATGCCGCCCATCCGGGCGCCAGCGAAGCCAGAATCCACGTCGATGAGGCCACCTTCCGCACAATGATGGCGGCCGATGCCATGGCCAGCGAGAAGCTCGATGAGGGCATCCGCGGCTTCTCCAAGGCCATCGAGACCCTCGAAGGCCAGCTGGCCCATCGCCTGGCCGTGATCGAGGGCGGGGCCGCCTTCACCCATGCGGTGCACGAGATCTTCCTGCTCAACGATCTCGACGGGGACGGCTGCATCACCCGGGAGGAATGGCTCGGCAGCGATGCCGTCTTCGATGCCCTCGACACCGACAACGACGGCCGCCTCGCCCCCGAGGATGTGCGCGGCGGCCTGGGTGCTCCGCTGGCGATCAGCCGCTGACGGCCGGGCCGCCCGGCAGCGGCCCTTTCCTTGACCGGTTGTTCACCTTGATGGGCAAGGATGGGTCCCCGTTCAGCTCACGCATGGCCCACACCGTCCACGCCCTCGACACCATGCGCGCCCTCGCCGACAAGGGTGAGGTGAGGGACGTGGAGGCCGGTTCCGTCATCTTCCGGGCCGGCGAGCCCGGCGACTGCATGTTCGGCCTGCTGGAGGGGACGGTGCGGCTGAGCTGGAATGCCGATGCCGGCCACGAGGACATCCAGGCCGGCGACGTCTTCGGGGCCGGGGCCCTGGTCACCCAGGACCACCGCCGCTACGGCCATGCCACGGCCCTCACCCCCTGCCGGCTGCTGGTGATGAACCGCGAGAAGTTCCTGTTCGCCGTCCAGGAGGCGCCCATGTTCGCCATCGAGCTGCTGGGCTCCATCGACCAGCGCCTGCGAGACCTCAAGGGGGTGACCCGCAACTGAGCCCGTTGAGGCCCTGGCGCCGACCCTGGGCGCTCAGCCCCGCTGGAACAGCAGCCGGCGGATGACCCGCTGGGCAATCTCGCCGTAGCCCATCTCCCCGGAAAGGATCTGGGCGATGCGCTGGGGCGCGGTGGGCCGCTTGATGCCGAGCTGGTAGCCCACCCGCGGCACCCGGTAGAAGACCTGGGCGATCCGTTTGCCCCAGGCCATCGAATCGCCCCAGGCCTCGCGCATCCGCAGGCTGTAGTGCTCCAGGGCAGGGGCGTCGCCATCCAGCCAGCGGTCGAGGGCCGCGGCCGCTTCGCAGCCGCTCAGCAGGGACGGGCGCAGGCCCTCGGCCAGGAAGGGATCGCAGAGCGAGGCGGCGTCACCGACCGCCACCAGGCCGGGGCCATGGAGGGGGTGGTGGCCGTTCCAGAGGCGCAGCTGGCCGTGGCGGCGCTCCCCCGCCGATTCCGGCAGCCCCAGGCTGGGCAGCAGGGCGGAGAGCACCGCCCCGCTGTCGGCCTCCTGCTGGCCGACGAAGGTGCCCACCCCGATGCTGTAGCCGCCCCGGCGCGGAAACACCCAGCAGAAGCCGTGGTGCACCAGGCCGAACTCGAAGCGGGCCATGTCGGCGGGATCGGGATCCGCCGCCACCTCCACCGACACGGTGGCGGCGAACCGGGGCCGGGACGGCCCCAGGCCCAGGGGCGCCGCGAAGCGGGAGCCGGAGCCGTCGGCGATCACCACGGCCCTGGCCCGCAGCCGCAGATCCCCCGGACCGGCGACCTCCCAGAGGCCATCGTCACGGCGCTCGATCCGCTCGGCCCGGCAGCCATGGCGCAGGTCGCAGCCCGCCTGGACGGCCTGCTCCGCCAGGAAGGCGTCGAGGACGCTGCGGCGCACGATCCAGAACGGAGCCTCCCCGGGCAGCTCGGCCGTGACCGGATCCTCCAGGCACCAGGTGAACCGCACCCGGCGGATCACCTGGTCGACGGCGGGGGCCAGATCGAAGGGGAACCAGCGCTGCACCGAGGCGGCCATGCCGCCGCCGCAGGGCTTAGACCGTCCCGGAGCCTGGGCCTCCAGCAGGATCACCCGCCGGCCCCGGTTGGCCAGGTGGAACGCCGCCGCGCCGCCGGCGGGGCCGGCCCCGACGACGATCACGTCGGCATCGGCAGGGCTGCTCACACCTTGAGGATGTCGGCTTCCTTCTCCGCCAGGTGCTTCTCCAGCTCGGCGATGTAGCGATCGGTCAGCTTCTGGACCTTCTCCTGCTCGTCGTGGCTCTGGTCCTCGGAGAGCTCACCGTCCTTCTCCTGCTTCTTGATCCTGTCGACGCCCTCACGGCGGAGATTGCGCAGACCCACCTTGCCCTCTTCGGCATACCTGGCCGCGAGCTTGCAGAGCTCCTTGCGACGGTCCTCGGTGAGGGGCGGGATGTTGATGCGGATCACCCGGCCGTCGTTGTTGGGGGTCAGGCCCAGATCACTCATGGCGATCGCCTTCTCGATCAGCGCCATCGAGCCCTTGTCGAAGGGCTGGATCTGGATCGTCTGGGCGTCAGGGGTGGAGATCGTCGCCAGCGACTTGAGCGGCGTGTCAGAGCCGTAGTACTCGACGGTCAGCTTGTCGAGCAGGGAGGGGTTGGCCCGACCGGTGCGGATGGTGTTGAAGGTGCGCTGGGTGGCTTCCACCGACTTGCGCATGCTGGCTTCGAGATCCATGGCAGGGGAAGGGTGGTGGGGAGGGAACGTCAGCGGCGGGGCGCCGGCACGATGCTGGTGCCGATGGACTCACCGGCAACCGCCCGGCCGATGTTGCCCGAGCCGAACAGGTCGAAGACCACGATCGGAATCGCATTGTCCTTGCACAGCGCGATGGCGGTGCTGTCCATCACCTCCAGCTCGCCGCTCAGCACGTCGAGGAAGGTGAGGGTCTCGTAGCGGACCGCGTCGCTGTGCTTGGCGGGATCCTTGTCGTAGACCCCGTCCACCTTGGTGGCCTTGAAGATCACGTCGGCGTTGATCTCCGCCGCCCGCAGGGCCGCCGTGGTGTCGGTGGTGAAGAAGGGGTTGCCGCAGCCGGCGCCGAAGATCACCACCCTGCCTTTTTCCAAGTGGCGGATGGCCCGGCGGCGGATGTAGGGCTCCGCCACCTCCTGCATGGAGATGGCGCTCTGGACGCGGGTGGGCACCCCGGCCCGCTCGAGGCCGTCCTGCAGGGTGATGGCATTCATCACCGTGGCCAGCATGCCGACGTAGTCGGCGGTGGCACGGTCCATGCCCGCCGCCGAGCCCTTCAGGCCCCGGAAGATGTTGCCGCCGCCGACGACGATCGCCAGCTGGGTGCCGCCGGAGACCACCTCGACCACATCCTTGGCGATCGATTGAACGATGGCGGGATCGATCCCATAGCCCTGGTCACCCATCAGCGCTTCACCGCTGAGTTTGAGGAGAACGCGCCTGTAGGCCATCGACTCGTGCGATCGGCCGAACAGTAGCAACCCCTCCCGCGAAGCCACCAGGTTGCCGGCGCCGGCGACACCCGCTTCACTGCCCCAAAGGAGCACCGCCATGGCCTTCGACCCGCCCGGATGTCCCGTCCCCCGTGGCCCCAGCGGCACCCGCGGCAGCGACGTGATGGCCCGGCTGACGCTCTCGGCCCTGGACCGCGCCAGCGGCAGCCCGGGGTTCTGGGGCGAGCCGGAGGTGCACCGAGCCCTGCTGGTCAGCGGCCTGTCGGTGCTGGTCTGCAGCCTGGCCCGGCTTCAGAACGACCTGGGCTGATCCCGGCGATGGTCGGGGGGACTCAGTACTCGATGCCCGCCTGGGCCTTGACCCCCTGCTCCCGGAAGGGGTGACGCACCACCTTCATCTCCGTGACCAGATCGGCCCGCTCCAGCAGGGCCGGCGGGGCGCCGCGGCCGGTGAGGGCCACATGGGTGAGGGGCGGTCGCAGGGCCAGACCCTCCAGCACCCGCTCGGGCTCGAGATAGCCCAGCTTGAGGGCCACGTTGATCTCGTCGAGCACCACCAGCTTGCGCTCGCCGTCGGCGAGGTAATCGCAGGAGCGCTCCCAGGCGCTCTGCACCAGCTGGCGGTCGCGCTCCCGGTCCTGGGTCTCCCAGGTGAAGCCCTCACCCAGGGCATGCCAGTGGAGGTCGTCGCCGAAACGCTCCAGGGCCCGGGCCTCCCCCGGCTGCCAGCCGCCCTTGATGAACTGCACCACCGCCACCTTGCCGCCGTGGCCCAGGGTGCGCAGCACCAGGCCCAGGGCCGCCGTGGTCTTGCCCTTGCCCTCGCCGGTGAACACGAGCACCAGCCCCTTCTCCAGGTTCCGCTCCCCCACCCGCTGCTGCTGCACCTCGCGGCGGCGCTGCATGCGGCGGCGGTAGGCCTCCTGGTCCACCTCGGGGGCCAGGTCGCCCCCCGGGCCCAGCTCCTCGGCCTGGCGATCCAGGGCCAGGGTGTCGTCCGCCACGGGGGCAGGGGTCGAGGAGGCGTTCGCCGTCATGGGGAGCGGTGTCCGTTTGCGGCACTCTGGCGGAGCCGTGCCAGGGCCGTGTCGACCGCCTGCTGCTGGTCCCGCCGGGTGATCCAGTGGTGGTAGGTGCGGGTGTGGATCGCCACCGAGTGGCCCATCATCCGGGCCGCCACCGTGTCCGGCAGGCCGATGTGGATCGTGCGCACGGCCCAGGCGTGGCGCAGGTCGTAGGGGGTGATCGGCAGCCCGTAGCGGCGGAACTGCTCCGCCACCCGCCGGCCCACCTGCTGCAGGGTGGTGCGGCGCAGGTCGGTGCACACCCGGGGCAGCTCGGCGCCGCCCTCCCCCAGACCCTCCAGGCCGAAGTGCTCCACCCAGTCGGGCTGGAACGGCCACACCTGGTGCTCCCCGGTCTTGCTGGTGGGCAGCACCCGCAGCACCCGGTCGCCCCCCGGCGCCAGGGCGGAGAGGTCGCAGAAGAACACCTCGTGGTTGCGCAGGCCGTAGGTGGCCATCAGGCCGTAGGCCAGGCGCCAGCGGGGGTTGGGGATGGCCGCCACCAGCTCCAGGATGCGGGCGTCGCTGGGCAGGCCCCGGAAGCGGGCCACATGCAGGCCGTAACCACCGCTGCGCTCGCTCCAGTCGGCCGGCAGGGGGAGTTCGAGGTGGCGGGCCAGGGCCCCCAGGGCGAGGCCGCACTGCTGGCGGCTGCGGCTGGCCAGGGGGTAGGTCTCCAGCACCCGCTCCAGCAGGGGCACGTCGACGGTCGCCGGCGTGGCACCGGAGGCCGAGGCCACCGCCGCCAGCCGCCGCAGGTAGGGCCGGTAGGCGCCGCTCCAGGTGCTGCGGCTGCCGGCGGG
>NZ_NQKY01000033.1 GCF_002252675.1 Synechococcus sp. BO 8801 | reverse complement strand
GCCGCCGTCGTCGGCGGGGCAGCGCTCCAGGGCCCGGCGGCGTCGCCGCTGGCTGGCCTGCAGTTGCTCCAGGCCCAGCCTGCCGCTGGCCACGGCCGCCACGATGGCGTCGATCGCCCCGTCGGCATCCCCCGGCATCAGCACCAGGTCGGCCCCCGCCTCCAGGGCCAGCACCGCGGCCTCCGAGGGGCCGTAGCGGCCGGCAATCGCCTCCATCACCAGGGCGTCGGTGACGATCAGCCCCTCGAAACCGAGCTCCTGGCGCAGCAGCCCGGTGAGCACCGCCCGCGACAGGGTGGCCGGATGGTCGCGGTCGAAGGCCGGCAGCAGCAGGTGGGCGGTCATCACCGCGGCCACCTCCGCCGCGATGGCCTCCCGGAAGGGCGGCAGCTCCACCGCCTCCAGGCGCTCGCGGCCGTGGGGGATCAGGGGCAGCTCCAGGTGGGAGTCGCTGGCGGTGTCGCCGTGGCCAGGGAAGTGCTTGGCGCAGGCGAGCACGCCTTCGGCCTGGACGCCGCGGCAGAAGGCGGCCGCCAGGGCTCCGGCCGTGGCCGGGTCCTCACCCCAGGCCCGCACGTTGATCACCGGGTTGGCCGGGTTGTTGTTGACATCGCACACCGGGGCGAGCACCCAGTTGAGCCCCAGCTGGCGGGCCTCCCGGCCGGTGCAGGCCCCGTAGCGCCGGGCCAGATCCAGGGCCAGGGCGGGATCCTCGGCATGGATCCGGGCCAGGGCCAGGGGCGGCACCAGCCAGCTGGCCCCCTCGAAGCGCTGGCCCACCCCCTCCTCCACGTCGGCGCAGAGCAGCAGCGGAGCGCCGGCCCAGGCCTCCAGCTGGCGGGTGCGTAGCCGCAGTTCGGCGGCGCTGCCCCCCAGCAGGATCACCCCGCACACCCCGCGCAGCAGCAGGCGCTGCAGGCTGGCGTTGTCCAGCTCCCAGCGGGGGTAGCGCCGCTGACCATCGGCCGGGTGGCCGCTGCAGCGCACCACCAGCAGTTCGGCGGCCAGCCGATCCAGGGCCTGGGGCGCGAGGGCGGCCTGGGGCGAATCGGGGAGCGCAGCCATGGGCGGGATCAGCTGTCGCTGTCGGTGTCAGCCGCGGGATCCGCTTCGCCCGCTTCCGCCAGCGGCTCCTCCCGCCCGCGTCGCTCCGTCTCCAGGCGCTGCAGCAGTCCCAGCACCGTGTTGCCCTTCTCCAGACCCCGGTCGAGGACGAACACCACCTCCGGGGTGCGGCGCATCTTGAGGCGCCGGCCCAGCTCCCCTTTCACATAGGCGGATGCCGCCTGCAGGCCGGCCATCGCCACCTCGCGATCCTCGGCGCTGCCGAAGATGCTCACGAAGATCCGGCAGTGCTGCAGGTCGCCGGCCACCTCCACGTTGGTGACGCTGACCATGCCGTGGTGGACCCGTTCGTCCTTGATGCCGCTCATCAGCAGCTCGCTCACTTCGCGGCGGATCAGGGCCGCCACCCGTTCCACCCGTCGGCTCTGGGCCATGACTACGACAGCGGTGCCGACTGCACCATGGCACGCAGCACCAGGGTGAGGCTGACCAGTCCGCTGATCAGGGCGCCCACCAGGGCCACCGCCGTGACGGGGTTGCTGCGGCGCCGGGCCAGCGGCTCGAACACCGAGTTGAACACCCCCAGGCTGAAGGCGATCAGATAGCGCGGATAGCGCGTCACATTGACGAAGAAGTCCTTCATGGCCTCGGCGACGGTCCTGCTCGGATGCTGGCTACTCTGCCGCCCGGGGCCACGCCCAGCCGGCCCGGAGGGTCCATGGAGCTGCATCAGTTCAGACATTCCGCCTTCTGCGAGAAGGTGCGGCTGCTCCTGGCCCGCAAGGGTCTCGAGGCCACCATCGTCGAGGTGACCCCCGGCCTGGGGCAGCTGGAGCTGTTCCGTCTCTCCGGGCAGCGGCAGGTGCCGGTGCTGGTGGACGGGGGCGAGGTGATCGCCGATTCCACCGCCATCGCCCTGCATCTGGAGGCCACCCACCCGGAGCCGCCCCTGCTGCCGGCCGATCCGGTCGCCCGCGCCCGGGTGCTGCTGCTGGAGGACTGGGCCGACACCGCCCTGGCCCGGGGCGCCCGTCTGGCCCTGCTCCAGGCCGCGGCCAGCGATCCGGTGCTGCGCGCCGCCCTGCTGCCCGAGGCCACCCCCGCGCCCCTGCGGGATCTGGTGGGGGCCCTGCCCGGCGGCCTGATCGGCTCCGCCACCGAGGCGATGCGTGACCTGCTCGGGCCCTGTGAGGTGCGGCAGCTGCACCGCAGCCTCGAGCAGCTCGCCCTGCTGGTCAGCGAGCGCCCCTACCTGGAGGGGGATGGCCTCACCCTGGCCGACATCGCGGTGGCGGCCCAGCTCTATCTGCTGAAGTTCCCTGCCTGCGCTGGCGCCCCCCTGGCGGGTCGCGGGGTGGAGGGCATCGCCGACAACCCCGTGCTGGAGCCCCTGTTCGCCTGGCGCGACCGGGTGCACGCCGCGGTGGGTCGGGGCTGAGGATCCCCGCCGGGGCAGGCCCTCCACCCGTCAGGATGGGGGCCGCCGTTGTTCTGGCCGTGTCCGATCCGCTGCTGCGGGAGCTCGACCATTACGTGGTGCTGGAGCCCGGCAAGGGCGAAAGCATCCTCAGCGCCGCCGAGACCCTTGATTGGCTGGCCGCCCACCTGACGGCCCTGGCCGAGCCCCCGGCCGACCTGGCCGACCTGGCCGATCCCGAGGCCCGGGCCGGCCGGCTGCTCGACACCGCCTGCGAACTGGAACTGGCGCCGGGCTGCGCGATCCAGTGGTTCGCCGTGCGGCTGGAGCCGCCGTCCTGAACGCTCCGGCGTCCCTCAGTTGAGCGAGGGGCGGGACTGCCCGTCGGCGTCCTGCAGCCGGACGGGGTCGGCCGGAGCCGGGGTGGGGTCGCGCAGCACCGAGGGCAGTGCCTCCAGCACCTGCAGGGCCACCGCGGCGGGCTGGCCCCGCTGGACCACCGTCAGGTCGGCCTGGGCGTAGAGGGGCCGGCGCTCGTGCAGCAGCGCCTCCAGCCGGGCGGCGGGATCGGGCGTGTCCAGCAGGGGCCTGGGCGTGGGGTCGGCGGCCAGACGGCGCAGCAGCTCCTGTGCGGGGGCTTCGAGCCACACCACCACCCCCTGGCGCATGTGACCCCAGTTCTCCGGCCGGGTCACCGCCCCGCCGCCGGTGGCCACCACCAGGGAATGCCAGCTGGCGATGCCGTTGAGCACGGCGGTCTCCAGGGCACGGAAGCCGTCCTCTCCGTCGCTGGCGAAGATCTCGGCGATCGGCCGGCCGGCCACCTCCGCCAGGGCGGTGTCGGCATCGATGAAGCGATAGCCGAGGGCCTCGGCCAGGGGGCGTCCCACGGCGCTCTTGCCGGCCCCCATCATCCCCACCAGGTAGATGTTCAGGCCATCGAGACGGCGGGCCAGGTCCCGGTGCGAGGGGCGGGGCGGGGCGTCATCGGCTGGGGCCATGGGTTCGCGGTCGGCGGCGGTCCGGACCCCGTTTCTAGGATGGGCGTCCCCTGGGCCTCGGCGATGACCGCAACCCGGTTGACCGCCCCTCCTGCGGCACCCTCCCCCACCGGCGCCGCCCACGGGCGTGGCCGCCCCTGCGTGATCACCCGCCGGGCCACCTTCAGTGCCAGCCACCTCTACCGGCTGCCGGAACTCGATGACGCCGAGAACACCCGGCGCTTCGGCCGCTGCAGCCTGGCCCCGGGCCACGGCCACAACTACGAGCTCACCGTGGCGATGGGCGGCCCGCTCGACGCTGACGGGATGGTGCTCAACCTCTCCGACGTCAAGCACGCCATCCGGCGGGAGGTGACCGAGCCGCTCGACTTCCGTTTCCTCAACGAGGTCTGGCCCGAGTTCGACCTCTCCCGCCCCGACGGCCGGCTGCCCACCACCGAAGCCCTGCTGCTGGCCATCCGCGACCGGCTGGCCCCCCATCTGCCGCTGGTGGCCCTGCGGCTCCACGAACAAACCAACCTCTGGGCCGACGTGCTCTGCGGTTCCACCATCGATCCCATGGAAGCCTTCCTCTCCATCCGCACCCATTTCGCCGCGGCCCATCGCCTGGCCCGCCCCGAGCTCAGCCAGAGCGAGAACGAGGCGATCTACGGCAAGTGCGCCCGCCCCCATGGCCACGGCCACAACTACCTGCTCGACGTCACCGTGCGGGGCCCCATCGATGGGCGCACCGGCATGGTCTGCGACCTGGCCGCGCTGCAGCAGCTGGTGGCCGACCTGGTGGTGGAGCCCTTCGACCACACCTTCCTCAACAAGGACGTGGAGCACTTCGCCGGCTGCGTTCCCACCGCCGAGAACATCGCCCTCCACATCGCCGACCTGCTCAGCGCCCCGATCGCCGCCACCGGGGCCCGGCTGCACAAGGTGCGCCTGCAGGAGAGCCCCAACAATGCCGCCGAGGTCTTCGCCGAGACGCCCCAGCTGGAGATGGTCCCGGCGGCCCTCGAAGCCCTCGCGGCCGTTTGAGTCCGGCGGCGGCGGATCCCCGACCGAGCGGCCTCCGGCCCGAGCTGCGGCTTGTTCTGGCGGTGAGCCTCGACGGCCGCCTGGCGCCGGCCGAGGGGGGGGCGGCTCAGCTGGGGGGCGCCGCTGACCGGCTGGTGCTGGAGGAGGCCCTGGCCTGGGCCGATGCCGTCCTGGTGGGAGCCGAGACCCTGCGGCGCCACGGCAGCACCTGCCTGATCCACAGCCCCGCTCTGCTCGAGGCTCGCCGCTCCCAGGGCCGCAGCGACCAGCCGATCGCCATCGCGGTGAGCCGCAGCGGCCGGCTACCCGCCGCCCTGCCCTTCTTTCGCCAGCCCCTGGAGCGCTGGCTGCTGCAGGCCGCCCCGCTGCCCCCCGCCGCCCCTGCCGAGGGCTTCGATCGTCACATGCCCCTGGACAGCTGGCCCGAGGCCCTGGCGGCCTTGGCGGCCCTGGGTCAGCGGCGCATCGCGGTGCTGGGGGGGGCGAAGCTGGCGGCGGCCCTGGCGGCCGAGGACCTGCTCGATGAACTCCAGCTCACCGTCTGCCCCCGCCTGCTGGGGGGCCCCCACGGCTGGCTGCCGGCCGACGCCCGGGTGGCCCCGGCGGCCCGGGCGGGCTGGCGGCTGGTGGAGCACCGGGCGCTGCCGGGGGACGAACTGCTGCTGCGCTGGCGCCGCCCCGGGGCTCAGGGCGTGACCTCCTGAAGGCCGTAGCTGCCGAAACGCCTGCCGAGTTCCCGCAGCGGCATGTCCCGCAGGCTGTCGGTGGGCAGGCCGAACATCCTGGCCAGGCAGCGCTTGACCACCTCCTCGCTGTCATCGCCGAAGCGGCCGCTCACCATCTCGGTGAGCACCCCCAGGCTGCGGCCGCTGTTGTCGGTCTCCTCGATCAGGCACTTGCTGGTGGGCACCGCCAGCTTGCGACAGGGATCCTGGAGGCTCTTCTCCAGGTCGGCCCGGCCGGCGGAGACCGTTTCCACGCAGACCCGGGTCAGCTGGTTCTCCAGCTGGGGACGCAGCAGCATCAGCACCGGCCGCAGCAGCCCGGCCCTGGCGGGCGCCGCAGACACGACCAGCGCCGTGGCGGCCGTCAGGAGCACCAGGATCCGCAGGGGCTTGGCCATGGCGGGGGAAGGACGCTCGGTCGCAGGGAATCAACCGTTAGTTTTGCGCCTGCCCCCTCCCCCCTGCGTTGCCAGCGGCCATGGCCGAGCTGCAAGTCCGCTGGCATCAGGCCACACAGGAGATCCCGGAAGACCAGTGGCAGGCCCTGGTGGGGGGCACCAGGGAGGCTGCGGCCGAGGCGGTGGATCGCCCCTTCTACGGCTGGCGATGGCTGCACCACCTGGAGGCCAGCGGCAGCATCGTGCCCCGCCAGGGCTGGCAGGCCTGCCACCTGGGGCTCTGGCGCCAGGGGAGGCTGGTGGCCCTGGCCCCCCTGTACCTCAAGGGCCACAGCTACGGGGAGTTCGTCTTCGACCAGTCCTTCGCCCAGCTCGCCGGCCAGCTCGGCCTGCGCTATTACCCCAAGCTCGTCGGCATGAGCCCGGTGAGCCCGGTGCAGGGCTACCGCTTCCATGTGGCCCCCGGCGAAGACGCGGCGGCCCTCACCCAGCGGATGCTGGCTGAGATCGACGGCTTCTGCCGGCGCCAGGGAATCCTCAGCTGCAACTTCCTCTATGTCGATCCGGCCTGGCAGCCCCTGGCGGAGGCGGCCGGCTGCGCCCTGTGGATCAACCAGCAGAGCGAATGGCGCAACCCGGGCCATGCCGACTTCGAGGCCTATCTGGCCAGCTTCAATGCCAACCAGCGCCGCAACATCCGCCGCGAACGTCGCTCGGTGGCGGAGGCGGGGCTGACGGTCACGCCCCTGGCGGGGGAGGAGATCCCGCCGCGCCTGCTGGAGCGGATGCACCGGTTCTACGAGCAGCACTGCAGCCGCTGGGGGCCCTGGGGCAGCAAGTACCTCACCGAATCCTTCTTCCAGGCGGCCGCCACCGACCTGCGCCAGCACCTGGTGCTGTTCAGCGCCCATCGGGGCGAGCCGATGCAGCCCCTGGCGATGTCGCTGTGCGTGCACGATGCCACCGGCCTCTGGGGCCGCTACTGGGGCAGCGACATCGAACTCGACAACCT
This sequence comes from Synechococcus sp. BO 8801, assembly GCF_002252675.1. GTDB lineage: Bacteria > Cyanobacteriota > Cyanobacteriia > PCC-6307 > Cyanobiaceae > Cyanobium. The sequence continues at coordinate 16,336 of NZ_NQKY01000033.1, read as the reverse complement.
GCACTTCGAGGTCTGCTACTACGCCCCGATCGCCTGGGCGATCGAGCGCGGCCTGGAGAGCTTCGATCCCGGTGCCGGCGGCAGCCACAAGCGGCGCCGGGGCTTCGTGGCCCAGCCCCGGGCCAGCCTGCACCGCTGGTACGACCCCCGCTTCGACGCCATCCTGCGGGACTGGCTGCCGGGTGCCAACCGGGAGATGCACGCGGCGATCGCGGCGATGAACGCGGAGCTTCCCTTCACCGCTTCCTACGATCCCCCCCATGCACCGCGACCCGAACCCCCTTCAGAGCCTGGATGAGGCTCTCTCCCAGCGCTTCATCAACCTCGATGCAGCGGGCTACTTCCTGATCAAGGTGGATGCCGCCGCCGGCGAGCTGATCGCCGAGCACTACGCCAACGGCATCGATGAACGGGGACTGGCCACCGACCCCAACACCGGAGAGGTGCTCAGCTGCCGGGGCGGCGACCCGCGGGCACCCCGGGCCGTGTACCGGGGCCGCAGCGCCAAGGAACTCGGCATCGCCCTGACCGAGGGAGACGGCCCCTATCCCCTGTCGCGGCTCGACCATGCCCTCTACCTGGGCCGGGAGCTCCAGAAGGCGGAGCACTGTCTTGTGGCGTGCCTGCCCTACGTGCAGGACTAGCCCCAGCCCGCCCAGGGCCCGATTCAGCCGGCGGCGACGGGACGGCAGCGGCCGTACATCATCAAGGCCCCGCGCCCGCCCCCTTTCTGCATGGCGTTTTCCTGAAAGGTGAGGGTGCGGCGGTCGATCGTGGTGTGGTGCTCCACGTCGTGGTGCTGGTCCGGATGCACCACCATCGGGGGCTTCAGGCCCGCGATACCAGGAAGCTGCTGGCTGGTCGGGGCATGGCCCATGGCCACCTCATCGCCGTCGTTGTCGGAGAGGTGGAAGTTGTTGGATTCCTTTTCGAGAAAGGTGATCCGGTCGCGGGAGGTCTTCACCGGCAGGGTCTGGCCATCGGCGAAGCGCACCCGATCGTCCCCCCGCCCCAGATCGACGCGGAAGTCGATCTGGCCGGTGGGGTCGTCCCGGTGGCGGCAGATCATCGACTGGGGGCCCAGGGGATCCCAGCGGCTCAGGGCCAGGCCCAGCAGGCCACATCCGGCGACGATCGCCAGGACCGAGGTGCGGGTGAAACGGCGTTTCGGTTCGGAGGTCTTCTGCATCACTGCGTCACCGATGCAGTGACTGGACCGTACTCCCGTCGCCGGTCAGGGCTGGAGCTCTAGGCGGGCTGGAGCTCCCGGGTGGTTTCGCGCGATCCCTCGGGCGGTTCCGGGGGCAGGGCGGCGAGCTGCTCCTGGATCTCGCGGGTCACCACGCCCCGGTATTCCTGGAAGTGCTCGTTGTGGGCGAGGGTCACCAGGAACTGCTCCAGGTTGTTGGGGTTGCGACGGGCGATGGTGAACAGGGAAGCCCAGAAGCGACCGCGGGTGTCGCGCTTCAGTCCCTGACGCCAGATCACGATCAGCAGGGCGCGGACATCGGTCCAGCTGGGCAGGCTGGCCTTGCCGAAGGCCGCCGCCGGCACGTACTGCTGCCAGCGGGGCTGGCCCATCTTCAGGTAGTAGTGCTTGACCCGGTCGATGTAGGCGTTCGGCTCGTAGAGGCGGCAGAAGGCATCGACGTACTCGTTGGCGATCTGGCGGATCGGCCGGGTGGGTACGAAGTTGAGCAGGTTGGTCTGGTTGACGCCCTTGGCGTCGGTTTTCTCCTGGACCAGCCGGCCTTCCTTCTCGAGGCGATGCCAGAGGCCGGTGTTGGGCAGGGCCTGCAGCATGCCCATCATCGCGGCGGGGATGCCGGTGCGGCTGACGAATTCGACGATGCGATCGCCGGCACCCTGCTTCTCGCCGTCGAAACCGATGATGAAGCCGGCCATGACCCGGATGCCGTAGGAGGTGATCCGGTCCACCGATTCCTCCAGGGAGCTGCGGGTGTTCTGCAGCTTGCGGGCCGTTTCGAGGCTGGCCTCGTCGGGGGTCTCGATGCCCAGGAAAACGCTGTCGAAGCGGGCCTCGGCCATCATCAGCATCATCTCGTCATCGGAGGCGAGGTCCACCGAGGCCTCGGTGGCGAAGCTGAAGGGGTAGCCGTGGGCGATCTGCCAGCGCTTGATCTCCGGCAGCAGCAGCTTGGCGTTGCGCTTGTTGCCGATGAAGTTGTCGTCGACCAGGAAGATCGAGCGGCGCCAGCCCAGGTCGTAGAGGTACTGGAGCTCCGCCACCAGCTGCTCGGGGGTCTTGGTGCGGGGTTTGCGCCCGTAGAGCACGATGATGTCGCAGAACTCGCACTGGAACGGGCAGCCGCGCGAGAACTGCACCGACATGGAGTCGTAGGCCTCCAGCTCGAGCAGATCGAAGCGGGGGATGGGGGTGCCGGTGACATCGGGCTTCTCCCCTTCGGCACTGAACCGGCCCTGGCGTTCGCCGCGCTCGATCGCCTCGATGAACATCGGCAGGGTGATCTCCCCTTCGTCGAGCACCTTGAAATCGGCCAGCTGCAGCTCAGGCGCGTCCGGGGTGGAGCTGGCGAACGGGCCGCCCACGGCCACCGGCAGGCCCCGCTGCTTGGCCTTGGCGATCTGGGCGGCCATGTCGGCCTTCTGGACGATCATCCCGGAGATCACCACCAGCTCCGCCCAGTTCCACTCGGCCTCCGTCACCTCGCGGACGTTGCGGTCGACCAGCTTCATCTCCCAGGTCTGGGGCAGCAGGGCCGCCACGGTGACCATGCCCAGCGGGGGAAGGAGAACCTTGCGGTTCACCAGCTCGAGAATCTTCTCGTAGCTCCAGAACGTCTTCGGGAATTCGGGATAGATGAAGAGGGTGCGCATGCTGCAGGTGCTTGGTGGATGGTCCGGTGGGGATGGTCCGTGGGCGATAGCGCGGCTGCGGCAGGGGTTCAGGCGGGTTCCGCTGCGCCGCAACCCTAGGAGGTTTCGGTAATTGTTCGATGGTTCTACCCCCTCCTCGCCTGGCCTGGGGCCGGAAGGGGGCGGATCCTCTGCTGTAATGATGGCCTTCCTCGCAGCAGCGTTCGTGGGTGTGGTGATCTATCTGGCGCTCGTCGGTGGCGGGCTGACTGCCGCCTTCCTGGCCACGGTCGTGCTCAAGGGCATCAGGCTGATCTGAGCCGCAGCGCTCCTTTCCGCCCCAGTTCCAGCACGCCCACCACCAGCCCCACGCCGCCGAGCAGGGCGAAGGTGGCAGGCAGCCCCACGGTCATCGCCAGGGCGGCGGCCACCAGCCCGCTCACGCCACCGCCCCCCAGAAAGGCGATCTGCCCCAGACCGGCCATGCGGCCGCGCAGGGCCATCGGCGCCCCCACCTGCAGAATCAGGTTCGATCCGGCCAGCAGGCCGGCGGTGCCGGCCCCCAGCAGCAGCGCCATCGCCAGGGCGACAGGCCCCCCGGACACGGCGGCCATCCCCAGCTGGGCCAGGGCCACCGCCACGGCGCAGCCCCCCAGCAGCAGCGCCGGCCTCTCACTCAGGGCGCGGCTGTTGCGCTGCAGCACCAGCCCGCCGGCGATGCTGCCGGCCGCCAGCACGCTGGTGAACAGGCCGAGGGCCTGCGGGGAAGGCCCGATCACCTCGGCGGCGATCAGGGGCGCCAGGCCCGGATGGAAGAAGCCCACCAGGCAGGCCACGGTGGTGAAGCGCAGCACGTGGCGCAGCGTCGGCCCGCAGCCCTGCCAGGCGGCCCCGAGGCTGGCCCCCGCGCCTCCGGCGCTGCGCTGCTCCAAGTCCCGGTGGGGCCGCAGCAGCCAGATCACGGTGGCGATCGGCAGCAGGTAGGAGGCCGCATCGATCGCCAGGGCCATCGCGGGCCCGGAAAGGGCCACCAGCCAGCCCCCCAGGGGAGGGCCCACCAGCTTGCCGACGTTGAACACGACCGAGAAGCTGGCCAGATACGGGGCCACCTGCTCCGGCCGTTCCACCAGCAGCGAGCAGTACTTGCTGCGGGCCGTCAGCTCGAAGGAACTGGAGACGCCCACCACCAGCGTGCTCAGCAACAGCAACACCACCTGCCCCACCCCCTGGAGCAGGGGAATGGCGAGGGCCCCCAGGGCCGCCCCGCCGAACAGGCCCCACTGGGAGCGGATCAGCACCGTCTCGCAGCCCAGCCGATCCGTGAGCACCCCGGCCCGGCCGCTGACCACCAGGCTCGGCAGGGCCAGGGCGGCGAAATGCAGGGCGAGCAGCAGCGGATTGCCGGTGCCGGCCATCAGGATCCAGCCCTTGGCCGTCAGTCCGGCGAAGGAACCGGTGGTGCTCAGGCCGGAGGCGACCAGGAAGAGGGGGCGCTGGTGCCGCTGCAGCCAGCCGCCTCCGCTGCCGGGACTCAAGCCCGGCTCCGTGTCGCCGCCAGGGCTTCGCTCACCATCGCGCCAGCGCCGACCACCTCGCCGCGCAGGTCATAGGTGTCGGCGGCGGTGATCCGCACCGGCACCATCGTGCCCGGAGCGGCGCACAGCCCGCCCTCGCCCGGGCTGACGTGCACCTCCCCGTCCACGTCAGGGGCGAAGCGGGCGCAGCGGCCCAGCATCTCGCCGCTGGTGGGGTTGTCCTGCTCGATCAGCACGTCCACGATCCGGCCCACCCAGGCGGCGTTGCGCTCGGCGGCGATCGGCTGCTGCAGGGCCATCAGCCGGTCCCGGCGCTCGCTGGCGACCTCGGCGGGCACGGGATCCGGCAGGTCGGCGGCGGCGGTGCCGTCCTCCGGGGAGAAGGTGAACACGCCCACGTGGTCGAAGCGCTGCTCGGCCACGAAGGCCAGCAGATGCTCGAAGTGCTCCTCCGTCTCCCCGGGGAAGCCGACGATGAAGGTGGTGCGCAGCACGGCGTCGGGCAGCTGGTCGCGGATGCGCTGCAACAGGGCGCCGTTGACCCCGGTCTGCCAAGGGCGGTTCATGGCCCGCAGCACCTCCGGATGGCTGTGCTGCAGGGGGAGATCCAGGTAGGGCAGCACGTTGGGCACGTCCCGGTAGGCGGCCAGGACGGGTTCGGTGAGGCCGGTGGGGTAGGCGTAGTGGACCCGGATCCAGGGGATCTCCACCTCCCCCAGGGCCCGCAGCAGGTCGTCGAGGCGGGGCCTGCCGTAGAGATCCAGCCCGTAGTTGGTGGTGATCTGGCTGATCAGGATCAGCTCCTTCACCCCCTGCTCGGCCAGCAGGCGGGCCTCCGCCACGATCGACTCGATCGGGCGGGAGCGCTGGTCGCCCCGCAGCCGGGGAATGATGCAGAAGGCGCAGCGGTAGTCGCAGCCTTCGGCCACCTTCAGGTAGGCCACCGCTTCGGACGTGGTGCGGTAGCGCGGCAGGTGCTCGTCCCCCACGAAGGTGGGAACCTGGCTCACCCGGTTGACCCGCTCCCCGGCCTCCACCCGCTCCAGCACCTCGACGATGTGCTGGTAATCGCCGGTGCCGACGATGGCCTTGGCCTCCGGCAGGGAGTCCAGGAGTTCCTGCTGGAAATGCTGGGCCAGGCAGCCGGCGATGATCAGTTCCTTGCCCTGTTCAGCCAGTTCCACCAGGGTGCGGACCGATTCGGCGCGGGCGTCCTGGATGAAGCTGCAGGTGTTGACCACCACCACCCGTGCCTCGCTCTCGTCGGCGCTGACGCCGTAGCCCGCCTCGGCCAGCAGGCCGAGCATGTGCTCGGTGTCCACCCGGTTCTTCTCGCAACCCAGATGGGTGAAGGCCACGGTGGGCCGTTCTCGGCCGGGCTGGGGGGACATGGTGCTGCGGGAGGAAGGGGGGGGGACGGGCCTGCGGCCCGCTGGGGGCCGGGCGACAAACGCCGATATCCACCCTATGCAAGTCCCTGCGGCTGCGAGAATCGCACCGTGATCCGTTGGTCCCCGTGACTTCCACCCGCCTCGCCAGTCGCCTCACGAGTCGCCGTCGCCCCGAGCCGGGTCGCCGCTGGGCGCGGGTGGTGATGGCCGTGCTGGCCACCATCGGCGTGATCGACACCGCCACGATCACCCTGAACCGCTGGGGGTTGATCGGCAACCTCAGCTGCCCCGGCGGCGCCGAGGGCTGCGACAAGGTCCTCAACAGCCCCTGGGGGAGCGTCTTCGGCCAGCCCCTGTCCCTGTTCGGCTTCCTGGCCTATGGCGCGGTGCTGGTGATGGCGGTGCTGCCGCTGCTGCTGAAGGGTGAGGCCCGCACCACCATCAACGGGCTCAGCTGGTGGGGTCTGTTCCTGCTCAGCGCCGGCATGGCGGTCTTCAGCCTGGTGCTGGTGGGGGTGATGGCCTTCCAGATCAAGGCGTTCTGCACCTTCTGCCTGATGTCGGCCGCGATCAGCCTGGCGCTGTTCGTGCTCAGCCTGATCGGCGGGGAGTGGGAGGACACCGGTGCCCTGCTCTTCCGTGGCGTGCTCACGGTGCTGGCCGTCGGCCTGATCGGCCTCGGCTGGGCCACCTCCCTGAACCGGCCCGAGTCGGCCACGGGCCCGGGCATGCCGATTCCGGTCACCTCGGCCAGCACGCCGGCCACCATCGCCCTAGCCGACCACCTCACCGCCTCCGGCGCGGTGATGTATTCGGCCTACTGGTGCCCCCACTGCCACGACCAGAAGCAGCTCTTCGGCAAGGAGGCCAGCGCCAAGCTCAAGATCATCGAATGCGCCCCCGACGGTCGCAACAGCCAGGCCGCCCTCTGCGCCAGCAAGAACATCCAGGGCTTCCCCACCTGGGAGATCAAGGGCCAGCTCGATTCCGGCCAGAAGACCCTCGCCCAGCTCGCCGCCCTGAGCGGCTACAAGGGCTCGATCGCCAACTGAGCCGCCCTCACGCCTGAGCCTGCCGCTTCACTCCTGCCCCACCGGGGTGGTGAAGGGTGAGCGGCCCCGCCGCTGCACCGTGTGGCGCCGCCAGAACGGCTGGGGCGCAGGACAATCGGTGCGGTAATGGCCGCCCCTGCTCTCGACCCGGAAGGCGGCGGCCTCCATCAGCAGCTCCGCCAGCACCAGCCGCTGGCGCAGGTCCTGCAGCAGCAGCAGGCGGCGGCCCTGCTCCGGCGTCAGCGTCAGTTCCTGGTCGTGGGGCAGATCATGGGCCCGGCGCAGCAGGGGGGAGCGCTCATGGCCCGAGCGCTCGCTGCGCACCTGCCGCAGGGCGCCGATGAGATCGACGCCGCGGCGCTCCACGCCGGCCACCTGCCAGCAGAGGCGGCGCAGGTCGGCGATCGCGGCGAGCAGGGTGGCCTCATCGGGGCCCGAGCGCGCTTCGGCCTCGCTCAGGGCCGGGGCCTCGCAGGGGGCTTCGAGGGGTGTGGGGGGAAGGGGCTGGGGCTGCAGGTGGCGCAGCCGGCGGGCGAAGACCAGGCATTCCATCAGCGAGTTGCTGGCCAGCCGGTTGGCCCCATGCACCCCGGTGCTGGCCACTTCCCCCACCGCGTACAGGCCCCCCAGGCTGGTGGCCGCCTCCAGGTCGGTGCCGATGCCCCCCATCCAGTAGTGGGCGGCCGGGGCCACCGGAATCGGGGCGTCGCCGGGGGCCAGCCCCAGCTCCCGGCAGCGGCGCAGGATCGTCGGGAACTGGCGTTCCAGCCGTTCGCGGCCCACCGGCCGCAGGTCGAGCCACAGGTGGGTGACCCCCTGCTCGGCCATGCAGCGGGCCAGGGCGCGGCTCACCTGGTCCCGCGGCGCCAGATCGCCCCCCTCCAGGCGGGCCACCGGCGAGCGGCCGGCGTCGTCGAAGAGCCGGGCCCCCTCGCCGCGCACCGCCTCGCTGATCAGGAAGTGGGGGGCGTCCGGCAGCATCAGCGCCGTGGGGTGGAACTGGACGAACTCCAGATCCCGCACCCGGGCGCCGGCGCTCCAGGCCATGGCGACGCCGTCGCCGCTGGCCTGGGCCGGGTTGGTGGTGTGGGCGAACAGATGGCCGCCGCCGCCGCTGGCCAGCACCACCGCACCGGCCCTCAGCCAGCGGAGCCGCTGGCCTTCGAGCACCTGCAGGCCAAGGCACTGGCCGTTCTCCACCCACAGCTGCAGGGCGGGGATGCCCTTGCGCTGCTCCAGGCCAGGCCGGCGCTGCACCTCCCGCTCCAGGGCATCCACCAGGGCTCCCCCGGTGCGGTCCTGGGCGTGGAGCACGCGGCGGTGGCTGTGGGCCGCTTCCAGGGTGGTGCTCAGGCCCTGGGGGGTGCGATCGAATTCCATGCCCAGCTGCACGAGGCGCTCGACGCAGGCCGGCGCCTCCCGCACCAGCACCTCGACCGCGGCCGGATCGCAGAGCCCGGCGCCCGCCTTGAGGGTGTCGGCGATGTGGCTGGCGAAGCTGTCGTCGGCTCCGGTCACCGCGGCGATGCCCCCCTGGGCCCAGCGGCTGGCCGACGGGGGGGAACTGGATTTGCTCAGCAGCAGCACGCGCAGCTGCGGGGGCAATTCCAGGCAGGTCATCAGGCCCGCGGCACCACTGCCGACCACCACCACGTCCCAGTGGGGTGCCATGCGCGGATCCGGCTCATCCAAGCGGCTGGTTCACCCCTTTGCACCGTGCCTTGTGCAGCCGAGCCTATGGGACGGACGGTGGCGGGCCTGCGGCCACAAAAAAACCGCCGTGGTGACGGCGGTTCGGGAGGGGTCCGGGGGAGGACCGCCAGGGAGATCAGCGGTAGACGCCGTCGTTGATGCGATCGAAGCCTTCGTTCAGGGCGATCGCCGGGGGGGTGACGGTGAAGTTGCCCTTGTACTTGTTGAACAGCTCCTTCTGACGATCGGTCAGATCGAGGGACAGCACATCGTCGACGCTGTCGTAGGGACCACCCAGGACGATCTTGCCGGCCAGGGTCGGGTACATGCCGGGGTACTGCTGGAACCTGCGCACCGAGGCGTTGTTGAGATCCACCTTGCCGACGCTCTCGGCGAGCTTGTCGTCGATCTCGTTGCGGCGCTCCGCGGCGAGGGCGGCACCGGGCAGAAGCAGGGTCACGAGCAGACCGGCCAGGACCACACCACTCATCAACCAGGCAAGCAGCCGCTTCATCACGACACTCCTTAGGGGGATAGAACCAGGGGACCCTGGCAGGGACTGGGCAGTGATCCGCAGATCACCCCTGCAACGTTACAGAAGGCCCCCGGGTCTCCCTGCACAGGCGGGCGCGCTTTTGCAGTTCTTCAGATCAGGCCGCTCAGGTGGGGGGCCAGCAGGGCCGCCCCGAGGAACAGGCCATCGACGGCCAGGGTGGTTCCCACGGCCGCGGCGGCCACCCGCCAGGGCCCACCCAGCGACCAGAGGCGGCGGCAGAGGACCAGCAGCAGGCCCGCCGCCAGAGCGATCAGGGCCAGGGGCCAGGGCTGGAGCACCTGCAGGGCAGCGCCCTGGAGCAGGAGGGGAGCTTCGGTGAGGGGGGCGTTCAGCACCCGGGGCCAGAGGTCCATGAGGCCGGCGGCCGCCATCACCCCATCGGTGCTGGCGGTGCCCAGCAGGGAGCCCAGATAGAAGGCGCCCGCCAGGCGCCAGCGGCCGCCGAGGCCCGCCACCGCCAGGGGCAGGGCGAAGGCCTCGATCGGCAGATGCATCACCGGATGGAGCCGGAACCAACCCCAGAAGAGGCAGCCCCCCAGCCAGCTGCCGCAGAAGCCCACCAGCAGCACACCCAGCTGCTGCCACGGGCCCTGGCCCCGGCGCTCCAGCAGCAGGGCGAAGGCCATCAGGGGGATGGTGAACAGGGTCGCCGCCATCGGCGCGGCGCGCACCCAGGGGGCCTGCAGGAACACCGGCACGGTCACCAGCAGGGCCGCCGCCAGGGGCAGCACGGCCGCGGCCGGGACGGTGCCGAGCCGCAGGCCCGGCAGGGCCTCGGAACGGGCGGAAAGGGTGGGTGGAACCCCGAGCACCTGGTTGTGAAGAAAGTTGTGCAACCTTAAGGGGGTGGAGGGGTGCTTCCGTGACCCGTCCGGCCATAGGGTCAGCCGCAGTATCGGCTCCCCCCATGCCGCTGGTCGCCACGGCCGCCGCCCTGCCCCTGGTCGAGGCCTGCTGGCACGCCTTCGTTCTGGGGGTCGTGCAGGGGCTGACGGAATTCCTGCCGATCAGCAGCACGGCCCACCTCAAGGTGGTCCCGGTGCTCCTGGGCTGGGGTGATCCCGGGGTTGCCTTCACAGCCGTGATCCAGCTCGGGAGCATCGCCGCGGTGCTCGGTTACTTCCGCAAGGATCTGGCCGAGGTGAGCGCCGGGGTGGCCCGGGCCTTCCGCCATGGCCAGTGGAACGACCCGCCTGCCCGGCTGGGGGTGGCCATCGCCCTGGGCACCGTGCCCATCCTGCTGGCGGGTCTGGCGATCAAGGTGCTGCTGCCCGGCTACGAGACCTCCCCCCTGCGCAGCCTCACCTCGATCGCCATCGTCTCGATCGTGATGGCCCTGCTGCTGGCGGTGGCGGAACTGGTGGGCCGCCGCCGCCGCCTGCTCGAAGCGGTCACCCCCCGGGACGGCCTGCTGGTGGGGCTGGCCCAGGCCCTCGCCCTGATTCCCGGGGTGTCCCGCTCGGGCAGCACCCTGACGGCGTCCCTCTTTGATGGCTGGCAGCGTTCCGACGCGGCCCGCTTCTCCTTCCTGCTGGGCATTCCCGCCATCACCCTGGCGGGGCTGGTGGAGCTCAAGGCCGCCTTCGGCTCGGATGAAACCGGTGGCGTGATCCCGATGCTGGTGGGCATCGCGGCGGCGGCGGTGGTCTCCTGGCTGGCGATCGCCTGGCTGCTGCGCTTCCTGCAGCAGAACAGCACCTGGATCTTCGTCGGCTACCGGCTGCTGTTCGGCCTGGTGATCCTGCTGGGCTTCCGGGGGCTGGAGGGGGTCACCCCCTGAAGGGGCGGGACCGCCACACTGGAGCCAACGTCCCTCGCCCCGCCGTCACCTCCCGTGTGGAAGGAGCCCTCCTCTGCCCTCGCCGGGCCCACCGCCCTCGCCGGGCCCGTCACCCAGCCCCGGCCTGCCCTTGTGGCGACGGTGGAGCCGGGTTCCATCGCCGAGGAGCTGGGGTTCCAGCCCGGTGACCGCCTGCGCAGCATCAACGGCATCCGCCCGCGGGATCTGATCGACGTCCAGGTGCTGCAGGGGGAGGAGGAGCTGGTGCTCGAGGTGGAAGATCCCGACGGCACCCTCCACGTGGTGGAGCTGGAAAAGGACCTGGATGAAGGGCTGGGGCTGGGCTTCAGCGAGGCCCTGTTCGACGGCCTGCGCCAGTGCAACAACCACTGCCCCTTCTGCTTCATCGACCAGCAGCCGCCGGGGCGCCGCGACAGCCTCTACCTCAAGGACGACGACTACCGGCTCAGCTTTCTCTACGGCTCGTACCTCACCCTCACCAACCTCACGGCGGCCGACTGGAGCCGCATCGAGGAGCAGCGCCTCTCGCCCCTGTTCGTCTCGGTCCATGCCACCGATCCGGAGCTGCGCAGCCGCCTGCTGGTCAACCCACGGGCCGCCCTGCTGCTGGAGCAGCTGGCCTGGTTCGCCGAGCGGCGGCTCCAGATCCACGCCCAGGTGGTGGTGTGTCCGGGGCTGAACGACGGCGAGGCCCTGGAGCGCACCCTCACCGACCTGGCGCGGTTCGCCACCGGACCCTGGCCCGCCGTGCTCTCCACCGCCGTGGTGCCGGTGGGTCTGACGCGCTTCCGTCCGGCCGGCGATGCCCTCAGGCCGGTCGACCGGGAGGGGGCCCTGGAGGTGATCGCCCGGGTCGAGGGACTGCAGCCCGCCTTCCAGGCCAGCACCGGCAGCCGTTTCGCCTGGCTGTCCGATGAGTGGTTCCTGATCGCCGGCCAGCCCCTGCCGCCGCGCGCCAGCTACGAGGATCTGCCCCAGCAGGAGAACGGGGTCGGCAGCATCCGCGCCTTCCTGGAGGACCTGGAGGGGGCCACCCGGGAGCTGCCCGCCAGCATCGCCAGCCCGCGCCGCTGCAGCTGGGTGGTGGGTCGCCTCGTGGCCGAGGCCCTGCAGCCGGTGGTGGAGAGGCTCAACCGGGTCGAGGGGCTGGAGCTGCTCCTCCATGGCCTGCCCAGCCCCTACTGGGGGCAGGAGCAGGTGGTCACCGGGCTGCTCACGGGTTCCGACCTGATCGAGGGCCTGCGCGGCCGTGACCTGGGGGAGGAACTGCTGCTGCCGCGGGTGATGCTGCGGGAGGGGGAGGAGGTGTTTCTGGACGACAGCACCCTCGCCGAGCTGCGTGATCGTCTGCCTGTGCCAGTTCGATTGCTGGGGGGTGCGGACGATCTGGTGGCCGCCTGCCTCGGCACCCCACGGGGAGATGCTTAAGCTCTGCCTGAAGCGAACGGTCCAACGTGAGGCGCCAACCACTCCTGCTCGCGGCACTGGTGGTGCTCCCGTCGTTCGGCCTCCAGGCGATGCCGGTGCGGGCCCAGTCCGCCCCAGCCCCAGCAGTCACGAGCCCTCCGGCCTCCCCGGCCCTGCCGCTGGCCCCTGAGGTCAAGGGTCCCCGGCCCAAGTCCAACCCCACGGTGCTGGCGCCCGCCGCCAAGGAGCTGCCCCCGGGTCTCCAGGATCTGATCGCCCCCAACCCCCTGGCCCTGCCGGTCAAGCCGTCCCAGGTGCGCATCCGGGAGCTGCGCCCCCTCGGCCTGGCCGATGTGGAAACCCTGGTCGAGGTCAACAACCCCGAGCTCAAGGCGATCGCCAGCCAGGTGGAGCAGGCCCAGTCGGCCCTGCGTGCCCAGATCGCCCTCTGGTATCCCACGATCCAGCTCAACGCCAACAGCCTGCCCACCTACACCGGCGGCGAGCAGTTCAGCAGCGCCTTCACGGGCACCGGCCAGCAGCCCGGCAACACGATCACCAGCATCTGGCGGATGTCGGCCGTGCTCCAGGCCAGCTGGGGCCTGATCAACCCCACCCGCACGCCGCAGATTGCCGCTGCCCGCGACCGCTTCGAGCAGGCCAAGAACCAGTACCTGATCGGCCTGCGGGCGCGGCGTCTGGAGGCGGCGGAGGCCTTCTTCGATCTCCAGGTCTCCGACGAGACGGTCCGCATCGGCCAGGAGTCGGTGCGCTCCTCCCTGGTGAGCCTGCGGGATGCGAAGGCCCGCTTCCAGGCCGGCGTGGCCACCAAGCTGGAGGTGCTGGAGGCGGAAACCCAGCTGGCCCGCGACCAGCAGGTGCTCACCCAGGGTCTGGCCGACCAGGCCATCGCCCGTCGCGCCCTCGCCGCCCTGCTCGACCTGCCCCAGGACATCACCCCCACCTCGAAGGAACCCTCGCGGGTGGTGGGTTCCTGGCTGCCGTCGCTGCAGGAGAGCATCATCGCCGCCTACGCCTTCCGCGAGGAGCTCGACAACGTCCTGCTCAACATCTCGATCGCCAACAGCGAGGCGAACGCGGCCCTGGGCGCGGCCCAGCCGTTCCTGAACATCGCCTACGGCCTCACCGGTGGCCGCACCCGGGGTGTTCAGTTCGCCAACCGCAGCACCCCGGGGGTCAACTTCGGCAATGAGGGCTGGTCGGTGGAGAACACCGTGGGCCTCAACCTCAGCTGGACGATCTTCGATGGTGGTGCCGCCCGGGCCAACTACCGCCGTCAGAAGCAGGTGGCCCAGGAGAACTCCTTCCAGTTCGCCCAGCAGCGGGACGCGATCCGCCAGCAGGTGGAAACCAACTTCTTCGAGCTGGAGAAGAACAACCGCAACATCACCACCACCTCCCGCGAGGTGATCTCCACCCGGGAATCCCTGCGGCTGGCCCGCCTCCGCTTCCAGGCGGGGGTCACCACCCAGCGGGAGGTGGTCGACACCCAGCGTGACCTCACCCAGGCCGAAGTGCGCTGGTCGACGGCCATCTCCGACTACAACAAGGCCCTGGCCCGGCTGCGGCGCTTCACCGGTCTCGACCAGGTCGGCCTGTGCCAGCGCCAGGCCCTGCCGGCCACCAGCCCGAGGGCGGCCGGCACCTCCGAGATCCCCGTGGAGCCCCAGCCCCTGATCCCGGCCTGCCGGGCGGGCAGCCCCACCGGGCCCGAGGCGCTGCCGCCGGGGTCCTGACGCCCGTTGTCGTCACCTCTCCGCCCCGGCCTGACTCTCCCCGCCACGGTGCGCCTGGGCCTTTTCCAGGGTTGCCTGGGCTGCCTGGCCGTGATCTTCTCGGGGCTGCTCAACCGGATCATGCTCAGTGAGCTGGGCTTCCCCGGACTGCTCGTGGGCGGTGCCCTGGCCTTCGAGCAGTTCGTGGCCCCCTCCCGGGTGCTGTTCGGCCAGATCTCCGATGCCCATCCCCTGGCCTCCCGCCACCGGGTCCCCTACGTGCTGCTCGGCACGGCGGCCTTCTGCCTGCTGGCGGTGCTGTCGGTGCCGCTGATCTTCCGGGTGGGGCGCCTGCTCGAGGACGGCAGTCAGCCTGGCCTCGCCTTCGGGATCGCCGCCCTCTGCGGCCTTTTCGCCCTCTACGGCCTGGCGATTTCCCTGGCCACCACCCCCTACCTGGCCCTGGTGATCGACCGCACCAGTGAGCAGGAGCGACCCCGGGCGGTGAGCATCATCTGGTGCATGCTCACGGTCGGCATCGTCATCGGTGCCGTGTCCATCGGTGTGAGCCTGCGCTCCCTGGATGGGGTGAGTGATCCGGTGGTGCTGGAGGCGACTCTCTCCCGCTTCATGGCGACCGTGGCCGGGGCGGTGATGCTGCTCACGGTGGTCGCCACCTGGGGCATGGAATCCCCCCTGCGGGAGCGCAGCGACGGGACGGTGGTGCCGCGGGAGGACGCCATCGGCCTGCGCCAGTCCTGGAGCCTGATCACCTCCAGTCGCCAGGTGCTGATCTTCTTTTCCTTTCTGATCCTCTTCACGCTGGCGCTGTTCCTGCAGGACCCGGTGCTCGAGAGCTACGGCGCCCAGGTGTTCTCCATGCCGATCGCCGCCACCGCCCAGCTGAACGCCTTCTGGGGTGTCGGCACCCTGGTCGGCCTGCTGCTCGCGGGGCTCTGGGTGGTGCCCCGTCTGGGGAAGATGGCCACCGCCCGCCTCGGCTGCCAGCTGATTGCCCTGTCCCTGCTGCTGCTGCTCGTGGCGGGCCTGACCGCCCGGATCCCCTTCCTGCAGGCCGTGATGGTGCTGTTCGGCCTGGCGGCCGGGATCGGCACCAACAGCGCCCTCTGCCTGATGCTTGATCTCACCCTGCCCCAGGCCGCCGGCACCTTCGTCGGCGTCTGGGGCCTGGCCCAGGCCCTCTCACGGGCGATCGGCAAGCTCCTCGGCGGCGGCCTGTACGACATCGGGCGTTCGCTGCCGCTGGGGGACGGGCCCTACGGACCCTTTGCCCTGGTGCTGGGCGTCGAGCTGCTGGTGGCCCTGGCGGCCCTGCTGCTGCTCGGGTATGTCAACGTGCGCCAGTTCCGGGAGGACACCTCCCGCAGCCTCAGCCAGGTTCTGGAGATGGAAATGGGATGAAGGTCATCACCCCGCACCCCCTCGATTCCCGCCTGGAGTCCCTGCTCGACCGCGTTGCCGAGCGTCAGCGGGCCGACTTCGGCCACAGCCAGCCGGATCTCAAGGCCGATGGGTCCTTCATCACGGCCTGTGATCGCTGGAGCGACGCCACGCTGGTGGAGGGACTGGCCGAGCTGTTTCCCGGGGAGGGGGTCCTGAGCGAGGAGGGCCGCCAGCAGGTGCCCGCCACGCCGGCCTACTGGGTGGTGGATCCCCTGGATGGCACCACCAATTTCGCCGCCGGCATCCCCTACTGGGCGATCTCGATGGCCCGCTTCGAGGCCGGTGTGCCGGTCCTGGCGATCCTCGATGTGCCGCCGCTGCGGCAGCGGATCGTGGCCATCCGGGGCGAGGGGGCCTGGCGCAACGGCAAGCCCATTCCGCCGCCCGCCCAGCAGCTCCACAACGCCGGCTGCGCCTCGCTCTGCAGCCGCTCGATCCGGGTGCTCCAGAAGCTGCCCCACCGTCCCTTCCCCGGCAAGATCCGGCTGCTGGGCGTCGCCAGCCTCAATCTGGTATCCGTGGCCATGGGGCAGACCATGGCGGCCCTGGAGGCCACACCGAAGATCTGGGACCTGGCGGCGGCCTGGCTGGTGCTCGAAGAGCTGGGCTGCCCCCTGCGCTGGCTGGGGCCGAGCCCCCAGGGGTTGCAGCCTGGCCAGGACCTGGCCCAGACGGACTTCCCGGTGCTCGTGGCCAACCGTCAGGAGACGTTGGAGCGGTTCATGCCCTGGGCGGAAGCCCTGGAGACAAGGGGCCCGGCAAATCACGTGATATGATTTTGGACTGCGCCCCAGAGAGCGAGAGCTCGAGCGGGGGGCAGGCTTACGGGATCGAGAGGCGCGAGCCGACGGTGTTGTAAGTTTT
>NZ_NQKY01000032.1 GCF_002252675.1 Synechococcus sp. BO 8801 | reverse complement strand
GCCGATCTGCGCCGCGCCATCGCCGCGCGCTTCGTGGCCGCGGCGGGTCCGGAGCGGGGCGGCCTGCTGGCGGCCCTGGTGCTGGGCAGCGCCGTGGTGCCCCTGCCGGCCGAACTGCGCGCCGACTTCCGCGTCGCCGGCCTCTCCCACGCCCTGGCGGCCTCGGGGTTCCACCTCACGGTCCTGCTGGGGGCGGTGCTGGCCATCGGCCGGGGGCTCGGCCGCTGGGCGCGGCTGGGCCTGGGGGCCGGGGCCATCGTGCTGTTCCTGGTGCTGGCCGGGCCCCAGCCCTCCGTGGTGCGGGCGGTGCTGATGGGGGCCATCGCCCTGGTGCTGCTGGAGAGCGGCCGCCGTGGCCGGCCCCTGGGGATCCTGGCCTTCAGCCTGGCGGGGATGCTGCTGCTGCGGCCGGCCTGGCTGCACGACGTGGGCTTCCAGCTGAGTGCCGCCGCCACCGCCGGCCTGGTGCTGACGGCGCGGCCCCTGGAGCAGGCCCTGGCCCGGCGGCTGCCCGGTGGCCCCCCCGGGGCGGCGGGCTGGTGGCGGAGCTGGCTGGCCCCGGCCCTGGCGGTGCCGGTGGCGGCCAGCCTCTGGACCCTGCCCCTGCAGCTGCTCCACTTCGGGGTGGTGCCCCTCTACGCCGTGCCGGCCAACCTGCTGGCGGGCCCCCTGCTCACACCGCTCACCCTCGGGGCGATGGCCCTGGCGGCCGTGGCCGTGCTGGTGCCGCCCCTGCTGGCGCCGCTGCTGGTGCCCCTGGGCTGGCTGGCCCAGCTGCTGCTGCAGCTTGCCCACGGGGTCGCTGGCCTGCCCATGGCCCAGTGGCAGAGCGGCCGGCCCCTGCCGCTGCTGGTGCTCCTGTTCACGCTGGCCCTGCTGGCTCTGGTGCTGCCGGGGACCGGCCGGCGCTTTCGAGGCCTGGCGGCGGGCCTGGGCGTCGGGGTGCTGGCGGCCCATCTGGTGCTGCTGGGCGGCGACCAGCTGCTGCTGGTCCACCAGGGGGAGGGCGGTCCCCCCCGCGACCTGCTGCTGGCCCGGCACCAGGGCCGCGCCGCCCTGGTCAGCACCCGCTCCGACGGGTTCAGCTGCCGCCAGGCCGGCCAGCTGGCCCAGGCCCTGGGGGTGGTCCGTTTCGACTGGACCCTGTTGCTGGATCCGGTGGCCGGAGCCGATCCGGCCTGCTGGAGCCGGCAGGCCGGACGGGTGCTGGACTACGGGGGCGGGGCGGCCCCTTTGGCCGCGGGCCAGCGGCTGGCGAGCCAGGGGCTCGGGGTGGAGGCCCTGGCCATGGACAGCCACGCCCTGCGCCTGCAGCTGGGCCACCACCGCTGGCTGCTGCTGCCCGACCGCCAGGCGCTGACCACCTGGCGGCTCGACCGTCCGGCCGGCGGCGAGGGGGTGTGGCTGGGGGTCCGGCCCCGGCCTGCCGAGAAGCGGGCCCTGCTGGAGCGCGGACCGCCGCGGGTGTGGCTCAGTGGTGCCGCGCCGACGGGCGCCCCCCTGCCGCGGGGCTGGCGGGCCAGTGGGGCCAGCGGTGCGCTGACCGCTCCGTAAAGTGTGGCGATCCCCGACGCCATGGCGCCAGGGGTGTGGAGAGGTGGCTGAGTGGTCGAAAGCGAACGACTCGAAATCGTTTGAAGGGCAACCTTCCGTGGGTTCGAATCCCACCCTCTCCGTTTCTGCAGGCCTGGCCTCCGCGCCGTCAGGCCTGGCCTGCGCGCGTCAGGAATGGAACAGCAGCACCAGGCCGGATTTCACCTGGTGAAATTCCCTCTCCTCCCGGCTGAGGTCGAGTCCCACCTGCAGACCCTCCTTGAGCGCCACATCGAAGGGCGGCGCCGGCGGTGGCTTGCCGTCACACCAGAGCGCCGCGATTCCCACGGAGGTGGCATGCCAGCGGAAGCAGGGGGTTGTCCCGATGGAAGGCTCCTGCAGGGCGTCTTCGAGAAGCTCGCGGATCGCCATCGTGTCCCGGCTCTCGCCATCCCAGTCGTCGCCTTAGCTTCGGCAGAGACCCCGGCCAGGGCAATCGGCTGAGAGTTTTCGTGATACTGGCGCCTACGGTGCCTGCCATGGAGGCCTTCCCCAGCCCTGTCGCCCTGGTGCACGAGTGGTTCACCCCCCGGTCGGTGGGTGGCGCCGAGCAGGTGGTCGAGGAGCTCGACCGGCTCCTGGCCGGCCGGGGCACACCCCCGGCCCTGTTCGCCCTGGTGGACGGGGAGAGTTCCCTGCCCGGCAGCTGGCTGGCCGGCCGCCGGGTCCAGACCAGTTTCATCCAGCGGCTTCCCTGGGGGGTGAGCCACGTGCAGCAGTACCTGCCGCTCCTGCCCCTGGCGATCGAGCAGCTCGACCTGTCCGGCCATCCCCTGGTGATCAGCAGCAGCCATCTGGTGGCGAAGGGGGTGATCACCGGTCCGGACCAGCTGCACGTCAGCTATGTGCACACCCCGGCCCGCTACGCCTGGGACCAGATGCACACCTACCTGGCCCGCTCGGCCCTGGCCCGCGGGCCCCTGGGCCCCCTGGTGCGGCTGCAGCTGCACCAGCTGCGCCAGTGGGACGTGGTCAGCAGCGCCCGGGTGGATGCCCTGGTGGCCAACTCCCGCTTCACCGCCCGCCGCATCCGCTGTTTCTGGCGTCGGCGCGCCCACGTGCTGCCGCCCCCCGTGGCGGTGGAGCGCTTCCGCTGGGATCAGCCCCGGGACGACGTCTACGTCAGCCTCTGCCGGTTGGTGCCCAACAAGCGGGTGGATGTGGTGGTGGAGGCCTTCAACCGCACCGGCCTGCCCCTGGTGGTGCTGGGCGACGGCCCCGAGCGGCGGCGGCTGGAGGCGATGGCGGGCCCGGCCATCCGCTTCCTCGGTCGCCTGCCGGACCGGGAGACCGCCGCCTGGCTGGAGCGGGCGCGGGCCTACGTGTACGCCGGCCTGGAGGATTTCGGCATCGCGCCGGTGGAGGCGATGGCCGCCGGCGCCCCGGTGATCGCCTTCGGACAGGGTGGGGTGCTCGACAGCGTCCGCTGCCTCAGGGACGGCGAAGCGGCCCCCACCGGTCTGCTGTTCCCGGAGCAGAACGCCGCCAGCCTGGCGGCGGCCCTGGAGCACTTCGAGGCGGGCCGGCTGTGGCGCTCCCTGCCGGCGGAGGGGCAGCGGCTCCGGGCGGAGAGCTTTGCCCCCCCCGTCTTCCGACGCCGCATGGAAACCCTGCTCGACCAGCTCTGGCAGCAGCACCGTCGCCGCCTCCGCCGTCCTGTGCCTCTGATCTGAGTGGCCCTGCGGGATGGAGTTCCGCACGGGCTGATCCTTAACTTCATCTAACGAACCCGTCCCCCATGCTCTCTTCCATCGGGACCCCCTACGCCTCTCACCAGCTTGTGACGGCTCCGGCGCAGGTGCTCACCGCGGAAGAGCTGATCGCCTTTCAGTCCAAGCGCGACCGCGTCGTCAAGCGCGCCGGTGACATCCTTTTTTCGCTCACCGTGCTCACCCTTGGGTCGCCGGTGCTGCTGACCCTGGCCCTGCTGGTGAAGGTCACCTCCCGCGGGCCGGTGTTCTACGTGCAGCAGCGGGTGGGCCGCGATTACCGCAGTTTCGGTTGCATCAAGTTCCGCACCATGCGGCGGGATGCCGATCGCCTTCTCTCCAAGCTGCTCGCCGAATCCCCGGATCTGGATGAGGAGTTCCGCAACGATTTCAAGCTCAAGAACGACCCCCGCATCACCCGCCTGGGCAAGTTCCTGCGCCGCTCCAGCCTCGATGAACTGCCCCAGTTCCTCAACGTGCTCCGCGGTGAGATGAGCGTGGTGGGCCCCCGTCCGATCGTGAAGAGCGAGCTGGAGCGCTACGGCAACCGCATGGACGAGGTGCTGGCGGTGCGGCCCGGCCTGACGGGCCTGTGGCAGGTGTCCGGCCGCAACAACCTCAGCTACCCCGAGCGGGTCCGGCTGGATGTCCGCTACGCCCGCCGCCGCACCCTGCTGATGGATCTGCGCATCATCCTGCGCACGATCGGCGTGATGCTCGACCCCCGCGACCGCGGCGCCTACTGAGGCCGGCCCTGTCGTCTCAGCCGGGCGCCCATCCTGCACCGACCAGGGCCAGGGCCGGCAGGGCCAGCACCAGCCACAGCAGTTCCAGCCGATCACCCAGGGCCAGGATCCGCTCCACTCCGGCCCGGTCGGGGGGGCCGCCTGCAGCGGCCAGGGTGGGCTTGATGCGCACCCCATCGGCGTAGGTGTTGGCCCCACCCAGGCGCACGCCGGCGGCGTGGGCGAAGGCCGCCTCCGAGACACCGGCATTGGGGGACGGGTCGGGGGCACCATCCCGCAGCGCCGCCCGCAGCCAGGGGAGCGTCTGCCCGGGCCGGCCCGCCGCCAGGGGCAGGCTCAGGGCCACCAGTCGGGTGGGGAGCCAGGTGAGCAGGTCGTCGAGGCGGGCGCCGGCGGTGCCCAGCCAGCGCATGCGCCCGTGGCGGTAGCCCAGCATCGAGTCCAGGGTGCTGGCGGCCTTGAAACCCCAGGCCAGGGCCAGGGGCCCCGGCAGTGGCAAGGAAGGCAGGGCCGGCCCCAGCTGCAGCAGGGCCGCCCCGGCCAGCATCCAGAACAGCGGGGCGAACAGCCCGTCGACGGCGTTTTCGGCGGCGGTCTCGGCGGCGGCCCGCAGGATCTCCGCTTCCGGCAGGTGGTTCACCTGGCGGCCCACGATCCGGGCCAGGCGCGAGCGGGCCAGGGGCAGGTCGGGCAGCGCCACCAGCACGGCCCGCACGGCCCGCCCCAGGCTGCCGCCCGCCAGGGCGCTGGCCAGGCCCAGCACCAGCAGGGGCACCCCCACCGGGGGGACCCGCCGGGCCAGGGCCTCGAGGCCCCAGCCCGCCAGGCCGCTGGCGCCGACCACCAGCAGGGTGAGCAGCAGACCGCCCAGCCGCAAGCGCCGGGGGGCATCGCCGGCCCAGGCCTCCACGGCCCGGCGCAGGCCGGCGATGGCCCAGCCCATTGCCTGGACGGGGTGTGGCGCCCAGAGGGGGTCCCCCAGCAGCCGGTCGAGCCCGCAGGCGAGCAGCACAAGCAGGGCCGGCAGGGCCGGGCTCAATGCCGGCGACGCTGCAGCAGCGGCAGCAGCACACCCGCCCCCAGGAAGGCCGCCAGCTGAATCGGCAGGCTGCCGCCCAGGCCGATCAGCTGGGCGACCAGCCCCATCCCGAGACTGCCGGCCAGGCCCCCCAGGGCTGAGGAGCGCTCCAGGAGGCTCCAGTTCTGCTGCAGGTCGCCGGCCGGATCGACGCCGTGGGCCAGGCGCGCATCGGCCACGGCGGCCAGCAGGCCGAAGGGCACGAACAGCAGCACGGACCCCCAGCCGCCCACGAACTGGGTCGCCACCAGCACGGCGGCCATCAGCAGGTAGGGAAGGCGCGGCGGCAGCCGCAGGCCCCAGGCTTCGGCGCCGGTCCGGCCCAGACCGTAGGCCGTCAGCAGCAGGCCGAAATCGAAGCAGCTGCCCGCCGCCTGCTCGCGCACCCACAGGGGCAGCAGGGCGAACAGCCCGCCGAGCAGCAGCCCCTGCAGCACCCCGCCCGGCTCCAGGCGCCAGGGGGCCGGCTCCGCTGCAGCGGTGGTCGTTGCAGCGGTGGTCGCCGCTGCCGCCGTCAACGCTGCTGCCGCATCACCCTCGCGGTGCTCCACCGGGTGGTGGCCGCCGGCCCGCAGGGCCCCGACCAGTGGCGCCAGGGGCAGCAGCAGCACCAGGGCGCTGCCGAACTGGAGCAGGGCCTTGCCGACGGGAAACAGCAGGGCTGTGAGCAGGTTGCCCGCCAGGCGGCCCGCTTCGGCGCCGGCCCGCAGTTCGCCGATCGGCACCCCCCAGCGGCCATGGAGCTGGCGCTGCAGCGGGTCCTGGGCCAGGCGCAGACCCACCGCCAGCAGGGCGATGCCCAGCAGGGGGGCGAGCACGGACCGGCCCAGCAGGCCCGCCGCCACCGCCAGCAGCAGCAGCAGGCTGAGCACCTGGAGCAGCGAGCCGAGCCGGATCCGCTGGGGCAGGGGCAGCAGCAGCGGCAGGGTGGCCAGGGCCGGCAGCACCCCGTTGACCAGCGGCGACGGGGTGAGGCCACTGAGTAGCCAGGCGGTGGCGCCGATGGCCAGGGTGCCGCTGGCCTGGCTGCTGCTCCAGGCGATCGTCAGCAGGCGCCGCTGCATGGGCTGGGGATCAGGCGGCCTTGAGCCAGCTGAACATGGAGCGCAGACCCTTGCCCACCTGCTCGATGGGATGGGCGGCATCGCGCTCGCGGGCCTTGGCCATCTCGGGCTTGCCCGCCTCGCATTCGGCCACGAAGTTGCGGGCGAAGGTGCCGTCCTGGATGTCGGCCAGGATGCGCCGCATCTCCGCCTTGGTGTCGGCGGTGATCAGCCGGGGTCCGCTGACGTAGTCGCCGTACTCGGCGGTGTTGGAGATCGAGTCGCGCATGGCGGTGAGGCCGCCCTTGACCATCAGGTCGACGATCAGCTTGACCTCGTGCAGGCACTCGAAGTAGGCCAGCTCGGGCTGGTAGCCCGCTTCCACCAGGGTCTCGAAACCGGCCTTCACCAGTTCACTCAGACCGCCGCAGAGGACGGCCTGCTCACCGAAGAGGTCGGTTTCGGTCTCCTCCTTGAAATTGGTTTCGAGGATGCCGGCGCGGGTGCCGCCGATGCCCTTGGCGTAGGCCATCGCCAGCTCGCGGGCATGGCCGGAGGCGTCCTGCTGGATGGCGAACAGGGCGGGCACGCCCTGGCCGTTCTGATACTCCCAGCGCACGGTGTGGCCGGGGCCCTTGGGCGCGATCATCACCACGTCCACATCGGCGGGGGGCTGGATCAGCCCGAAGCGGATGTTGAAGCCGTGGGCGAAGCTCAGCACCTTGCCGGCGCTGAGGTGGGGAGCGATTTCGGTGGCGTAGACGGCCTTCTGGGCCTCATCGGGCAGCAGCACCATGATCCAGTCGGCCTTGGCGCAGGCGTCAGCCACGCTCAGAACTTCCAGGCCGTCGGCCCGGGCCTTGGCGGCCGAGCGGCTGCCGTCGTACAGGCCCACCACCACGTTGACACCGCTGTCCTTGAGGTTCAGGGCGTGGGCATGGCCCTGGGAGCCGTAGCCGATGATGGCCACCGTCTTGCCGTTCAGCAGGCTGAGGTCGGCGTCGGAGTCGTAGAAGAGCTGGGCCATTCCGGGCGGCGGGCAGGGCAAACGCAGACTTTAGGTGTGCGCCCGCACGGGCCTCAGCCGCCGGAGGCCTCCGAGGGGTGGGCGATCACCCGGTCGATCAGGCCGTACTCCTTGGCCTCGGCGGCGCTGAGGAAGTAGTCGCGGTCGGTGTCCTTGGTGACCTTCTCCAGGGACTGGCCGCACATCCCGGCCAGGGACTGGTTGAGCATGTCCTTGATGCGCAGGATCTCCCGGGCCTCGATCTCGATGTCGCTGGCCTGGCGCTGGCTGGTGCCGCCCAGGGGCTGGTGGATCATGATCCGGCTGTGGGGCAGGGCCAGCCGCTTGCCCTTGGTGCCGGCCGCCAGCAGGAAGGCGCCCATGGAGGCCGCCAGACCGACGCAGATCGTCACCACGTCCGATTTGACGTACTGCATGGTGTCGTAGATCGCCAGGCCGGCGGTCACCGACCCGCCCGGCGAGTTGATGTACAGGTAGATCGGCTTGGAGCTGTCATCGGAGTCGAGGTACAGCATCTGGGCCACCAGGCTGTTGGCGATCCCGTCAGTGACCTCCTGGCCCAGGAACAGGATGCGCTCCACCCCGAGGCGGGTGTAGATGTCGACCCAGCGCTCGTACTGGCTGCCGGGGAGGCGGTAGGGAACGCTGGGGGTGCCGATGGGCATGGCTGGAAGGCTCCCGTTCGGAGCCGGAGAGAGGAGGTGGTGGACAGGGGCGGCCTGGGGCCGGGTGTTGGCGAGGGTCGGGGAGAGCCCTCCGGGGGATCAGCCCAGCTGGTGCGTCACGCCACTGGGGCGGCCGTCGGCAGGTCCTTGCGGCTGGTGAGCACCCGGTCGATCAGGCCGTAGGCCTTGGCCTCTTCCGCCGTGAGGTAGGTCATCCGGTCGGAGTCGCGGGAGAGCTCGTCGATGCTCTTGCCCGTGTTCTCGGAGAGGATCTCCAGCATGCTGTGCTTGTTGTGCAGCACTTCCTTCGCCCGGATCTGGATGTCGCTGGCCTGGCCGCGGGCGCCGGAGCGGGGTTGGTGCAGCACGATCGAGGCGTGGGGCAGGGCGGCCCGCTGGCCCTTGGTGCCGGCCGAGAGGATCATGGCGGCGGTGCCCATGGCCTGGCCGATGCAGATGGTGTGAACCGGCGGCTTGACATAGCGCAGGGTGTCGCAGATGGCGAAGGCTTCGGTCTCGAAGCCGATCGCATCGCCCGAGTACCAGCTGGTGCCGGTGGAGTTGATGTAGAAGAAGATCGGCTTCTCCGGGTTGTCGAACTCCAGGTAGAGCAGCTGGGCGATGATCAGCTCGGTGACGTCGATGCCCATCTGACGCTTGGCGTCATCGTCGGAGAAGAGGGGCAGCCCCAGATAGACGATCCGCTCCTTGAGCAGCAGGGACGGCAGATCCGGCGGCGGTGTGCGCATCACCGCGGAATCGCCGTAATAGGGGGCCGACACCGTCATCCGCGCTCACAAGCAGTCGTGAGGCAGGAGCCTAGCCGGGGCCAGGAGGCTGGTGCTCCTGCAGGGCGACGGGTTTTCCGCCCTGCTTGTCGAGGCCCCGGCCGTTGCCCCGGTCGCCGGGCCGCTCGCCGCTGCGGTCGCAGCGGGCGAAGACCATGCGGCCGGTGGGGGTCTGCAGGGCGCCGGTGACGGTGACGGGCAGCCGTTCGCCGATGCGGCGCCGGGCATCCTCGACCACCACCATGGTGCCGTCCTCCAGGTAGCCGACGCCCTGGTCGGCCTCCTTGCCTTCGCGCACGATCTTGAGCTGCAGGCCATCCCCCGGCTGCACCTCGGGCCGCAGGGCGATGACCAGTTCGCTGAGGTTGAGCACCTTCAGCTCCTGGACCTGGGCCACCTGGGCCAGGTTGAAGTCGGCGGTGAGCAGGGTGCCGCCGGTGTCGGCGGTGAGCTTGAGCAGCTTGTCGTCGGCGCCGTTGCCGCTGTAGCGGGTGCTGTTGACCACCAGCCGGCGGCCGTAGTTCTCCCGCAGTTCGGTGAGCAGCTTCAGCCCACGCCGTCCCTTGGCGCGCTTCTCGCCGTTGGAGGAGTCGGCCAGGGCCTGGAGTTCGTCGATCACGGCCTGGGCGACGATCACCTGGCCCTCCAGCAGCCCGGAGGCCAACAGGCCCCGGATGCGGCCGTCGATGATCACGCTGGTGTCGAGGATCTTGGCGGTCGCGGGCAGCAGCACGCCATCGGCCACCAGCAGGGCCTCGGTGCTGGCCGGGTTGAACAGACGCAGCAGGGTGCGGCCGTGCACTTCCGCCAGGTTGTAGCCCAGCACCCCGAAGAAGACGTTGCTGAGGACCGCCGCCAGCGGCTTCACCAGCACCACTTCCCAGGGCAGGGGCAGCAGCAGGATCGGCGCCAGCAGCAGGTTGGCCACCAGCAGGCCGAGGATCAGGCCCACCGCCCGGCTGATCAGCAGGTCGGTGGGCATGCTGCGCACCTGGGCCATCAGGCGCCGCCGCAGCTGCTGGAAGAAGATGCCGGCGATCAGCCCGAAGAAGGCGCCGAAGCCCCCCATCACGGTGCGCAGACCCTCCTGGTTGGTCACCTGCAGCAGCAGCTGTTCCGGCAGCAGGTCAACCCCGAGCCAGCCGGTGGCTGCCCCTGAGATCAGGAACAGCAGCAAGATGAGGGTGTCCACCATGCTTCGAAGTCCCGACGCCTCGGCCGCCCGGCAGGTTTGAAAGAAGCTTGGCCGATCTTCCGCCGTTTGGGTCCCAGGGATTACCGCCCGTGATGGATCCCCGATCCGCCTACGTCCACATTCCCTTCTGCCACCGGCGCTGTTTCTACTGCGATTTCCCGGTGGTGCCCCTGGGGGACCGGGCCGATGGGGCCTCCTCCGGCTCCATCGCCGCCTACCTCCCCCTGCTGCAGCGGGAGATCGCCAGCTCCCCGGCCGGCCCGCCGCTGGCGACCGTCTACCTCGGCGGCGGCACCCCCTCGATGCTCACCGGCGCCCAGGTGGCCGGCATCCTGGAGGCCCTCGAGCGTCGCTACGGACTGGCCCCGGGGGCGGAGCTGAGCCTGGAGCTGGATCCGGCCAGCTTCGATGAGGCCCGCCTGGCGGACTACCTGGCCGCGGGCATCAACCGGGTCAGCCTGGGGGGCCAGAGCTTCGACGATCGGGTGCTGGCGGAGCTGGGCCGGCGCCACCGGGGGGAGGACCTGCGGCAGGCGGCCGCCTGGCTGCGCCGGGCCCGGCGCCGGGGGGAGCTGGCCAGCTGGAGCCTGGATCTGATCCAGGGGCTGCCCCGCCAGGGCCTGGCCCACTGGAACGGCCAGCTGGCCGAGGCCATCGCCCAGGAGCCCCCCCATCTGTCGGTGTACGACCTCAGCATCGAGCCCGGCACCGTCTTCGAGCGTCGCCTGGCCCTGGGGGAACTCGCCCTGCCGCCGGAGGATCTGGCCGCCGACCTGATGGACCTGACCTGGAGCCGGCTCACTGCCGCCGGCTACGGCCACTACGAGGTTTCCAACTTCGCCCTGCCCGGCCACGCGTCACGCCACAACCGCGTCTACTGGAGCGGTGCCGGCTGGTGGGGGTTCGGCATGGGCGCCACCGGCGCCCCCCATGGCCGCCGGCGGGCCCACCCCCGCACCCGGGCCGGCTACGCGGAGATGCTGGCGTCCCGGGCCGCCGGGGTGGAGCCGCCCGATGGGGAGGCCGAGGCGACGGACGGGGAGGGCATGCCCTTCGACGAGCGGCTGATGGTGGGCCTGCGCTGCCGTGAGGGGGTGAACCTGGAGC
Organism: Synechococcus sp. BO 8801; assembly: GCF_002252675.1. Lineage (GTDB taxonomy): Bacteria > Cyanobacteriota > Cyanobacteriia > PCC-6307 > Cyanobiaceae > Cyanobium. The sequence goes on along the minus strand of NZ_NQKY01000032.1, from coordinate 13,022 downwards.
GGCTCGCCCGGCAGGAGCGCCTGGCCCCCGCGCTCCTTGACGGACTGCGGCGGCGGCTCGGGGACTACGAGCGGCGCGGCCTGCTGCGCGTCGAGGGGCCCCGCTGGCGCCTGGCGGATCCGGAGGGGCTGGCCCTCAGCAATGGGGTGCTGCGGGAGATGCTGGCCTGGTGGCAGGAGCTGGAACGGCCCTCGCCCCAGGCGCACCCGGCCCCTGTTCCCTGACCCAGCGGCCCAGGACCTCCACCGCCAGGGCCCGGCCCTGCATCAAGGGCGGGCTGAAGGGGGGCTGGCGGGTCGTGAGCCCCAGCAGGTCGGCCGTCACCCGCACCTGGCCGTCGCAGCCGTCACCGGCGCCGATGCCGATCACCGGAATCGCCAGGGCGGCGCTCAGCTCCTCGGCCAGCTCCGCCGGCACATGCTCGAGCACCAGGGCGAAGCAGCCGGCCTCCTGCAGGGCCCCGGCCCGCCGCCGCAGCCGCTCCTGGCTGATCGGATCGCCGGCCTGGCGGCGGTAGCCCAGCTGATGCACCGACTGGGGAGTCAGCCCCAGGTGGCCCATCACCGGAATCCCGCTGCGCACCATCCGGTCGATCACGGCCAGGGTCTCGGGTTCGGCGCCCTCCAGCTTGACCGCCACGGCGGGGGTCTCCTTCAGCACCCGGCCCGCCGCCGCCACGGCCGCATCGGCGCCGCACTGGTAGCTGAGGAAGGGCAGGTCGCAGATCAGCAGCGGTGGATCCTGCGGGGCCGCCGCCGCCAGGCCCCGGCCGGCGGCGCGGCAGTGGTGGAGCATCTCCTCGAGGGTCACCGGCAGGGTGGTGGCGTGGCCGAGCACCACCATCGCCAGGGAGTCGCCCACCAGCACCGCGTCCACCCCGGCGCCGGCCACCACGGCGGCGGAGAGGGCGTCCCAGGCGGTGAGCACGGTGATCGGCAGGCCCGCCTGCTTGCGCCGTGTCAGATCAGCGGGTCGCAGGGGCACGGTACGGGGGGTCGCAGGGGGCATTGCTAGCATCGACCCGACTCGGACCCACGCGGCTCTGACGCCCAAATCTGGTCAGGACCGGAAGGGAGCAGCCACACGGGATGCTCAGGGCAGGCGTGGACTCCGGGTCACCCTCTTCCAATTGCCGTGAAGGGCTGTCGCTACGGGCCCAGATCACGGCCCGTAGCGACAGCCCACGGATCAACCTGCCGATGAGGCCCGGGCTCAGTCGACCCGGTTCTGGCGGTTGATCAGGAAGGGCGGGATCATGGCCCCCCGCTCCTCGGGCGTGTGGGTGAGGGTGTCGGCGAAGCTGGCGGCGGGGCGCTCCGGCCGGTAGTGGCCGCCGCTCTGGAAGCCAGTGGCGATCACCGTGACGTGGATCTCCCCCTCCAGGGATTCGTCCACCACCGCGCCCACGATGATGTTGGCGTCGGGATCGACCACGTCGTAGATCACTTCCGAGGCGGTGGTCATGTCCTCCAGGGTCATGTCCTTGCCGCCGCTGATGTTGATGACGCAGCCGTTGGCTCCGTCGATGCGGGCCGACTCCAGCAGCGGGCTGCTCATGGCGGCCTGGGCCGCCTCGATGGCCCGTGAGCGGCCGGAGCCCACGCCGATGCCCAGCAGGGCGGTGCCGGCGTCGGCCATCACCGAGCGGATGTCGGCGAAGTCGACGTTGACCAGGCCCGGCCTGGTGATGATGTCGGTGATGCCCTTGACGCCCATCCGCAGCACATCGTCGGCGGCGCGGAAGGCCTCCTGGAGCGGCGCGCCGGCGATGGCGTCCCGCAGGCGGTCGTTGGGAATGATGATCAGGGTGTCGACATGCTCGGCCAGGCGGGCAATGCCCTCCTCCGCCTGGCGCAGCCGCTTGCGGCCCTCGAAGCCGAAGGGCTTGGTGACGATGCCCACGGTGAGGGCGCCGCACTCCTTGGCCACCTCGGCCACGATCGGCGCCGCGCCGGTGCCGGTGCCGCCGCCCATGCCGGCGGCGATGAAGACGAGGTCGGCGCCTTCCAGGGACTGCTGCAGGTCGGCCCGGGATTCCTCGGCCGCCTTCTGGCCGATCACCGGGTTGCCGCCGGCCCCAAGGCCCCGGGTGAGCTTCTGGCCCAGCTGGATGCGCTGGCCCGCGGCCGACTGCAGCAGGGCCTGGGCGTCGGTGTTGAGTACCCGGTAGCCCACCCCGTTGAGGTCGGTGGCGATCATCCGGTTGACCGCGTTGCTGCCGCCTCCCCCCACGCCGATGACCTCGATCCGGGCCGACTGGCTCGGGACGATCCCGTTGCTGCTGGGCGAGATCTGGCTCATCGCGTGGGGCTCCTGCGGGGACGAAAGATCGACGTGGTATGGGCGGTCCTGATCGCGCGACATCGCGGGAGGGGGAGTGTGGCCGTTGATCTGCGGCTGCATTATGTCGGTGGCCAGCTCAGCTGAAGTTGCCGATAGATCACATTGGACCGAATCTCAGCAGGGCGCAACGGCCTGTGAGGATTGTCTGGCTGGTCGCCGGGCCCCCCCAGCCCACACAGCAGGGCTCACCGCAGGCCTCACTGGGTGCCGGCGGGAGCGGCGGGACCGGGAGCCGCGGCGGCGGGCCCGGGGCGAGGCGGCGGCGAGGGGCTGGCCGGGGGACCGCTGCCCCCCCTGGTGCCCACGCTCAGCTCCGGCTGCTCCGGATCGGTCAGATCGATCAGCTGGGGCGGGGCCCCCTTCATGGTGGCCGGCAGGGTGCGGCTGAGGTGGGCGACCACCTCCAGCCGCCGGGGCAGCCGGGCGTCCGGGGGGCCGAGGCGCACCCGGCCCAGCTGGGTGGTGCTGAGCCAGAGACTGCCGTCCGGCTCGAAGCGGATCTCCCGCAGGCCGGGGCCCAGCGCGTCCCGCTCCTTCAGCACCTGGGCCAGGGCCGTGCGGTGGCGGCCGTTCCAGCCGACGACCAGCAGGGAGAGGTCGCCCTGGCTGCGGATGCCCATGTGCTGGCGGATGCTGATCCAGTTGCCGAGGCCGTCGACGAAGCCCATCTCCGGGCCGCGGTCGGTGCGCCGCTCCGCCCGGGCCACCGCCTCCCGGTCCTTCAGCTCCACCCGCAGCCGCGGCGGCAGCATCAGCCGGCTCACCTTCACCTGCTCCACCGGCAGGGCCCCCATCAGGTCGCTGGCCACCAGTCTGGGCTGCAGGGCCATCAGGGGCTGGGGGAAGCGCAGACCCGCCGCCGCGATCACCTGGTCGCGGCTGACCACGGCGCTGCCGAGCACCTCCACCTGGTTCGGTTCCCGCAGGGTCCAGCCCTGCCGCAGCAGCAGGTAGCCCAGGGCGACGGACATGCCGCTGAAGACCAGGATCCGCCACAGCTGGCGCAGCCGCTCGCTGCGGCGTTGACGGCGCAGTTCCTTGCGGCGCAGGACACCTGGCGGCAACGGCGCTCCCGGCGACGGCGGCGCTCCCTGCGACGAGGGGACCCGCTTCACAGCTCGCAGCGGGAGCGGGCCATGAGTTCATCCATCCAGGTGCGGGCCCGGCGGGCATCGGCGAAGGGCAGCTCCGCCTGCTGGCCGCCTCCCACCAGCCGCAGACGGCAGGCCCCCTCGCTCTCCTCGGTCAGGGGGGCCTCCCCGGAGCTGAGGGAGAGCAGCTCGACCATTTCCAGCTGCTTGATGGTGAAGCCTCCCACCGGCTGGAAGCTGCCGGCCACGAACTTGCTCCAGGTCAGCTCCCCATTGACGAGCCGGGCGGCCCCGCAGCCGTCCAGCTTGGCCAGTTCGGCGCCGGTCGCCCAGTCGCGGAACTGCTGCTGGCGCCGCCGCTCGACCCAGCCGAGGGCCACCAGGAGCACGAAGGCCGCCAGCAGGGGCAGCCACAGCAGGCCATGGATCACGGCGCCGTTCCTTCCATGTTCATCGGGAGCACCGATCCTCCCGCGCCCAGCACCAATTGGTGCACCAGGTCGGGGAGCGGACATCCACTGGCCTCCCAGAGCATGGGGTACATGCTCTGGCTGGTGAAGCCCGGCAGGGTGTTGATCTCGTTCAGCCAGAGGCTGCCGGTGGCCTCGTCGTAGAAGAAGTCGACCCGGGCCAGCCCCCCGGCGTCCACCGCCCGGCAGGCGGCCAGCGCCATCGCCCGGGCCTGCTCGCTCACGGCCTCGCTCACGGGCGCGGGGATGACGGTGTGGCTGTGGCCTTCGCTGTACTTGGTCTCGTAGTCGTACCAGTCGGCGTCGAAGCGGATCTCCCCCAGTACCGAGGCGCTGAAGCCGTCGCCCGGGCCCCCGTGGCGCCGCAGCACGGCGCACTCGAGCTCCCGGGCCTTGACGCCCTGCTCCACCACCAGGCGTCGGTCCAGGCCCGCCGCCAGCTCCAGGCCCTGGAGCAGGCCGGCCCTGTCGCTGGCCTTGCTGATGCCCACCGAGGAGCCCATGTTGGCCGGCTTGACGAAGCAGGGATACCCGAGCTGGCTCTCCAGCCGCTCCAGCAGGGTCTCCGTCCCACCGGCGGCGCTCAGCTCGTGGGCGGCGACGCAGGCGTAGGGCACCTGGGGCAGGCCGGCGGCGGCGAAGGCGGCCTTCATGGCCTGCTTGTCCATGCCCAGCGCCGATCCCAGCACCCCGGAGCCCACATAGGGCACCCCCATCAGGGTGAACAGTCCCTGGATCGTGCCGTCCTCCCCGTTGGGGCCATGGAGCACCGGGAACCACACCTCCATCTCCAGGGCGCCGTCGGGAAAGCCCCGGAAGCCCCCCGGCTCCGCCGGTCCCGGCAGATCGCCGGGTTCGGCCGGCACGCCCCGCTCGAGCACCGCCGTGGCCACGGCGTCGGGCCACCAGCGGCCGCCGCGATCGATGTAGAAGCTGCTGACCCGGTAGCGCTCGGCATTGGCCCCGCTGCGCAGTCCCCGCAGCACGGTCTGGGCCGAGCGGATCGAGACGGCGTGTTCGCCGGAGGCTCCCCCGAACACCAGGCCGACGCGGGTGGGGGTGGGGGCCATCGGCGCAGGAAAGAGGGCCAAACGTATCAGCGAATGCCGCTCCGGCCCAGGGGCCGGCCGCTGAGGCTGAACGGCCGCACCGTCTCGATCTCCACGTCGACCAGGTCCCCGGGGGCGAAGGGGCGGCCATCGCCGGGGTCGGCGGCGAAGAAGGTCAGGCGGTTGGTGCGGGTGCGGCCCATCAGCTGAACCGGATCGCGGGGGTTGACCCCCTCGGCCAGCACCTGCTCCCGCCGCCCCAGGTAGCGGGCGCTGCGCTCCGCGGCCACCCTCTCCACCAGGGCGTTGAGCTCCTGGAGCCGTTCCACCTTCACCGCCTCCGGCAGCTGGTCGGGCCAGTCGGCCGCGGGGGTGCCGGGCCGCGGCGAGTAGGCGGCGGTGTTGACCTGGTCGAAGCCGATCGATTCGATCAGCGCCAGGGTGCGGCGGAACTGGACGTCGGTTTCGCCGGGGAAGGCCACGATCACGTCGGCGCTGATGGCCGCGTCGGGGAGGCGCTGGCGGATGCGCTCGATGATCCGCCGGTAGCGCTCCACGGTGTAGCCCCGGGCCATGGCCCGCAGCACGTCGTCGTCACCGCTCTGGAAGGGGATGTGGAAGTGTTCGCACACCTTGGGCAGGTCGGCGCAGGCGTCGATCAGCCGGTCGGTGAAGTAGCGCGGGTGGCTGGTGGCGAAGCGGATGCGCTCAAGGCCCCGCACGTCGTGCACCGCCCGCAGCAGGTCGGTGAGGGTGTGGGCCCGCCGGCCCTCGGCGGTGATGCCGGGCAGGTCGCGGCCGTAGGCGTCGATGTTCTGGCCCAGCAGGGTGACCTCCCGGTAGCCCTGGGCTGCCAGTCCCTCCATCTCCAGGCGGATCGCCTCGGGCAGGCGTGACTGCTCCCGGCCGCGCACGGAGGGCACCACGCAGTAGGTGCAGTGCTCGTTGCAGCCGTAGATGACGTTCACCCAGGCGCAGACGGCGCTGTCCCGCCGCGCGGTGGTGATGTCCTCGAGGATGTGGTGCTCGTCGGTGGCCACCACCTGCTGGCCGCTCTCCACCCGGGTGAGCAGGGCCTCGAGCCGGTTGGCGTGCTGGGGACCCATCACCAGATCCAGCTCCGGCACCCGCCGCAGCAGGGACTCCCCCTCCTGCTGGGCCACGCAGCCGGCCACCACCAGGGTGAGGGCGGGGTTGGCCCGTTTGCGCTGGGCCTGCCGCCCCAGGTAGCTGTAGACCTTCTGCTCGGCGTTGTCCCGGATCGTGCAGGTGTTGTAGAGCACCAGATCGGCACTGTGTTCGTCGCTGCCGGGGATGTAGCCCATGGCTTCGAGGATGCCGGCCATGCGCTCGGAATCCGCCTTGTTCATCTGGCAGCCGAAGGTGGTGATCCAGTAGCTGCCGCGCCGTGCCGACGGCGCCTGCTCGGCCTGCGGGCCGGAAACGGTGGCTGTCATGGGATCCAGTTTCCGCTATCGCCCTGCCGGCGTCAGCGCGGCGGCTGTGGCAGCGTGAACCTCCCGGCCCCTTTCTGGCATGCGCTGCCGCCTGAGCCGCTTTCCCCTCACCAAGGCGGTGCCCCTGGCCATCAGCCGTGGCACCACCGCCGCCGTCGAGCACCTGCTGCTGGAACTCGAGCACGACGGCATCACCGGCCGCGGCGAGACCGGCGGCTTCGACACCGGCCACAGGGCTTACCGCACCGACGACCTGGCCGCCGAGCTGGAGGCCGTCCTGCCGGCCCTGGAGAGCGTCGCCCCGGAGCCGTTCCAGGCCCTCGACCCGTTGCTGGCGACGCTGTCGCCCCCTGCCCGCTGCGCCGTCGATCTGGCCCTGCACGACTGGTGGGGGCAGCGGCTGGGCCAGCCCCTGTGGCGGCTCTGGGGCCTCGATGACGGCGCCATCCTCCCCACCAGCGTGACCCTGGGACTCGGCAGCGAGGCGGCGGTGCTGGAGCGGCTGGAGCGCTGGTGGCAGCAGCTGCCCGCCAGCCGCATCAAGCTCAAGCTCGGCAGTCCGGAGGGCCTCGACCACGACCGGGCCCTGGTGCAGGCGGTGGCCCAGGCGCTGGAGCGGCGCCAGCAGAGCCATGGGGTGGCCTGTGAGCTGCAGGTGGATGCCAACGGCGGCTGGAGCCTGGAGCAGGCCCGGCCGATGCTGGGCTGGCTCGACGCCCAGGGCGTGGCGCTGGTGGAACAGCCCCTGGCCCCCCTGGAGGATCCGGAGGCCGACTCCGCTGCGTTTGCCGCCCTGGAGCTGGATTGCCCCATCGCCCTGGTGGCCGACGAGAGCTGCTGGAACCTGGCCGACCTGGTGCGGCTCGCCCCCTACGTCGATGGGGTGAACATCAAGCTGCTCAAGAGCGGCGGGCTGGCGGAGGCCCTGCTGATGGCCAGGGCCGCGGGGCGCCTGGGCCTCGGGGTGATGCTCGGCTGCTACTCCGACAGCGCCCTGCTCAACGGGGCCGCCGCCCAGCTGCTGCCCCTGGTGCGCTGGCCGGACCTCGACAGCCACCTGAACCTGGTGGACGACCCCTTCAGCGGCCCCGTCCTCGAGGGGGACCGGCTGCGGCCGGGGACGGCTGCCGGCCTGGGGGTGCTCCATGCTCGGCTCTGACGTCCCGATCGTGCTGCTGCAGCACGGGGGCCTGGACAACCTCAGCGGCAAGACGGGCCTGGCGATGCTGCGCTACCGCCAGGGCCCGATCGTGGCGGTGGTGGATCCGGACCACCCAGGGGCCGACCTGCGGGCGGTCACCGGCATCGGCCGGGCCGTGCCGGTGGTGGGGTCCCTGGCGGAGGCCCTTCCCTTCGCTCCGGAGGTGGCGGTGGTGGGCCTGGCCCCCTCCGGCGGCCGGCTGCCGCCGGCCATGGGCCCCGACGTGGCGGCCGCCCTGGAGGCGGGCTTGTCGCTGGCCAGCGGTCTGCACAGCCGCCTGGCCGACGATCCGTCGCTGGCGGCCCTGGTGCGGCCGGGGCGCTGGATCTGGGATCTGCGCCGGGAGCCCCCCGGCCTGAGCGTCGGCTGCGGCCGTGCCGCGGCGCTGCCGGGCCGCCGGCTGCTGGCGGTGGGCACGGACATGTCGGTGGGCAAGATGAGCGCCTGCCTGGAGCTGCTGGCCGCCGCCCGGCGCCGCGGCCGCGATGCCCGCTTCGTCGGCACCGGCCAGGCCGGCATCCTGATCAGCGGCGGGGGGGTGCCCCTTGATGCCGTCCGCATCGATTACGCGGCCGGTGCCGTGGAGGCCGCGCTGCTGGCCGCCGCCGCGGACGCCGGCCCGGACACCCTGGTGCTGGTCGAGGGGCAGGGCTCCCTCTGCCACCCGGGCTCGAGCGCCACCCTGCCCCTGATCCGCGGCAGCCAGCCCACCGATCTGCTGCTGGTGCACCGCGCCGGACAGCGCACGATCCAGCGGCTGGCGGACTGCCCCCTCCCCCCCCTGCCCCAGGTGATCGCCGCCGTCGAGGCGCTGGCGGCCCTGGGCCGGCCGGCGGGATCCGCTCCGCCCCCCAAGGTGGCGGCCATCGCCCTGAACACCGCCCACCTCGACGCGGCTTCGGCGGCGGCGGCGCTGGCGGCCACGGCCGGGGAGACGGGGCTGCCCTGTCTCGATCCGGTGCGGCAGGGCGGCGAGGCCCTGCTGGAGCTGCTGCTCAGCCAAGAAAGAAGCCCGACGCCGAAGCGCCGGGCCTGAAGGGCGAGCGAGGGGACTCGAACCCCCGAATGGTGGCGCCACAAGCCACTGCCTTAACCACTTGGCGACGCCCGCCGCGGTCTTTGCCAATGTATCAAGCGAGCCTGCCGGCCCCCACCTCTTGCCACCGCCGACCACCGCCACCCGCACCGTCTCCGGCCTCCTGGGCCTCACCGCCGCCGCGGGGGGGCTGATCGGCCTTGCCGTCACCAATCCCGGCCCGGCGGCCTTTGAGGAATTCGCCGCCGAGAAGCTCACCGAACTGGCCAGCGAGGAGCTGTGCCGCAACGATGGGCTGCCGCTGCTGGCCCGGTTGCTGATCCAGAACTGTCCGGAGCTGGTGCGATCCCAGCGCAAGGTGCTGGGTCGGCTGGCCCGGGAGAACTCACGCCGCTACAACTTCGGCCTGCTGAGCATCTACGGCACCCGCCTGGGCGGCGAGAAGGTCCTGCCCAACTGGAGCATTCCCCGTTACGACGCCGTCACACTGGGGGTGGCCGGCCATTTCGTGCTGCTCAGCGCCGGCGAGAGCGCGCCGGGGAGCCCGATGCCGTGAGCGGGGCGGCCCCTCCGTCCGGCCATCGGCCCCTTCCGCCCGGCCACTTGCCACCGATGCGGATCCCCAGGCTCCTGCTCGACCCCTTTGCCCCCCTGCCGGCCGCGGATGACCAGGGGCTGGTGACGGTGCGGCTGGAGCATGGCGACGGACGGATCCGGGCCATCCACGGGCTGCCTGGCTGCGGCGGCGATGGGGAGGGCGGCGCGCCGGCGCCCCTGGCGCTCACGCCGTTGGTGGAGCCCCACGCGCACCTCGACAAGGCTTTCAGCGGCGAGGCGTTCCCCAATCCCGAGGGCACCATGGCGGGCGCCATGGCGGCGAACGGCCGGGAGGCGGCCGACCGCCAGGCGGAGGCGGTGCGCCGGCGGGGGGAGCGGGCCCTGGAGCGGGCCTGGCGCTACGGCCTGCGGGCGATCCGCAGCCACATCGACAGCCTCGGCCCCTGGGCCACCCCCAGCTGGGAGGTGCTGCTGGAACTGCGCGACCACTGGCGCGGCCGGGTGGAGCTGCAGCTGGTGGCCTTGGTGCCGGTGGGCCACTGGCGCACGGCCGAAGGGGAGGCGTTCGCCGCCTGGGTCGCCGCCCGCGGCGGCCTGCTGGGGGGGGTGCTCGGCGCCCCCTTCCGCTCCACCCCGGCCGACCGCGCCGGCCTGCTGGCCCTGCTGCGGCTGGCGGAGCGCCTCGGCTGCGGGGTGGATCTGCACGTCGACGAGAGCGCTGAGGAGCATGGCCGCGGCGTGGCCCTGGTGAGCGAGCTGCTGCTGCGGCACCGCATCAACGTGCCCCTCACCTGCAGCCACTCCAGCAGCATGGGCCTGCTGGCCGACCGCCCCTGCCGCCGCCTGGCGGAGGCGATGGCGGACGCGGCGGTGGGGGTGGTGGCCCTGCCCACCACCAATCTCTGGCTGCTGGGCAAGCACCACCGCCGCACCCCGTCCCTGCGGCCCCAGGCCCCGATCCGCCAGCTGCAGGAGGCCGGGGTGACCGTGGCCGTGGGGGCCGACAATGTCCAGGATCCCTGGTTCCCGGGGGGGGATTTCGATCCCATTTCCCTGCTGCGTTTCAGCCTGGCCTCCAGCCACCTGATGCCCTGGCGCCGCCTCGGGCTAAGCCCCTTCAGCACCGCTGCGGCCCACCTGCTGGGCCTGGAGTGGGACGGGGTTCTGCGGCAGGGGGCCCCGGCCGATCTCGTCGTGCTGGGGGCCACCTCCTGGACCGAGCTGCTGGCCCGCCCCCCCCGGCGGCGGGTGCTGCGGGCCGGCCGCTGGCTGGACCCGCCCCCCTGCGAGGAACCCTCCCCCCCCCTGGCTGCCTGCCATGCCTGACGCCCCTTTCCCGGGACCGCTCCCCGCCCTGGCCGATCCGGAACGGATCGGGGCCCTGGCGGCCGAGCTGGCTGCCAGCCCGGTAGGCCTGACGCCGATCCTCGCCCCTGCCGAACTCGGCCGGCTCTCGGCCGACTTCCACGACTATTCCCCCGTGCTGGAGCCGCTGCTGAAGGGCCTCCGTGCCCAGCTGGCGGTGAAGGTGGAGCGCGTGGAGCAGGTGATGGCGGTGGCCGGGGCCTGCGCCCGCCACCGGGTGCCGCTGACCGTGCGGGGCGCCGGCACCGGCAACTACGGCCAGTGCGTGCCCCTGGCCGGGGGCCTGGTGCTCGACATGGGGGGCCTCAACCGGCTGCGATCGGTGGACCCGGACAGCGGCGTGATCGAGGCGGAGTCCGGCTGCACCCTGGCCCATCTGGATGGCCAGCTGATGGCCCACGGCCGGGCCCTGCGGATGGCGCCCAGCACCTACCGCAGCGCCACCCTCGGGGGCTTCATCGCCGGGGGATCGGGCGGCCTGGGGTCCCTGCGCTGGGGCTTCCTGCGCGATCCGGGCCACCTGCTCGGGCTGGAGGTGGTGACGCTGGAGGCCGAGCCGCGGCTGCTGCGGCTCGACGCCGCCGCCAGTGCCCCCCTCAACCACGCCTACGGCACCAACGGAATCCTCACCGCCCTGCGGATGGCCACCACCGAAGCGGTGGCCTGGGAGCAGGTGGTGGTGGGGTTCGACCGCTGGGAGGAGGCCCTGGAGGCCTCCCGGCTTCTACCCACCACCGCCCTGCTGCTCAACGCCCTCTGCCTGCTGGAGGCCCCGGTGGCGGCGGCCATGCCCTGGCCCGCCGGCTGCCCCGCCGCCGGTTCCGGCGAGCACCGGCTGCTGCTGCACGCCGCCCCCGACAGCCTGGAGCCCCTGCCCGGCTGGCTGGCGGCCCGGGGTGGCCGGATCCTCTGGCAGGGCCGCCGGCCCGAGCCGGGGCGGGGGCGGGGCCTGCCCCTGGGGGAACTCACCTGGAACCACACCACCCTGCACTGGCGGGCCCAGGCGCCGGGCTGGACCTACCTGCAGCTGCTGCTGCCCCGGCCGGAGGCGCCCCTGCTGGAGGCCGTGCGCGAGCGCTGGGGCACCGACGTGCTCTGGCACCTGGAGGGCGTGCGCCACATGGGGGCGCCCCGGCTGACGGCCCTGCCCCTGGTGCGCTGGCAGGGGCCGGAGGCCCTGGCCGAGCTCGTCGCCCAGTGCCGCGCGCTGGGGGCGGTGCCCTTCGATCCCCACGTGATCACCGTCGAGGATGGCGGGCTGGGGGTGGTGGATGCCGATCAGGTGGCCGCCAAGGCCGCCTTCGACCCGGCCGGACTGATGAACCCCGGCAAGCTGCGCGGCTGGACGGGCTAGGGGCGCCCCGGCGGCGGTCTCAGGTGCAGTCCAGGCTCAGGCGGGTGTCGGCGCCGGTCACCGGGTTGGTGCCCCGGGCCTCCCGGCAGAGGTTGCGCTGGTCCACCCGGTCGAGCAGGGCATCGGTGAAGTCCGCATCGGTGACCGTGGCGCCGGTGAAGTTGCTGCCGGAGGCGATGGCTCCGCGCAGCACCGCGCCGGTGAGGTCGGTGCCGCTCATGTCCACCTTGTCCATCAGGGCGTCGCTGAGATCGGCGCCGTGGAAATCGGCCTCCGGAAAGGCGGCCTGGGTGAGGATCGCCCCATGCAGATCCGCGTCCCTGAAGCGGGCCTGGCGGGCCGTGGCCCCGGCGAAGGAGCTGCCAGCCAGCTGCTGGCCGCTGAAGTCCTTGCCGCTCTGGTTGGTGAGGGTGTAGTCGACCCGGTCCTGGAAGTCGGCCAGGGCGCCGGAGGGGGCCAGCAGCAGCAGACCCAGCAGCAGGACCAGCAGCGGGCCGGCCAGCCGCAGGCCCCGCCGACGGGGGCTGCCCGCGGGCCGGGGGGCATCGGATCCGATGGCCGTCGTCATGGACCGTGGCTGCCGGGGACCCCTCCAGGCTGGCCCGCCCCGGGGACTTCGTCAGCCTCGGGGGCATCGAACAGGGGCAGCACGGCCCCCAGCAGGAACAGGGAGCCGGCCACCACCGGCAGCGGCCCGCCTGGCAGCAGGCTGTCCAGTCCGGCGGCCAGGCTGCCGGCCGGCTCGAGCTGATCGGCCTTCCCCGGACAGGCGGCGGCCAGCTCCTCCAGGGTCCAGCTGGCGTGCTCCGGCACCGCCACCACCGCCGCCCGATCGCCGGGCCGCAGCAGCTGCTCCAGCATCACCGCCCCCTCCTTGTGGCGCTGGATGCCCAGCAGCCAGCGGCGCGGCCGGGCCCCGTCGATGCCCGCCTCCATGCCCCCGTCGAGCCGGTCGAGCTCGCGGCGCAGGGTCGCCGCCGCCGGGGGATTGTGGGCCCCGTCGATCAGCAGCTCGCGGCCCCGCCAGCGGTGCCGCTCCAGCCGCCCGGGCCAGCGGGCCGCTTCCAGGCCGGCGCGGATCGTCGCCGCCTCCAGGGG
>NZ_NQKY01000031.1 GCF_002252675.1 Synechococcus sp. BO 8801 | reverse complement strand
CCAAGAACATCCTGCTCAACGAAGGTCTGCGTGCCTGGATGGCGCCTGCCGACCAACCGCACGAAAACTTCATCTTCCCTGAAGAGGTTCTGCCCCGCGGCAACGCGCTCTGATCCCTTCCCAAGGTTCTCCAGCCCCCTTCCATGGGGGCTTTTTTCATGGCCCCTTCGATGGCCCCGTCGATGGCCCGAAAAGCTGGTTACGATGGCCTCGTTCCGTCAGCAGTGACGTGGTGATCGACGGAAACGCCTGATCGGAGTGCGCCCCATCGTCGGGCCCGGTGAGCCTCCCCTGCTGCCACGGCATCGGTGGGAATCCTGCTTGGTTCAGCTGGTGTGGTGCCCGTCTCCCTCGGTCGTCTTCTGTCCTTGCCGCAGGCGTCGCCGGCTGGCATCCAACCCACAGGAGGAGGTGTCCATGACCCCAAGTTGTCCCATCCAGGGTCTGCAGATCGCGGAGAACGCCGGCTGATCACGGCCGCTGAATCCTGATCCATCGGTTCCGCGCCAGAGCGGACCCGGCGAGAGCCCCCGAGACCGTGGTTCCAGGTTCCCCTGGTACCCCCGGTCTCGGGGGCATCGTTCATTCCTGCCTGGGCCTCAGCACGTCCCGGATCACGGGCGCGGCGAGCCGCACCGCCTGCTTCGAGGGATGGGAATGCTCGTCCCGGTAGAGGATCTCGCCACCCCGGGCCCGATAGGTGCAGGCCCCCTCGGGGCAGAACAGGTCGAACAGGTCGACCACCTGCAGCTTCCCCTGGCTCTGCAGTTCGCCCAGCAGGTTGTCGAGGGGCTGGCGTCGCCGCAGGGATTCCGCCCGATCCGGCATCTGGCAGGGGCCGCCGAAGGGGGAGAACCACTGGGGCACGGCACTGGCGGGGTGGCAGTTCGCCTCCCGGGCGAAGGGCAGGCCGTTGAGCACCGCCAGGCGCACGCCGCGCTCGGCCAGGCTGGCGGAGAAGTCGCTGAGGCCCACCCGCAGGGTCTGCAGGATGAGCCGGCTGCCCGGCCCCTGGCTGGGCGGCGAGAACATCACCATGTCGTTGACGAGGAACACCCAGTCGCCGGGGCGCAGCTGGGCCACCAGCCCTGGCACCACCCGGTTCCAGTAGGCGCGGTTGGTGGCGGCGAAGGGGCCGCCGCCGCCGAGGGCGGCGAAGTTGCCCACCGGGGAGGCGGCCCAGGCCGAGGTGATCGTCACCGCGTAGCCGTCGGTGGCCACCAGCTCGTCGAAGGCGCCGGCGAAGGAGGCCGAGAAGGAATTGCCCACCACCAGCACCCGGTGGCGGGCCGTGGCGAAGTCCCCAAGGGTGCAGGCCTCGATGGCAATGGTCTTCGCCGCTTCACCGTCGTTGGCCAGCACGCAGGGCGACCCCTGCCAGGTTCCGGCGGCACCCGCCACCCGATAGGGATCGACGAGCGATTCCACCCCCATGCCGGCGGGGATCGGGTTGCGTCCGGCGTACAGGCTGAACGGAGGCAGGTTGTCGACACCGATCAGCAGCCCGGCCCCGGCCGCCAGGCCGCCCACCCCGATGGCGATGGTCTGGTCCCGCCGCGGGCCCCAGCTGGCCTGCCTCAGGGGTTTTTCCACCCAGCGGTAGGAAGCCAGCGACAGGAGCACCATCAGGCCGATCTGGAACGGCAGCGACCACCAGTGCAGGCCGATCGTCCAGCGGCTCAGGGACAGCACCCCCCAGTGCCAGAGGTAGAGGGAATAGGAGATCAGCCCCACCCCCACCAGGGCCGGCAGGCTGAACAGCCGGTGGGCGGCGGTCCCCTGCCGCAGGCTGGCGATCAGCAGTGTGGTCAGGACCACGGCGGCCACCGTGGCCGGCACCGCCCAGGTCAGCGGCAGCAGCATCACCGCCACCAGGCCCAGAGCCGCCGCCATGGGCGGCAGCTGGCCCAGGCCCTTGGCGGCGGCCGGCCAGACGCCGCCGAGGCAGAACAGCAGGCAGCCCGCCCCCATCTCCCAGAGCCGCGGCGGCATCAGGAAGTAGGCGGCGGCCTGCTGGGTGGGATAGAGCTGAACGAAGGCGATCAGCGACGCCAGTGAGGCCACGCCCATCACCCCGAACAGGGCCCTGTGGCCCCCGGCTCCGGGGCGGGCGAAGCCCGTCATCCAGGCCACCAGGGGCAGCAGCAGGTAAACCTGCTCCTCCACCCCAAGCGACCAGGTGTGGGTGAAGGGGTTGAGCTTGGTGGCGGTGCCGAAGTAGTCGGTCGCCTGCCCATGCAGGTAGACGTTGGAGAAGCCGAACAGGGCGCTGATCCCCGTGCGCAGGGCCGTATGGGGCCGGGGGATCACCAGGCAGGCCAGGATCCCCACCACCACCACGAAGACCAGCAGGGCCGGCACGAGCCGTTTCAGGCGGCGGCTGTAGAAGCCGAGCAGGAGATCGCCCAGGGAGCGGGCCGGACGGCGCGTCAGGGACCCGGTGATCACGAAGCCGGAGATCACGAAGAAGATGTCCACCCCCAGGTAGCCGCTGGGCAGCAGCCGGTCGTCGATGTGGTTGAGGATCACGGCCACCACGGCCAGGGCCCGCAGGCCGTCGATCTCGGCCCGGTAGCCGGCCCCGGAGGAGAGGGGGGTGTCGCTCACGCCGCCATCGCCTCGCCATCGTCCCGATGGCGGCCCAGCACCACCAGGCCCACCGCGGTGGGCAGCAGCACGGTGCACACCCGCAGCACCAGGGTGACCGCCAGCGCCGCCGGTCGTTCGACCCCGAACGCCACCGCCAGGCCGATGGCCGTGGCCTCCGCGGTGCCGACCCCCGCCGGCAGGAAGGAGAGGACCCCGCCCAGGGCCATGGCGGTGCGGATCACGGCGGCCTGGCTCAGGGCCAGGGGATCCCCCTGCAGCTGCAGCAGGCCCATCAGCGCCGACGCTTCGATCAGCCACACCAGGGCCGCCAGGGCGGTGCCCACCAGCAGGGGCCAGGGCCGCAGCAGCCGTCGCAGCCGGCCCACCGCCCCGAGGGCCTCCCGCAGCAGCCGGGTCAGTCCGTGCCAGCGCCGGTGCGCCGGCAGCCGGTCGAGGAAGGCCTCCAGGCGCCGCAGGGCGGCCGGATGGGTCAGCAGCCAGGCGCCGATGGCCAGGGTTCCGCCGCCCGCCACCAGGGCCGGCAGGATCCGTCCCCCGAGCCCCCAGGCGAGCACCAGCAGGGCTCCGGCCAGGTCAGTCACCCGCTCCGCCAGGGTCACCCCCACGCCGACCTGCATCGGGATGCCGTGGCGGCGCTGCAGCCACAGTCCCCGCAGGGCCTCGCCGCTGCGGCCGGGGGCGGCGACCAGCGCCAGGCCGGCGACGTAGATCCGGCTGCTGGGCCGCCAGGCCAGGGGCTGCCCCAGCTGCCGCAGATAGAACTGCCAGCGCTGGAACAGCAGCAGATAGCCCACGGCCACCATCGCGGGCACCAGCAGCCAGCACCACCAGGGCAGCGCCCCCAGGGAGCGCATCACGTTGGCGAAACCGAACCAGATGCTGAGCCCCAGGTAGAGCGCCAGGGTCGCCACCAACCCCAGGAACCAGCGCTTCTTCATCGGCGGCCTTGCCGCTGGCGGGGCGGCGGCGGGACGGACAGCCACGCGGTCATGGGGTGAAGCGCAGCTTCTGCGCCGCATACAGGCACATCCTCGCCAGGATCAGCCCCTCCTTCACATGGGCGATGTTCGAGCTGCCGTAACTGCGCTCCTGGTACCGCACCGGCACCTCCACGATCTTGAGGTTGAGCTTGGCCGCGCCGAAGAGCAGATCGAAGTCGCCGAAGGGGTCGAAGTCGCCGAAGTAGGCACGCCCGGCCTTTAGCCGCTCGTAGTCGGCCTTCCAGATCACCTTGGTGCCGCAGAGGGTGTCCTTGAGCCGCTGGCGCAGCAGCCAGGAGAAGGCCGCGGCGAAGAAGCGGTTGGCGGCCGTGTTCAGCGGCGGCATGGCGGCGCTGGTGCGGGGATACACCAGCCGGCAGCCGTTGACGAACTCCCCCCGGCCCTCCGCCAGGGCCTTGTAGAACCGGGGCAGATCCTCGGGGCGCACGGTGAGATCGGCATCGAGGATCATCAGCACCTCCCCCTCGGCCTGATCGAAGCCCAGCCAGACGGCGTCGGCCTTGCCGCGGCCGCTCTGGCGCAGGGCCCGAAGTTGCAGCGGGCCGCTGTAGGAGCCGCAGACCCGCTCGATCTCCGCCCAGGTGGCATCGGAGGAGTGGCCCTCCACGAACAGCACCTCGGTGGCCGACCCCAGCAGGGGCATGCGGTCGATGGCGGCGGCGATGTTGCCGGCCTCGTTGCGGGCCGGGATCACCACGCTGACGCTGGGGCGGCGCTGGGCCGGGGTGGCGGGCCGGGCCACCAGCCAGTGGGTCAGCCCGAACTGTTCGAGCAGCGGCAGCTGGCTCAGCCAGCGGTTGGCCAGGGGGGTCAGCAGGGGGATCCGGCGGGGCAGCAGGCAGCGATGGCCCTGCTTGAGCACCTCCCAGCCGGCCAGATCGAGCAGGTTCTGCACGTCCCTGGGGGTGAGCCAGCTCTCGGGGGGCTGGGGCTGACGCAGGCCCACGCCTTCAGCCGCCTTGAGCAGGGGCTGCCACAGCCAGTTGTGCAAGCTCACCACCAGCCGGGTGCGGTCATGGCAGAACGCCGCCAGCCGCTCCAGCACCCCCTGCACGTCCTCGAGGGTGTTGAGGGTGTTGGCCAGCAGGATCACGTCGAAGGGGGCGCTCTCCCCGATCACCTCCGGGTCGAGGGTCGCCGCCTCGGCGCAGACGATCCGCAGGTTGGGGTGGGCGGCCTGGGCGGCGGCGGCGATGACGGGGTCGCGCTCGATGCCCACGCCGTGGCCCGGGTGGGTGGCCGCCAGCAGATCCCCCAGGCCGCAGCCGATCTCGAGCACCCGCAGACCCGGGGCGACCAGCAGCTGGTGCAGGCGGTCCAGGTCCTCGTAGTAGGCGCGGTTGCGGCGGTGGAACCGCTGCAGTCCTTCCGGCTGGAGCGTGCCGTTCATCGCAGCAGGGCCAGGGTGCCCGCCACATCGAGCCGCAGGCCGCTGGCCACGGCCCGCAGCGTCCGCAGGGTGCGGTTGCCGGGGTCGAGCCGGGCGGCGGCATCGAGCGCCACCTGGGCCTGGCCCGGGTGGAAGCGGTAGAGCTGCACGAAGCCGAGGGCCATCAGGGCATGGGGATTGGTGGGTTCGAGGGACACGATGCGCTGCAGCGTGTCGACGGCCCCATCGGCGTGCCTCTGCAGCGCCTGGGCCAGGGCCAGACCATAGAGGTCCTCCAGATCGGCTTCCCCGGGGTCGGCGCCAGTCTCCTGCAGCCTGGCCCGCAGCAGCCGCTCCCCCTGGGAGAGGTAGATCTGCTGGGGGTCCCGCTGGTTGATCTGGCCCACCTGCCGGAACAGCCGGTCGAGATCGCCGGCCCGCAGCAGCCTCCCGAGTTCGACCAGCTGGTCGATGCGGTTGGGGGGCGCCCCGGTGTCCATGGCCTGGGCCCCCTTGCCCTGGGCCTCCGGGCCCTGGGCACCGCCGCCGGCCACCGCCAGCGTCAGAGGAGCGCTGCGCAGGGGCAGCGGCCGCCCCTGGCGGTCGAGGGCCCGGGCCCGGAGCCGGTAGGACCCATCGGGCAACCCGGCCGGCACCACCAGGGCCAGCCGTTCCCGCACCTCCAGGCAACCGCCGGGCGCAGCGCGCACCATGCCCTGGCCGATGCCGCGGTCATGGCGCCAGGTCGGCACGCCGTCGGCGGCGGCGTCCGGCCGCCAGTCGAGCAGCAGCAGGCCGTCCCTCAGCTCGGCCGCCGGCCCCCGCAGCCGGCTCACCAGCACCGCCCCGGTGCCCGGCCGCAGGGGGGGCGGCGGTTCGACGGTCAGGTTCAGGGCCAGGTCCCGCCCCGGCCCGCAGGCCGCCGGTGTCACCGCCAGGCTCAGCTGCCGCCGCCCGAACAGCTCGGCGCTGCTGCCATCCGGCAGGGGCCAGCGCCCGGCGGCCTGGAACGCGGGTGATCGCCGCACCAGGCCGTCCAGGGCGGCCTGGCGCTCATCGCTCATCACCCCCTGGTCGCCCCCCTTGAGCAGGAACCAGTCGAAGCCGGCCAGGTCGCCGTCGAGCTGGTCGACAGGCCCCACGGTCTGGCGGGCGGCGACGCGGAAGTCCTGCCGGCGCCCTTCGGCGTCGAGGTTGAAGGCGTTCAGTCCCTGGCTGTCGGGCAGCACCGCCAGGGTGGAGAGCTGGTGGGGACTGCGCTGGCGGATCGTGGCCACGATCGCCTCCAGGGGCCAGGGGGGGCCGGCGACGGGGGGCCGCGGCGGAAAGGCGGTCGGATTGGCCGCCAGGGCGAACTGGCTGGCCAGCGCCCCCCAGAGCCCGATCGCCACCACCGCCAGCCGCCAGACGGGCGTCCAGCGGCCGGCGGCCGAGGCCAGCACGATCCCCAGGCCAAGGCACAGCTGGGGAACCAGGGGGAGCACGAAGCGGAAGTCCTTGGTGCTCATCAGGGTGGCCAGCAGCAGGGCACCGAGCGGAAAGCTCAGCCACCAGGCGAGCCGCCGCCAGGGCAGGGCGCCGGCAGGGACGCCGCGGTTTCGCCACCAATGCAGCGCTCCCCCCGCCACCACCACCGCCACCAGGGCGGCCCCGGCCATGGTGGGCAGCAGGCGGGGGTAGAACAGCCAGCCCGCCAGGGTGTTCGCCTCCAGACCGTCCTGATACAGGACGCCCCACTGGCGGGCCTTGTTGACCGTGGAGAGGATCGTCAGCCAGTTCTGGCTCCACCAGGGCCAGGCCACGGCCGTCGCCGCCGCCGCCGCCAGCAGCAGCTCCGCTATCCGGCCGAAGCGGCCCCGCCGGAGCAGGGGCGCAAGGGCCCGCCAGGCCAGGGCCAGCAGGGGCAGCCAGAGCATCACCAGGCCGGTGGGGCGTGTCAGCACCACCGCCCCGAGCCCCAGGCCGCCGGCCAGGCTCCAGAGCCAGGGGCGCCGGGGGCAGCCCAGCACCCGCACCGTCAGCAGCCACCAGGTGGCCGTGAGCACGGCCGTCAGGCTGAAATCGATCAGGTAGTCGCTGCGCTGGTTCAGCAGGGCCGGCGCGACGGCGCAGAAAAAGGCGGCCCAGAGGCCGGCCGCCCGCCCGCGGGCCAGGCGTCCCAGGCCGTAGAGGCTGCCCAGGAGCAGGGCCTGGAAGAGGCTGTTGGACAGGATCGCGCTGCCATAGCCGGGCCCCAGCAGGCTGAACACCGGTGCCGTCACCAGGTAGGTGAGGGGCCCCCGGTAGGTGGGCGTCTCGGCCCAGAGCCGCTGCCACCAGAGTGGATCGAGGGGAGCCGCCTCCCCGAGCACCTGCCAGACCCCCAGGGCCCGGCTCAGGTGTTCCCCCTGGTCCCAGGCCGGTGGCTGGGCGTGGCGCTGCAGCCAGAGCCCATCCAGGAGCACCCCGGCCAGCCACAGCCCCAGCAGGATCCACCCATCCCGGCCCCGTGTCCGTCTCATCGGGCCGCTCCCGGTGCCTGGGCCAGCACCCAGGGCTCCAGTTCCTGGGCCTGCAGCCGCACGGACCATCCGGCCGGCAGCTCACGGCGCCGGATCCACACCCGCTCCCCGGCGGGCACCCCTTCCGCCGGGCCGATGCGGGGCGTGAGCTGGGGGCTGGCCAGGGCCACCAGGATCAGCCGGGCATGCTCTTCGCCGCTGAGGGGGGCGCCGGCCACGGCCGCGATCGGCCCGGCCGCCAGGGCCTCCTTGGCCTCAGGGCGCTCCAGGGCCTGCCGTTGCCGGGGGCTGCGATCGCTGAACAGGCCGGCCTGCACCAGCAGGGCCAGGGCCAGCCAGGGACCCACCAGGAGGGCCGCCAGCCGGCGGGAGCCGGTGCGGCACCAGGGCACCAGGGCCCAGGCCAGCCCCAGGCAGCCCGCCGCCAGCGCGAACAGCTGCGGAGCAGGAGCCAGGTCCGCCACCCCATTGGCCACCAGCCGGCCGGCCGGCGCCCCGGGCCAGAGCACCGCCACCGCCGCCAGGACCAGCACCAGTCCCAGCCCCCCGAAGCCGAAGGCCGCCCCCCGGGCCCAGCGGCCGGCGCCGGCGCTCCAGGACCGCAGGCCGGCCGTGGCCGCCAGGGCGACAAAGGGGGTGAGCTGCAGGCCGTAGTAGGGGGTCTTGGTGCGGAAGGCGCTGAGCAACAGCAACATCAGCAGCGGATAGAGGAGCAGGAGAAGGCGCCGGGACCGCTCTAGCGGTCCGGCCAGCCAGCCCCACCAGCCCGCCAGGGCGAACAGGCTCCAGGGGAAGGTGTTGGCCGGCAGGTTCCACAGGTAATAGAGCGGGCCGGCGCTGTAGACGTCACTCTCGGAGAGGTAGAGCAGCTTCTGCCACAGGCCCGCCACCACCGGCAGGCCCAGCACCTGGAGGCTCAGGCCCAGCCAGAGCGCCACCGGCAGCCAGCCCAGGGCGAGGCCGAGCCAGAAGCCCGGCCGCCGCAGCACGGTGCGGCGCTCCAGCAGCAGGAAGGGCAGCAGGGCCACCACCGGCAGCGCCACCATGAAGCCCTTGATCAGGAAGGCCGGGCCGATCCAGGCGCCGGCCAGGAACGGCCAGGGCCGTTGCGAAGCCTCGCCGGCCCGCAGCAGGGCCAGGATCCCCAGCAGTTCCAGGGCCAGCAGCGGCATGTCCTGGCTGGCCAGGTGGGCGTAGTCGAGCCAGAGGGGAGTGAGGGCCAGCACGGCGGCGGCGAGCCAGGCGGCTCCGCCCCCGCCCAGCAGGCGCCCGGCCAGGTCGGCCGTGAGCAGCAGGCAGGCCACGGCGGCGAGAAGGGACGGCAGATGGGCCGACCAGGGGCCCACCCCCGGCAGCCGGCCGGCCGCGGCGATCAGCCAGGGCAGGCCGATGCTGCGATCAAAGATCACCTGGTCCCACCAGGGGGGACCCAGCCACTGGCCGCTCGTGGCCATCCAGCGGGCCTGCAGGGCGTAATAGCCCTCGTCGTGGGCCAGGAAGCTGCGCGGCGCCGCCGTCAGCAACAGGGGCAGGAAGGGCAGCGACGCCCACAGGGCCTTCATGGGCGGCACTCTGGCAGCACCCTCGGGTACCGGACGTTGTGTTTTCTGGCACATGGACCCTGGATGGCCATGTCCACTTGGGGGATCCTTCGTTTGGCGCATTGCGCCGCTTCCGTGTGAGGAACCCATGAAACTCTTCCAGCAACTGCTGGTTGCTCCTGCAGCTCTCGGCCTGCTCGCCCCCGTGGCGGTTCAGGCGGCTGAGCTCAAC
This sequence comes from Synechococcus sp. BO 8801, assembly GCF_002252675.1. Lineage (GTDB taxonomy): Bacteria > Cyanobacteriota > Cyanobacteriia > PCC-6307 > Cyanobiaceae > Cyanobium. The sequence continues at coordinate 15,458 of NZ_NQKY01000031.1, read as the reverse complement.
ATCGACAGCGTCAACAAGTACGCCGCCGAAGAGCAAGTCACCAGCATCAACCAGTTCTCTGACGTCAAGCCCACCGACTGGGCCTTCCAGGCTCTCTCGAACCTGATCGAGCGCTACGGCTGCGTCGCCGGCTACCCGAACGGCACCTACAAGGGCGGCCAGGCCATGACCCGCTATGAAGCGGCGGCCCTGCTGAACGCCTGCCTCGACCGGATCACCGAGGTGACCGACGAGCTGAAGCGCCTGATGGCCGAGTTCGAGAAGGAACTCGCCGTGCTGCGCGGTCGTGTGGATGGCCTGGAGGCCAAGGTGGGTGAGCTCGAGGCCACCCAGTTCTCCACCACCACCAAGCTGACCGGTAAGGCGACCTTCATCATGGGCGCCAACAGCTACGGCGGTAACGCCCAGGTGAGCCCCGCCGCTTCCCTGGCCACCGGCGTCCCCGCCTTCGTGACCGGTCCCTTCGGTCCCCTCGGCCCGGTCGTCCCCAACACCTGGCAGAACCAGGCCCGTCAGACCCAGGGCGCCACGGCGTTCAACTACGACATCCAGCTCAACTTCGACACCAGCTTCACCGGCAAGGACCTGCTCCGCACCCGTCTGCGGGCCGGTAACTTCGCCCAGTCGCCCTTCGGCGGCCCCACCGTCGGCCTGAACGCCACGGAAGCCGGCTTCGAAGAATTCTGCGGCCTGGGCGTCGACTGCGGTGACGTGGTCGCCATCAACCGCCTCTTCTACCAGTTCCCCCTCGGCAGCAACTTCACCGCCACCATCGGTGGTCGCGTCCGTCAGGACGACATGCTGGCCGTGTGGCCGTCCGCCTACCCGGCTGACACCGTCCTCGACATCTTCACCTACGCCGGTGCTCCCGGCACCTACAGCCTGAACCTGGGCGCTGGTGGTGGTCTGTGGTGGAAGAGCGGCGGCTTCAGCATCAGCGCCAACTACGTCTCCGCCAACGGTGACGTGGGCAACCCGATCGCCGGCACGGCGAACTGCGGTGGCATCGGCAACGCCTGCTCCTCCCAGACGGGTACGGCCCAGGTCGCTTACACCGGCTCCAACTGGGGCATCGCGGCGGCCTACACCTACTCCTCGGGTGGTGCTGGCACCTACAGCGGCAACGCCACGCCTCTGGCCAACGCCTTCTTCACCGGCTCTGCCGCCACCAACTCGGTGGGCATCAGCGCCTACTGGCAGCCCAGCAACTCCGGCTGGATCCCCTCGATCAGCACCGGCTGGGGCATCAACCGCAACCAGTTCAACGGCGCCAACTTCGGCAACGCCGCCGGGCTCGTCTCCACCACCGGCATCACCAACGCCACCAGCCAGTCCTGGTACGTGGGTCTGCAGTGGGATGACGTGTTCATCAAGGGCAACTCCGCCGGTATGGCCGTCGGTCAGCCCACCTTCCTGACCGCCGTCAGCGGTGGCAACCCCGTCTTCGGTGGCCCCGCCGCCGCGACCGCCATCGTCGATGGCAACTACGCCTGGGAGTGGTGGTACAAGTTCCAGGTCACCGACAACATCAGCGTGACCCCGGCTCTCTACTACCTGAGCGCTCCTCTGGGTCAGGTCTCCAAGAACGTTGGCGCGATCGGAACCTCCGGTACCGATTTCAACAACTTCGGCGGCTTCATCAAGACCACCTTCAAGTTCTGATCCTTCGGGATTCACTTCTCTCACAATCTCCTCAAACTCGCCCGGCTGCTATGCAGTCGGGCTTTTTTGTGTGTTGCCGAACCTGGTGACTTGGGGCGCTTGGTCGAGCGTTACCTGAGCCTGACTCGTCGCTTGCAGCGCAAGAAACAGGATCTATACTTCGCCGTGTTCCGTCATGGAACAGCGCTCCTTATTGTGTGAGGAATCCATGAAGCCCTTCCAGCAACTGCTGGTTGCTCCTGCAGCTCTCGGCCTGCTCGCCCCCGTGGCGGTTCAGGCGGCTGAGCTCAACATCGACAGCGTCAACAAGTACGCCGCCGAAGAGCAAGTCACCAGCATCAACCAGTTCTCTGACGTCAAGCCCACCGACTGGGCCTTCCAGGCTCTCTCGAACCTGATCGAGCGCTACGGCTGCGTCGCCGGCTACCCGAACGGCACCTACAAGGGCGGCCAGGCCATGACCCGCTATGAAGCGGCGGCCCTGCTGAACGCCTGCCTCGACCGGATCACCGAGGTGACCGACGAGCTGAAGCGCCTGATGGCCGAGTTCGAGAAGGAACTCGCCGTGCTGCGCGGTCGTGTGGATGGCCTGGAGGCCAAGGTGGGTGAGCTCGAGGCCACCCAGTTCTCCACCACCACCAAGCTGACCGGTAAGGCGACCTTCATCATGGGCGCCAACAGCTACGGCGGTAACGCCCAGATCGTTCCGGTGCCTGGGGTCTTCCTGCCGGCCGTTGCCAACGATCCGGCCGCCGTGCTGCTGCCCGCCAGCCTGGTCGGGGCCGGCGCGGTGATTCCTTCCTTCGTGCCCGGCGCCTTCGGCGCGAACGCGGCCGGCATCGGCTACGTCCCCAACACCTGGGCGAACCAGGCCCGCCAGACCCAGGGCGCCACGGCCTTCAACTACGACATCCAGCTCAACTTCGACACCAGCTTCACCGGAAAGGACCTGCTCCGCACCCGTCTGCGGGCCGGTAACTTCGCCCAGTCGCCCTTCGGCCAGCCGGTCGTCGGCCTGAACGCCACCGAAGCCGGTTTTGAGGAGAACTGCGGCCTGGGCGTCGACTGCGGTGACGTGGTCGCCATCAACCGCCTCTTCTACCAGTTCCCCCTCGGCAGCAACTTCACCGCCACCATCGGTGGTCGCGTCCGTCAGGACGACATGCTGGCCGTGTGGCCGTCCGCCTACCCGGCTGACACCGTCCTCGACATCTTCACCTACGCCGGTGCTCCCGGCACCTACAGCCTGAACCTGGGCGCTGGTGGTGGTCTGTGGTGGAAGAGCGGCGGCTTCAGCATCAGCGCCAACTACGTCTCCGCCAACGGTGATGTGGGCAACCCGATCGCCGGCACGGCGAACTGCGGTGGCATCGGCAACGCCTGCTCCTCCCAGACGGGTACCGGCCAGATCGCCTACACCGGCTCCAACTGGGGCATCGCGGCGGCCTACACCTACTCCTCCGGTGGTGCCGGTCTCTACACCGGCAACGGCACGCCTCTGGCCACCATCTTCCAGACCAACGCCGCCGCCACCAACTCGGTGGGCATCAGCGCCTACTGGCAGCCCAGCAACTCCGGCTGGGTTCCCTCCATCAGCGCCGGCTGGGGCATCAACCGCAGCAACTACAACGGCACCACCAACCTCAACGGCGCCGCGAATCTCGTCTCCACCACCGGCATCACCAACGCCACCAGCCAGTCCTGGTACGTGGGTCTGCAGTGGGATGACGTGTTCATCAAGGGCAACTCCGCCGGTATGGCCGTCGGTCAGCCCACCTTCCTGACGTCCGTCAGCGCCGGTCCCGCCGTCTTCGGTGGCCCCGCCGCCGCGACCGCCATCGTCGATGGCAACTACGCCTGGGAGTGGTGGTACAAGTTCCAGGTCACCGACAACATCAGCGTGACCCCCGCGCTCTACTACCTGAGCGCTCCCCTGGGTCAGGTCTCCAAGAACGTCGGTGCGATCGGTCCTGTGGGCTCCGATTTCAACAACTTCGGCGGCTTCATCAAGACCACCTTCAAGTTCTGATCCTTTCGGATCCATCACCCTCACAATCTGCCCTCCCATTCGCCCGGCTGCTCTGCAGCCGGGTTTTTTTTGTGCATCAACACGCCAATCTCCGGCGCATCGTTGGACCAACGGGAGTCGGCGGGTCTTCCAGGATCGAAAGACAGCGCCCGCCCAGCCACCAGCGGCTCCGGCGGCGCCCGAATGTCATCCGCAATACCTGCCGGTGTGATCAGGTCCTGCTGCGGCGCCCCTGGATTCCTATACGTTTGCGCCGTCCCCCTCGGGGGATTCCTCTTTTTGGTGTGAGGACCAATGAAACCCTTCCAGCAATTCCTGCTGGCGCCGGTGGCCCTTGGGCTGCTGTCGCCTCTTGCCGCTTCCGCCGGCGAGATCTCCCAGTCCCAGCGGGCTGAGATCTCCACGTACATGGAGCAGCAGGACATCGATCGCTTCAAGGCCTGGGAAGCCCAGAACCAGGTCACCAGCATCAACCAGTTCTCCGACGTCAAGCCCACCGACTGGGCGTTCCAGGCCCTCTCCAACCTGGTTGAGCGCTACGGCTGCGTCGCCGGCTACCCGAACGGCACCTTCAAGGGCGGCCAGGCCATGACCCGCTACGAAGCGGCGGCCCTGCTGAACGCCTGCCTCGACCGGATCACCGAAGTGACCGACGAGCTGAAGCGCCTGATGGACGAGTTCGAGAAGGAACTCGCCGTGCTGCGCGGCCGGGTGGATGGCCTGGAGGCCAAGGTGGGTGAGCTCGAAGCCACCCAGTTCTCCACCACCACCAAGCTCCAGGGTGATGCCGTCTTCGTGATCGGCGCCAACAGCTTCGGTGGCAACCAGGGCCTGCCCAACCCCGCCGTCGGCGTCCCCGCCGGCGCGGCCAACGCCTTCCCCGCCAACAACCGGCGCAACTGGGGCGCCACGGTCTTCAACTACGACCTGCGCCTCAACCTGCTCACCAGCTTCACCGGCAAGGACCTGCTGTACACCCGTCTGCGCAGCGGCAACTTCAACAACAGCCCCTTCGGTGGCCAGCCGTACAACCTGATGGCGCTGGATCGCGCCTTCTCCCCCGTCGGTGGTGCTGACGTCGTCAACATCGACCGTCTCTACTACCGCTTCCCGATCGGCCGCGATTTCACCGCCCTGATCGGCGCCCGGGCCCGGAACACCGAGTTCCTGGCGATCACCCCCTGGTTCTACCGCTCCGAGATCCTCGACGTCTTCACGCTGCACGGCGCCCCCGGCACCTACAACAAGGCCACCGGTTCCACCTTCGGCCTGATGTGGAAGCAGAACGTCAAGAAGGGCAAGCCCTTCTTCGCGATCTCCACCGCCTACGTGGCCCCCAACGGTGACAACGGCAACCCGAACCAGGGTGGCCTGCTGGGCGAGCGCAGCCGCGGCACCTGGACCACCCAGGCCGGTGTGGCCGGCAAGAACTGGCGCTTCGCCTTCGCCTGGAGCTATGTCCAGTGCGGCCAGAACTTCCGCCGCGGCACCACCTTCGCCCAGGCGGCGGTCGACTGCCCCAACATCAACAACAACTTCCTGGGTTCGGAGAACTTCGGCACCAGTGCCGCTTACTCCAACAACTTCGCCACCACCTTCGCGTGGCAGCCCAAGAAGAGCGGCTGGATCCCCTCCATCAACCTGGGCTGGGGTTACAACGCCATGACCCAGCCCCAGCTGAACCCCCAGACCGCCCTGATTGGCAGGGGCGCCACCGCGATCCGGGTGCCGACGTTCGACACGGTTCCGACCTTCAACCAGTCGGCCAACCGCGGCGCCAGCCAGTCCTGGAGCGTGGGCCTGCAGTGGAACGATGTGTTCATGAAGGGCAACCAGGCCGGTATGGCCGTGGGTCAGCCGGTGTTCGCCACTTCCCTGCGCAACGGCCAGACGCCCCAGGACGGCAACTTCGCCTGGGAGTGGTGGTACAAGTTCCAGGTCACCGACAACATCAGCGTGACCCCGGCGCTCTTCTACCTGAGCCGCCCCAACGGCCAGTTCACCACCATCGGCCAGTCCAGCAGCGTGCTCGGCGGCCTGATCCAGACCCAGTTCAGGTTCTGATCCTCCGGGGTCCCTTGCGGGCCCCTCGGATCGGCGCTCCTTCCTCCCCACACTTCCTCACAACCCTCCGGCCCCCCTTCCCAGGGGGGCTTTTTCATGGGCGGCTGCGGCGGGATCCGTCCGGGTGGGCCCATCGGCGATGCTGGAGCCAGATGGCGCCGCCAGCGCATGGCCAGGACCTCCGCCGACCACTACGCCATCCTCGGGGTCTCGCCTGGGGCCACCACCGCCGAGATCAAGGCCGCTTATCGCGCCCTCGTCAAACGCCATCACCCGGATGCCGGCGGCGATCCGCGCACGATCCTGGCCCTGAATGCGGCCTGGGAGGTGCTGGGCGACGGGGACCGCCGCCGCCATTACGACCACGGGGCCGGCGTCGGCATACCGGCACGCACCGCCGCGGGCGGTGCAGGGCCGGCCAAGGGACCAGGGGCAGGCCGCCATCGCGGCGTCGGCGCCGCCAGTGACGAGGAGCTCCTCGGCTGGCTCCAGCAGGTGTACGTGCCGATCGACCGGCTGATCGGTCAGGTGATCAATCCGTTCCCGGCCCAGCTGCGCTCCCTGGCCGCCGATCCCTACGACGACGAGCTGATGGGGGCGTTCTGCGCCTTCCTCGACCAGAGCCGGTTGCGCATGGAGAAGGTGGAGGCGCTGTATCGCTCACGGGCCTGTCCGTCGGCGGCCAAGGGGTTCGGCCTCAGCCTCTACCACTGCCTCAGCCAGGTGCAGGACGCCCTGGTGGAGCTGGAGCGCTACACCATGGGCTATGTGGACAGCTACCTCCATGACGGCAAGGAGATGCTGCGGGAGGCCCGGCTGCGCCGCAGCCGCCTGAAGGAGGAACGGCGCCGGGTGGAGATCTAGGTGGCGCTGACGGTCTAGGCGCGGACGATCTAGGCGGCGGGCATCGCCTCGAGCTGGTCGAGCCGCAGCCACACGTCGGGAACGGGCAGGCGCCAGCGGAGCTGGGCGTGCTCCCCCTGGATCGCCAGGATCTCCCCGGGCCCCTCGAACAGGTAGCCGGGGGGCACCGGATCGCTGGCTCCGGCCTCGAGGCTGTTGGTGTAGGCGATTCTGTTCACCCTGACCAGGGCACCCTTTTTCAGGCTCGGGGGAGCGGCAGGCGCGGACTCAGCCATCGTGGAGAGGAGGGTTCGGCACAGGTTAGGGCTGCCGGAACCTAACCTCGGCACTGAATTCCGATGGAACGGTGGGCATGCGGCTGCTTCTGCTCGGATGCACGGGTTTCGTCGGCAGGGAGCTGGTGCCGTTCCTGCTCAACCTCGGCCACCAGCTCACCCTGGTGAGCCGTCGCGCCCGGCCCGACAGCGAAGCGGCGGACCCCCGGCTCACCACCCTCTGCTGCGATCCGGCCGACCCGGCCAGCTGGGGCCAGCCGGCGCTGCTGGAGGCCCTGGCGGCTGCCGATGGGGTCGTCAACCTGGCCGGGGAGCCGATCGCTGACCAGCGCTGGACGCCGGTCCACCGCCAGCGGCTGCTCGACAGCCGCATCGGCACCACCACCCACCTGGTGCGGGCGATGGCGGCCCTGGCCACACCGCCCCGGGTGCTGGTGAACGGCTCGGCCGTGGGCTACTACGGCACCAGCCTGGAGGCCGGCTTCACGGAGGCCAGTCCCCCCGGCGACGATTTCCTGGCCCGTCTCTGCGCCCGCTGGGAAGCCGCCACCCAGGTCGCTCCCGAGGCCTGCCGGATCGTGGTGCTGCGGGTGGGCATCGTGCTCGGGCCCGACGGCGGCGCCCTCGGCAAGATGCTGCCCGTGTTCCGGGCCGGCTTCGGCGGGCCGGTGGGCAGCGGCCAGCAGTGGATGAGCTGGATCCATCGCCACGACCTCTGCCGGCTGATCGTCACCGCCCTGGAGGACGACGCCTACGCCGGCCCGTACAACGCCGTGGCCCCGGAGCCCACCCGCATGGGGATCTTCGCCTCCAGCCTCGGCCGTGCCCTCGGCCGGCCCAGCCTGCTGCCGGTGCCCGGCCCCCTGCTGCAGCTGCTGCTCGGCGACGGTGCCGCGGTGGTGCTTGAAGGCCAGCAGGTCCTTCCCGAGCGGCTGCTGGCCCAGGGTTTCCACTTCCAGTACCCGGAGCTCAGCGCTGCCCTCGCCGCTGCCACCAGCCCAGCCCGCCGCTGAGCAGGGCCGCCGCCATCAGCAGGCCGATCGCCGGCGTGAACAGCGGCTGCCACAACCGCTGGAAGAGCTCCAGGGGAGCGTCCAGCCGCTGGCCGTGGAGCACCACCGCCACGGCGAAGAACAGGGCCCCGGCCAGCACGAGGAAGACGTCGGCCACCAGCACGACATCGAGAACGCGGCGCACTTGCGCGACGGGGCCGGTGGCGGGAGTGCTCATGCCTGAGGGGTGAGCCGGGAGGGGGGAAATCCCCGGTGAGCCCAAACCTAAACTCGACCGTGCTTGGTGTCCCGTGTGCCCCTTTCCCCCGCTCCCAGGATCCTGCTGATCAGCAACGGCCATGGGGAGGATCTCAATGGGGGACTGATCGCCGATGGCCTGCGTCAGTGTGATCCGGGGCTGGAACTGGCGGCCCTGCCCATCGTCGGCGCCGGATCGGCCTATGGACGCCGCGGCATTCCCCTCCTCTACGCGGGCCGCAGCCTGCCGTCCGGGGGCATGGTGTACCAGGGCCTCAACCTCTGGAAGGACCTGGCGGCGGGCTGGCTGCAGCAGAGTCTGGCCCAGCTCTGGACCGCCTGGCGCCAGGGTCGCCGCTTCGATCTGGTGGTCAGCATCGGCGACCACGTCCCCCTGATCTTCGCCCTGCTCACCGGACGGCCGACGGTGGTGTTCCTGGTCTCCACCTCGAGCTACTACGAGGGCCGGCTGCGGCTGTCCGCCCTCACCCGCTGGTGCTGCCGGCGGCGGCGGGTGCGCGTGGTGCTCACCCGCGACGCCTTCACCGCCACCGACCTCCAGGCCCAGGGCCAGGCCAAGGCCCTGTTCCGCGGCTACCCGATCATGGATCTGCCGCCACCGGACGCCGGCCAGGTGGCCCGCCTGCCGGGCACCCGCACCCTGGCGCTGGTCCCGGGCAGCCGCTTCCCGGAGGCCCTCCACAACCTGGTGCTGATGCTGCGGCTCTGCAGCCAGCTGGGCGAACGGGACGGGGAGGGGCCGTGGCGCTTCCTGGTGGCGGTGGTCGAGAGCCCCCACTGGCGGGAACTGGAACCCCTGGCGGCGGCGGTCGGCTGGCAGCTGGACGGCGGCGTGCTCCGCTCCGCCGGCGGCGACCTTGAAGTGCGGCTGCTGCCGGGGGCCCTGCCCTCGATCCTGGCCGCCAGTGACCTGGTGGTGGGCATGGCCGGTACCGCCGTGGAGCAGGCGGTGGGTTTCGGCCTGCCCGTGGTGCAGCTGGTGGGTCGCGGCCCCCAGTTCAGCTATGCCTTCGCCGAATCCCAGATGCGGCTGCTGGGCCCCACGGTCCACACCGTGGGCCGGCGTCCCGCCGACACGGCCGATCTGCAGGAGGCCGCCGGCCTGATCCAGCGCCTGCTGGCCGACCCCGATCTGCCCCAGCGCTGCGCCCAGGCCGCCCTGGAGCGGGTCGGCCCCCCCGGGGGCTCGCGGCGCATCGCCGAAACCGTGCTCGAGGCCCTCGGCCGGGGCCCCGGCGGCTTCAGCTGAGCCAGGCCTTCACCTTCTCCAGGGCCTGCCAGCCCGGACGCCGCTGCAGACCATCGGCGATCGAGCCCTGCAGTTCCTCCGCCAGTTCCGGGGCCATCAGCATCACCCGCTTGACCACCTCGATGTGCTCGCGCACGCCCTTGGCGCCGGTTTCCAACATCGCCACGCTGAGGTTGATGCGGGCCTGGGGATCCTGGGGATTGAGCTTCACCGCGTTGCGGGCCGAGGGCAGGGCCGCCTGGGGCTGGTCGAGCAGCAGCTGCAGCCAGGCCAGACAGGTCCATCCCGCCGACTGCCGCGGCTCCTGGGCCGTGATCTGCAGGAACTCGTCGATCAGCTCCTCGGGCGCGGCACCCTGCTGGTAGCGGGCGATGGCCTGGTCGAAGCGGGACTCCTGCTGGGCCGTCATGGCGGCTGGGGGTGGTGGGGTGGGGATCGTCAGACTCCCATGCCACGGGTCCGGCACGCCATGGACCGGCCCGGGCTCAGACGGCGAAGGAGCTGCCGCAGCCGCAGGTCTGGGAGGCGTTGGGATTGGTGAAGTTGAAGCCGCCGCCGATCAGGGCCGAGGAGAAGTCCAGCTGCATGCCATAGATGTACAGCAGGCTCTTGGGATCGCTCACCACCCGGAAGCTGGGGGCGCCGGCGGGTTCGTAGGTGTAGGTCTCGTCGTCGGGAAGGATCTCCGAACCGTCGATGAAATCCATCGTGTAGCTCATGCCGCTGCAGCCGCCGGAGCGCACGCCCACCCGCAGCACCTTCTCGCCCCCCTGGGAGGCCATCAGGGTGCCCAGCTGGCGCATGGCCGGCTCGGTGATCAGGATGCCCTTGCCGTCCACACCGGTGTGGGTGACGGCCACCTCGGCTGGCATGGTCGCTGCCGGGCTGGAGGCGGGGGTCTGGGTGGAGCTGCTCATCGTGCGCTGGGGGGTCGGATGGGGGGAATCGGGCCGCCGGACGACGCGGTGAACGACCACTCTATGGAGATCCCTCCCCGGTGGGTAGGCTCCGGTCCATAGAGTCAGGACCTTCACGGGAATCCAAGGGTGCGGGTCGCCATCGTGGGTGCGGGTCTGGCCGGTCTGAGCGCGGCCGTCGATCTGGTCGATGCCGGCCACACGGTCGATCTGTATGAAGCCCGCCCCTTCATGGGGGGCAAGGTGGGCAGCTGGGAGGACCCGGACGGCAACCACATCGAGATGGGGCTGCACGTCTTCTTCTTCAACTACGCCAACCTCTTCGCCCTGATGCGCAAGGTGGGGGCCATCGACAACCTCCTTCCCAAGGAGCACTGGCACCTGTTCGTCAACAGCGGCGGCGACCTGCGGGCCCTGGATTTCCGCTTTCCCGTCGGGGCCCCCTTCAACGGCCTCAAGGCCTTCTTCACCACCCCCCAGCTCGACTGGATCGACAAGCTGCGCAATGCCCTCGCCCTGGGCACGAGCCCGATCGTCCGGGGGCTGGTCGATTACGAGGGGGCGATGAAGGTGATCCGTTCGCTTGATGCCATCAGCTTCCAGCAGTGGTTCCTCAGCCATGGGGGCAGCCCCCGCAGCATTCAGAGGATGTGGAACCCGATCGCCTACGCCCTCGGCTTCATCGACTGCGAGGCCATCTCGGCCCGCTGCATGCTCACCATCTTCATGATGTTCGCCTCCCGGACGGAGGCCTCCAAGCTCAACCTGCTCAAGGGATCCCCCCACCGCTGGCTGACGGGTCCGATCCTTGACTACATCCAGGCCCGTGGCGGCCGCCTGCACCTGCGCCACCGGGTCAGCGAGGTGCGCCACGAGGAGCGCAACGGCCAGACCGTCGTCACCTCCCTGGTGCTGGGCACCCCGGACGGGGAGAAGCGGGTGGAGGCCGACGCCTACCTGGCCGCCTGTGATGTGCCGGGAGCCCAGCGGCTGCTGCCCCAGGCCTGGCGCCGTTTCCCCGAGTTCGCCGCCATCGACCGGCTCGAGACGGTGCCGGTGGCCACCGTGCAGCTGCGTTACGACGGCTGGGTGACCGAACTGGGTGACGGCGCCGGCCCCGCCGCCCGCCGGTCCGACCTTGGCCGCCCGGCGGGCCTCGACAATCTCCTGTACACGGCCGATGCCGACTTCAGCTGCTTCGCCGACCTGGCCCTGACCAGCCCGGCCGACTACCGGCGCGAGGGCCTGGGATCTCTGCTGCAGTGCGTGCTCACCCCCGGTGATCCCTGGATCCCCAAGAAGACGGAGGAGATCGTCGCCCACACCGATCGGCAGGTGCGTGAGCTGTTTCCTTCCGCCGCCGGCCTTCAGCTCGTCTGGAGCAACGTGGTGAAACTGGCCCAGTCCCTGTACCGGGAAGCCCCCGGGATGGAGCCGTTCCGCCCTGACCAGCGCACCCCCGTGGCCAACTTCTTCCTGGCCGGCAGCTACACCCGCCAGGACTACATCGACTCGATGGAAGGGGCCACCATGAGCGGAAGGCTTGCCGCCGCCGCCATCCTGGATCAGCCGGTGGCGCTGGCCACCTGCGCCGCGGTGGCCTAGGAGCACAACCATGGGCAAATGGCTCGAGCACAGCGTCACCACCGAGATCCAGGCCCCGGTGGCCCGGGTCTGGGAGGTGTGGAGCGATCTGGAGGCCATGCCCCGCTGGATGCGCTGGATCGAATCGGTCGTCACCCTTGACGACCCGGACCTGACCGACTGGACCCTGGCGGCCCAGGGGTTCCGTTTCCACTGGAAGGCCCGGATCACCGAACGGGTCGACTGCCAGCGGCTGCACTGGGAATCCGTGGGCGGCCTGCCCACCAAGGGGGCCGTCCGCTTCTATCCCCTCGGGCCCGATCTCACGGCGGTCAAGCTCACGGTGAGCTATGAACTGCCCGGCGCGCTTGCACCCCTGATGGAACCCACCATCATGGGTGGCATCGTCACCAAAGAGCTGCAGGCCAACCTTGACCGATTTCGCGACCTGGTGGAGAAGGGCTGACCGGCGCCTCAACGGGCGCCTCGGCATCGGTGTGGTCGCCGGGCTGATGCTGACCGGATGCGGGGCGTCCCCCACGGTGGAAGCCCCACCGGCGCCAGCGCCTCCGCCCCAGGCCGCTCCCACGCCCTCCTCCGGGGCCGTACCCGAGGGCCTCACCCCCCTTCCCACCTCCCAGCAGGTGGTGAGCGCCTTCCGCATGGGTCGCCAGGATCCCTTCGGATCGCTGGTGCCGGAGCTGGTTCCCGGAGCGGTGACCGCTGCCGCTTCGGCCCAGGCCGCCGCCACGCCACCGCCCTTCCTCAAGGACTTCCGCGTCACCGGCGTGATCAACAGCGGTGGCCAGAGCGAAGCGGTGGTGACCTACCGGCAGCTCAGCGGCAGCCTGCGCCCCGGCGACCGGGGTGGCCGCAACACCGATCTGCTGCCCTCCGGCTGGAGTGTGGCCTCCGTCGATGTCGCGAACGGCAGCATGATCCTGCAGAGCGGCAGTCGCCGGGTCAAGGTCGAGCTCTGAGGGACCGGCTGCAGGCGTCCACCAGGCCTTCCAGGTCGTGGGGATCCGCCTCTGCGTCCACCCGCCCGAGCCGCTCCAGGCAGCGGCGGCTGGTCTGGGGGCCGATCGAGACCACCTGCACCCCTTCCAGCCGCTCGAGCCAGGTCTCCCCGAAGCTCTCGGCCAGCAGCCGCGCGGTGTGGTCCACCGTCTTGCCGCTGCTGAAGGTGATGGCATCGAGCCCGCGCCGCTCCAGGGCCTGCAGGGCCCCACTGGGGAGTCCGGCCGGACAGCGGGTCTCGTAGGCGGCCACCTCCACCACCCGGGCACCCGCCTCGGCGAAGGCTTCCGCGAGCAGCGTGCGCCCGCCGCTCTGCACCCGCGGCAGCAGCAGCCGCTGCCCCCAGCCCGATACCGGGAAATGCTCGATCAGGCTGTCGGCCAAAAAGGCCGGGGGCACGAAATCGGCGGGGGCCCCCAGGGCCTCCAGGGTCTCGGCGGTCTTGCGCCCTACCGCCGCCAGCCGCACCCCCCGGGGCCGTCCGGACAGGCTGCTCCCCCGGCGGACCAGCCGCTGCTCCACGGCGTCCACCCCGTTGGCGCTCGAGAAGATGATCCAGTGGAACTGGTCCAGTTCCGCCAGGGCATCGTCGAGGGGGCCCCAGAGATCGGGGGGGCCGATCACCAGGGCCGGCAGGTCGATGACGCTGGCTCCGGCCTGCTCGAACAGATGGCGGGCCGCGCCCAGCTGGGTTTCGGCCCGGGTCACGGCCACCGTGCGGCCCGCCAGTGGCGGCGTTGCGGCCATCAGGCGTCCAGCCGGACGAGGGCGCCGGCCCGGTGGGCCAGCTCCCGGGCCTGCTGCGGTTCCCCCTGGGCCTCCAGCAGGGCGATCGCCCGCCGGAACCCGTCTCGGGCGCCAGGAATGTCGCCGGCCAGCAGCAGGGCGGCCGCCAGGTTGCGCTGGGCGTCGGCGTGCTCCGGGGACAGGCTCAGGGCCCGCCGGTAGGCGTCGATGGCCTCCAGCAGGCGGCCCCGCTGGCGCTCGATCAGGCCCAGGTTGAACCAGGCCAGGGGAAGCTCCGGGCAGAGGTCCGTCACCGCCGCCGTCAGGGCCGCCGCCTCCTCCAGATCTCCCTGGCGCAGCAGCAGGGCCCCGAGGTTGAGCCGGGCCCCCAGGCTGAGCCGCCCATCCAGGGGCAGGGCCAGGGCCTGGCGATAGAGCGCGATGGCGGCGCCGGGCTCGTCGGGGGCGCGGGCGATGGCGAGGTGGAGCAGCAGTTCGTAGCGCTCGGCGAGGGCGTCGGCCCCGGCGCGGGCCAGGCCCTCCTCCAGCAGGGCGAGGCCCCGGCGGCGCTGCCCCTGGCTCACCTCCAGGGCCCCCAGCTTGGCGCAGGCGTAGGGATCCCCCGGCCGGGCGGCCAGCTCCGCCTCCATGGCCGCGCGCAGGCGGGCGGCCTTGTCGCGTCCGGCCACAATCTCGGGGCGGTAGCCCTCGTGCACCAGGGCCGGCTCCGGGCAGGTCACCACCTGCCAGTCGGGCTCCTGCCCCAGCAGGGTGGTTACGCTGTCATCGACCATGGCGTGGTAGCGGCGGCTCCAGCGGATCGCCGGATGGCGGCGGAACAGGCGGCTGACGCTGGAATAGGGCGACTGGGCGGCCCCCACCTCCTGGCGCAGCAGGTTGACCAGCAGCGCCCGGGGCTGCTCCATCAGGGCCCGCAGCGGCGCGCGGGCTTCCGGCCGCAGCCATTCATCCGCATCCAGCACCAGCACCCAGTCGCCCGTCACCAGATCCAGGGCGTGGTTGCGGGCGGGGGCGAAGTCCCCCGGCCAGTCCAGGTGGTGCACGCTGGCGCCGCAGGCGGCGGCGATCTCAGGGGTGCCGTCGTCGGAGCCGGTGTCCACCACCACCATCTCGTCGACGAAGCCGGCCACCGAAGCCAGGCAGCGCTCCAGGCGCTCGGCCTCGTTGCGCACGATCATCGACAGGCTCAGCATCGGACGCTGCGGGCAGGACGGTCGTGCCAGGAGGCTAGGTGGCGGCGGGTGCTCAGTCGGTGAAGTCCACCGCGGTGGCGGCGCTGGCGGCGGTGCTGGCGTCGTCGTCGGGGGTGGCGCTCTCCTGGGGTCCGAAGCCGAGGCGGCCCAGCAGTTCGCCCTGGGCCAGGGCCATCTGGCCCGGCGACCAGGCGGCCGGCACCTGGGGATCGAGAAGGGCGGCCAGGGCCTCCCAGGCATAGGGGCTGCCGTAGACGGCCAGGCCCGCCAGCCGGCCGGCGGCCTGGAGCTGGCGGATCACCGCCGGCCAGGGATCCGGGCCGTCGGCCCGGCCGCGGAACGGGTTGCCGCGCACGAACAGCTGCAGCAGCACCGGCCCCTCGCCCAGCCGCTCCAGGGCCAGGGGGGCCTCCCCGTCCCCGCTCCAGGGGGAAGGGCCCTGGCCGTCCATCAGGCAGGTCCGCAGTCCGGCGGCGGCCGGCAGGGCCAGGGCCGGGGCGCCGGCCGGCAGGAAGGGGCAGGCCAGGCTGTTGTCGAGGCGGATCAGGTTCACCCCGGGGCCGCCGGGCGCCGGGCCCCGCCC
>NZ_NQKY01000030.1 GCF_002252675.1 Synechococcus sp. BO 8801 | reverse complement strand
GGCGCCCGGTTGGCGACGTTGAGCCCCCCCCCCATCCGGGCCCAGCGGCAGGTGCCCCCCCGCAGCCGCAGGCGCGGCAGCAGGCCCGCCAGCTTCCGGGGGCCACCCCCGCCGCCCCCCACGACCCCGCCGGGCAGCAGCAGGTCGTTGGGCCACTTGAGCCGCACCGGGAGACCCCGGGCCTCCAGCCGCAGGCAGAGCCCGACCGCCACCGCCAGGCCGGGGGCCGCGGCCGTCGCCGCCGCCGCTGGCCAGGGCAGGGCCGCACTCAGCCACACCCCCCCGGCCGGGGAGCACCAGGGACGGCCCTGCTGGCCGCGGCCGAAGCGCTGCCGGCGGGCGATCACGGCCCGGGGGGCTGGCAGGGGCGCGTCGCCGACCAGCCGCGGATCCTGGGCCAGCCAGCGATCCAGTTCCGTTTCGGTGCTGGCGCACACCGGCAGGCCCCGCAACCGCCAGGGGACCAGCTCCAGCGGGGCCTCCCTGGGCGCCAGGGGGGCCCGCCGCCGCAGGGCCCCGATCGCGCCGATCAAAACCGCCGCAGCCAGTCGCCGATGCGGGCCGCACCGGCCTCCAGCTCGTCGGCCGGGTGCACCAGGGCCAACCGCTGCCAGCCCTCACCGCCGGGGCCGAAGCCGTTGCCGGGGGTGAGGCAGACGCCGCTGCCCTCCAGCAGGGCGGCGCAGAAGCGTTCCGAATCCAGACCCCGGGCCCGGGCCACCTCGGGGATCTGCAGCCACAGGTAGAGGGCCATCGACGGCAGGCGCACCGGCCAGCCCTGGGCCTCGAGGGCGGCGGCCATGCGGTCGCGGCGCTCGCGGTAGACGCCGCGCAGCTGCTCGGGCCAGTGGGGGGCCTGCTCCAGGGCGGCGATCGCCCCGGCCTGCAACGCCAGGGACTGGTTGAAATCCACCACCCCCTTGAGCTGGCGCAGGGCGGTGATCAGCTCCTCGGCGCCGATGGCGAACGCCAGCCGGTAACCCCCGAGGCACCAGCTCTTGGAGAAGGAGAAGAACTCGATGCCGCAGCGGCGCCAGTCGGGATGGCGCAGCAGGGCCGGGGCCTCCCCCTCCAGGGCCAGATCCACGTAGGGGTTGTCGTGGGCGAGCACCACGTCATGGCGCAGGGCCCGCTCCACCGCCCCATTCAGCCAGGCCTGGGTGCCGGTGGTGGCCGTGGGGTTGTGGGGGAACCCCAGCACGATCAGCGAGAGGTCCTGCCACTGGCTGGGGGAAAGGCGGTCGAAATCGGGCCGCCAGCCGGCGTCGGCGTCGAGGGGCAGCAGCACCGGTTCGGCGCTGGCCAGGTGCAGGCCCCCCATGTGGGAGGGGTAGTAGGGGTCGAGCAGCAGGGCCCGATCCCCGGGGTTGAGCACCGCCAGCGGCAGATGGGCCGTGCCCTCCTGGGAGCCCACCAGCAGCAGCACCTCCGTCTCGGGATCCACCGCCACGTCGAAACGACGCCGCGCCCAGGCCGCCACCGCCTCCCGGAAGGGGAGGGTGGCGGCATGGAGGCAGTAGGAGGCGCTTTCGGGCCGGTTCAGGCCGGCGGCGATGGCCTCGAGGGCCACGGCCGGCGGCTGCAGGTCGGTGGAGCCCAGGGACAGATCCAGCAGCGGCGGCAGGGCCGAACCCTCCGGGCCGTGGCCGGCGGCGGCCCGGGCGCTGTAGGCGGCCTTGCGCTGGTCGTTGCGGGCGAAGACGCCGTTGCCGAGCCGCGACAGGCGCTCAGAGATGGGCATCCAGGAAAGCCTTCAGCTGGGACTGGGCCATGGCCCCTTCATGGCGGGCCAGTTCCTGGCCGCCGCGGAACAGGACCAGGGTGGGCAGACCCTGCACCTTGAGGCTGTCGCGGCTGATGGGGTTGGGGTCGGCCTCCAGCTTGCCGACGGTGAGGGCTCCGCCGGGGGCCTCGGCATAGGCCGTGGCGGCCCAGGTCATCAGGGGGGCCATCAGCCGGCAGGGGCCGCACCAGGGCGCCCAGACGTCAACGAGGACCGGGCCCGGGACCTCCAGGACCGAGGCCTGGAAGTTGGCATCGGTGAGGTCAAGGACGGGGGAGTCGACGTCGGCGGGCACGGCGTTAGGGGTAGCGGTGGCCCGATTGTATGAATTCAGAGCTTGTCGATGGACTGGCGCAGTTCCTCGAGCTCGGCGTTCACCTCGGCCACCTTCACCGGCTCCAGCTGGGGGGCCGGACCTCCCTCCATGGGAAGGGAGATGGGGGTCTTGCCGCCTTCGAGGCGGGTCTTGAGGGCGGCCAGCTCGTCGTCGACGTCGCTGCCCTCGAGGGCGGCGAACTGGCTTTCCAGGTCGGCACCGGCCAGCTCGGCGGCGGCCTGGCTGCGGGCCTCCATGTTGAGCACCTTCTCCTCCATCTGGTCGAAGGCGGCCATCGAACTGTTGGTGTTCAGGCTGCCGACGGCGTTCTGGAGCTGCTCCTGGGCCTGGGCCGCCTGGGCGCGGGCCTTGAGCATGTCCTTCTTGGTCTTGGCCTCGGCGATCTTGCCTTCCAGGGCGGTGAGGCTGCGCTTGAGGGTGTCGACCTGGCCGGCCTGGCCGCTGAGCTGGGCGTTGAGGGCGGTGGCGGTGTCCTGGTAGGTCTTGCGGCGGGAGAGGGACTCCCGGGCCAGATCCTCCTCCCCCTTCTTCAGGGCCAGCTCGGCACGCTCGTACCAGGTGCGGGCCTGGGCCTCAGCCTGCTCGGCCTGGTTCTGCAGCCGCTTCTGGCTGGCGATGGCGGTGGCCACGGCCTGGCGCAGCTTGACCAGGTCGGCCTGCATGTCGGCGACGGACTGGTCGAGGATCTTGGCCGGATCCTCCGCCTTGCTCACCAGATCGTTGAGGTTGGCGCGCAGAAGACGGCTCAGCCGATCGAAGAAACCCATGGAGGCGGGGCCAGTGCAGGAATCGAGAGTAGCCAGAACCTGCCGCCCGGTCTTGCCCGCCCCTCAGCGGATTGCCGCACCCACACCCGACGGAGCGGCGCTCAGGTGTTGCGACGCCGGGCGTGGGCCTGCAGCTTGAGGGCGTAATCGCCCATGGAATGGTCGGCGACCACCGCCTTGCCCCGGGTGAGGAGAAAGCGACGCACCACGACGCAGAAGCGCCAGAACGCCTCCGGGCTCATCACCACCTTCAGGTCCCGGAAGGGGATCTGCTGCCCATCGGGGATGTTGTCGGCATCGGAGAGGAACACGACGCTGCCGGCATGGGTGTAGCCGAAGAAGTTGCGCCGCAGGAACTCGGCGATCTGGAAGGTGCCGTTGACGGGAATCAGCCGGATCAGACTCAGCAGGATCACCAGGCTGTAGCCGAAGGGGATGCGCGTCACCCCGTCGGCGGCGTTGACGATCCGGTAGATGGGGGTCCGGATCGGGGCGAAGAAGGTGTCGTCGCCGGCCCGGGGGCAGCCGAAGGTGTAGGTGGCACCGGTGCTGTCGGAGCCGAGGTAGCGGGTGGCCACCAGGGCCAGGGCGCCGCCGAGGGAATGGCCGGTGATGTACAGGGGGATACCCGGATGGCGCGCCAGGGCGGCCTCCAGGGGGGCGCGCACCTTGTCGAAGGCGGCGAGAAACCCGGCATGGGCCCGGCCGCCGCCGGGGGCCGCCACCAGGTGGGCCCGCAGATCGGCGCTGATGTCGTGGATGCTGGTGACCTGGGTGCCCCGGAAGGCCAGCACGAGCATGGCGTCGGGTCCCCGGCCTGAGGGGAGGTTGAGGCGGACGAGGATCGCTTCGCTGCCCTGCACGGCGATACCTTCGAGCAGTTCGAAGCCGGCCGTCTCCAGCGCCGAGACCACCACCCCATCCACCGTCTGGCCGTTCTCGATGGCGGCCGCCACCAGGGCCCGCACCACCGCCTCCCCCCGCTGGCTGCGGGCCGATTCGAGGATGCGGAGCACCAGCTCGTCGACCCTGATCTCGGCGGGCAGCTTCTCGTAGACCAGCCGGGCGATCTCCGCCAGCAGCCAGGCGGTGCGGTCGGAATAGGCGGCGCGGAGGACTGGGACCTGGCGGATCAGGGTGGGATCGTCGAAGTAGCCGGCCATGGCGCTGCCCCGGGGATGGAGGTTCTCCGGGCCCCAGCCTTGCCCAGCCGCCCGCCCCGTCAAGCCGGGAACCGGTTTCGATCACGGGCCGATGCACGGCCTTAGCGTGGACTGATGGAGCCCTCCCGGTCCCGCCAGCGCCGCGCGTCCGAGCCCAGTGGCTCCCGCAGCGGCTCCCGCCGCCAGCGCGTCGAGGCGGTGCAGACGCGGCAGGTGGGCAACGTCGCCCTGCTGATGCCGCCCGCCCGGCCGCCGGCCAGTGCCCTGGCCAGCTGCCTGGACAACCTCCAGCAGGAGTGGCGTCGCGACGGCCATCTGGCCGCCCTGTGGCGGGACTGGCCGCGGATCGCCGGGCCCCAGCTGGCCCCCCACTGCCGTCCCCTGCAGCTGCAGGGCGGGCTGCTGACGGTGGGCGCTGCGCCGGGGCCCTGGCTGCAGGCCCTGCAGTACAACCGCCACCAGTTGCTGGGATCGCTGCGCGGCGCCGGCTTCAGCGTGCGGGACGTGCGGGTGCAGCAACACCACCCCGGCGCCCCCACCACGCCGGGCAGCCTCAGCGAGGCGGAGGTGTGGGCCGTCCATCCGAGCCGCTGCGACGTGCACGGTCTGGCCGACTGCCCCGCCTGCGGCCGCCCGGCCCCGGCCGGGGAGATGGCCCGCTGGGGCCACTGCAGCTTCTGCCGCCGCGCCGATCTGGCCTGAACCCCCTGGCCCGGGGCCGGGCGCTCAGGGGAGGGGATGATCAGGGGAGGAGTGGTCGTCCCCGGTCCCGAACAGGGCCCGCCAGGCCGCTTCCTGCGCCGCCGCGGCCTCGCTTCCCTCGAGGGGAAATCCGGCCAGGAAGTCCTTGTCGGCGGCGGGCTCGTAGGGCCCCTGCTTGATCTCCATCATCACGGCATCGGGCGATAGGGCCACCAGGGTGTGGATGACCCCCTCGGCCAGCTCGATGCCGCGCAGGGGTCCTTCGGCGCTGATCCGCTCGCGCTGCAGCACCCGCCCACCGGCATCGAGCAGCAGCAGCCCCACCGCCCCCTGCAGCACGAGGAAGCACTCGAAACCGTCGCCGGGCTGCGCGCGCCGGTGGCGGTGGGGCCGCACGTAGGTGCCGGGCTGCAGCACGTTCAGGAAGCGCTGCACCCGGTCGGTGGGGGCGTGGAAGTTGTGGTTGCGGCGCCGGCGAGGGGAGTCAGCGGCGGCGGCGGCCACGGCATCGAAGAGGTCCTGGTCGATGCGCTGGAGCGGGGACGGGGCGGCGGAGTCCATCGCAGGGTCGGCGGCCCATAGATTGTGCGTCCCTCCAACGGCATGGACGTCATGGGTGCTGGTCCGCGGGTGTCCTGGCAGGCGGCCGCACCGCTCGTTGTTCTGCTCGGCACCGGCCAGGCCCTGCCGGCCCTGGCGGCGGCCAAACCGGGCGCCAAGCCGCCGGCGCCGGTCGCCACCTACAGGATCGAGGCCACCACCACGGCGGGGATGGGGGCGATGGGCGGCGCCGGGATGCTGCAGATGATGTTGGGCGGCCGGCCGGCGATGGGCGCCACCAGCCGCCAGCTGGAGCTGCGGCTTCAATCCCCGCAGACCACCCCCAACCCCACGGCCGAGCACCGCATCCCGGCGGCCATGGCGATGGGGACGGCCCTGCCGCTGAAGAGCGGCAGCGACAGCCCTGGGGAGCGGGGCCGGGAGTGGAAGGAGGAGGACATTCCCGAGGCGAAGGGCCGGCTGCTGATCTTCCGCGGCTGCGCCGAGAGCGCCGGCGCCGGCCAGCCCGAGATCATCACCCTGCAGGGACTGACCAAGGAGCAGCGACGCCAGGCGCTCTCGGGCCTGAAGCGGCTGGCGACCGCCACCGGCCCCGCGGGCACCTCGGGCCGTTGGCCATCGGGCGATGAGGCGCCGGCGGTGCCGCAGCAGGCCTCCCTGGTGGGGAACCATGTGGTGGCCAGCAACTACGCCCCGGAGATCCGCTTCCCGGTGGGCAGCGGCCACGACTTCCTGGCGCCGGTGAAGCTGACGAGCACCCCGGCGGGTGGCGCCCAGCGCCTGAGCTGGCCGGCCATCCCCACCGCCCTCGGCTACCAGGCGACGGCCACGGGCATGGGCCGCCAGGAGGGCGACATCGTGATGTGGACCTCCAGCGAGCTGCCGATGGCCGACAGCGCTGTGCCGGATGACCTGAGAGCCCCGGAAGCGGCCCGGCTGGTGCAGCGCGGGGTGCTGCTGGCTCCGGAGCGCACCACCTGCGCGGTGAGCGCCCAGGCCATGGCGGCGATGGAGGCGGCGATGGTCACCTTCACCGCCTACGGCGACACGCTGCTGCTGAGCAGCCCCCAGGGCAGCCCCGCCTGGCGGCTCAGCCTGGAGCGGCGCTCCACCGCCACCCGTTTTCTGGGGGAAGGCATGGAGCGCCTCGATCCGGGCTCCAGCGAAGGCCAGGAGGCTCCGGCCCCCAAAGGTGGCGGTCTGAATCTGTTCCGGCTGTTCTGATCGCGTCAGCGCCGCTGCTGGCGGAGCTGGATCGCACCGCCGGGACCGACCTCCATCCGCACCTCTTCGCCGTACTGGCCGTTGGTGACGTAGCCCTCGTTGGCTCGCAGGCGGGTGCCGTCCGCCAGCTCGCCCTCGATCAAGAAACTCGCATCGGAGACGATGCGGAAGGAGCGGCTGACCGATTCCCCAGCGGCGATCGGCTCGAACCGCAGCGTCTCCCAGGGCAGGGACACTTCCAGGGACGTGATCATGCGGCCGCTCCGGTTGGTGACCGTGAGCGCGTTTCGGGTGTGCTCCCGGAACGCCACGCCGGCGCCGGTGGCCGCCGCAAGGCCCGCGGCCGTCGCCAGCGCTAGGAAGGAGCGTCGGGGGAGTCGGGGCACAGGCAGCACTCTGGCAGGACCGGCATCGGCAGCTGGGAGCCCGGGGTCCGTAGCCTTGGCCCGCTCGGCACCCTTCCGGCACCCCCAGGAGTCCGCCCTTGGCTGCAGCGCGCCACATCCTCCTGACCGGCGGCAATTCCGGCATCGGCTTCGAGGCGGCGGTGATCCTCTGCCGGGCCGGCCACCGGCTCACCCTGCCCTGCCGGGACCGGGCCAGCGCCGAGGCGGCCGCAGGCCGGGTGCTGGAGCGGGCCGGCACCGGCACAACCCCCGCCGCCGCGGTCTGCGACCTGGCGGATCTGGAGAGCGTGCGGGCCTGTGCCGCCGCCCTGCTCGCCCGGGGGACCCCCATCGACACCCTCGTGCTCAATGCCGGCCTCCAGTACGCCGGCGCCAGCGAACCGCGCCGCACGGCCCAGGGCCATGAGCTCAGCTTCGGGGTGAACCATCTGGGCCACGTCCTGCTGGCCCACCAGCTCTGGCCCCTGCTGGCGGCGGGGCGATCCCCGCGGCTGGTGGTCACCGCCAGCGAGGTGCACGACCCCACCACCGCGGGGGGCAAGGTGGGGGCCCCGGCGGGCCTGGGCGAGCTGGCGGGCCTGCGGCCGGGCCAGGGCACCACGATGGTGGACGGCTCGGCTCCATTCAGTGCCGACAAGGCCTACAAGGACAGCAAGCTCTGCAACGTGCTGTTCGCCCGGGAGTTCGCCCGGCGGCTGGAAGCGCAGGGAACGCCGACTCCGGTGATCGCCTGGAGCCCGGGGCTGGTGATCCCGCCCACGAGCACAGGCGGCTTCTGGCGCTACAGCCGCCAGTCGAACGAGCTGGGGCAGCGGCTGTTCGCCCTGGCGGCCCGCTCGCTGCTGCGCCTCACCGAGAGCGTCGAGAACGCCGGGGCGCTGCTGGCAGGCCTGGCCGTCGATGACGCCTACGCCGCCAGCGGCTTCACCTACCTCCGCAACCGCGTCACAGCCCCGGGACGGCACCTGTTCGAGGCCACCGCCACCAGCGCCGAAGGCCAGGACGCCGATCTGGCCCGGCGGCTCTGGGAGGCGAGTGCGGCCCTGGTGGGCGTGAAGGCTGATTGGCCGTGAGCGGCCGGCCCGAGCGGCTGCTGTTCCTTCCCGGCGCCTCGGGCGACACGTCCTTCTGGCGTCCCCTGGAGCAGCGGCTGGCCTGCCGCGCCGAGCGGCTGCACCTGGGCTGGCCCGGCTTCGGCGACACCCCGCCCCGGCCGGGGGTGGAGGGCTTCGACGACCTGCTGGCCCTGGTGCTGGAACCGCTGGATCGCCCCTGCGCCCTGATCGCCCAGTCGATGGGTGGGGTGCTGGCCCTGCAGGCCGCCCTGGCCCGGCCCGGCTGGGTGACGCACCTGGTGCTGGCCGCCACCTCCGGCGGCCTGCCGATGGTGGAGCTGGGGGCCACCGACTGGCGGGCCGGCTTCCGCACCAGCCTGTCCCACCTCCCCGACTGGTTCGCCACGGAAACGACCGACCTCTCCGAGCACCTGCAGGAGGTTGCGGCACCCACCCTGCTGCTGTGGGGCGATGCCGACCCGTTCAGCCCGGTGGCCGCCGGGGAGCGCCTGGCCCTGTTGTTGCCCGATGCCCGTCTGCACGTGATCAACGGCGGCGACCATGATCTCGGCCTGCATCACGCCGGGCGGCTGGCGCCGCTCATCGATGCCCACCTGGCCGCCGCCGCTCCCCTCACCCCACCATGAGCAAGACCACCAGCACGTACTGGAATCCGCTGGCGCCGGAGCAGGCCCATCGCTGGCGCTGGCTGGAGGGGCTGGAAGGCCAGGTGCAGGAGCTGGTGCTCAGTGAGGATCAGGCCACCGGGGAGATCACCCGCCTCACCCGCTTCCTGAGCGGGGCCGACACCGCCGCCTTCGGGGGCAAGGCCCACCCCTTCCCCGAGGAGATCTTCATCGTCAGCGGGCGCCTGTTCGACGCGGCCGTCGGCCTGTGGCTGGAGAGCGGGCACTACGCCAGCCGGCCGCCGGGGGAGGTGCATGGCCCGTTTCGCACGGACGCCGAGGGCTGCCTGGTGCTGGACATCTCCTTCCCCCATCGAGGAGGGGAAGGATTGTCATGAGCGCAGCCGGCCCAGACTCTGGAGCTCACCCTCCAGCGCAGTGATCCGCTCCTGCAACGGCCGCAGCTGGGCTTCCAGCTCCACGGCCGTGAACCGGGGGGTGATGAACTGGGGGCAGTTCCAGTCGAAGGCCTCCACCCGGATGCGGAAGAGCCGCTCCACCTCCCCGGCAGCCTGCGGTCCCAGCTGCTCCGCCAGCTGGGGATCATCAGCGAGCGGCACCACCTGCGCTTCCCCGTCGAGCTTGAGCCGGCGACGGGCCGGGTAATCCATCAGGAACAGGGCCACCCGCGGATCCCGGCGCAGATGGCCGGCGGTGAGCAACTGGCGATTGCCGCCGTAATCGGCGAACCCCAGGGTGCGCTCGTCGAGCACCCGCAGGAAGCCCACCGGCCCGCCCCGATGCTGCAGGTAGGGGGCACCCGCTTCAGTGAGGCTGGCCAGATAGAAGCTGTCGCGGGCGCTGATGAAGGCGATCTCCCTGGCACTGAGGCGATCGGGCGCCGGGGCCGGGGGTGCGCCCTGGCTCTGGCCATAGGCCTGGAGCTGGGCCTCGCCCACGGCGGGGGTGAGATGGCGATGCAGGTAGTGCTGGCTCATGGGGGAAGTTCCGCTCAGGCCTCCAGGCCCTTCATGGGCACGTAGCCCGGCAGCGCCTTGATCCGCCCGATCCAGGCGCAAACGTTGGGATAGGGGGCCAGATCGATGCCGCCGTCCGGGGCCAGGGCCACGTAGGGGAACACGGCGATGTCGGCGATGGTGGGGCGCTCCAGCTCCAGCCACTGCCGGTGGGCCAGGTGCCGCTCGAGCTGGTCGAGCAGGAAGGCGGCCTTCTCGGTGGCCCGCTCGATCGGGATCGCCTTGACGCCGAACAGATGGTGCAGCCGGGCACTTTCCGGGCCCTGGCGCACCTCGCCGGCCGCGGTGGAAAGCCAGCGCACCACCCGGGCCTGGCCGAGGGGATCGGCGGGCAGCCATAGGCCATCCCCGCGGCGGGCCGCCAGGTAGAAGAGGATCGCCTGGGCGTCGGAGAGGGTGGTGCCGTCCTCCTGGAGCACGGGCACCTGGCCGAAGGGATTGAGGGAGAGGAACGCCTCCCCCTTGTGCTCGCCGGCCATCAGATCGACGCGGACCCAGTCGTAGTCGAGCCCGAGCAGTTCCAGGAGCAGGCGCACCTTGTAGCTGTTGCCGGAGAGTTCGTGGCCGTGGAGCTTGAGCATCGGGGCGAGGGATGGGGGGCCGGGGATGCGGACAGCCTGAGTAGACAGACCGGTCTGCGCATCCAAAGGTAGCAGACCTTTCTGTCTACTCACTAGATTGGGCCTACTGCAGCAGAATCCATGCCAGCGAGCGGCGCCACCACCAGGACCTCCGCCAAGCGGGACGCGCTGCTGGACACGGCCGAAGGGCTCTTCGCCCGCCACGGCTACCGGGCCGTGGGCATCGACGCGGTGCTGGCCGCGGCCGGGGTGGCCAAGATGACCCTCTACAAGCACTTCCGATCCAAGGAGGAGCTGATCGCCGCGGTGCTGGAGCGCCGCGGCAACGCCATCGCCGCGGGGCTGGCCAAGCGGATCGCCGCGGCGCCGGAGGACCCCGGGACGCGCCTGCTGGCGGTGTTCGACTGGCTCGAGCAGGCGGTGCGCTCGCCGGCGTTCCACGGCTGCCTGTTCATCAAGGCCGCCAGCGAGTACCCCGCTGCGGAGGATCTGCCCCGGCAGGCGGCCGAGGCCTTCAAGCAGGGTTGCCGCGACCTGCTGGAAGGGCTCTGCCGTGATCTCGCCGTCGCCGACCCGGAGGGTCTGGCCCGCCAGCTGCAGCTGCTGTTCGAAGGCGCCCTGGTGGTGGCCTTCCTGCAGCGGACTCCCCTGGCCGGCGCCGATGCCCGGCGGGCCGCCGAAGCTCTGGTGGCCTCGGCACCGCGAGCGGGCGAGGCCACCGGGGAGCCACGGTGACAAGCCCTGGCGGGCGCCCTGCAACCGGGGGACCGCCGCCTCGGTGCGTGCAGCCCGACGTTCATCCGGGAGATCCACTACCGGCTGAGTGCCGCTGACGCCAACGGCGTCCAGATCCCCATCGCCGGCTCCGGCTCCGCCGTCAGCTACACCAATGGGGGCTACCAGGTCTCCTACGACATGGTGCCGGCGATCCACAGCAGCCGGGAAGGGGATCCGGTGGAGCTCTGCCTCAGCTTCGTACCGGACTGCAGCGGGGCTCCCCGCGGCGACGGGCGCGGCCGCGTCTACCGGGCCCGCAATCTGCGCACCGGCGGCACCTGGACCCTGCCTTTCGTCAGTTGCGGCGCCCACCCCGCCGGCGGGAGGGTGGGCGCGACCGCAGGACAGCCCCCCGATGCTCCCCTGGTTTCTGGCCGCCGTCACCCTGGGGGTGGCGGTGCTGACGGCCTTTCCCCTGGGCCGCCACCTCTGGCAGGTCTTTGACGACCGCCCCCAGCCCGCCTGGGACCCCTGGCTGCTGCCGCTGGAGACGGGGCTGCTGCGCTGGATCGGCGACCGGGGCCAGCCGGCGGCCACGGCCTGGGCCTACCTGCAGCCCTTCCTGGTGGCCAACGCCTGCTTCGGCGGCCTGGCCTTCCTGCTGCTGGCCTTCCAGCCCCCCTGGCTGAACCCCCTGGGCTGGCCCGGCCTGCGCTGGGACCTGGCCCTGCACACCACCCTCTCTTTCCTCACCAACACCGACCAGCAGCACTACGTGCCTGAGCAGACCCTGGGCACCTTCGCCCAGCTGGGGGTGATCCAGTTCCTGATGTTCGTCTCGGCGGCCAGCGGCCTGGCGGTGGGCTTCGCGGTGATCCGCGGCCTTTGCGGCCTGCCCCTGGGCAACTTCCATCGCCAGCTGGTGCGGGCCCTCACCCGGGTGCTGATCCCCGGCAGCCTGCTGCTTGCCGTGCCACTGCTGTTCTGCGGTGTGCCGATGACCCTGGCCGATCCCCTGCGGATCACCACCCTGGAGGGGGGCAACCAGCTGCTGATCCGCGGCCCGGTGGCCCTGTTCGAGGCGATCAAGCAGCTGGGTGAGAACGGCGGCGGCTTCTACGGCGCCAACTCGGCCCACCCCTTCGAGAACCCCGACGGCTTCACCAACCTGCTCAGCTGCTGGGCGATGGTGGCCATCCCGGCCGCCAGCATCGACGCCTTCGGGCGCTTTCTCGGTAACCGGCGCCAGAGCACCCTGTTGCTGCTGCTGGTCACGGCGCTGATCGCCGCTGGTTCCGCCCTGGCGATGGCGGCCGAACAGGGGGGCAACCCGGCCCTGTCGGCCTGGATCAGCGGCCCGAACCTGGAGGGCAAGGAGCTGCGCTTCGGGGCCGGACTGACGGCGTTCTGGGCCGTTCTCACCACCGGCTCGATGACGGGAGCGGTCAACGGCGCCATGGATTCGCTGCTGCCGCTCTCCAACCTGGTGGCCCTGTTCAACCTGTTCCTGCAGGTGGTCTTCGGCGGTCAGGGCACCGGCATCGCCTACCTGCTGGTGTTCATGGTGCTGGCGGTGTTCCTCACCGGACTGATGGTGGGCCGCACCCCGGAATTCCTGGGCCGCAAGGTCGAGAAGGCGGAGGTGGTGTGGAGCAGCCTGATCCTGCTGATTCACCCGGTGTTCGTGCTGCTGCCCGCGGCGTTCACCATGGCCGGAGCCACGGACCTGGCGGGGATCAGCAACCCCGGGCCCCACGGCATCAGCCAGGTGGTCTACGAGTACGCCTCGGCGGCGGCCAACAACGGCAGCGGCATGGAGGGCCTGGGGGACGGCAGCCTCTGGTGGAACCTCAGCACCAGCGTCAGCCTGGTGGGGGGCCGCTACCTGCCGATCGCCGCCCTTGTGCTGCTCGCCGACGGCTATGCCCGCAAGCCGGCGCTGCCGCCGGGCCCCGGCACCCTCGCCACCGACACCAGCCTGTTCACGGTGGTGCTGGCGGTGGTGCTGGTGATCCTCGGCGCCCTCACCTTTTTCCCCGTGCTCGCCCTCGGGCCGATCGCCGACGGCCTGCTCCTCGCCACCTGATTCGACCCGCCATGACCTCCCTGCCGGCCCGCACCCTCTTTCCCCGCATGCCGCGGGGCCGCCGCGACCAGCGGCGCTACACGCCCCGACCCCGCCAGAAGGGCCTGGTGCGCCGCGCCGCCCTGCAGGCGTTCGTGAAGCTCGATCCCCGCACCGCCGCCGCCAATCCGGTGATGTTCGTGGTCTGGTGCGGCACGGTCGTCTGCCTGCTGGCCACCGTGGGCCCGGGTCTGTTCGGCGACGGGAAGGAGGCCTCCGGCCGGCTGTTCAACGCCCTGGTGAGCCTCACCCTGCTGGCCACCCTGCTGTTCGCCAACTTCGCCGAGGCCCTGGCGGAAGGCCGCGGCAAGGCCCAGGCCGATGCCCTGCGCCGCACCCAGGCCAGCACCCAGGCCCGGCTGCTCGATCCCGCCGGCGGCGAACGGCTGGTGGATTCCTCCAGCCTGCGCAAGGGGGACGTGGTGCTGGTGGCAGCCGGCGACACGATCCCCGCCGATGGCGAGGTGATCGAGGGGGTGGCCTCGGTGGATGAGTCGGCGATCACCGGCGAATCGGCGGCGGTGCTCAAGGAGGCCGGCTCCGACGTGGCCAGCTCGGTGACGGGCGGCACCCGGATCCTCTCCGACCAGCTCACCATCCGCATCAGCGCCGATCCGGGCAAGGGCTTCATCGACCGGATGATCGCCCTGGTGGAGGGGGCCGAGCGCACCAAGACCCCCAACGAGATCGCCCTGACGGTGCTGCTGGCGGTGCTCACCCA
Organism: Synechococcus sp. BO 8801; assembly: GCF_002252675.1. Taxonomy (GTDB): domain Bacteria; phylum Cyanobacteriota; class Cyanobacteriia; order PCC-6307; family Cyanobiaceae; genus Cyanobium. The sequence continues at coordinate 11,413 of NZ_NQKY01000030.1, read as the reverse complement.
GGTGTTCCTGATCGCCGTGGCCACCCTGCCGCCCCTGGCCGGCTACCTCAAGGAACCCACCCCGGTGGTGACCCTGGTGGCGCTGCTGGTGGCCCTGATCCCCACCACCATCGGCGGACTGCTGTCGGCCATCGGCATCGCCGGCATGGACCGGGTGGCCCAGTTCAACGTGATCGCCACCTCAGGCAGGGCCGTGGAGGCCTGCGGCGACATCAACACCCTGGTGCTCGACAAGACAGGCACCATCACCCTCGGCAACCGGCTGGCGGAGGAGTTCCTGCCGGTGGGCGGCCACCGCGAGGCGGAGCTGGCGGAGGTGGCCCTGGCGGCCAGCTGCTTCGACCAGACCCCCGAAGGCCGCTCGATCGTGCGGCTGGCGGAGCAGCGCGGCGCCGTGCTGCCCTTCGCCGCGGAGCAGGCCACGGGCCTCGACTTCTCGGCCCGCACCCGCATGAGCGGCAGCGACGACCCCGCCGGGATCGAATTCCGCAAGGGGGCCGTCGACGCCATCAAGGGGTTCGTGCGCTCCCGCGGCGGCACCGTGCCCGACGACCTCGACGGGGCCTACGAGCAGGTGTCACGGCTCGGCGGCACCCCCCTGGCGGCCTGCCGCGGCAACGCCATCCTCGGCGTCATCTATCTCAAGGACATCATCAAGCCGGGCATCCGGGAGCGGTTCGACCAGCTGCGCCGCATGGGGATCCGCACCGTGATGCTCACCGGCGACAACCCGATCACCGCCGGGGTGATCGCCCGGGAGGCCGGTGTCGACGACTTCATCGCCGAGGCCACCCCCGAGGACAAGATCGCCGTGATCGACCGGGAGCAGAAACTGGGCAAGCTCGTGGCCATGACCGGCGACGGCTCCAACGATGCCCCGGCCCTGGCCCAGGCGAACGTGGGCGTGGCCATGAACTCCGGCACCCAGGCCGCCAAGGAGGCGGCGAACATGGTGGATCTCGACAGCGATCCCACCAAGCTCATCGACATCGTGACGATCGGCAAGCAGCTGCTGATCACCCGCGGCGCCCTGACCACCTTCTCCCTGGCCAACGACGTGGCCAAGTACTTCGCGATCCTGCCGGCCCTGTTCGCCGGGGTGGGCCTCGGCCCCCTCAACCTGATGGGGCTGGCCAGTCCCCAGTCGGCGATCCTCTCGGCGATGGTGTTCAACGCCCTGATCATCCCGGCCCTGGTGCCCCTGGCCCTGAAGGGGGTGGAGTTCCGGCCCCTCAGCGCCGACCAGCTGCTGCGGCGCAACCTGCTGCTCTTCGGCCTGGGCGGCGTGATCACCCCCTTCGTGGGCATCAAGGCGATCGATCTGGCGATCGGCGCCCTGGGGCTCCTCTGAGCCGGCCGGGCCCGCGCCCTCCGCCCATCCGCTCCGCACTCTCCCCTCCACCGCTGCACGTCTTCCCGATGGATCTGCTCAAGCGACCGCTGTTCTGGCTGCCCCTGCTGCTTGCCGCCGGCACCGTGCTGCTCGCCCCCCTGCAGCGGGGCCGCCTGGACAGCCTGCAGAGCCATGCCCTGGCCCTGCTGATCAGCGTCACCCTGGCCCTCTCGGCCTATCTGTTCACCGCCATGGTCCGCCCGGAGAAATTCTGATGAACGCCCTTTCCCGCCTCGGCCAGGGCCTGCGCCTCACCCTGGTGCTCTGGCTGCTCACCGTCGTGGTGATCACCGTGCCGATGCTCGGTCTGGCCCGCATCGCCGCCCCCCGGCAGGCCGAGGGGAGCCTGGTGCGCGTCGATGGGCGCGTGGTGGGCTCGGCCCTGATCGGGCAGGCCTTCGCGGGCGATCGCTACCTGCAGGGGCGGCCCAGCGCCGTGGCCTACGGCAGCGGCGATCCCCCCAGCTCGGGCCCCAGCAACCTGGCCCCCGGCAACCCCGCCCTGGCCCAGCGGGTCGCGGCGGAGGTCGTCGTCTGGTCCGAGCGCGGCGTGGGCAGTGTGGCCGCCGATCTGCTCACCAGCTCCGGGTCGGGCTTCGACCCCGACATCAGCCTGGCGGCGGCCCGGCAGCAGCTGCCGCGGATCGCCGCCGCCCGCCGGCTGCCGCCCGACCGGCTGGAGGCCCTGCTGGAGGGCCACAGCCACCGGCCGCTGCTCGGTCTGGCGCGGCCGCCGCTGGTGAACGTGCTGGCCTTCAACCTCGCCCTGGACGAGCTGGTGCCTTGATCCGCTCCAGCCGCGGCCGGGGCCGCCACAAGGTGTTCATCGGCATGGCCCCGGGCGTGGGCAAGACCTGCCGCATGCTCCAGGAGGGCCGTGAGCTGCTCAAGGAGGGCACCGACGTGGTGATCGGCCTGCTCGAGACCCACGGCCGCCAGGAAACGATCCGCCAGGCCGAAGGGATGGAGCAGGTGCCGCGCAAGCACCTGCTCTACCAGGGGGTGACCCTGGAGGAACTGGACGTGGCCGCCGTGCTGGAGCGCCGCCCCCAGCTGGTGCTGGTCGACGAGCTGGCCCACACCAACATCCCGGGCAGCGAACGCCGCAAGCGCTGGCAGGACGTGGAGGCCCTGCTGCTCTCCGGTCTGGATGTGTACTCCACCCTCAACATCCAGCACCTGGAGAGCCTCAACGATCTGGTGGCCGAGCTCACCGGGGTGGTGGTGCGGGAGCGGATCCCCAACCGGGTGCTGGAGCAGGCCGACGAGGTGGTCCTGGTGGACGTCACCCCCGAGACCCTCCAGGAGCGCCTGCGGGAGGGCAAGGTCTATGCCCCGGAGAAGGTCCCCCAGGCCCTGGCCAACTTCTTCCAGCGACGCCACCTGGTGGCCCTGCGGGAGCTGTCGCTGCGGGAGGTGGCCGACCGGGTGGAGGAGGAGGAGCCCACGGCGGCGGGCCTGCGGGAGCGGGTGATGGTCTGCTTGTCGGCCTATCCGAGCGCGACCCGGCTGCTGCGGCGCGCCGCCCGCCTGGCCAGCACCATGGACGCGCCGCTGCTGGCCCTCACCATCCAGGATCCCGGCCGCTTCCTCAGCCGGGAGGAGACCCTGCGGCTCGAAGCCTGCGCCACCCTGTGCGAGGACGTGGGCGGCACCTTCCTGCGCATCGACAGCAGCGACGTGCTGGGCACCATCGCCCGGGTGGCCCGCGAGCGGCGCATCAGCCAGATCGTGCTGGGGCAGACGCTGCGCTCCCGCTGGCAGGTGCTGCTGCGCCGGCCGATCTCGGAACGGCTGCAGCAGCAGCTGCGGGGGCTGAGCATCGATCTGCACCTGATCTCCGACACCACGGCGCCGGGCCCCGACGGGGAGCCATGAGCAGTCCCGGCCCGGCCGGCGAGACGGGCCGCCTGCGCCGGCTGGCCCGATCCCCGGGGCCGCCCTGGGCGCTCACCGGCCTGATCCTGCTGCTGGAGCTGGCCACGCCGCCCCACATCGTCTTCGGCTACCTCTACGTGATCCCTCTGCTGATCGGGGCCCCCCAGCGCAAACGCCGCGATGCCCTCGCCTTCCTGGCGCTCTGCTGCGGGCTGACCCTGGTGAACCTGGTGGTGCCGGTGCCGGATCCCGACTGGAGGGCGGTGCTGGTGGATCGCCTGCTGGTCTGTCTGGCCCTGACCGTGACCACCTTCCTGTGCCTGCACAACCGCCACCTGCTGCGGCAGCAGGTGGACCTGGAGGTGCGGCTGGCCCAGGCGGACCTGCGCCGGGACATGATCGCCACCCTCGCCCACGACCTCAAGACCCCCGTGCTGGGCACGATCGCCACGGCCCGGATGATGGAGCTCGAGGCGAGTCCGAGTCCGGGGGGCCTGCTGGAGCGGGGCCTCGTCGCCATCCTCGCCAGCCAGGAGCGGAGCCTGCGGCTGATCGAGGACCTGCTGCGGCTGTTCCGCGCCGACCAGGAGGGCCTCAGGCTGCAACCGGAGAGCTGCGACCTGGGGCGCCTTGCCGCCGAGGCGATCGAGGCCGTGGGTCCGATCGCCCGCGAGCGGGAGGTGACCCTGATCCAGCGCCAACCCACCGGCCCAGGCCGCCTCACCCTGGCGGGGGATGCCGGCGGCCTGCGGCGGCTGCTGGAGAACCTGCTGCTCAATGCCATCAACCACAGCCTTCGGGGCGAGCGCGTCTGGGTCGACCTGCAGCGCCAGCAGGGCCAGGCGGTGGTCACCGTCAGCGACCGGGGCCAGGGCTTCCCCGAAGCGAGCCTGCCCCACCTGTTCGAGCGCTTCTACCAGAGTGATCCGGAGCAGCGGGGCAGCGGACTGGGCCTCTATCTCTCCCGACAGATCACCGAAGCCCATGGGGGCCGCATCCGGGCCAGCAACCTGCCCGCCGGAGGGGCCAGCATCGAGGTGCGCCTGCCGATTGAGGAGCCGCCGGGCTGATGCGGGTGCTGCTGATCGAGGACGACGAGGCGTTCCGGGTGGGGATCGAGGCGTTCCTGCTGCGCCTGGCATCGGTCACCGCCGTCCGTTCGGTGAGCGACGGCGAGCAGGGCCTGGAGGCCCTGGCGGAGGCCCCGGCCGATGTGGTGGTGCTCGACATCGGCCTGCCCGGGCTGGGGGGCCTGGAGACCTGCCGGCGGATCAGCGACGGCTTCGACCTGCCTGTGCTTGTTCTCACCAGCCAGGATGACAGTCGCTGGGTGCAGCGGCTGTGGGACGCCGGCGCCAGCGGCTATCTCCACAAGGCGGAGGCCTTCGCGCACCTGGAAACGGCCCTGACCAGCGTCGAACAGGGGGCCAGCTGGTGGGACCGCTCCGCCACCCGGGCCCTGCGCACCCGGGACACCCCTGCCGCCGCCGGCCCGCCGGAGGCCTCCCTGGCGCTGCTGACGCCACGGGAGCGGGAGGTGCTGGCGGCCATGGCCGGCGGTCTCACCAACCGCCAGATCGCCACCAGCCTCGGCCTCGGCACCGGGACGGTGCGGGTGTATCTGCACACGATCTTTCAGAAGCTGCAGGTGAGCAACCGCACCCAGGCGGCGCTGAAGTTCCTGGATCCGGGCTGACCGACGATCCACCCCGTGGCGCCGGATGCAACGCTTCGCACCGATGGGGTGGCCGCCCGTCGGACGCTGCCTAACCTCCCGGCAACTCCCCCCCGAGCGATGGCCGAGTCTCTGATGCAGGATCCCAGCGGCGGATCCTCCCTGAAGGTGATCGAGGCCGTGAAGCAGGGCTGGCAGGCCTTCACCCGGGCCCCCTTGGTGTTCATCGGCTTCACCCTGCTGGCGGGTGTGCTGAGCAGCATCTGCTCCCTGATCCAGGGCCAGGTGGACCCCGACGAGGCCGCCGTGGTGACGGCGGTGGACGTGGTCCGGCTGGTGGTGGGCTCGATCCTGAGCGTGCTGGTGAGCCTGTGGAGCACCACGGGCCTGGTCCGCGGTGCCTGGAGCGCCCTTTCGGGCGGAAAGCCGGCCATGGGCACCTTCACCCGCTGGGATGGGCCGGCCAGCTGGCGGCTGTTCCGCAACGGCCTGGCCCTGGGGATCCTGATGATCGCGATCCTGATGGTGGGGGCCCTGGTGGGGGTCGCCGCCGCCCAGCTCAACCAGATCCTGGCCGTGCTTCCGTTCCTGGCGGCCTTCACGCTGCTGATCTACCTGGCGGTCAACCAGAAGTTCATGGCCCAGATCGCCCTCCTGGAGGGCCGCGGACCGATCGACTCCATCAACCGGGGCCGCACCCTGCTCGATCCCCAGTGGGGCTCGGTGCTGCTGCTGGCCCTGGTGGAATTCGCCATCGTGCTGGTGGGCCTGCTGGCCTGCTTCGTGGGGCTGCTGGTGGCGGTGCCGGTGGTTCTGTGCACCAGCACGGCCGCCTATCGCCAGGTGTTCGGCAGCGAGGATCTCACCGGCCTGCTGGCGGAGCCGGCGGCCTGAGCCAGGCGGCGCAGGGTGCCGATGGTGGCAGCCAGTTCGGAGTCTGCAGCCCAAGCCGGCAGGTCAAAGGCGGACTGATTACGCTTCTCAGGGTGATGGAGCGCTCCAGGCACTCTGCAACCCACCCATTCCGCGTCGTTTCCGACCGCGCCCATGCTCCTTCCCCTTGACGCCGGCGATGACGCCGCATCCGTGACGGAACCGGCGCTCGCGTTCATGGAGGAGCACATCCAGGCCTCCTGGGTCGTCAACGCCGCCACCTGGACCCGGGCCGTGCGCCGCGGCGAGATCCTCAGTCGCGTCAGGGTGACCAACGGGGCGATCCTGGAGGCGATCAATGACTGCGCGCCCGCCACCCTGCTGGATCTGGGCTGCGGCGAGGGCTGGCTGACCCACCACTGCGCCCGCCAGGGCATCGCGGTGCTCGGGACCGACGCGGTGGCCGAACTCACCACCATCGCTGCCGAAGATGCACCGGATGGCGCCCGCTTCCGGACGCTTTCGCACCAGCAGATCGGCGCCGGCAGCCTGAACGAGCGCTTCGACGTGGTGGTGGCCAACTTCTCCCTGCTCGGGGATCGCAGCCTCGACGAGTTGTTCGCGGCGCTGCCGGCCCTGCTGGCGCCCGACGGCAGCGTCCTCGTCCAGACGCTGCACCCGATGCTGATCTGCACCGACCATCCCTACGAGGACGGCTGGCGGGAGGGCTCCTGGGCCGGGTTCTCCCCGGCCTTCCGCACGCCGGCGCCCTGGTTCTTCCGGACCCTGGAATCCTGGGTGCGGCTGTTCCAGCGCCATGGCCTGGTGGTCCGGGAGCTGCGCGAACCGCTTGATCCCCTCAGCGGCCAGCCCGCCTCGGTGATCTTCCGCGCCACCCTCTGAACCGGCTCAGCGCAGGCAGGCCATCGGATGGCGCGGCGCCACCCCCAGGGCCTTGGCCACCCCGGGATGGCACACCGCCCCGTCCACGGTGTTCAGGCCGCTGAGCAGCTCGGGCCGGTCGGTGACCGCTTCCAGCAGGCCCCGCCCCGCCATCACCAGGATGTAGGGAAGCGTGACACTCACCAGCGCCTCGGTGGAGGTGAAGGGCACGGCGCCGGGCATGTTGCCCACGGCGTAGTGCTGCACCCCGTGGATGGTGACCACCGGATCAGTGTGGGTGGTCTCGCGGCTGGTGGCGATGCAGCCGCCCTGGTCGATGGCCACATCCACGATCACGGAGCCGGGCCGCATCCGCTGCACCAGCTCCTCACTCACCAGGGTGGGGGCCCGGCCGCCGGGCAGGAGCACGGCGCCGATCAGCAGGTCGGTCCCCGGCACCAGCCGCTCGATCAGGCTGCGGCTGCTCACCAGGCTGGTCATGCGGCCGCGTCGGTCGGATTCCAGGCCCCGCAGACGGTGGGGCGAGCGATCCAGGAGGAACACCTCCGCATCCATCGCCGCGGCGATGCGGGCCGCGTTCCAGCCCACGGTGCCGGCCCCCAGCACCACCACCCGCGCCGGCCGCACGCCGGTGCAGCCGCCCATCAGCACGCCCCGCCCGCCGTGGGGCTTCTCCAGCAGGTGGGCCCCCACCTGGGCCGCCAGCCGGCCGGCCACCTCACTCATCGGGGCCAGCAGCGGCAGGCTGCCGTCCTCGAGCTGCACGGTTTCGTAGGCCACCGCCGTGGTGCCCGCCTCCAGCAGGGCCTTGCCCACCTCGGGGTAGGCCGCCAGGTGCAGGTAGGTGAACAGCACCAGATCGCTGCGCAGAAAAGCGAACTCCTGCGGCTGCGGTTCCTTCACCTTCACCACCAGGTGGGCGGCCCAGGCCTCCTCGCAGCTGACGATGCGCGCCCCGGAAGCGCGGTAGTCGTCGTCGCTGATGCCGGCCCCCAGGCCCGCCCCCTCCTGGACGCGCACCTCCATGCCCTGGGACACCAGCTCATGGACGCCGTCGGGGGTGAGGGCCACCCGCTGTTCGTCGCGCTTGATCTCCGTGGGCACACCGATGCTCGCCATCGGAGAGGCCAGGGGTGCCGGGCCGGGAGCTGGCATGGGGCAGGAAGGATTGCCGCCCGGAGGCGATCGTGGCCAAACCCTAGGCCGAGGCGATGGGCATCCGCCAGCCGGTGCCGAAGGCCCGGTCGCTCACCTTGAGCACCGGAGCCGCCTGGCGCCGCTTGAACTCCGCCCGCCGCAGCAGGCCGGCCACCCGGGCCACCAGCGCCGGATCGGCCCCCTCGGCCACCAGTTCCTCCGGGGTGCGCAGCTCCTCGATCGAGGCCTTCAGCAGGGGATCGAGAACCCCGTAGTCGGGCAACGAATCGCTGTCGCGCTGGTCGGGACGCAGTTCGGCGCTGGGGGGTTTGGTGCGGATCGCCGCGCCGATCAGCTCGCCGTCGGCCGGCAGGCCCAGGGCGGCCCGGCAGGGGCCGGAGGCCTCGCTGTCCAGCCACTCACAGAGGCCGAAGACGGTGGTCTTGTAGAGGTCGCCGATCACCGACAGTCCGCCGTTCATGTCGCCGTAGAGGGTGCAATAGCCCACCGCCAGCTCCGATTTGTTGCCGGTGGAGAGCAGCAGGCCCCCCTTCTGGTTGGCCACCGCCATCAGCAGCGTGCCGCGGATGCGGGACTGCAGGTTCTCCTCGGTGACCCCGGCCGGGGGCGCCCCCAGGGCGGGGGGAAGGGCGGCGGCGAAGGCCTCCATCAACGGCGCGATCGGCAGGGTGGCGGTGGCCAGCCCGAGCCGCCGGGCCAGGCCGTCGGCATCGTCGAGGGAACCGGCCGAGCTGAAGGGGGAGGGCATGCGCAGCACCTCCACCTGGGCGGGGCCGAGGGCCGCGGCGGCGATCACCGCCACCAGGGCCGAATCGATGCCGCCGCTCAGCCCCAGCAGGGCCCGCTGGAAGCCGCACTTGGCCGCGTAGTCCCGCACCCCCAGCACCAGCACCCGCAGCAGCTGCTCCCAGGGGTCCGGCGGCGCTGCGGCGGTGGTCGTGGCGGGCGTCGTGGTTGGCGTGGCGTCCCAGACGGCCAGGTCCTCGGCGGCGCAGGCCAGCCGCAGCAGGGGCCGGCCTGCGCGGTCCACCACGAAGCTGGCGCCGTCAAAGACCAGTTCGTCGTTGCCGCCCACCTGGTTGAGGTAGACCACCGGCGCCCCCAGCCGGGCCGCCGCCCGGGCCGCCAGCCCCTGGCGCACCTCCCCCTTGCCGCGGCCGAAGGGGGAGGCCGAGAGGTTGAGCAGCAGGTCGATCCGGCCGGGCGCCAGATCGGCGATCGGATCCACCGCGTCCGGCCAGCGGCTGCGCAGGTTCTCCTCCACCCACAGGTCCTCGCAGATGGTCAGCCCCAGGCGCCAGGGGCGGCCACCCGCCTCCAGTTCCAGCACCGCCGGGGCGTCGCCGGGCAGGAAGTAGCGGCGTTCGTCGAAGACGTCGTAGCTGGGCAGCAGGCGCTTGCGGCAGACGATCCGCCAGCCGCCCCGCTCCACCAGGGCCAGGGCGTTGTGCAGCCCCGGCTGGCGCCGGCCGGCCACCGGCTCGGCCACCCCGACCAGCAGGGCCAGTCCGTCTGGGCAGGCCGCCGCCAGGGACGCCAGGACCCGCTCCTGGCGCTGGATCAGGGCGGGCCGCAGCAGCAGGTCCCGGGGCGGGTAGCCCCACAGCGACAGCTCGGGGGTGAGCAGCAGGTCGGCGCCGCCGGCGCGGGCCCGCTCGGCGGCCGCCAGGATCCGGTGGCCGTTGCCCTCCAGGTCGCCCACCAGGGGATTGAGCTGGGCCAGGGCGAGGCGCATCAGGGCTCGGAGAGGCCGTAGAGATTGTGCTGCAGCAGCACCGGCCAGAGTTCGGACGGTACCTGGGCCGGATCGGGCTGGGCCCGGATCCGGGAGCTGGCGCTGGGGGGGATCGCCAGGGGCAGCAGGTCGAGGGTCGCCCCCAGCCCCCGCAGCCGCTCCAGATCCGCCGCCTGCAGCGGCCAGCCCTGGCGGCGGGCGATGCCGAGCCGGCAGCCGCGCAGCAGCTCCTCGGCCCGCCTCCAGCGGTGGATCTGGCCCGCCAGGTCGCTGCCCACCACGAAGACCAGCTCCCGGTCAGGCCAGCGGGCCCTGGCCCGCTCCAGGGTCTCCACCGCCCAGGGGCTGCTGAGCTCCTGCTCCAGGCTGAGCCGCGGGTCGTCGATGGCGGCCACCAGGGCGCCCAGCAGGGCCGTGCGCACCTCCAGAGGGGCGCCATGCTGCTTGAGGGGGTTGTCGCTGGCCCAGGTGAGCACCTGGGGAAACAGGCCCAGCAGCCCCTCCAGCAGGGCCCGGTGGCCGCGGGTGGGGGGATCGGCGCTGGTGCCGAACAGGGCGAGACGGGTCAACGGGGCGTCCGTGCCGGCGGTCGTCACGGCTGCAGGCCGCCGCCGGCGGTCCCCTCCGCCCCCTGCTGCTGCCATTCGCTCAGCCAGCGCCGGGTCTCCGGGTCCTGCCGCACCAGCCGGCGCAGCAGGGCCCCCGGCTGGCCCGCGGCGGTGGTGCTGCGCAGCAGCTCGGCGGCGGCCAGACGGCCCGTGCGCCGGGTGGTGTGGACCGCCAGGGCCGCCTGGGCCAGGGCCACCGGCGCCGCCGGCGCCAGGCTCAGCCCGCCGCTCAGGGGGGCTGCCAGCAGCAGCAGCTGGCGCAGACCGCCGAGCAGCAGCTGCAGGCCCAGCTGGGCGCCCCCCAGCAGGGCGTTGTGGCCGCCCAGACGGGCCAGCAGGGTGCGGGCACCGCTGCGGGTCATCGGCAGGCCGTAGAGCTGGCAGAGCTGCACCACCAGGGCGCTGTCGCAGGCCAGACCGCCGGCCAGATCGAGCAGCAGCAGCGGGTTGGCCGCCACCCCCGTGGCCTTGAGGGCCGCGAAGCGGCCGATCAGGCCCTGGGCCTGGCGGCGGCCGTGGCGCAGCCGGCAGCGGTGCAGGGCCTGGCTGAAGCGGTCGGCGGCCCGCAGGGCGTTGAGGGCCAGCAGCAGCTCCCCGTGGCGTTCCAGCAGGCCGGTGAGCTCCCGGCGCAGGGGCTCCACCCGGGGCGGCCATCGGGGCGCAGGCGGGCCGCCCGGGGGGCGGCCGCCACCGGCAGGGGCCGCAGCTGGCGGGCCCCCGGCGGCAGGCGCCGGCCGATGCTGGCGATCAGGGCGTCCCGCTCGGCCTCCGGCCAGCAGTCGCTGCGGTTGAGCACCAGCAGCAGGGGCTTGCCGGAGGCCAGCAGGTCGTCCAGGGCCTGGGCGTCCATCACCGTGAGGTCGCTGTCGATGACGAGCAGCACCAGGTCGGCGCCCACCGCCACCCGGGCCGCCAGGCGGGAGCGGGCGGCGGCGGCGATCTCGTCGATGCCGGGGGTGTCCACGAGGTCGACCCCCTCCAGGCCGGCCACGGGCTGGCCCCAGGCCCGCTGCTGCTGACGGCGGGTGCAGCCGTGGGCCACGTCGGTGGCGAAGTGGTCCTCGCCGAGCAGGGCATTGAGCAGGCTCGACTTGCCCACCCCCACCCGGCCGAACACCGCCACCCGCGGCCGGCGGCGCCGCAGGCGCTCCAGCTGGCGGTCGAGGCTGGCCAGCTCCGGCGCCAGGGCC
>NZ_NQKY01000029.1 GCF_002252675.1 Synechococcus sp. BO 8801 | reverse complement strand
CCTGGTCGCTGTGGCGGCGGGCTTGGGCGCTGGCTTGGCCGCCGCCGCGGGTCGGGCGGCCGGCCTGGGGGCGGGGGCGCTGGCCGGCTTCAAGCGCAGCCGGGTGCCCGATTCCACCAGGTCGGGATCGCTGATGCGGTTGATGGCGATCAGCTGCTTCATCGGCACGCCGTAGGCGTCAGCGATCTGGGAGAGGCTCTCGCCGCTGCGGACCACGTGCTCGGTGGCCTTGCGGTTGACCGCGGCGGCCGGGGCGGCGCTGCGGGAGGAGGAGGGCACCACCAGCTTCTGGCCTGCTTCGATGTGGTCCGCCTTGCTGAGGCCGTTCAGCTGCATCAGCCGGCTGACGGTGATGCCGTGGCGTTCGGCGATTTCGGAGAGGGTTTCCCCGGGGGCCACGGTGAGGCTGCCGCCGGAGGCCCGGGGTCGGGCCGCTCCACCCGGCAACGTCAGGCTGCGGCCGGCTTCGACGAGATCGGGATCGCTGATCCCGTTGATCTTCATCAGGGTGGACACGCTCACCCGGTGGCGCGCGGCGATGTCGGAGAGGGTCTCACCGGGCTTGACGGTCACCTGGGCAGCCAGAGCCGGCAGCGGCAACACCATGGCTAGAGCCAGGGCGATGAGGGGGCGGCGCATGGGCACTAGGGATAGCTGATGGCACGTTAAGGGCCACGTCCAGGCCCGCCCAGCCCCCCTCAGCCCATCAGCCGACGGACCAGGCCCAGCTTGCCGGCGTACGGGGGGAAGCGGATCGGGGGATCGGGCCGCAGCGACCGGCTGATCACGCTGCGCCGGTGCGAGAAGGTGAGGAAGCCGGCTTCCCCGTGGTACGCCCCCATGCCGCTGGGGCCGATGCCGCCGAAGGGCAGGTTGGCCATGGCCCCCTGGATCACCGTGTCGTTAACGACCAGGCTGCCCGAACCGCTGCCCGCCAGCACCCGTTCCCGCTCCGCGCCGCCGCCGCCGAACAGATAGAGGGACAGGGGTTTCGGCTGCCGGCGCACCAGGACCAGAGCCTCCTCCAGATCCGCCACCGTCAGCAGGGGCAGGATCGGGGCGAACAGCTCCTCCTGCAGCAGCGGATCGTCGTCGGGATCGTCGACCGCCACCACGGTGGGCTCGATCTTCCGCGCGGTTTCGTCCCAGCGTCCGCCCAGCAGCACCCGGCCCCGCTGCCGCGCCTGGGCCAGCAGCCCCTGGAGTCGCTCGAAGCGCGCCGCTCCGACGAGGCGCCCCAGGTCAGGGCTGGCCAGGGGATCCGGGCCGTACAGGGCCCGGGCCTGCTCGCGCAACGCCGCCACCAGGGCCTCCCGCACCCCGGCCGCCACCAGCACGTGGTTGGGGGCCAGACAGGTCTGGCCGGCGTTGAGGCAGCGGCCCCACAGCAGCCGCCGCGCCGTGATGGCCGGATCCGCATCGGCCAGCACGATCGCCGGGTTCCGGCCCCCCAGCTCCAGCGTGATGGGGGTGAGATGACGGGCGGCGGCGGCCATCACCAGCCGTCCCACCCGCTCGCCGCCGGTGTAGAGGATGTGGTCGAAGCGCTCCCGCTCCAGCAGCTCGGCGGCCACGGCCCCGTCGCCGCCCACCACCTGCACCACAGCCGGGTCGAAGTGGCGGCCCAGCAGCTCAGCCAGCAGGGCCGCCGAAGCGGGGCTCAGTTCGGAGGGCTTGACCACGGCGGTGTTGCCGGCGGCCAGGGCATGCAGCAGGGGGTGGAGGCAGAGCTCGAAGGGATAGTTCCAGGCGCCGATGATCAGGACGCAGCCCAGCGGCTCGCTGTGCACCGCCCCCTGGCCCGGCCAGGCCCACAGGGGCAGGGGGCGGCGGCGGGGACGCATCCAGCCGGCCAGGTGGCGGCGGGTGTGGCGCAGTTCCTGCCGCAGGGTCGCCAGCTCCAGGCTGCCCTCCATGGCGGGGCGGCCCAGGTCGCTGGCCAGGGCCGCCAGCATCCGCGGCTCCTCCGACTCCAGCAGGCGAGCCAGCCGCTGCAGCTGCTCCAGCCGCCAGGCCAGGGGCCGGGTGGTGCCCTCCTCCACCAGGGCGCGCATCGTCGCCACCGGCACCGTCAGGAAAGAGGACATGGGGTGGGCCCTTTTGGCCCAGGCTGGCAAATCGCGCCCCGCCACGGCCCCCGCCGGACCCCCTGGCGCTCAGGTGCTGCCGCAGCCGGCCAGGAACACAGCTCGCCGCAGGTTGTCGAGCCGGGGGGAGGCGGGGCCTTCGAGGGCGTAGAGCAGGGCCAGCCCCAGGCTGAGGTCGCCCCGGTCGAAGGTCCGCTGGATGGCGGCCCACCACAGGTCCGGATCGGTGCCCAGTCCGTCGAGCTGCCGCTGGGCCCGCCCCATCCGCTCGGCCGGATCTCCCTCCAGCTCGATGATGGCGAAGTCGTCCGTCCGGACGCCCAGGGGCCGCAGCAGCAGCACCAGCCGCTGGCCCGGGCGGATCGGTGCCAGGGGCCAGGGGATCGGCCCCTCAATGGGCTCGCCGGGGAGGGCCCGCCGCTGCCAGAGCACCTCATCCTCCCGTTCGATCCGCACCTCCTCCAGGGGTTCGGTGCTCAGGATCGTGGGAGCTCCGATCGGGACGGCGGCCACAGCCTCGGCCCGGGCGTTGAGCGCCAGCCTGGGGGTCAGCACGCAGACCGCGGCCGCCTGCAGCCGGGCGGGTCCGGGCAGCACGGCCAGGGCGAGGCCCAGACCGATCGCCAGGCAGGTCCGGCGCACGGCGGGGAGCAACGGGGTGCCGACCAAGGGGATGGGGGGACGCTAACGGCTGGCGCTCAGCCGGCCATGGTCAGCAGGTTCAGGCCGTGCAGCCCTTCGACCAGCAGGTAGGCCCCGAGCACCAGGGCAAGGACCCCCACGAGCCACTCCGCCTTGTGCTGCAGCCAGTCCTCCAGGCGCACGATCGGCTCCCGGATCGCCCCGCCGCTCACCAGCCAGGCCAGGGGCGGCAACAGGAGCAGGGAGCTGGCCATCAGGGTGAACAGCCCGGTCACCTCGGCGTCGGCGGTGAGGCCGGGATCGTTGACCAGCAGCAGGCCGGCTTCCTTGAGGTAGAAGACCAGGTTCTCCGGGGTGAGCAGGGCGCTGGTGGCACCGATCAGCACCAGCGTCAAGGTGCTGAAGTCGGGCAGCTGGTTCATCAGCCGCAGGGCCATGCCCTCCTCACCGATGTTGGCCTGGGGCGTCAGCTGATACAGCCCCAGGCCCACGAGGGCGCCGGCCCCGAGCAGGTCGATCAGCACCTGCTCCCGTTCGCCGTGGCTGAGGCTGATGGCGAAGGCCTCCCCCAGCACCATCAGCAGCACGATGGCCAGGGCATTGGCGGCCGCCCAGCCGGCCACGTAGGCCATGGCCCGCTGCAGCGGTGAGCGACCCAGCAGCAGCAGGGTGACCACCGCGATGTGCAGGGGGCTGAAGGCGATGCCGATCCCGAACAGGGACGACTGGGTGATCAGGGCCGGCGACAGGAGCGCCGGGACGCCGAGGACGAAGGGGGACAACAGGGGCGGCAAGCAGACCGTCCGGGCGGCGAAGGTCCCGCATTCTCGGGCATGTTCCCGGCTGACTGCGAACGGGACTGCACCTCCTCCACAGGGTGGCCGGGGCGGGGAAGGGGCTGGGGGGGAAAGCCCTTGACGAGATTTGAACTCGTGACCTCTCCCTTACCAAGGGAGTGCTCTACCACTGAGCTACAAGGGCATGTGGAAAGGTGGGCCGGGTTGGATTTGAACCAACGTAGGCAGAGCCAGCGGATTTACAGTCCGCCCCCATTAACCACTCGGGCACCGACCCGAACCACACCTTCAGAACTTACCAGCCGACCTTCCCACCCCATGCGCCTGCTCGTGCTCCATGGCCCCAACCTCAACCTGCTCGGCCAGCGGGAGCCGGGCCTCTACGGCAGCAGCACCCTGGCGGCCATCGATGCCGCCCTGGAGCAGCAGGCGGCGGCGCTGGGGGTGGAGCTCGCCTGCTTCCAGAGCAACCACGAGGGGGCCCTGGTGGACCGCATCCAGCAGGCGGGCGGCCAGGCCGGGAGCCCGGCCTGCGACGGGATCCTGATCAACGCGGCCGCCTACACCCACACCTCGGTGGCGATCCGTGATGCCCTGCTGGCGGTGGCCCTGCCCTTCGTGGAAGTCCACCTGAGCAACACCCACGCCCGCGAAGCCTTTCGCCATCGTTCCCTGCTGGCGGACCGGGCCCTGGGGGTCATCTGCGGCTTCGGCCCCACCAGCTACCGCCTTGCCCTCGAGGGCCTGGTGGCCCACTTGCAGGCGGCGGCATGAGCGGCGCCTCCCTGCCCGTGGCGGACGAGGCCCCGCCGGCCGCGGCGACCCGGATGAGGTGGCTGGCGGCCCCCAGCAGCGCCGCCTGGCTGGAGCAGGCCCTGGCCCACCCGGAACTGCTGCTGATCGACCATGCCCATTGCGAGCGCAAGGCGGCCGGCGCCGCCCTGCAGCTGATGTTCCGCTACCCCTCCGACGGGGAGCTGGCGGCCGTGCTCAGCCCCCTGGCCCGGGAGGAGCTGGAGCACTTCGAGCGGGTGCAGGCCCTGCTGGAGCGGCGTGGCCTCGGCCTGCGGGCCCTGGCCGCCCCGCCCTACGGCGCCGCCCTGGCCGCCCTGGTGCGCCGGCAGGAGCCGGAGCGGATGCTCGACAGCTTCCTGGTGGCGGGTCTGATCGAGGCCCGCAGCCACGAGCGGATGGCCCTCCTGGCCGCCCACAGCCCCGACCCGGAGCTGCGCGACCTCTACGCCGACCTGCTGGCCAGCGAGGCGCGCCATTTCGGCCTCTACTGGGTGCTGTGCGAACGGCGCTGGCCCCGGCCGGTGGTCACCGATCGGCTCACGGCCCTGGCCGCGAGCGAGGCGGAGATCCTGGCCAGCCTCCATCCCCAGCCGCGCATGCACAGCTGAGCCCTGCCGCGCAGGCACCGCTGAGCCGCCCGATCAGGCCGCAGCCAGCACCTCCTCCAGGAGGGGGAAGCGCGTGGCGATCGGATCGCCGGTGAAGCTGGCCACCCAGCCGTCGCTGTTGTCGAAGAAGCGCAGGGCGCAGAAGAACGGACGCGCGCCGGTGTCGAACCAGTGGCGGGTGCCGGCGGGCACTCCGATCCAGTCGCCCTGCTCGCACACCACCTGGAGCACCTCGCCTTCGATGTGCAGGCAGAAGAGGCCGCGGCCCTCCACGAAGAAGCGCACCTCGTCCTCGGCGTGGGTGTGCTCGGAAAGGAATTTCGCGCGCAGGGCCTCCCGGTCCGGATGGTCGGGGCCGAGCCGGATCGCGTCCACGGTGCGATAGCGCCCCTCGGCCTGGACCCGGGCGATCTCAGCGGCGTAGGCGGCCAGGATCGCGGCCTGGTCGGCGTCCGTCGCCAGGGAGGCCGGCGTGGCCCAGCGCTCGAAGCGCACCCCCCGGGCCCCGAGTTCCCGGGCGATCACGGCGGCGTCGCTGCAGCGCAGCTGGGGGGCGGCGTGGCCGTCGCCGGCGGCGGAACGGATCACCAGGTGGGTCATGGGTCGCTCCAGGGCGTTCTGGGGATCTGCAGCCTAGAAAGGTCTGCAGCGGACTTCCCCCCATCGCCGACCGTGCTGCCAGCGCCGGCCTCACCCTGGTGGGGGTGGGGCCCGGCGATCCCGACCTGCTCACCGTGGCGGCGGTGCGGGCGATCGAAGCCGCCGACACCGTTGCCTACCCGGTCGCCCGCGAGGGGGCCGAAGGGATGGCGGCCGCCGTGGCCGGCCCCTGGATCGGCCCCGGCCAGCGGCGCCTGCCCCTGGTGTTCCCGATGGTGGCGGCGGCCGAGCCCCGGCGTCAGGCCTGGCATGACGCCGCCGACCGGCTGGCGGCCGAGGTGGCCGACGGCCGGTCGGTGGTGCTGCTCTGCGAGGGCGACGTGTCCCTGTTCGCCAGTAGCAGCTACGTGCTGCTGGCCCTGCGGGACCGCCATCCCGCCCTGCCGGTGCGCCTGATCCCGGGCATCAGCGCCGTGGCGGCGGCGGCCGCTGCCGGGGCCTGGCCCCTGGCCCTGCAGCAGGAGGGGTTGCTGATCCGCCCCACTCCGGAGCTGCCTCAGGAGCTGGAGGACCTCTTGGCCCAGGCGGCGGCCGGCGGCTGGGTGCTGGCCCTGCTCAAGCTGGGGGGGCGCTGGCCCTGGGTGCGCCCGCTGCTGGCCGAACGGGGCCTGCTGGCGGATGCGTTGTTTGCCCAGCGGGTGGGCTGGCCCGACCAGCGGCTCTGTCCGGCCGCCAAGGTGCCCGCTGCCGAGGTCCCCTACTTCTCCCTGCTGCTCATCCGGCAGGGGTGGCCGGCGGTGCTTCCATGACCGTTCGCGTTTTGCCCCGCCCTTGCCGATGCCTTCCGCCGGGATGACCGCCACCGGGATGACCGTCACCGACTGGTTCGCCCTGCTGCACCCGGTGCTGATCATCCTGTTCGTCTACCCGGTGGTGGGCGCCACCATCCGGCTCGGGATCCTGGCGCGGGAGCGCCGCCTCGACATCAACCCCCTGCCGCCGACGGTGGGGGTGGAGCACACCGACCACGGCCGCTGGGTGACCTCGGGCGTGGTGGTGGCGGTGCTGATCGCCATGGCGGCCACCTATGCCCGGGGGGGCGCCGTCGGCGGCGCCGGCACCGGCGTGGCCCTGCTGCTGGCCGGCGTGGGGTGCCTGGTGAGCTGCCTGGCCCTGTGGCGGGCCAAGGGCCCCTGGCTGCGGGCCGGCTTCGCCCTGATCTGCTGGCTGGGGCTGCTGACCCTGGGCAGCCAGCCGGCCCTGTGGCACCTGGGCCGCAGTCCCTTCGAGGGGGGTGTGTGGGGGTCCCACTACTGGAGTGGCGTGCTGCTCTGCGGCCTGCTGCTGTTCGCCATGGCGGCGGCCCCCGAGACCCTGAGGTCCCCCCGGATGCGGCGGCTGCACGTCAGCGCCGCCTTCCTCACCGCCCTGCTGCTGGCGGTGCAGGCCATCAGCGGCAGCCGGGACCTGCTGGGCATGGCTCTGGGTCACTGACCTCCAGCTCCGCCTCCGCCCGATCCAGCAGGCCCAGTGCGCTCTCCAGGCTGGGGGCCACCATCAGCTCCCGGCGCAGCCGGGCGGCGCCGGCGAAGCCCTGGCAGGTCCAGCCCAGGTGCTTGCGGGCGATCAGCAGCCCCTGATCGCCGCGGGCGGCCACCAGGGCCTCCAGGTGCTCCCTGGCCAGGGCGATCCGGGCGTGGCTATCGGGCTCGCTGGGCAGGGGCCGGCCGGCGAGGGCCGCCGCGATGCGCCCCACCAGCCAGGGGCGCCCCAGGGTGCCCCGCCCCACCATCACCCCGTCGGCGCCGGTGATCGCCAGGCAGCGCAGGGCGTCTTCCGGGCTGGCGATGTCGCCGTTGGCGATCAGGGGAATGCGCAGGGCCGCCTTCACCCGGCCGATCGCGTCCCAATCCGCTTTGCCTGAGAACCCCTGCTCCCGGGTGCGGCCGTGCAGGGTGAGGGCGCGGGCGCCGGCGTCCTGCAGGGCCAGGGCGAAGCCCACAGGATCGGCGCTGGACCCGCACCAGCCCAGCCGGGTCTTCACCGTCACCGGCACCCGAACCGCCGCCGCCACCGCCGCCACGATCCGCAGGGCCAGATCCGGCTGGCGCAGCAGGCCGCTGCCGCCCCCCTTGCGGGCGATCTTGCGCACCGGGCAGCCCATGTTGATGTCGATCAGCCAGGCCCCGGCGGCCTCGGCCCGGCGGGCCGCTTCGGCCATCGCGTCGGGCCGGTGGTCGAACAGCTGCACCCCAACCGGGCCGGGATCCTGGTCGAGGGCCGCCATCTTGGCGCCGCCGTGGCCCAGCTCCAGGGCCGTGGCATTGACCATCTCCGTGAACAGGAGCGCCTCGGGGGCCCAGCGGCGCACCAGGGCGCGGAAGATCCCGTCGCTCACCCCCGCCAGGGGCGACTGCAGCACCCGGCAGGTGAGCAGCCTGTCGGTGCCGTTGCCTTCCAGCTGCAGGGGGCCGGTGGGGCAGGGATGGGGGGCGGGGCTGGGCATGCTGGGGTCACTCTCGGATGCCAGACGCCGCTTTGGACGCTGCCGCCGCTCCCCCCTTGAAGCCCGATGGTGCCCCGGAACCCTTCCCCCTCAGCCGAGCCCTGCTGGAGGTGGTGCTGGATGACCGCACCAGCGATCGCTTCGTCTGCCGCCTCATCTGGGAGCGGCTGGGCTACCGCCCGGACGCCGAGGGTCGCTGGCAGGCCGGGCCCGACACCCCGCCGGCCTGGGCCGAGGCCTTTCCCGAAGCGCCGGAGCTGATCGCCGAGCGGCCCGCGAGCGTGCGGCTCACCCGTTCGGTCGCCCCCGAGCACAAACAGCTGCTCAAGCAGCAGCTGGGCTTCGCCGGGTACCGCATCGGCGGCCTCTACCCCCGCCGCACCCGGCGGGCCACGGCGGTGAACTGGCTGCTGGCCCACCTGGCCGAGCGGGGCGAGCCGCTGACGGAGGCGGGCCCGTTGCCGGAGCTCCTCGACCCCCCCGAAGATCCGGTGGCCGGCCATCCCGGCGATCCCCCGGTGGGTTGAGGCGTCCGTGGCTCTGTAGGGTCTAGGTAACGCATCCGTCGTAAGGAATAAGTCAGATTGGCGCTCCCCGTCGTCGCCGTGATCGGACGCCCCAACGTGGGCAAGTCCACGCTGGTCAACAGGCTCTGCCGCAGCCGTGAGGCCATCGTTCACGACCAGCCCGGTGTGACCCGGGACCGCACCTACCAGGAGGGTTTCTGGGGTGATCGCATCTTCCGGGTGGTGGACACCGGCGGGCTGGTGTTCGACGACGACAGCGAATTTCTGCCCGAAATCCGGGAGCAGGCCAACCTGGCCCTGGCCGAGGCGTCGGTGGCTGTGGTGATCGTGGACGGCCAGCAGGGGGTCACCGCCGCGGATGAATCGATCGCCGAATGGCTGCGGGGCCACAACGTCCCCGTGCTGCTGGGGGTGAACAAGTGCGAGTCGCCTGATCAGGGCCTGGCGATGGCGGCCGACTTCTGGGGTCTGGGTCTGGGCGAGCCCCACCCGATCTCCGCCATCCACGGCGCCGGCACGGGCGATCTGCTCGACCGGGTGATCAGCTTCCTGCCGGCCACCACCGAGACGGACGAGGCCGAGCCGATCCAGCTGGCGATCATCGGCCGTCCCAACGTGGGCAAGTCCAGCCTGCTGAATGCCATCTGCGGCGAGAACCGGGCCATCGTCAGTCCGATCCGCGGCACCACCCGCGACACGATCGACACCACGATCGAGCGGGAGGGCCATACCTGGAAGCTGCTCGACACCGCCGGCATCCGCCGGCGCCGCAGCGTCGACTACGGCCCGGAGTACTTCGGCATCACCCGCAGCTTCAAGGCGATCGAGCGCAGCGATGTCTGCGTGCTGGTGATCGATGCCCTCGACGGGGTCACCGAGCAGGACCAGCGCCTGGCGGGCCGCATCGAGGAGGACGGCCGCGCCTGTGCCGTGGTCGTCAACAAGTGGGACCTGATCGAGAAGGACAGCCACACCATGAGCGCCATGGAAAAGGAGCTGCGGGCCAAGCTCTACTTCCTTGACTGGGCGCCGATGCTGTTCACCTCCGCCGTCACCGGCCAGCGTGTGGAGAGCATCTTCGCCATCGCCGCGGTGGCGGTGGAGCAGCACCGCCGCCGGGTGAGCACCTCGGTGGTGAACGAGGTGCTGCAGGAGGCCCTGCGCTGGCGCTCGCCCCCCACCACCCGCGGCGGCCGCCAGGGCCGCCTCTACTACGGCACCCAGGTGGCGACACGCCCGCCCAGCTTCACCCTGTTCGTCAACGAACCCAGGCTGTTCGGCGACACCTACCGCCGCTACGTCGAGCGCCAGATCCGCGAGGCCCTGGGCTTCGAGGGATCGCCGGTGCGGCTCTTCTGGCGCGGCAAGCAGCAGCGGGACGCCGAGAAGGAGCAGGCCCGCCACCAGAGCCGGGGCGGCTGAGGTCGATGGGGACGGCGATTCCAGGGGCGATCCAGGAGGGCCTGGCCTGAATGGACTGGTTGCGGCAGCTGCCGATCGGTCAGTACGTCGATGACGGCGAGGGCGGTGAGTCTGGCGATACCGGCGGCCGCGGCAGCTGGCTGCGGCGGCTCGATCCCCGGGTGAAGCTGGTCTGGACGGTGGCGTTCCTGGTGACGCTGATCCTGGCCGGGCCCCTCTGGCGGTTGTCCCTGGTGGGGCTGCTGCTGCTGATCACCGCCGTCAGCGGCCTGCCCTGGCGCCTCTGGCGGCAGAGCCTGCCCCTGCTGATCGCCCTGGCGCTGCTGGTGGGCCTGCTGGCCGCCCTGCTGCCGGCCGGAGGGGGCGCACCGGCCAGCCTCCAGCGTCCCCCCGCGGAGCTGCGGCTGGTCCCGGCCCCCCCCGGTGCCCCACCCCCGTCCCGGGCCGGCCTGTCCTGGGAACTGGTGCGCTGGGGCCCCGTGATGGCCGGGCCCCTGGAGCTGGGCCCCCTGGTGGTGACCCGCCGTTCGGCCGAACTCGGCATCAACGGCGCCACCCTGCTGTTCACCGTCATCCACAGCGCCAACCTGCTGCTGCTCTCCACTCCCCCCGAGGAGCTGGTCTGGTCCATCGCCTGGTGGCTGGCCCCCCTGCGGGCCCTGGGCTGGCCCGTGGAGCGCCTGGGCTTCACCCTGCTGCTGTCCCTGCGCTTCCTGCCCCTGGTGCAGGAGGAACTCCAGAACCTGCTGCGCTCGATCGCCACCCGGGCGGTGAACCTGCGGCGCCTGGGCTGGAAGGCCAGTCTGGGCCTGGTGCTGGCGGTGGGGGAGCGGCTGCTGGCCAACGTGCTGCTGCGCTCCGAACAGGGGGCCGAGGCCCTGATGGCGCGGGGCGGGATGTGGCTTCCCCCCGACCGCCTGCACCAGCCGGCCGCCACCCCCTCCGGCGCCAGCCTGGCGGCGGTGCTGGCCCTGGCGGCCCTGCTGGCGCTCCGCTGGAAAGTCGGTGCCCTTTAATGGCCCCAGCCTGCAGGGAGTCGTGAGCACGGAGCGCTATCTGAACCACCCGACCTTCGGGATGCTCTATCGGGTAGCGCCGGTGGCCGAGAGCCGCGACCTCTATGCCACGCTCTACGCCCAGCGGATCTTCTTTCTCGTCACCCTCCAGGAGCGTGGCGCCCATTTTGAGGTGATCCCCCTGATGGACGCCCGCCACTTCGCCGAGCAGAACCTGGCCCGCTGCCGGCGCGAGGGGCCCGAGGCCCAGGCCCGCTGGCGCCAGCTCTTCGACCAGACCTTCATCTGATGGCACAGGCGTCGCCCGCGGCGGCGGAGGCGTTCGGTTCCAGCCTGGCGGAGCGACTTTCGGCCCTCCAGGCGGCGTTGCCAGCCTCCACCCACCTGCTGGCGGTGTCGAAAGGCCATCCGGCCGAACTGGTGCGCCAGGCCGCGGCCCTGGGCCAGCGGAGCTTCGGGGAGAGCCGGCTGCAGGAGGCCATCGCCAAGCAGGACGCCCTCGGGGACCTGCCGGCCCTCGACTGGCACTTCATCGGCCGGCTCCAGGCCAACAAGGCCCGCGCCGTGCTGCGCCGCTTCGGCACCATCCATTCCGTCGACAGCCTGGAGCTGGCCGAGCGGCTGCAGCGCATCGCCGCCGAAGAAGGCCTGGCCCCGGGGATCCTGCTGCAGGTGAAGTTCCGCCCCGACCCGGCCAAGACCGGCTTCGAACCGGACGAGGTGCGGGCCCTGGGGGCCGACCTGGGGCGCCTGGCCCCCCTGCGCTGCCTCGGTCTGATGACCATCGCCCCCCTGGGGCTCACCCCCGGGGAGCGGCTGGAGCTGTTCAGGGAATGCCGCGCCCTGGCCGATGCCCTGGGGCTGCCGGACTGTTCGATGGGGATGAGCGGCGACTGGCGCGACGCCGTGGCGGCGGGCAGCACCTGGGTGCGCCTCGGCAGTGTTCTGTTCGGAAGTCGCCCAATCCAGCCATGAAAGGGCGTTGGGATCTTGCCGGCTCGGATGTGGGACGCTATTCAAGGCCAAGCATCCTTCCCGAGGTCGACTCCGTGTCGTTGTTCTCCCGCCTGCGTGCCGTCGTCTCCGGTGACGACTATCTCGATGGCGACTTCGACGACGAACTCGACTACGACCCCGGCGACACCACCACGGCCGCGACCACTTCCACGGCCGGCAGAAACACCGGAGCCCTCGCTCTGAGCACCGATTTCTCCAGCGATGATCCCTTCGCCGGAACCAACGTCATCGGCATGCCCGGCATCACCAGCGCCGTGGCCGAGGTGTGCCTGATGGAGCCGCGCAGCTTCGACGAGATGCCCCGCGCGATTCAGGCTCTCCGGGAGCGCAAGACCGTCATCCTCAACCTCACCATGATGGAGCCGGACCAGGCCCAGCGGGCCGTGGATTTCGTCGCCGGCGGCACCTTCGCCATCGACGGTCACCAGGAACGGGTGGGCGAGAGCATCTTCCTGTTCGCCCCCAGCTGCGTCACGGTCACCACCGCGGGCGGTGAGGAAGCCGCCTCCCCCACGGTGGTCTCCGGGCGCACCGGCCCCGTCGACGACCAGCAGGAGGCTGCCCCCAGCCCCGCCTGGGGCCGTTCGGATGCCATGGTCTGACACCGTCGGCGTGGTGGGCCTCGGCCGGATGGCCAGGGCCCTGCTGCTGCCGCTTCTCGACGCCGGCCTGCTCGAGCGCTCCGCCGTCCGGGCCGCGGTGGCCAGTGAGGCTTCCGCCCGGCGGCTGAGCGACGAACTCGGGATCCAGGTCTCCACGGATGCCGCCCCGGCCTGGGCCGCGCCCGTGGTGCTGCTGGCGGTGAAGCCCCAGCAGATCGAAGCGGTGGCCCCCGCGGCGACCGAAGCCCTGGCAGAGGCCCTGGCGGCCGCCCCCACCCTGGCGGCGGCCCCCTCCCCCGGCGAGCCGCTGCTGATCTCCGTGCTGGCGGGGGTGACCCTGGCGCGGCTGCAGGCCCTGTTCCCGGGACGGGCCTGCGTGCGGGCCGTGCCCAACACCCCGGCCCTGGTGCGGGCCGGACTCACGGGGCTGAGCTGGGGCGAGGGCGTCGGCGAGGCCCGGCGCGAGCAGGTGCGCCGGTTGTTCGCCGAGGTGGGTGAGGTGCTCGACCTTCCGGAGCCCCAGCTCGATCCCTTCCTGGCCCTCACCTCCTCCGGTCCCGCCTTCCTGGCCCTGGTGGCCGAATCGATGGCCGACGGGGCGGTGGCGGGGGGGTTGCCCCGGCCGCTGGCCATGCACCTGGCCCACCGCACCATGGCCGGCACGGCGGCGCTGCTGCAGGGGCAGGAGCTCCACCCCGGCCAGCTCAAGGACATGGTGACCAGCCCCGCCGGTACGACGGCCGCCGGGCTGCGCCAGCTGGAGCGGGCCGGACTGCGCTCGGCCCTGATCGAGGCCGTGCTGGCCGCGACGGAGCGCAGCCGCCAGCTGGGGTGACTCCCACCGGTTCGCCTCGCGTCCCGGTTCCCTTCAGCTGCGGCCGGCCCCGAGCCGCGGTTCGGTGCCGGCCATCAGCCGCTGCAGGTTGCTGCGGTGCCGCCAGAGCACCAGCGCCGTGGTGAGCAGGGCCAGGCTCAGGTAGGCCGGCCGCAGGCCGTCGGCGCCGAAGGAGCCCAGCATCAGCAGGGGCAGCGACAGGGCCGCCACCACGCTGGAGAGCGACACGATGCGGCTGAGGCTCAGCGTGGTGAGGAAGATGCCGAAACAGGCCAGTCCCACGGGCCAGGTCAGCCCCAGCAGCATGCCCAGGCCGGTGGCCACCGCCTTGCCCCCTTTCCAGCCCAGCCATAGCGGCCAGATGTGGCCGGCCAGGGCCGCCAGGCCCGCCGCCACCACCCCCCAGTCGCTGATGGCGCTGAAACCGAGGGGCTGCAGCACCGCCTTGGCCAGCAGCACCGCGGCGGTGCCCTTGAGCACGTCCAGCAGGAACACCACCAGGGCCGGCCCCTTGCCCAGCACCCGCAGCACGTTGGTGGCACCGGTGGAGCCGGATCCTTCCTGGCGCAGATCGATGCCGGCGAGCCAGCGGCCCGCCAGCCAGCCGAAGGGAATCGAGCCCAGCAGGTAGCCCGCCGGCAGCACGAGCAGATCGGGGAGGAAAACCATGGCAGGAGAGGTCGGGTGGGTCAGTAGAGATCGGCTTCGGCGTCGATCTCCCCGGGGCCGGCGGCGAAGGCCAGCCAGAGGGGGAACTGCAGGATCGGAATCTCGATCACCTGCTCGGCCGCGTCGATCACGATGAAGGGCAGCTCGCCCCTTTCCTCGAGGCGGTCAGCCCGCTCGATCAGGGCATCGGCCCGCTCGAACAGCACGATGCCGCTGGCGGGGCCGAAATCGTCGCGGCTGAGGCCCAGGCAGTCCTGCAGTCCCCGCCGCCATTCGCCGAGGCGCTCCGGCTGGCTGGCCAGCACCAGGGTCTGGAAGCGCTCGCCGTAGAGCTCCCCCAGGATCGCGATCGCCGCCGCCGCCGCCAGGGCATTGCGGCTGCGGCTGCCACCGCTGGGCTGGGCGCCCCGGCCGCCCTGGGAGAGGAACCAGTCCTCGAGCCGGGTGGCGGCGGAGCGCTCCAGGGTGCGGCGCAGTTTCCAGGGATCGGCGTAGAAGTCGGGCTGGCCGCCGAACTGCTCCAGCCGCTCCCGGACCAGGTCCGCATCGTCACGGAACAGACCAGCGGCGGCAGGGGCCGCGGCGGCCTCCGTCGCCTCGCCGGCCCCAGCGCCGGGCGTCGCCTGGTCGAGGGGGGAGGGCTGCACCACCAGCGGTTGCACCACCAGCTCCATCTGCTCGGCGGCGGCGGCCAGATCCTGCAGGGCCCCCACCAGGTAGTCCTGGAAGCCCTTGAGCCGCCGGGCGATCGCATCCGACTGGCCGGCGAAGCTGCCGGTGATCTCCTGGCGGATCTGCTCCCGGCGGCTCTCCAGCTCGCCGATCTCCCCCAGGAGCTCGGCGCGTCGTTGCCGCAGTTCCGTCAGGGCCAGCTCCAGGAGCCCATCGGTCCCGGCAGCGGCCGATGCGGGGGCGGTGGCCGGGGTGGGATCCGGCGGGGTGATGGCGGGCGGTTCGGGTTGGTCGCTCATGGCAGGCGGGGGGGCAAGGCGGCGGAGGGCTCGGGCGGGGTGCGCGGTCACGGGGACCCGGGTTGAGGGGGAGCGGGCTCAGGGGGGGACGGGGGCGGCAGACGCCGCTCCAGCTCCTCCCGCAGGGCCGTGGCGTCGAAGAGCATCGGCAGCAGGTGGATGCTCTTCTGCTCCCGGAAATAGAACAGCACCGGCAGGGCCGGCCACCAGACCCGCCAGCCGATCCAGGCGTCGTAGGGGAAGCGGCGGATCACGGTGTCGCCGCGGGACACCAGCAGGGCGTCGGCCGCAAAGCGCAACCGCAGCAGGGCCGTCTGCAGCAGCAGGAACAGCCCCATGATCCCCATCGCCAGGGCCGGCCAGAGCGCGGCGCTCCACAGGGGCCGCAGGCCCAGGACGGCGCCCGCCAGCGTCAGCAGCCCGAGCGGCACCCAGGCCCGGGGGCTGAGCACCACCGCGTCCGCGTCGCTGCCGCCGGGGGCGGCGCTGGCCGGAGGGGGGGAGGGGGCGAAGGTCATTGGCCGAAGAGCAACTGGGTGAGCAGCACGTCCACCAGGGCGACGCTGACGAGAATCATGACCACCGCGCCGGTGGTGCTGGCGCCCACCTCCTTGGGCCCCCCCCGGGTGGTGAGCCCCCAGCCGCAGGCGATGACGGCGATCATCAGGCCGAAGACCACGGCCTTGAGCAGCATCGAGGGCAGGTCGTCGGGTTCCATCCAGACCCGCACCGAGTTCCAGAAGACGGAGGGAGGAATGCTGTACAGCAGGGTGCTGCTCACCTGGCCCGACCAGATCGCCATCCAGAAGAACAGCAGGCACTGCACCGGCGCCATCACCACCATGGCCAGCACCCGCGGCACCACGAGGTACTCCACCGGGTCGGTGCGCAGCATCGTGATGGCGTCGATCTGCTCGGTCACCTTCATGGTGCCCAGCTGGGCGGCGTAGGCGGTGGCCACCTTGCCGGTCAGCAGGGTCGCCGTGAGCAGGGGGGCGATCTCCCGTGAGAGGCCAAGGGCGAGCAGTCCCCCCACGGCGGCGCTGGCCCCCTGCTTGGAGAGTTCGGCCGCCACCTGGATGTTGAACACCGTGCCGGCCGCCAGGGCCGTGATCAGCACGATCAGGAAGCTGCCCGGCCCGGCCTCCAGCAGCTCCTGGACCAGGTCGACCATGCCGATGCGGCCGCGGGCGATGGCGCTCACGGCCTGACCGCCGATCATCAGGCTGGCGCCCAGCCGCTGCAGCCAGCGCGGCGCCTTCATGGCGCCGAGGGCGTCAGGGTCTCCGGCTCGGGGCCCCGCTCCGGCCAGCGGCGCATCACCACCAGGCCCAGCACCACCAGCAGCGCCGGGATCAGGCCCATGCACATCCGGATCGCCAGCAGGGCGCTGTCCGGCTGCAGGATGCCCTTGGCCGCCTGGTAGCCGCTCAGGCTCATCAGGTTGCCGAAGAAGAACAGGGCCAGGCTGATGCAGATCTTCTGGGTGAACACCATCCAGGCGCTGTAAAGCCCGGCGGGCTTCTCCGGATCGGCATCGATGGCATCCGGCAGCAGGGCCCAGGGGATCAGGTAGGCGGTGGAGGCCCCCAGGCCGACGATCAGGATCGTCACCACCAGGGCGGTGAGACGCACCAGGTTGGAGGCCGAGGCGGTGGGGCCGATGGCGGCATCGAGGGGCACCAGCAGCATCGCCATCACACAGGCGGCGATCCAGAGGGCGGTGCCCCAGTGCAGGGCCGTCAGGCGACCGCGGTGGCGGGCGATGGCGGTCCAGAGCTGGAGCCCCACCAGGGTGCTGACCTGGAACGGCAGCAGGATCCAGTTGCTCCAGCCCTCCGGCAGCCGCATCACCACCGGCAGGAAGATCAGCGCCGCCGTCTGCATGATCTGCAGGGCGCACCAGAGCAGCAGGTACAACCCCAGGACCATCTGGAAACGACCGTTGCTGCCCACCCGGGCCAGGAGCCGCCGGGTGGTGCCCCGCTGGCTGGTGGGTCGCTGGCAGTGCCGCGCCGCCGGGGCGATGCCCCAGCCGCAGAGCAGGGTGGAGCAGGTGATCAGCACCCCCGAGAAGATCCCCACCTGCAGGTAGCTGTCGGGGTTCTGGTGATCCTTGAGCAGCACGCCCCCCAGCACGATCCCCACCAGGCCGGCGATGATCGATCCGGTGAAGCGGGCGCTGTTGAGCCGGGTGCGCAGGTTGACGCTGGTGGTCAGTTCCGCCGCCAGGGCGGAGTAGGGCAGGTTGACGCAGGTGTAGAGGGTGTTGGCCACCATCGAGATCGCCACGAACACGGCGAACCGGACCCAGAGCCCCCCCGGCGGCAGCCACCACATCAGGGCCATGGCGAAGCCGAGCGGAACGGCGCTGCCCAGGATCCAGGGCAGCCGGGGCCCCCAGGAGCTGCGGGTCTTGTCGCTCAGCCAGCCCACGACCGGGTCGTTGATGGCATCCCAGAGCCGGGCCGTCATCAGCACCAGCCCGGCCATCCAGGCCGGCAGCCCCGCCGCCGAGGTGTAGAAGATGAAGAGGTAGAAGCCGATCAGGGAGGCCGCCATGCCGGTACCGGCGTCCCCCATGCCGTAGGCCAGCAGCACCCTGCGGCGTTCACCGGCGGGAAGGTCCGCCGTATCCACTACGCCATCCGCCACACCCGACGGCAGGCCCGGCGCTGCCGGTGGCGGGGAGGACGGTGTGGGGGTGGTCAAACCTGGAGGGGCTCCGGTGGTGGTCGTCCGGTTGTGATCGTCCGGCGGAGGTCGGCCGCAGCAGGTCGGCCGGTGCAGGTCATAATGCTGCAGCCGGTTCCAGGGAGCCAGTTCCAGGGAACCAGTCGCCAGTACTTCTGTACTGCTGCGGGCGTAGTTTAGTGGTAAAACCTCAGCCTTCCAAGCTGATGATGCGGGTTCGATTCCCGCCGCCCGCTTGCTCCTCCGCCGGAGCCCCCACGGCAGGCCCAGCCTGAGCTTCCGTGTCCTCCAGCAGCGGGGTCGCCACCAGCAGCATCAGGCTGCGGCTCTCCAGGGGCGCCGTCGGCAGCAGCCAGGGATCGGCTTTCGCCGGCAGGTCGTGGTCGCCCGGGATGGCCGTGTCGATCACCCGCCGCCAGCCGGCGGCCTGGGCCGGCAGCTGGAACTGCATCGGCTGGTAGTAGGCGTTCATGCCGCACCAGAGCAGGGGGCCGAGGCTGGCGTCATGCAGGCTCCAGGCCAGACAGTGGGACCAGCTGGCCCAGTCGGGCTTGCCCAGCTCGAGGCCGTGCCACTCCCGCCAGAGGGGCAGGCTGCCGGGGCCCCGGGCCGGGCCGGCAGGGGCCGGGGCCAGGGGCAGTTCCTGGTTGAGCAGGGGGGCGAGCCGCTGGCGCAGCTGGATCAGGCGCCGCAGGAAGCGGCGCAGGGCCATGTCCCCGGCGTCCGGCTGCCAGTGCATCCACCCCAGGGGGTTGTTCTGGCACCAGGTGTTGTTGTTCCCCCCCTGGCTGCGGCGCACCTCATCGCCCATCAGCAGCATCGGCACCCCGGGGGCCAGCAGCAGGGAGGCCAGCAGGTTGCGCAGTTGCCGGTCCCGCAGGCCATTCACGCCGGCGTCGCTGCAGGGACCCTCCACGCCGTGGTTCCAGCTGTTGTTGTGGTTGTCGCCGTCGCGGTCGTTCTCGCCGTTGGCCAGGTTGTGCTTGCGGTCGAAGCTGACCAGGTCCGCCAGGGTGAAGCCGTCGTGGGCGGTGAGGAAGTTGATCGTGCGGCCCACCGGAGAGGGCTGGCCGTTGAACAGATCCGGATTGCCTGACAGGCGCTGGCTCAGGCTCCAGGTGGTGCGGTCGTCCCCCTTCCAGAAGCGGCGCACGTCGTCGCGGAAGCGGCCGTTCCAGCTGGCCACCCGCCGGGCCGGGAAGTCGGCGAGCCGGTAGAGGCCGCCGCAGTCCCAGGGTTCGCTCACCACCTTCAGATCGCTGAGATCGGGATCCGCCTCCATCTCCTCGAACAGGGGCGGGGCATCGAGGGGGGCCAGGGCCTCGCCCCGGGTCAGGGCGATGCCGAGGTCGAAGCGGAAACCATCGATGCCCAGCTCCGTGCTCCAGCAGCGCAGGGACTCCAGGATCAGGCGCCGCACCAGGGGGCGGTTGGCGGCGATCGTGTTGCCGCAGCCGCTGACATCGAGGTAGTCGCCCCTGGCCGTCTGGTGGTAGTAGAGGGCGTCGCCGAACCCCCGCCAGCTCAGGGTGGGGCCCTCCTGGTTGCCTTCGCTGGTGTGGTTGTAGACCACATCCAGAATCACCTCCAGGCCGGCCTGGTGGCAGGCGGTCACCAGCTGGCGCACCTCGTTCCGGCCCTGCAGCGGGTCGCCGTCGACCAGATAGGCCGGATGGGGGGCCATCCAGCTGACGGGGCTGTAGCCCCAGTGGTTGAACCGCCCGGCGGGGGCGTCCTGGGGATCGAAGGCCATCACCGGCAGCAGTTCGATCGCCGTCACCCCCATCGACTGGAGGTAGGGCAGGGTGTCGATCAGCCCCAGCAGGGTTCCCTGCCGTTCCGCCGGCACCGGACAGCCGGCGCCCCGGGTGAAACCGCCCACGTGCAGCTCGTAGATGACGCTCTTCTGCCAGGAATGGCGCGGCCGGGGGGCGGCGTCGAAGTCGAACCGGTCCCGCTCGGTGACCACCCCCTTGAGGCAGGCGGAGGCATTGGGGACGGCGCCGACGGCGGCGCCCCGCTGGTAGACGTCCCAGCCGGTGATCGCCCTGGCGCAGGGATCGAGCAGCACCTTGGAGGGGTTGAAGCCATGGCTCCCGGGCTGGATCGGGCCGAACACCCGGTAGCCGTAGCAGCAGCCGATGCCGAGCCCTTCCACCTCCACATGCCAGTGCTCACCGGAGCGGTGGGCGGGATCGAGCTCGATCACCTCCAGGGGCTCCCGGGCGGCGCCGTCCGCGAAGATCAGCAGCTCGATGCGGGTGGCCAGGGGGGCCACCACGGAGAAATTGACGCCCCGGCGGGTGACGGAGGCCCCCAGTGGCCAGGGATGTCCGATCCGGGTCGCCGACAAATCACTGGCCTGGGTTCCGCCCAGGCTACGCCGGGCCTCCGGAAGCTGCCGCCGGGGGTTCAATGGGGCGATGAACCCTTCCCCCGCCGCCCTGCTGCCGTCCGAGGAGGGCCGTCCGCCCCTGCCGGTACGGCCGGGGCTGTGGCTGTTCGCCCCCAGCCGCGAGAGCCAGGGGGGCAGCGCCTGGCTGCTGGAGGCCGCCGGCGCCGACCTGCTGATCGACTGCCCCGCCTACACCCGGGCCAACCTGCGCTTCCTGGCCGGGCGCCCCCGCCATCGGACGGCCGGGAACGGGCCGCCACCGGCCTGGATCGTGCTCACCGGCCGCGGCGGCCACGGCCGCTGCCGCCGCCTGCAGCAGGCTCTTGGATGGCCGGTTCTCGTCCAGGAACAGGAGGCCTACCTCCTGCCCAGTGTGGATCCGCTGCACACCTTCGCCGCGGAACACCGGCTGGAGCCCGACGTGCGGCTGCTCTGGACGCCGGGGCCCTCCCCGGGCGCCTGCGTCGTGCATGTCGCCCCGGCGGCGGGGGACGGCCTGGGCGGGCTGTTCTGCGGCCGGCTGCTGGTTCCGGTGGCGCCGGCCCGCGTCGCGCCCCTGCGGCAGCGGGGCACGTTCCACTGGGGGCGCCAGCTTAGCAGCGTCGAGCGTCTGCGCCGCTGGCTGCCGCCCGGCTCCCCCGGCTGGATCGCCAGCGGCGCCGGACTGGGGGCCCTGAGGGGGCCGAAGCTGGTGGAGCAAGGTGCCGCCCTGCTGGGGGACCTGGATCTGGAGTCCCTGACGCTGCAGCCCCCGGGGGGCGGGCTGGAGGTCGCCCCCTTTACCACGGAACACCCCACTGCGGGCCTCCCGCCCCCCAAACCGCTGTCATGAGTGGACTTCTCCTGTTGCGGCCCTGCCGCAACGCCCATACGATTGGCGCGCTGAACGCACCGGGCGGTCGGGGACTTCCGATTCGCCTCCACCACTCGACGACCCGAACCCCGCCATCGCCACCTACCCGGAGGCTTCCCCCGAACAATGAACAAAGCTGATCTCGTCAACATCGTCGCTGCCCGCACGGAGCTCACCAAGACCGACGTCTCCCTCGTCGTCGATGCCGCCATCGAAACCATCGTCGATTCGGTGGTCGAGGGCAAGAAGGTGTCCATCCTCGGTTTCGGCTCCTTCGAGCCCCGTGAGCGGTCCGCCCGTCAGGGTCTGAATCCCAAGACCGGCGAGAAGATCAAGATCCCCGCCAAGCGCGTGCCCGCCTTCACCGCCGGCAAGCTCTTCAAGGACAAGGTCCAGGGCTGATCCCCAGCGGCCGCACTCCGGCCATGGCGACGGCCTCAGGGGTTTCCACACCTCCCCTGCGGCTGCCCCTCCATCTCCAGGAACGCCTCGCCGCGGGTCTGGAGCTCAGGCGGCAGGGCTACCGCACCCGTTTCGCCCCCTCCCCCACCGGTCCCCTGCACCGGGGCAACCTCCGCACCGCCCTGCTCGGCTGGCTCGAAGCCCGGCTGAGGGGCGGTGTTTGGCTGTTGCGCATCGATGATCTCGACGGGCCCCGCAACCGGCCGGGCGCCGAGGCCTCGATCCTCGACGACCTCCGCTGGCTCGGTCTGGAGTGGGATGGTCCCGTGGCCCGGCAGAGCGACCACCGCGGCATCTACGCCACCGTTCTCTCGGCCCTGCGCCAGGCAGGACGGCTCTATCCCTGCCGCTGCAGCAGGCGGCTGCTGGCCGATGTTTCCGCGCCCCACGGGGCGCTGGCGGTGTATCCGGGCTACTGCCGGAATCGCCCGCCCCTGTGGGGCCCCCAGGCCGGGCGGCTGCCCAGCTGGCGTCTGCACCTGGAGCCCGGCGCCCTGCGCTGGCAGGAACGCTGCGGGTCCGCTGGCGGCCAGGACGGCCCCGCCGACGTGGGAGACGTGGTGCTGCGCCGGGCCGACGGGGTGGTGGCTTACCACCTGGCCACAGCCGTGGATGAGCTGCTGATGGGCATCAGCGAGGTGGTGCGAGGGGAGGATCTCTGGCCCTCCACCGGGGCCCAGGTGGCCGTGATGGCCGCCCTCGGCGCCGACCCGCCGTCCTATGCCCATGTGCCCCTGTGGCGGGATGGCCAGGGGGAGCGGCTGAGCAAGCGGGAGGGGGCCGAGGGGCTGGCCGGTCTGCGGCGCCGGGGCCTGGATGCCCCCGGGGTGATCGGGGCCCTGGCCGCCAGCCTCCACCTGGTGCAGACGGGCAGCCGGCTCAGTGCCCGCGAGCTGGCGGACGGCCTGAGCCTCGAGGTCCTGCAGGGTTGCCTGCGCCGGGGGCAGGGCGCCAAGGCTTAAGGAAGATTTCGGGATCCAGGGGGTCTGGGCGAGGCACAGTGAGGAGATGAAAACAAACCCCTGCGAACCGGCCACGGCTGCCCAGGTTCCTGCCCCCGTGTCGAGGGGCCAGTCCCTCGGTCAGAGCCGATGTCCCCAGTGCGGCGGCAGCGGCCTGCTGCGCATCGATGATCAGCGTTACCGCACCTGCCTCGACTGCCTCGGCCAGGGCCGCTCCCCGGCCATGGGGGGCGAAGGGGTCCTCTTCCGGATGGTCACTTCGAGGTCCGTTTCTTCCGCCAGATGAAGAAAGCGGCGGTGGCCACCACCACGGCCAGGGGCGCCGCCGTCAGCAGCAGCAGGATCACGGCCGTCCAGTCGGTGTACATCGGTGCGGGTGTTGAAGCGGTGCCATCATCCCAGCAGATGCCCCCTCCGGTGATGGCCGACGCTCCCCAGCCCAGCGACGTTTCCCGGCCCGGCTTCGGGGTCCGGGCGGGCTCCCTGGCCGGCTTCCTGCTGCTCGTCCTGGTGGGGGGAGCGGGCAGGGCCCTGGCGAACGTGCAGTTCGAGAATTGCGTCACCGGCGCCGATGGGTCGATCACCTGCGACACGGTGCCCACCGGCAACACCCTGATGAATGACGTGGACGCACGCTACGGCTTGCTGCAGAACGCCAGTCCCGGCTGGAGTGAATTCGAGCCCTACCAGGGCTATGACGATGACTTCGGTGGCAATGAGACATGAGCGGCCGGAACGGTCAGGTTGCAACGACATGTGGCGCCCCCTCGCGGCCAGCGGGTCCTCTGGAGTAGTTCAGAAGGGTCACTCACGGGGGTTGTGATGCATTTCTGGGCGCCCGAGATCGATCCGGCCCATCCCCTGGAATGCACCCAGGCCGAGCGCTATGTGCTGCAGCGTCTCTCTGACGGTTCCTACGTCTCCATCCGTCCCGACGACCAGGGCCTCGGGGACGTGAGCGAACCGACCTCGGCCTATCTGTTCCATACCCACGAGGCGGCCGTGCGCGCCGCCGGTGAACTCAATCGCCTCGGCGGTGACGACTTCGACGTGGTGAAGGTGGAGTGGCCCATCGCCCTCTGCTGAAGCCGCCACGGGTTGGCGTTGGTTCGTGGCATCAATCGGCAGGGCGCCATGGGCAGATCCTCCAATGGCGACAAGCGACGAAACCTTTATAGTGTGAGTCGAAAGGTCTTTCCTACTTCCGATGCTTACCGGATCTGATCTCCTGGCCAAGGTCAAGGAACTGGGCGATGTCTCGAAATCCGATCTGGTGCGTGGTTGCGGCTACGTCAGCACCAAGAAGGACGGGGCGGAACGTCTGAATTTCACGGCCTTTTACGAGGCTCTGCTGGAAGCCAAGGGCGTCAGCCTGGGCGAAGGCGGTGGCAAGGGTGCCTCCAAAGGTGGCCGCAAACTCAGCTACGTGGCCACCGTCCAGGGCAACGGCAATCTTCTGGTGGGCAAGGCCTACACCGCCATGCTCGATCTGCAGCCCGGCGATGAATTCGAGATCAAGCTCGGCCGTAAGCAGATTCGCCTGATTCCCGCCGGCTCCACCGAAGACGACGACTGAAGCTTCAGCCCGTCCCGGCGGGTGATGACCGTTTTCTCTGGCGATCGCAGGCCACCAGGAACGCCGTCACCCGTTCGCCCCAGTTCACCACCACCAGCAGGTTTCGGGGTGATCGCGCAAACCCCTGCTGTGACAGCACGGCGAACTGGTTGAGGTCGTCGTGGCTGACCAGGGGCCGCTGACCCTCCAGGCCCTTCCAGGCGCCCAGGAAAGTCTCCCCCTCGAGGGCGCGGCAGCGGGCATAGGCCTCGCCCACGTCGACCCCCCGGCGTCGCAGCCGCACGAAGGCATCCAGATCCGGCCCGAGATGCTCGATCCAGCGTCCCAGGTCCCCGACGGCCACCACCTGGCTGCGGTCCTGGCCTGCGGCCTGCAGCAGCAGGGCCGTCGTCGCCAGCGACCATGCCGTTTCCGCCAGCAAGCGTTCGGCGGCCTGGCAGAGGGCCCCGTGGTGGCTCTCAAGCAGCCGTTCATGCCGGGCCTTCAGATCATCCATGGCCGTTCAGGGCAGCGCTGGAGTGGCCAACGATGGTGGGGAGATCCCGTCGCCGCAAGCGGGCGCGTCGGAAGGCTCAGGACCGCCGGCTGGCAACGGGAGCGAGGGGAGCGAAGAAGCCGGTGATCGGATTTGAACCGACGACCTACTGATTACGAATCAGTTGCTCTACCCCTGAGCTACACCGGCATCGGCCAAGAAATTAGCATTCGTCGGATCACCACCTGCTGGGCACCACTCCATGGGATCCGACCCGAACAGATCCCTGGATCCGGCGCTGCGCCAGCGTCTGCTCAACGAAGCGAGGACGCCCTGGCGGGGGCTCAGGCGGGCCCTGTGGTTCGCCCTGGTGGCCTCCGCCGGGCTGGGTCTGGCCACCATGGCCCTGCGGGCCTCCGCCGGCTCTGAGGTGGCCTCAGCCGATCTCCTGATCCAGGTCGGCGCCTTCGGCCTCTTCGGGGGGCTGCTCTGGTTCGACCGCAACCGCTCCGACAGCTGAGGGCTCGACGGCAGAGGGCTCGACGGCAGAGGGCTCGGCGTCTGGGACCTCGGGCGCCTGGGTTTCCGGTGGCGGCTCAGGCGTCTGCGCTTCCGGTGGCGACTGGGCTGGGGGTGGCTCCTGGGCTCCGTCTGGCGGCGTCGCTTCGGGCGGCATCACCGCCTCGGCCAGCTTCAGGGGCTCGGGCAGCAGCAGGGGCAGGCCCAGGCAGAGGCGCTGCTGCTCCAGTTCCTCCAGGCTGAGGGGGCGGGTGGCGGCCACGACCTCGGGGCTGCGGCTCAGCAGCCACAGGGACTGGATCAGCTGCTGCCACTGCCACAGCATCACCACCAGCAGCAGGGCCGCCAGCAGCAGGGCCACCAGGCGCGGGCAGGAGGCGAAGGGGGTGAGGGGCGCGGCCACGGCGGCATGGCCATCGATCCACCACAGCAGGGGCAGGGCGAGGGCGGCGCCTCCGGCGGTGGCCAGGGCCAGCCCCGGGGCCGCCTGGAGCCGGCTCAGCCGCCGCTGCAGCTCCCGGCGGCCCCGCAGCGGGGTCTGCAGCAGCAGCAGCGACCAGACGTCGGCGGGACGGCGGGCCAGCAGCAGGGAGGGGGCCAGGGCGCCGATCGCCCAGCAGAGCAGCCGCTCCAGGCCCGGCAGGGGGCCCGGGTCGCTCCCGGCCAGGATCAGCAGCAGCAGCAACGCCTCGAGCGGCAGCACCCCGAGGGCGATCAGCTGGAGCCAGAGCAGCGGCTCGCCGCGGGGCGTCACGGGATCAGGTGCTGAGGGTCCGGCGCTGGGTGACCAGCTTGAAGGCCTCGACCCGATCCTTCTCCTGCCAGCCGGTGAACCGATCGCAGCCGATGCCGCACTCGAAGCCGGTGGCCACCTCCTTGACGTCGTCCTTGTTGCGCCGCAGCGAGTCGAGGTCGCCTTCGTAGACGAGCTCCTTGCCGCGGTGGACGCGGATGCGGCAGTTGCGCTGCAGCTTGCCGTTGGTGACGTAGCAGCCGGCCACGGCGCTCTTGCCGATCGTGAACACGGCCCGCACC
The DNA here is from genome assembly GCF_002252675.1 of Synechococcus sp. BO 8801. GTDB lineage: Bacteria > Cyanobacteriota > Cyanobacteriia > PCC-6307 > Cyanobiaceae > Cyanobium. The sequence goes on along the minus strand of NZ_NQKY01000029.1, from coordinate 1,884 downwards.
TCCGCCTCGCCCAGGCTCTCCTCCACCATCTCGGGCTCCAGCAGGCCCTCCATGGCCATCTGGATGTCCTCCAGGAGCTTGTAGATGACGTCGTAATCGCGCACATCCACCCCGGTGGCATCGGCGGCGCGCTTGGCACCGGAGGCCATCGAGGTGTTGAAGCCCACGATCACGGCGCCCGAGGCGGCCGCCAGGTCGACGTCCGTTTCGGTGATCTCGCCCGGTGCCGACAGCAGCACCCGCACCTGAACCTCCTCCTGGGGCAACTGCTCGAGGGATCCGAGGATCGCCTCGACGCTGCCCTGCACATCGGCCTTGAGGATCAGGTTGAGCTCCTTGAGCTCGCCTTCGCTGGCCTGGCCCGACATCGACGCCAGGGACACCCTTCGGGAGGCCATCTGCTGGGCCAGGCGGGTGGCCCGGGCCTCGGTGGCCCGGTCGCCGACGACCGCCCGGGCGCTCTTCTCATCGGCGTAGACCTCGAACTCGTCGCCGGCGGTGGGCACCTCGCTGAAGCCCAGGGCCTCCACGGCGCTCGACGGGCCGGCCTGCTTCACCCGCTTGCCGGTGTCGTCGACCATCGCCCGCACCTTGCCGAGGATCGGACCGGCCGCCAGCACGTCGCCGGCCTTGAGGGTGCCGTTCTGGATCAGCAGGGTGGCCACCGGACCCTTGGCCTTGTCGAGGTGGGCCTCGATCACCGTGCCGCGGGCCATCCGGTCGGGGTTGGCCTGCAGGTCCTCCACTTCGGTGACCAGCAGGATCATCTCCAGCAGCTTGTCGATGTTCTCCCCCTTGATGGCGCTCACGGGGACCATGACGGTGTTGCCGCCCCAGTCCTCGGCCACCAGATCGAGACCGGAGAGCTCCTGTTTGACCCGGTCGGGCTGGGCCCCTTCCTTGTCGATCTTGTTGATCGCCACCACGATCGGCACCTCGGCGGCGCGGGCGTGGCTGATCGCCTCCAGGGTCTGGGGACGGACGCCGTCATCGGCGGCCACCACCAGCACCGCCACGTCGGTGACCTTGGTGCCGCGGGCCCGCATGGCGGTGAACGCCTCGTGGCCCGGGGTGTCGAGGAAGGTGATCTTGCGGTGCTCGTCGCCGTGGGGCACATCGACCTGGTAGGCGCCGATGTGCTGGGTGATGCCGCCGGCTTCCCCGGCCGCCACGCGGGTCTTGCGGATGGCGTCGAGCAGGCTCGTCTTGCCGTGGTCGACGTGGCCCATCACGGTCACCACGGGCGGGCGCCGGATCAGGTGCGCCCTGTCGCTCTCCTCGATCATCTCCACGGTCTTCTTGGCCGCGGCCTCGACGTCGTCCTCGAGGACGGGCACGCCGAACTCCTCGGCCACCGTCTCGATCGTGTGCAGGTCGAGGGTCTGGGTGACGGTGGCGCTGATCCCCTTGAAGAACAGGGATTTGATGATCTCGGAGCTCTCCACGCCGAGGCGGTCGGCCAGCTCCTGCACCGTGAGGTTGCCCTCCGGCACGATCAGCATCTCGGGCCGCTGGGCCTTGGCTTCGCGGGAGGCCCGCAGCTCCATCGCCCGGCGCCGCTGGCGCTGGCGGGTGGTCTCCTTCTTGCGCTTGCGCACCGCCACGGTGGGCTTGGCAGCGGTGCCAGGAGCGGAGCGGGGCTTGGCCGGGCGGGCCAGGCTGGCCTGGAGCACCAGGGCTTCCTGCTCGCCGGCGTAGCCGCCGGTTTCGGCGGTGAGGGCATCATCGTTTTCGCCGATGATGTGCACCTTGGTGCGCTGTTTCTGCGGGGTGCGGCTGCGCAGGGCCTCGAGCTTGGCGCTGTCGTCCCAGTCGGGCCGCCGGGCACCGGGGGCACGGGCACCGGCCGGCGTGGGCGGCCGGAAGCCGGGGCGGCGGGGGGCC
>NZ_NQKY01000004.1 GCF_002252675.1 Synechococcus sp. BO 8801 | reverse complement strand
CCTGGTCTTCGGCGTCGGCCTCCGCATCCACGGGAATCGAGGCGTCGGCGACCACCTCCTCGAGCATCCAGATGCCGCTGTCGGTACGCAGGGCCAGGGCGATGGCATCGCTGGGGCGGGCGTCCAGTTCCAGCAGCTGGTCGGTGCCGTTCTGGAGCTTGAGGACAGCCCGGAACGTGTTGTCCTCGATCGTGTGAATGATCACCCGCTCCAGCCGCAGGCCGCCGGCCTCCAGCAGGCTGGCCATCAGGTCGTGGCTGAGGGGCCGGGGCGGCCGCTCCCGGTTGAGGCCCGAGAGGATGTTCTGGGCCTGGGCCTGGTCGATCCAGATCGGTACCTGCCGGCGGCCGGAAGGGTCCCGCAGCAGAACGATGGGGCTGCGGCTGGCCGCATCCAGGGCGATCCCGGCGACACGCATTTCAACCATGGTCGGGCCCGTCCCTCGTGCGTGTTGGTCCCCGTGAAACGATTATGGCCAGTGCCGCCGCCTCAGGGGATGTTCACCGGACTGGTGCAGGCCATCGGCAGGCTGGAGCGGAGTCCGGCCGGTGTGCGGGTGCGCACCGACCTCGGCCCCCTGGCCCTGGGGGACAGCGTCGCCGTCGACGGGGTCTGCCTCACGGTGGCCGAGCTCCTGGCCGATGGCTTCCGGGCCGACGTCAGCGAGGAGACCCTGGGCCGCAGCACCCTGGCGGAGCGGGCCGCCAGCGCCGGCCGGGTGAACCTGGAGCCGGCCCTGCGCCTGGCCGACCGGCTCGGGGGCCATCTGGTCAGCGGCCACGTCGATGGCCTCGGCGAGATCACCGCCATTGAGCGGCAGTCAGGCTCCTGGCGGCTGGAGGTGGCCTGGCAGGATCCGGCCTACGGGCGCTATGTGTGCGAGAAGGCGAGCGTGGCCCTCGACGGCATCAGCCTCACGGTGGCGGGCTGTGAGCCCGACGGCAGCCGCTTCTGGATCGCCGTGATTCCCACCACCTGGACCGGCACCACCCTGGCGGAGCGCCGCGTGGGGGACCCGGTCAATCTGGAGGCCGACCTGCTGGCCAAGTACACCGAGCGGCTGCTGCGACCTGCGGCGGCGCCGCCCCAGGGCACCCTCTCCTCCGCCTGGCTGGCGGAGCACGGCTGGGGCTAGGTGCGCCGCCGCGGCGGATGCTGCGACAGATCACGTCTCGTTGTCAGCGGCAGGCGCCACCGTCACGCTGGCCTCAGTCAGAGCGGTGCCGATGTTGACCCCCGATGCCCCCTCCTCCCGCCAGGCCATGGGGGCGGCCCTGCGCGCCTTCACCCTGGCCGAAGGGGTGATGCTGATCGTGCTGGGGGTGCTGGCCCTGGTCTTTCCCGTGCTGGCCTCCAAGTGGGTCACCGCCGTGGTGGCCATCGCCTTCCTGGTGGGGGGCCTGGTGGGCTGGATCAGCTCCCTGCTGCGCTCTCCGGGCCTGAGCCGGGCGATCACCTTCTGGCGCCTGGTGACCTCCACCCTGTTCCTGGTGCTGGGGGTCTGGATGATCCAGCAGATGGCGGCCGGTCCGGCGGCGGCGGCGATTCCGATGGCGGGCCTGGCCCTGGCCGTCGGCGTGGTGTTCCTGGTGGAGGGGATGGTGGAGGTCCTGGTGGCGACCTCCCACCGTCACATCGCCGGCTGGCGCTGGGGACTGGTGAACGGCCTGGTGACCCTCGCCCTGGGGCTGCTGATCCTCACCATGAAGTTCTGGAGCCTGCTCTGGGTGGTGGGCACCCTGGTGGGCATCAGCTTCCTGTTCAGCGGCATCGATCTGCTGCGCTTCAGCGCCAGCTTCCATCCCGAGCAGGACTGAGGGCGCGGATCAGGACGGGCCGTCGGTGCTGGCGCCGTCGAGGGGCAGCAGCCAGATCGAACCGGTCTCCTTGTGGATCTCGATCCGGAACTCCTGGCCCGGCTCCAGCCCCATGCGCCGGGTGTAGGCCTGGCCGATCAGCAGGTTGCCGTTGCCGTGGACCCGGGTGCGGAACTCGGCCTGGCGCCCCTTGCCCACCCCGGCCGAGCCGCCGCCGGCGCTCGACGGCACGGGGTAGCCCTTGGCGGCCACCAGGGCCCGATAGAAGTTCTTCCTGAGCACCCGTCCGCTCGGCCCCACGTAGCCGCAGGCACGGGCGATCTGCTCCTCCGGCCGGTTGCTGAGGGAACGGGCCCGCTCCAGCAGGGCCTGGCCCTCCAGCATCACGGTGCCGGCTGGACTGTCCTCGTTGGCTGGTCCTTTCTGGGCACCCATCAGCCGGTCAGACGGAGACATCTGAATGAATTGTGCCGATTGCTGTGCTGAACGGGCAACGGTCAGCGAATCAGAGCAGGTAAAGAATCCCGTAAAGCACCACCCAGATGCCGTCGACGAAGTGCCAGTAGAGCTCGGCGGCCTCGAGGCCGAACGGGTCGGCGCTGGTGACGCGGCCGCCGTTGCGGGTCTGCACCCAGACCAGCAGGATGCAGATCACCCCGAGGGTGACGTGCAGGCCGTGGAAGCCCGTCAGGGCATAGAACGTGCTGGCGAAGAGGTTGTCGGTGAGGCCGAAGGGCAGGGTGAAGTACTCCACCATCTGGCCGGCCAGAAACGCCGCCCCCAGGGCCGCGGTGAGCAGCAGCCAGTTGCGGCAGGGCCCCATCCGACCCAGCAGCAGATTGCGGCCGGAGCGGTGGAAGGTGTAGCTGCTGACCAGCAGCAGCATGGTGTTGATCGATGGCAGCAGCAGTTCCAGCTCGTAGGTGGAGCCTGCCGGCAGGGGATTCACCGCCCGGAAGGTGAGATAGGCGGCGAAGAAGCCGGCGAAGGTCATCCCGTCGGCCACCAGGAAGGTGGCCAGGCCGAAGAGCCTGAGATCGGCATGGCCGCCGTGGTCCTCGGCGGCGGTCGCTTCGGCGGCGGTGGCGCTGCTGCTGGTGGCGAGGCTGGTCATGGCGGCCGGACGGCGGTGGGGGGTGAAGCGGGCGGGGGCAGTGGGTCAGCGGCGGCCGGCGCCACTCCAGAGGTCCCGGCCGGTGGCGGCCTGAACGCTCAGGGTGTCTTCGTCGACCCCGTAACCGTAGGGGTGCTGCACCAGCGGCGCCTCACCGACCCAGTTCTCAACCGGCGGCGGTGAGGAGGTGAGCCATTCCGGGGTGAGGGCGTTCCAGGGGTTGTCGCCGGCCACCTGACCGCGGAAGGCGCTGACGATCACGTTGTAGAGGAAGGGCAGGCTGCTGACGGCCATCAGCAGGGCCCCCACACTGCTGATCTGGTTGAGGGTGGTGAAGCTGGGGTCGTACTCCGCCACCCGGCGCGGCATGCCGTTGAGGCCGAGCCAGTGCTGGGGGGCGAAGCAGAGGTTGAAGCCGATGAAGGTGAGCAGGAAGTGCAGCCGGCCGAGATCCTCGTTGAGCATGCGGCCGGTGAACTTCGGATACCAGTGATAGACCGAGGCGAAGATCACGAACACCGTGCCGCCATAGACGATGTAGTGGAAGTGTCCCACCACGAAGTAGGTGTCGTGGACATGGATATCGAAGGGCACCTGGGCCAGGGCCACGCCGGTGATGCCCCCGAAGACGAAATTGACGATGAAGGCGCAGGAGAACAGCATGGCGCTGTTGAGGGCCAGCTTGCCGCCCCAGAGGGTGGCAAGCCAGTTGAAGAACTTGATCCCCGTAGGCACCGCGATGAAGGAGGTGGCGATCGTGAAGAACAGCCGCATCCAGGGCGGGGTGCCGCTGGTGAACATATGGTGGGCCCAGACCACCAGGCCCAGCACCACGATGGCCAGGATCGAATACACCATGGTGGTGTAGCCGAACAGGGGCTTGCGGGCGTGGATGGGCAGGATCTCGCTCACCAGCCCGAAGGCCGGCAGCACCATGATGTAGACGGCCGGGTGGGAATAGAACCAGAAGAGATGCTGGTAGACCACCACGTTCCCCCCCAGGGCCGGGTTGAAGAAGCCCGTGTGGGCGACGATGTCGAAGCTCAGCAGCAGCAGGGTGCCGGCCAGGACGGGGGTGGAGAGCACCACCAGGATGCTGGTGCCGAGCATCGCCCAGCAGTACATGGGCAGCTGCATCAGCTTCAGGCCGGGCCGGCGCAGCTTGAGCACGGTGGCGATGAAGTTGATGCCGCCGAAGATTGAGCTGCCCCCCAGAAGCAGCACGCTGACGATCCAGACAACCTGGCCCAGGGCCGGGGTGGTGATGCTAAGGGGTGGGTAGGCCGTCCAGCCGGACTGGGCCGCCCCGGTGATGAAGTAGCTGCCGATCAGCAGGATCCCGGCCGGCGGAATCATCCAGAAGGCCACGGCGTTGAGCCTGGGGAAGGCCATGTCCCTGGCGCCCACATAAAAGGGAATCAGGTAGTTGCCGAAGGCGCCGTTCACCACCGGCACGATCCACAGGAAGATCATCACGGTCCCGTGGAGGGTGAGAACTTCGTTGTAGGTTTCCCGGCTGACGAAATCAGAGATCGGGCTGGCCAGTTCGGCGCGGATCACGCCGGCCAGGGCCCCGCCGATGAAATAGAAGAGAAATCCGGTCACCAGGTACTGCAGCCCGATCACCTTGTGATCCAGGCTGAAACTGAAATAGCGCAGCCAGCCCTGCGGCTGAAGGCTCTCCTGGAAGTCGTTGGGGGAGGCGACGGTCATCGGGCGGATGGGTGCGGGCGGAGTCGGAATCGGGGTCGGGACGTCAGGCGGTGGGGTTGCCCGCGGCGCTGGCCACCGTGGCGGCCACGGGACTGTTCTTCTGCAGCCAGGCGTCATAGGCATCCGGCTCGTGCACCACCACGGTGGAGCGCATGCCGCCGTGGTAGGGCCCGCAGAGCTCGGCGCAGATGATCGGGTAGCTGCCCGCCTTGGTGGGGGTGAAGGTGAGCACGGTGGGCTGGCCCGGGATCACGTCCTGCTTGAGCCGGAACTGGGGCACCCAGAAGGCGTGGATCACGTCGTTGGCCTTCATGCGCAGTTCCACCGGCCGGCCGTTGGGCACATGCAGCTCACCGCTGGTGATGTCCCCTTCCGGGTAGTGGAAGATGAAGGCGAACTGCATGGCCGTCACCTCCACCGGCAGGACATTGGCTTCGCCGGCCGCCGTGCCGATGCCGCCCCAGACCCGGGGGGCCTTCACAGGGGCCGTGGCCTCGAGGGCGGGGTCCGCCGTGGTGACGGACGCCTCCATGGTTTCCATCCCCGGCATCCGGTGCATGGCGGAGTGGTCGTTGAGGCTGCTCATGCCCCCCATGCGCTCGTAGATGTCGTAGCTGTAGATGCCGACGAACAGCACCACGACCGCAGGAATGGCGGTCCAGACGATCTCGAGCAGCAGATTTCCCTCGATCGCCAGGCCATCGGTGTGGTCGCCGCTGCGGCGGCGGAAGCGCACCAGGCTGAACACCACCAGGCCGACGATGCCCAGGAACAGGATCGTGCCGATGCTGAACAGCACCCGGAACAGGGAGTCGTAGACCGGCGCGTTGGCGCTGGCATCGAGGGGCAGGAGGTCGACGTTGTACCCCACCCAGAGGCCGGACAGGACAAGCGCCATGCCCACCAGCAGGGTGACCAGGGAGGAGGGAATCGGCACGGGGACGGCGGCGGGACGGCTGACGGGAGGGTGGAGAGCCCCTGAGGCCAACAGCTTATGGACGGCCGTTCGCGCGCCGCGCGTTCGTTGTAACCAGCGAAGCAATTTCGGAGAAATTTCACATTCACTTCGGGCGATGTGCTGATTCGCACATCTTTCACGGCCTGCACACTTCCTGGCCCGTCAAGGCGCCCGCCTGGGCCCCCGCTGCCCGGCGGCGTCCTGCCGCCCGGGGCCCGCTGCCGCGGCGGAAGGTCACTGCGAGCATGAAGCTCACCCATGCCCGGCTGTGGTGCGATCGGTTGCCGGGATCCCGGGGTTCCGAGGCTCCCCACACCCCGAGCTGCACCTGAGCGGAGCTGCGATGCCCTTCACCCACGAGCAGATCCAGAGACTCCGCCACCGCCATCGCGGCTACATCCTCACCCTCGCCACCGAGGTCCTGCTGATCCTGGCGCTGCCGTTCAGTCAGTCACACGCCTGGCTGCTCTCCCTGCTGCTGATCGGCCTGGCGGTGGTGCTGATCACCACCGTGACGCGCTACTCCCCCCTGGTCAGCACCCGGCCCCTGCTGTACGGGCTCGGTGGCCTGGCGCTCGCCCTGGAGGTGCTGTGGCATCTGGCCCTGGCCTTTGATCCACCCCTGGGGCGCCTCGTCACGGTGCCCCATGTGATCGCCTGGCTGCTGTTCTTTCTGGTGGCGCTGATGCGCAAGGTGAAGACCCTGGTGCGCGAGCCCTTCGTGACGCTGGCCGTGGTGATGGGTGCCACCTCCGGCTATCTCCTGGTCGGCATCGCCGGCGGGGTGATGCTGGTGGCCCTGTGGGTTCTGCACCCCGGCGCCTACGACCTCTCCGCCCTGCCGGTGCTTCAGGATCGCCACGCCGATGCCGTGGCCATGGCGCCGGCGCTGATGGCCGCCTCGTTCATGATCCTGACCAGCGTGGGCTCGGCGGTGCTGCGCAGCAGCGACGTGACCGGCCAGGTGATCACGGTGGTGATCACGATTTCGGGACAGCTGTACATCGCCATCCTGATTGCCCTGATCCTCGGTCGCTTCCACACCAGGCCCGCCAGAGCCAGGGCCTTGCCGTTGTCCCGTCCCCATCGGGAGGGCCACCAGCCCTCGCACCGCTGACCCCGGACGGCCAGAGGCCCCACGTTCCCTGTCGGCCGGGGCCTGTGCCTGCCGTTCCATTCCCGGGGTGATCGCCACCGCTGAGGGGGCGAAGGGCCCTGCGCGCGCCTCAGTTTCGTTGTAGCCAGAGCGGCAATTTCGGAGAAATTTCACATTCACTACGGCCGATGTGCTGATTCGCACATCTTTCAATGCCCGCTAACTTGGGCACCCGGAAGAGCAATCGTTCATGGCCGTGGCGCCGTCCGCGCAACCCCTGCCCCTGCCCCGGTCCACCACCGGGGCGGGCTGGCCCGTGCGCCTGGTGCCCCTGCTCACCGCCCACCTCGTCGTCGCCCTGGTGGCCCTGGTGGCCATCGGTGGCGCCACCCGGGTGATGCAGGCCGGTCTGGCCTGTCCCGACTGGCCCCTCTGCTACGGGGTGCTCTGGCCGGGCCGCCAGTGGAACCTGCAGGTGTTCCTGGAGTGGTTCCACCGCCTCGACGCCTTCCTGGTGGGTGTGGCCCTGCTGCTCCTGTTCGCCCTCAGCCTGCGGTTCCGCGCCCGCTTCCCAGCCTGGCTGCCCTGGGGTGCCGGCCTGGCCCTGGCCCTTGTGGCTGTCCAGGGCGGCCTGGGGGCCCTCACAGTGCTCAGCCAGCTGGCCGCCCCCACCGTCACCCTGCACCTGGCTGCGGCCCTGAGCCTGGTGCTCCTGCTGAGCGCCATGCACCAGGGCCTGGAGCACCGCGGCGACGTCGCGGCCGTCGATCTGCCGCGCTGGTGGTCCCCCCTCCACGTCCTGGCCGCCCTGCTCGTCGGCGGCCAGTGCCTGCTGGGCGCGGCCATGGCCAGCCGCTGGGCCGCCCCGCTCTGCCTTGAGGCCGGGGAGGGCTGCCACTGGCTGCTGCTGCACCGGCAGGGGGCCTATCCAGCGGCGGTGACGGTGCTGCTGCTGGCGGCCGCCTCCCTGGCCCTCCCGGCCGGCAACGGCCGGTGCAGGGGGCTGGCCTTCGCCGCCGCTGGCCTGGTGGTGGTCCAGGTGGTGCTCGGGGTGCTCACCCTGCGGCTCCAGCTGGCCGTCCCGGCCGTCACCATCGCCCACCAGCTCACCGCCGCCCTGCTGGTGGGGGTGCTCGGTGGGCTCTGGGGACTCACGTTCCCCTCCCCATCCGTTCCTGACCGTCTTGAGGTGGCCCATGGTTAGTGTCAGCGCCGTGGCGGCCATCGCCGCTCCCTCCGCGCCGGCGGCGATCCGGCCTTCGGTGAAGCTCCCGGCCTGGCTGGAGGTGGCCAAGCCCCGGCTGATCCCCCTGCTGCTCGCCACCACCGTGGGCGGCATGGCTCTCACCGCCGCCTGGCCGCTCGATCCGGTGCGCCTGCTCTGCACCCTGGTGGGCGGTTCGATGGCCTCGGCCGCCGCCGGGGTCCTCAACTGCCTCTGGGAGCAGGAACTCGACGGCCGCATGCAGCGCACCAGCCGCCGTGCCCTGCCCTCGGGCCGACTGGCCCAGCGCCAGGCCTTCGGCCTCGCGGTCGCTCTCACCATCGCCTCGGTGCTGGTTCTGGTCCTGGGGGTCAACGCCCTGGCCGCGTCCCTGGCCCTGCTGGGCCTCTGCAGCTACGTGCTGCTCTACACGGCCCTGCTCAAGCCCCGCACCACCCAGAACATCGTCATCGGTGGCATGGCCGGGGCCATTCCTCCCCTGGTGGGCGCGGCGGCCGCCACCGGCCACCTGGGCTGGAGCAGCTGGTGGCTGTTCAGCCTGGTGATGGTCTGGACCCCGGCCCATTTCTGGGCCCTGGCCCTCCTCCTGCACGAGGACTACCGCTCCGTCGGCATTCCGATGCTGCCGGTGGTGAAGGGTCTGACGGTCACGGCCCGGGCAATCGGCCGCTACAGCTGGGCCACGGTGGCCCTGAGCCTGGCGGGGGTGGCTGCCCTCCCCAGCGGCGGCTGGCTCTACGGCCTGCTGGTGCTCCCCTTCAATGCCCGGCTGCTGCAGCTCAGCGCCAGCCTGGGGGAGGACCCGGGCGATCCCCGGCGGGCCCGCAGCCTGTTCCGCTGGTCGATCTTCTACCTCTTCGGCATCTGCCTGCTGCTGGTGCTGGCGCGCACGCCCCTGGCCAGCGCCGTCCACCCGGCCGCCCTGCTGGCCGCCGCCCTCCATCTGGCCCCGGCTGCGGCTGCCTAGATTGGCCTGGCTTCCAGCCCTTCGCGATTGATCCCGGCTTGATCGAGCTCGAGCACCTCAGCAAGCGTTTCGGTGGACGCAAGGTCGCGCCGGTGCAGGCCCTCGACGACCTCTCCCTCAGCGTGCCGGCGGGTTCCCTTTACGGTCTGCTCGGCCCGAACGGCGCCGGCAAGACCACGGCCCTGCGCATCCTCTGCACCCTCCTGGCCCCCGATGCCGGCCAGGTCCGGGTGGCTGGCGTCGATGCCCTGGCCGAGCCCCGGGCCGTCCGGCGCCTGCTCGGCTACGTGGCCCAGGAGGTGGCGATCGACAAGATCCTCACCGGCCGGGAGCTGCTCCACCTCCAGGCCGCCCTGCACCACATGGGGGCCGCCGACCGTCTGGAGCGCACCGCCGAACTGATCGAACTGCTCGCCATGGGCGACTGGATCGACCGCCGCTGCGGCAGCTATTCCGGCGGCATGCGCCGGCGCCTCGACCTGGCCGCCGGCCTGCTGCACCGCCCCAGGGTGCTGGTGCTCGATGAACCCACCGTCGGCCTCGACATCGAGAGCCGCGCCACCATCTGGCAGGTGCTGCGTCAGCTGAGGGACCAGGGCACCACGGTGCTGCTCAGCAGCCACTACCTCGAGGAGGTGGATGCCCTGGCCGACCGCCTGGCCATCATCGACGGCGGCCGGGTGATCGCCGAAGGCACCCCCGCCGCCCTCAAGGGCGCCCTCGGCGGCGACCGGGTGACGCTGCGGGTGCGGGAGTTCAGTGACGAACAGGAGGCGAGCCGGGTACGCGACCTGCTCCAGGCCTGCCGCGGTGTCCGCCAGGTGGTGGTCAACCGGGCCCAGGGCTATTCCCTCAACCTGGTGGTGGAGGACAGCGGCGTGGTGGAGACCCTGCGGCAGCAGCTGGTCGAGGCCCAACTGCCGGTGTTCGCCCTCGCCCAGAGCCGCCCCAGCCTGGATGACGTCTACCTTCAGGCCACCGGCCGCACCCTGAGCGATGCGGAACTCTCCGTGGCCGGTCGCCGCGACCTCAAGGAGGAACGCAAGCAGTCGATGCGATGACCCGCACCCCCCCATCCCCATGACCAGCGCCAGCCCCTCCCTGACCCCCCTTCCCGCCGCCAGCGGTGAACCGTCGGCCCTGGCCGAGATCGCCCAGGAGACGCTCGCCCTCACCCGCCGCCTGTTCGTCCAGCTGGCCCGGCGTCCCTCCACCCTGGTGGCGGGTGTGCTGCAGCCCCTGATCTGGCTGGTGCTGTTCGGGGCCCTGTTCGCCAACGCCCCGGAGGGTCTCCTGCCCGGGGGCATCAGCTACGGCCGCTTCCTGGGGGCCGGGGTGATCGTGTTCACCGCGTTCAGTGCCGCCCTCAACGCCGGGTTGCCGGTGATGTTCGACCGGGAGTTCGGCTTCCTCAACCGCCTGCTAGTGGCGCCGTTGCGCTCCCGCAGCTCGATCGTCTTCGCCTCGGTGCTTTACATCACCAGCCTGAGCCTGGTGCAGAGCCTGGCGATCATGGGCACCGCGGCCCTGCTGGGCTACGGCTGGCCCGGTGGGGCGGGGTTGCTGCTGGTGCTGGTCACCCTGCTGCTGCTCGTCTTCGCCGTCACAGCCCTCAGCCTCGGGCTGGCCTTCGCCCTGCCGGGCCACATCGAGCTGATCGCGGTGATCTTCGTGGCCAACCTGCCGCTCCTGTTCGCCAGCACCGCCCTGGCGCCGATTTCCTTCATGCCCCCCTGGCTGGGCTGGCTGGCGGCCCTGAATCCCCTTACCTTCGCGATTGAACCGATCCGCGCCGCCTACGCGGGATCCTTCCACCTCACCGATGTGGTGCTGGTGGCCCCCTACGGATCCCTCTCGGCCCTCACCTGCCTGGCCATCCTGGCGGGGCTGGCCGCCGGTCTGTTCCTGCTGATCCGCCCGATGCTGGATCGCAAGCTCACCTGACGCCCCGCCCCGTGTCCCTGCCGTCCCCCCGTCCAGAGCTTTCCCATCTGCTGCTCGAAGCCATCCGCCGCAGGGATGCCGCCACCGTCGCCCGACTCACCGGCCAGTGGGCCCACCGCCATGGGGTGACCTCCCTGGAGAGCTTCCGCACCGGCAGCGTGGTTGCCGAGGCGGGCTGGGAGGCCGGCGACTGGCTGCTGCAGCACATGGACGCGGCGATGGCCCCCGCCAGCGTGACCATGGCCGAGGCCTTCGCGGCCCTCGAAGATTCCTTCTCCGGCCCCCCGCAGCCCGCCCCGACCGCGGCCGTCTCCACCCCGATCGCGGCCGTCCCCACCGCGATCACGCCCGTCCCCAACCCGGTCACTCCCATCAGGGCCGTCCCCGAGCCGACCGACCCCGTCACTGACACCGCCGAGGAGCCAGTCCCCGCCCCCGTTGACGCCCCCGTCGCCGCGGCCGAAGGGGCGGCCGGCCTGTCAGACGTCATCGCCTTGCATCCTCTGAGCCCGAGCGCCTCGCCGGCTCCGGCGCCCTCCACCCTGGCCGACCTGCGCTCCTGGCTCTCCGCGGCGCCGCAGCATCGCCGCGCCAGCTGATCCCTGATCCCTGAACCCCGCCCATGCCGTCCTCCCGTCCCCTGCCTGCGCGGGCCCAACTCGGTGGTCGACTGATCGTCTCGGTGCAGGCCCCCGAGGGTTCGCCCCTGCGCGATCCCGCCGTGATCGCGGCGATGGCGGAGGCCAGCCTGCTCCAGGGGGCCGCCGGGGTGCGGCTCGAGAGTCCGGAGCACATCGGCGCGGTGCGGCGTCGCTGCCCCGAGGCCCTGATCGTGGGTCTCTGGAAGCGAAGCTTCCCCGGCAGCCCGGTGTACATCACCCCCGGCTGGGAGGAGATCCGTGCCGTCTGGGCGGCCGGAGCCGATGTGGTGGCCATCGATGCCACCGAGCGCCCCCGCCCCGATGGCCAGGAGCTGGAGGCGCTGATCACGCGGGTCAGGCAGGAGCTGGGGGCTCCGCTGATGGCGGATGTGGACAGCGTGGCGAACGGGCTGCGGGCGGCGGCCCTGGGCTGCCAGTGGGTGGGTACCACCCTCTACGGCTACACCGAGGCCACCGGCTCGCTGCCGCCGCCCGCCTGGGACCTGCTGGGCCCCCTGCGGCAGGAGCTGCCGGAAGCAGTGGCCCTGATCTGTGAGGGGGGCATCGCCTCGAAGCAGGAGGCGACCCGTGCCCTGGGTTGTGGTGCCGATGCCGTGGTGGTGGGAACGGCGATCACGGGTGTGGACCTGCAGGTGGCCGCCTACGTGAAGGCCATGGCCGGCTGAGCCCCAGCCCAACCGGCCCGTGCGAGCCCCCCGGGGCTCACATCATGCCGGGCATGCCCATGCCGCCCATGCCACCCATCCCTCCCATGCCGCCCATTCCACCCATGCCGCCGTCACCGGCGGGGGGAGCGGCGGGCTCCGGCTTGTCGGCGATCACGGCCTCGGTGGTGATCAGCAGCGAGGCGATCGAGACCGCATCCTGCAGGGCGAGCCGCACCACCTTGGCCGCATCCAGGATGCCGACGGCGAGCAGATCGTCGTAGCTGTCGGTGAGGGCGTTGTAACCCTTGCCCTGACTGAGCATCTGCTGCACCACCACGTCGCCGTTGGCGCCGGCGTTGATGGCGATCTGGCGGGCGGGGGCCGCCAGGGCCCGCTGGACGATCTCGACCCCGGTGCGGACGTCGCCCTCGCAGCGGCTGGCCAGGGCTCCGAGTTCTTCGGTGAGTTCCACCAGGGTGCTGCCACCGCCGCCGACGATGCCCTCATCGATGGCGGCCCGGGTGGCGTTGAGGGCGTCCTCGATGCGCAGCTTGCGGTTGCGCAGTTCGGTCTCGGTGGGGGCCCCCACCTTGATCACGGCCACCCCGCCGGCGAGCTTGGCGATGCGCTCGTTGAGCTTCTCGCGGTCGTAGTCGGAGTCGGTGGCCTCCAGCTCCCGCTTGATCGCCGCCACCCGATCGCTGACGGCGGCGCGCTGGTCGTCGGCGGCCACGATCGTGGTCGTGTCCTTGGTGATGGTGATGCGGTGGGCATGGCCCAGGTCGGCCAGGGTGGCCTTGTCGAGGGTCATGGCCCGGTCCTCGCTGATCACCGTGGCGCCCGTGAGGATGGCGATGTCCTCGAGCATGGCCTTGCGGCGGTCACCGAAGCCCGGCGCCCGCACGGCGGCCACCTGGAGCACGCCGCGGGTCTTGTTGACCACCAGGGTGGCCAGGGCTTCGCCCTCCACCTCCTCGGCCAGGATCACCAGGGGCCGGCCGCTCTTGGAGACGGCCTCGAGCACCGGCACCAGGTCGAGGACGGTGCTGATCTTGCGATCGGTGATCAGCAGCAGGGGATTGTCGAAGGCGCACTCGCGCCGGTCCTGGTCGGTGACGAAGTAGGGGGAGGAATAGCCGCGATCGAAGGCCATGCCCTCGGTCACCTCCAGCTCGGTGGCCAGGGACTTGGATTCCTCCACGGTGATCACGCCATCGGCGCTGACCTTCTCGACCGCTTCGGCGATCATCCGGCCGATCTCCTCGTCGTTGCCGGCGCTCACCGTGGCCACCTGGCGGATGGCGTCGCCCGCCACGGCACGGGAGCGCTCGGCGATGCCCGCCACCACCACGGCGGTGGCCTGCTCCATGCCGCGGCGCAGGGCGACGGGGCTGGCGCCGGCGGCCACGTTGCGCAGGCCCTCATGCACCAGGGACTGGGCCAGGACGGCCGCGGTGGTGGTGCCGTCGCCGGCGGTGTCCTTGGTTTTCGAGGCCACCTGCTGGATCAGCTTGGCGCCCAGGTTCTCGAAGGGATCCTCGAGTTCGATCTCCTTGGCGATGGTGACGCCGTCATTGATGATGTCGGGGGCGCCGTACTTCTTCTCCAGCACCACGTTGCGACCCTTCGGTCCGATGGTGACCTTCACCGCATCGACCAGGGCATTGACGCCCCGCTCGAGGGACTCGCGGGAGGCATCGGCGAACTGGATCAGTTTGGCCATCGACGGGGTGACATCAGGAGCATCCGTCGCAGCGTCCCACAGCGACCCCGCCGCAGGCACCCGCCCCTCGGTGGGGAAAGCCGAATGTCCCGTTCAGGGACGGCTGCGGCCCCCCGCCGCAGGAGGTACCTTCGATCCATGGAAGACCTGCTGCAGCAGACCCTCGACAGCGCGGCCACCGAATCGGCCCTCGTCCCCAGCACCAACGCCGACGGCATGGTGTTTCTGCTGATCGCCGCCCTCGGCCTGCTGATGGCCCTGGTCTACGTGCCGATCCGCCTGTTCCTCACCCTCACGGCCCGCAGCCGTCGCCTGCGCCTGCTGCAGCGGATCCGCAAGCTGCGGGAAGACCTGGCCCAGCCCCTGGCTCCGGAATCCTGAGCGGCGCTCAGCGCATCACCATGCCGCCATCCACCTGCAGCACCTGGCCGGTGATGTAGGCCGCCGCCGGATCGGCCGCCAGGAACCGCACCGCCCCGGCCACCTCCTCGGGCTGGCCCATGCGGCCCAGGGGGATGGCGGCGAGGATCGGCTCCTTGTCGAGATCCCTGGTCATGTCGCTGTCGATGAACCCGGGGGCGACGGCATTGACGGTGATGCCGCGGCTGGCGAATTCGGCGGCGGTGCTGCGGGTCAGGCCGATGACGCCGGCCTTGGCGGCGCTGTAGTTGGCCTGGCCGGGGTTGCCCATCAGGGCCACCACCGAGGTGATGTTGATGATGCGGCCGCGGCGGGCCTTGAGCATGCTGCGGCTGACGGCGCGGGTGCACAGGAACACCCCGGTCAGGTTGAGGTCGATCACGCTCTGCCAGTCGGCGGTCTTCATCCGCATCAGCAGGCCGTCGCGGGTGATGCCGGCGTTGTTGACCAGCACGTCGAGGCGCCCCTCCGTGTCCAGCACGGCTTTCACCATCGCCTCCACAGCCGCTTCATCGGCCACATCCGCCTGATGGCTCCAGGCCCGGCCACCGGCCGCGGTGATCGCCGCCACCACCTCCTCGGCCGCCTCGGGTGAGCGGGCGTAGTTCACCACCACCGTGGCTCCCGCCAGCGCCAGGGACTCGGCGATGGCCCGGCCGATCCCCCGGCTGGCACCGGTCACCAGGGCGACCTGACCGGAGAGGGGAGCGGCGCTGGACATGGGGTCGGGAGCAGGGTCAGGCGATCGTATGCCGTGCGCCGGCCCGCCCCTATCGCCATGCGCCGGCCCGACCAGATCGGCTCAGTCGGCCATCTGGTCGGCACTCTCGAGAGCAGGCCCGAGCACATCGGCGAAGCGCTGCAGCTGCTCCTTGCTGCCCATCACCACCAGCAGCTGGCCGGCCTCCAGCCGGATGTCGCCGCCG
The DNA here is from genome assembly GCF_002252675.1 of Synechococcus sp. BO 8801. Lineage (GTDB taxonomy): Bacteria > Cyanobacteriota > Cyanobacteriia > PCC-6307 > Cyanobiaceae > Cyanobium. The sequence continues at coordinate 158,560 of NZ_NQKY01000004.1, read as the reverse complement.
GGGTTGGTGACCAGCGTCGCCTCCGGGGTGCCGTAGGTGGTGCCCCGGTAGGCGTAGGGATTGGCCACCGCCGGCGGCGGCGTGCGGATGGCCAGCACCTGGGCGCCGCTGCGGCGGCCGAACTGCATCTCCGCCAGGCTGCGGCCCTGGAGCTCCCCCAGCCGGGAGGGGTCGTCCGTGAGCTGGAACTCCTCCACCTCGCAGTCGGAGCCGGCCAGCAGCTCCATGAAGTCGACGGCCAGGGGCCGCAGGGCGGTGGCGGCCATCACCCGGCCCCCGGCCACGTAGGGGCTCACCACCTGGTCAGCGCCGGCCAGGCGCAGCTTGCGGCCCGCCTCGGCACTGTCGGAGCGGGCGATCAGCCGGCAGCGGGGGGCCAGTCCCCGGGCACTCAGCACCACGTAGAGGTTGGCGGCATTGCTGGAGAGGGCCGCCACCAGGCTGCGGCACTGGTGGATGCCCGCCTCCAGCAGGGTCTCGTCGAGGGTGGCGTCGGCGAACAGCACCGGCAGCCCCCGCTCCTCCGCCGCATCCCGGCAGCCCTGGTCCATCTCCACCACCAGCAGGGGGACCTTCTCCCGGATCAGCTGGTCGGCGATCTCCTGACCGATGCGGCCGTAGCCGCAGAGAATCACGTGGTTGTTCATGCTTTGGACCCAGTTGCGGAAACGGCGCTGCCGCAGGCGCCGGAAATAGCCGGTTTCGGAGAGGCCCACCAGGTTCTGGATCGTCAGCTGCACCACCACGAGCCCTCCGGCGATGGAGAACACGGTGACGAGACGGCCGGCGGTGGACAGGGGCTCCACCTCCCCGTAGCCGATCGTGGCGATGGTGATCGCCACCATCCAGTAGCAATCCCCCCAGTCCCAGCCCTCGGTGATCCGATAGCCGATGGCGCTGGCGTTGACCACCACGAGCAGGGCGATCAGGGGGGTGAGCCAGGGCCGGCGCGACCGGGCGGTGGGGGGACGCTTCCTGCGGGCGAACCACAGGCGACTCATCGGCGTGGCTCAGCCCAGGCCAAGGGCCTTGAGCACGTCGTTGCTGGGGAGCTCACGCAGGTGGCCTTCCGAACCCAGTCCTTGTACTCCGGCGCGAACCGGAAGGCTGTCGCTGCTGCGACCCAGGGCCACCACCGGTGTGCCGCTGAGCAGGGCCAGTTCGATCGTCACCGGATCGCTGGCCAGCAACACGTCACTGGCGGCCACCAGGGCGGCCCGGGCGGGAATGTCGGCCGCCGAGGCCGGCGGCACCTGCCGGGAGCGCAGGCCGGGGAGGGTGGCGGCGATGCGGCCGGGCAGCTCCTGCCAGGCCGCTTCGGGCCAGTCGCCGGCACGGCCGGAGGGGGCCAGCAGCAGCATCGGCCCGTCGCCGGCCGGCAGCGCGGCCATGGCCTCGTCGAGGGCGGTGCGGGGAAGGGCCAGGCGGAAAGCGGCGGCCTCGAGCTTCACCCCGATGGGCCGCAGGTAGGCCGCCAGGGCCTGGGCCGGCCAGAGCCCCTGGGGCACCTGCACCTTCTCGGTGGCGGAGAAGCCCCCGGCCGCCATCCGGTTGGGGATGTGGCTCATCGAGAGCATCGGGTCGACCTGGCGGCCGGCCGCCAGGTTGATGCAGGCCTGGAAATCCGGCTCCCGCACCGACCCCAGCAGGTTGGCCCAGTCGGCCAGGGTGGCATCGCCGAAGTTGAAGGGGATCACCTTCTCCACCGCCGGCAGCAGCTTCCAGAGACCGGCCAGCGAGGGGTGGCAGGCCACCTGGATCTGGAACCGGAGCTGCTCGGCGGTGGCCGCCACGGCCGGGAGCGCCTGCAGCTGGCTGGCGCCGTCGCCCGGGATCAGAAACAGTGCGCGCATCGGGCGTTGGGTCGGGCGGGCCTCGCGGCCTGATTGTATGGAGGGGACTCCAGTGTTCCGCCCGGGCGGCCCATCGCTTGTGCATTTGCTGATCGCCGCCGCCGGCAGTGGGCGCCGCATGGGCGCCGCCACCAACAAGCTGCTGCTGCCCCTGGCCGGACGCCCCGTTCTGGCCTGGACGCTGGACGCCGCCCTGGCCTGCGGGGCGATCCGCTGGATCGGGGTGATGGGCCGGCCGGAGGACGAGGCGGCCATCGGCGCCATCCTTGCCGCGGCGGAGCCCCGCCGGTCCCTGGCCCAGCCGGTGGCCTGGATCGTCGGCGGCGACACCCGCCAGGAGTCGGTGCGGCGTGGTCTGGAGGCCCTGCCGGCCGATGCCGAGGCGGTGCTGATCCATGACGGCGCCCGTTGCCTGGCGGAACCGGACCTGCTGGAGCGCTGCGCCACGGCCCTGACGCAGGCCATGGCCGAGGGGGCCGGCATCATCGCCGCCACCCCCGTCACCGACACCATCAAGCAGGTGGATGGCTGCGGTGTGATCACCGCCACCCCCGAACGCAGCGGACTGTGGGCGGCCCAGACCCCCCAGGGCTTCGGGGTGGCCCAGTTGCGGGAGGCCCACGGGCGGGCCGAGCGCGAGGGCTGGAGCGTCACCGACGACGCCGCCCTCTACGAGCGGCTGGGGCTGCCGGTGCGGGTGCTGGAGGCGCCCCCCTCCAACATCAAGCTCACCACCCGCTTCGATCTCACCATCGCCAGCGCCGTGCTGGCGGCCCGCGGGGCCTGAGGCCGCCGATGGACAGCGCCACCCAGCTCGAAACGATCGCCACCCGCTGGCAGGGGTCCTTCCACAACCGGCGCCAGGTGGCCGCCCATGTGGCCAGGGGCGGTCCGGCGGCTCCCGAGCTCACCCGGGAGGTGCGGACGATGGTGGTGGAGAGGCTGCAGGCGCCCCAGCTGGGGGCGGTGGTGCTCTACTTCCAGGAGTTCCGCGCCAGTGCCCCCCAGCTGGCCCAGCGCCAGCGGGTGGTGGTGCTGCGGCAGGACCCGGACCGCGGCGCCGTCCGGGCCGAGCAGCTGTTCTTCCGCGGCGGGCCCACCTACGACCGTCCGCCCCTGGCGGCCGGCCTGGTGGCGGACCTGGGACCGGAGGCCTTTGATCGCCATCCCGGCTGCGACCTCTTTTTCGAGGCGGAGCCGGCCCTCGACCGCTTCCGCGCCCGCATGGATCCCGGGGCCTGTCGCTACCGCCATCCCCAGGACGGTGAGGTCTGCGCCGAGTTCGAGATGCTCCTCCATCCCGACCAGCTCTGGTACCGGGACCGCAGCCTGCGCCTGGCCGACGGATCGGTGCGGGGCGAGGTCGACGGCTTCAGCTGGCTGCTGTTCGACCGGGCCGAGGGGGCTGCCGGACTCGCGGAGGCCACCCTGCCGGCGCTGGTGCGGCAGCGGGGTATCTGGCGGGGCACGTTCCGCCGCTATGACGCCGAGGGCGTTCTGCGGGAAACATTTCCGAGCACGATCACCATTCGGGTGAGCCAGGACGCCGGCCGCTGGCTCTATCACCAGAGCAACCTGCATGGCACTGAGGACGCTCCGCTGCGGCGCATCGAGGCCCACGGTGAGATCCATTCCGGCCGGGTGTGGTTCGCCAGCGAGCGTTATCAGGGCTGGGCGATGGATCTGCCGGGCGAGGAGCCTGCGGCCGGCAGCCTGCTGGTGATGCACCCCCGCGACCCCGCGGATCCCGACATTCACGAGACGATCCGCTGCAGCCCCGATGGTCGCCGTCGCTGGCGGGTGAGTCAGCTGCTGAAAGATGGCCAGCTGGTGGGCCGCACGCTGATCGACGAGGAGAGGCTCACCGAGGAGGAGAGCCTCACGGGCGACTGACGGGCCCACCGGCCCCTTCGACGAGGCTCAGCAGGCCCCGGTCGCCGTCGAGCCGGGCCCGCACCCCCAGGGGCAGGGCGGCATTGACGTCGCCGTGGCCCACCGGCAGGCCGGCCAGCACCGGGATCCCCAGATCGGCCGTGCGTTCCCTGAGCACCTGCTCCAGGCTGAAGCGGGAGCCGTCGCCCTCGGGGTCGGTGGGATCGCCGCAGCCCTCGAAGCTGCCGAAGCCGATGCCCCCCAGCCGCTGCAGGGCGCCGCAGAGGCGCCAGTGGGTCAGCATCCGCTCGATCCGGTAGGGCGCCTCGCCCACGTCTTCGAGGATCAGGATCGCCCCGTCCAGGTCCGGCAGGTGCGGCGTGCCCAGCAGGTGGGTCGCCACGGTGAGGTTGGCGGCCAGCAGCGGCCCCTCCACCTGCCCGCCTACCCAGGGCTCCCCCTCGAGGTCGGCCAGGGGTTCGCCGAACAGCAGGGCCCGCAGCCGCTCCCGGCTCCAGGCCGGTTCGGCGGCCAGGGTGGTCAGCAGGGGACCGTGAATGGCGCCCCCCTGGCCCGTCACCAGCCGATGCCACAGCAGGGAGGTGACATCGGAGAAGCCCAGCAGCCAGCCCCCGGCCGCCTCCAGGGGGCGCTCCAGCAGCCGGGCCGATCCCCAGCCCCCCCGCACACAGGCCAGCAGGGCCGCCGGCTGCTGAGCGTCGGTATCCGGGAGCAGATCCCCGGCCCGCTCAGCGTCCCGGCCCGCCAGGTAGCCCCAGCGGCGCGGCAGCAGCCGGGCGGGGTCGTCATCCAGCTCCAGGCCCCAGCCGGCCAGCACCGCCAGGCCCGCCTGCAGCCGTTCCAGGTCGGCCAGGGCGGAGCTGGCGGCCACCAGCCGCACCCGGTCGCCCGGACGCAGGGCCGGTGGCTGGTGGGGCGGCGGCTGGGGCGCTGCGGCGTCCATGGGGAATCAGGCGCTGGTGGAGAGGATCACCGCCAGCAGCAGCAGGGCACCGAGCCACACCTGGACGGCGAAGTGGCGCCCATAGGCGCTGCGGGGCAGATCGGCGCGACGCAGCTGGGCGGCCTGCTGCTGCATGGCCAGGGCGGCGACGGCCCAGGGCAGCCAGAACGGCAGGCCCGCCCGCCCCTGCAGCAGCACCGCCAGGGCCAGGGCGGCGCAGGTGAGGCCGTAGCAGAGCGCCACCGCCAGGGGCGCCCGGGCCCCCAGGCTCAGGGCGCTGCTGCGCACCCCGAGGCGCCGGTCGTCCTCCCGGTCGCTCATGGCGTAGACGGTGTCGAAGCCGAAAGTCCAGCTCACGGCCGCCAGCCAGGTGAGCAGCAGGGGCCAGCCCCCCAGGTCGCCCTGCAGGCCCCCCTGGGTGGCCGCCCAGGGAATCAGCACGGCGAAGCCCCAGCAGAGGGCCAGCACCAGCTGGGGATAGCCGAACCAGCGTTTGGCGGACGGGTAGAGGAGCACCAGGGGCAGCGTGGCCAGGGCGAGGCCCACGCAGAGCACCCGGTTGGCGGCCGGCAGGGCCAGCAGGGCCGCCAGCGCCACCACCAGGCAGAGCAGCAGCAGCACGGCCGCGGTGCCCACGCCGAGGCGGCCGTCGGCCAGGGGGCGGTGGCGGGTGCGTTCCACCAGGGGATCGATGCGCCGGTCCCAGAGGTCGTTGGCCACGCAGCCGGCGCCGCTCACCGCCAGTCCCCCCAGCACGATCCAGCCCACCAGCAGGGCCGGGGGCGGCACGGCCGGCCCCAGCCAGAGGGCCCAGCCGGCGGGGATCAGCAGGATCAGCCGGCCGCTGGGCTTGTGCCAGCGCAGCAGCTCGAGCCAGGCCGGAGCGCGGCCGGGGGCCATCGGGACGTTCACCGCGGGCAACGGTCGGGTGTCGGCACCCTATCCAACTCCTGTCGGTGACGTTCCAGCGGCCGATCCGGAGCATCGCCCGGTGGCAAAGTGGCGCCGCCGCCGCCCGGGCCGACCCCCATGCCCCCGACCCCCGACACCGCCGGCTCCGCGGAACGGCGGGTGGCGGCCATCGACATCGGCACCAATTCCATCCACCTGCTGGTGGCGGCGATCGACCCGGTCCTGGGCAGCTTCTCGGTGGTGGTGGCGGAGAAGTCCACCACCCGGCTGGGGGAGAGGGATCCGGAAACGGGGGACCTCACCCCCGAGGCGATCGAGCGCGCCTACCTCACCCTTCGCCATTGCCGCGACCTGGCCACCAGCCACGGGGTGGAGCAGATCGTCACCGCCGCCACCAGCGCCGTGCGGGAGGCCCCGAACGGCCGTGCCTTCCTGCAGGGCCTGCAGGACCAGCTGGGGCTGGTGGTGGACCTGGTCAGCGGGCCGGAGGAGGCCCGGCTGATCTACCTGGGGGTGCTCTCGGGCCTGTCCTTCGGCGACCAGCCCTATTTCATCCTCGACATCGGCGGCGGCTCCACCGAGCTGGTGCTCGCCGACGGCCGCGATGCCCGCGCCCTGACCAGCACCCGCATCGGGGCGGTGCGGCTGCAGCGGGAGTTCTGCCGGGAGGATCCCCTGACGCCGGCCCGCCGGGGCTTCCTCGAGGCCTACATCCAGGGGGCGATGGATCCGGCCGTCGCCGAGGTGAAGCGGGAGCTGCGGCCGGGGGAGAAGCCCGTCCTGGTGGCCACCAGCGGCACCGCCATGGCGATGGCGGCCCTGGCCTCCGCCCAGGATCCCAATCCGCCCCTGAAGCTCGACGGCTATCGCCTCGGCCGGGCCCGCCTGGACGAGATCGTCGAGCGGCTGGTGGCGATGACCCCGGACCAGCGCCGGGCCCTCACCGCCATCAACGAACGCCGGGCCGAGATCATCGTCCCCGGCGCCCTGATCCTCCAGACCACCATGGAGATCCTCCAGGTCCGGGAACTGGTGGTCTGCGAGCGGGCCCTGCGGGAGGGCCTGATCGTTGACTGGATGCTGCGCAACGGCCTGCTGGTCGACCGCTTCACCTTCCAGAGCACGATCCGCCGCCGCACCGTGCTGCACCTGGCCCGCACCTACGGGGTGGACACGGGCCGGGCCGACCGGGTGGCCAGCCATGCCATGAGCCTCTACGACCAGACCCGGGGCCTGCTCCACGATGACGACGGCGAGGGCCGCGCCCTGCTATGGGCGGCGGCCCAGCTGCATGCCTGCGGCAAGCACGTCAACATCGCCGCTTACCACAAGCACACCTGGTACCTGATCCGCCATGGGGAGCTGCTGGGGTACTCCGAGGCCGAGCACCTGATGGTGGCGGCGATCGCCCGCTATCACCGCCGCAGCCTGCCCAAGAAGCGCCACGAGTCGTGGCAGCTGATCGAAGCCGGCCAGCAGCGTCACACCGTGTTCACGATGGCCCTGCTGCTGCGGCTGGCCGCTGCCCTCGACCGCAGGCCCGCCCCCGGCATCGCCGCGATCACCGTTTCAGCGGACACCGACCGGGCCCATCAGCCCCGTGGCTTCACCATCGGCCTGCAGGCCGGACCTCCGGAGGCCGGGGAGCCCCCCCTGGATCTCAGCCTGGAGGAGTGGAGCCTCCGCTCGTGCGCGGATCTGGTGCTGGAGGCCACGGGCCTGCGGCTCACGGTGACGCAGGCGTCGCCCTGAAGGTGCGCCAGACCACCTGATCGATCCTCCCGAGGGTCTGGGGCGCCAGGCTGCCGGCGCTGGCCGTCACCAGGTCGGGCCGGCCGGCCAGGACCCGCAGACCGCTGCCCAGGGGGAAGCGCTTCTCACCGGTGAAGGTGCCGCGGAAGAGCGTCTCCCCGGCGGCCGTGCGCACCTCCAGCCAGCTGGGCTGGCGGCTCTCCAGCAGCAGCTGATCCGGCGCCGGCCGGGGTGCCGCCGGTGCAGGGGCCGGTGCGGCTGGCTGGCCGGAGGCGGTGGGCTGGCCGGAGGCCGTGGCCTGGCCGGGGGCCGCCGCCGGTGAGGGGATTCCGGCCGCCGGCGGGGAGGGGACCAGGCCCTTCAGGGCCGCCACCGCGACGGCACCGCCCCCCAGGAGGACCAGGACCCCCCACAACCAGCCGGGGGGGCCGCTGCGGCGGGCGGGGGCCGTCGCCGTCAGGACCTTGCGCTGCAGGGGCCGGGCGGCAGGCTTGCGCCCCACCCGCATCAGGCGGCTGTTCTGCAGATCGCTGATCTGCTGGCTGACGTCGATCCCCAGGGCGCCCGCCACCCGCTTGGCCTGGGCCACCACGAAGACGGCCTCCGGCAGGTGCTGGTGGTCTCCGGTCTCGAGGGCCATCAGCTGTTCGCTTCCCAGCCGCAGGCGGTCGGCCAGGTCCTCCAGGCTCAGACCCTGGCCACGGCGGGCCGTGGCCAGCCGTTCGCCCAGCTCGACCAGTTCCGGGATCGGAGTGCTCCAGTCCTCTGCGGCCATGGTCGCGGCAGGAGATTCGGGCAAGGGCAGTGTCTCCTGAAGCGCTGCGTAGCCAGCAGTATGACGAGCGGTCCGGATCGAGACCAGCACCCGTCGCTGGGGACCTTACCGGTGCAGAAACCGGAGGAAAGACATGGGCGATACTGGATTCGAACCAGTGACCCCTTCCGTGTGAAGGAAGTGCGCTACCGCTGTGCTAATCGCCCGTCATTGCGGCCGACACCTCTTCGACGCTGAAAGTGATTCTTCCTGCGGCTGAGGGTTCCGGCCCGGCCCGTGGGCCAGAACCCTCCTACACGGTCGCCGAACTCACTGTCAAATGCCGGCTAGCTGCTGCAGCCAGTGCGCACCCGGCTGACCGCCACGGGATTGAATTCGATGCTCGCCGGCCCGGTGAACAGATCGGGCTGCAGGTCCCTCAGGGCCTGGGCGTCCCGGTCGAGGCGGTCCTGGGCGGCGGTGATGCGGGCCTCCCGCCGCTGGAGCCACCGGGCCCGCTCGCCGGCCACCTGCTGCTCCCAGGCCCCGAGGGCCTCCTCGTAGCGTTCGCGGTCGAGGCGCTGGTCCTCCGGGCGGTACCGGGATTCCCTGCCGTCGTCCAGGGGCTGGGGGGGCGCCACGCTGGGGCGGAAGGGGCTGTTGCGCGCCGCCGCCAGCTCCTGTTCGGCGTTGCGCAGGGACTCCATCAGGGTGGCGATCCTCCCCTGACGCCGGCGGCAGCTGTCGAGGGCCTCGCGCCGGGCGGCCGCCGCCTTCTCCATCGCCGCCCGCTCCATCGCCAGGCTGCGGTCCGTGCCGGGCAGGCAGCGGAAGTAGCTCAGGGCCGCCCTGAACGGATCGCCGGCGGCGGCGCTGAGCCGGCGGCAGCGCTCCTGGCCGGCCTCACTCACCCCGGCCCCCTGGCAGCCACCGGCCAGCAGGGTCAGGCCCAGCAGCACCGGCAGCAACGTCCGGACTCGGCTTCCACGGGAACTGGCCATCGCCCTCGAAACGCCCCTCGGAGGCACACCGCATCCATTGTCGCCACCGCCCCGGCGCTCCGATGGTCGACGCAGCCGCCCCCTACGGCGGCACTCGCACCACCCGGAAGGTCAGGTTGAGCCGGGGGGCGCCCACCTTCAGCCGCCGCGGCAGTCCGTGCTGCCAGTGGCGCTGGGTGGGCGGGTCCATCAGCAGCAGGTCCCCGTGGTCCAGTTCCACCGCCAGGGTCGGGGCGGTGCCCCGCTGGCGGGGGCGGAAGCGCAGGGTGCGGCTCGCCCCCAGGCTCAGGGAGGCGATCGGTGCCTCAGGGTCGAGCTCGGCCTCGTCATCGGCGTGCCAGCCCATGGCATCGCGGCCGTCGCGGTAGAGATTCAGCAGCAGGGAATTGAAGTCCCGCATGGCGGCCTCCCCCACACGCCGGCGGATGGCGCCGGTGAGGGGGGTCCAGGGCTCGATGGCGTTGTCCAGGCCCGAGTAGCGGTAGCCGCAGCCCGGATCGGCCATCCAGCAGGTGAGGCGGGGCATGGCGTGGCGGCGGCCGTAGACGGTGATGGACTCCTGCTTCCAGGGCACCTCCTCCAGCAGGGTCCGCAGCCAGCCATCGGCCTCCGCGGCCCCCACCCAACCCCGCCAGTGGCGCAGGCGGGGGGCCGCCGCCGTCACTCGGCGCCGCCGCGGAAGAGGTGGTTGTGGCTGGCGGAATAGAGCAGGGAACGGGCCCCGCCGGCGTCCCGCAGGGCCGGACTCACCACGTAGAGGGTGGTGCGGATCAGGTTCCGCTCGCGGCTGACCCGGGCCATCGCCTCGAGGGGCACCACCGTGAGCCACTGGTCGGGCCAGCTGACCCGGTAGCCGATGGCCACGGGGGTGTCCGCCGGGTAGTGCTGCAGGAGTTCCCCCTGCACCTCCTCCACATGGCGGGCGCTGAGGTAAAGGCACAGGGAGGCCTGCAGGGCGGCGAGCCGGGCCAGGGATTCCCGCTCCGGCGTGCCGGTGCGTCCGCCCGCCCGGCTCAGCACGATCGTCTGCACCCGGCCGGGGATGGTCAGCTCGGCCCCCAGGGCGGCGGCTGTGGCCTGGTAGGCGCTCAGGCCCGGCACCACCTCCACGGCCAGCCCGGCGTCGGCCAGCCGGCAGATCTGCTCCTGCAGGGCGCCGTAGAGGCAGGGATCGCCGTCATGGAGGCGCACCACCCGCTGCCCCGCCTGGGCCCGCTCCAGCACCACGGCCATCACCTCCTCGAGGGTGAGGGTGCTGGTGCGGACGCTCTCGCAGCCCGGCGGCGCCAGGGCGGCGATCTGGGGATTCACCAGGGAGTCGGTCCAGACCAGCACCTGGGCCGATTCGATGGCCCGCGCGGCCCGGAGGGTGAGCAGGTCCGGGGCGCCGGGACCGGCTCCCACGATCTGGACGGTGGCTGTCATGCGGTCAGGCCGGAGGGGTCGGGGAGGGGACGGCGGAAGCGGTAGAGCCAGAGCAGGCCCGCCCCCCCCAGCAGGATCAGCAGCAGGCTCATCAGCTGGGCCATGCGCAGGCCGCCGCTGCAGAAGGGGGGCTGGGAGAACAGGCAGAGGGGATCGAGCCGCAGCCCCTCGATCCAGAGGCGGCCGCTGCTGTAGGCCATCAGGTAGACGCAGCTCAGGGCACCGGCCGGCAGCCGCAGGCGGCCGCTGCCGCCGAGGCGGAACAGGACCAGGAGCAGGGCGCAGACCCCCAGGTTCCAGAGCGACTCGTACAGGAAGGTGGGATGGAACGACGCCTGCTCGAGGAACTCCTGCGGCCGGTTGGCCATGGGAATCGTCAGGGCCCAGGGGAGGTTGGTGGGCAGGCCGAAGGCCTCGGAGTTGAAGAAGTTGCCCCAGCGTCCAATCGCCTGGCCCAGTGCCACGGCGGGCACGAGCACATCCAGCAGCGGCCAGAAGGCCTGGCGGCGCCAGCGGCAGAAGAGCACCGTCACCAGCGTGCCGCCGATCAGGGCGCCGTGGATGGCGATGCCGCCGCGCCAGATGGCGAAGACATCGGACCAGTCACTGCGGTACTGGCGCCATTCCAGGGCCACGTAGTAGATCCGGGCACCCACGACGGCCCCGAGCACCATCAGGGGCAGCAGGTCGGCGATCAGGGCCGGGTCGATGCCCCTGAGGCGGCCCAGCCGGGTGGCCAGCAGCAGACCCAGCAGGACCGCCAGGGCGATGAGCAGGCCGTACCAGCGAACGGAAACGGGACCCAGCTGGAAGATCAGGGGTCCCGGGGAGGTGAAGAGGCCGAGAGGAAGGCTCAGAAGCCCTCCGCCGCCTGGACCTTCTCGATCTGGCGCTTCTTGAGCACCAGCATGATCTGGGCGAGGGCCACGGCGGCGAAGAAGGCCAGCAGGCCATAGATGCGCACCGGGTTCTGAAGCACCACCTCGGCGTCGATCTGGCCGAAGCCACCGACGTTGGGGTCGTTGGTGATCGGTGCGCCGGCCTCGACGGCGTCGCCGACGGCGACGGTCAGGGTGGGCCCGGCGGGCACCGTCTCGGTGACGCTGCCGGCGGCGTCGGTGATCTCCACCACGGTGGCGCCGTTGGCGTCGGTGCTGATGGCGCTGACCGTGCCGGCCGCCGGGGCGGTGTAGACGGTGTTGTTGGTCTTCTCACCCTCAGGGGTCACCTGGCCGCGGCCGCGGTTGGCTCCGACGTGGACCTGGTACTTGCCGAAGTGGATGGCGCTGTCGGTGGCCGGGTCGGGGGAAAGGATCGGGAAGACGATCTCCTGGTGCTGGTCACCGGGGAGGGGGCCCACCAGAAGGATGTTGGGCTGGTCGTCGCTGTACTGGGTGTAGTAGATGCCGGCGGTCTCCTCCTTGAGCTCATCGCTGAGGCGGTCCTGGGGGGCCAGGGTGAAGCCGTCGGGGAGCATCACCACCGCGCCCACGTTCAGGCCGGCGGGGCTGCCGTTACCGGAGACCTGCTGCACCGAGGTGTCGTAGGGGATTTCGACCACCGCCTTGAACACCGTGTCGGGGAACACCGCCTGGGGAACTTCCACCCGGGTGGCCTTCTTGGCCAGGTGGCAGTTGGCGCAGACGATCTTGCCCGTGGCCTCACGCGGGGTGGCGTAGTTCTGCTGGGCCCAGAAGGGGTAGGCCCAGCTGGGGCTGGCCCCCAGGAGCACCACGCCCAGCGACAGGCTGAGGGTGAGCAGGGTGCCGAACAGGGGGGAGAGGAAGCGGCGCATGGGGGTGGAGGTGGCGGGCGTCGGAGAGGAGAACGGGGAGGGATTCAGGCGCCGATCAGGCCCACCAGGCCTTTTCGCCCGTGCGGAAGTCGGTTTCGGTCCACTGGCTGAGGAACACGTTGTCGTTCTCGACGCTGACGTGGGCCAGGGCCAGGGAGAGGGGCGCCGGGCCGCGCACCACCTTGCCGGTGGCGTCGTACTGGCTGCCGTGGCAGGGGCAGATGAAGCGGTTGGCGCCGCTGTTCCAGGGCACCACGCAACCCAGGTGGGTGCAGATGGCGTTGATGCCGTAGTCGCCGATGGCCTCGCCGCCCTCGACCAGCAGGTAAGTGGGGTCACCCTTGAGACCCTGCACCAGGCTGCGGTCGCCTTCCTTGTGGGTGGCCAGCCAGCCGGTGGCGGTCACGCTGTTGCCCAGCTCGTCCTTGGCGGTGACGCCGCCACCGCTGCCGGCGGCCTTCGGCGGGATGAAGTAGTTCACCACCGGGTAGAGGGCACCCAGGGCCACCCCCGTGACGGAGCCGAAGGTCAGCAGGTTCATGAACTGGCGGCGGCCCATGCCGGGCACATCACCAGAGGCACCGCCGTTCGAAGAGGCCGCAGGGATCTGGGTCATAGGGAACGGCGCGGTGTGACCGATTGACGTGGCGCCCATTATGAACCTTGCCCTTCCCGCCCCGGGTCCGAGCCGCACCCGGCCGAGACCGGCTGCAACATGCTGTTGTGGAGTGCGCCGTCCGCCATGACCTCACCGGAACCGCTGCGGCGGGAGGAACTGCTGGAGCTGCTGCGCAGCCGCTGGCAGGCCTCCTATGACCTGCAGCTGGTCCAGCGTCGCGGCCGCCTCTATCTCCATGTGATGTGGGGCTATCTCGAGCAGCAGTCGTTCCCGCTCACCCGCGAGGCCTACGAGGCCCATCTCGAGGAGCTGGTGGGCTCCCTCAACGGCCTCGGGGTGGCGTCCCAGGTGCGCCAGTGGCTGCGGACCACCAACGACAGGCCCCGGCTGGGCAAGGCCCTGTCCCTGCCCCTGGAGCTGCCGGCGGGGCGCGCCAGCGAGTTCATGCTCTGAGGCCCGGCCGGGCGCCGGCCGTTCAGGTGGAGGGGGAGGGGGAGGGCCGCAGCCCCTCGGCCAGGGCCACCAGGGCCACCCCCAGCAGGTAAAGCGCCGTGATCGCCCCGGTGAGAAGCAGCATCGTGATCGGGTCGGTGGAGGGGGTCAGCACCGCCCCGGCCAGGGCCGCCACCAGCACCACCCAGCGCCAGGCTCCCAGCATGGTGCGCCAGTCGATCAGCCCCAGGGCGCCCAGCAGCAGCTGCAGCACCGGCAGCTGGAAGGCGAGGGCCGTGGCCACCATCAGCAGCAGCACGAAGTCGAGATAGCGCTCGATCGACCAGATCGGCTCCACCACATCGGCCCCGTAGGACACCAGGAAGCGCAGGGCGGCCGGCACCAGGGCCCACCAGGCGAAGGCCAGACCGGCCGCGAACAGCACCGTCGAGCCGGCGACGGCCGGGGCCACCAGCCGCCGCTCCCGCCGGGTCAGCCCCGGCAGCACGAAGGCCAGAACCTCGAAGATCACGTAGGGCAGGGCCAGGGTGAGCCCCGCATAGCCGGCCACCTTCAGCGACACGAACAGGAATTCACCCGGGGCCAGCTGCAGGAAGCGGATCCCCTCGGCCGGCACCTCCAGCAGCCGCACCAGGGGCCGCACCGCCAGCAGGCAGGCGGCGGCGCCGACCACCACCGCCAGCAGGCTGCGCAGCACCCGCCTGCGGAGCTCCTCGAGGTGCTCCACCAGGCTCATGTGCACCTCGCCGGGGAACTCGCCGGGGAAGGTGTCCTCGGGGATGGGGTCGCTCATGGCTGTTCCGTTCCCGGCAGCCTAGGGGGCGCGGCCAGCAGACCTGCGGCCCGTTCGGGCACCGCCCACAGCACCTCGCCCCCCCGGTGACGCACCGTGCCGGGGCCGGCGCCGGCGATGCGCTGCAGATCCGTGGTCGGCACCATCACCACCGGCACCCGGCCGTTGGCCCGGCCGCGGCTGAAGTGGGCCGCCAGGTCGGCCGCCTCCCGCAGGTCCGCGTCGCTGGGGGTGCCCTCCGAGCCCTTGAGCACCACGTGGCTGCCCGGACACTCCTGGGCATGGAACCAGAGGTCGCCGCGCCGGGCCTGCTGCAGGCTGATCCATTCGTTCTGGCGATGGTTGCGGCCCACCTGCAGCCGCAGGCCACCGCTGCTGCGCAGTTCCAGCGGGGCCGGAGCGCCGCCGGCCGCGCCGCGACGGACCCGCCGGGACGGCCCGGGCCCCTGGCCCTCCCGGGCGGGCAGCAGGACGGGGAGGTCCTCCTCCACGGCGGCCAGCTGGGCTCCGTTCTCTGCCTGCTCCAGGAAGGTGAGGCTGGCTTCGATGGCGGCCAGCCGTTGCTGATGCAGCTCCAGCCGCGGGGTGATCGCGGCGACCGAACGGCGCAGCTTGCGGGCCCGGCGGTACAGCCGCTGGGCTTCGTCGATCTCCTCCCGCGATGGCGACGGCAGGCTGAGCAGGCCGTCCGCCCGGTGCTGCATCGCGTCACTGCCGGGCACGGCCTCCAGCAGGCCCTGCTGCTGGTCGGCGTTGCGGCGCTCCCGGGCCGCGGCGTTCAGCAGCCGCTGCCGCAGGCTCGCCCGCCGCTGCTCCAGCTCCCGGCTCCCCAGGCGATCGGCGTAGTAGCCCGCCAGCCCCCGGTTGATCGCCCAGTCGTCGTAGTCGTCGTCGTCGTCGGTCGGCCCTTCGGGGTCCCAGCAGCGGTAGTCGCTGGGGCCGCCCCAGTCCAGCTGGAAGCGCTCCTCGGCCACCGTCTCCAGCCAGAGCTGCCAGCGGTGCCAGAGCTGCTGCCACGCCTCCGCCTCCAGGCTCTGCACCGGCCGGGCCAGCCCCTCCTGCGCCAGCTGGCGGGCCAGGGCCGGGCCGACCCCCTGGTAGGCGCCCATCAGGGCCTCGCCGACGGTCTGGGGCAGAAGGCCGAGGCGCCGCCGCCAGGAGGCGACCTCCTCCTCCAGCCGGGGCGGTTCGCCGGCCATGGGCGGTGGCGGCTGGTAGGGATCGCCGGTGCCGATCGGCCGCAGCCGCGACCGGTCCTGGCGCACCTGGCGGGCCAGGGCGATCACCCGCTGGTCCTCGTCGAGCAGGAACAGGTTGCTGTGGCGCCCCATCAGCTCCAGCACCAGCTGCCTCCGGATCGGCTCGCCGGGCCTGGGGGCGAAGCCCAGGGCCACCACCCGCTCCCAGCCCTGCTGCTCCAGGCTCACCAGGGCCAGGCCCCGCAGGCCGTGCTGCAGCTGCTGGGCCAGGGTGCTGCCCTCCCCCTGCTTCAGGGGCGGCTCGACCACCAGCAGGCGCGGGGCCTCCGCCAGCCAGCTGAGCTCCAGCCAGAGGGTGCCCCGCAGGCTGCGCAGGCCCAGCTGCAGGCGGTGGGCGTCGGGCTGCTGGGCCTTCTCGAAACGGCTGGGCAAAAGGCCGCGGCGCATCTCGGCCAGCACGGCCCGCAGGCTGGTCACATCCATGGCCTGGATGGACGGGGATGGGGCCATCGCCTCCTCTGTCGCCTCAGAGCGGTCCACCCCTACTGTGCGCCCCAGCGCCAGTCATCCATGGACTCCCCCCCCTCCAGCGGCCGGCTCACGGTGATCACCGGCCCCAGCGGGGTGGGCAAGGGGACCCTCGTGGCCCGGCTGCTGCAGCGGCACCCTGCCCTGTGGCTGTCCGTCTCGGCCACCACCCGCTCGCCCCGTCCCGGTGAGATCGACGGGCAGCACTACTTCTTCCTGACGCGCCCAGACTTCGAGGCCCAGGTGGCCAGCGGGGGCTTCCTGGAGTGGGCCGAGTTCGCGGGCCATCTCTACGGCACCCCCCGGCCCCCGGTGGAGGCCCAGCTCGCCCAGGGGCGTCCGGTGCTGCTGGAGATCGAGCTGGAGGGCGCCCGCCAGGTCAGGCGCACCTTTCCAGCGGCTTTCCAGTTGCTGATCAAGCCGCCCAGCTTCGAGGAACTGGAGCGCCGCATCCGCGGCCGCGGCACCGACAGCGACGAGGCGATCACGCGGCGGCTGGCGCGGGCACGCCAGGAGCTCACGGCCGAGGCGGAGTTCGATGCCGTGCTGGTCAACGGCGACCTTGACCTGGCCCTGCAGGAACTGGAGCGGCTGCTGGGATTTCGCGACGCCGTCTGACAGCACCGCCAGGTTCGTGCCGCCATGAAAAAAGCGGCCCTTCAAGGGCCGCAGGGTGGATTGGGCTGCCGCACTGGGGGTCAGCCCTGTCGCTGGCTTCAGGGTCAGTGAATGATCAGATCCGGGAAGAAGCGGAAGACCTCGATCGTGATGCCGGCGGTGAGGGTGAACCAGACGGCGGCCACGACGGGAGCGGTGGTGAGGAATTTCTTCATGGCTCTTGGAATCAGCGGGGGGAAACGGTGACTTTGGAGTCGGATTCCACCAGGGCTCCGCTGGTGAACTCCTTGAGAGCCGCCAGGGGCCAGACGGCGGCGGCCAGGGTGGTCTTGAAGGCCAGGGGCAGATCGATCTGGATTTCACGCATGGTGGCGTCCTTGCTGCCGCGAATGGCGATCAGGTAGCCACGGCCGGCCCAGCCGATCGTGCCGGCGATGTACAGAAAGAGCAGGCCGGGAATCGTGAAGTCACCGGCGTGGCTCCAGCGGCCATCCGTGATCAGGTGGGGCAGGCCATCGGTGCCACACAGGGCCTCCCCGTAATACGCGAAGCGGGCCTTGGCCTGATCCGTTTTCGCAGCGGCGGCGCGCTGCTGGAAGCGGGGGGTCTCGCTGCAGGGGGTGAGTCCGCCGATGTCGGCCCGGGCCGAGGGGGCGAAGCCGAAGAGCAGGAACACGGACGCCACCAGGGCGAAGGCCCGGATGGCGAAGGAACGACTGGAGAGAAGACGGCGCATGGAGAGGGGCCGCGGGGGAACTGCCGCGGGGCAGGATGGCTCGTGCGGACAGTAGGGGAGCTCCCCAGGGAGCATGCGCACGGTTCTGGCCCTCGAAACAAGTTGTGACGAGTCAGCGGCGGCGATCGTGGCCGGTCGGCGGGTGCTGGCGGGGGCCGTGGCCTCCCAGATGGAGGAGCACGCCCGCTGGGGCGGGGTGGTGCCGGAGATCGCCTCGCGCCGCCACGTGGAGGCGCTGCCGGCCCTGATCGCCCGGGTGCTGGAGGAGAGCGGTCTGGCCATGGCCGATCTCGATGCCGTCGCCGCCACGGTCGCCCCCGGCCTGGCCGGGGCCCTGCTGGTGGGGTCGGTCACGGCCCGCACCCTGGCGCGGCTGCATGGCAAGCCCTTCCTGGGGGTGCACCACCTGGAGGGGCATCTGTGCTCGGTGCACCTGGGCGACCCCCTGCCGGCGGGTCCCTACCTCGTGCTGCTGGTCAGCGGCGGCCACACCGAGCTGATCCGCGTCGATGGTCCCGGGGCCTACACCCGCCTGGGCCGCAGCCGCGACGATGCGGCCGGAGAATGCTTCGACAAGGTGGCCCGGCTGCTCGGGCTGGGCTACCCGGGTGGGCCCGCCATCGAGGCGGCGGCGGCCGGTGGCGACTCCGGTCGTTTCCGCTTCCCCAAGGGAAGGGTCTCCCTTCCCGAAGGGGGCTTCCATCCCTACGACTTCAGCTTCAGCGGCCTCAAGACGGCGGTGCTGCGCCAGGTGCAGCGGCTCGCTGGCGAGGGCGTTCCCCTGCCAGTGGCCGACCTGGCGGCGAGCTTCGAGCAGGGGGTGGCCGAGGTGCTGGTGGAGCGCAGCTGCCGCTGTGCCGTCGAGGCGGGCCTGGAGACGGTGGTGCTGGTGGGGGGCGTGGCCGCCAACCGGCGCCTGCGCCGCCTGATGGCGGAGGCGACCGCCGCCCGCGGCCTCTCCTGGCGCGTCGCGCCCCTGGCCTACTGCACCGACAACGCCGCCATGGTGGGCCTGGCGGCGGTCGAGCGGCTCGAGGCGGGGGGGCGCAGCGGGATCAGCCTGGGGGTGGCGGCCCGGCTCCCCCTGGAGCAGGCGGGCTCGCTCTATGCGCCACAGCCACCCTTTTGATGCCCTTAAGGTGGGTGGATCGCCTTACCGTCTGGCCCCATGGCCCCCGCGAACCCCCTGCCCATTGAGCAGGGCGAAACCTCCCTCATCGACACGGAACCCGTGTCCCAGCAGGAACTCAACGCCTGGCGCCGTGGTTTCACCCCCCAGGCCGAGATCTGGAACGGCCGTCTGGCGATGCTCGGCCTTTCCGTGGGCCTCGGAGTTCTGCTGCTGGTGCGGCTGGCCGGCGGCTGAGCTCCGGCCCGTTTCTCCGCCCTCCCACAGTCCTCAGTCTTCCGAAAATCTGCTGTTCATGTCCGCCCGCGCATCGTCTGGGCCAGTTCGCTGGGCCTGAGGCTGGCGGCGAGAGCATCTTCCGCGTGGACCCTGCCGGCGGACACCAGATTGGCGAGATACTGGTTGGAGGTGATCATGCCGTCGAAACCGCTGCGGGCCATGATCGATTCAATCTCATCGAGATTGGCCCGCATGATGTAGTCCTTGCAGGCATCAGTGTTGATGAAGACGTCGTGGTACGACGCCCGTTTGCCATCCACCGTCTTGATCAGGCCCTGGGAGATCACCCCCAGCAGCGAATCGGCCACCGATCGCCGGATGATCTCCTGTTCGTCGGGGGGATACATACCCAGCATCCGCTCGACGGAGCGCACGGCCGAGTTGGTGTGCAGGGTGCCCAGCAGCAGGTGTCCGGTCTGGGACGCTTCGATCGCGGTGGTGAGGGTGTCCTGGTCGCGGATCTCCCCCACCAGGATCACGTCCGGATCCTCCCGGAGTGCGGCGCGGAGCGCCGTCTTGAAGTGGCGGGTGTGGCTGCCCAGTTCCCGCTGGCGGATCAGGGACTGGCGGCTCTGGTGCACGAATTCGACCGGATCCTCGATGGTGAGGATGTGGCGCTTCATCGTGCGGTTGATGTGGTCGATCACCGCGGCCAGGGTGGTGCTCTTGCCTGAGCCCGTCGGGCCGGTGACCAGAAGCATGCCCTTGGGACGCTGGGCCAGATCCTTGAGCACCGGCGGCAGGTTGAGCTCGTCGATGGTGGGAATGGCCTGGGGAATCAGCCGCAGGACCATCGCCGGACCCTGTAGGGATTCGAGCAGGTTGATCCGCACCCGCACGAAACCGAAGGCATAGGAGCCGTCGTATTCCTTCTGCTGGAAGAAACGATCGATCTGGGCCGGCTCCAGGATCTCCCGGAGCCAGTCGCGGAAGGTGTTGCCATCAGTCATGCCCAGACCGGCGAGGATCATGTCGCCGCGGCTGCGGAACCGGGGCGCCTCACCGACGCCGAGGTGGATGTCGGAGAAATTCCGTTCGAAGGCCACCCGAACGATCTGCTCGAGCGTCGGCGGGGCTCCACCATCGTCCGACATCGGCGTGCCCTGGACGGAAAGGGCAGCCCCTGCCTGCAGGCTCACGGGGGGCGGTGGTGGTGGGGCCTGGGGCATGGAGGAACGCGGCTGGAGCGCGGGGCGGTCCCGCTGATCGATGGCGTTGGTCGAATGAGGCGGGCGAATTCGCCGACACGAATGTGACGCTCCGGGGGGATCCTAGGGGCGGATTCGCATCTGTGGACCGGGGCGACGACCGGCGCCCCGCCTGGCCGGGGAGTGGCGAACCCAGGCTGCCTAGGATCGTCCAATCCGCGTCGGCCCGTGTCCCTACAGCCTCTGGTCAGCATCGTTCTGGGCACGCGCCCCGAGGCCATCAAGCTGGCTCCGGTGATCCTGGCCTTCCAGCGGTCGCAGGACTTCCGCACCCGCGTCGTCCTCACCGGACAGCATCGCGAGATGGTCACCCAGGTGATGCATCTGTTCGGCCTCACCGCCGACCATGACCTGGCCCTGATGGCCCCGAAGCAGACCCTCACCCACGTCACCTGCGCCGCCCTGCAGGGACTGAAGCAGGAGTTCGAGGAGCACCGCCCCGACCTCGTGCTCGTCCAGGGCGACACCACCACCGCCTTCGCCAGCGCCCTGGCCGCCTTCTACGAACAGATCCCCGTCGGCCACGTGGAGGCCGGCCTGCGCACCGACGACCTGCTCGACCCCTTCCCCGAGGAAGCCAACCGCCGCCTGATCTCCCAGCTGGCCCGCCTCCACTTCGCCCCCACGGCCCAGTCGGCGGCGAACCTGAGGGCCTCGGGGGTGGTGGGCGAGATCCTCACCACGGGCAACACGGTCATTGATGCCCTGCTGCTCATGGCCAGCACGGCCCCCGACTGGGACCTGCCCGGCCTCGACTGGCAGAACCAGCGGGTGCTGCTGGCCACCGTGCACCGCCGCGAGAACTGGGGCGAGCGCCTCCAGGACATCGGCCGTGGCTTCCTCGCCCTGCTCGAACGCTTCCCCGACACCGCCCTGCTGCTGCCGCTGCACCGCAATCCCACGGTGCGGGAGCCCCTGCAGGCCCTGCTCGGCTCCCACCCCCGCGCCTTCCTCATCGAGCCGCTCGACTACGACCGCCTGGTGGCGGCGATGCGCGGCTGCACGCTGCTGCTCACCGATTCGGGTGGCCTGCAGGAGGAGGCCCCGGCCCTGGGCAAGCCCGTGCTGGTGCTGCGCCGCACCACCGAGCGGCCGGAGGCGGTGGCGGCGGGCACGGCGAAGCTGATCGGCACCGACAGCGAGGCGATCGTGGCGGAGGGCAGCCGGCTCCTGGAGGACCCGGAGGCCTACGGGGCCATGGCCCACGCCCACAACCCCTTCGGCGACGGGGCGGCCAGTGGCCGGATCGTCGAGGCGGCGCGCCGCTACCTGGGCCTCGCCACCTAGGGGCGCTTCTTGGCCCAGGGGGGCAGGTCGATGAACACCCGGGTGCCGCTCTCCAGGCCCGAGAGGATCTGGGTGTCCTTGCCGCTGCTGGCCCCCAGCTCCACGGGCTGGAAGGTGGGTTCCTGGCCCTTGCCCACCAGCAGCACCCCCGGCCGGCCGTCCTCGGTGACGATGGCGACGGTGGGCACCACGGTCCTGGCCTGAAGGGTGCCGGTCTGGAAGTCGATGTCGGCGGTCATGCCGATGCGCAGTTCCGGGGCCGGATCGGTCAGCTGGAGCTTCACCTCAAAGGAGGTGACGTTGTTGGTCTTCACCGCCCTCGGGGCGATCTGGCGCACCCTGGCCTGGAAGCGACGGTCGGGGAAGGCATCGACGCGCACGCTGGCGGGCAGGCCCACCCGCAGCCGGCCGATGTCGCTTTCCGGCACCTTGGCGACCACCTCCAGCCCTTCGGAGAGCTCCACGATCGAGGAGCTGGTGGCGCCGGCGGTGGCCGAAGCGGTGGTGGTGGGGGTGACGAAGGCGCCCGGTTCGGCGTAGCGCTGGCTGATCACCCCGTCGAAGGGGGCCCGCACGATCAGCTCGTCCTTCTCCACCATGCGCTGGCGGAGCCGTTGCCGGGCGGCGGCGGTGGCCAGGCGCCGCACCTCCGCCTCGGAACGGAAGCGGTTCATGGTGTCGAGGCTGATCGCCCCCTGGCGGAACAGGGGTTCGTTGCGGCGCAGCTCGCTGTCGCTGCGGCGCTGCTCCGACTCCGCCGACTGAACGTTGGCCTGCAGTTCCATCAGCCGGTCGCGCAGGTCGCCGTCATCCATCAGGGCCAGGGGCTGGCCCCGGCGCACGCTGTCGCCCTCGTCGACCATCAGCTCCAGCAGCACCCCCTGCCGCTTGGGGCTGACATTCACCCGCTTGACGGCATCGAGCTCGCCGCTGGCGGTGATCACCCCGGGCAGGGAGCCCTCGCGGGCCACCACGGTGAAGGGGGCTAGGTCGCGGCCGGCCTGCAGGCGCTGCCGCTGCCAGAGCCCGGCGGTGGCGAGCAGGGCCAGGCCCACCGCCAGGCCGATCCAGAGGCGGCGGCGGCGGCCGCGGCGCCGGCCCTTCACCGCGGGAGTGGCTGGCGGGGGCGCCTCCCGGGTCGGAGCGGGGGCCGGCGGCAGGGGGGTGATGGCGGGAATGGGCCGGCGGATCGCTTGGGATAGTTTCGCGCGCCCGCGCGGTGGTTGTGAACGGCGGGAGACCGAAGGCCCCCGTCCGGGCGCCCCCTACATTTCCCCCATGCTCAAAGCCGGAATCGTCGGGCTGCCCAATGTGGGCAAGTCGACCCTCTTCAACGCCCTGGTGGCCAACGCCCAGGCCCAGGCGGCCAACTTCCCCTTCTGCACCATCGAGCCCAACGTGGGGGTGGTGGCGGTTCCCGATGAGCGCCTGCAGAAGCTCTCCGATCTCTCCAGTTCCAAGGAGATCGTGCCGACCCGCGTCGAATTCGTGGACATCGCCGGGCTGGTGCAGGGGGCGAGCCAGGGGGAGGGACTCGGCAACAAGTTCCTGGCCAACATCCGCGAAGTCGATGCCATCGTCCACGTGGTGCGCTGCTTCGAGGACGACGACGTGATCCACGTCTCCGGCAGCGTCGACCCGGTGCGGGACGCCGAGATCATCAACCTGGAACTGGGCCTGGCGGATCTGGCCCAGATCGAGAAGCGGCGCGAGCGGCTCAAGAAACAGATGCGCACCAGCAAGGAGGCCGCCGCGGAGGACGGCGCCCTGGCCCGGCTGCAGGCGGAACTGGAGCAGGGCGGCGCCGTGCGGCGGGTGACCCTGACCGAGGAGGAGCAGGCCCTGGTGCGCAACCTGGGCCTGCTGACCGGCAAGCCGATCATCTATGCCACCAACGTCAGCGAGGACGACCTGGCGGAGGGCAACGCCTGGGTGGCCGCCGTCGAGGCCCTGGCCGCCCGGGAGGGGGCCGAAGCGGTGCGCATCTCCGCCCAGGTGGAGGCCGAGCTGGTGGATCTGGCCGCCGAGGAGCGCTCCGACTACCTGGCCGGGCTGGGGGTGAGCGAGGGCGGTCTGCAGAGCCTGATCCGCGCCACCTATCGCCTGCTGGGTCTGCGCACCTACTTCACCACCGGCGAGAAGGAGACCCGGGCCTGGACGATCACCGCCGGCATGACCGCCCCCCAGGCGGCCGGTGTGATCCACACCGATTTCGAGCGCGGCTTCATCCGTGCCCAGACCATCGCCTACGCCCAGCTGCTGGAGGCCGGCACCCTGGCCGAGGCCCGCAACCGGGGCTGGCTGCGCAGCGAGGGCAAGGAGTATGTGGTGGCCGAGGGGGATGTGATGGAGTTCCTGTTCAACGTCTGACGACGCCCCGTGGCCACACCCGTCGGTTTCATCGGTCTCGGGGCCCTGGGCGCGCCGATGGCCGCCAACCTGCTGGCCCAGGGCTTTGCGCTCACGGTCCACAACCGCCACCGTGACCGCGAGCTGCCCCTGGCCGTCGCCGGGGCCACACGGGCGGCCACGCCGGCGGCGGCGGCCCGGGGCGCCGCGGTGCTCGCCCTCTGCCTGAGCGACGACGCGGCGGTGGCGGCGGTGCTGCTGGGTGAGGGGGGCGACGGTGACGGCGCTGCCGTGGCCGGTCTGGCGCCCGGGGCCCTGGTGGTCGATTTCTCCACCATCGCGCCGCAGACCTCCCGGGCCATGGCCGCCGCCCTGGCCGAGCGCGGTGTGGCCTATCTGGATGAGCCGGTGACCGGCGGCACCGAGGGGGCCAGAGCCGGCACCCTCTCGGTGCTGGTGGGGGGAGCGGCCGCCGACCTGGAGCGGGCCCGGCCGCTGCTGGAGGCCGTTGGCCGCACGATCACGGCGATCGGTCCGGTGGGGGCGGGCCAGGCGGCGAAGGCCGTCAACCAGGTGCTGGTCGCAGGCAGCTACGCGGCGGTGGCCGAAGCCCTGGCCCTGGGGCAGCGGCTTGGCCTGCCGATGGAGGAGGTGCGGCAGGCGCTGCTCGGTGGGGCCGCCGGCTCCTGGGCCCTGGAGCACCGCGGCGGCGCCATGCTGCGGGGCGAGTTCCCGCTCGGGTTCCGCCTGCGGCTGCATCGCAAGGATCTGGCGATCGCCCTGGAGGCCGCCGCCGCCGGGGGCCTGGGGCTGCCGGTGGCCGAGCTGGTGGCGGCGATGGAGGACGACCTGATCGCGGCGGGCCATGGTGACGAGGACGTGTCGGCCCTGGCCCGCTGGTTCAACGCCGGCTCCCGGTGAGCAGCCCTGGCTCCCTACCTTGGTGCCGCTCCTGTGGTTGTGGCCGACAGGCCGTTGGCTGAATGCTTGAAGCGCCCCCCGCTGAGCCCTCCGCTGCGCCCCCGGCCTCCGCGATCGAACTGCGGGGGCTCAGCAAGCGATTCCAGGAGGGGGAGAGCGAGCGGACGGTGCTGCAGGCCGTCGACCTGACCATCGCCCCCGGCCAGTTCGTGGTCCTCCTCGGTCAGAGCGGCAGCGGCAAGAGCACCCTGCTGCACCTGATCGGCGGCATCGACACCCCCTCCTCCGGCAGTGTGGCCATCGGCGGGGTGGACCTCACGGCCCTCGACGAGCGCAACCGCACCCTGTTCCGCCGCGACCACATCGGCTTCATCTTCCAGTTCTTCAATCTCATCCCCACCCTGTCGGTGCTGGAGAACGTCACCCTGCCGGGTGAGCTGGCGGGCAGGCCCCGGCCGGCCCTGGAGACCGCCGCCCGCGACCTGCTCGGCCGGGTGGGGCTGGCCGACCGCGCCTCCACCAGGCCCGACAAGCTCTCCGGCGGCCAGCAGCAGCGTGTGGCCATCGCCCGCGCCCTGCTGCACCAGCCCCTGCTGATCCTGGCCGACGAGCCCACCGGCAACCTCGACGAACACACCGGTGAGCAGGTGCTGCAGCTGCTGATCGATCTCACGCGCCAGCAGGGCCGCACCCTGATCATGGCCACCCACAACGGGGCCATCGCCGATCGGGCCGACCGGGTGCTGCGGGTGCAGGAGGGTCATCTGCTTGAGTCGTCCGCCCCTGCGGCTGCGGTGCCGGCATGAGCCAGGGGGATGCACTGCCCGTGGTCCGCAACGGGCCTCTGTGGCGCCTCGCGGCCAGGCGCTGGCGTCGCCGCCCGCTCCAGTACCTGCTCTGCATCCTGGGCATCGCCCTGGGGGTGGCGATGCTGGTGTCGATCGATCTGGCCAGCGGCTCGGCCCAGCGGGCCTTCTCCCTCTCCACCGACGCCATCACGGGCCGCACCAGCCATCGCCTGGTGGCGATCGGGCCCGGTGGCGTCCCCGATGCCACCTTCGTGGAGCTGCGCCGCCGCTTTCCGGAGATCCCCGCCGCGCCGGTGATCGAGGCCTACGGCCGGGCCGAGGAGCTGGACGGGGAACTGCTGCGGCTGGTGGGGGTCGATCTGTTCAGCGAAGGTCCGTTCCGCGGCCTGCTGGGCGGCGACGGCGATGGCCAAGGGGGCCGCGGGAAATCCGGTGGCAGGGGCTTCGTTCCCTTCCTCACCGAGCCCGGCACGGCGGTGATCGCCGCCGACACCGCTGCGCGCTACGGCCTCCACCCCGGCGCCGCTGACGCCTCCGGAACCCTGCATCTCGATCTGGCCGGGCGGACGACGGCCCTGCGGCTGGTGGGCAGCGTCAGCAGTGATTCGGCCCTGGAGCGCCGCGGGCTGGAGACCCTGCTGCTGGTCGACATCGCCACCGCCCAGGACCTGCTCGCCCCCGCCGGCGCCGCTGCGGCCCCGGCGCTGGGCCACATCGATCTGATCCTGGAGGGCCCCGCCCAGGAGCAGGCCATCCGCACCTGGTTGCCCGCCGGGCTGAAGCTGGAGACGGCGGCGGCGCGCGGCAATGCCGTGCAGCAGATGACGGCCGCCTTCGAACTCAACCTCACCGCCATGAGCCTGCTGGCCATGGTGGTGGGCATCTTTCTCATCTACAACACGGTCACCTTCAGCGTGGTGCAGCGCCGCAGCCTCTTCGGGGTGCTGCGCTGCCTGGGGGTGACCCGGGGCCAGCTGTTCACCCTGATCCTGGGGGAGGCGGCCCTGTTCAGCCTGGTGGGCTCCCTGCTGGGTCTGGTGCTGGGGGTGGTGCTGGGGCGCACCGTCGTCGGCCTGATCACCCAGACGATCAACGACTTCTACTTCGTGGTCTCGGTGCGGCAGATCAGCCTCTCGGGATTCACCCTGGCCAAGGGCATGCTCGTGGGGGTGGCTTCGGCCCTGGTGGCCTCGGCCCTGCCCGCCTGGGAGGCGATGGCCACCCCGCCCCAGATGACCCTGCAGCGCTCCAGCCTCGAGGCCGGCTGGCAGCGACTGCTGCCCTGGTTCCTGCCCGCGGCCGCCCTCACCGGCGGCCTGGGGGTGCTTCTGCTCCGCTGGGACAGCCGGGATCTGGTGCCCGCCTTCGCCGGCCTGTTCGCCCTGCTGATGGGGGCCGCCTTGCTGATGCCGCCCGTGCTGGCCGCCGTCATGGCGGCCCTGGGACGGGCCGGCGGCGGTTTCGGGGTGGTGGCCCGCCTCGCCCCCCGCGACATCCTGCGCTCCCTCAGCCGCACCGCGGTGGCCGTTGCGGCCCTGATGGTGGCGGTGTCGGTGATCGTGGGGCTCTCGATCATGATCGGCTCCTTCCGGGGCACGGTGGTCACCTGGCTCGACCAGACCCTCCAGGCCGACCTGTTCGTCTCTCCGCCCAGCACCACCGCCAACCGGGTGCTGGGCAAGGTGGATCCCGCCATCGTCCGGGCCGTCGCCGCGCGCCCTGACCTGCGGGCCCTGGTCACCTTCAACAGCTTCGACGTGCACCTGGTCGACCAGGACCGGGACATCACCCTGATCGCCGCCGGTGGCGACGTTTCCGCCGGCCGGCGCCCCTACGCCTGGGTCCGCCCGGGCGTTGACGATCCCTTCGCCGCCCTGGCAGCCCGCGAGGGGGTGATCCTCTCCGAGGCCGTCTATCTGCGCGACGGCCAGGGCGCCATCCCGGAGCAGGTCAGGCTCGAAACCCCTGACGGCGAAAGGAGCTTCCCGGTGGTCGCCGTCTTCTACGACTATTCCTCCGACCGCGGCAGCGTGCTGATGGACCGCTCCCAGGTGGCGGAGCTCTGGCACGACGACAACATCGCCTCCCTGGGGCTGTTCCTGGCCCCGGGCGTGGAGCCCGAGGCGGTGGCCGCCGAGCTGCGGGAGGGCTTCCGCAGCCGCCAGAGCCTGCTGGTGCAGACCAACGGCGCCCTGCGGCAGGGATCGCTGGAGATCTTCGATCGCACCTTCGCCATCACCGGCGCCCTGCAGCTGCTCACGGTGCTGGTGGCCTTCATCGGCATCTTCAGCACCCTGATGAGCCTGCAGCTGGAGCGGGGCCGGGAGTTCGCCGTGCTGCGGGCCGGCGGCATGACGCCCCTCCAGCTGGGGCGCCTCACCCTGCTGGAGACCGGCCTGATGGGTCTGCTGGCCGGCACCTGCTCGATGCCCCTGGGCTACGGGCTGGCCTGGGTCCTGGTGCATGTGATCAACGTGCGCTCCTTCGGCTGGACCCTGCAGATCGCCCTGGAGCCCCGCTTCTTCGTCCAGTCCCTGCTGGTCGCGGTGGGGGCGGCGGTGCTGGCGGGCCTCTACCCGGCCCTCCGCCTTGGCCGCATGAACATCAGCGAGGCGCTGCGGCAGGAATGAACCACCCCCATCCCCTGCGCGCCCTGCTGGCCCTGGTGGCCGTGCTGCTGCTGAACCTGGCCGGTGCGGCCCCGGCCGGGGCCAGCAGCGGCATCCGCTGGGGGGAGGCGCCGGAGCCCGAGGGATTCGTGCGGGCCTTCAGCCCGCGTCAATGGCAGTTCCCCGCTGACTTCGGCCCCCATCCCGAGTACCGGACCGAGTGGTGGTACTACACGGGCAACCTGGAGGGCGACGACGGACGTCCCTTCGGCTATCAGCTGACGATCTTCCGCCAGGCCCTGGCCCCAGCCGCTCCCTCCGCCGCTGAATCGGCTGGGGCGATCGCCGGCTCCCCCTGGCGCACCCCGCAGGTCTTCTCCGCCCACTTCACCGTCAGCGACATCGCCGCCGGTTCCTTCCTCGAGGAGGAACGCTTCGCCCGCGGCGCCCTCGGGCTGGCCGGGGCCGAGGCCGATCCCTATGCGGTCTGGCTCAACGACTGGCGCATCAGCGCCGAAGGGCCCGACCGGGTGCGGCTGCAGGCCGCCACCGACGCCATGGCCATCGACCTGAGCCTCACCCAGAGCCGGCCCCCGGTGCTCCAGGGCCAGGACGGCCTCAGCCGCAAGGGGCCCGAAGCGGGCAACGCCTCGCACTACTACTCCCAGGTGCAGCAGCCCACCGAGGGCACGGTCACGGTGGCGGGCCACACCTACGCCGTCCGCGGGGTCAGCTGGAAGGACCATGAGTTCTCCACCAGCGTCCTCAGCCCGGGCACCGTCGGCTGGGACTGGTTCTCCGCACAGTTCGAGGACGGCTCCGCCCTGATGCTCTATGGCCTGCGCCGGGAGGACGGTGGCAAGGAGCCCTTCAGCGGCGGCCGCTGGATCGCCGGCGACGAGACGGTGGAGCTCGGCGCCGACGACTACACCCTCACGGTGAAGCGCACCTGGCGCAGCCCCCACAGCGGTGCCACCTACCCCGCCGCCTGGACGCTCACGATTCCGCGGCTGGACCTGGAGCTGGCGATCACCCCGCAGATGGCCGATCAGGAGCTGACCACGGCCTCGGCCACCTACTGGGAGGGGGCGCTGCGCTACGAGGGCCACCGGGGCGAGCGGCCGCTGCGGGGCCGCGGCTACGGCGAGCTCACCGGTTACGTCGACCGCCTCGATGGCCTGCGGGGTGGGTGATCGGCGAGGATGGCCCCAGCAGGAGCGAAGGGCCATGGCAGCAGCGGACCATCCCGGGATCCCGTCCCCCCCTTCGGAGGAGGCCGGCGACGCCGCCGCGGCTGCCGCCGAGCATCCCCACAATTTCGACGTCCAGAAGGAGATCCACCGCCGCATCCGCAACGACCCGGATTACGACGACTGGGAGTACGGCACCGAGCCCCTGCCCCACGAGGCCTGGGTGGAGCGGCAGTCCGCCGCCTCAGGGGAGCGCCCGGCGGGGGCCTAGGCCACGCACCAGCGGCAGTCCCCCCAGGCAGGCCAGGGCCATCAGCAGCCAGAGTCCGGCCCCATGCCCTTGGCCGTCCAGCAGTCGGCCGGCCAGCAGAGGCGCGGCGAAGCCGCTGATGGCGAAGCACTGGGACAGCAGCGCCAGGGCCAGGCCCTGGTGCTCGATCGGGCTGCGTTCCACCACCGCCTCGGTGGCGGTGGGCAGGAAGCAGGCGATCCCGAGGGCCAGGGGCAGCTGGGCGAGCAGCAGCAGGGCCAGACCCCGTTCGCTGTAGGCGGAGGCCGCCAGCAGCAGGTTGCCGGCCGCGAAGCTGACCAGGCTCAGGGTCAGGCCCGTCCTCACGGGCCGGCGGGCGAGGGCCTGACCCACGGGCCACTGGAGCAGCAGCAGCAGAGCCAGCTGCAGGCCGATGGTGAGGGCACCCAGGCTCACCGGCAGGGCCCGGCGCAGCAGGCTGCCCCGCACCAGCTCCAGGGGCAGGGCGCTCTGCATCAGGGCCGGCATCGCCGTGGCCAGCACGGCGACGGCCAGCAGCGGCGCCAGGCCGGGCAGCCAGGGGCCCCAGGGGCTGGGGTGGGCCAGCCGCTCCCTGGGCCTGGGATCCGGCAGCCCCTGGCGCGACAGCACCAGCAAAACCGCCAGCATGCAGCCGATGTCCACGGCGTAGATGCCGCGCAGCCATCCCCGCCAGGCGAGCACCGCCCCCACCAGGGCGCCGACGGCGATGCCCAGGGCATCGGCGCTGCGCATCAGGGCGAAGGCCCGGCCCGAACCCACCGGGGCGCCCGAACCCACCGGCGCGCAGCTGAGCGGCACCGCCAGCTCGATCGCGGGCCAGTAGAAGCCCACGGCCATGCCGAGCAGCACCTGCCCCTGCAGGTAGCCGCCGAAGGAGCCGGCCGCCATCAGCCGGGCGTCGCCGGCGATGGCCAACAGGGCCGTCAGCAGCACCGGAACCGCGCAGTTCAGGCCCCGATCCAGCAGGACACCACTGAGGATCCGGCCGAAGGTCCCCGCCACCGCGGCCAGGGCCAGCCCTTCGGTGACTCGGGCCGCACTGAATTGCGCCTGGTGGAACACCATGGGCGTCAGATAGAGAACGCCGCCCGCCCCGAGCATGGCGATCACGCGGATCAGGGCGAGATGGCGCAGGGCTGCTGGAAACTGGGTGAACCAGGACCGCGCCCTGGCCCTCCCCTGTGCCTGTTCCACTCCGCTTTCGCCAGTTCAAGGGTCTGCTGGCCAGTCTGCTGATCGCCGGGACGCCCCTTGTGCCGCCGGTGGCTGCGGCGGAGGTGCTGGAGCTCCGCTTTGACGGGCTGGAGCTGCCCGTGAACCTCGAGCAGCTCGACGGCTGGACCCGCAGCCCGGCCGGCCGGAGCAGTGGCGGCGGCGATCTGGCGGTCTGGCTGGATCTTCTCGACCCCCGCAGCCGCCAGGACCTCAGGATCCTGCTGCGCGCCCCCCTGCTGCGGGACACCAGCTTCGGCCAGCAGCTGCTCGACAGCTGGGCCGGCAGCCAGATGCTGGCCCGCCTGGGGGACCTGCTGACCACGGCCGACGGCCGAAGCACCACGGCGGTGCTGCAGACGACCCTGCGCCGACTGCTGGAGTCCCGTCAGGACGTCTCCACCATCGGCCTGCTGCGGGCCCTGCCGGTGCAGCGGCTGAGCCTCCAGCTCGACGGGCTCTACGAGCTGGCCGTTCAGTGGCGCCAGCAGATCGACCTGCAGCGCCAGGCCCTGCGGCGCCTCCAGGCCCTGGCCCTGCCGGAACGCCGCACCGTTCCCCTGGCCTTCGCCGATCGCACCCCCCTGAGCCCCCGGCGGCTGGGGCTGGCCGTGGACCACCGCCAGCAGCCCCTGCCCCTGGAGATCTGGCCGGCGGTGGCGCCTGCCCCTGGCCGGGGGAACGGGGCCCCGCAGCGGCCGTGGCTGCTGCTGATGCCCGGCCTGGGGGGGAATGCCGACCAGTTCGGCTGGCTGGCCAGCGAGCTGGCCGAGCGGGGCTGGCCGGTGGTGGTGGTGCAGCACCCCGGCAGTGACGGCCCTGCCCTCAAGGCCGCCCTCGACGGCCAGCGGCCCCCACCGGGTGCCGAGACCCTGGCCATCCGGCTGGCCGACATCGAGGCGGTGCTGGCGGCCCAGCGCCGGGGCGAGCTGCCGGTGCGGGGCCGGGGGGTGGTGCTCCTCGGCCACTCGATGGGGGCCCTCTCCGCCCTGCTGGCGGCGGGGGTGATGCCGGAAGCAGGGCTGGCCGGGCGCTGCCGCAAGGCCCTCGACCGCCTGCCGATCGCCAACCCCTCCCGGCTGCTGCAGTGCCAGCTGCCCAGCACCGACCTGCCGGAGCGCTCCTCCCCCCCCGCCGACCTGCGGGGCCTGGTGCTGCTCAACAGCTTCGGCAGCCTGCTCTGGCCGCGGCGGGGGCTGGCGTCCCTGGGGGTGCCGGTGCTGATGGTCGGCGGCAGCCTCGACCTGGTGACGCCGCCGCTGGAGGAGCAGCTGCGCCTGTTTCTGCAGGGGCGGGATCCCCGCAGCCGGCTGGTGATGGTGGAGGGGGGCAGCCATTTCTCCCCCGTGCGGCTGATGCCCACCGATGAGGTGCTCTTCCGCCTGGACGAGGAGCTGGTGGGGGTGGACCCGGCCCGGGTGCAGTCGGCGCTGCTGCGCCTCACCACCGAATACCTCGAGACCCTGGAGCAGCCCCTGCTGCTGCCGGCCCAGCGGCGGGTGCAGCAGGGCGTGACCCTCGACGTGCTCGACGCCGCCGCCGCCCGGCGCTGGAAGGCCGGTCTGAAGCCCTGACTCAGAAGCGGATGCGCGGATCGAGCAGGGCCACCAGCAGGTCCACCAGAACGGTCACCAGCACCACCAGGGCCGCCACCACCACCACGATCCCCTGCACCACGGGATAGTCGCGCTGGGCGATCGCCTCCTGCAGCCGGAAGGCGATGCCCGGCCAGGAGAAGGTGACCTCGATCAGCAGGGCGCCGCCGATCAGGGAGGCCACCGTGATGCCGGTGATCGTCAGCACGGGCAGCAGGGCGTTGGGCAGGGCGTGGTGCAGCACCACCCGCCGTTCGCTCAGGCCCCGGCTGCGGGCCGCCTCCACATAGTCGGAGCCGAGGGCACGGCGCAGGTTGAGCCGCAGGGCATTGGTGAAGATGCCGCTGAGCAGCAGGCCCAGGGTGGCCGCCGGCAGCACCAGGTGGCGCAGGCTGCCGGCCAGCTGGCCCCAGTCGCCGGCGAGGAGGCTGTCGAGCAGGTAGAAGCCCGTGCCTTCCGGGGGCATCAGGGTGGCGGGGAAGCGCCCCCCCACCGGCAGCCAGCCCAGCCAGACGGAGAACACCAGCTGGACCACCATGGCGGCCCAGAAGGGGGGCAGGGCGTAGGTGCTGATGCCGTAGAGCCGGCCGGCCAGATCGATGCGTCCCTCCGGGCGGGCGATGCCGCTGAACCCCACCGCCAGCCCCACCACGGCCGCCAGCAGCAGGGCCACCACGCCGAGTTCCAGGCTGGCGGGCAGGCTGGCCTGGATGATGCCGGTCACCGGTTCGCCGTTGGTGAGCGAGGTGCCCAGGTCGCCCCGCAGCAGATGGCCGAGGAACCGGCCGTACTGCTCGGCCAGGGGCAGATCCAGACCCAGCTGGGCCCGCAGGGCGGCGCGGGCCGCCTCCGGGGCGCGGGTGCCCAGCAGGGCGTCGATCGGATCCCCGGGGGCCACCCGCAGCAGCAGGAACACCAGCGAGGCGATCAGCCAGAGCATCACCGGAGCCAGGGCCAGACGGGAGGCCAGGTAACGCGCCAGGTCGGAACGGCGGCTCATGGCACCCTCGCCGCGGCGGCGGCGGGGAGACGGTGCAGCTCGCCCAGCATCACCCGGCCCGATCCGTCGAACCGGGGCTGGCTGACACTCCGCTGGCCCCAGGCCACCGGGGCGCTCAGCCACACCGGCACATAGGGACTGGCGGCGGCGACCCGGCGCTGGATGGCCACCAGCAGGGCGATCCGCTCGGGGCCGTCCAGCTGGCTGCTGCGCTGCAGCTCCTCCTCCAGCCCCGGGGCGGTCCAGAAGGTGCCTCCCAGCACGCTGTTGCCCTTCAGGCAGCGCTCCCCCTCGGCCTTGCTGCAGGAGAGCAGCGGCATCAGGAAGTTCTCCGCATCGGGGTAATCGCCGATCCAGTCGTAGAAGAGCATCGTCAGGGCGCCTTTGTCGAGCTGGGAGTAGGCGGTGGTCGACTCCATGCCGCTCACCTCCAGCTTCACGCAGTCGCCCAGGTCCCTTCGCAGCTGGGCCTGCCAGGTGAGCGCGAACAGCCGGTCGGTGGGGATGTCGGACCGGTAGGTGAAGGGCAGGGTCAGCACCTTGCCGCCGCAGTACCCGGCCTGGCGGTAGAGGGCGCGGGCCCCGGCGGGGTCGTAGGCCGGCCAGGCGGTGGGATCGGAGCCCGGCAGGCCGGGGGGGACCAGCTGCCGCTGGGGGGAGCGCAGGCCCAGGGTCACCCGCCGCACGATGGTGGCCCGATCGAGGCTGCGGGCCACGGCCTGGCGCAGGACGGTCCGGTTGAGCGGCGGCTGGTCGGTCAGCAGGGACACCAGGCTGATCTCCTGGGAGGGGCCGACGGCCTGCCGCAGGCGGCCGGCCGCCGCGTCCCGCTTCAGGGCCTGCTGGTGGTCGATCTCGAGGCCGGTGCTGAGCAGCAGGTCCACCTCGCCGCTGCGCATGGCTCCGAACAGGGCGGTGAAGTTGCTCAGGGTGACCAGGTCGATGCCCCCGTTGGCCGGCCGCCGGCCCCAGTAGCGGGACCAGGGCACCAGTCGCTGCTGCTGGCCGCCGAAGAAGGCCAGGGCGTAGGGGCCCGTGCCCACGAAGCGGTCGTTCAGGGGCTTGTCCCGGTGCTGCCGGTAGGCGGTGGGGGAGACCGGGGTCAGGAAGATGGCGCTGAGCAGCCGCGGCAGGGGACTGAAGGGGCGCTTCAGCACCAGCTCGATCTCGTGGGGAGCGGTGACCCGCACGCTCTCGACCCGCTCGCTCAGCTGGTAGCCGAGGGTGCCGATCGCCATGAAGCGCCGCAGGGAGAAGGCCATGGCGGCGGCATCGAAGCGGGTGCCGTCGTGGAACAGCACCCCCCGGCGCAGGGGGATGCGGGCCCG
The DNA here is from genome assembly GCF_002252675.1 of Synechococcus sp. BO 8801. Classification (GTDB taxonomy): domain Bacteria; phylum Cyanobacteriota; class Cyanobacteriia; order PCC-6307; family Cyanobiaceae; genus Cyanobium. The sequence goes on along the minus strand of NZ_NQKY01000004.1, from coordinate 124,078 downwards.
CAGCCCGTCGGGGCTCAGCACCGGCAGGGCCGTGGCCAGCCGCGGCTCGATGCGGCCGCTGGCGTCGATGGCATAGAGGGGGTCCCCCAGGCCGCTGAGCACCTGCATCACCCCGATCCTGGAGGCCTGGACCGGATCGAGAGAATCGATGCGGCTCTTGGTCGCCACCACCAGGGACCGGCGCGATCCCGATGGCTGGCAGCCCGCCAGCAGCGGCAGGGCCAGCAGCAGGGTGGCGAGGGCGGTGGCCGTCGCGGCCGGCCCGCGTCCTGTTCTCCCCCTGGTCGTCGGCAAGACCTTGCGATCCGGTGGGGCCCATTCAAGCGGCCTGTCCAGCGCGTCCCCGACGGCGGAGCTCAGGGGGTCCGTCGCTTGCTCCTGGGGCGCCGCCCGCGCAGGATCTCCAGCTGTCGGATCAGCTGCTGGAGCAGGGTGAGGGAGGCGCGAGGGCGCTGGGCGCCGGCGGCGAAGGCCGCGGCGAAGCCCACCGAGGCGATGGTCACCCTCGCCACCCCCTGGCCGAGGGCCCAGACGTCGGTGGGGGCGGGCCCGCTGATCCGGCCGGAGGCGCGGGTCTCCGTCTTCTGGAGCTCCTCAAGCAGGCTGAGCTTCAGCTCGTTGAGGGGCAGGCTGAGGGCCGCCGGGGGGAGCTGGGGCCGGGGGGCCTGGAGTCGGGAGAAGCGGGCCTGCAGGTCCTCCGGGCTGGTGGCGGCCTCGATCGCCTGCCGTATCCGGGTCACCCGTTCGTCGAGGACCGTGCGCTGCATCGCCTGGGCGCCCTTCGCCTGGGAGAGGACGCGCCAGGTGGCGAAGCCCTGCAGGGGCACCAGCAGCAGGAAGGCGAACACCACGACGATGGCCCACTGGCGGGCGATGGCCAGCTTCGCCCGCAGGAAGCCATTGCTGGGCTCGATGAACAGCCCCAGGTGGAGCAGCAGGAACCCCAGCAGGGCCAGCAGCGCGGTGTTGACCATGCGGTTGGTGAACCGCAGCTGCCAGGAGGGACTGAGGAGCTGGAGGGGCAGGGAGTCGACCAGGACGAAGGCCAGGAACACCAGCAGCAGGCCGCCACCGCTCCAGGCGAACAGGCGGCTGAAGCCGGCGAGCGTCTCCTCGCGGCTGGGGGCGTGGTCAGGCATCCGTGGTCCGGGCTGGACAGGGTGGTGAGAACTGGCCAGCGGCCCAGACCTTAGGGGGCCCCACCGGCGCCGTCAGGGGCCCGGAGGCCGCCGATGGGGACCCCCACCCGGCCGACTTAAGCGGATGCCAGGCAAGCCTGAAGATTGGCTGATAAGCTGGTGAAACATTCCTGGCTGTTCATGGTGCGCTTCCTTGGGTTCGGTGCCCTCGGACTGCGGCGTTTCCGCCCTTCCGTCCACCTCTACCCTCCCCTCGTTCTGCTGAGCTGTCTGATCGCCAGCACCGCGGCCCCGGCGGGGGGCATCCATGGGCACGACGGGCTGACCGAGCTGCAGGAGCTGCGCGAGCTTCTGGTTCCAGGCTTCGGGCGGGACCCCGAGATCCTCATCGGCGTCGGTGGCATCACCCTGGGCAACCCCGTGACGGGCACGGTCGTGCCGCCTTTCCAGGTCAGCGCCCTCTCCGGACCGGATTCCATCATCGACGGCTTCGTCGTGCCGTCGGGCTACTTCCTGGCCCGCTCCGGACCCGTTCCAGGCCGCAGCGGCTTCCGGCTGACCAACCCCCTCGCCTTCCGTTGGACCGGCACGGCGTCCACCCCGCCGCTGCAGCTCACCTGGCAGGCCGGCACGCTCTTCGACAACGTCTTCGACGGGGCCACCGGCGCCTTCGTTCCTTTCGGGATCGTCCCCGGCGGCTCGACGGGCGAGGCCCCCTCCACCGAGCCCAGGCTGGCCCTGGCGGCAGAGCCCGCCGAGGAGACCCCCGGCCAGGGTGAGGGGGACGACGTGTTCAAGACGGCCCTGCTTCTGCCACCGCCTGGAGCCCCCTCCGGTGAGCAGCCCGGCAACGGCCCCACCGACCAGCCCGGTGAAGGCGGCGACGGTCCCGGTGACCAGGGTCCGGCGGCTGAGGGCCCTGATCCGGCCTCGGTGCCGGGTCCCCTGCCCGTGGCCGGCGTGGCCATCGCCTGGCGTTGCAGCCGTCGGCTGCGGCAGCGCCTGCGCCAGGCGCGCTGAGCTGCCGGTGCCGGCTCAGGGCCGGTTCAGAGCGTCCGCAGGCAGGCGGCCACCGCCTCGACGCCCTCCAGGGCCTCGATCGCCCCGAGGGCCTCGCGGAAGCGGTCCTCTCTCACCTCGTGGGTGATCACCACGATCTCCGCCTCCCCCTCCCTGGCGTCGAGCTGCACGATCGACTGGATCGACACCTGGGCGGCACCGAAGCAGGTGCCGATGCGTCCGATCACGCCGGCCTCGTCGCGGGTGCGCAGCCGGACGTAGTTGCGGTGGCGGGTCATGGAGCCGTCCACCAGGCTGCAGTGGCGCCAGCTGCTGGCGGCCAGCAGGGGATCGAGGCCGGCCTGGGGGCCGCCCACCTGGCGGATCCCGGCGATGTTGAGGATGTCGGCCACCACCGCCGAGGCGGTGGGCCCGGCCCCGGCGCCCGGCCCGAAGAACATCACCTGGCCCACCGGATCCCCTTCCACCAGGATCGCGTTGTTGACCCCGTGGACCCCCGCCAGGGGATGGTGCTTGGGCAGCAGGGTGGGGTGCACCCGCACGTCGAGCGCCACGCCATCGGGCGGCTCGGCGCCGTGGCCGTCGCCAGCGGCGGCGGAATCCTCCTCCACCTTTTCGGCCACCGCCAGCAGCTTCACCACGAAGCCCAGCTGGGCCGCATAGGCCACGTCGCGGGCGTCGAGCCGGTCGATGCCTTCGGTGGCGATGCCGCCGCGTTCCACCGGGCCGCCGTAGGCCAGTCCGGCCAGGATGGCGATCTTGTCGGCCGCGTCACCCCCCTCCACATCGGCGGCTGGATCCGCCTCCGCATAGCCCAGCCGCTGGGCGTCGGCCAGCACCTCGGCGTAGGCCGCCCCCTCGTCGGCCATGCGGCTGAGGATGTAGTTGGTGGTGCCGTTGATGATGCCGCTGACCCGGCGGATGCGGTTGCCGCCCAGGGACTGCTTGATCGGCTCGATGATCGGGATACCGCCGCCCACGGCGGCCTCGATCAGCACGTAGACGCCCTTTTCGGCGGCCGCGGCGGCGATCTCCTGGCCGTAGCGGGCGATCACCGCCTTGTTGGCCGTGACCACAGGCTTGCCGGCGGCGATGGCCCGCAGGATCAGGCTGCGGGCGGGCTCCAGCCCCCCCATCACCTCCACGACGATGTCCACCGCCGGATCGTCGATGACCGCCTCGGGGTCGGTGGTGAGACGCTCCGGGGGCAGGGTCAGGGGGCGGGGGCGGCTGAGGTCACGCACGGCCACCCGTTCCAGCACCAGTTCACCGACCAGGGGATGGCGCCCCTGGGGACTGGCCAGGATCGCCGCCACCCCGCTCCCCACCGTGCCCAGCCCGAGCAAGCCGATGCCGATGGCCATTGGCTGCAACCCCGCAAACCACCATCCTAGAAATCAACCGGCATCCAGCCTGCTGGCCTGGGCCTGCATGGTGCGCAGGATGTTCAGGAAACCGTTGGCCCGCGAGGGCGTCAGGCTCGCCTGCAGGCCCGTCGCGGCGATGAAGGAGGGATCGAGGGCGGTGGCCTCGGCCGGGGTCAGGCCCTCCAGCCCCTCGATCAGCAGGGCCAGCAGCCCCTTGGTGATCTGGGCATCGGAATCGCCGCGCCAGTGCAGCCGACCCTCCTGGAGGTTGCCCACCACGTAGACCTGCGACACACACCCCTTCACCTTGAAGGCGTCCTGGCGCAGCTCATCGGGAAAGGGCTCCAGCTTCTTGGCCAGCCACAGCACGTACTCGTAGCGGCGACGGGGGTCGCTGGTGCTCCCCAGCCGCTCCACGATCCGGTCGAGAGCGGGACTGCCGGTGGCCATGGACGACACGGAGGGAATCAGGACGGGCGGCGCGTCCGCAGCATCCCGGCCAGACCGGCCACGGCGAGCACGCCGAGGGGGGGCAGATAGGCCCATCCCTCCAACCGAGGGTAGGAATGGGAGCGGCTCACCCGTGCGGGGGCCGCGGAGGTGGCCTCGGGTTCCGGCAGCTCGAGGTAATCGCGATGACCCGGGCCCGCATCCACCTGCACCTCCCACTGGCGGCTGGCCTGGGGCGGCAGGGTGAAGACGATGCTGCCGTCGGCGCCGGTGCGCCCCAGCTCGATCGGGGTGCCGCCATCGGGGGGGACGATCCGGACCGCGGCATCACTGGCCGGCTGGCCGCCGGAGAACTGGCTCTCCAGGCGCAGGGTCTCGGGGCCGGGGGTCGCCGCGGAGCGGTGCAGGGACTCGTTCAGGCTGGTGAGCCGCTCCAGGCTGCTCTCGATGGCGTGGGCGCGGACCTGCGTGGGGGCGACCACCAGAGCGGCAAGGCCGACCAGCCCGGTGAACAGAAGGGGCTTCATCCGTGAATCAGGAGGCTTTCCAGCGACTATCGCTGCTTTTCCCCGCCTGCACCATCCTGGCGACCGAACTGACCATCATCGAGAGGGCGTCGCTGGAGGCGCCACGGCCCTGGATCTCGGAGGTCATCACCCGCTCGGCGGCCGTCAGGGGACGGTTCTGGAGCGACGAGGGGATCGAATCCAAGGACGGCACGGATGCACTGCCCCGATCCTGGCAAACGATCGGGACCTTGTCCCGGCCGCAGCTCCATCGTTAAGAGCTTGCAACCTTCCGCTGACCCGCCGGTGTCAGATGGCAGTAGCGCTCATCGATCCAGCCATCAAAGGGGATGTCCCAGGGATCCCGGGGAAGGTCCGTGGTGACGCAGGCGGCGGGCAGCACCGCCAGGGCGGGCACCGCCGCCCAGCGGGGATCGGCCCGCAGCCGGTCGTACCAGCCGCCCCCGGAGCCCAGCCGCAGGCCCCCGGGGTCCATGGCCAGGGCGGGCACCAGCAGCAGGGCCATGGCGGCGGGGTCCAGGTCCTCCCGCGGCTTCGGGCCGGCCGCCCCCACGGTCGGCGCCGGAATGCCGCAGGCATCGGCGGCCAGGGGATCGCCCGGCGCCCAGGGCCGGTACACCAGCTCAGGGCCGGCCACCGCCGGCAGGGCCAGCCGGCCGGCCCAGGCCGGGGCCAGGGGGCGCAGGTCGGGTTCGCTGCCGAGGGGCCAGTAGAGGCCGAGGCGGCCCGGCCGCCGCGCCAGCAGGACCTCCAGGTGCCGCCGGGCCGTTGCCAGGATTCCCGGGGCAGCGGCCGCCAGGCACTGGCGCCGCCGGCGGCGGAACAGGCGCCGCAGATCCTCCTTGGAGGTCCCTTCGCCGGCGGGCGGAATCACCGCTGAAACCAGCCGGTCAGCGCCACCGCCAGGGCGTCGGCGGCGTCGTCGGGGCGGGGGGGGTGCTCCAGATCCAGCTCCCGCATCACCGCCGCCAGCACCTCGTCCTTCTCGGCATGGCCCGAACCCGCCAGCGCCAGCTTGATCTGCATCGGCGGGAACTCCACCACCGGAATGGCGAAGCGGGCCAGGGTCATCATCACCACCCCCCGGGCCTGCACCACCGCGATCGTGGTGCTGGAGCGGTAGAAGAAGAACTTCTCCACCGCCGCCAGCTGGGGCCGCCAGCGGCGCACGATCACCCGCAGATCGCGGGCGATCTCCACCATCCGATCCCCGTCGCTGCGGCCGGGTTCGGTGCGGATCATGCCGCAGTCGAGCAGGCGCTGGTGGCCGCCGCCCGCGGCGGAGCGGCCTTCCACATCGATCACCCCGTAGCCGACGCGCGCCAGCCCGGGATCGATGCCCAGAATCCTCACCCCGCCAGGGCCAGCTGGAAGGCGGAGGGGTCGCCGGCGGGGCGGTCGAACACCTTGCAGAACGTCTTCACCACCCGCTCGCCGGAGTCGATCTGTTCGAGGGGGTCCTTGCGCAGCCGGTGGCGCAGGCAGCAGGCCACCACGCGGGCCACGTCGTCGTCGCTCACCTCGAGGTGGCCCTCGAAGGCCGCCAGGGCCCGGGCGGCCCGGTTGGTGACGATGTCGCCCCGCAGGCCGTCCACGTCCAGATCGCCGCAGACCGCCGAAATGCGGATGCGCAGGTCGTCGTCGATGGACACCTGGGGCAGCCGCTCCTGGGCCTCCACCACCCGGGCCTGCAGGGCTTCCTGGGTGCTCTGCAGCCGGTCACTGAAGCTGTCGGGGTCGGCATCGAAGCTGGTGCGCTGATCCACCACCTGAACCCGCAGCTCCGGATCCCGCACGGTGCGCACCTCCACGCTCATGCCGAAGCGATCCAGCAGCTGGGGCCGCAGTTCGCCCTCCTCCGGGTTGCCGGAGCCGATCAGCACGAAACGGGCCGGGTGCCGCACCGAGACCCCCTCCCGCTCCACCGTGTTCCAGCCCGAGGCGGCCGAATCCAGCAGCACGTCCACCAGGTGGTCGTCGAGCAGGTTCACCTCGTCGACGTAGAGCAGGCCGCGGTTGGCCTTGGCCAGCAGCCCCGGCTCGAAGGCGCGCACGCCCTCGCTGAGGGCCTTCTCGATGTCGATCGTGCCGCAGAGGCGGTCTTCGGTGGCCCCCAGGGGCAGGTCGACCATCGGCACCTGGCGGGGCTCCACGGGCAGCTGTTCGCCCCGCTCGGCCCGCTGGCGCACCTCGCTGCTCTGCAGGTCGGGGTCGCTCGGGGAGCTGTTGTAGGGGTCTCCCGCCACCACGTCGATCGCCGGCAGCAGATCGGCGAGGGCCCGGATGGTGGTGGATTTGCCCGTGCCCCGGTCGCCCATGATCATCACCCCGCCGATGCGGGGATCGATCACGTTGAGCAGCAGCGCCAGCTTCATCTCCTCCTGACCCACGATGGCGGTGAAGGGGAAGACCCTGCGCTTCCTGGTTGGCGTCACGGACGGCTTGCGGGCGGAGCCCCGGATTGTTTCACAGCCGCCCCTGGGGCCGCTGGCGTCACCACCGGAATCAGCGACAGCACCTGGGGCGGGGTGGCGTCGGCCGGGTAGATCAGCCGCACCCGCAGCTGCCGTTCCTGGCCGGGGCGCAGGCTGACCGTGCCCAGGGGCGGGCCCTCCTGGCCGGCCCGCAGCACCAGGTGGAAGCGGCGCCGACCCCCCGGGCCGCCGGCGTCGTTGTCGAGGCCGCTGACCTCCACGGTGCCCCGGAACATCACCGCCCGCGCCGGAGTGGTGTTGAAGCGCAGGCCGCCCAGGGGCTGGTCGGTCTTGATCGGCGATTCCAGGGCCACCGCGAGCTGCACCGGCCGCGGGGTGTCGTTGCGCAGGGGCAGGCTGAGGTCGTAGGTGACGCCGTAGTTGCCGTGGGCCGCCCAGGCGGTGCCCGGGTAGAAGGCGCGCAGGGGGGCGGTCTGCACCTGGCCGGTGCCCAGGGTGCCCCGCTCCAGCGAGGCGATCGGCCAGGAGATCGGGGCCCGGCTCACCGACAGGGTCGGGCGGCCCGGATCGGTGATCCGCCCCACCCAGGCGCTGCCGTCCTGGACCCCGCTGACGCGGGAATAGATCATCGGTCCCTTGGCCCCCCGGGGGCTGGGGCTGTGCTCCTTCGGGCTGAGTCCGCCTTGCAGCAGGCGCTGCCAGACGGCCGGATCCGGCGGGCGATCCACGGGCCCGAAGGCGGCCAGGGTGGCCACATCCACCGGACCGTCACTGTTGAGGCGCAGCTGCAGGTTGAGGCCGTTGAGCAGCGGGTCGAGGCCGCGCACCGGCAGGGGCAGCACCATCAGGGTGCTCAGCTGCCCCGGCGGCAGGGTCCAACCCTCCGGCACCAGGGGGCTGCGCTGGCGGGCGAGCAGCTCGGTGGCCACCCGGCTGCCGGGGCCGGCCCAGATCGGGGTGGTGCCCTGCTCCATGAGCGCCGGCAGGGGCAGGAAGGGGGCCGAGGGCTGGTCGGGGGTCACCGACTGGGACAGGGCGGTGGAGCCCGCCACGGTCCGCAGCCTCACCGGGACCTTGCCCCGCGGGGCTGCCACCACCGCCACCCAGAGGGTGGAGTCGAGGCTTTCGGGGGTGCCGGCGTAGATGTGATGGCTGAACAGCTCGAAGGGGCCGCTGACGGCCGCGTTCAGGTGCGCCGCCGGCACGCCCAGGGGCCGGCCGTCGTAACCCCGCTGGCCATCGAAGGTGGACAGCAGGATGCCGGGCCCCTTGATCACCTCGGGGTTGTTGTCGTTCACCATCGGCACGCCATCCAGCCGGCCGGGCAGGGGCGCCACCGTGCCCGGGCGTAGCACCGGTGGTGTCGGGGCTGCCTGCGGCGCTGGGGAGGGTTGCGGCTGGGCGAGCAGGGGACCGCCCAGGGCGGCCAGCCCGAGAGCGGGCAGCACCAGGGCGCGGATGGGGGCGTTCATCAGCGTTTGACGAGGGTTTTGGTGACGGCCCCGGCCATTGCCCGGATCAGCTCGGCGGAGCGGGGATCGTTGAAGGGACCCTTCACCATCAGGGCCAGGACGGCCCGCTGGCCGTTGGGCAGCTGGATCAGGGCGGCGTCGGAGTAGGCGATGCCGATGTCGCCGGTCTTGTTGTAGACGGTGATGCCCTCGGGCAGCAGCTCGCTGTCGGGATCGGAGGAGTCCTTGCCCATCCCCATCAGCAGGCCGAGGGGGATCAGGGTGTTGGTGCGGGAGGTGGCCATGATCTCCCGGAACAGGTCACGGGCCCGGGGCGTGAGCTTGTCACCGGTGTCCACCAGGGCGATGGAGCGGGCCAGATCGCGGGAGCTGGTGGTGTTGGTGCCGTCCAGGTCCGGCAGCCAGTTGTTCACCACCGTGGCCGTCAGGCCGAGGCTGCGGAAGCGGGTGTTGAGATTGGTCTTGCCGCCCAGACGGCGGATCAGCAGGTTGGTGGCGGTGTTGTCGCTCACCCGGATCATCTCCGTGGCGGCCTCGAAGAAGGGGAAGCGGGTGCCCAGGGGCTTGTTGGCCATCCAGCCGGCGCCGCCCCCCACCACCTCCTTGGTGAGCGGCATGGGCTCGTTCCAGCGCAGCTTGCCGCCATCGAGATCCTCCAGGCTGGCCAGCAGGATCGGCACCTTGATGGAACTGGCCGCCGACAGGGGCAGGTCCGGCTGCAGCTGGGCGAAGCGGCCGTCATCGAGCACCAGCAGGAAGGCGCTGGCGGTCAGCCCCTTCTGGGCCGCCGCCAGCCGGGCCCACTGCTGGCTGAGGCCGACCAGTTCCTGGCGCGGTTCGAACCGCCCCAGGGCCATGGGGCCGGTGCCGGGTTTCTTCACGACCGGTGCGGACGGCGCAGGGGTGCCGATCGCCCCCTGGACCAGGCGCGGCGCCATCAGCTTGAGGGCGGTGCCCACGATCACCCCCAGACCCACGCCCAGCACGATCAGCCGCAGCACCAGCCCCACCGGGCGAAGCCAGGGGTTGCTGCTGCGGGGACGGGATGGACGGCCAGCGCTCACGGATGCAGGACGTTGGGGCGATGTCCGACGCTAGTGGTCCTGGGAGGAAGGGAAAGGGCGACGGCTCGCCCAGCGCAACTGGCACACCATGCCCCGCAGCAGGGCCACCTCCGGGCCACTGACCTGGCCGCGCTGCAGCAGGGCCCGCAGCTTGGCCATCCGGGCGGCGGCGGTGTGGGGCAGCAGGAAGCCCACCTCCAGCAGCAGCTCCCGGGCGTCGTCGAGCATGGCTTCGAGCACCCCCCGGGGGCAGGGGCCCTCCCCGACGGAAGCCTGCGGGGCCGGGGCCGGGGCCTGCGCCGGCGTCGGGCCGCGCCGCCCGAGGCGGTGCAGGTCGTGCAGCACGACTGCCACGGCATGGGAGAGGTTGAGGGAGCCGTGGGGGGTGGGGGTGGGAATCTGCAGCAGCCGGCCCGCCTGCAGCAGCTCGTCGTTGCTCAGCCCCCGGTCCTCCCGTCCGAACACCAGCGCCGACGGCAGGGCCCGGTCGCCGGCCAGCAGCCAGGCCAGGGCCTCATCGGGTTCCTCCAGGGGCAGGGGCTCCCCCTCCGGACGGCCCGTGGCGGCCACCACCCGTCCGCAGTCGGCCAGGGCGGCGGCCAGGGTGGGGAAGATGGTCGCCCGCTCCAGCAGGGGCAGCCCCTTGACGGCCATCAGACGGGCCTCCTCACCGAGGGGATCGCAGCGGGGGGCGACCAGGCGCAGATCCTCGATGCCGTAGTTGCGGCAGAGCCGGGCCACGCTGCCCACGTTGAGGGGGCCGGCCGGTTCCACCAGGACCAGCGTGGGGCTCAAGGCAGGGAGTGCAGGAAGGCCAGCAGATCGGCCATGGCCTGGGGTTCGGGCTGGAAGCTGGGCATGGGCGGGGTCCGGCCGCTGACCACCTGCTGGATCAGCTGGCGGTCGTTCTTGCGCCGCTCGACGCCGTGCAGATCCGGGCCCACCAGCCCCTGGGCGGCCAGCCCGTGGCAGCCGGCGCAGTTGAGCCGGAACAGGCGGCCCCCATCGGTGGCCGAGCCGGTGAGCTCGAGGGTCTGGCGGGTGTAGGGATCGCTGCGGGCCGCCGGCAGCACCACCACCACCACCAGCAGGATGCAGGCCACCGCCGCCAGCGTCGCCAGGGCCGCCACCAGGCTGCGGCGCCGGGCGAGGGGCTGTTCGCCTCCCATGGGAGTGGAGGGCGTCACGGCGGCCGGGGTGCTGGGGGACGGACTGATCACAGTGCTGCGGTGGGTCTCGCGCTGCCGGCGGTGGTCGTGGAAGAATTGTGCATCGCCGGAACCGACCGCCCCTCCATGATCGAACCCCTCCTCTGCGGCATCGTGCTTGGACTGATCCCCGTGACGCTCGTGGGTCTGTTCGTGGCGGCCTGGAACCAGTACCGCCGGGGCAGTGCCCTCGGGGGCTGAGCGTTCGTTTCGACACACCCTAGCCAGTCCGGCCGCCCGGTTCTCCCCCTCGGCGTCTGAACCTCAGCCCTTCCGTTGGGATGGCGATGGCGTCGCCGTCGTCGTCCCTTCGTCGCAGAGGCTCTGCAGAAAGGCATCCGCCTTGCTGCGGTTGTGCCTCCTGAACAGTCCCGTGCGCCGGTGGCCGAAGCCCCCCCGGCGTTGGTCGAACCTTGCCAGCCAGCTCTGCAGCAGCGTCATCGACCAGTCCCGGCGCCGGGAGAAGGCGGCGAAGCCGACCACCAGCACGAGGGCGGAGAGCACGGCACGGATGCTGCCCTGGATGATCTGCCAGAGACCCGAGGGCTGAATCCCCCGAAGCTGGTCACCGGCGCGGATCTCCGTCCGCTCCAGCGTTTCGAGCATGGTCTTGCGCAGCGCCGGCAGGGGCTGGGCGAGGTCGGCGGGGCTCAGGGGAGGGACCCCGAGGCCCTGCAGACGCCGTTGCAGGTCCGAGGTGCTGGCGGATTTGTTGATGGCGTCCCGCACGGCCGAGATCCTGCCGGTGACCTGGCGGAGCTGGCTGCTCTGCTGGCCGTTGGCGTTGCTGACGCCACGCCACACCGCATAGCCCTGCAGGGGGATCAGCAGCAGAAAGCCCAGCACGGCAGCCAGGGCCAGGGCGGCGAGGTTGTCGCGGCGGCGGATCAGATGGGGATTGGCGGGGTCGAGATAGGCGGCCAGGTGGAGCAGGGCCAGGCCGAGCAGGCCGAGGAAGCCGTTGTTGATCAGGGCATTGGTGAACCGCAGCTGCCAGGCCGGATCCAGGAGCCGCGGCGGCAGGATGGCGGCCAGCACCACCAGCGCGTAAAGGATCAGCAGGCAGACGGCGAGAAGCCCGAACTGGGAGGCCATCTGTCGGGAATCGTCGGAGCGCGGATCGACACGCGTCGGGGAAGCAGCCATGGCGGTTCCGGGAGGAAGGGGCGGAAGTGGGTAGGCAGGTGAAGAAAGAAAAAAGGCCCTGCCGGGAGGCGGGGCCGGGAAACGTTCTCAACAGGAGCCGTCAGGCCTTGACGCGCGCCCCGTTGATGCGACGGCGCAGCTTGCGGCTGAAGCCGAAGGCCACACCGGCGCCGAGGACCGGCAGGGGACCGGGGACAGTGGAGGTTTGCTGGAAGCTGTTCTCGAAGGAATCAATGGCCCCAGCGCCGTTGTATACATTCCCCACTGTGATTGTGCTTGGGCCGCCAATCACAGACTCAATATCTGCCGATCCATTCGTGCTCGTAAGGACAATTGGAGAGTTCCCGTCAGCAAATGTGTAAGTGGCCGTCAGAATGCTTGGGGGATTCGCGAAATTGTCTCCATTAGAGTCAAGATCAACGGCGCTGAAGACGCTTGGGGAACCGGTGATCGACGCCACGTAGGTGAAGTCGAAGGGGTTCGTGGTGAAAGTGGGCAAGTCCAGGTTGAAGAGGAAGTCACCTGGGAGAGGTTGATTTGCGGAGACAGTTGATAAGGCAAGATCGCCGAGTGTGGCTGTCGAGCTGTGGGAGAAGACTTTGTCGTCGCACGTGAGATCTTGGCCGCCAACCCAGGCTGCCCAGGAGATCTGAACTCCGCAGCCTGTTGCGGCTTCGGCCGACCCCGCCGAGAGCGCCGCGCCGGCGCCGCCAAGCAGGGCGGCCGCCATCAGGCCCCGGGTCAGGAGGCGCTTGGGGCCGAAGGGGGTGGGGGTGGATGGTCTGGAAGGGGTTGATGGAAGGGATGGCATGGCCGTGAACGCCGGAATGGGCCCTATCTGAATACCATCCATATCCGGGGTGAAAGGTGTTAATCGGGGTCACGACTTGACATCTGCAGCGGATATACTGCAGATGGACTGACCGCACATGAAGAATTTTCAGCTGGAGATAAAGCCCGTCAGCAGATCTGCAAAAAAAGGAGACTTCAGGTCGGCCAGGTATCAGCAGGCAGCGCGGGTGCCACTTCCAGCAGCACCACCGTGCTCCCCCCATAACGCCGCTGATCACGACAGCGCCATCCCGGCGGCACCTCCGGCACCCCATCGCTGGCGCATTCCCACACCAGGATCCCCCCGGGGGCCAGCCAGCCGCCCCTGAGCACGGCCGCCGCGAGGGGTACGTAGAGGCCGGCCGCATAGGGGGGATCGGCGTAGATCAGATCAAAAGGGCTGGGGTCGGTGCGGGCCAGCCAGCGCAGCACCTCATCGCCGTCCACCCGGCAGCGGGTGGGGGCCTCCGGCGCGGCCGATCGGCCCTGGCGCACCAGTTCCAGATTGGCCCGGGCCACCGCGGCGATGCGGCGATCCCGCTCCACGGCCACCACCTCGGCGGCGCCGCGCTGCAGGGCCTCGCAGGCCATCACGCCGCTGCCGCAGCAGAGATCCAGCCAGCGGCTGCCGGGCACCCGGGCCGCCAGCAGGTTCATGACCGCCAGCCGGACCCGGGCGGCGGTGGGCCGGGCGGTGCTGCCGGGGGGGCTCTGCAGCCGGCGCCCCCCGCTCAGCCGCAGCGTCACAGGGAGGCGACCCAGTCCAGCCAGCGGCGCAGCATCGCTTCGCCCACGGGCCCGGACTTCTCCGGGTGGAACTGGCAGGCGGCGATGGTCCCCTGCCACACCGCCGCGGTCACCGGGGTGCCGGCGTAGTCGACGAGGGCCGTGCTGGCCGTGGCCTCGGCAGGCTCGGCGGCGAAGGAGTGCACGAAGTAAACCCAGGCCTCGGGGGTGGCGGCCGGCAGCAGGGGGCTGGCGGTGGCCGGGATCAGGGGGGCCCAGCCCATGTGGGGCAGGGGGTGGCCCGCCACCCGCGGCAGGGAGCGCACGCGGCCGGCCAGCACGCCAAGCCCATCGGTTCGGCCTTCCTCGCTGGCCTCGAACAGCAACTGAAGCCCCAGGCAGATCCCCAGCAGCGGGCGGCCGCTGGCGCAGGAGCGGCGCAGGGCCTGCTCCAGCCCGGCCGAGCGCAGCCGCTCCATGGCCGGATCGAAGGCGCCGACGCCCGGGAGCACCAGGGCCTCGCAGGGCTCGAGGTCGGCCGGGCCGTGCACGCTCACCAGCTCGGCACCGAGCCGCGCAAAGGTGCGCTGCACCGAATGGAGGTTGCCCATGCCGTAGTCGATCAGGCCGATGCGGCTCATGGCTGGCTGACGCTCGGGACCCGCTCGGCCGGATGCTCCAGGGCCGGTGAGGCGGGCAGGTCGAGGCCGTTGAGGTGGTCGATGAACTGATAGAGCCTGCCGACGCGGCGTTTGTCGAAGCGCAGCCGCAGGCAGGGCCGCAGCAGGCCGTTGTCGTCGACGCCCTCGCCGGTCTGGATGGCGCCGTCCTCCAGCAGGTCGGCGAAGCGGCGGTTCAGCTCCGGCAGCAGGCTGCGGGGCACCTCGGCGTTGAGCAGCAGCTCGATGCGGTCCTGCCCCAGCTGGGCGCTGTGGAACACGCGGTAGAACCGGCAGATGTGGGCCACGGCGTCCTCGGCGCTGGAGGCTTCCACCATCAGATCCACATCCTCCGGGGAGATGAGTCCCCGGGTGGCCAGCTCCTGGTGCACGTTGCGCTTCCAGACCTTCCAGAAGTCGTCGCCGTCCGGCGAGAGCAGCACCAAGGGAATCGGCGATGTGCGTCCCGTCTGGATGAGGGTGAGGCACTCGAACAGTTCATCGAGGGTGCCGAATCCCCCGGGCATCACCACCAGCGCATCGCTCTCCATCAGGAAGAACAGCTTGCGGGTGAAGAAGTAGCGGAAGTAGAGGAGACGCCCCTCGCAGGCGCTCACGTAGGGGTTGGGATGCTGCTCGAAGGGCAGATCCACGTTGAGGCCGATGCTGTGGTCGCATCCCGCGCCGCTGTTGGCGCCCTCCATGACGCCGGCCCCGGCTCCGGTCATCACCTCGAAACCGGCTTCCACGGCCTGGCGGGCGACGTCCTCGGCCAGGAGGTAGCAGGGATCCTCGCGGCGGGTGCGGGCCGAGCCGAAGACGCTGATCTTGCGGGCGCTGCGCCTGGGGCGGAAGACCTCCAGGGCCTCACTGATGTCGGCCAGACAGCCGGCGATCAGGCGCCACTCCTCCTCCTCCTTCTCCTGCCGCGCCACCTGGAGCAGGGACACCACGGCGCGCTCGATCTGACGGCGCTGGGGGTGGCCGTGGAGAGCTTCGGCGAGGGCCTGCAGGGGGCTGATGCCCGCCGCCGGCGGGGGATTCGGGGGGAGGGGCGGCGTCAGCGGAGCGGTGTCAGAGGTATTTGGAGATGGTGCCCGACAGGGTGTTCTTGGGAACGGCACCCACCACGGTGTCGACCTTCTGGCCACCCTTGAACAGCATCAGGGTGGGAATGCTGCGGATGCCGTACTGGCTGGCGACGTTGGGGTTTTCGTCGGTGTTGAGCTTGTAGACGCGGATCTTGCCCTCGTATTCCTTGGCGATCTCATCGACGATCGGGGCCACCATGCGGCAGGGGCCGCACCAGGGTGCCCAGAAATCAACCAGCACGGGCACATCACTCTTGAGCACGTCTTGCTCGAAGGAGGCGTCGGTGACGGCAGCGGCGCTGGACATTCCTTGCAGACTCGGGATGTAGTGAATCTAGCAACCGGGTTCGGCCGCTCTTCCCGGGAATGGGGCCAGCGTTGCAGGCCGTAGCGGAACCCGGAGGCAGTGCCGCCGGGATCGGCGGCAGAAGACAAAAAGCCCGGACACGCCGGGCCGGGGGGTGTGAGGAGTGTGCGAGCCGGAGCCCCCACATCCAGAGGTTAGCCCCCATCTCGCCTTGAGGCCGTGGCGTCCAGACCTGGGACGACCTACTTGCCCATGCCCAGTTGCTGGGCCTTCTGGTACACCTTGCCCTCGGTCAGAAGGGAGGGCGCCACCACCACCTCCACCTCACGCATTTCCTTGAGGGTGCGGGCCCCCAGGGTGCCCATGGAGGTGCGGATGCAGCCCAGCAGGTTCTGGGTGCCGTCGTCGAGGCCGGCCGGACCGCGCAGGATCTTCTCCAGGCTGCCGGTGGTGCCCACCTTGATGCGCGTGCCCCGGGGCAGCACCGGGCTGGGGGTGGCCATGCCCCAGTGGAAGCCCCGGCCGGGGGCCTCGGCGGCCCGGGCGATCGGGGAGCCGATCATCACCGCATCGGCCCCGCAGGCCAGGCACTTGCAGATGTCACCGCCGGTGACGATGCCGCCATCGGCCACCACCGGTACGTAGCGGCCGCTTTCGCGCTCGTAGTCGTCCCGGGCGGCGGCGCAGTCGGCCACGGCCGTGGCCTGGGGAATGCCGACGCCCAGCACACCCCGTGACGTGCAGGCGGCGCCGGGGCCGATGCCCACCATCACCCCGGCGGCCCCGGCCCGCATCAGCTGCAGGGTGACGTCGTAGGTGACGCAGTTGCCGATCACCACGGGCACGCCGAGGTCGCGGCAGAGGGCGGCCAGGTCGAGGGTCTGGCGGCCTTCCGGGCCGATGTGCTCGGTGGAGACCACCGTCGCCTGCACGAAGAACAGGTCGGCGCCCGATTCCGCCACCGCCGCCCCGAAGCGCAGGGCGGCCACCGGGGTGGCACTCACCGCCGCGATGCCGCCGCCCGCCTTGATCTCGGCGATCCGCTGCCGCACCAGGTCCTCACGGACCGGCTGGCTGTAGAGCTCCTGCATCAGGCCCACGAACTCCTCGCGGCCCACCGAGGCGATCTTCTCGAGCACCGGCTCGGGGTCGTCGTAGCGGCATTGGACGCCTTCGAGGTTGAGCACCCCGAGCGCCCCCAGGCGTGTGAGCTCGATGCACATGCCCACATCCACCACCCCGTCCATGGCGCTGGCGATGATCGGGATCTCCCGCTGGATCCCCCCCAGGCTCCAGCTGCTGTCGGTCACCTCGGGATCGACGGTGCGACCGCCCGGGACCAGAGCGATTTCATCGATGCCGTAGGCGCGGCGTACGGTCCGGGAGCGACCGAGCTGAATGTTCACCGTTGGACGGACACAGTGGGCACAAACTATCAACCGGTCCGCGTCGGCCCCCGGCCCGTGCCCGTGCCCTGGATCACTCCCGGCCGCGGAAGTCGTTCCAGCGGCGGCTCCAGTCGGCGAAGACCTGGTCCCGGTCGCTCTTGCGCACCAGCCGGGTGGCGGTGAACCGGAGCGCGGCGATCAGGCCCACCAGCTCCAGCAGGCCGCCCACCAGGGGCAGGCTGTCGAGGGTGCCGATCAGGGACGCGTAGACCCGCAGCAGCAGCACCACCCCGATCAGGATCGCCAGCCCCTTGAGGGGGCCGCGGAAGCGCTGCCACTGGGCCTGCAGTTCGCCGCTGCCGAGCCAGTCCTTGATCTTCTGCAGCAGCAGATCGAATTCGCCACCGCCCTCGCCGGCAGGCTCCGCCGAGCCCTCCAGGGGGGGCACCTCCAGGGTGGCGGTGATGCCGGGTTCCGGCTCGCTCACCGGGGTGGGCACCGGCGCCGGGATCTCGCTGTCGGCTTCGGCCAGGGGCTCGAACCCGGCACTCATCGGCTCCGGCTCTGGCTCCGGTTCCGGCTCGGGGGCCACGTGCTCCGGTTCATGGGCCACGGGTTCCGCCGCCCACGGCTGCGGAGACGGTCCGTTCTCCTGGGCCTCGGGGCTGGAGGGGGCCTCGGGGCTGGAGGGGGGCTCGGGGCTGAAGGGGGTCTCGGCCATGGCAGGCGCCGGCAGCTCACGGCGGAGCTTACGGCCGTTTTCCCCCACCGCCCCGGAGCTGTGCAGGGAGTTCAGCTGTCGAGGGGAATCAGGCCACCACGGCCGGAGAGGGGCCGGACCGGCAGGCGCAGCGGAAAGCGGTCCTCCTCGAGCCAGGTGATCAGCTCGGCGCCGATCGACTCGGCCAGCCGTGGGCTGTGGGCCGGAGCGGCGGTGACGCGGCGTCCCTCCACCTGGATCCGGCCGGACCTGAGCCGGGCATAGCTGACCGAACCGAGGCGGGGCCGCAGGCGGCGCGGAATGGAGACATCCAGCACCGGCGCCTCCAGGTCCTCGTCGCCGCAGGCGGCCTGGCGGGCGACCGCTTCGTTGATCAGGGGGATCGGCGCCGCCAGGCCCACCAGCAGGGCGGCGCCGTGGCCCTCGAAGAAGCAGGGCCGCAGCCATTCGGGCCGCAGGCCGTGCAGATCCACGCTCACCGCCGCCACCGCCCCGGGGCTGAGGGCATGGCCGGCGGCGGAGCGCGGCACGCCGGGCTGGTGGCCGCTGCCGCTGCCCATCACCCAGCCGATGGCCCCCGCCACCAGCACCGGTGAGCCCGGCCCCAGCAGCGCCAGCCCCGGCATGGTGAGGCCGATGCTGCCGGCACCGCCGCAGCTGTGCAGGGCATTGCCGAACGGTCCCAGCACGGGGCCCCAGGGGCTGCGCAGCACCCCTTCGGCGCTGCTCACGGCCACCAGGCCGTTCTCGGTGATGCCCCGGTGCAGCAGCAGCCGGCCGGAGCCGATCCGCTCCAGATCCAGCTGGGCCTGCAGGTCCCGGCGGGGATGCAGGGCGGTGATGTCCCCGGTGGCGGCGAGGGTCAGGCTCCCGCCCCGCAGCAGCCGGTCGAGCAGGTGGGCGCCCCCCTGCCGCTGGGCTTCCCCGAGCCCACCGCCGATGGGCAGCACCAGGTCGCCGCCACCGCCGCCGCTCTGGGCGCCGAAGGATTCCAGCTGGGCGTCCCGGAAGCGGATCGGCGGATCGCTGGGGCCGATATTGAGGTGCAGGCTGCCCTGATCGGTGAATTCGGCATTGGCGGCCACCACCACGTCGGTGGCCGCGTAGGCCTCCGCCAGCCCCGCCTCGGCCACCAGCCGGCGGAAGTCGGCGGCGGCCCGCACCCGCAGCACACCCTTGCGCTGGCGCTGGCGCAGGGCCGATTCACTCCGGGCCGGCAGGGTCATCGATAGAGTGGGTTGTGCCCCATACGGTCTTGCATGGCGGATCCAACCGGACCCGGTGAATCCGACGGACGGATCATCCAGACCGACCTGCGCAATGAGATGTCGCGCTCCTACCTGGAGTATGCGATGAGCGTGATCGTGGGCCGGGCCCTGCCCGATGCCCGCGACGGCCTCAAGCCGGTGCACCGGCGCATCCTCTACGCGATGTACGAGCTCGGCCTCACGAGCGACAGGCCCTACCGGAAATGTGCCCGTGTGGTGGGGGAGGTGCTCGGTAAGTACCA
Organism: Synechococcus sp. BO 8801; assembly: GCF_002252675.1. Taxonomy (GTDB): domain Bacteria; phylum Cyanobacteriota; class Cyanobacteriia; order PCC-6307; family Cyanobiaceae; genus Cyanobium. Next base: position 105,017 of record NZ_NQKY01000004.1, on the reverse strand, counting down.
CCCCCACGGCGACACGGCCGTCTACGACGCCCTGGTGCGCATGGCCCAGGACTTCTCCATGCGGATGCCCCTGATCGACGGGCACGGCAACTTCGGCTCGGTCGACAACGATCCGCCGGCCGCGATGCGGTACACGGAGTCGCGCCTGCAGGCCCTGACCACCGACAGCCTGCTGGAGGACATCGAAGCCGAGACCGTCGACTACATCGACAACTTCGACGGCTCCCAGCAGGAACCCACCGTGATGCCGGCCCGGGTGCCGCATCTGCTGCTCAACGGCTCCTCCGGCATCGCCGTGGGGATGGCGACCAACATCCCCCCCCACAACCTCACCGAGCTGATCGACGGGCTGCTGGCCCTGATCGACGATCCGGAGATCGAGGACCGGGCCCTGATGGCGATCATCCCCGGACCCGATTTCCCCACCGGCGGCCAGATCCTCGGCCGCCGCGGCATCCGCGAGACCTACACCACCGGCCGCGGTTCGATCACCATGCGCGGCGTGGCCTCGATCGAAACGGTGGAAGCCAAGGGCCGCCCCGACCGGGATGCGGTGATCATCACCGAACTCCCCTACCAGACCAACAAGGCCTCCCTGATCGAGCGCATCGCCGAGCTGGTCAACGACAAGAAGCTCGAGGGCATCGCCGACATCCGCGACGAAAGCGATCGCGACGGCATGCGCATCGTGATCGAACTGCGCCGCGACGCCTACCCCCAGGTGGTGCTGAACAACCTGTTCAAGCTCACGCCGCTGCAGAACAACTTCAGCGCCTACATGCTGGCCCTGGTGAAGGGCGAACCGGTGCTGCTCACCCTCGGCAGGATGCTGCGGGTGTTCCTGGATTTCCGCATCGAGACGATTGAGCGGCGCACCCGTTACTTCCTGCGCAAGGCGGAGGAACGCGACCACATCCTGCAGGGTCTGCTGCTCGCCCTCGACCAGCTCGACCCGATCATCGCCCTGATCCGGGCCGCCCCCGACACCGCCACCGCCCGGGCCCAGCTGCAGGAGCGCCATGGCCTCAGTGAGATCCAGGCCGACGCCATCCTGCAGATGCAGCTGCGGCGTCTCACGGCCCTGGAGGCTGACAAGATCCGGCTCGAACACGACGACCTCGTCGCCAAGATCGCCGACTACAAGGACATCCTCGGCCGCCGGGAGCGGGTGCTGGGGCTGATCCAGGAGGAACTCCAGGTGCTCCGCACCCGTTACGACTCCCCCCGCCGCACCGAGATCCTCGACCTCGAGGGCGGGCTGGAGGACATCGACCTGATCGCCAACGAGCGCTCGGTGGTGCTGCTCACCGAGAACGGCTATCTCAAGCGGATGCCGGTGAGCGAGTTCGAGGCCACCAGCCGCGGCACCCGCGGCAAGGCCGGCACCCGCAGCCAGGGCGAGGAGGCGGTGAAGCTGTTCATCAGCTGCAACGACCACGACGCCCTGCTGCTGTTCAGCGACCGGGGGGTGGTGTATTCCATTCCCGCCTACAGGGTGCCGATCTGCAGCCGTTCCGCCAAGGGCACGCCGATCGTGCAGCTGCTGCCGATTCCCCGCGAGGAGGCGATCACATCCCTGCTGGCGGTGAGCGCCTTCGATGACGACGTCCAGCTGGTGATGCTCACCAGCGGCGGCTACATCAAGCGCACCCGCCTGTCGGCCTTCAGCAACATCCGCTCCAACGGCCTGATTGCCATCTCCCTCGAGGACGGTGACGCCCTGCGCTGGGTGCGGCTGGCCCTGCCCGGCGACAGCGTGCTGATCGGCTCCCTCAAGGGCATGACGATCCACTTCCGCCTCAGCGATGAGGAGCTGCGTCCCCTGGGCCGCACCGCCCGCGGCGTGCGGGCCATGAATCTGCGCCCCGGCGACGAGCTGGTGAGCATGGATGTGCTCACGGCGGAACTGGCCGACCGTGTCGCCAGCACGGCCGAGACCGGCGCCGACGAGGAGGAGGGTGACGAGGTCGCCCCCAGTGAGGGCCCCTGGGTGCTGGTGGCCAGCGCCAGCGGCCTCGGCAAGCGGGTGCCGGTGGATCAGTTCCGGCTGCAGCGCCGCGCCGGCATGGGTCTGCGGGCAATCAAGTTCCGCCGCGACGGCGATGTGCTGGTGGGCCTCAAGGTGCTCGGGGCCGGCGAGGAGCTGCTGCTGGTAAGTGAGCGGGGGGTGATCGTGCGCATGAAGGCCGACGCCATTCCCCAGCAGTCCCGGGCGGCCACCGGGGTGCGGCTGCAGAAGCTGGATGCCGGCGATCGCCTCACCGAGGTGGTGCTGGTCCCGCCGGCCGCCGAGGAGGAGGAACTGGCCGATGGGCCGGTGGTGGACACCGTTGATGTCACTGCCGGCGCTGCTCCAGAGGATGCGCCCCCGCCGGATGCCCCCACGGATGCCGCCGGGGCCCCGGCCGGCGAGGAGCCCACTGACCCTGAGGCCAGCGACGACTGACCCCACCGACGACTGAGCCCACCGCCGACTGAGCCCCCGGCGGGCTCAGCGCTGGCCCAGGGCCCAGAGCAGCAGCACCCCGTAGCCGGCCAGGCTGGCCAGCTGCAGGCCCAGCTCCAGCCGTTCGATGCGGCGTTCGAGCCGTGGCCGCTGCGGGCCGCTGCCGTCGCTGGCGAGACGATCCAGCCGATTGGCGCACCAGATGAACTCGCAGAAGAACACCAGGGTCACCAGGTAGGAGAAGGCGTAGAGCCCATCCAGCACGGTGAGATAGGGCAGGGAGGGCAGGGAGTCGCGGTAGGCCTGCTGCATGAACACCAGCGTCAGCAGGATCACCGGTGGGATCGCCAGGCGCTCGGAGCTGAAGCCGGCCCGCAGATTGGGGGTGAGCAGCATCACCACCATCGTGATCGTCAGGGGCAGCAGCCACTTCACCAGGGCCGCCCAGCCGATCGGGTCATAGAGCAGCTCCATCTCCACACCGCCGCGGCTGGGGAACAGGCGCCAGCTGCGCAGCCGGTAGCCGTTCATGTTGCTGCGGCGGCTGACGCCGGAGGCGGCGCTGTCGGCCTCCAGCCGGATCCTGGGCGGGTCAGGGATCGTGGCGGGAAAGCTGGGGTCGGCCACCAGCCGGATCTGCAGGGGCAGGGTTCCGAAGGGGTAACCCCGGTAGTCGATCTCATCGGAGTAGAAGTTGCCGTTGAAGCGGTAGTCGCGGCCCAGATCCGCCCCCAGCCGCAGCGGACCGCTGCTGGCCTCCAGCAGGGAGTCCCAGGGCTCCACCAGGTTCTGGAAGCGCACCAGCGTGAGGGGATCCACGCCGGCCGCCAGCCACCGCCCCATCACCGCCGCCGGTGCCGAGAGCCGCAGCGTCCCTTCGACGCTGAAGGTCTTCTCCCGCGAGGAGAAGCGGTAGACGTTGTCCACCGCCATGGCGACGCGGATCGTCACCCCGGAGGGCGGCACCACCGGGGGCGGCACTGCGCCCCCTGCCCCTGCCGCTCTCGGCACGGCGGAACCCCAACCTGCCACCAGGGCCAGGATCAGGCCCAGGCCCAGGCAGGCCAGCGTCGCCAGCCGCCGGCGAGCAACACCGCGCATGGCCGTGGTGCAGGATGAGCCCTCACCGTACCGGCGAGATGGCGAGGGACGTGCTGGTGCTCGGCGGCGGCCCCGCCGCCCTCTGCATCGCGGCGGCCCTGGCGGACCAGGGGCTCGCCGTGGCCCTGCTGGCGCCCGACGACCCGCGCGCCCCCTGGCCCAACACCTACGGCATCTGGGGCGACGAGGTGGACGCCCTGGGCCTGGGCCATCTGCTGGAGCACCGCTGGAGCCACACGGTCAGCTACTTCGGCGCCGGTGATCCGGACCCGGAGGCGGCGGCCAACCGCCCCACGGTCCACGGCCGCGATTACGGCCTGTTCGACCGCGCGGCCCTGCAGGGGCACTGGCTGGAGGCCTGCGGGCGCGGCGGGGTGGAGCTGCTCCAGGGGCTGGCCAGCGGCTGCGACGCCTCCGGGGCGTCGAGCACGGTGGAGCTGGCCGATGGACGCCGGCTGCAGGTGCGGCTGGTGGTGGACGCCACCGGCCATCAGCCGCTGCTGGTGCAGCGGCCCGACCGGGGCCCGGTGGCCGGCCAGTCGGCCTACGGCATCATCGGCCGCTTCTCGGCGCCGCCGGTGCAGCCCGATCAGTTCGTGCTGATGGACTACCGCGCCGACCACCTCAGCGAGGCGGAACGGGCCGAGCCCCCCACCTTTCTCTATGCGATGGACCTGGGCGGCGGCCGCTTCTTCGTCGAGGAGACGTCGCTGGCCCTGGCCCCCCCGGTGCCCTTCGCGGTGCTCCAGCAGCGCCTCCACCGCCGCCTGGCCCACCGCGGCGTGCGGGTGCTGGAGGTGGAGCACGAGGAGTTCTGCCTGTTTCCGATGAACCTGCCCCTGCCGGACCTGCAGCAGCCGGTGCTGGGCTTCGGCGGGGCGGCCTCGATGGTGCACCCGGCCTCCGGCTACATGGTGGGCGCCCTGCTGCGCCGGGCCCCGGCGGTGGCGGCGGCGGTGGCGGCGGCGATGGCCGATGCCGATGCCCCCTCGGCCCTGCTGGCCCGGGCGGGCTGGGGCGCCCTCTGGCCCCCGGCCCTGCGCAGCAAGCACGCCCTCTACCAGTTCGGTCTGGGCAAGCTGATGGGCTTCTCCGAGGCCGAACTGCGCCAGTTCTTCGCCAGCTTCTTCTCCCTGAGCGGCCCCCAGTGGTATGGCTTCCTGGCCAACACCCTGACGGTGCCGGAGCTGCTGGCGGCCATGCTCCGCCTGTTCGCCCTGTCCCCGTGGGCCGTGCGGGCCGGCCTGCTGCTGCCGCCGCGCCGGCCCTAGGCCGGCGGCGCCAGCCCCAGCACCTCGGCGCTCTCGCTGCGGATCCGCTGGCAGAGGTCGGCGTCGCAGCGGATTGATTCGCCGTAGGAGGGCAGGATCCGCTTCAGGGTGTCCTGCCAGCCGTCGGGCAGCTTCTCGCGGAAGCAGGAGTGGAGGATTTCCAGGGCGATCGCCACGGCGGCCGACGCGCCGGGGGACGCCCCCAGCACGGCCACCAGGGATGTGTCGGCGGCGTGCACCACCTCGGTGCCGAACTGGAGCAACCCGCCGCGCCGGGCATCGGCCTTGATGATCTGCACCCGCTGGCCGGCCACCGCCAGGGTCCAGTCGGAGGGGCGGGCGGTCGGATAGAAGTCGCGCAGGGCGGCGAAGCGCTGCTCGGCGCTGGCGAACACCTGGCCGATCAGGTACTGGGTCAGGGGCAGGTTGTCCCGGGCCACCGCCAGCAGCGGCAGCAGGTTGCCGGTCCGCAGGGAGCGGGGCCAGTCGCAGAGGGAGCCGCTCTTGAGGAACTTGCTGGAGAAGCCCGCGTAGGGCCCGAACAGGATCCAGTGGCGGCCGTCGACGAGGCGCGTGTCGAGGTGGGGCACCGACATCGGCGGCGAGCCGGCGGTCGCCATTCCGTAGACCTTCGCATGGTGGCGGCTGGCCACGGCGGAGTCGCCGCAGCGCAGCCAGAGGCCGCTGACGGGAAAGCCGCCGTAGCCGCGCCCTTCCGGGATCCCCGATTTCTGCAGCAGGGTGAGGGCGCCGCCGCCGGCCCCGAGAAACACGGTGCCCGAATCGATCAGCCGGGTCTCCCCGGTGGTCTGGTCCCGGGTCTCCAGGCGCCAGCCACCCTCCGGCCGCCGCCGCAGCGATTGCACCGCCGTGGAAAAGCGCGCCTCGAAGGCCCCGCTGGCCCGCAGGTGATCCAGCAGCTGGCTGGTCAGGGCCCCGAAGTTCACGTCGGTGCCGTCGGCGATGTGGGTGGCGCCGATCGCCTGGGCCGGGTTCCGGCCCTCGATCAGCAGCGGTGCCCACGCCGCCACCTGGGCGTGGTCCTCGCTGTAGGCCATCCCCCGGTAGCAGTGGTGGGCCGCCATCACCCGGTGGCGTTCCCGCAGGTAGGCCCGCCGCTCCTCCCCCAGCACGAAGCTCATGTGGGGGACGCCCTGGATGAAGGCCCCGGGGGAGCCCAGGGCCCCGTCCCGCACCAGGTGGGTCCAGAACTGACGCGACAGGTCGAAGGCTTCGTTGATGTCGAGCGCCTTGGCGAGGCTGATCGAGCCGTCCGCCGCCATCGGCGTGTAGTTGAGTTCGCAGTTCCCCGCATGGCCCGTGCCGGCGTTGTTCCAGGCGCTGGAACTCTCCTGGGCCTCCCGGGGCAGGCCCTCGACGAGCAGGAGACGCAGGTCCGGCCGCAGCTGCCGCAGCAGGGTGCCCAGGGTGGCGCCCATGATCCCCGCCCCGACCAGGGTCACATCGACGGTGGTCAGGGTCACGGGGTCTGCGGTGGGATCGGTTCGGCCAGCAGGCCGGGCGACACGGTATCCGATGGCCGTCGGCGCCTGGCAGCATGGATCCTGTTGCGCCCCCGTGCCGCGGGTGAGAGCAGTGACGCAGGCTCCCCCGGCCATTCCCGATGGCCCTGCCGCTGGCGCCGGCGACGCCCAGGCCTGTCGGCAGGAGCTGCTGGGGCTGCTGCGGGGCGGATCTCCCGGTGCTGCAGCCCCCGCCGCCGGGCGCATCGAGGTCCTGATCGAGCGGTTGGAGCACCTGCAGCCCGCCGATCTCACGGCCCAGGCTGACCAGCTGGCGGGGGTTTGGGAGCTGCGCTGGAGCAGCAGTTCCCTGCCCTATCTGGCGGTCAGGCCCTGGCTCGAGAATCTGCAGTTGCTCGATCCCGCCGGCGGCCGTGCCCTGAACCTGCTGCGGCCGGCCGGCCCCCTCGGGCCCCTGGCGGGGATCGCCGTGCAGGCCAGCATCGCCGTGGCTGCCGAGGCCCCCCACCAGCGGGTGTCGGTGCGGTTCGAGCGGGGCGGCTGGCTGGGGCCCAGGTTCGGAGACCAGCGGCTGGAGCTGTTCCGGCAGGTGCGGCAGAGCTTTCCCGCCTGGCTCGATGTCACCGTGCTCGATGACGAGCTGCGGGTGAGCCGCGGCCAGAACGGCACCCTGTTCGCCCTGGTGCGGCGTCAGGACCTGGCCCTGGCGGCGTTTCTGGCCTGAGGGCCCCGAGCCCCCTCACCACCGCCCCTCACCAGCCCCCGTCGTCGTCCCCGTCCTCGGCCGGCTCGGGCGGCCAGGCCAGGTGCACCGCCACCGGCGCATGGTCGCTGGGCTGCGCGTTGCCCCGCACCCCCTTGTGGATCACGCAGCCCGTGGCGCAGGCCAGCAGCTCCTCGGAGAGATAGATGTGGTCGATGCGCCAGCCCCTGTCCATGTCCCAGGCGCCGGTGCGGTAGTCCCACCAGCTCCAGTGGCCGGTGTCCGGTTCGAAGACGCGGAACACGTCCTCCAGGCGATCACCCAGGGCGTCCCTCAGGGCCTGGCGCTCCGGCTCGCTGGCCATGATCCCGCCGCTGAGGCGTTCCGGGTCGTGGATATCGCGGCCCTCCAGGGCGATGTTGAAGTCCCCCACCATCGCCAGGGGTTCCCCTTCGGCGTCCTGGGCCTCCAGGTAGCGCCGCAGACACCCCAGCCACGCCAGCTTGTAGGGGTACTTGTCCGACGTCAGGGCCGAGCCATTGGGCACGTAGAGGTTGAGCACCCGCACCCCTTCGATCCAGGCACTGATCACCCGTTTCTGTTCGCCCAGCTCCTCGGCCGCCGGATCGTCCGGCAGCAGGGCGGCGAAGCCCACCCGCACGTCCTCGATCGGCAGCCGGCTGAGGATGGCCACGCCGTTGTAGGCCTTCTGGCCGCTGATCACGGCCCGGTAGCCCAGGGCCTCGAAGGCCGCGTGGGGGAACAGCTCGTCCGCCACCTTGGTTTCCTGCAGGCAGAGCACGTCGGGCGCTTCGGCCTGGAGCCAGGCGCACACCTGATCGAGCCGGGTGCGCACCGAGTTGACGTTCCAGGTGGCGATCCGCAGGGCCATGGCGACAGAACGGGGAACCGGCTGAGGGCCCTTATCATGAAGGCCTTGGTGATTCGACCCTCCGCCGGCAGGAGCCATGAACCGTTCGTTTTCTCTGCAGGCCTGCGCGGCCGGCGTCGGGGCCCTCGCCCTGCTGATGGTCGGTGAGGCCCGGGCCCAGCAGGCCGGCTACGGCCAGACCCTCGGTACCAGCATCCAGGAGCGTCAGCTCTACGACTACGGGCCGAGCAAATCGGGATCCGGCAGCGGTTCGATCCTCGACAGCACCAACCCGCTCGACCTGATGAACAAGCTGAAGCGCAGCACCGCCCTGGACGACGCCACGCCCCCCAGCTCCGCCATCGATCAGGCCCTCAGGGAGTTTGACGCGAAGACGCCGAAGCCGGCGCCGGCGGGGTCGGCCGGGCAGCTGAAGGGGATCTGAGCGGCTCGAGCCCCCAGCTGGCCGCCAGTTTGTCGAGCCTCGGATCCGGCTTGTCGGGATCGGGGCTGCGCAGTCTTGCCTGGGCCAGGGCCTCCTGGGCTCCCTTGGTGTCGCCCCGGTCGTGGCGCAGCATGGCCAGCCCCAGCAGGGGGCGCTGGTCCTGGGGGAACAGGTTGGCCAGCTGCAGGTAGGTGGCCGCCGCCGTCGCCGCCTGGCCACGTTTGAGCTGCAGTTCCGCCAGCAGCAGGCCGATGCCGAGGGCCTCCGGCCTGACGTCGGGTTTGATCGCCATCCCGTAGGCCGCCTTGACGCGGGCCTCCGCGGCGGCGCCGCGCCCCTGTTCCAGGTTCAGCAGGCTGAGCAGCTGCAGGGCCTCCACCTGGGTGGGACGCAGGTTGAGGATCTGACGCAGTTCCCGTTCGGCGCCGCTGCTGTCGCCCTGGTCGCGGCGCAGCTCGGCCAGCATCAGCCGCAGGGACCAGCGCTCGGGCTCCCGGTCGGCCATCGGCTCGAGCAGGCCGACGGCCTCCCCCTTGCGATCGAGGGCGACGAGGAGTTCCAGCAGCCGCTGACGGTCGGCCGGGGTGGCCTCATCGGCGTCGAGCCGCAGCCGCAGGCGGGTGGCCTCCTTGGTGAGCAGCGTCCGCTTCGGATCGGCGCTGGCCTGCGTGGCCGACTGGCGGTGACCCAGCCACCAGCCTCCCCCGAGGGCCAGGATCCCGACCAGGCTGACGGCCAGCAGCGACCAGAGGCCGCTCAGGCTTCGGTTCGGGGAGGGCATCCGTTGACGGTGTGGGCTCGGTGTCGCGACCGAGTCTGGCCTGGGCATCGCGCTTCCGCTGCTGCTTACATTGACCCGGGCCAGTCCAGGTACCGCCACGGGGTTTTTCCTTCCACCATGCGCCAGCATCCCATTTCCCCGGTCACCGAGCCGCTCCAGTACCGGGCCATCGGAGTGGTGCGCGGGTCCTACGTGCCGGCCGATCCGGCCCAGCTCACCAGGGGCGTGATCCGCACCGCCGAGGGCACCGAGATCGAAGCGGTGGTGCTCGGCCGCCTGCTCACCCTGATGCGCCGCCATCTCGACCTGGAGACCCCCCATCTGTGGGTCGTCTACCCCCGCTCGCGGGAGGAGAACCAGCTCCACCTGCAGATGGTGGGGGTGTGGGAGCCCAGCACCCTCTCGACGCCAGGGGCCGAAGCCGCCGAGCCCGCCGCAGAGGCGCCCGCTGCCGCCGACCAGCTCCCCGAGGGCGACGACTACTTCTCGATCCGCGGCGAGCTGATCTTCACCCGTCCCGAGACCGGCGATCTGGTGATCAAGGTGCGGCAGCAGCCCCGCCCCGACGGCAACCGTCCGGTGCCGTTCAAGCTTCAGCTGCGCGGTGAGATTCCCCTGGAGCACCTGCGCCATTTCGTCTCCCTCGACCTGCGGCGCCAGGGTCAGCAGCTCGCCGTCGAGCGTTTCGAGGTGATCGGCCCGGTGGCCCAGCGGGGCAACCGCGGTGGTCGGGGGGCCCGCCGACCCGGCGCTGACAAGGGCGGCCCGGCCAAGCCCAAGGGCCATGACCGGGCCGTGACCCGCCAGGGCCGCTGAGATGACCAGCGGTGCCTTCACGGCCGGGGTCGTGGTGCTGCTGCTCAGTCTTGCCGCCGTGGTCGGTCCGCTGGTCGGGCTCTCCCCCTGGTGGGTCACCCTGCTGGTGGCCCTGGGCCTGGGCTCGCTCACCGTGGACGCGGCCCGCTTCGGCGGCCGGGGAGGCCACCTGCTGGCCGAAGCCCTGCCCGGCGGTGCGTGGCGCCTGCGCCGCATCGCCGTGCACGAGGCCGGCCATGCCCTGGCGGCGGACAGCGACGGCCTGGCGGTCCGGCGGGTGCTGGTGGGCAGCCTTGCCTGTCTGCGGGCCGGCGTCGACAGCGGCGGCTGCACCGAATTCGCCCTGCCCGAGAGCGTGAAGCTCTCCGCCGAGGACCTGCGTCGCTGGAGCCGGGTGCTGCAGGCCGGCATGGTGGCCGAGACCCTGGTCTACGGCGACAGCGTCGGCGGCGACGACGACCGGGCCCTGCTGGGCCGGCTCTGGGGCCTCTCCGGCTTCGACGTCGAGATGGCCCGGCTGGAGCAGCGCCGGGCCCGCCGTGAGGTGGAGCAGGCCCTGCGGGCACGCCGCGCCGAGATCGAGGCAGAGGCCGATCGGCTCCTGGCGGCGGCCCCCCGGTTCGGACGCCGGTCCCCTTCATGACCCTGGCCCTGCTGGATTGCCCCACCGGTCTGGCCGGCAACATGCTGCTGGCAGCCCTGCTGGACCTCGGCCTTCCCCAGGAGGTCATCGAGGCCCCCCTGGCCGCCCTGGGGCTGGAGGGCCGCTACCGGCTGCGGATCGAGGAGCGGCGCAGCGCCGGGCTGCGGGGACTGCACCTGGACGTGGAGTCGCTGGAGCCCCAGCCGCACCATCGGCCCTGGGGGGCGTTGCGCGGGCAGCTCCAGAGCGCTCCCCTGGAGCCGGCGCTGCAGGAGAGGGTGCTGGCGGTGTTCGGGCTGCTGGCGGAGGCGGAGGCGGCGGTCCACGGCCACGCCGCCGAGGCCGTGGAGTTCCACGAGGTGGGGGCGATCGATGCCCTGGTGGACATCGTCGGCGTCTGCGCCGGGCTGCTCCATCTGGGGGTGGAGGAGCTGTTCTGCGGCGTGCCGCCGGCGGGCCATGGCCGTGTCGTCACCGCCCACGGGGCCCTGCCCCTGCCCGCCCCGGCGGTGCTGGAGATCGCCCGTTCCCGGGGGCTGCCGCTGGGCTCCAGTGAGGGCTTCCCCGCCGGCGAGCTCACCACCCCCACCGGGATGGCCCTGGCGGCCTGCTGGGCCGACCGGTTCGGCCCCTCCCCCGCGGCCCTGCCGCTGCGGGTGGGGGTGGGTCTGGGCAGCCGCGAGCTGGATCGGGCCAACCTGCTTCGGCTCACCCTGGCCCGTCCCCTGGAGGAGGCGGGTGCGGAGGGGGCCATCGAGGGGGGCAGCGAGGGGGGCGAGCTGCGCGAAGCCCTGCTGCAGCAGCAGGCCCAGATCGACGACGCCACGGCCGAGGACCTGGCCTTCCTGGCCGAGGCCCTGCGCCGGGACGGGGCGCTGGAGGTGTTCAGCCAGCCGGTGGCGATGAAGAAGGGACGCACCGGCACCCTGATGACGGCGCTGATGCCCCCGGAGCTGGGGCCCCGGCTGCGCCGGGTGTGGTGGCGCCACGGCACGACGCTGGGGGTGCGGGAGCAGCTGCAGGACCGCTGGATCCTGCCGCGACAGAGCGAGACGCTGGCCACCCGGCTGGGGCCGGTGCGGATCAAGTGGGCCACCCTCCCCGACGGCCGCCGGCGGGCCAAGGCGGAGCACGCCGACCTCGTGGAGCTGGCCGCACGCCTGGGACGCTCGATCGAGGAGGTGCGCGACGAGGTGCGCCGGGCCCTGCCCGCCGACGGGGGAGCCCCATGAGCGCCTGGTCCCGCCACCTGCTGGCCCTGCTCCAACGCCTGGGGACCGGCCTCGGGGCCCTGCGGCGCCGGCTGCCGTCGCCCCCCAAGCTGCCGGCCCTGCCCGGCGGCCTGCGCCCCTGGATCACCCTGGGCAGCATCGGCTTCGTGATGGCGGCCCTGCTCAGCCACGGTCGCCAGCTGGTCCAGCTGCGGCTCGATGGCCAGGGCTGGCTGTGGTTGCTCCTGGGCGTCGGCGTGAGCCTGCTCAGCCTGGTGGTCAACGGCCTGGCCTGGGGCGTGGTGATGCGCTGGCTGGGCCTGCGCCCCGACTGGGCCGCGGTGGTGGAACTGCACGTGGCCACCAACCTGCGCAAGTTCCTGCCCGGGGGCATCTGGCACCTGGCCTCGCGGGTCCAGCGGCTGCGCAGCGAGGACACGCCCCTGGCCGCGCCGGTCGGCACGACCATGGCGCTGGTGGCGGTGCTGCTGGATCCCCTGGTGGCGGCGGTGGCGGCCCTGGCGCTGGTGCCCCTCGGCGGCTGGCAGGGCGGGCTGGGCCTGGTCTGTCTGCTGCCCCTGGCCCTGCTGCTGCCCCGCTGGCTCGACCCCCTGCTGCTGCGGCTGGAGCGGCGCCGGGCGCGGGACCTCGGCCTGGAGGAGGAGCTCAGGCAGGAGACGCCGCTGGAGCGGTCGACCGTGCTGCGGGGCTATCCCTGGCCGCCCCTGCTGGCGGAGATGGCCTTCGTGCTGCTGCGCTTCGCCGGCTTCTGCTGCTGCATCCAGGCCTTCGACCTGCCACTGGCGAACGATGCCACCGTCTGGCTGGCGGGATTCGCCCTCGCCTGGACCGCCGGACTGGTGGTGCCGGGTGCGCCGGGGGGCCTGGGGGTGTTCGAGGCGGTGCTGCTGTTGCGGATGGGGGTGGCCCTGCCGGAGGCGCCGCTGCTGGCGGTGGCCCTCAGCTACCGCCTGATCGTCACGCTCACTGATCTGCTGGGGGCCGCCCTGGTCAGCCTGGACGGCAGCCTGGCCCGGGGGGCGTCGTCCGGGCCCCCGACGTCGGCCAGCACACCAACCTCCGACACCCCTTCTCAATAGGCTCTAGTGTTGCGAAGGTCTGGGATCGCGTGGTGAACACTCCCCCCACCGGTCTGGCCCAGCCCCGCAGTCTGCGCACCACCCTGAACGACCGGGGCCAGCGGCTCACGCCCCAGCGTCAGCGGGTGCTGGATCTGTTTGAGCGGATCGGCGAGGGCAGCCACCTCAGCGCCGAGGAGGTGCACCTGCGCCTGGTGCGCAGCCAGGAGCGGGTGTCCCTGGCCACCGTCTACCGCACCCTGCGGCTGCTGAGCTCCATGGGGCTGCTTCAGGAGCTGGAGCTGCCGGAGGGGGGGCGGCGCTTCGAGCTGGCGGGCGACGCCCACCGCGACCATCACCATCTGGTCTGTGTCCGCTGTGGCCGCACCGAGGAGTTCGAGAGCGGTGCTGTGCTGGCCGCCGGTGAGGCGGCGGCAGGGACCTTCGGCTTCCGGCTGCTGGAGTGCGTCCTCAACGTGCGGGCCCTCTGTCCGGCCTGCGCGGCTGAGGAGCAGGGCTGAGGGGTGCGCCGGCGCCGAGCAGCGGCAGTTGCAGCTGCTGATCGGCCCAGTGGGCCGCCAGGGCCGCCAGCAGGCTGGACCGGTCGCCACGGATGCGGAGCATGGGGTGGAAGGGGGAGAGGTCGGCCTCCAGGCTGGGGCGCGTCCCCAGGGCCGGCGCGATCCATGGCACGGCTCCAGGCAGCGGATGACACCAGTGGATGAAACCGGCGGGAGGTGCGCAACTCCTGAAGACCCGTGGCAGGGACCCGTCGAGCCCCCTAGACGGAGGGGGTGCCCGGAGTGGGAGAGGCAAGATCCGGTCTTCCCGAGCACGATGGCCGCTCCCGCCGTGATCGAACCCCATCCATCCACGGGCGATTGGGGCTTTCCTGTAGCCACGGCGCCCTGGCCATGAACCGCACCGGCGCCCCGGACCCCCTTCCCGTCCACCAGCTCCTTCTCTCCCTGCTGGCGACGGAAGCTCCTGTCGGGTGTTGGTACGAGCGGGTGCTGCCGTTCAGCGGCACCCTGCCCCAGCTCACCAGCCGCTGGAGGCATCGGCGCGCCGTCGTTGCCGTGGTGGCGGCCCTTCGCAGCCTGGGCCAGGTGATCTTCATCAACAATCCCCTCAGTGGCCTGCTGCTGCTGCTGGCTCTGCTGCTTCAGTCGCCGTCGGTGGCGCTGTTCGCCGCCTTCGGAATCGCGGCGGCGCACCTGGCGGCCAAGGCCCTCGGCAGCTCCTGGGACGACCGCCACAACGGCATCTACGGGTTCAACGGAGCCTTGGTGGGCAGTGCCATCGGCACCTTCGCCGATCTGGGTCCTCCCGGAGCTTTTCTGCTCTGGACGCTGGCGGCCCTGGGGGGTGGGGCGCTGAGTTCCGTGCTGGTCCACGGCCCGGGCCGTCGTCTGCATGCCGCCACCGGCCTGCCGCCGATGACGCTGCCCTTCTGCCTGGTGACCTGGGGGTTGCTGGCGCTGGTCACCCTGGCGGATGTGCCGCCGCTGCAGCTCCACGGTCCCGCGATGGTGCCACCGGCGGGATCCGCCCTGCAGGCCTTCCTGCTGGCCCTGCCGCGGGGCTTCGGTCAGGTCTTCTTCTGTGGTGATCTGGCCAGTGGCTGGTTGGTGCTGGCGGCCACGGCCGTGGCCAGTCCGATGGCGGCAGGGGTGGGTCTGATGGGGGCGGCGATCGGGGCGTTGGCGGGCCTGGCCAGCGGTGCCGCCGGCGCCGTCGGCCTGGGCCTCTGGAGCTACGACGGCGTTCTCAGCGCCATTGCCATCGGTGGCATCTTCCATGCCCCCACCAGGCGCAGCCTGGGGGTGGCGGCTCTGGCGGCCCTCGCGGCCAGCCTGCTCACCCAGCCGCTGGAGCGGCTGATGCCGCTCGGATTGCCGGCGCTCACGCTGTCTTTCATCGTCGCCACCCTGGCCACCCTGCTGGTGGTGCGCCGGGCGCTGCCCACCGTTGTGCCGGTGGCGCTGCACGCGATCCTCACGCCGGAGGAGCATCTGCAGCGCTATCTGGTGACCCGGCGGCTGCTGAACGATTACCGCTCCCGTCTGCGCGGGGCCGTGGGCGGAGGCGCCTGGACCAGCCTGGCCCCATCGGCGGATCCGGCGCTGCTGGGGAGGTTTGAGGAGCTGTTCGAGCGCCTCGACCGCGACCGGGACGGCCAGCTGAGCCTGTCGGAACTGGTCGACGGAATCGAACAGGTCCCCGGCGACCCTGACCAGGGCCCCAGCGACCCTGCGGCGGCCCTGGCCAGGGTGCTGGCGGCCATGGATCTCGATGGCGACGGGGTGGTGGACAGGGCCGAGTTCATCGAGGTGATGCTGCGCCTGCGCCGGCTCTGGGACGGACAGGAGCGGCTGAAGCGCTACCTGATCCCCGTCGATGCGGATGGCGATGACCGGCTCGACCCCGGCGAGATGGACCGGCTGCTGAGCAGCATCGGCCAACCACCACTCAATCGGCTGGAGCAGCGGGCGGTGTTCGGGCCTGAGCGTTCCGGGCTGACCTGGCACGCCTTCTTCGATCGGTTGCTGCTCACCTGAGGGCCTGGGGGCCGCCGCTGCGGCAGAGCGGCTTCGCAATCACCAGCTGCTATTGAGAATCGCTTGCAAAAGTGCCCGTGGGTCCTCTAGGTTGAGAGCCATTCGCAATAAGGCCCCTCCCTTCGCCCGATGCGTTACCGCTTCCTCCCCGACGATCCCGTCAGTGCCGTGCGCATGCCCGCCGGTCAGACGGTTCTGCTTGACCCCACCCCCCGCCCCGGCGGCTCCTGCCTCGAGGTCCTCGACGGCATCGCCCGCGTCTATTGCCCCTGCGAGGAGACCGAGGGGATGACCCTGGCCTTCCTGCAGCCCGGTGACCAGCTCCGCACCGACCGCCTCTGCAGCGAGGGTGTCTGCGTGGAGGCCCTCACCCCCCTCTGCTTCCGCAGCGATGCCGAGCCCCTCGAAGGCCATGGCTTCGATCCGGTCAACGAGTGGACCCTGCAGCTGCTGCGCATCCGCCATCTCGGCAGCGCCGAGCAGCGGCTCCATGCCCTGCTTTCGCTGCTGGTGCGCCGCCTGGGGCGCCGCTGCGGCCCCTGGTGCGACCTCCCCTTCCGCCTCACCCATGAGCGCATCGGGGAGCTGATCGGCACCACCCGCGTCACCACCACCCGGCTGATCTCCCGCATCCGGGCCGCCGACCTGATGCAGGTCCCCAGCGGCGAGACCAGCCTGCGCCTGGCACCGGCCCTGGTGGACGGCGCTCCCCTGGCGGCCTGACGCCCCCTGCTTTCAGCTTTCTCCTTTCTCCTCCCTTTCCCTTCGCCCCCATGGCCCCCTCCCTCGGCAGCCTTCCCGACGTCCCCGCTCCGATCAGCGTCCGCGGTCCCCAGCCCCAGGCCAAGAAGAAGGGCTGCCGCCAGAAGAAATGCTCCAAATGGAAAGGCGGCAAGTGCTGCTGCGGCCGCGACTGAGATCGCGCGGAACCCTGGGCTCCGGTCCGGCCGGGGCCCGCTTCACTCGCCCCGGCCCTGGCGTTCCAGGCTCGGCATCAGGGCGATCGAGGCGGCCAGCCCCAGCACCAGGATCAGCAGCGCCGGAATCAGGGCCGCCCCCACCCGTTCGTCACTGGCGTACTGATAGACGCGCACCGAAAGGGTGTCGAAGTCAAACGGGCGCAGGGAGAAGGTGAGGGGCAGCTCCTTCACCACGTCGACGAAGACGAGCAGCGACCCCACCAGCAGCGGACCGCGCAGCAGCGGCAGGTGGATGCGACGCAGCACCGCCAGCCAGCCGCAGCCCAGGCTGGTGGCCGATTCGTCCAGGCTGGGGGGAATGTGCTCGAACGAGGCGTCGAGTCCCTGCTTTGAGACGGCCATGAAGCGGTCGGCGTAGCCCCAGAGCAGCAGCAGCAGGGGGCTGAGCTGCAGCGGCCCGCCGATCAGCATCAGGGCCAGGGCCAGCACGGTGCCCGGCACGGCGTAGCCCATGCCGGCGAAGAAGGTGAGCCGCCCCAGCAGCCGGTTGGCCAGCCAGCGGCGGCTGATGGCCAGCACCAGGGCCGCCGCCACGGTGACCACGGTGGCAACGAGGGCCAGCCCCAGGCTTCGCAGCGTCAGGGCCAGCAGATCCTCCAGCGGATCGCTCTGCAGGTGATCGCGGCTCGCCACCAGCCAGGTGAGGGGAAGCCCCAGGCTCACCAGGGGCGGCAGCACGGAGAGCAGCTGGGCCAGCAGGCGGCGCCATCCCTGCAGCGGCCACTGCAGCGCGCCGGCACCGTCCTGGCCGATGTTCCAGCGGCGGCTGCGCTGGCGCATCCAGCGTTCGGCCCCCACCAGCAGGCTGACCAGCACCAGGGCGATCAGGGCCAGTCCCACCGCCCCCGGCAGGTCGCCCTCCGCCTGCCAGCGCTGCAGGATCCCCCGCGAGAGGGTGGGCACCCCCAGCAGCTCCACGGCGCCGAGTTCATTGACCACCTCCATGCCGCTGAGGGCGACACCGGCACCGATGGAAGGCAGCGCCAGGGGCAGGGCGACCCGCCGGAAGCTGCCCCAGGGGCCCACCCCCAGGCTGCGGCAGGCCTCCAGCTGGCGCTGCCCACTGCCCGAGAAACTCTCGGTGGAGAGCAGGAAGACGTAGCTGTAGGTGGTGAGGCTGAGCAGCAGCACGGCCCAGCCGATGCCGTGCACGCGGAAGCCCCAGCGGCTGCCGAGGTCGACCAGCACGGCGGCAAGCACGAAGGCCGGTGCCGCCAGGGGAAGCACCTGGGCCAGCCGCAGCCAGCGGCGGCCCGGGAAGCGGCAGCAGGCGGTGAGCCAGCCGTTAGCGGTGCCGAGCAGGGCCGCGATCAGGCCGACGCCCAGCACCAGCACCAGGGTGTTGCTCAGCTGCTCAAGGCCTTCGGCCCCCAGCCAGAGACTGCCGGAGCCGGCATCGCGAACCGCGAAGCCGGCCAGGGCCAGGAACGGCAGCACCGCCAGGGCGCAGACCAGCAGAACGGCCGCCGCCAGGGAGGCCCGCCGCATCGGCGGAGCTGTCCGGGGGGCTGGTGCCCGCTCCGCCGTTGCCGCTGTCGCCATCCGCTGTCCTACTTCCAGCCGTTCGATTCCATCATCCGGGTGGCCGCCCGGCTCCTGGATCCGATCTGCTCCACCGAGACGCCATCGGCCCGGAAGCTGCCGAACCGCTTCAGGATCGGGTTATCCCCGAAGCCCTTGAGCGGGTATTCGTTGTTGGCTTCGGCGTAGCCGCGGCCGCCGGTGGGGGAGGCCAGGAACTCGATCAGCCGGATCGCCGCCTGGGGATTCTTGGAGTGGCGGGTGACGCCGGCGCCGGTGATGTTGACGTGGGAAGGATTGAGGTAGACCACCTTCAGCCGTTCGGCCAGCTGCTTGTCCTGGGCGCCGCCTTCTCCGGAAAGCATGCGGGCGATGTAATAGCTGTTCACCACCCCCACGCCGCACTCGCCCCGGGCGACGGCCCGGGCCAGGGGGGTGTCGGAGGTGAAGAAGGGCTGGCTGACGTTGGCCACCATGCCGCGGATCCAGCTGCGGGTGGCGGCGTCACCGTTGAGGATCATGCGGCTGGCCACCAGGGACTGGTTGTAGGGGCTCTTGCGCTCCCGCAGGCAGAGCTTGCCTTTGAGGGCCGGCTTGGCCAGATCGGCGTAGGTGCGGATCGTGGCGGGATTCACCAGCTTCGGGTTGACGACCACGGCCCGCACCCGGCGGGTGAGGCCGTACCAGCGGCCCTGGGAATCGCGCAGGTTGGCGGGCACGTCCCGCTGCAGGGCGGCTGAACGGGTGGGCCGGAACAGGCCCTGGTCGGTGGCGGCATCGAGGCGGGCGGCATCGACGAGCACGAGCACATCGGCGGGGCTGTTCTTGCCCTCACTCTTGAGTCGCTCCAGCAGGGCGTCGTCCTTGGCTTCCAGCACGTTCACCTTGATGCCGGTGCGGGCGGTGAACTGGCGGTAGAGCTCCTTGTCGGTGTTGTAGTGGCGGCCGGAATAGACACCGATGGTGGTGCCGGCCTGGGCGACGGCGGGAGCCTGGGTCTGCGACTGGCCGATGGCCGGTTGGGAGGCGCCGCCGAAGACAGTGATCAGGGTGGCGGCCAGGGCCGCGGATCCGCCGACAGGCAGCAGCAGGCGACGACGGAGGAACCTGGACGAGGGCATCGGGAAGAACGGGTGTCTGCCCGGACCCTATGAAGGCTCCGAAGGGGTGGTCGGAACAAACGACGCGAAGCCAGGTATCAATGCTTACGCGCGCTTCGCTCAGTAGGAGCTGGAGCGGCGCACCGGGATGAGGGCGGGCTGCATCAGGCCGCCGCCGCCGTTGTCGTCGTCGGAATCCATCGCCATCCACAGCACCAGACCGAGAAGGGCGAGAACGCCCGTCATCAGGAGGAACTCGGTCATGGGAGCAGTACGTAGAGCGTCACCCTAGCGGCGCCAGCCGGTGGTTCCGTAGTGGATGCAGCACAACGGGACGGCGGTTTGCCGATCAGGCGAAGCCCTTGCCGGACGCGCCGGCCACGCAGGCCTGGAGCTGCTGGCGCAGGCGCTGGTGGTCGAGATCCTTGCCGATCAGCACCAGCTGGTTCTTGCGCTCCCCCGGCCAGTCGCTGTCGTCGATGGAGAAGCGTTTGCCCGCCAGGTGGAACACGTGGCGACGCTCGCTTTCGTTGAACCAGAGGATGCCCTTGGCCCGGAAGACCCCCGCCGGCATCTGGTTGTCGAGGAAATTCTGGAACTTGCGCAGGGAGAGGGGGCCGTCGCTGCTGAAGGACAGGGAGGTGAACCCCTCAATGGCCTGGTGGTCGGCATGGCCGCCATGGTCATGGTCATGGGCGTGATCGTGGCCATGGTGATGGCCGTGGTCGTGGTCATGGCCGGCTGCGGCCGGCTCGTGCTCGCAGTGGCCGTGGTCGTGGTCGCAGTGGCTGTGATCCTCGGCCCCGTGGTCGTGGTGGGTGCCGTGGTCATGGTCGTGGTCATGGCCATGGAGGTCACCGGCGGCGGGGGCCTGCTGCTGGGCCACCACCTTGTCGCTCTCGAACAGGCCCACGCTCAGCAGCAGGGGCAGGGGCACTTCGCCCTTCACCGAGCGCAGGATGCGGGCCTCGCTCTTGATCGCCCGCAGCTCGGCCTCCAGCCGCTCCAGCCGCTCCTCGCTGACCAGGTCGCACTTGTTGAGCAGGATCATGTCGCCGTAGACGATCTGGGCGCGGCCCACCTCCCCCTGAAGCGTCTCGGCGCCGAAGTTCTCCGCGTCCACCAGGGTGATGATCGAATCGAGCCGGGTGAGGTCGCGCAGGTCGCTGCCGAGGAAGGTCATGGCCACGGGCAGCGGATCGGCCAGGCCGGTGGTCTCGACCACCAGGTAGTCGACGGGGTCGGGGCGCTCCAGCACCCGGTAGACGGCCTCCAGCAGCTCGCCGTTGATCGAGCAGCAGATGCAGCCGTTGCTCAGCTCAACCATGTCGTCGCCGGTGGCGACGATCAGTTCGTTGTCGATGCCGATCTCGCCGAACTCATTGACCAGCACGGCGGTCTTGACCCCCTCCTGGTTGCTGAGGATGTGGTTGAGCAGGGTGGTCTTTCCCGCCCCGAGGAAGCCCGTGAGGATCGTCACCGGCACGGAGATGGGCCGGGCCTCGGTGGCCGCCTCGGTGGCCGCACCCGGGGTCGGGGCGTCCAGTTTCGTGCTGGTCATGGCCGGAAGGGGAACCGCTGTGGTGATTCTGCCGGCGCGCTCACCCCACCAGTGCCGCCGCGGCTGCTGGAATGGCGGTCTCCGTACCTGGCCCATGAACTCCAGCGAAGCGTTCGCCGCCATCGGCCTTGCCGCCGTGGCCTGCGATGGCGCCCTCGACGGTGAGGAGGCCGCCCTGCTGCGCCAGCAGCTGGAGCTGCGCTCGCCCTACGGCAACCTCGGCGAAGCGGTGATGGGGGCGATGTTCGACGGCCTGCTGGGGCGCCTGCGCAGCGGCGGCTGGGAACAGCTGCTGGTGGAGGCCGCGCCGGTGCTGAGCGAACCCCAGCAGGAGACGGCCTTTGCGATGGCGGCCCTGCTGGTGTACGCCAACCGCAGCCTCAAGCCGGTGGAGCAGGCGATGCTGCAGCGGCTGGGGGAACTGATCAGCGTGCCGGCGGAGCGCTGCAGCCAGATCCTCGATGTGATGGCGGTGCTGCACCGCGACAGCCTCCGGGCCTGATCGGCCGGCCTCAGGACCGGGTGCCCCGGCAGCGGCCGCATAGCCCGAAGAACTCGAGGGTGTGGTACATCGGCAGGAAGTCGCCCAGGTCCTCCCCCGGCAGGTGCAGGCCGTGCACCGGGCACTGGGGCAGCACCATGGTGGTGCCGCAGTCGACGCAGGTGAGGTGGTGCTCGTCCCGCTCGGTCGGGGCGTAGAGGGCTTCGCCGCTGGGCAGGTGGCGGCAGCGCACCAGGCCCCGCTGCTGCAGCTGGCGCAGGTGGCGGTAGACGGTGGCCAGGCCCATGGCGGCGGGGCCACCCCGCAGCCGGGCATGGAGGTCCTGGCCGCTCAGTTCGCCGTCGGCATCGCGCAGTTCCGCCAGCAGGGAGGCCTGGCGCGGCGGCAGATCGGGGGTGGTGGGGGCCTGCATGGTTCCGTTTCTACCCTGCCGGCAGCCAGATGGCCTGGAGGGCCTCCTGGGGAAGGGGCTGGAGGGTGAGGCTGGAGGCCTCGATCAGCACCGCCCGGGGGGGCGCCGGCGGTGCCCCGCGCACGTCCCCCAGCGGGCGCAGCACCAGCGCCAGCCGGTCGCTGGTGGGGTCGTAGCTGAGGCCGGTGCCGGGCTCAAGCTCCCAGCCGGTCAGGCGCCGCGAGGCCAGCACGGTGCCGCGCCGGTCGAGGGTCACCAGGGTGAGGACGGGCCGGCCCACCCCTTCGATCAGCAGCGCCCAGATCCGCTCGCCGCCGCGGCTGCAGGCCGTGGCCGCCAGGGCCTGGGGGCCGAGCCAGAGCTGGCGCGGGGCCACGCCCGGCTCCACCAGCTCCAGGGAACGGCGGAAATCGGGCCAGTGGCGCACCAGCAGGGCGCGCCCCGCCCGGGGACAGAAGCTGCTCAGGTCGCGGCTGCCGGGCAGGGTCTGGCGGCGGGGCGGCCGGGGGGGCAGGTCGCGCAGGCTGAGGCCGTCGATCTCGGGCACCACCAGGGCGCCCCCCTCGGGCAGCAGCCGCACGGCGCCGCTGGCCTCCAGCGGCAGCACCCGGGGGCCACCGCGCGCGGGCCAGAGGCTGATGCTCACCTGGTCGGGCTGCTCACCGCCGGACTGCACCAGCAGGTCGCCGCGGCGGTTGCCGCTGATGTGGGCGAAGACCATCTCGCCCGCGCCGATGGCCTCGGGGGCACCGGCCTGCACGGGCGACGCTGACGCCGGACGCCCGCGGCCCAGGGGGCGCAGGGGCTGCTGGCGCAGCGGCAGCCGCCAGACCCGGAAGCGGCCGTTTTCGGAGCGCGACACCACGGCCACGGCCTCGCCACCGCCGAGCGGTTCGACCATGGTGATGCGCGGCCAGACCGGCGAGATCGGCCGCCAGCGGCCGTCGTGCTCCCGCACCTGCAGCTGCTCGCCGCTGCCCGCCGGCACCACCGCCAGCAGCCGGGGGCGCGGATCCCACTGCCAGCGCTGGGGGGCCAGGGCCAGGCCGCGGCGATCGCGGCCGGCCAGCTGCAGCTCCAGGGGGGAGCTGATCCGCTGGTCGGGGGAGAGGTTCAGCAGCAGGGTGTCGCCGTCGCCGAGCCAGCGGTGGGCCAGGGGCGGGTTGAGGGTGCTGGCGGCCTGGAGGCTGGCCGGGTCCATGGGCCGGCTGAAGCGGGCCTGCAGGGCGGCGGGACCGGAGCTGGCGGCCACCGGCGTGAGCCGCTCGAGCCGGGGCGGGTGGTTCAGCAGCAGCTGCTGCTGGACGAGGGCCAGCAGAGCGGCCAGGGCCAGGGTGAGCGGCAGGGGGCCGGCACCGGGGAGGCGGGAGAGCGGGCTCATGGTTCCAGGGGCCGGGCGGGCCGGGGGATCGGCCGGATGCGGCTGGGAACCACCTCCAGCCGCTCGCCGCCGCCGGGGGCGGGCTTGAGGCCCATCACCCCGTCGATGGCCAGCCATTGGTCGGCGGGGAAGGGGGCCTGGCCGGCGGGCCAGTGGACGGGCAGCCCCACCGGGGAGGCATCGGCCAGACAGCAGCGCACCAGCAGCCGGGCCAGCTGGGGAGGCTCGCCCTCCATCGGCAGCACGAAGCCGCTGATGCGCACCGGATCGCCGGCAAACAATTTGGGGTCGGGCTGGCTGCGCAGCAGCCGCACCCAGTCGGTGAGGCTTCGCTGGGCGGGCGGCAACACGAAGCTGAGCTCGCTTTCGGCGGTCTCGTCGCGGGGGCGCTGGCCGGCCAGGTCGGCGAAGGAGGGGGCCGGCGGCAGCAGCAGCACCAGCAGGGCGATGGCGGCGGTGAGCAGCAGGGTGCGGGCCTGGCGCCGGTCGCCCCGCTCCTGCCGGCCGGGCCCGAAGGCCAGGCGCAACTGCAGCAGGGCGACGAGCAGCAGCAGCAGGCCGGCCAGGGCCACCAGGGGGTGGAACACGGCCCGCAGGAGGAGGTCGAGGCGGCCGTCGACGCTGCTGACAAGCATCACCAGGGCCCAGAGGCCGAGGCTGGCGGCGCGCCAGAGGGCGGCCCGCTGCAGGAGGGGGGGAGTCACAGGCGCCACAGGTTCACCCACTGGCCGATCAGCAGCACCATCAGGGCGGCCCCGGCGGTGGTGAGCACCAGGCCGCGGGGGCGGAACAGCAGCCCGAGCAGGCTGACGAGTTTGAGGTCGATCACCGGACCCAGGAGCAGGAAGGCGAGCAGGGCCCCGGGGGTGACCTGGGCGGCGAAGCTGAGGGCCAGGAACGCATCCACGCTCGAGCACACCGACACCACCAGGGCCAGCAGCATCAGGGCCAGGATCGAGAGGGTGGGGGCGCCGCCCACCGCCAGCAGCCAGCTGCGGGGCACGAAGGACTGCACCAGGGCGGCGATGACGCTGCCCATCACCAGCAGCAGGGCCAGGTAGAGGAACTCCTGGCTGGCGTGCTTCATCAGCTCGGCCAGGGGCGGCCGCACCGGGGCGGCTTCGGCGCTGAGGGCCGAGGGTGGCGGGGCCCCCACCAGGCCGCTGGAGCGCTCCAGCAGCCCCACCGCCGCCAGGGGCTGGTGCAGGCGCCGTTCGGCCAGCAGGTCGGCCTGGAGCAGCTGGGGCTCGCCCACCAGCCCCAGCAGCAGGGCCAGGCCCACGGCCACCACCACGGCGCCGAGGGGGCGGGCCAGCAGCAGCCAGGGCTGGTCGGGGAAGGCGGCCCAGGTGCTGGCGATCACGATCGGGTTGAGCACGGGGGCGGCGAACAGGAAGCCGAGGCCGGCGCCGAGGGGCGCGCCGCCGCTGAGCATGCGGCGGGCCACCGGCACGTTGCCGCATTCGCAGGCGGGCAGGGCGAAACCGAGGGCGGCGCCGGTGAGGGGCCCCAGCAGGGGGTGGGACGGCAGCCGCCGCAGCCAGCGGCCGCCCGGGGCGAACCAGCGTGCGCCGGCGGAGATCAGCACGCCGATCAGCAGGAAGGGCAGCGCCTCGATCAGCAGCCCCTGGAACAGGGCCCAGGCGGTGGCCAGACGGGTGAGGATCACGGCGCCGGCCAGGGCTCCGGGCTGGTGGTGGCGCCGGCTTCGAACCAGTCGGGGATGGCGGTGAAGCGGGCGGCGTTGGCCTCGTTCTCGCGGGCCTCGACGCGCCAGCAGCAGCTGCGGCCGCCATCCCGCTGGTGCAGCATCTCGTTGGCCCAGCCCCAGGCCAGCTCGGCGCTGGCCTCCATGCCCACGTTGGCCATCACCCGCAGGTCGAGGGCGCCCTGGTCATGCAGGGCCTGCCACTGGGCCAGCAGGGGGTCGTCGTGGTTGACCAGGAAGGTGTGGTCGAACTGGGCCTCGAGGCGGGCCCGCAGGGGCTGGAGGCTGGAGAAGTCGACCACGAAACCGTGGACGTCGAGGTGGTGGGCGGCGAACCAGAAGGTGAAGCTGCGGCTGTAGCCGTGTACGAAACGGCAGTGGCCCGGGTGGCGCCACTGGCGATGGCAGCAGGGGAAGCCGCCGTAGCTCTTGCTGCAGGTGTGGGCCGCGGGGGTGGACATGGGGGAGGATCACTGCAGCTGACGTCGCGTCCCTTGGGGGCTCCATCCGCCGCTTCCCCTGGATCCTGTCATCCGCCGTCACCCGGTGGGGGGGGCCAGCTGGCGGGCCCTGAGCTGATCGCCACGCTGCGCTTCGACGGGGCGGGGCTGATCCCGGCGGTGGCCCAGGACTGGCTGGACGGGGCGGTGCTGATGGTGGCCTGGATGAACCGGGAGGCGATCGAGCGCAGCCTGGCCACGGGCGAGGTGCACTACTGGAGCCGCTCGCGGCAGGAGCTGTGGCACAAGGGGGCCACCAGCGGCCATTTTCAGAAGCTCAGGGGGCTCCGCTACGACTGCGACGCCGACGTGCTGCTGCTGACGATCGAGCAGGTGGGCCAGGTGGCCTGCCACACCGGCGCCCGCAGCTGCTTCTACGAGGAAGGCGAAACGGCCACACCCGGCGGACCCGACGCCCTGCCGCCGCCGGCGGACGTGTGCACCGAACTGGCGCGGGTGATCAACGGGCGCAGGGAGCGGCCGGAGCCGGGCAGCTACACGAACAAGTTGCTGGAGGGCGGCGACAACCGCATCCTCAAGAAGATCGGCGAGGAGAGTGCCGAATTCGTGATGGCCTGCAAGGACGACGACCCGGCCGCGATCGCCGGCGAGGCGGCCGATCTGATTTTTCATGTGCAGGTGGCCCTGGCCCACCACGGCGTCGACTGGCGCCGGGTGCAGGAGGTGCTGGCCGAGCGGCGCGGGGCGCCCAGGCGCGAATGAGCCGCCTGCAGCGGGAACTGGCCTGCCGGCGGCGGCTGAGCGATGGATCGGGCGAACGCTGGCTGTGGGCCCTGGGCTCGAGCCTGCCCTGGGTGGGGCTGGCGGTGCTGCTGCTGCACGCCCTGACGCGCCGCACGATCACACCGTTTCTCTATGGCCTGACGGCCCTGGGGGCGGTGGGCTTCCTGGTGCTGACGCTGGGGGGCCTGCCGGACGACCTGGCCAGCCGCAACCGGCTGCCGTCGGGCACGGTGCCGGCGGCGATCACGCTGATCTGCGTGGCGGCGTTTGCCTTCGGGCACCGGCAGGGGCAGGAGAAGGCGGCGGTGGAGGCGAAGAAGTGGCTGGAGCTGGATGGGTGAGCGGTCAGGTCCTGGGAGCGGAACCGCGACGGCTCACCGACGGCTCAGCACCCGGCAATGCGTCTTCAGGGAGCCCCAGCTGTCTGCGGATCAGGTTCAGGCTGTTGAGGGCACGGTCGAGATCTTTCTGGAATGCAGGATCTTTTGGTACAAGTTGGCGGTAGATCTCCACGGCTTCGACGGTGGGTGGAAGCGCTTCTGAAGGGCGTCCGAGCTCACTGAGAGCGATGCCCTGATTGAGCAGGGAACGAGCTAATTCTCCCAGGTAGTCGGAATCCTTCACCACCAGTTGGCGGTAGACCATCACCGATTCCAGGAAGAACGGGAGCGCTTTCGAAGGATGTCCTGACCAGCCGTGATAAGCACCCAGGTTGTTCAGGGCAAGTGCGAGGTTTCCCTTTGCCCGGGGTGTCTCTCTCGCCAGTTGGCGGTAGATTGCCACCGCCTCGATGGCGGGTGGGATTGCATTGGCTTGGCGATCCATCCTGCTGTAGATTTCGGCCAGCTTTCCCAAAGCACCGGCCATCTCCCCCCGAATGGCAGGCTCTCCTCTCGCCAGGCTGCGGTACAGCGACACCGCTTCAAGGCTGGGCGATAGAGATTCCGCGTTGCGTCCCAGTGCACTGAAGCCAAGGCTCAAGTTGGTGAGAGATCGGGCAAAGTCAGCCTGGAATGTGGAGTCTCGCTCCACGAGCCCCCGATAGATCTTCACCGCTTCCAGGCTTGCAGGAAGTGCCTCTTCATGCCGTCCAAGATCGGTCAGGCAGTTTCCCTGGTTGTTCAAGGTTCTGGCCAGGCCCTCAACGTGCTCGGAGCTGACTGCCGACAGTCTGCGGTAGATGGAAATCGCTTCGATCTGTGCTGGCAGTGCATCAGAAGGATGTCCCAGATCTCTGTAGATGTGGCTCAGCTGATCAAGAGCATCTCCCAGGCTGTTCTGCCTACCGGGGTCACTACTGGCCTGCCGGCGGACGATCTGGAGCATTTCCAGACTCAATGGCAGGGCCTCTGAGGGACGCCCGAGTTCGTGGTAGACCCCGATAAGGGTGTCGAGGGTGACGGCCAGATCGCTGAGGGAGGCAGGATTGGCTGAAGCCAACCTTCGGCGCATGTCCATGGCCTCCAGAAATGGCGGTAGAGCGTCTTCGAGTCGGCCGAGGTCGCCGTAGCGTTCTCCCAGATCATTCAGGGCATGGGCCAGGTTGGCCATCTCATCTGGATTCCTGATAGCCAGTGATCGGCGGATCGTTACCGACTCGAGGGTGGGTGGCAGCGCCTCTGATGGCTGGCCAAGCTCGCTGTAGAGCAGTCCCAGGACGTTCAGGGAAAGGGCAAGCTCACCCCTCAGGCCGGTGTCGCGTTCGGCCAGCCGGCGATGCATCGCCACCGCTTCCAGGATGGGTGGAAGCACCTCCTTGCTGCGCCCTGTGGCTGCGTAGAGAGGGGCTACCAGTCTCAGGGAAGCCGCCAGATCAGCTGCGCCATCGCTGCTGATTCCCTCCAGACTCCGGCGCAGCTTCACGGCTTCCTCGACTGGGCCAAGCGCCTCGACGAACCGGTTGTTGATCCAGAGAAGCCGCCCGTAAGCATGGAGGATTCGGGCCGTGGTGGCATCATCCTGCTGGGGATTCGCCCGCAGCCAGTCCACCACCTTCTGCTGCAGGTTCAGGGCTTCTCCGTCGGCTCCCGCGTCTTCC
Organism: Synechococcus sp. BO 8801; assembly: GCF_002252675.1. Classification (GTDB taxonomy): domain Bacteria; phylum Cyanobacteriota; class Cyanobacteriia; order PCC-6307; family Cyanobiaceae; genus Cyanobium. Next base: position 77,158 of record NZ_NQKY01000004.1, on the reverse strand, counting down.
AGTGCCATGGCCTGGCGGATCCAGCCGCTCACCTGCGGCGGCAGCTGGTTGTCCGTTCGTGGCGTTGCCTGGGAGCCCCTGGTGTCGCCCGCAGTAGCGGGAAACTGCTGGGCGACGGCTATGGCGGGCACGGGTGTCCCGATGGCATGGCCCAGGAGCAGGGCAACCGCTGGAAGGCTTCGGCTGAACCACGGATTCACCACGGCAAGCACGGCGGCTTGATTTCAAGCTAGGCAGCAGGGCTTTGGCCGCTGAAGACGGGTGAAGGTTTGTCTCTTTGGCTCTGGGCGCACCAGCGACTAGGCGGCTCTGGGGCCAGAGCCCAGCAATGACCCTCGTGGGCCTGCCGCTCACCATGGCACCGGTATCGCCACCAAAGGTGGTACGAAGGTCACTGGCCGCAGCCTCGACAATGGTCTGGATCGCGACGCAGCGCTGAGACAAGGACGTGTCCTACATGGCCTTGCAGCGCTGATCCAGGACTTTGTGCCCCATTGTCAGCCGTGTGCCTTGATGCCTGAAGACCCTCCTGGTGCGGTAGATGCCGCCCTGGCTGGACAGGCATCGTTGAAGCGCTCTGACTTCTTCCACGACGGCCTCCCGAAGCACTGACGCGTGGAGCCATGGACCCCGTGACCGCCGCCGGGAAGCCTGGAACAGGACCTGCACGCGTTCGACGTTTCGTCATCGCTGGCCGATCCCCCTGTCCATCGTTAGGTTCTCAACGTGCAACTCCTGATGTCCAGGAAGTCGCGTGATGGCAATTCCACCAACGCGGATCATGGCTTCCAACCGTTGTGTCCCACAGTGTTTGAGGCAACCCAGATGGGCTTCGTGAACGAAGTGGTCTCGGATGAAGACATTGCCCGATACAACCTGCCGTTCAAGCCCGGTGATGGCCGTTACTGGACGAGGGATAGGGAGCTGGATTGCTACCTGTGGGGGGGGATCATGCAAAGCTACGCATTTGGATACGATCCAGAAGGGCAGTTTGATTTCTATCTCGAAGGAATTCTCTTGAGAGTTTACCTGAATATGGGTAGTGGATCGGAGTCATTCAAAGAGTCTCCGTACCGAATCGTGTGGAAAGAGGTTGCTCATATTCAGCCATTCGACCTTGGCGGCCTGAGTAAGCAAGCCGTGTTCTCGACATTGAAAGCTGCTCTTCTCGCCTATGGTTTTGATGGCAGGGAGAATGCGTTTGCTCCTATTCGTCAAGTGTCTTTTGAATTCTAGTAAGTCAAGAAAGTTAAGTCGCTCCTCAACATCATGTTGCTTACTGCTGAGCAGGCGAATGAACTGCTGGATACGGTTCACACTAAAGAGCAGCTTCTCGAACTAATTGACCGAGTTGACCACCGGGTTGATGGCCCCGTTACTGTTTTGTATAGTGGCTTTACTGGCGAGTTTCACTCGGAAGGAACTCGCAGGCTGCATTCGGGAGCGATTGCAGAGGCCCTGCATAGGTCTGGAAATAATGTCCGCACAATCGACCAGTCTGAGGCGGGTAAGTTCCTGAATCAAACTCAAGGCACACAGTTTTACAATGAGAAGCTAAAGAGAAAGTTTGAAGAGATCTTCAAAGACAATCCTGATGAGCTCAGGAGCTTCATGGATGGCGAGAGAATTGGAAATTCGAGGATCAATAACGGAGTATGGGATCGATTGTCTGCCAAGTACGCTGCTGATGCAGTAGGTGAGGTCGTCACATTTACTGGAAGCGCCGTTGACAACAGAGTATTCTTTCAGACTGAGCTTCCAATTATCCTTAGCAACCCAAACGTTACAAGTATAGATGGTATTCCCATAGAGGCTTTCCGGGGAATGACAATTGAGGAGGCGTTCTCCGTCATCATTACTGCTTCTGACGAAAGAGCTTCGAGGCTAAAGATTGCTGTTGATGCAGCTGGAAATCCAGTGATGGTGGATCGGCATTACGTCCTTGACGCCCGAAACTTCTTTGAAGACTCCAATGCGATCAATGGGAATGCCCCTCCCCCCGATACTCCGATGCGGTCGATGGCGGACTTCATTCCCCAGGAGAGGGTGGTTGCCCATCGTGAAGCGCTGAGAGAGATCCGAATAGCCCAGGACAATTTGGCTGTTCACTACAAGCGAGATCTTCTCAATCAGTCTCCTCAGACTCCTCAGACTCCATCGCGTTGGCTCAAGGCCATGGATCAACTGGGTCACATTGCTGACGTCGTCAGCCTTGCGGCCGTGGCCCATGATGCCAAAGCAGCAATGGATGCGGGCGATCCGGACGCTGCACAGCGGATGATGACCCAATGGGCACTTGAGAATGCCGGGGCGATTCTTGCTGGTCGCCTGGCATCACTGGCAGTGGCACCCTTGCTGGCTGCGGGCCCGCTGGGCTGGTTGGCTGCAAGTGGCATCGTGCTGTCGGCCTCGATGCTTGGAAGTGCCTATTCCGACGAGGCTGCAGAGTTTGTGGCCGGGCACCTTGCCGATCTCTGGGATCGGGGACTGGGGGTATTGAGAAATCAGTTTCAAGCGGCGGAAAGAAACTATTCATGTCCCCTTATTCTTGATCTTGACCGCAATGGAGTGATTACATCATCTGAGCATGGATCTGCGATCCATTTTGATCATGACGGTAATGGATTTGCCGAACGGACGGGTTGGATCAGCCCGACGGACGGACTGCTTGTGCATGATCTTGATAGCAATGGTCTCATCGACCATGGAGGTGAGCTATTTGGCAATCACACATTGCTGCCGAATGGAACGAAGGCGGCCAATGGATTTGATGCTCTCAGGGCGCTTGATGGAAATGGAGATCGCTGGATCGATCAACAAGATCCAGTATGGTCGAAGCTGAGTGTATGGATTGACAGAAATAGCAATGCGGTTACCGATCATGACGAGATTGTGAGCCTCAGCGAGGCAGGCTTGCTGCGGCTTGGTGTTGACTATGCAGCATCAGATATGGTCGACTCTGAGGGTAACCGGCACCTTCAGATCGGTAGATTCCAGGCCTCTGACGGAACTCTTCAATCCATGCATGATGTCTGGTTTCAGGTCGACCAGGCACGAACCAGGTGGCTTCACCCTGTCTCCATTGATGCAGGCCTTTCTGCACTTCCAGATCTGAAAGGCATGGGTATGGTGCCTGACCTGCATCAAGCCATGGCTGCAGATCAATCCGGAGAGCTGCGATTGCTTCTGGAAAGCTGGATCCAGGGCAACACCTTACAGCGCGAGGTACTGATTGATCCATTGATCTTTCGTTGGGTGGGGGTGTCTTCTGAGCAGCTCAAGGCTGGCTGGGATGCGATCGATGGACGACTCGCAGTCATGGAGCGCCTGCTCGGTCAGCGCTTTCGCCAGGGCTGGACTGACCCTCGGCCGATTGGTCCGGCGGTGCGGTTGCTTCATCAGGCCTATGAAGATCTCCGTCTTCAGTTGGAAGATCAGCTGATTCTCCAGACGGATGCAAAGCCGATCCTGCAACGTCTTGTGACAGCAGATGGTGACATTCACTTGCAGCCATCGCAGCAGAGCCTGCAGTGGATCGCCAACTATCTGGATGCAAGCTTCCTCCAGTCATCAGACTTCCTGGGACTGTATAAGCTGACTCGATCTTTTCGAGCCATCGGAGATTCTGGATCTCTGATTCTGGTCAAATTGCAGGACTCATTCATTTCCGATGCAGCAAAAGGAAGCGTTTTCCAACGGCTTGCTTCAGGGCATCGCCTTTTTCAAGGATCATCAGAATCCAACTACTTGTCTGGTACGGATGGTCAGGATTGGATCGAAGGCGGAGCGGGCGATGACCTGTTGCATGGCGGCGCGGGTCATGACTGGCTGGTGTCGGGGAGTGGCAACGACAGCCTGAACGGCGGTGTTGGCGATGACGTGTATGTGATCAGCCAGGGAGGAGAGCGAAAAGAGATCAGTGACGTGGATTACGCGAGCGGCAACCGTGATGTGGTGCTGTTCACGAATGTGAATCCATCCGATGTGCGGTTAGTCGAACGTCATGGTTCGCAGCTGTACCTGCACTATGGACTGACGGACCGTCTGTGGGTGGAGCATTATTTTGCCTCGGAGGTTTACCGGATCGAGGAGTTCCAGTTCGCCGATGGAAGCCGCTGGGGCGATGTGGAGCTGCGGGATCGTGTGGTGGTGGGAGGAGCGACAGCCGGTGCGGACAGGCTGGGTGGCTTCTGGGACATGGTGAACCGGATTGACGCCCTGGAGGGCGACGATGCGGTGTTCGGCGGCGGATTCAACGATGTGCTGAAGGGCGGCGATGGCCATGACTACCTGAGCGGCAGCGATGGCGATGACCAGCTCGATGGCGGCAGCGGTAATGACCTGTTGCATGGCGGCGCGGGCCGGGACTGGCTGGTGTCCGGCAGCGGCAACGACAGCCTGAACGGCGGGATCGGGGATGACGTGTATGTGATCGGCTTGGGAGGAGAGCGAAAGGAGATCAGTGACGTGGATTACGCGAGCGGCAACCGTGATGTGGTGCTGTTCACGAATGTGAATCCATCCGATGTGCGGTTAGTCGAACGTCATGGTTCGCAGCTGTACCTGCACTATGGACTGACGGACCGTCTGTGGGTGGAGCATTATTTTGCCTCGGAGGTTTACCGGATCGAGGAGTTCCAGTTCGCCGATGGAAGCCGCTGGGGCGATGTGGAGCTGCGGGATCGTGTGGTGGTGGGAGGAGCGACAGCCGGTGCGGACAGGCTGGGTGGCTTCTGGGACATGGTGAACCGTATCGACGCCCTGGAGGGCGACGATGCGGTGTTCGGGGGCGGATTCAACGATGTGCTGAAGGGCGGCGATGGCCATGACTACCTGAGCGGCAGCGATGGCGATGACCAGCTCGATGGCGGCAGCGGTAATGACCTGTTGCATGGCGGCGCGGGCCGGGACTGGCTGGTGTCCGGCAGCGGCAACGACAGCCTGAACGGCGGGATCGGCGATGACGTGTATGTGATCAGCCAGGGAGGAGAGCGAAAGGAGATCAGTGACGTGGATTACGCGAGCGGCAACCGTGATGTGGTCCAGTATCAGAACCTGCGTTCCCAGGACATCACATCGACCGAGCGTCACGGGAGCCACCTGATTCTCCGTGACTCTAGAGGTGGCCAGTTGAAGGTGGAGAACTACTTTGCCTCAGAAGTCCATCGTATTGAGGCCTTCCAATTCACCAACGGTGTTGTCTGGGGGGATGGCCATCTTCGCGACCGCGTCGTGGTCAGTGGTGCCACGGTAGGGAATGACACGCTTGGTGGCTTCAATGACATGGCCAACCGCATCAATGGGTTGGACGGCCATGATCTTCTTTACGGGGGTGTCCTGAACGATGCTCTGACAGGAGGGAATGGCAATGACACTCTGCATGGGGGAGACGGCGATGACATCCTTGATGGTGGCGCTGGTCATGATGCGCTCCATGGTGGGAGAGGGCGGGACCGCCTTATCTCCGGTACGGGGAATGACACCCTTGTCGGTGGCGAGGGAGATGACACCTATGCCATTGTCAGAAGTGGTGCCATCAAGACCATCACGGACTATGAACCCAATGTGACGAGCAAGGATGCGGTGACCTTCTCCAATCTGCGATCCACTGATCTCGTGTCGACTCGACGGCAGGGGGGCAACCTTGAAATGAGGTTTTCTACTAGGGATCTGTTGGTGGTTTCGAATTACTTCGTCTCCAAGGATTATGGAGTAGAGACTTTTCGGTTCTCCAACGGTGTCACCTTCGGTGAAGCGGACGTCCTTGCACTTATCCCCCCGGTTTAGCGCTCTTCGCCGCATCCCCATCATTCGGCCTCGGCCGCCACACCGCCACCCCGATCACATCCGGCACCCGCCCCGCATAAGCCGCGAGATTCTCACTGCGGATCACCCCCGCCCCCTCCGCCGCGTGGATGGCATCCACCACCCCGTCGCGCTTCTCCAGGAAGCCCACGTGGGTCACATCCAGCCCCGGCACCTTCGTCACCAGCCCGAAGATGTCGCCGCTGCGCAGCGACGGCAGCACCCCCGGTAGCGCCGCCAGGGGGATGTAGGCCTGGTTCAGCACCAGATCCTTCTCCAGCTCCGTGATGCACTGTTTGTTGCGGGCCAGCTGCATCGGCTTGTAGCTCTTGATGTGGTTGCTCATGAAGTTGAGCGCCACGTTGCGGCTGCTGGCCCCCGGCAGGAACGGGGTGAGGTTCACCACGTAGCCGTTGCGCTCGGCCGCCTCGGCCCAGCGGCTGAAGTAGTGCTGCCGCCGGCAGTAGTCCACCTCGCCATTCACGTAGCGCAGCCGCCGCACGTGCTGGGTGAAGCGCTCCACCCCTTCGTCCTGGGTGTCCACCTTGCGGCTGTTGCTCAGCGCCAGCAGCTGCTCCACGAACAGGAAGCAGTCGAAGTTGCTGAGATCCAGCACCAGCTGCTCCTTCGGGCCGCCATCGAGGGAGAACCCCTTGAAGGGGTAGTCCAGGAACCGGCGCGCCAGTTGCACCAGCGCCTGGTTCATCGGCGCCCAGGCGGTGGCGTCGATCGCCTCCATCGCCAGCACCCGCGTTTCCCCCACGAATTTCGGTGTCGGATCCCCCAGGGCCACGCCCCCCGGCAGGGGCGGCAACGCCGCCGCCACGCGCGGGCTGGCGGGGGTGGCGTGGCGCAGCAGCAGGTTGGCCGCCGCAAAGCTGGCTCCGGCCGTCATCAGCACCGCCAACACCAGCAGGAGAGTGGGTTTGCGCATCCAGCCGCCACCGCCGCGGCGACCCTACAGCCGCCCTCAGGCGGCGCTGCTCGCCAGCCACTCCCCCAGCCCCACCGCCGGCTGCTGCGGGCTGCTGGTGATCTCGATGATGCGGCCGATCGCGGCCGGGTTCTCCACCGCATCCAGGCACACCCGCGCCACCAGCCGCCGCGGAATGCTGTCGCTCTCCTGTTGGTCGGGCCCGCTGAAACGGATCCCCTCGGCCTCGATCCCCTCCTCTGTTTCCTTCAGCCTTCCGGGGCGCACCACCGTCCAATCCAGGCCGCTGGCGGCCAGCCAGCGCTCCCCCACCCCCTTCCACACCAGGATCAGCCCGAACAGGTTGAGCGGATGCAGCCAGCGGCCGCTGCACAGGGAGCTCACCAGCACCACCCGCTTCACACCGGCCGCCTTGCAGGCATCGATCTGGGGCCGCATCGCCAGGGCATCCACCTTCAGCGGCCCGGCCAGATCCACCGACGGCCGCGCCCCGGTGGCGATCACCAGGGCGTCGCAGCCCGCCAGCGCCGCCCCGAGCGCCTCCGTATCCCCCAGCTCCAGACGCACCAGCTCCGCCCCCTCCAGCCCCGGCGGCACCGCGGAGCTCGGCCGCAGGATCGCCTTCACCCGCCAGCCCCGGCCCAGGGCCTCCTGCACCACTCGCCAGCCCGTCTTGCCTGAAGCTCCGGTCACGGCGAGGCAGGTCATGGGCGGTCTGGGTCCAGAGCATTGACGTCCATTCTCGTGGCCCACAGGTTTGGATGGCGACAGCCAGCAAGGGGCCGTCTGGGTAGGGTGGAGAAATGGCCGAAATGGTTCTCGAAGTCAGCCACCTGAGCGTGCGGCGCGAGGGAGTCACGGCGGTCGATGACGTCAGCTTCCAGCTGGTGGCTGAATCCGACACGGCCCTGGTGGGCCCGAACGGGGCCGGCAAGAGCACCCTGGTGCAGGCCATCCTCGGCATCCTGCCCCGCCAGGCCGGCCAGGTGCGCTTCCTGGGCTGCAGTCTCGGCAGCCACGGCCAGCTGCCACGTGAGCTGCGCGCCCGGCTCGCCTACCTGCCCCAGACCCTGATCCCCCGCGGCCGCTTCCCGCTCACGGTGGCCGAGTTCGTCGGCCTCGGCTGGGATCCCCCGGGCCTGGCCCTGCCCTGGCTGGGCCGCGAGGCCCGTCGCAGCGCCGTTCGCGAGGCCCTGCGCAAGACCCTCTGCGCCGACCTGGCCGACCGGCTGCTGTCGGAGCTCTCCGGTGGCCAGCTCAAGCGGGTGCTGCTGGCCAGCTGCGTGGTGCGCCCCCGCCGCCTGCTGGTGCTCGATGAGGCCCAGGCCGGCCTCGATGCCCGCGCCGCCGAGCAGTTCCACACCCTCCTCTACCAGCTGCGTCGCAGCGAGGGCTGGACGATCCTGCAGGTCTCCCACGATCTGGAGATGGTGCGACGCACCTGCGACGGCGTGCTCTGCCTCAACCGCAGCCTCCGCTGCCACGGCACCCCCGACCACGCCCTCAGCCCCTCCCGGCTCGAGCAGATCTACGGCCTCGGCTTTGTGCCCTACCACCACCGGCACCCTGCTCAGCGGCCAGCGCCCCCCGAGGACGCCCCGCCGGGCTGAGCGGGCACCGCTGCCGCCGGCAGGGGGCGGCCGAAGTCGGTGGGCTGCTGGTAGAGCCAGCGCAGGGTGGCCCGATCCCGCGCGCTCAGCGCCAGCACCGGCCGGGGCCCCGGCACGGCCGCCATCGCGTCGGCCGGATCATCGCTGTGGCCCCACAGGCCGAAGGCATGGCCCAGCTCATGCAGGGCGGTGGCTTCGGTGGCTTCGGGCCGCTGTCCCGGGCTGATGAGCACCCGCACCTGGGGCTCCAGGATCCAGCCCGTGCCCCGATCCACCGCCAGCACCGCCAGCTCGGCCCGGCCATGGCTGGCCCGTGAGCGGCCGGTGGCCTCCCGGCGCAGGGGAGGCCGGCGCCGCAGGATCCGCACCTGGGCCGCCGCCGGATCCGCCACCCGGGTGATCGCCAGCTCCTGCCCCCAGGTGCCCAGGGCCCGCTCCACCGCGCCGAGCCAGCGCTCGTCCCACATCTGGGATGGCCCTTCGCTGGCCGCCGGCTCCACCCAGACGCACCAGTGATCAAGCCGGGCCCAGCCGAAGGGTGTTGGACGCAGCCACTGCCGGTAGTCCGTTGCGCTGGGCGGGGCTGGAGGGGATTCGCCAGGCGTGGGGGGTGGCATCGCGGCAGCCACCGGCGTGTCCCCCACCGGCCGACTGGCCCGGCTGGGGGCACAGCTGGAGCCGGCCGCCGAAGGGGGCCCTGCCAGCGCCGGCAGCAGCAGGGCGGCCACGGCCCCGCCCAGCACCAGCCCGAGGGGCCAGCGCCGGACCATCAGCCCGCCAGTCCGACGCCGCGGGCCATCAGGGCGGCCATCAGGGGAATGGCGGCGAAGCCCGCCAGCTCGATGTTGAGCACCCAGCGCAGGCGGTTGGCCAGGGCCTCGCTCACCTTCGGCAGCTCACCCTTGCGCAGGGGGATGGCCCAGAGGATGTAGGTGATGGTGGGGTAGAGGGAGAGGGCGCCCACCGCCAGGTAGGTGCCCACCTTCCACCAGAACAGGGGGTTCTCGGTGTAGAAGCTGGAGCCCTGGCCGAAATAGAGCACCCGCAGGATGCCGCTGAGCAGCACGCCCAGGGCGGCCAGGCCATAGGTCACGTCCGTGATCACCATCAGGATCGCGTCCTTGCGGTCAGGGTCGGGCCGGATCAGGCGCCGCTCCAGCACCAGGGCCCCGAAGCAGACCATGAAGCTCAGGTAGTGGACGTAGGCCACTCCGGCGCTGGAGAGCACCTCGGAGGGGATGGAGAGAAGCCCGGCCATCGGCTGGTGTCAGGTGATCGACCCGGACGGTAGCGGCTGGCTCCCGGGCGCCGGGAACCCGGGACGGCACTGGAAGGAGCAAATCAGCACAAATTATGGAAACAACTGGCGATTTCAGGGTCCGTATGTGGAAGCCGCAACGGAACACTGAAGGCTTTCTGTTCGTTTCAGGAACATCCGGAAACAACCCTAGGTTCGACACAGCGATTCAGATGCTCTATGGCGAGTTCCCTCAGTGCCTTTCTCGGCGAGATTGGCCGCCATCAGCTGCTCACCCCTGAGCAGGAGCTCACGCTCGGGCGGAAAGTGCAGGCGATGGTGAGCCTCAACGAGCGTTGCTCCCAGGCCGGCGGCAGCGGCCCTGCCTGCGATTTCAATGATCTCGAGAGGCGCACGCTGCGCACCGGGGAGCGCGCAAAACAGCAAATGGTGACAGCCAATCTGCGGCTCGTCGTCAACCTCGCCAAGCGTTATCAAGGCAAGGGTCTGGATCTGCTTGACCTGATCCAGGAAGGAACCATCGGTCTGACACGCGCGGTCGAGAAGTTCGACCCCACCCGCGGTCACCGATTCAGCACTTATGCCTACTGGTGGATTCGTCAGGGTCTGAACCGGGCCCTCTCCACCCAGAGCCGCACGATCCGGATTCCGGTCAACGTCAACGAGAAGCTCACCCGCCTGCGGGCCGCCAAGGCGCGCCACCTCCAGTCCCACGGCTCCTCCCCCAACGCCGCCGAGCTGGCCACCGCCATGGGGCTGCCCGTGGCCGAGGTGGAGGATCTGCTGGGCTGTGAGCTGCGCAGCGTCACCGTGAGCCTGCAGGGGGCCGTGCGCTCCAAGGCCGATCCCTCCGAGCTGGTCGACGTGCTGCCCAGCAACGAGCCGGCGCCGATGGAGCGGGCCGAGCAGGCCGAGCGCACCGAATCGGTCTGGACGCTCCTGGAGAAGTCCAACCTCACCCCCAAGGAACGCACGGTGGTGATGCTGCGCTTCGGGCTCGACGGCAGCCACGAGTGGCGCACCCTGGCCGAGGTGGCGCGGCAGCTGGAGTGCAGCCGCGAGTACTGCCGCCAGGTGGTGCAGCGGGCCCTGCGCAAGCTCCGCAAGACCGGCATCGAGAGCGGCCTGGTGGAGGAGTGAAGGGAGGGGGATCCGTCCCTCGTCCTTCCGCCGCCAGCGCCCACAGAATGGCCTGACGCCCTTCCTGTGGCGTGTTCCTCTCTCCGAGCAGATCGCCATGGCTGGTGCCCCTTCGGCCACTGCCTTTGCTGACCAGGTCGCCCCTGACCAGGCCACCTCTTCCCAGACCGGCGCCGGCCAGGATCCCGTCGACGCCGAGGTGCTCGAAAGTTCGGTGGTCGATGAGGCCCTGCTGGTGCGGCTGCTGCGCCGGGCCGGCCGCACCATCGCCCGCCCAGCCTTCGAGTGCCTGGAGCTGCTGCTCGATGGCGGCACGCCGCCCCAGGTGCGGCTGACGGTCCTGGCGGCCCTCACCTACCTGCTGCTGCCCCTCGATGTGATCCCCGACTTCATCCCGGCGGCCGGCTTCAGCGACGACATGGTGGCCCTCACCGCCCTGCTGGGGCTCTGCAGCACCCATCGCACCCCGGCGATCCGCACCCGGGCCCAGAGCCGGCTCGACCGCTGGTTTCCCCTGTCCCGCCGGCAGGGGTAGGGTCCGGCGATGCCCGCCTCCGCCCCCACCCTCAGCCCGGAGCAGCTCGACGAGCTCCAGAGCCTGCTCAAGGACTGGTTGCGCCTCAGCGGCCGCACCCAGTCCGACCTGCGCCGGGCCCTGCGGGCCGGTTCGATCCGCATGCCCGTGCTGATCGCCGAGCTGCACCTGATCTGGAGCCGCCAGGGCGCCGCCGGGCTGGCGGAACGGCTCTGCGCCATCGAGGCCGGCTGGCTCTGCGAGGAACCCGGCGGCGAAGCGGATCCGGCTGCAGACGATGGCCTGCTTGAGGATTCGATGGGACAGCTGGACCTGCTGCTGCAGGAAATCCGGGCGGACGGCGGCAGCTGAACGAGCTGGCGGGCCAGGCGACCAGCCCCCAGAGTGGGGTCTGAACGATTCCGCGGCCCCAGCCGACGCCCTCCGCCATGAACGCCTCCGCCGTCCTGCACCGCGCCCTCCCCTGGTCCCTGCGGACCGCCACAGCCCTCGTGGCCGGCCTGAGCTTCACCGCTGCGGCCCAGGCCCAGGTGGAGTCCTTCATGCTCAAGCGGGGTGGCAATGTGGGCCCGGAAACCCAGATCAAGCCCACCAACTGCGTCACTGGGCCGGATGGCTCCATCACCTGCGACACGGTGATCGAGAACCCCCCCAGCGACACCCCGGCCCAGCCGAACTTCCAGCCCTTCAAGAACTGATGCCACGTCTGCAGCGGATTTTCCAGGACAAGCCTTTCCTGCACCTGATCGACCAGGGCGAGCGCCTGGTGGCCAAGCTCCTGGCCGTCATGCTGTTCCTGGTGCTGGTGGTGGCCGCCCTCAAGTTCTCCGTCCAGCTGGCCTTCCAGCTGGTCAACCCCGCCGTGCGCTGGGAGGGAGAGGGCCTCATTGCCGTGCTGGGAGATCTGCTCAACCTGCTGATCGCCATCGAGGTGCTGCAGAACATCACCTCCTATCTGCGCCGCCACGTGGTGCAGATCGAGCTGGTGCTGCTCACGGCGATCACCGCCGTGGCCCGGAAGGTGATCGTGCTGCCCCCCTATGCCGAGAACAAACCCTTGCTGGTGGTGGGTCTGGGGGTGGCTGTGCTGTGTCTGGCGGCGGCCTTCTGGATGGTGCGCCAGGTCCATGAGCGGGAGGTCAGGGAGCTGGAGCATTAGGCCAGAACAGGGCCAGCCAGATCGTTCCAGGCGGCGGGTCACTCGCCAGCAGCCGGTGGCGACGACCCGCACTGATCAGCAGGGCCTCACCGCAGGCGAGGGCGCGGGGTTCGGCCTCATCGGCGAACTGCAACGTGCCACTCCCCTGCAGCAGCAGTACCCATTCATGCTCAGCCTGGTCGTACCAGAAGCCCTCGGGGCTGCGGGCGTTGCACGAGTGGATCCGCTCCAGCCGCAGCTGCGGAGTCTCCAGCAGCACGGTGGTGATCTCCTCGCCGTCGGCTGGGCAGGGGCTCCGCACCAGGGAGGCCCCGCCATCCCCTGCGTCGGCCGCGGCCCCCTCCCCCGGAGCCGTCTCCCCCCAGCGGCGGCCGATCTCGAAGCCGCGGGAGCGGGCCAGGGCCACCACCTGATGGTGGTCGCCGCAGTCGCGCAGGGCCTGGCGCAGGGCGGGGTCGGCCTCGCTCAGGGCCACGAAGGCGTTGAGCTGGCGCACCTTCTCCAGGAACTGCTGCAGCTGGGCTTCGGCCATGGGGGCAGGCGGGCTGGCGTCAGAGCAGATCCTTGCCCATCCGCCAGCGCAGGAAGGCGACGCCGCCGAGCGTCACCGTCTCCTCGTCGTCCACCACCCAGCCACGCCGCTCCAGCAGCGGCCGCGACAGCTGGCTGGCCTCGGTGCGCAGGCGAGCCACCCCCCGGGAGCGGGCGTGCTGTTCCAGGGCCTCCAGCAGGGCGCTGGCCCGGCCCTGGCGACTGGAGCGGCCCCGGCAGTAGAGCAGGGAGAGCCGGTCGGCGGGATCGAGAAGGGCAAACGCCTCGATGATCGTGTCGTCGTGGTGGGCGGTGCTCACCAACCCATGGCCGCGTAGCAATGACGACCGGAAGTCATCATTGCGACCGGCCTGTTGCGACCAGGCCTCGATCTGCGACGGGCTGTAGAGGTTCCCGGCCTGGCTGATGACCGCTTCGTGATACACGGCGATCAGCTGCTGGCAATCATCGGGCCGGAGAGGACGGATCGGCAGCATCGAGGCGGTGGTTGTGCATTGATTGTGGCGGCTATCGGCGGAAGGCTGATCGCGCTGGTGTATGTTTTACCTCTAACCTCTCACCTGCCTCCACTTACATACCATGCTGACTGGATCGGAATTACTGGCCAAGGTCAAGGAGCTCGGCGATGTCGGCAAGTCCGAGATCGTGCGGGCCTGTGGCTATGTTTCCACCAAGAAGGATGGCGCCGAGCGCCTGAACTTCACCGCCTTCTACGAGGCCCTGCTCGAGGCCAAAGGGGTCGAGTTCGGTGCGGCCGGCAAGGTGGGTAAGGGCGGGCGCAAGCTCAGCTATGTGGCCACGGTGCAGGGCAACGGCAATCTGCTGATCGGCAAGGCCTACACCGCCATGCTGGATCTCAAGCCCGGCGATGAGTTCGAGATCAAGCTGGGCCGCAAGCAGATCCGCCTGATCCCCGCCGGCAGCGCCGACGACGAGGATTGATTTCCTGGCGTCGCCTGGTGTCATTCCTGGTGGCCCTGTTGCTGCTGCTGGGCCTGATCGTGCCGCCGGCCGCCCTCGGCTTCCCCGGCGCCGCCCTGGCCCTGGCAGCCACGCCGCCCGAGCCCGTCGCCCTTGAGAACGCCCTTGAGGCTGATGTCATCGACGGCAGTGTTCTCAGGCTGAGCGTTCTCGACGCCGGCAGCTCCCTGTTCGGGGCCCACTGCGCCGGCTGCCACCTCCAGGGGGGCAACATCATCCGCCGCGGCAAGACGCTGAAAATGGCGGCCCTGGAGCGCAACGGCATCACCTCTCCGGAGGCCATTGCCGCCATCGCCGCCGGCGGTGTGGGGCAGATGGGCGGCTATGCCCAGTCCCTGGGCGAGGGCGGGCCGGAGGCGGTGGCGGCCTGGGTGTGGCAGCAGGCCCTCGACGGCTGGCCCCGCGCCTGAGCCGTCGTCGGCTCAGAAGGCCTGGATCCAGGGGTGGATCTCCACGGCGGTCCAGATGCCCTGCCGCCAGTAGATGTCCCCCTTGACGAGGCCTTCCACCGTCTCCTGATTGTCAGCCTCGTAGAGGCCGAACACGAAGCGGGTGTCGGCCGTGGGGCCCAGGGTGACCAGCACGCCCTCCTCCTTCTGGTGTTTCAGTCCGGCCAGGTGCTCCTCCCGGAAGGGGACGCGGCGCTCGAGAACGTCGGCGCAGTAGGTGCCCCAGAGGACGAATTTCATGGGCGAACGGCGGCGGCCGCCGGGTCGGGGTGAACGCCCCTCAGCCTTTCATCCCATGCGCCCCTCGGCCTTCTTCTGAAACACCAGCAGCCGGTTGTTGGCCGGCATCGGTTCATCGGCCTGCAGATGCAGTCCCTGGTCGGCGGCCTCGCGCTGGATCGCCTCGGCGTCGCGCACTCCCATGGCCGGATCCAGCTGGCGCAGGTGGGCGTCAAAGGCTTCGTTGCTGGCGGCGGTGTGGCGTTCGCCGTAGCGGAAGGGCCCGTAGATCAGCAGCAGTCCGTCAGCGGCCAGCACCCTGGCGCCGCCCGCCAGCAGGTGGGGCACCGCCGTCGCCGGCATGATGTGCAGCGTGTTGGCCGTGAACACGGCCTCGAAGGGGCCCGCGGGCCAGCTGCGCTGGGTCACATCCAGCACCAGCGGTGGCGCCACCTGCGCCCCCGGGGCCAGTCCGTTCACGCCCTCCAGGCTGATGCGTGCGGCCAGGCCCCCCAGGGCCTCCCGGCGCTCGCTCGGCTGCCAGCGGACCCCCGGCAGATGGCGGGCCATGTGGATGGCGTGCTGGCCACTGCCCGAGCCCACCTCCAGCACCCGGCCGCCGGGGGCCAGCCAGCGGCGCAGCAGCGTCAGGATCGGCTCCTGGTTGCGCAGGCAGGCGGGAGAGAACGGCAGGGCATCGACGTCCATCGGCCCATCATGGGGGCAGCTGCCCCATGGCCATGCCTGTTCCTTCCCTGCTCGCCGTCCTGCTGCTGGCGCTGGCCCTGGGCGCTTGCGCCCCTGCCCTCTGAGGCTGGTTCAGAGCGGCTGGTCGAGGGCCGCGCGCAGCTCGGCGGCGAAGGCGCCGGCATCGGCGGCCACATCAGCGCCGCTCTGGTGGGCCGCGGCCATGCGCCGGACCAGGGCGCTGCCCACGATGGCGCCGTCGGCGCCCCAGCGGCGCACCTGGAGGGCCTGCTCGCCGGTGGCGATGCCGAAGCCCACCGCCACCGGAGTGGGGCCCAGCTCCCGCAGCCGCCCCACCAGCGGACCCACCCGGTCCTCCAGGCTGGTGCGCACCCCCGTCACCCCGGTGACGCTCACCAGGTAGGTGAAGCCGCGGCTGGCGGCATGGATACGGGCCATGCGCTCGGCCGGGGTGTTGGGCGCCACCAGCAGCACCAGATCCAGGCCATGGCCGGCGGCGATGGCGGAGAGCTTCTGGCCCTCCTCCAGCGGCAGATCAGGCACCACCAGGCCGGCGGCACCGGCTGCGGCCGCCTCGCGGCAGAAGCTGTCCATGCCGCGGTTGAGCAGGGGGTTGCTGTAGGTGAACAGCACCACCGGCACGCTGAGCGGGCCCCGCAGGGAGGCCAGCATGTCCAGCACCCGGCCGGGCGTGGTGCCTGACGCCAGGGCCCGGCTGGCGGCGGCCTGAATCACCGGGCCGTCGGCCAGGGGATCGCTGTAGGGGATGCCCAGCTCGATCAGGTCGGCACCGGCGGCCTGCAGGGCCAGCAGGCTGGCGGCGGTGACCGAGAGATGGGGATCGCCCGCCATCAGGAACGGCATCAGGGCGCAGCGCCCAGACGCCCGCAGGGCGGAGAAACGTTCCTGGATCAGGGTGGGGGCGGTGCTGGGGCCGGCGGTGGCGGCGACGCTCATCGGGCCGGAGGGCGGGACGGTGCTCCTGAGCCTATGGGGTCGTCCGTGGGCACCCCGAGGGGCTCACATCTCGGCATCGGCCTGCAGCTGCCCCACCTCGGCCAGCAGCTTCGCCTGCTCCTCGGGGCTGAGGGCCTCAAACTTGCGCTGCAGCTCCTCGTCGGTGACGGCGTCGTAGGCGGCCCGGTAGCGGCGCCGCTGCTCCATGTAGGTCATCTTGCCGCCCACCACCCGCAGCAGGTAGCTGGCGGTCCAGCCGAGCACCACCAGCATCAGCAGCGCCGAGGCGGCGATGCCGGGGGAGAAGCCCTCCAGGCCGCTGGAGCGGAACACCCAGTAGCCACCACCCCCGATGGCGAAGACCACCAGGCCCAGCAGGATCGCCTGTGCGCGGGTCACGGATCAGGCCTCGCCCTGGCCCGCCATGCGCAGGTTGAGGAAGGGGGCGAACAGGATCAGCCCCGGGAAGAACAGGAACACCATCCCGTAGATGGCGGTGCGCTCGATCTTGCCCATCACATACCAGCGCTTGTGCATCCACCAGTAGAGCGCCAGGGGCACCACCAGCAGGTAGGCGCCGGCCAGGGCCAGGTAGGCGCCGATCACCAGCAGGGTGTCGAGCGGCAGGCTGCTCAGGGGTCCGCTCAGGGCCACCGGGGATGTCGCGAAGTGGGGCGAATCTAGGATCTCCCCGCGGGGGCATGGCGAAATTGGTAGACGCAGCGGACTTAAAATCCGCAGGCCGCAAGGCTGTGGGGGTTCAAGTCCCCCTGCCCCCATGCCGTTCATTCCTCTCCTCCTGGAGCTGGTGGGACGGCCGCTCCTCCACGCCGTCGTGGTGCCTGAGCCCCGCGCCCCCCTGGTGCGGCTGCCCCAGCCCCCGGCGGGGCGCTACACGGTGCTGGTCGCGGACTGGGGCTACCACACCGCGATCGTGGTGCAGCAGCCACCCGGCTGGCGGCTCGGGCCCCCCGGGGCGGAAGCGGCCCCGTTCCTGGAGGTGGCCTGGGGCGATCGGCGCTACTTCCACGGGGGAGAGCGCAGTCCCCAGGCCGTGGTCGCCGCCCTGTTCCTGCCCACCGACTCGGTGCTCTTCCTGGCGGGCCACCCCGATCCACCGCGTCTGGCGGGCACGGTCGCCGTGCGGGAGCGGCAGGTGGACGCCCCCACCCTGGGGGCCCTGCTGAGCGCCCTGGAGGGCTCGGTCCAGCGCGGCGGCGACGGCGAGCGCCTGGCTCCCCTGCCGCCCCGTCCCGGCCAGCGGGGCCGGTTCTTCCCCGCCCACGCCGCCTATCTCTGGAGCCGCAACTGCAACTGGTGGACCGTGCAGCGGCTGCGGGAGGCCGGACTGGCCAGCGCGCCGACCGGGGTGGTGGTCGCGGCCCAGGTGCCAGGACGTCTGCGGGGCTTTCAGCCCGTCGCCACCCGGGACAAAAGTTCATCTCCGACTGTGTCTGTGGCTCTCCACACGCACCGGATCGCCGGGCTTTCCCCGTGAGCGCACCCGGCCTAGACCGGAGACATCGTGGGATCCCGAAGTTGGTACATGTCGCACCCCTGCTGGCCGCCACCTGCCTGGCGGGTTTCGCCCTGCTGCAGCTGCTGTTCAGCCTTGCGTCTTGATGAGGGGCCTGGGCGGCCTCTGACGTGGGCCCGCGGACGGGGTTGACGATGGATTCAGGCCTGTCTTCCGGTGCCGGCCGTTTCGGCATCGTGCTGTTCCCCGGGGTGGAGGAACTCGATGCCGTCGGCCCCTGGGAGATGGCCACGCTCTGGGCGCGCCAGCCCGGTGGCCCCAGCCAGTGCCTGCTGATCGGCCAGGAGGAGGCCCCGATCACCTGTGCCAAGGGGATGCTGCTGCTGCCCCACGCCAGCTTTGCCACGGCCCCACCGCTGGATGTGCTGCTGGTGCCGGGGGGCCAGGGCACCCGCACCGAGGTGGCCAACCCCGAGCTGATCGCCTTCATCCGGCGCCAGGCGGCCGGCTGCCGGGCGGTGCTCTCGGTCTGTACCGGCTCCTTCCTGCTGCACGCCGCCGGCCTGCTCAGCGGCCGGCGGGCCACCACCCACTGGGCCTCCCTCGATCGCCTGCGGGCCCTCGGCGACGTGGAGGTGGTGGAGGAACGCTTCACCAGAGACGGGGCGATCTGGACGGCGGCGGGCATCTCCTCCGGCATCGATCTCATGCTGCATTTCATTGCGGAAACGGCCGGGGAAGATGTGGCGGCAACAGTGCAATTGGAGTCGGAATACTTCCCTGCTACGAGAACTTATGGCGATGCCGCCAGCCGTGGGAAGGGATCGTCCTATTTCAGATCATCTTGTTCGGCATCATGAAGCGATGGGATGGGTGTTTCCACTTATCTCGCTGACGATTCCGATCCATTAGGGTCAGGGAAAGAGAGGAGGAGATCCCATGTCCACCTGCGAATTCACCAGCAAATCCACCTACGAATCCACCTGTGAAAGGCCTCGCACCGAGGCCGCTGTTCAGCCCCATGCCAACGCCACCGAAGCCCTCCATCTGGTGAAGGAGCTGGCGCGTCGCGATCCGGAGTTTGCCGCCGCCCTGAGTGCAGCCGATTCGCCGCAGAAAGCGGCTGATCTGGCGCAGTGTCACGGCATCGACGTCAGTCCGGCGGCGCTCTGGCGCCAACGCGGCACCCTGGCCCATGGTGGTGTGCCCACCTGGCGCGGTTAACCCGATCCGGGGCCCTTCAACTCGATGCTGTTCCCTTCCGGATCCTCCAGGTAGAGGGCCGGCCCCACACCTTCGGCCCCGTAGGTGTGATGCAGGGGGCCGGCATCGATGCCCTGGCGGCGCAGATGGGCCCGCAGGGCGCCCTCGTCGAAGGGTTCGATCCGCAGGCAGAAGTGATCCAGGTTGTGGCCGTCCTGGCCCGGTGCCGCCCCTCCCCGGCGACCCAGCTCGCCGCTGACCGCCGCCAGATCGATGAGGGCGTTGCCGGCCCTCAGGTGGATCATTCCCAGGGCTTCATTGCGTCGCGCCACAGCGCAGCCGAGCACCTCGGTATAGAAGCGCTCCATCCGCTCCAGATCCCTGCAGCGCAGCACCACATGGTCGATCCCTGCGATCTCCATGGCCGTCGCCTCCGTTCGCTCGCCTCCCAGTGTCGCCGGCCGTTGCAAGGCCATGCCGCGCCGGTCCCGCTCAGAGCACGGGCTGCCAGCTGATGCTGCGGCCATCGGCACTGTCGGTCTGCTCGTTGAAGGGCACCACCTGGTTGCGGCCGGTCTGTTTGGCCCGGTACATGGCGTGGTCGGCCCTGGAGATGATCTCGTCGGGGTTTTCGCCCGGCCGGACCAGGGTCACCCCGATGCTGAGGGTGATCGACAGGCTGCCGGCACTGGTGACGATCGGCTCGGCCACGGCCCGGCGCAGCTTCTCGGCAATCGTGACCGCATCACCCATCCCCCGTACCCCCTGCAGCACCACCACCATCTCGTCGCCGCCGATGCGGGCGGCCATGTCGCCGCTGCGCAGGCTCGTGCGGATCCGGGAGGCCACCGTCCGGAGCAGTTCGTCGCCGGGCACGTGGCCGAAGGTGTCGTTGATCTCCTTGAAGTTGTCGAGATCGCAGAACAGCACGGCGGTGGCGTCCCCCTTGCGCAGCACCCGGCCGGCGATGGCGGTGATGCGCTCGAGGGCCTCATGGCGGTTCACCAGGCCGGTCAGTTCATCGGTGCAGGCCCGGCGGGCCAGTTCCCGTTCGGCGGCCACCTCCTGGTCCACCGTGCGGAACGAGCCGACGATGCCGTCGAGCCGGCCCAGGGCATCCCGGTGGGGGCTGGCATGCAGTTCCACCCAGCGGTGGCTGCGGTCGTGGGCGAGGGCCTGCAGCCGTCGCACCACCGTGCGACCCTCTGCCAGGGTCTGGAGGTCCTGCTCCAGGACAGGATGGTCGTCGGGGGGGATGAAGCGGCTGAGCGGATGGCCGATCCAGTCGTCCGGCTGCCAGCCCAGCATGCAGGTGAGCGAGGGGGAGATCCAGCTGACCCGGCCCTCCTTGATCAGCAGCACCACGTCGCTGGAGTTCTCCGCCAGCAGCCGGTAGCGCTGCTCCGAGGTGGCCAGGGCGGCTTCCGCCTGCACCATCTCGGTCACGTCGTTGAACTGGGCGATCACGAAGGCCAGGCTGCCATCGGGACGCCGGGAGCAGGACACGCTGCAGTCCACCCAGATGGGGGGACGCTCCCCCTGGAGGAAGCGCTTGCGCAGCCGATAGGAACGACGCCGCCCGTCCAGCAGTTCCGCCATCAGCGGGGCTTCGCTGGCCCGGTCCTCCGGCGGTGAGAGGGAGGGCCAGGTGAGCCCCTCCAGGTCGGTCGGGTCGCGATCGAGCAGCCCGCCACCGGCGGGGTTGATGGAGAGGACGTGGCCCTCACCGTCGAGCAGGGCGATGCCGGTGGAGGTGTTCTCCATGGTGAGCCGCAGCCGTTCCTCCGAGGCGGCCAGGGCGGCCTTGGTGCGCTCCTCCGCCAGGCGGGCGTCCACTTCGCCCTGGATGTCACGCCAGCTGCCCACCAGGCCCGTCACCTCGCCATCGGGACCGGGCACTGGCCGCAGGGCCATGGAGATCCAGCGGCCGTCGCCGTCGGCGGCACGGAAGCGCAGATCGCAGCCGCTGTTCTCCCCCTGGAGGACCCGGCCGATGGCCTGCTCCAGGCGGCCGCGGTCCGGCTCCAGCACCAGCTCGGCGATGGTCCGATCCCTGAGGTCGCGGGCGTCGTGGCCCAGCAGCTGACCCACCGAGGGGGAGACCCAGGAGATCCGCCCCTGCCGGTCGCTGCTGAGGACGACATCAGGGGCGTTTTCGGCCAGCAGCTGGTAGTGATCCTTCAGCTCCCGGTTGCTGCGCTCCTTCGCCTGCAGTTCCCGGGCCAGGTGCATCGCGACCCAGGCCATGCCGATCAGGCCGGCCAGCCGCAGCAGCAGCTTCAAGGTGGTGGCCTGGGGAGACTGGAGCGACCAGATGACGGTCAGGACGATCGCCAGGCTCGTGAACCAGCCCACCTGGCGGGGCGTGGCGAAGGAGGCGGCCAGGACCACGGGGATCCAGTAATACGGAAACAGCGTGATTCCCAGGCGCCTCGACAGGAGCAGATCCACGAGGAACAGGCCGATCAAGGCAACAGCCAGGACGACCAATCGTGATCGATAGCGACGTTGGAAAGAAACCAAATCGTGGTGACTGACGAAGGAAACTGACCATCTCGGAGCCGCCGATGCCACCGACTGTCGGTGGCGGATGGGTTCAGCGGCTCAGGCCTTCCGTCTGGGTCTCGGCGCTGTTCTGGTGCCCCTTGAGATGCTTCTCACAGGCCAGGGTCGCTGATGCGAACAGCAGCGCCATGCTGAGCATCGCCGCCTGAAGCTGGGCCTGTCGCAGGAGAGGAGTCATCGGCCGGCGTCCGCATCAAGAATGATTATAGGTATGGCTCCCCATTCGCGTCCGCAGGCCTTCTGCCCAAGGCCGTGCTGACCATCGGCCCGGCGGTGGCTAGCAAGAGGGAGTGGGAGATCGATGGCATGACCAGCTCCACCGCAGCCTCAGCAGCAGCCGGCGCCGCCAGCGATGATCCGCGCATCGCCCAGGTGGTGCGTCGCCACGGGGCCCGCGCCGATGCCCTGATCGAGGTGCTGCACCAGGTGCAGGAGCTCCACGGCTATCTCTCGCAGGAGTCCCTGCGGGTGGTGGCCGTTGCCATGCGGCTGCCGCTGAGCCGCGTCCACGGCGTGGCGAGCTTCTACCACCTCTTCCGGCTGGAGCCCCCCACCGCCCACCGTTGCGCCATCTGCCTCGGCACCGCCTGCTATGTGAAAGGGGGGGGACAGGTGGCGGCGCGCATCGAGCAGCGGCTGGGGGTGCGCCTTGATGATCCTGTGGGGGATGGCGTCTGGGCCCTGCAGCACGTCAGCTGCCTGGGGGCCTGCGGCCAGGCGCCGGTGCTGGTGGTGGACGGGGAGCTGGTGACCCGGCTGCCGGTGGACCAGCCCGAGGAACTGGAGACCCGCCTGGAGGCCGCCGGCCTGCCTCAGCGCACCACCACCTGATTGGCCCCCAGATCCCTGGATTGGTTCAGGGCCAGCTCCACCCGCGACAGCATGGCCTGGCCGCTGGCATCGCTGGCCGCCAGCAGACTCACCCCCGCATTCATCGCCAGCCCGGTGGCGGGTCCCTTCCCCGCCGGCATGGCCGTCTCGGTCACGACCCTGCGGATCTGTTCCGCCGTGGTGCGGGCCGATTCGAGCGGCTGATCCCAGAGCAGCAGCAGGAATTCGCTGCCGCCGATCCGGAACAGTTCGTCGTTGGCGTGCAGCAGTTGCTTCACGCTGGCGATCAGCCGCTGCAGGACCTCATCCCCCTTCTGCCGGCCGAGCACGGTGTTGATCGGCCGCAGGCCCTGCACCGCGAAGGCCAGGCAGGACAGGGGCACGGTGCACTCGGAGGCCCGATGGGCCAGCAGTTGCAGGCTGCGTTCCAGCTCGGACCGGTTTCTGGCCCCGGTGAGCAGATCGGTGCTCGAGAGACGCCGCAGTTGCTCGCTGCTCTGCCGGAACCGTTCGCTCATGGCGGCGAGATCCTGGCTCAGGCGGGCTTCCCTGCGCAGGTGTTCGTGGAGACGGCCCACCAGTCCCTGGACTTCGGCGATGACGCTGCCATCACCGGAGCCCCCGTCAGGCTCGGGGCCTCCGGTGAGGTCGGGAACGTCGTCGCTGACCTCCGGCACCGAGGCACGCAGCAGCCGCATCTGGCCCTCCACCAGGCTGGCCATCAGCTCGCTGAGCAGGACCCCCAGCAGCATCAGCCCCAGCGATGCGGTGAGCAGGGTGGTGCTCTGGGCCTGCAGCTTCAGCACCACTGGTCGAGCGGGCTGCACCACCTGCACCCGATGGCGGCCGGAGATCACGGTCGTGCTCCAGTACCCCTGGATCCACACCTTGAGGGCGGGGCGTTGACCCCTTGGCACCAGAATCTGAAGCCCATCCGGCTGGATCAACTCCTGTGGCGCCGGCAGGAAGTTGTTCTCCAGCCGCAGGAACAACACAGGATTGGAGCTGGTCCGGTGGCCCTCCCTGTCGATGAGCAGGAAGGCCGTCGCGCCGGGGCTGGCCGGCAGTCCCCGGGTGGGCTCGGCGAGCTGGCGGGGATTGATCCGGGCCGCGGCCTCGGCGACGGTCTGAAGGTTGTCCAGCACCGCCTCCTGGGCAGCCCCCTGCAGCAGGTTGCCCGAGAGGAAGGTGAGGGCCAGCGACGGCAACGTGAAGGCCGCCAGCACCACGGAGAACACCAGGCCCCGCAGCGGTAGCAGTCCCTGGCCCCTGCGGTTGCGCCACACCTGCAGCAGCACGAACAGGAGGAAGGCCATGACCGTGTTGGCCAGGCCGTTGACCGCCTGCTTGGCGGCCGTCACGGCCACGTTCGCCGGATCGATCTGCAGCACGACGCCATAGAAGAAGAACACCATCGGTGTCCCCACCAGGAGCCAGAAACTGATCTCGGCCAGGATGATCCGGCCCTTGAGGTCGTTCTCCGGAGGGCCGTTGAAGCGATTGACGAACACCGCCTGCCACAGGGCCTCGGCGCTGAAGATGACGATGGCCCAGGGATGGCCCCAGAGCTTCCAGGTGTAGAGGCTGGCCACAACGGCGATCGCCACGCTCCACCAGCCCCGGCGCCAGAGAAGGATGAGGGTGGGAACGATCGATCCGAGCAGGATCTGGATGCCGAAGAACAGCGGCAGCGCGCTCACATTGCCGAGCACCGCCAGGCCGGCCAGCAGGGCCAGGAGCAGTCCCTGGCGCAGCGTCATGGTGGGGCTGGGGGCTCTCATGGCAGGGGGACCGCCGCCGGCTCGCCGCCCGCCACCGGGCCGAGGCCGGTTCCCCTGCGGAGCAGATCCTCGAACGCCTCGGCGGAGAGGGGACGACTGAACAGGTAGCCCTGGAAGGCGGGGCAGCCGCAGCGAACCAGGAAGTCCAGTTCCTCGGGGCGCTCCACCCCCTCAGCCAGGACGTTCACCCCGAGGTCCTCGGCCATGGCCAGGGTGGCGCGCACGATCGACTGGGAGGTGGGGTTGCTGTCGACCCCATCCACGAAGGAACGGTCGATCTTGAGCTTGCGGATCGGAAAGTTGTGGATGGTGCTCAGGGAGGAGAAACCGGTGCCGAAATCGTCGATCGCCAGTTCCACACCCATCGCAAATAACCGTAGGAGTTGCTCCCGGGTCCCAAGAGCCGGCATCAGGCAGCTCTCTGTGATTTCCAGCTCCAGCCGTGTCACGTCCAGCCCCGAGTGGCTCAGGCACGCCTGCACCATGTCCGGCACGGTCTGGCGGGAATCCTGAAACTGTCGGCTCGAAAGGTTCACCGCCAGCCGTCCAGGTTCGAATCCACTTTGCACCCACAGCTGCCACTGGCGGCAGGCCTCCTGCAGCACCCATTCGCCGATCCTGTGGATCAGGTCGCTGGCTTCGGCGATGGGGAGGAACTCCAGTGGTGATACGGAACCGAACTTGGGACTGCGCCAGCGCAGCAGGGCCTCGGCCCCCAGCAGGGTCCCCTGGCCATCCACCTGGGGCTGGTAGAGCAGCTCAAGCTGGCCCCCTTCCACCGCCCGCTGCAGATGGGCTTCGATCGCCAGACGGTGGCGGCTGCGGACCGTCATCTCGGCCGCGTACCGCTGCACCGCCTGCGGCCCCTGGCGTCGGGCCTGCCCGAGGGCCGTGGAGGCAAACAGCAGCAGGTTTTCCGGCTCCCTCGAGTCCTGGGGGAAGCAGCTGATGCCCGCCCAGGCCGAAAGGGTGAGCTCCAGCATTCCCCCCGGAGCCTTTGGATCGGTGAGAGCCGCCATGAGGGTGCGGGCCGTCTCCAGGGCCGTGGGGCCGGTCGCCTCCAGGGCCTGCACGATCAGGAACTCGCCCCTGCCGACCTGGGCCATGACGGCGGCGGGCCCCACAAAGCCTCCCAGCCGATCGACGGCGAGCTGCACCAGCTGATCGCCCTTGGCCTGGCCGAAGCTTTCCTCGATGCACTTGATGCCGTCCAGTTCGATCCAGATCACCACCAGGGGCTGGGCCTGCTGGCACAGCTGACCCAGCCGGAGCTCGGCCATCTGCAGGTTGGGCAGGCGGGTCAGGGGGTCATGGAAGCCGAGATACTCCAGCTGCCGATCCTTCTCCCGCAGCACGGTCTGGTCGGTCAGGGCGGCGATGTAGTGGCTGGGGGCCCCGGAGCCGTCCCGCACCACCCCCATCCGCATCCAGACGGGATAGACCTCACCGTTGCGGCGCTGGTTCCAGATCTCCCCTTCCCAGCGGTCGTTGGCGAGCAGTTGCTCCCACAGGGCGGCATAGAACCCCTCCGACTGGTAGGTGGAGCTCATGATGCGGGGATTGCGCCCCACCAGCTCCTCCTCCGGGTAGCCGGTGATGGCGACGTAGGCCTCGTTGCAGGCGAGGATCGCCCCGTCCCGGTCGGTGACCACGATCCCCTCCTGGATCAAGGAGCAGGCCTGGCGGTGGAGGCGGAGCCACTGGAGGCTGTCCTCCAGCTGGCTCCGCAGCTCCCCCAGGCTGCGGCCCTCCTGTTCAGCCAGTCGGCGCCGCCGCTGCAGCTCCCGGGTCAGCAGGGCGGCCAGCAGGCTGGTCGTCAGACCCAGCAGCAGCACCGCCACCCAGCTGGGCAGCCAGTCAGCGGTGCCATGCTGGGGGACCTGCACCAGCAGCAGCCACCGCTGGCCTCCGGTGTCGATCCTGCGGGAGAGGGCATGGGGCAGGACGGCCGCCTCGGGGAGGTTGCGGGAGTCGTAGAGGAGATGGGCGGGGTCGGCGCGATCGCCGACGTACAGCTGCAGATCCACGGGCTCGTCCAGCCGGACCAACGGATGGTTCAGGGCCGCCCGCACGACATCCCGCAGCGGCAGGGTGGCGAAGGCCCAGCGCTTCGCCGCTGGCGACCCTGCGGCTGCCGTGCCGGGGTGGCTGCCGAAGGGCAGGATCTGCACCAGGAAGGCCGGCTCCCCCGGCCGGGGGCGGCCGGGGAGCAGCCACCCCTCCGGCGGTGAGGACTCCCGGCCGGGTTCCTTGCCGGAGCCCTGCACCCACGACCAGAGATCCGCCCCCAGCAGGGCGCGGCTGCCGGGATCCATCGGCGCGACCAGCCGGATCGGCGCCTGCCCGGAGGCGGCCGTTGCGAAGCCCAGGGTGCTGATGCCCTCCAGGCTGCGGCCATCGCTCTCGAGGGACCCGACGAAGCGCTTCAGCTCCCCGAGGGTGACCTCCTGGGACGCCATCTGAAGGCCGACCAGACCCCGCAGCACCGATTCGGTGTTGTCCAGCTTCCTGTGCAGGGCGGCAACGACGAGATCGGCGGCGGGCTGCTCCCGGTTGCGGTGCTCCGTGATCGTCTGATGGACGCTGCTCCAGGTCAGCAGGGCGGTGCCCAGGACTCCGAGGGCCAGCACGGCAGCCACCAGGGAGCTCGACTCCCGGCGGTGTTGCTCAGCTGGCGGCGGAGAAGGCGGCAGCGTGGGAGTCGGCGACGGGGCCGGACGGGGAGGGAACCGTTCACTCTCATCACCCATAATACTTTTTTCACATTTCTGGCCCACCCATGGGGGCTGTCGCTGGCTTCGCCAATCCCCCGGGGTGGCGCCGGAAGGGCTGGCGGCAACGGAATGGTGCGCTGGTGGCTCTGGCGGCCCTGGTGCTGTCGCTGCTGATCGGCTGCCCAGGCCAGCCTCCCCGGTTCGTGCTGGCGATGAATCCCTGGCCGGGCTACGCCTACTTCGCCCTGGCCCAGGCCCGGCAGCACTACGACCCCCGCAGACTCACGCTGGACCTGCGCAACTTCGCCGACAACGACCGGGCGGTGCAGGCCTACGTCGCGGGGGCGGCCCAGGCGATCGCCACCACGGCGATCGATGTGGTCACCATCTGCGGGGCGGCACCGGAGCGCTGTCCGGTGATCGTCTACGTCATCGACGAATCCCGCGGTGGCGACCAGGTGCTGGCCCTCAAGACCGTGAAGGATCTCAAGGGCCTGGTCGGCCGGCCGATCGCCCTCGACCGCAGCAGCCTCTCCCGCTACCTGCTGGCCCGCGCCTTCGAGTCCCAGGATCTGCCCCCTCCGCTGCCGTCCCAGCTCCGGTTCCTGCCCGCCACCGCGTGGGAGGCGTCCCTGCGGCAGGGAACGGTGGCGGCGGTGGTCAGCTACCCACCCCGCAGCGAGCTTCTGCTGCGCGCCCTGCCGCTGCACACGCTGTTCACCAGCCGGCAGCTCCCCAACGAGATCCTCGATGTGCTCGCCGTCGAACCCGAGTTTCTGCGCCTTCACCCCGATGCCGTCCTGGCCCTCGTCCAGGGCTGGCAGGCGGTGCGGGCGGAGGAGAGGCAACGTCCGGCCGCCATCCGCCATGAGGTGGCCGACTACCTCGGCCTCGATCCCGGCGCCGCCGACGCGGTTCTGGGGGGGGTCCGCTATCCCGGGCCCCAGGAGCAGTACGAGCTGCTCGACCCGATACAGAACAACCTGCCCCCGCTGCTGGAACAGATCCGCCAGGTGCTCTACGCCAATGGCGTCATCCCGGCCAACACCCCCCTGCCCGCCACGGAAGACTCCATTGCCCGGGGCCTCGTCAAGGGCCGCTGAACGGCGCCCCGGCCATTTCCTGGCTAGCAGAAGGAAAGGCGCCCCCGGTTCACCATGCCTTCCCCTGTGCAGGTGCGCTGCTGCGATGCCAGTGGCTGCCGTTCCGCCGGCAGCCAGGCCCTGCGCACCGCCCTGGAGGGCGCCCGTGACGCCGCCGGCCTCGATCCCTCCCAGCTGACGATCAAGCCGGTGGGCTGCCTGCGCCAGTGCGGCAGCGGCCCGCTCGTGGCCTGCGACCGGCCCGGCCGCACCCAGCTCTTCGGGGGGCTGGCGCCGGAGCAGGCCGGGGCCCTGATCGCCGAAACCCTCGCCAACCCCGCCGATGACCTGGCGGCCCATCGGATCGATCTGGAGGGTCCCTTCTTCGCCCTGCAGCGGCCCGTGGTGCTGGAGGGCTGCGGGCAGGTGAATCCCGAGTCCATCGACGACGCGATCGCCTTCGGCACCTACGCCCAGCTGCAGCGCATCCTGCAGGAGTTCACGCCCGAGCAGGTGCGGGACGAAGTGCGCCGCAGCGGCCTGCGCGGCCGTGGCGGTGCCGGCTATCCGACGGGCCTGAAGTGGGACACGGTGGCCCTCCAGCCCCCCGGCCCCCGCTACGTGGTCTGCAACGCCGACGAAGGCGACCCGGGCGCCTTCATGGACCGCAGCGTGCTGGAGAGCGATCCGCATCGGCTGATCGAGGGGATGGCGATCGCCGCCTACGCCGTCGGCGCCGAGCGGGGCTTCGTTTACGTGCGGGCGGAATACCCCCTGGCGATCGAGCGGCTGCGGCTGGCCCTGCAGCAGGCCCGCAGCCGACACCTGCTCGGCAACCACATCCACGGCACCAGCTTCAACCTGCGGCTGGAGGTGCGGGTGGGGGCCGGCGCTTACGTCTGCGGCGAAGAGACGGCCCTGCTGCTCTCGATCCAGGGTCAGCGGGGCATGCCCCAGCCACGGCCGCCCTTCCCGGCCCAGTCGGGCCTCTGGGGGGCGCCCACCCTGATCAACAACGTCGAGACCTTCACCGCCGTGCCGGCGATCCTGCGGGAAGGCGGCGACTGGTACGCCGCCATGGGCACCGAGCACAGCAAGGGCACCAAGGTGTTCGCCCTCTCCGGGGCGGTGGTCAACACCGGCCTGGTGGAGGTGCCGATGGGCACCCCCCTGCGCACGGTGGTGGAGGTGATCGGCGGCGGCGTTCCCGATGGCTCACCGATCAAGGCGGTGCAGACCGGGGGACCTTCGGGGGGCTGCATCCCGGCGGAACGGCTCGACACCCCCGTCGACTACGAAAGCCTGCTGGAGCTGGGTTCGATGATGGGCTCGGGCGGCATGGTGGTGATGGGGCAGAGCACCTCCATGCCCGAGGTGGCGCGCCACTTCATGGGCTTCAGCGTCAACGAGAGCTGCGGCAAGTGCGTCCCCTGCCGCGCCGGCACCGTGCAGCTGGCCCAGCTGCTCGATCGCTTCGTGGAGCGCCGGGCCACCGCCGAGGACATGGAGCGCCTCGATGCCCTCTGCCAGATGGTGAAGGTCACCAGCCTCTGCGGCCTGGGCCAGGCGGCCCCCAATCCGGTGCTCAGCACCCTGCGCTGGTTCCGCCACGAATACGAGGCCGCCTGCCGGGAACCTTCGGACTGCGTCGCCACCGCGAGGGTCCGCTGATGGCCGTCGTCACCCTCAACGTCAATGGCCAGGACGTGGCGGTGCCGGCCGGCGCCAGCCTGCTGGAGGCCACCCGGGCCGCCGCGGCCGACGTCCCCACCCTCTGCCACCTCGATGGCCTCAATCCCGTCTCCTCCTGCCGGCTGTGCCTGGTGGAGGTGGAGGGGTCCACCAAGCTGCTGCCCGCCTGCAGCACCGCCGCCGCCGAGGGGATGGTGGTGCACACCCACACCCCTCGGCTCAGGGAGTACCGCCGCATGACGGTGGAGCTGTTCTTCGCCGAGGGCAACCACGTCTGCGCCGTCTGCGTGGCCAACACCCACTGCGAGCTGCAGGACATGGCCGTGACCGTGGGCATGGACCACTCCCGCTTCCCCTACCAGTACCCCCAGCGGTCGGTGGATGCCTCCCACCCCCAGTTCACCCTCGACCACAACCGCTGCATCCTCTGCACCCGCTGCGTGCGGGTGTGCGACGAGATCGAGGGGGCCCACGTCTGGGACATCGGCAGCCGCGGCGGCCATTGCCACATCGTCGCCGGCCTCGATGAGCCCTGGGGCCAGGTGCAGGCCTGCACTTCCTGCGGCAAGTGCGTCGAGGTGTGTCCCACCGGCGCCCTGTTCCGCAACACCGACACCACCGCCGAGAAACAGCCCGACGCCAGCCTGCCCGCCCTGCTGCGCAGCGCCCGCGACCAGCACCGATGGCACAACCAGTGACCCAACCCATGACCCCCACCCCGCCCGCCGCCAAGCTCCGCCTCGCCACCGTCTGGCTGGCGGGCTGCTCCGGCTGCCACATGTCCTTCCTGGATCTCGACGAGTTCCTCTTCGACCTGGCCGAGAAGGTGGATGTGGTCTTCTCTCCCGTCGGCACCGACGTCAAGATCTACCCCGAGAACGTCGACATCGCCCTGGTGGAGGGGGCGGTGGCCAACGTCGACAACCTGGAGCTGGCCCTGCAGGTGCGCGAACGCACGGCCCTGGTGATCTCCTTCGGCGACTGCGCCGTGACGGCCAATGTGCCCGGGCTGCGCAACCTGCTCGATGGCGGCCATGACGGCGCCAAAGCGGTGCTGGAGCGGGGCTACCTGGAGCTGGCCGATGCCACGGGCCAGCTGCCCTTCGCCCCCGGCATCGTCCCCGAACTGCTGCCGAAGGTGCTGCCCCTGCATGAGGTGATCCCGGTGGACCTCTACCTGCCGGGCTGCCCCCCCTCCGCCGAGCGCATCCGTGAGGCGATCACCCCGCTGATGGCCGGCGAGCGGCCCGTGATGGAGGGGCCCGCCATGCTGCGCTTCGGATGAGGACCTCGCCATGACCCGCACCGTCATTATCGATCCGGTGACCCGTATCGAGGGCCACGCCAAGATCACCCTCCACCTCGATGAGGCCGGCCACCTCACCGACACCCGCTTCCACGTGGTGGAGTACCGGGGTTTCGAGAAGTTCTGCGAGGGCCGCCCCTTCACCGAGATGGCGGGCATCACGGCCCGCATCTGCGGCATCTGCCCGGTGAGTCACCTGCTGGCGGCCGCCAAGACCGGCGACAAGCTGCTGGCCCTTTCGATCCCCCCGGCGGCCGACAAGCTGCGGCGGCTGCTCAACCTGGCCCAGCTCACCCAGTCCCACGCCCTCTCCTTCTTTCACCTCAGCAGCCCCGATTTCCTGCTGGGCTGGGAGAGCGATCCGGCCAGGCGCAACGTCTTCGGCCTGATGGCCGCCGACCCCGACCTGGCCCGGGCCGGCATCCGCCTGCGCCAGTTCGGCCAGCAGATCCTGGAGCTGCTGGGCGGCCGCAAGATCCACTCCGCCTGGGCCGTGCCCGGGGGTGTGCGCTCGCCCCTGAGCCAGGAGGCCAGGGACTGGATCCTGGAGCGCCTGCCGGAGGCCCGCGCCACGGTGACCCTGGCGTTGGAGCTCTACAAGAAGCTGCTCGATGGCCCCCTGCAGAAGGAGCAGCTGGTCTTCGGCGACTTCCCCAGCCTGTTCATGGGCCTGGTGACCCCCAAGGGGCTCTGGGAACACATCGAGGGGCGCATCCGCTTCCGGGACGCCACCGGGGCGATCGTGGCCGACCAGCTCAGCGAGGACGACTACGCCGATTTCCTTGGCGAGGCGGTGGAACCCTGGAGCTACCTCAAGTTCCCCTACTACAAACCCCTCGGCTATCCGGACGGCATCTACCGGGTGGGCCCCCTGGCCCGGCTCAACGTCTGCGACAGCGTCGGCACCCCCTGGGCCGACCGGGAGCTGGCTGAGCTGCGCCAGCGCAGCGGCCAGCCCGCCACCTCGAGCTTCGCCTACCACCACGCCCGGCTGGTGGAGATCGTGGCCTGCCTGGAGGCGATTGAGATCCTGGTGGCCGACCCCGAGCTGATGCACGGCCGCATCCGGTTGCGGGCCTCCCTCAACCGCAATGAGGCGGTGGGCGTCAGCGAGGCGCCCCGGGGCACCCTCTTCCACCACTACAAGGTGGATGACGACGGCCTGCTCACCAGCGTCAACCTGATCATCGCCACCGGCCAGAACAACCTGGCCATGAACCGAACGGTGCACCAGATCGCCCGGGAGTACATCCCCGATCCGGTCCCCGCCGGCGCCGAGATCCCCGAGGCGATGCTCAACCGGGTGGAGGCGGGCATCCGCTGCTTCGACCCCTGCCTCTCCTGCTCCACCCACGCCGCCGGCCAGATGCCGCTGCGCCTGCAGCTGCTGGCCGCCGATGGCACGGTGCTGGCCGAGCGCCTGCGGGGATGACCGGCGCCGGCGTCGGCACCGGAGGCGCGCTGCTGATCGGCATCGGCAACCCCCTGCGCGGCGATGACGGGGTGGGCTGGCACCTGGTGGAGGGCCTTGGTCTGCAGCGCCACCAGCTCACCCCCGAACTGGCTGAAGCCGTGGCCGGGGCCGACCGACTGCTGATCGTGGACGCCTGGCTGGCGCCCCCGCGCAGCCGCTGCCTGTTGCGGCCCCTGCTGGCCACGGATGGCTGGGAGCGGGACACGCACCGGGTGGCGCCCGCCCGGCTGCTGGCCCTGGCCGAGCAGCTGTTCGACCGCTGCGTGCCGGCCCATGAGCTGCTCGTGCCGGCCTTCGATTTCTCCTGGGGCGAGCGCTTCTCGCCCCAGCTGCGGCGCCAGCTGCCCCAGGCGCGCCGGCTGCTGCGGGGCTGGTTGCAGGAGGCGGCGGCGCCCCATGCATGAGTTGAGCCTCATGGACGCCGTGCGGGAGCAGGCCCTGGAGCAGGCCGCCCTGCACGGGGCCGGCCGCATCACCGCCATCACCCTGCTGGTGGGCAGCCTGGCGGGGGTGGAGATCGAGGCCCTGCGGCTGGCCCACACGGTGGTGATGGCGGGCACCATCGCCGCCGGCTCCCGGCTGGTGATCGAGGCGGTGAGCGCCGAATGCCTCTGTGCCGCCTGCGAGCAACCCTTCGCCGCGCGCGATGGCTGCTGCGAGTGCCCCCGCTGCGGCCGCATCAGCCGGGAGCTGCTGCGGGGCCGGGAACTGCAGCTGGCCTCCCTGGACCTCGACTGATCCGCCAGGCTTGATGGGGAGCTGGGGCCGTCGCTGGGGCCGTCGATGGTGCCGAACGTCCCGAGGCTGGCGGTGATCCCTATCAGGGCCAGAATAAGTTCTGCCTATTTTATGTACAACGCCGATCGGCACTGGATTCAGGTGCGAAACGTAAACTTGTGCAAGTTTTCTTTTTTTCGCCACTCTGTGCCAGGACTGATGCTGTCCATGGCCTGCAAATTCGTCCATGGCGCGGGTTTATTTGTAAATGAGTGAGAGGAGCGCAACCCCCATGACTTATTCCACAAGGAATTTCACGAAGAATTTCACGAGGACATTTCTCCGCGGGGTGGGAATCGCCGCAACCGGTGGTCTCCTGCTTGGCGGTCCCGCCATGGCGGAGCTCAGGCCTGCTGGCGAGCGCACCGAGCCCGTGACGAATCCCGTGACTTCGGAATCGTCCGCAGGTCTTCCCGGGCTTGTGGAGGCCGGGCCCAGTGATCCTGCCGCCACGGCGGTTCCGGCCCTGGAATCCGCTCCTTCGGTGGCAGCCCCCAGGGCAAGCCTGGATTCCCAGGTTGCTCCGGACGCCACCCTCATTGCCCAGACCTACCCCCAGCCGGTGGTGAAGGAGGTCTATTCCGCCAAGGGGTGGTACCTCACCATCGGTGCCGGCGCCCAGACCCCCAGCGACCAGACGGTCAACAGCACGGGCACGCTCGTTTCACCCTTCTTCACGCCGCTGCTGTTCAACTTCGGCAACAACAACTCCACCAAACTTGACCTCGGCGGCGGCTTCTCCGGTGATGTGGGCGTCGGTTACGACTTCGGCGCCCTGCGCGCCGAGCTCACCTACGGCTACAGCCGGGCCAGCCTCAACGCCGTTGGTGCCGCCAATCCGATCGGCTTCGGTGCCTTCGGTATCGTGCCCTTCACCAACAACGTCTCCGGCATCATCAACAAGAATGATGTGCTGGCCAGCCTCTACTACGACATCGAGACCAACAGCCGCTGGACGCCCTACATCGGCGGTGGCATCGGGTACACCAACCTGAGCACCCCGAGTTTCAGCCTCAACGGCTTCCCCACCAACAGCGTCAACAAGGGGCTGTTCGGCTGGCAGGCCAAGGTCGGTGTCAGCTACGCCATGAGCTACAACTCCGATGTCTACCTTGAGGGCGTCTATCAAGGCGCTGGCGGGTATTCCTCCGAGAACCTGACCTTCGACGCTTTCAACAGCTTCGGCGGCAAGATCGGCTTCCGTTACCGCTTCGGTGCCCGCCCAGTGGCGGCCGCGCCCGCTCCCACCCCGGAGCCGGAACCCGTCATGCAGCCCGCACCGGCTCCAGCGCCGGTCTTCCAGCCCGAACCGGCCCCCGCGCCGATCCGCGGCCTGTGGTGATCACGGCGGCTCTCAGGGCCCCGGCCCCGTCGGAACTCCGTGCTTAGCCTTCGGGCGTGGCCGGGCCCCGGCGGGGCTTTTCCGTGCCGCTCTCCTGTCTGGGGTCGATCCTGCGATGTGTGTCGACTGCAACTGCGGCCAACCGGTCGCCCCCGCCCTTGAGGCCCCGCGGCACCTGGAGCTGGGCCAGCGCCTGCTGGTCCACAACGATGCCCAGGCGGCGGCCAACCGGGAGCATTTCGCCGCCGCCGGCGTCCGGGTGATCAACCTGCTCTCCTCGCCGGGCTCCGGCAAGACCGCCCTGCTGGAGCGGCTGGCCCTGGCGCTGGCGCCGTCGTCTCCGGCGGTGCGCCATCCAATGGCGGTGATCGTGGGGGACCTGGCCACCGACAACGATGCCCGTCGCCTGCGGGCCGCCGGTGTGCCGGCCCTGCAGATCACCACCGGCCAGGCCTGCCACCTGGAGGCGGCGATGGTGCACAGGGCCCTGCATGAGCTCGACCACCTTGGTCACCCCCTGGCGGGCCTGGAGCTGCTGGTGATCGAGAACGTGGGCAACCTGGTCTGCCCGGCCGCCTTCGACCTGGGCGAAAGCCAGCGGGTGGTGCTGCTGTCGGTCACCGAAGGGGAGGACAAACCCCTGAAGTACCCGGCCATGTTCCACTCCGCCGATGTGGTGGTGATCAGCAAGGGAGATCTGGCCGGGGCCTGCGGCTTCGATGCCCACCAGGCCCGCCGCAACGTGGCCCGGGTGGCCCCCCAGGCCCGGATCGTGGAGCTTTCCGCCCGCACCGGTGAGGGCATCGCCGCCCTGCTGGCGGCGCTCGGCCTGGAGCGGGTGGCCGTCGCCGGGTGAGCCGGTCGCCTGGGGACGGCCGGGCCCGGCTGCACCTGGAGTGCCGCGGCGTGGTGCAGGGGGTCGGCTTCCGGCCCCTGGTGCATCGGCTGGCCGCCGAACTGGAGCTCAGCGGCGAGGTGGAGAACGGCCCGGGGACGGTGCGTCTGCGGCTGGAGGGGGACCGGCCTTCGCTGGAGGCGTTCCTGCGGCGCCTGCCGCTCCTGTTGCCCCCCGGGGCCCGACTGGAGCCGTTGGATCCCGTCTGGTCGGCGGCCGCCGCCCCCGCGGCGGGTCCGTTCCAGGCGGGGGTCCGGATCGTGACCGGCCAGGCCGTGCCGCTCGGGGTCGATCTGTTCGCGTCGTCGCTGGTGGCCGACCGGGCCCCCTGCCCCGCCTGCCTGGTGGAACTGGCCGATCCCGCCGATCGCCGCTTCGGCTATCCCTTCATCAGCTGCTGCGACTGCGGTCCCCGCTTCAGCATCGCCACCGCCGAGCCCTGGACCCGGGCCCACACGACCCTGGCGCCGTTCGCCCTGTGCCCGGCCTGCCGCCGGGAGTTCGAGGACCCGTCCGATCGCCGCTTCCACGCCGAGACCATCGCCTGCCCGGTGTGCGGGCCGCGGCTGGCGCTTCTTGATGGGTCCGGGGCGCCCCTGGCGGGTTCCGCCGGCGGCGACGGCAGCCCCGCCGCCTTGATCCGCTCCTGCTGCGACCTCCTGGCGGCAGGGAAGATCCTGGCCCTGCAGGGCGTGGGCGGCTTCCAGCTGCTGGTGGATGCCACCAACGCCGCGGCGGTGGCCCGGCTGCGCCGGCGCAAGCGACGGCCCGCCAAGCCCTTCGCCCTGCTGGTGGCCGAGGCCGAGGCCCTCGCCCCCTTCTGCGTCATCGACGCCGCCGAGCGACGGGCCCTGGCGGATCCCGCCGCCCCGATCGTGTTGCTGTGGCGCCGCCTGGCCGCCACCGACGCCCTGCCGGGGGTGGCCCCGGGCAGCCCCTCCCTGGGGGCGATGCTGCCGGCGTCGCCGTTGCACCATCTGCTGGCGCGCGCCTTCGGCGGGCCCCTGGTGGCCACCAGCGGCAACCCCAGCGGTGAGCCGCTCTGCATCGATCCCGCCGAAGCGGTGCAGCGGCTGGGGGCCGGGGCCGGCGGCCCCATCGCCGATGTCTTCCTGGTGCACGACCGCGCCATCGCCCGCCCCCTGGATGATTCGGTGCTGCAGCTGATCGATGGCCGGCCGGCCCTGCTGCGCCGGGCCCGGGGTTATGCCCCGGAGCCCCTGGTGCTGGCGGCGGGTCCTGGTGCGGCGCCCGATGGTGTGGTGGCCCTTGGGGGGGATCTCAAGAGTGCGCCGGCCCTGGCGCTGGACGGGCGGCTGTGGCTGGCCCCCCACCTGGGGGACCTGGCCGAGGGCCGTCTGCTGTCGCGGCTGGCCGACGGTCTGGCGGCGATCGAGCGTCGCTGGGGCGGGCGGCTGACGCGGATCGCCTGCGATGCCCACCCCGGCTACCTCAGCCACCAGCTCGCCGCCGATCAGCCGTGGCCGCAACAAACGGTGCAGCACCACCGGGCCCACGGCCTGGCCGTGCTGGCCGAGCACGGGCTGCCCTTCCCGCTGTTGGCCGTCACCTGGGATGGGCTCGGCTACGCCCCGGGGGCCGACGGCGGCCCCCAGCTCTGGGGCGGAGAGCTGCTGCTGCTGGGCGGGCCCGGCGATCCCTCCTGCGAGCGACTGGTGGCCCTGCGGCCCTCGGGTCCCGGGCCCTGGGGCACCCCGGCGCCCGCCACAGCCTGGCGGCCTTCGCGGCCGCTGAGCGCCGCCTGCTGCTGCAGGCCGTCGCCAGCGGCTGCAACTGCCCCCTGACCACCAGCATGGGCCGGCTGTTCGATGCGGTCGCCTCCCTGCTGGGGCTGGTGCAGGTGCAGAGCTACGAGGGCGAGGGGGGTCTGCGCCTGGAAGGGGCCGCCGCCGCCGCTCCCCCGGAGCCTGGGCGCTGGTCCCTCCCCCTGCTGCCACCCGAGGCCGTCGCGGCGGGCACCGCCGCCGCTGGTCCCAGCCTGGGCTGGCTCGACTGGGAACCGCTGCTGGACGCTCTGCTGGCGGCGATCGCCGCCGGCGCGCCGCCGGCCCTCTGCGCCGCCCGTTTCCACCACACCCTGGCGGAGGCCCTGGCCGACGCGGTCGCCCTCGCCACGGCTGCCCGTGGGGGGGTGCCGGTGGCCCTGGCGGGGGGCTGCTTCCAGAACCGGCTGCTGCTGGAGGCCGCGATCGCGGCGCTGCGCTCCCGCGGCCTGCGGCCGTTCTGGCCGGAGGTGGTGCCCTGCAGCGATGGCGGGCTGGCCCTGGGGCAGGTCTGGGCGGTGGGCGGTCCGTGGGCAGATCCGGTCGGCGCGCCTACAACCGGGTGGAGTGCCCCCGAGCCGAACCCACCCCATGTGCCTGGCCGTGCCGGCTCGCATCCTCTCGATCCGGGTCCAGCCGCCGGCGGGCGACTCCGGCGATGACGACGGCCTCTGGCGCATGGCCGAGGTGGATTTCGGGGGGGTGCGCCAGCAGGTGAGCCTGGCCTGTCTGCCCGAGGCGGCGGTCGGCGATCGGGTGCTGGTGCACGTGGGCCTGGCCCTCAGCCTCGTCGAGGACGACCCCCCATGACGATCACCGTCGACGGCAACGAGGCCGTGGCACTCGTGGCCTACCGCCTCAACGAGGCGATCGCCATCTACCCGATCACCCCCGCCTCGCCGATGGGCGAGTGGGCCGACGCCTGGAACACCGAAGGCCGCCCCAACCTCTGGGGCACGGTGCCGGCGGTGGTGGAGCTGCAGAGCGAGGCCGGCGCCGCCGGCACCGTCCACGGGGCCCTGCAGGCGGGGGTGCTGACCACCACCTTCACGGCCTCCCAGGGGCTGCTGCTGATGGTGCCCAACCTCTACAAGCTGGCCGGCGAGCTCACCCCCGCCGTGCTGCATGTGGCGGCCCGTTCCCTGGCGGCCCAGGGGCTCTCGATCTTCGGCGACCACAGCGACGTGATGGCCTGCCGCGGCACGGGCTGCGTCATCCTCTGCTCCGCCTCGGTGCAGGAGGCCGGCGACTTCGCCGCCATCGCCACCCGGGCGAGCCTGAAGGGGCGGCTGCCGTTCCTGCACATGTTCGACGGCTTCCGCACCTCCCACGAGATCCAGAAGATCGAGCCCATCGCCGACGACGTGCTCCACGCCCTGATGCCGATGGAGGCGGTGGCGGCCCACCGCCAGCGGGCCCTCTCCCCGGACCATCCGGTGCTGCGGGGCACGGCCCAGAACCCGGACGTCTACTTCCAGGCGCGGGAGTCGGTGAACCGCTTCTACGACGCCCTCCCCGGCCACCTGGTGGAGGCGATGGAGTGCTTCGCCGGCCTCACCGGCCGCCAGTACGGCCCCTACGAGTACGTGGGCGCCGCCGCCGCCGAGCGGGTGGTGGTGCTGATGGGCTCCGGCTGCGAGACCGCCGACGAGACCGTTCAGGCCCTGATCGCGGCCGGCGATCGGGTGGGTGTGCTGAAGGTGCGCCTGTTCCGGCCCTTCGTGGCGTCCCTGTTCGCCGCCGCCTTGCCACCGACGGTGCAATCCCTGGCGGTGCTCGACCGCTGCAAGGAGCCGGGAGCCGGCGGTGAACCCCTCTACCTCGATGCGGTGGCGGCCCTCAGCGAGGAGTGGCGCTCCTGCCACGGCGATCGCCCCCTGCCCCGGGTGGTGGGCGGCCGCTACGGCCTCTCCTCCAAGGAGTTCACCCCGGCGATGGTCAAGGCGGTGTTCGACAACCTCCTGCTGAGCCAGCCCCGCAACCACTTCACCGTCGGCATCGACGACGACGTCACCCATCGCTCGCTGCCCGTCGCGGCGGACTTCCACGTGGATGGGCCCGACCAGGTGCGGGCCGTGTTCTACGGCCTGGGATCGGACGGCACCGTGGGGGGCAACAAGGCCACGATCAAGATCATCGGCGAGCAGACCGACCTGTTCGCCCAGGCCTACTTCGTCTACGACTCCAAAAAGTCGGGGTCGGTCACGGTGTCGCACCTGCGCTTCGGCCCCCGGCCGATCCGCGCCCCCTACCTGATCGAGCGCCCCACCCTGGTGGCCTGCCACCAGTGGGATTTCGTCGACCGCTTCGACCTGCTGGCCGGCCTGGACGCCGGTGGGGTTCTGCTGCTCAACAGCCCCTTCCCGATCGAGGAAAGCTGGCGGCGGATGCCGGCGTCGCTGCGCTGCGGCATCCGGGAGCGGGGGCTGTCGGTGTGGCTGATCAACGCCTACCGGGTGGCCCGGGAGGCGGGCATGGGGAACCACATCAACACGGTCATGCAGGCCTGCTTCTTCGCCGTCAGCGGCGTGCTGCCGCGCCAGGAGGCGATCGAGCAGATCCGTGCCTCCCTGCGCAAGACCTACGGCCGCAAGGGGGAGGCGGTGGTGGCCATGAACCTGCGCGCCCTCGATGCCACGCTCGACAACCTCCTGCCCCTCGACTGGCGCCAGCTGCCGGCCGAGGACGACCTGCCGCCACCGGCCCCTGCGGCCGACCGGCTCGCCGAGGCTCCGCTGTTCGTGCGGGAGGTGATCGGGCCGCTGCTGGAGCGGCGCGGCGATGCCCTGCCCGTCAGCGCCCTGCCCTGCGACGGCACCTGGCCCACGGGCACGGCCCAGTGGGAGAAGCGCAACATCGCCGAGACCGTGCCGGTGTGGGAGAGCGACCTCTGCGTGCAGTGCGGCAAGTGCGTCATGGTGTGCCCCCATGCCGTGATCCGGGCCAAGGCGGTGGCGCCGGAGACCCTGGAGGGCGCACCGGAGGGCTTCCGCCAGGCCCCGGCCCGTGATCCGGACCTGGCGGGCCGCAGCTTCACGATCCAGGTGGCCGTGGAGGACTGCACCGGCTGCGCCCTGTGCGTGGAGGTCTGCCCCGCCCGGGACCGCACCGAGCCGAAGCGCAAGGCGATCAACATGGCCCCCCAGCGCCCCCTGCGTGAGGCCGGCCGCGGCCACTGGGACTACTTCCTGGGGCTGCCCGAAATGGCCCGCGGCGACCTCAACCTGCACAGGATCGGCCAGCAGCAGCTGCAGCAGCCCCTGTTCGAGTTCTCCGGCGCCTGCGGCGGCTGCGGCGAGACGCCCTACCTCAAGCTGGCCAGCCAGCTGTTCGGCGACCGCATGCTGGTGGCCAACGCCACGGGCTGCTCCTCCATCTACGGCGGCAACCTGCCCACCACCCCCTGGAGCATGAATGCCGAGGGCCGCGGTCCCGCCTGGAGCAATTCCCTGTTCGAGGACA
This sequence comes from Synechococcus sp. BO 8801, assembly GCF_002252675.1. Classification (GTDB taxonomy): domain Bacteria; phylum Cyanobacteriota; class Cyanobacteriia; order PCC-6307; family Cyanobiaceae; genus Cyanobium. The sequence goes on along the minus strand of NZ_NQKY01000004.1, from coordinate 36,466 downwards.
ACGCCGAGTTCGGCCTGGGCATGCGCGTGGCGATCGACCAGCAGCGCCAGATGGCCCTCGAACTGCTGGAGCGGCTGGGGCCGGCGCCGGAGCGGGCCGAGCCCTTGCTGCCCGGGGCCCTGGTGGCAGCGATCCGGGACGCCGACCAGCACGACGAGGCCGGCATCGTCGCCCAGCGGCAGCGGGTGGAGGAGCTCAAGCGCCTGCTGCACGCCATGGCACCGGAGGCCCCCGAAGCCGCCCGTCTGCTGGATCTGGCCGATGCCCTGGTCAAGAAGAGCGTCTGGCTGGTGGGGGGCGACGGCTGGGCCTATGACATCGGCTTCGGCGGCCTCGACCACGTGCTCGCCAGCGGCCGGGACGTCAATGCCCTGGTGCTCGACACCGAGGTGTACTCCAACACCGGCGGCCAGATGTCGAAGGCCACCCCCCGGGCGGCGGTGGCCAAGTACGCCGCCGGCGGCAAGGCGGCCCCCAAGAAGGATCTCGGGCTGATGATGATGAGCTATGGCACGGTCTACGTGGCCAGCGTGGCCATGGGGGCCCGCGACGAGCACACGGTGCGGGCGTTCCTGGAGGCGGAGAGCTATCCGGGGCCGTCGCTGATCCTGGCCTACTCCCACTGCATCGCCCACGGCATCGACATGGCCCGGGGCATGGAGCAGCAGAAGGCGGCGGTGGATTCCGGCCGCTGGCTGCTCTACCGCTACGACCCGCGCCGCACCGAGCGGGGCGAGCACCCGCTGCAGATCGACAGCCGGGGTCAGAAACGACCCCTGGCCGAAGCCATGGCCACGGAGAACCGCTTCCGGATGCTCTCCTTCAGCCAGCCGGAGCGGGCCCGGGCCCTGGCGCGTCAGGCGGAGCTGGAGGTGACCCGGCGCTGGGCCATGTATCAGGCCCTCGCCGGCACCCCGGCCCCATCCCCCAGCGAGGCACCGGCATGACCCGCCCCGATCTGTCCGTCACCTACCTGGGCCTGGAGCTGCGCAGCCCCCTGGTGGTGGGGGCCGCCGCTCCCCTCAGCGAGGACATCGACCAGCTGCTGCGGCTGGAGGAGGCCGGCGCCGCGGCCGTGGTGCTGCATTCGCTGTTCGAGGAGCAGATCGAGCGCGACCAGCTGGAGCTGCACCGGGTGACCCTGCAGGGCGCCGACAGCTACGGGGAGGCGCTCAGCTACTTCCCCGAGCCCTCGATCTTTCACGTGGGCCACGACCTCTACCTGCGCCACCTGGAGCAGGCCCGCTCCCGGCTGGCGGTGCCGGTGATCGCCAGCCTCAACGGCGCCCACCCGGGCCAGTGGGTGCAGGTGGCGCGGCGGATGGAGTCGGCCGGCGCCAGTGCCCTGGAGCTGAACATCTATTCCGTCCCCACCGATCCGGATCTCTCCAGCGCGGCGATCGAGAACCAGGTGCTGGAGATCGTCGCCGAGGTGCGCGCCGAGGTGACCCTGCCCCTGGCGGTGAAGCTCAGCCCCTTCTTCACCAACTTCGGCGCGATGGCCAAGCGGCTGGCCGCCGTCGGGGCCGATGGCCTGGTGCTGTTCAACCGCTTCTACCAGCCCGACATCGACATCGAGGAACTGGAGGTGCGACCCAACCTGTTGCTGTCCACCCCCCACGACCTGCGGCTGCCCCTGCGCTGGATCGCCCTGCTGCACGGCCGCCACCCGCTTGATCTGGCGGCCACCGGCGGCGTGCACCGCGGCACCGACGTGGTGCGGCTGCTGATGGCCGGCGCCGCCATCACCCAGGTGGTGGCCGCCCTGCTGCGCCACGGTCCGGGCCGGCTGGCGGGGCTGGAGGAGGAGCTGGCCCAGTGGTTGCTGGAGCACGAGCACGCCACGGCCCGGGAGCTGATCGGCTGCATGAGCCAGCAGCGCTGCCCCGATCCCAGCGAGTACGAGCGCTCCCAGTACATGCGCGCCGTTCAGACCTTCCTGCCCGCCGATGCCGCGGCGGCGCCGGGGCCCTGGTGAGTGCTCCGCTGGCGGCGACGGCGGAGGTGGCCGCCGTGCGGGAGCTGGCGGCCGAGCTGGCCGCGATCACCACCCGCCCCTGGACCCTGATGGAGGTGTGCGGCGGCCAGACCCACGCCATCGTGCGCTGGGGGCTCGACCAGCTGCTCCCCCCCGGGCTGCGGCTGATCCACGGCCCCGGCTGCCCGGTCTGCGTCACGCCCGCCGCCACCATCGATGCGGCCCGGGCCCTGGCCCGCCGGCCCGAGGTGATCCTCTGCTCCTACGGCGACATGCTGCGGGTGCCGGGCAGTGCCGCCGATGACGGGCCGGGGGATCTGCTGGGGGTGCGGGCCGAGGGGGGCGATGTGCGCCTGCTCACCTCCCCCCTCGAGGCCCTGGCCCTGGCCCGGCGCCATCCGGATCGCCAGGTGGTGTTCCTGGCGGTGGGCTTCGAGACCACGGCCCCGGCCACGGCCCTGCTGGTGCGCCAGGCGATGGCCGCCGGGGCGGCCAACCTCTCCCTGCTGGCGGCCCACGTGCGGGTGCCCCCCGCCATGGCGGCGATCCTGGTGGCCGAGGGCAACCAGGTGCAGGGCTTCCTGGCGGCGGGGCATGTGTGCGCGGTGATGGGCACCGCGGAGCTGGAGCAGCTGGCGGATCGGCACCGGGTGCCGGTGGTGGTGAGCGGCTTCGAGCCCCTCGATCTGATGCGGGGGCTGGTGGCCTGCGTGCGCCAGCTGGAGCGGGGTGAGGCGCGGGTGGCGAATGCCTACGGCCGGGTGGTGCGCCAGCAGGGCAATCCGGCCGCCCGGGCCCTGCTGGAGTCGGTGTTCGAGCCGGTGGACCGGCCCTGGCGGGGCTTCGGCGTGATCCCGGGGGGCGGCCTGGGGCTGAGGGCACCGTTCCGGAGCCTGGAGGCCGGGGCCCGCTTCAGCGACATGCCCGGTGGCCCCGAGGCCGGGGTCGAGCCGGCGGGCGTCTGCATCAGCGGCCGCATCCTGCAGGGGCGCGCCCGGCCCATGGACTGCCCGGCCTTCGGGACCGCCTGCACCCCCGAGCATCCGCTGGGGGCGCCGATGGTGTCCTCCGAGGGGGCCTGCGCCGCCTACCACCGTTACGGCCGCCGTGGCTGAGCCGGCCCCGCCCGCCACCCCCCGCATCCAGCTGGCCCATGGCGGCGGCGGCACCCTGATGCAGCAGCTGATCGACGCCGAGCTGCGCTGCCTCTACGCCGACCCCGACCAGGTGCTGCACGATGCCGCCCGCCTGTCCCTGCCCCACGGCCGGCTCGCCTTCACCACCGACAGCTACGTGGTGCAGCCCCTGGAGTTCGAGGGGGGCGACATCGGCACCCTGGCGGTGACGGGCACCGCCAACGACCTGGCCATGGCCGGCGCCAGGCCCTTGGTGCTGAGCCTGGGCCTGATCCTGGAGGAGGGGCTGGAGCTGGCCCTGCTGCGCCGCATCGTCAGCTCGATGGTGGAGGCGGCCCGGCGCTGCGGGGTGACCATCGTCACCGGCGACACCAAGGTGGTGGAGCGGGGCAAGGGGGACGGGGCCTTCCTCAACACCAGCGGCATCGGCCTGCTGCAGGTGGACGCGCCGATCGATCCGCTGGCGATCGTCCCCGGGGACCAGCTGCTGGTGAGCGGCGACCTGGGCCGCCACGGGGTGGCGATTCTGGCCGCCCGCCATGGCCTGGATCTGCAGCCCCCCCTGGCCACGGACTGCATGCCCCTGTGGCCGGCGGTGGAGGCGCTGCTGGGAGCGGGGGTTCGGCTCCACTGCCTGCGGGATCTCACCCGGGGCGGCCTGGCCAGTGCCCTGCAGGAGCTGGCGGCCCCCGGCGGGCTGGAGCTGCTGGTGGAGGAGGAGCGCATCCCGGTGGCCGAGCCGGTGCGGCGCACCTGCGAGCTGCTGGGCTTCGACCCGCTGCACCTGGCCAACGAGGGCCGCTTCCTGGCGGTGGTGCCCGAGGCCGATCGGCAGCGGGCCCTGGAGGTGCTGGCGCCGGCAGGTGGGGCCTGGATCGGCCGGGTGCTGGAAGCGGGTCCCGGAGCCGGCCGCCCCCGGGGCCGGGTGCTGCTGCGCACCCCCTACGGCAGTGAGCGGGTGCTGGTGCCCCTCAGCGGGGAACTGCTGCCGCGGATCTGCTGAAGCCTGGCGGCGCCTGTCCAGCGTGGCGCCAGCGCTTGTCGAGGGCATCGGCGAGGATCACCAGCAGCGGAGCCAGGGCCATCGGCCCCAGCCAGGCCATCGGGAATGGCCGCATCCCGAACACCGCCGCCACCGGAGCCAGCAGCACCAGGGCGCTGGCCAGCAGCGGCTCGCTGATCAGTCCCAGCCAGAGCATCGGATTGGGGATGGCGAGCATCGCCCAGGCGGGACGGCGCTCACTGCGGCAGGCCAGCAGGGTGCCCATCTGGCCGGCCACGATCAGACAGAAGGTGACGGTGGTGGCCTGCTGCTGGATCGCCACCACGCCGGCGTCAGCCGTGTGATGCAGCAGCTGAGGGGCCAGGACCCGCAGCTGGCTCCAGCCCACGCCGTTGGCCCGCCAGGTGAGCAGATAGCCCGCCATGGCCACCAGGCCCTCCACCAGCCCCAGCACCAGATAGGCCCGCACCATCACGGCCCGGTTGAGCAACGGCAGGCCCTTGGGGCGCGGGGGCAGGCGCATTACGCCGGGTTCGGGGGGGTCGGCCCCCAGCCCCAGGGCCGGCAGCAGGTCCGTGCCCAGGTCGACGGCCAGGATCTGCAGAACCGTGAGGGCAGCCGGAATCCCGACGGCCACCATCGCCAGGAAGGGCAGCACCTCCGGCACGTTGGACGCCAGCACGTAGGTGATGAAGCGGCCGATGTTGGTCACCACCGAGCGGCCATAACGGACGGCCTGCACGATCGTGGCGAAGTTGTCGTCAAGCAGCACGATGTCGGCGGCTTCGCGGGCCACGTCCGTGCCGCTGATCCCCATCGCCAGACCGACATCGGCGGCGCGCAGGGCCGGCGCATCGTTGACCCCGTCGCCGGTGACCGCCACCACGTCGCCGAGGGCGCGGTAGGCCTGCACCAGGCGCAGCTTCTGCTCCGGCGCCATGCGGGCGAACACCAGCCTGCTGCGGAACTTGAGCAGCTGGCGCAGGTGCACGTCGCTGATCTGGGCCAGGGTGGACCCCTCGATCACCCGCACCGGGTCGGCGCTGGCCTGCTGTTGCGCCGTCGATCCGGCCCTGGGTCCGGGCGGGTCGAGCAGGCCGATCTGCTGGGCGATCGCCTGGGCCGTCAGGCCATAGTCGCCGGTGACCATCGTCACCTTGATGCCGGCTTCACGGCACTGACGGATCGCGTCCGGCACCTCCGGACGGGGCGGGTCGTAGAGACCCAGCAGGCCGAGGAACATCTGGGCGCTCTCCAGGGCCTCCGCCGGCGCCTCGCCGCATCCCCCGTCGCCGCGGCGGAGTGCCACGGCGATGACCCGGTAGCCCCGGGCGGCCAGACCGTCATTGGCCTCCACCACCCGCTGGCGCAGGGCGGCGTCCAGGGGCAGGTCCGCCCCGGGCGACAACCAGGTGGTGCAGTGGTCGAGGACATCCAGTGGCGCCCCCTTGGTGATCAGCAGGGAGCCCCCGCTGGCGATCGGCAGGTCATCGGCCCCGTCGCTCCAGTCGACCAGCACGGTCATGCGGCGGCGATGGGAGTCGAAGGGGATTTCGCGGCGTCGCGGATGCCGGCCCGGCTGCTCCCCCGGCGCCAGGCCGGCGGCGGCGGCGGCCAGCAGCATCGCCGTTTCGGTGGGATCCCCCACCGCGCGCCAGGGTTCGGCGGCACTGCTGCCCCCGGCCGTGGCCGGCTCCAGACGGGCGTTGGAGCAGAGGGCGGCACAGCGCAGCAGCAGCCGCTCCAGCCCCTCCCCGGCCACCGGCAGCCAGGTGCTTTCCACCGCCATGCGGTTGCCGGTGAGCGTTCCGGTCTTGTCGCAGCAGATCACGCTGACCGAGCCGAGGGCCTCCACCGCCGACAGGCGGCGGACCAGCGCCTTGCGCCGGGCCATGCGCTGCACGGCCATGGCCAGGGCCATGGTCACCGTGGGCAGCAGCCCCTCGGGCACGTTGGCCACGATGATGCCCGTGGCGAACACCACGCTCTCCAGGGGGTTCATCCCCACCAGCAGGACGCTGAGGCCGAAGGCCAGCAGTCCCATGGTGACGGCGATGGTGCAGATCGTGTGCACGATCCGGCTCACCTGCACCTCCAGGGTGCTGGCCCCGCGGGCGGTGCCGGCGGCCAGCCTGGCCACCTGTCCGAATTCGGTCTCGGGGCCCGTGGCGTAGACGAAGGCCTCCCCCCGTCCGGAAGCCACCGTGCTGCCGGCCATCACCAGGTTGATGCGCTCACCGGTGCTGACCTTCGCCTGCAGCTGGCTGCCCTCGAGGGCCTCACTGCGGCGGGCCACCGGCAGGGATTCGCCGGTGAGCACCGACAGGTCCAGATAGAGCGCATGGGCCTCGCTCAGCCGGCAGTCGGCCGGAACCCTGTCCCCCTCCTCGAGCCGAATCCGATCGCCGGCCACCAGCTCTTCCGCCGGCAGAAAGCCCAGCTGGCCGTCACGCCACACCTGCACCTGGCTCGGCAGGGCGCGGGTGAGGGCGGCCAGGGTGCGCTCGGCCTGGAACTCCTGCCAGAAGGAGAAGACGCCGTTGATGACCACCACCGTCCAGATGGCCCAGCCCAGCTGGGGGGTCCCGGCGGCGAAGGCCAGACCGCCGGCGACCCACAGCAGCAGGGCCATGAAGTGGACCATCTGGTCCAGGAAGCGGAGGGCCAGGGGTCGACGCTTCAGGGGCGGCAGACGGTTGGCGCCGAATCGCGCCAGCCGCCGTTCCGCCTCCCCGCTGCCAAGGCCCTCCGGTGTGGTCTGCAGGGCCTGGTGGACGCCCTCCAGCGGCAGCGACCAGATCGGCTGGGAGGCGGCGAGCAGCACGGATCGGCGGCGGAGGCCACGTTCAGCATGGCCAGCCCGGGGTCGGGCGAAGTGACGTGGCTAGCGTCCCTTGGCCTGTGGATGCCGCTGCCCATGCCACCGCAGATGCCCCGGTCGATGCGGCGTCGCCTGGTGGCTGTGGCGGCCCTGGTCCTGGCCACCTTTCCGGCGGCAGCGGCCGAGGTCGGCACCCTCTGGCGGGTGCGGGACGGCGCCGGCACCGTCTTCATCGCCGGCTCCCTGCACCAGCTGCGGCGCGACCGGGCCGGACTCCCCCCGTCCTATGGCCTGGCCTACGGGGAGGCGGAGCGGCTGGCCATGGAGCTCGACATGGATGCCATCAGCCCGGCGGCCCTGGCCGGTGAGCTGGTGGCGCGGGCCCTTGATCCCGACGGCCGCTCCCTGCGCGATGGCCTGCCGCCGGCCACCTGGCGGACCCTGCAGCCGCGCCTGGCGGGCCTGGGGCTGCCCGAGGCGGCGATCGATCGTTTCGAGCCCTGGGCCGTGGCCCTGCTGCTCGCCTCCGCCGAGTTCCTGCAACGGGGCTATTCCCCCGACAGCGGGGTGGAGGGCCAGCTCCAGGCCAGGGCCGCCGCCGACCGCAAGCCCATCGATGGCCTGGAGACCCCGGCCGAGCAGTTCGAGCTGTTCGACGGCCTGCCCAGGACCGACCAGGTGCAGCTGCTGGAGGTCACCCTGAAGGAACTGGATGGGGTCGGGCCCCGGCTCGACGCCCTCGAGGACGCCTGGCGGGCCGGCGACCTGCCCCGTCTCGAGGCCCTCCTGCTCGGGGATTACCGCCAGCGGCCGGATCTCCACGAGCGGCTGGTGGTACGGCGCAATGGGGCCTGGGTGGCTCCGGTGCGGGGGTTCCTGCGGCGCCCTGACGACACCCTGGTGGTGGTGGGGTTGATGCACCTCATGGGCGACCGGGGGCTGATCGCCCTGCTGCGGCAGCAGGGGCTGAAGCCGGAGCGGTTCGTGGATGGGGCCTGGCGGCCGGATCCCTAGGCCTGTTCGCCCCGCCGGCCGTGGCCAGCGCCCAGGCTGAGCTCCCAGCCCTTGACGATCCGGTAAAGGGTGGGAACCAGGAACAGGGTCAGCACAGTGGCCACCAGCAGCCCGAAGAACACCACCGTGCCGATGCTGGTGCGACTGGCCGCACCCGCTCCTGTGGCGAACAGCAGGGGCAGGAAGCCCGCCAGGGAGGAGAAGGCGGTGAGCAGGATCGGCCGCAGACGGGCGACGGCGGCGCCGTGGACGGCCTCATCGAGGGGCATCCCCTCCGCCAGGCGCTGGTTGGCGAATTCGACAATCAGGATCGCGTTCTTCGCCGCCAGGGCCACCAGCACCAGCAGGCCCATCTGGCCGTAGACGTCCAGGGGCAGGCCCCGCAGGGCCAGCCCCAGCACCCCACCGAGCACCCCCATGGGCACGGTGACCAGGATGATGAAGGGATCGGCGAAGTTCTCGTACAGGCCGGCCAGCACCAGCAGCATCACCAGCACCGCCAGGGCGAACACCTGCAGATTGCCGCCCCCTGCCCGGGCCTCTTCCCTCGCCAGCCCCGCCCACTCCAGGTCGGTGGCTGTGCTGGCCCGGTCCCGCTGCAGCTGCTCCAGCAGGGCGATGGCCTGGCCGCTGCTCACCCCCGGGGCCGGCTGGGCCCGGATGCTGATCGAGCGCACCAGGCGGGTGTGGTTGATGGTGGTGGGGCCGGTGCCGGCTTCCACCTGCACGATCTGGGCCAGGGGGATCAGCTGGCCGGTGCGGTTGCGCACCTGCAGGGCCAGCACGTCATCGGCATCCCGGCGGGCCTCGCCCTCGAGCTGGACGATCACCTTGCGCACCTGGTCGCCTTCGAAGCTGTCGTTGACGTAGTCGCTGCCGAAGCTGGCCCCGAGCACGCTCACCAGTTCATCGAGATCCACCTGGAGCGAGGCCATGCGCAGCCGGTCGGGGATCAGCCGCAGCAGGGGAGCGTCGGCACTGAAGCGGGTGCCCACCTGGTCAAAGGCGCCCGTCTGCCGGGCCGCGGCGATGAAGGCCTCGGCCTCCTGCTGGAACTCCCCGAGGCTGAGGCGACCGCCACTGGTGTCGAGCAGGTCGAACTCCAGTCCGCTTTCGCTGCTGAAGCCCCGCACCGTGGGGGATTCGCTCACGATCACCGTGGCGTCGGTGATCGTCTGGCGCAGGCGTCTGTTCAGCCGTTCGGCCACGGCGGCCGCGCTCTGGTCGGCCCCGGGGCGCTCCTCGATCGGCTTGAGCCTCAGGAAGAAGATCCCCTTGTTGGGGGAGCTGTCGCCGAAGGAGCGACCGGCGTAGAAGTTGGCGAAGCGGATCAGGGGCTCCTGGTCCATCACCTCCCGCACCTGCTCCATCACCTGCTGGGTGCGGGGCAGGGCGATGCCGTCCTGGAGCAGCAGCACCCCCCGCAGCTGGCCGCTGTCCTCCTGGGGGATGAAGGCCTTGGGCCGCTGCTCGAACGCCAGGCCCGTCAGCAGCAGACCGATCAGCAGGCCGACCACCACGCGACGCCGCCAGCCCAGCACACGGCTGAGCAGCCGGTCGTAGGGGCCCTCCAGACGCTCGAGGGCCCGCCGGGGCGGATCGATCCAGCGCAGCAGCCAGGCGGGCTCCCGGCGATCGGCGTGGAGCAGCCGGCTGGCGGCCACCGGGGTGAAGGTGAGGGCGTTGAAGGTGGAGAAGACGATCGTGCCACCGATCGTGAGGGCGATCGGGGCGTAGAGACGGCCCAGGCTGCCCCCCAGGGTCAGCACCGGCAGGAACACCACGATCAGCACCAGGGAGGTGGCGATCACGGCACCGCCCAGTTCCGCCATGGCTTCGCGGGCGGCGTCCAGGGGGGGGCGGCCATTCTCCAGCCGCCGGCCGATGTCCTCGCTGACCACGATGGCGTCATCCACCACCAGGCCGCTGGCCAGCACCATGCCGAACAGGGTGAGGGTGTTGATCGAATCCCCGCTGAGCCGGAGCACGGCCAGTGAACCGATCAGGGCCACCGGCACCGCCGAGGCGCTGATCAGGGCCAGGCGGCTGTTCCCCAGCCCCAGCAGCAGCACCAGGAACACCAGCAGCACCGCCTCACGCAGGCTCGCCGTGGTGCGGTCGATGCTGGTCCGGATCGAGGCGGCCTCATCCACGATCACCTGGAGATCCACCCCCGGCGGAAAGCGGGGCCCCAGCTCCTCCAGGGCCTGGTCGATTCCCTGGCTCACCTCCAGGGCATTGCTGCCGTCCCGCTGGAAGATCCCCACAGCCACCGCTGTCTTGCCGCTCAGGTCGGTGGCGATCGATTCGTAGTTCTCGCTGCCCAGGCTCACCCGGCCCACATCCTTCAGCAGGGTGACGCCCCCGTTGGCACTGCGGTCGACCACCAGAGATTCGAACTCCTGGGCGGTGCGCAGCCGTCCCTCCATGCGCAGCGGCAGGGTGACCAGCTGGTCATCGGGGGAGGGAGCCACCCCGGCCTGGCCAAGGGCGGCCAGCACGTTCTGCTCCTCGAGGGCATCGCGCACCTCGCTGATGGTGAGATTGCGTTCCTCCAGGCGCAACGGATCGAGCCAGAGGCGGAAGGCGAGCGAGCTTCCCCCGAACAGCCGCACTTCGCCCACGCCGGGCACCCGCTGCAGCCGGTCGCGGATCACCTGGTCCACCCAGCCGCTCAGGAAGGTGGCGTCGTAACGGTCGCGACTGGCACTGAAACTCAGTGTCATCAGCAGGTCATCGGAGGTGCGTCGCACCTGCACCCCGAAGCGCGCCACCTGGGCCGGCAGCTGGCGGCTCACCACCGCCGCCTCGTTCTGGGTGTTGATCTGGTTGATCTCGGGATTGCCGCCCTCGAAGCCGAGGGAGATGCTGCTGCCGTTGGCCGAGCTGGTGGATCGGATCGAATCGAGCCTCTCCAGGCCGTTGAACTGTTTCTCCAGCAGGGTCGTGACGCCCTGCTCCACCACCTCCGGACTGGCGCCCGGGTAGCTGGCGCTGACCGATACCCGGCCCGGGGCGATCGGCGGCAGGTTCTCGACCTTGAGTCCGGGCAGGCTGATCAGGCCGCCGAGAAGCACCAGCAGGCTCAGCACCAGCGTCAGCACCGGCCGGCGCAGGAAGGGGTCGGAGATCGACTTCACGGAAACGCCTGGGTGGGCACCGACCCTGATCGCCGCCCGATCCTGGCAGGGGCGGCAGCCGGCCCGCGATCAGCGCAGGTCGCGTTTCAGCACGGCATAGAGGTAATCCGGGGATTTGTAGCGGCTGGGAAGGCAGATATGGAGCTGCTCCAGGCGGCTCCAGCAGACCGTCTTCTGAATCGCCTCCATGGTGCGGCCCTCCTTCAGCAGGAGCCGCATCGCCTTGCAGTAAAGGGAATATTTCGCCTCCAGCTCTCCGATCGTGGGGGGCTGACCCTGGACCTGGGGCATGGCGGAAGGGGGCACCCGGGTTTTGCAGGGGTGCTGCTCCACTCTACGAGCTGGCCAGTATCCCCTCGACGTCCGGCGCCAGGGTCGTTGGGGCATGGCCGAGGGTGGCGGCCTGGTCATCGCTGAGCCGCCCGGCTGCGTGCAGCACCGCGGTGATGCGGGCGATGTCGAGCACGGCGTGGCAGCGGTAGCCCGCCCGGGCGAGCCGCTCGCGGGCGCTGGTGTCGGCCCGGCCGCCGTGGTCGATGAACACCACCACGTCCTCCACCTCCAGGCCGGAGCTTTCCAGCTTGGCGATGCCCTCGAGCACGCTGTTGCCGGTGATCAGGATGTCGTCCACCACCACCACCCGGTCGCCCTCCTCGAAATCCCCTTCGATCAGGCGGCGGGCCCCGTGGGCCTTCACCTCCTTGCGGGGATAGAGGAGGGGTTTGTGCAGCTGCAGCGACAGCCCGGTGGCGGTGGGCAGGGAGCCGTAGGGAATGCCGGCGATGCGGTCGAAGACCAGCTCCCCGAGCTGGCCGGCGTAGGCGTGCAGCACCCGGTGGAACAGGTTGGGATCGGAGATGATCTGGCGCAGATCCACGTAGTAGTTGAAGACGGCTCCCGAGGCCTGCACGTAGTCGCCGAACAGCAGGCAGCCGATGTCGAACAGGTCGAGGATCAGGCTGGCCAGGGGATCGCCGGAGCCATCGGCGTCCGCGCCGGCCCCGGCATCGGCGCCGCCGTCCGGGCGACGCTCCGGCAGCCACAGGCTGCAGGCCTCGCCCTGGTCCGGCGCCCGCCGCTCCAGCCAGCGGTCCCGGCGCTCGCTGATCCGCTGCTTGAGGGCGGCGGCGCGGACGGCGATGTCGTCCTCCACCAGCAGGTTCTGGGGCAGGGGCATCAGCAGGCCGTCGGCGGCCGGACTCAACCCGGCCTCCAGCAGGGCGTCGAGGCGATCCTCCTCGCCCCAGAGGCTGCGCAGGATCAGGAACCGTTCCGGGGCCTCCTGGCGCACCCGGGCCAGGATCGCCGGGTCACTGGTGCCCACCTCCAGCAGCAGCTGGTCGGGGGTGGCCCAGAGCTGGCACTCCCGCACGATGCGCAGATAGAGGGGATCGCTCTCGTTGGGGTGGTGCTGCAGGACCCGGGCGGCCGCGTTGGAGCTGTGGCAGGTGATCACCACCGCCTTGTCGGGATACAGCAGGAACGGGGCGGCGATGTCCTGGCCGGCCAGGGGGGAGAGGGTGACGCCGTCGGCGCCCAGTTCGCGGAACAGGTAGTGGGCCAGCGCCGAGGAGCTGTTCAGGTCCCCGTGCTTGGTGTCGATGATCAGGGGGATGTCGAGCGGCACCAGCTCCCGCACCTCCCGCAGCAGTTCCAGTCCCACCGGGCCGAGGGCCTGGTAGAAGCCCAGGCTGGGCTTGTAGGCGCAGACGTGGTCGGCGGTGGCCTCCACCACCGCCTTGATCCAGTGGCGGGCCTGGGAGAGAAACGAACGGCCACCCATGCCGCGGCGATGGGCCCAGGCCTGCAGCATCTCCGGGTTGGGATCGAGGCCGGTGACCAGCAGCGACTGACGGGCGGCGATGGCGTCGGTGAGCTGGACGAAGAAGCCCATCGCGCGGGGGGTTGGTGCCCAAGGTGCTAAGGCGAGGGCCGGCGCCTGCGCGAGGGGGTGACACAGGACTTATTGATCCCCGTGCCCCGCCGGCTGCCTCAGCTCAGCCCTGCAGTTCGGCGTACGCGGGGCTCCAGCGGCAGGCCTCCAGGCGCGCGAGGGCGGCCTCGGGGGTGGCGGCCCGGCGGGCCAGCCCCTCCCGCACCGCCTGGATCGCCACTGCTTCGGCCACCGCCCGCGACACCGCCTGAACGGCGGCCAGGGGGGGCATCAGGGGGGCGTCGGGATCGGTCGCGGCCGGAATCACCCCGGCCAGGGCTTCGATGCTGGCATCGATCATGGCGTCGCTCACCTCGGTGGCTCCCACCGCCACGGCGCCGTAGCCCAGGCCGGGGAACACGAAGCAGTTGTTGCACTGACCGATCACCCGTTCGACCGGCTCGCCCGCGCTGCCGGCGCAGACCACCGGTGGGAAGGGGCTGCCGGTGGCCACCAGGGCCCGGCCGCGGCTCCAGCGCAGCAGGTTCTCCGGGGTGATCTCCGCCAGGGGGGTGGGATTGGACAGGGGCAGAACGATTGGCCGCCCGCCGTCGGCGCAGAGGGCTTCCACCACCGCCTGATCGAAGGCCCCGGCGGCGGTGGAGGTGCCGATCAGCACCCCCGGCCGCACCGCCTCGATCACCGCCAGCAGGCCCGGGCCCGGGCCTTCGGCCGGCGCCGCCGTCCCGAACCGTGCCGCCAGCAGCTCGGGCCCCTTCGCGAACGGTTGGGCGCCGCCGGACAGGCCCGGGGTGCCGGTGTGGATCAGCCCGTCGCGGTCGATCAGCCAGAGGCGGTCGGCGGCCTCGGCGGCCGAAAGCCCCTGGCGCTGCAGCAGGCGCCAGAGCCGTTCGGCGATGCCGCAGCCGGCGCTGCCCGCCCCGAAGATGACGATCGGCTGGTCGACCAGCCCGCGCCCGAGGCCCCGCAGGCCCGCCAGGATCGCCGCGGCGGCCACGCTGCTGGTGCCCTGGATGTCGTCGTTGAAGCTCGGCACCCGGTGCCGGTAGGCCTCCAGCACGGGGCGGGCGTGGGCGGCGCCGAAGTCCTCCCAGTGCACCAGGGCGCCGGGGCAGACCGCCTGCACCGCGGCGATGAAGCGGTCGAGGAAAGCGGTGTAGGCCTCCCCCTGCAGCCGGGGCCGGCGCAGGCCGGGGTAGCAGGGATCGGCCAGCAGTTCGGGCCGGTCGGTGCCCACGTCGAGCATCACCGGCAGGCCCCGGGCCGGATCGAGCCCGGCGCAGAGGGTGTACACCGCCAGCTTCCCCTGGCAGATCTGGATGCCCCCCACCCCCTGGTCGCCGATGCCGAGGATCCCCTGGGCGTCGGTGACCAGGAGCAGGTCCGGAGCCTGGCCGGCGGGGCCGCCGCAGGCCTGGGCCAGCAGCTCCTCGAGCCGCTCCTGCTGAGTGGCCGCCAGGTAGATCCCCTGGCTGGGGCTGCGGTAGGTGTGGCTGAAGTGCTGGATCGCCTGCCCCACGGTGGGGGTGTACACGATCGGCATCGCCAGCTCGATGTGGTCGGCGAGGAAGCGGTGGAACAGGGTGACGTTCCGCTCCCTCAGGGTCTGGAGATAGGCGTAGCGCTCCAGGTCGCTGCCCATGGCGCCGAAGGCCAGCCGGCAGCGCTCCACCTGGGCCTCGATCGTCTCCACCTGCCAGGGCAGCAGGGCCTCCAGCCCGAGCGCCCGCCGCTCCTCCCGGCTGAAGGCGGTGCCCTTGTTGAGCAGCGGATCATTGAGCAGCTCGGCGCCCCGGAGGGTGGTGCTCCGCTGGCGACGGGGTTCGGCGACCACGGCGTGCTCCTGGTTCCGCTGGTGCCCCCATCATCCACGGGCTGCCGGGCGAGAGTGTTCGCCGCAGGCGCCTCCCAGCCTGCCGGCAGCCCATCGGCAGGTCCTCCGTTCAGCCCCCCGCGAAGCCCCCATGAAGATCGTGCGCTACGAGGATCCAGCCGGCGCTATCCACCTCGCCTGCCGCCATGCCGACGGCAGCCTGGAGCGCCTGGCGGGCGATCTGTTCGGCGCCCTGGAGCCCACGGGCGAGCCGGCGGCGGCGCGCAGGATCCTGGCCCCCCTGGAGCCACGGGCCATCCTCTGCATCGGCCTCAACTACCGCCGCCATGCCGCCGAGACCGGCGCCACGATCCCCACCTGGCCGGTGCTGTTCATGAAGGTGCCGGGGGCGGTGCAGCATCCGGAGGCGCCGATCACCCTGCCCACCACCTTGGCCAGCCACCAGGTGGACTACGAGGGGGAGCTGGCGGTGGTGATCGGCCGCACCTGCCGCAACGTGCCCCGCTCCGAGGCCCTGGGGGTGGTGCTGGGCTACACCTGCGCCAACGACGTCAGCGCCCGCGACTGGCAGAAGCAGCCCCAGCTCGGTGGCGGCCAGTGGTGCCGCGGCAAGAGCTTCGACACTTTCGCCCCCCTGGGCCCAAGCCTGGTGACCGCTGCGGCGATCCCCGATCCCCAGACCCTCACTCTGGAGACCCGCCTCAACGGGGAAACGGTGCAGGCGGCGAGCACCGCCGACATGATCTTCACCGTGGCGGAGATCATTGAATTCCTGAGCGCCAGCACCACCCTGGCGGCCGGCACCGTGATCCTCACCGGCACCCCGAGTGGTGTCGGCATGGCGGCCGATCCGCCCCGCTGGCTGCGCCGCGGCGATACGGTCGAGGTGGAAATCGAAGGCATCGGCGTGCTGCGCAATCCGGTGCTGGAGGAGTCCACCCCAGAGCCGGCCCGCTGAGGGCCTCTCCCCCGTCGCGCCCCATGAAGCTGCCCGCCGCCTGGACCTGCCAGCCCGCCAGGGCCGCCGGCTGCGGCGGCTATCGCCACTTCGCCGTGCTGGGCCAGCGGGGCCGTGGCCGGGAGCGCACCGTGGAGCTCCAGGCGGTGCTGGACCCCGGCTTCCGGCTGCTGGTGCCCACCGGCGAGCTCCGCGACCGCGCCGCCTGGCTGCCGGGCTGGCAGCGCCTGCCTCGCGAAGAGGAACTGCCCGTAAACTTCGACAACTCCACAGCGGACCTGTGACCTTCAACGGAACCCTGGAGGAACTTCAGTCGCTGGTCGAGGGCCTCGGCTGTTTCGGTCACTGGGTCCACGAAGGGGCCTTCGAGATGCTCGTCATCGAGGACGGCGAATCGAACCTGCGCCTCAACTGGTGGCCCGGCACCGGCACCCTGATGCTGGTGGGGGACCCGGCCCAGCGCAGGGACCTGGAGCCGCGGCTGAAGGAGGCCCTGGCCGGTCGCGCCTGAGCTCAGTCCTTCACCACCAGCTCCGTGGTGCCGCTGCGGCGCAGCAGATCGCCGAGCACCAGCAGGTCGTTGCCGTGGATCAGCCCGATGCAGCCGTCGGTGCCGCTGCTCCGCCCCCGGCCGGCGCTGGGGTCGTGGTGGATCCCCAGGCCCCGGCGGGCGGTGGGGAAGGCGGGCTCCAGGCCGATCCAGAGGAAACGGCCCAGCTCCACATCATCGGTGGGCGCTACAGGGGTGATCTCGGTGACGGCATAGCGTCCCCGCGGCAATGGGGCCTTGCTGCCGAGACGATGGCGGTCGCCCTCCTGGCGCCGCATCCGGCCCACCAGGGCCTCATAGGCCCGCGCCGGCTGGCCCGGGAGCAGCAGCTGCAGTTCCCAGATCGGATCGCCGGTGACGGGCAACTGGCGGTCGGTGCGCACCAGCACCATCCGGCCACCACCGGCCGCCACCGCCTGGGCGGCCTGGGTGGCCTGGGCCGAGGGGGCGGGGGCGGCCAGCACCAGGCCCAGGGCCCAGGCGAGGACCAGCGGGGCCTGGCCGGTGGAACGCTTCATGGACAGCACGGGACCAGCGCCCGTGTTACTGCCCCGGTACGGGTGCCACAAGGGCGGGGCAGCCAGCCATCGAAGACGCACCGTGCAGGTTAAGGTCCGTTCGTCCTGGTCCCGGCTGATCGTCACCAGGGCCGGTGCGAACAGGAACACCGTGTCCCCCAGCCGCTCCGACTGACCGTCCAGCGCGAAGACGCCGCCGGAGACGAAATCGATGGTGCGCTGGGCCTCCTCCGGCGCCATGGCACTGAGGTGCAGCACCACGGTCTTGAACTGCTGCACCGCCAGCACAGCCTCAACGGCCTCCTCAAAGCGGCCCGGTGTCATCACCACCACCTCGTGAAACCAGGTGCCGAAGGGGGTTTCCATCGCTCCAGGTTGCCTCAGCCCGCCCCCGCCAGCCAGCGGCAGAGTGTGAGCCTCCGGTGAGAACCGGCTCAGGCGACCAGGGCGATGGCGTCGATCTCCACCCGGGCGCCCTTGGGCAGGGCCGCCACCTGGACGCAGGCGCGGGCCGGAGCGACGCCCTCGCTGAAGAGACCGGCGTAGAGGGCATTCACGCGGGCGAAGTCGTCGAGGTCGACCAGATACACCGTGGTGCGCACCACCTGATCGGGACCGCAGCCGGCGGCCGCCAGCACCGCCTGGAGATTGCTCAGCACCTGGCGGGTCTCGGCCTCCACGTCGCCATCCCCCACCAGCACCCCGCTCACCGGGTCGAGGGCGATCTGGCCGGAGCAGTAGAGAACCCCGCCGGCGAGCACGGCCTGGTTGTAGGGACCCACCGGCGCGGGGGCCTCCGGGGTGTTGACCGGATGAGACAAGGGGCTGTGCCTTTGGTCACCTCCGCCAGCGCTGGAACTCATGACGGGTAAAAATGCGGGACTGGGATCTTATGGCCTACTCCAACACCATCGCCACGACCATCGTCACGCCGTCCACCGCCGCCGCCACGGCCGTCACCCCCGGGGATGTCACAGGCCCCGGCGCCCACGTCCGCATCGAGGACCTCTGGTACCGCTACCCGGGCCGCGACGTCTCCACCTGGACCCTCCAGGGGATCGACCTCGTCCTCGGGGCCGGCGAGCTGGTGGGGCTGCTGGGGCCCTCCGGTTGCGGCAAGACCACCCTGCTGCGCCTGATCGCCGGCTTCGAGCGCCCTGGCCGCGGCACCATCCGCATCGGCGGCCAGACGGTGGCGGGCCCGGATCGGCTGCTGCCACCCGAGCGGCGGGGTGTGGGCATGGTGTTCCAGGACGATGCCCTCTTCCCCCATCTCGATGCCTGGCGGAACGCCTGCTTCGGCCTGCGCCGCGGCCAGGACACCGCCCGGGTGGCCTGGCTGCTCGATCTGCTGGGTCTGGGCGGCCTGGAGCGCCGCTACCCCCACGAGCTCTCCGGCGGCCAACGCCAGCGCCTGGCCATGGCCCGCGCCTTGGCGCCGTCCCCCTCGGTGGTGCTGCTCGATGAGCCCTTCTCCAACCTGGATGTGGAGGTGCGGCTACGGCTGCGCAGCGAGCTGCCCGCCGTGCTGGCCCGCTGCGGCGCCAGCGGCCTGATGGTGACCCACGATCCCGAGGAAGCCCTGGCGATCTGCGACCGGGTGGGCGTGCTCCGCGACGGGGTGCTGCACCAGTGCGCCCCGCCGCGGGAGCTGGTCGACCAGCCCGCCACCGCCTTCGTCGGCCAGTTCGTGCTCCAGTCCAACCTGTTGCCGGCCACCTGGCGCGGCCGGCGGCTGCAGACCGTCCTCGGCGAGCTCGAGCCGCTCTCCGGGGGGTACGACGGCTCCGGGGGGTCCGGGGCCGTTGAGGTGATGGTCCGCCCCCAGGCCCTGGAGTTCCTGCCCGGGGACGATGGATCCGCCTGGATCAGCGGCAGGGAGTTCCTCGGCCGAGAGTGGCTTTACCAGGTGCAGCTCGGTGACCAGCGGCTGCGCTGGCGGGCGCCCCTGGAGGCCGACCACCCCCATGGCCGCCGGGGACGGCTGCGGTTCCGTGCCGGCGAGTCGGCGCTGCTGTTCCCCGGTGGCCGGCCGCTGGTGACGCTGCCCTCGGGTCACAACGCCGGGCTCAGCTCCCCTGGCTGACCCAGGGGGCTGGCGGGCGCCGCAGCAGCAGCAGGGTGGCGTCGTCCTCGAGGTGGTTGCTGCTGGTGAAGCCCCGCAGGCTCTGGCGCAGGCCATCGATCAGGGCATCGAGCGGGGCCTGGCCCGTCTCCGCAAGCAGGCGCTGGCACCCTTGGACGCCGAAGGGTTCGCCGGCGATGTTCTCCGCCTCGGTGACGCCGTCGGTGTAGATCATCAGCAGGTCGCCCTGTTCCAGCTGCAGGGCCTGGCTCCGGTAGGTCCGGCCGGGAAACACACCCAGCAGGGCCCCGCGGGGGAGCGGGATCGGATGGCTCTCCCCAGCGTGCAGCAGCAGGGGCGGGCAATGGCCGCCGTTTGAGTAGCTGAACTGGCCGGAGGTCAGATCCAGAAAGCCACAGAACATCGTCACGAAGAGGCTCGCCTCGTTGCCCTCGCTGAGGGTGTCGTTGAGTCGTTGAAGAACGGCATCCGGCGAGGACTCCGTGTTGGCCAGCACCCTGAGCAGGCCGACCGTGCGGGCCATGAACAGGGCGGCTCCGAGACCATGGCCGGAGACGTCGCCGATGCAGAGGAACAGTCGGTTGCTGTCGACGAAGAAGGCATCAAAGAAATCTCCGGCCACGGTGGTGGCCGGCTCCATCAGGCTGGCGAGCTCGATTCCCGGATGCTCGGCGAACAGACGTCCCTGCGGCGGCAGCATGGTCCGCTGCAGGTCACGGGCCAGGTCCAGTTCCTTGCGCAGATGGGAGAGTTCCAGGGCTTCCCGCTGGGCCTCCAGGGTCAGCTGGTTGGTCAGCCGGGTGCGCTCCACCAGGGAGATCATCATGTTGCGCGCGACCCCGGGGAGCTGCACCATGTGCGACCAGAACACATGCTGCGGAATCCTCAGCACGATCGCATCATCTTCGGCACGCACCAGCGCCGAGGCCGGTCGTCCGTCGATGGCGGAGAACTCGCCGATGCACTGGCCGACGGGAATCGCCATCCCCTTGCCCCGATAACCATCGGCGCCCAGATGAACCGAGACGGTTCCGGCGACGATGATGAAGATGTCGGCGTTCGTTTGTCCTGGGCTGAGCAGCACATGGCCCGGAGCCAGGGGCAGCAGCTCACAACGGCTGACTGCCGCCTTCAGGTGCTTTCTCTTGACATTCCGAAACAGCGGGATTTTCTTGTAGGGAAGGGAGGCTTTTTTGGACAGGTCCAGGGAGAGCGAGGGCTCAACGCTCATGCCGATCAGGGGCTTTTCAACCAGCGGATGCTGAGCTTAAGCACGTTCCTGTCCCCCTCCCGCCGATAGCTGCATTCATCCATGAATCGATTCACCAGCAGCAGTCCCAACCCGCCGGGCTCCGCCTCCTGAAGGGTGCGGGGCAAGGGCTCGCGGCTGAAGGACAGGGGGTCGAAGGGAGCTCCCGCATCGCTGATGGTCAAGGTGGCGAGGCCACGGTCGTCGCCACCTTCGTCGCCATCGACCCGCTCCAGGGTCAGCTGCACCGGGCAGCTGGACGCTCTGGCGCCGCCATGGTCGATGAGATTGGCCAGAACCTCGTTGAGGCAGAGGTCGAGCTTGCCGCTGGAAGCTGCGGGGACATCCAGCCGCTGGCAGGTGGCCTGGAGCCAATCCGAGCAGCGCCGCAGTTCCAGTGGGTTGGGCTGCAGCAACAGGCTGAGGGTTTCGGGCAGGGGCGGCGCCATCGCAGCGGTCTCAGGCCAGCACGTCCCGTTCGGCCTGATCCGCATCAAAGACCATCGGAATCACGTCATCGATCCCTGTGGACTCCAGCGTCGCCTGCACCAGCTCGTTGCCGCCAAGGAGAATCACCATGCGGCCACCTTTCTGATCCAGGGCCCGGGCGCTGGAGATGATGCTGCGAATCCCGATGGAAGCGAGAAAACTGACTTCCCGGAGATCAAGAATCACCGGCAGAGGTTTGATGGCGGTCAGGGAGGTGAGCTTCAGGGAAATCTCTTCCATGCCGAGCATGTCGAGGCGGCCGGAAAGAACAACCCTACGCAGCTTCGTCGAACCGTCGGCCTCCAGGACATCATCCGATCGGATTGAAGCCGTTTCCATCCTGTCCGCTGGAAATTCAACCTGATGAGATTACCTGTCGAGGGCCATCACCTGACAATGCAAACAGGGCGTTGTGTCGCACAACACATTCGGTTTCGCCGCTCATCCAGCCCAGTCATTTTTGCTGCGGCGCAGATCGGCCAGTTCCCGGGGATCCGCCGCCCGCAGGAACAGGTTGGTGCGGCGCTCCTCGCCGATGCTGCTGGGGATGGTGGGTCCGGCCTGGGCACGGGTGAGCAACACCGCGGCCAGCCGTTCGGCGATGGCCCCGTCCCCGGGCCGCTGCGCCGCCGCCCAGCGCAGGTTGGCCTCGGTGTACTCATGGGCGCACCACACCCGGGTGGTCTCCGGCAGGGCGGCCAGCCGCTGCAGGGAACGGTGCATCTGCTCGGGGGTTCCTTCGAACAGCCGGCCGCAGCCAGCGGCGAACAGGGTGTCCCCGCAGAACAGCTCCCCCTGCAGGGGCAGGTGGAAGGCGATGTGGGCGCGGGTGTGGCCCGGCACCGCCAGCACCTCCACCGGCTGACCCAGCAGGGTGAAGTGATCGCCGTCCGCCACCCCCCGGGTCTGGAAGGGGATCCGCTCCCGGTCGTCGCGGGCCGCCACCACCTCGGCCCGGGGCCATTCCCGCAGCAGGGCGGGGGTGCCACCGATGTGATCGCTGTGGTGGTGGGTGTGCAGCACGGCCACCAGCTCCAGGTGCCGCTGCTTCAGCCAGGCGATCGCCGGCTCCGCCACCGCCGGGTCCACCAGCACCGCCCGCCGACCGTCGTGGAGCACGAACAGGTAGTTGTCCCGCAGCACCGGCAGCAGCGCCACCTGCAGGGGCTCCGGTAGTGGCGCCGGGGCTCCGGCTGCGACGGCGGCTTCGGCATGATCCGGCATCGTTACAGTCCAGGTTGCTGCTGGCTTCCATGATCACCGCGAACCAGCGGTCCCCGATCACCGTCGCCCTGGCCAAGGGCGCCCTGCTGAAGGACTCGGTGCGCCGCTTCCAGTCGGCCGGCCTCGATTTCTCCGCCCTGCTGGAGGAGGACAACCGTCTGCTGATGGTGCCCAGCCGCTGTGGCACCGCCCGGGCCCTGCTGGTGCGCAACGCCGATGTGCCCGTCTATGTGGCCTACGGCCAGGCCCAGCTCGGGGTGGTGGGGTACGACGTGCTGCGGGAGCACCAGCTGCCGGTGGCCCAGCTGGTGGATCTGGGCTTCGGCGGCTGCCGTATGGCGGTGGCGGTGAAGGCGAGCAGCGGCTACCGCCGCGCCGCCGACCTGCCGGCCCACTGCCGGGTGGCGAGCAAGTTCACCCGCTGCGCCGAAGCCTTCTTCGAGCAGCTGGATCTGCCGGTGGAGCTGATCCATCTCACCGGCTCGGTGGAGCTCGGGCCGATCACGGGGATGTCCGAGGCGATCGTCGATCTGGTGGCCACCGGCCGCACCCTGCGGGACAACGGCCTGGTGGCGATCGAGGACCTGTTCAGCAGCACGGCCCGGCTGATCGGTCATCCCCTGGCCCTGCGGCTCGATGACGGCACCCTCCAGGGCCTGGTGGAGCGCGTCGCTGCCGCCCAGGTGCCGGCCCGATGAGCAGCCTCGATGGCCAGCGACTGCGGCGCCTGCTGCCCTACCTGGGCCGCGATCGCAAGCGGCTGCTGCTGATTCCCCTGGCCCTGGCGGCCTCCGTGCAGCCGCTGCTGGTGGGCCAGGTGATCTCCAAGCTCCGGGGCGAGGAGGTGCTGCCCTGGCTGACCCCCCTGTCGGTACCGACGGCCCTGCGGGTGCTGGTGGCGATGCTGCTGGCGGCGGTGCTGCTGCGCCTCTCCCTCCAGGGCACCCAGACCTACAACGTGCAGGTGGTGGGCCAGCGCCTCACGGCGCGCATCCGCGACGACCTGTTCCGCCATGCGATGGCCCTGTCGCTGCGCTTCCACGACCGCACGCCGGTGGGCAAGCTGCTCACCCGCCTCACCAGCGACGTCGATGCCCTGGCCGAGGTGTTCGGCAGCGGTGCGGTGGGGGTGCTCTCCGATCTGGTCACCCTGCTGGTGATCGGGCTCACCATGCTCTCCATTGAGTGGCGCCTGGGGCTGCTGCTGCTCGTCAGCCAGGTGCCCGTCACCCTCGGTGTGCTCTGGCTCCAGGGCCGCTACCGCAAGGCCAACTACCGGGTGCGCGAGGAGCTGGGCCAGCTCAACGCCGACCTCCAGGAAAACCTCCAGGGTCTGGAGGTGGTGCAGATGTTCCGCCGCGAGGCCGTCAACGGCCAGCGCTTCTCCCACACCACCGACGCCTACCGCCGGGCGGTGACGGGCACGATCTTTTACGACAGCGCCATCTCCGCCTTCATCGAGTGGGTGGCCCTGGCGGCCGTCGCGATGGTGCTGGCCCTCGGCGGCGCCATGGTCACCGGTGGGGCGATGGGCCTGGGCACCCTGACCACCTTCATCCTCTTCTCCCAGCGGGTGTTCGACCCCCTGCGCCAGCTGGCGGAGCGCTTCACCCAGATCCAGGGGGGCCTCACGGCGGTGGAGCGCATCGGCGAGCTGCTGGAGCAGCCGATCGAGATCGCCGATCTGCCCACCAGCCAGCGCAGCGCCGCCGCCATGGTGTCGGGGGCGGAACGGTTCAGCCCCGGCGAGGTGGAGTTCGAGAACGTCTCCTTCGCCTACCGCCCCGACGACCCGATCCTCACCGATCTCTCCTTCCGCATTGCCCCCGGTGAGCACGTGGCGATCGTGGGGCCCACCGGATCCGGCAAGACCACCGTGATCCGCCTCCTCTGCCGGCTCTACGAACCCCAGCAGGGAACCATCCGCCTCGATGGCGTCGACATCCGCGAGCTGCCGATCGCCACCCTGCGCCGCCGCCTGGGGGTGGTGCTGCAGGACACGTTCCTGTTCAGCGGCAACGTGGCGGAGAACCTGCGCCTCGATGCGGCCATCAGCGATGAGGATCTGGAGCGCCTCTGCAGCGACCTCGGCCTCGGCCCCCTGCTGGCCCGGCTGGGCGATGGCCTGGCCTCCGAGCTGCGTGAGCGGGGCGGCAACCTCTCCTCCGGTGAGCGCCAGTTGCTGGCGGTGGCGCGGGTGGCGATCCGCGACCCGTCGGTGCTGGTGATGGACGAGGCCACGGCCTTCATGGATCCCTCCACCGAGGCCACCCTGCAGCGGGACCTCGACACCCTGCTCAGCGGCCGCACCGCCATCGTCATCGCCCACCGCCTGGCCACCGTCGAGGCCGCCGACCGGATCCTGGTGCTGCGCCGCGGCCGCCTGATCGAGGAGGGCAACCACCGCGAACTGCGGGCCGTCGGCGGGCTCTACGCCCAGCTGGCGGAGCTGCAGGAGAAGGGACTGGCCACGCTCTGAGGCCCGGGCGGCTCGGACGACAGGCCCAGGTCGTCCGCCAGCCAGGCGTCGATCAGGGCCGCCAGCGCGCGGGGGTTCTCGAGCATCGGCAGGTGGCCCAGCCCGGGAAGGATCGCCAGCTGGTGGTCGGGGCTGTAGCCGGCCAGGTGGCGCACGTAGCGGGGCTCCATCACCTGGTCGCGGCTGCCGGCGAGCCAGAGGCTGGGCACCGTGAGGGCGGCGGCCAGCC
This sequence comes from Synechococcus sp. BO 8801, assembly GCF_002252675.1. Taxonomy (GTDB): domain Bacteria; phylum Cyanobacteriota; class Cyanobacteriia; order PCC-6307; family Cyanobiaceae; genus Cyanobium. The sequence continues at coordinate 11,864 of NZ_NQKY01000004.1, read as the reverse complement.
TGGGCAGCTGACGCACGGCGCCCCGGTTGGTGCTGCAGGCCAGCAGCCCCCGGGCGGCGCGGACGTCCGCCAGCAGCGGGCTGCGGATCGCCTCCGTGCCCGGCAGACGGGCCAGCCAGGACGGCCGCCAGCGCAGGAAGGCGGCCCCGCCGCGGCGCACCCGGGCGAAGGGGCGGGGCTGGAACACACCGCCCCCGGCCGCGATCTGCACCAGGCCCCGCAGCTGTCCCCCCAGCAGGGGCGCCGCATGCAGCGCCACGCTGCCCCCCAGCGAGTGACCCAGGAGCACCACCGGTCGCCCGGCGGCTTCCCGCTGGACGGCCTCCGCCAGCCAGCGCCCGTAGCTGGCCAGGCTGGCCTGCAGCCCCCGGGGCCGGTCGCTGCCGCCGAATCCGGGCAGATCGGGGCACCACAGCGTCCAGCGGGGCGCCAGTTCCCGCTGGAGCGGGTGCCAGAGACGTCCCGCCAGCAACCAGCCATGCACGCCCACCAGCAGGGGGGACCCAGGCGTCACCGGAGCGGCCTGGGTCCGATCGGAGCCGGTGGAGGGGACGCTCAGGACGAGGGCCGCGTCGATCCCCCACCCTGCCGCAGTCCGGCCGGCATCCGTCAGGATCTTCAGAACGCGTAGCCCTCTCGCCGTGCCCGGGACCCTTCCGCTGATGACCGACCTCTACGGGCCCGGCCATCGCCTCTGCGCCTGCCCCAACCCCAGCCTGGAGCTGGTGCTCAGCCAGGCCCGGCCGATCGACCTGATCGAGCTGGAAGCGCTCTGCGATGCCGTGGGCTGGAGCCGCCGCCCGCTGCGGCGCGTGCGCAAGGCCCTCCAGCACAGCCTGCTCCAGGTGGGGCTCTGGCGCCATGACGCCCGCCTGCCGCGGCTGGTGGGCTTCGCCCGCTGCACCGGCGACGGGGTGGTGGAGGCCACGGTCTGGGATGTGGCGGTCCATCCCCGCTACCAGGGAGCCGGGCTGGGCAAGGAGCTGATGGACTACGTGCTCGAACAGCTGCGGGCCATGGGCATCGACCGGGTGAGCCTGTTCGCCGACCCCGACGTGGTGGGCTTCTATGCCGCTCAGGGCTGGGAGCTGGAGCCGCTGCAGCGTCGCTGCGCCTTCTGGTACGCCCCCTGAGGGGCGGGCCCGTAGTAGCGGGCGGCCAGCTGCTCCACCGGGGTGCCGCGGCGCCAGTCGCGGCGCAGGCGGGCATTGGCCAGCATCGTCTGCCACACCCCCAGCCGTCGCCAGCGCCGGCCGTTGACCCGCAGGGCGGGCGCCAGGAGGGCGATCCTGGCCAGGGGCCGCAGCCGCTGCACGAACTCCACGTCCTCCATCAGGGGCAGCGGGGCGATCCCGCCGGCGGCATCGTGCAGGCGCCGGGCCAGCAGCAACCCCTGGTCGCCGTAGGGCAGCTGGCGCCAGCGGCTGCGCAGCTCCACCGCCAGCTCCACCAGGCGCAGGGCCGGATCGTCGCCGGCGATGCGCAGCCGGAAGGCCCAGGCGGTGGACGCACCGCCGCCGATCGCGGCGGCCAGAGCCTCGGCCCATCCCGGCGGCAGGCGCACGTCCGCGTGCAGCAGCAGCAGCCACGGGGCCGTGCTGCGGGCCACCCCGGCGGCCAGCTGGCCGCCGCGGCCACCACCCTGGTGGAGCACCAGCGCGCCAGCCAGGGCGGCCAGCCGCGGGGTGGCATCGGTGCTGCCCCCATCCACCACCAGCACCTCCCGGACCAGGGCGGGCGCCGTGGCCAGATCGGCCAGCAGCGCCGGCAGGCCCTGGGCCTCGTCACGGGTGGCGATCACCACGCTCAGGGGCGGGCTCATCGCCAGCGGTCCAGGTCGGCGGGACGGTCGAGATCGTGGCGCTCCGCCAGCAGGGCCGTGCTCAGGCCCGAGCGATGGGCCAGCTGCAGGGTCTCCTCCAGCACCCGGTCGCTGCCCCAGTCGATGCCGCTGAACACCTGGGGCGTCGCCCGGCGCCGGCCGATCAGCCAGTAGCCCCCGTCGCCGGCGGGACCCAGCACCAGGTCGCTGTGCTCGAGCGCCTGGAATGCGGCCAGCAGGTCGTCGGCCGCCAGCTCCGGCAGGTCGCTGCCGATCAGCACCACCGCGGCGGCCCCCTCCCGCCAGCCGCGCCGCATCTGGCGCTGCATCCGCAGGCCGAGGCTGCCCGGTCCCTGGTCCACCACCCGGTCGACACCGAGCCGGCGCCCCCAGCGGCCCGCGGCCCCGGGGCCCAGACCACTGGTCGCCAGCACCAGCCGCAGCCCGGCCCCGGGGCGTCCATCGCAGTCGGCCGCGGCCATTCCCCGGCGGGCTTCGGCCGCGGCGGCCAGCCCGTGCTGGGTGAGGCGGGCCTGGATCGCGGCCGCCCGCCCCGTCCCCACGCCGGGGACGAGACGGCTCTTGCAGCGACCCGGCGCCGGCCAGCGGGCCAGCATCACCAGCTGGGGCGGCCCGGTCCCCCGGCCGTTCGGCGGTCTCAACCCTCGCGCGGCAGTTCGGCGGGACGAACGGTGAGGTTCTGCCGGGAGCCGTTGCGCTGCACGGTGATCGTCAGCGGCTCGCCCACCCTGCCCCGGTCGACGGCCAGCTGCACCTCCGAGGCGTTCTTCACCGCCTTGTCGCCCACCTTCTCGATCAGGTCGCAGGGCTTGAGGCCGCCCCGGGCCGCCGGGCTGTTGTCCATCACCTCGACCACCACCACGCCGTTCACCTCCGGCAGGCGGCACTCGTTGGTGGTGGCGTTGATCTCCTTGGCCAGCTGGGGCGTCAGGGCCTGCAGGCGCACGCCGATGTAGGGGTGGCTGGCGTAGCCGCGCTCGAGGATCTGGGCGGCGATCTGGCGGGCCGTGTTGATCGGGATCGCGAAGCTCAGGCCGGCCCCCGGCGCCTGGCGGATGGCGGTGTTGATGCCGATCACCTGGCCCCGGTCGTTGATCAGGGGACCGCCGCTGTTGCCGGGGTTCACGGCCGCATCGGTCTGGATGTAGGGCACGCGCTGGCCCTCACCGACGGCGTTGGTGCGCTGGATGGCGCTGATGATCCCGGCCGTGACCGTGTTGTCGAGGCCCAGGGGGTTGCCGATGGCGATCGCCCATTCCCCCGGCCGCACCTTGTTGGAGTCGCCCAGGGTGGCGACCGGCAGCTTGGAGGCCACCACCTTCACGACCGCCACGTCGGTGAGGGGGTCGGCCCCCAGCACCTTGCCGGTGAAGCTGCGGCCGTCGGGGAGGGTGACGCTCACCTCGCTGGCGCCCTCGACCACGTGGGCGTTGGTGAGCAGCACCCCGTCGGAGCGGGTGATGAAGCCCGATCCCTGGCCCTGCTGCTGCTGGATCGCCGGACCGCGGCCGAAGATCCCCCCGAGGGGGTTCACGGTGCGCTTGACAGTGTCGATGCGCACGACCGCCGGACCGGCCTTCTCGACGGCATCGACGATCACCGAGCTGCTGGGCTGCAGCGTCGGCGCCGGAGAGGCATCACTGATCGGGGGCTGCTCGGGCTGGCGCACCCCCGGCAGGGCCAGACGGGTGCCGGTGCAGGAGGTCAGCAGGCCTGCCGTGGCCGCCAGCAGGGTGAGGCGTGACAGGAAACGGGGCTGGACCATCGGAGGTGGGCGGTCGGCGCTGAAGGATTCATTAAAGACGAACCTCCGGGCCGGGGATGTCTATATTCGGCAATCGCGTCGTGGGCTCCTGGTGCAGCAGGGTGATCAGCTGTGGCACCGGGTGAGCCAGGATCTTCAGGGCAGGCTCAGCAAGCCCACCTACGAGACCTGGATCCGTCAGGCCCGTTGCCGCGACTACTCCGACGGGCTGCTGCGCCTGGAGGCCCCCAACAGCTTCGCCTGCGGCTGGCTGCGCAAGAACTATCTGGTGATGATCGCCGCGGTGGCCAGCGAGCACGCCGGTCGGCAGGTGCGGGTGGAGGTGGAGGTGGCCCCCGATGCCGAACCCCTGGGCGCCCCCCCGGAGCTGGTGGGCGAGAACGGCGCCGGCGCGCCCACGCCGCCGCCGCCGGCCGCGGCCCCCGAGCGGCCCCAGGCCTCTCCGTCCGCCGGTACCGCCGGCGCCGCCCGGCCCCTGCCCGGCCCCCTGCGCCCCGGGGCGGGCCTGAACACCCGCTACGTGTTCAACCGCTTCGTGGTGGGGGCCAACAGCCGCATGGCCCATGCCGCCTCCCTGGCGGTGGCCGAGGCCCCGGGCCGGGAGTTCAACCCCCTGTTCATCTGCGGCGGGGTGGGGCTGGGCAAGACCCACCTGATGCAGGCCATCGGCCACTACCGGCTGGAGATCGATCCGGAGGCGCGGGTGTTCTACGTGAGCACCGAGACCTTCACCAATGACCTGATCCAGGCCATCCGCAAGGACGGCATGCAGGCCTTCCGGGACCGCTACCGGGCCGCCGACCTGATCCTGGTGGACGACATCCAGTTCATCGAAGGGAAGGAATACACCCAGGAGGAGTTCTTCCACACCTTCAACGCCCTGCACGAGGCGGGCCGCCAGATCGTGATCGCCAGCGACCGGCCCCCCAGCCAGATCCCCCGGCTCCAGGAGCGGCTGATCTCCCGCTTCTCGATGGGGCTGATCGCCGACATCCAGATCCCCGATCTGGAGACCCGGATGGCGATCCTGCACAAGAAGGCGGAGGCCGAGCAGGTGGCCCTGCCCCGGGAGCTGATCCAGTACATCGCTGGCCGCTTCACCTCCAACATCCGCGAACTCGAAGGGGCCCTCACCCGGGCGGTGGCCTTCGCCTCGATCACGGGCCTGCCGATGACCGTGGAATCGCTGGCGCCGATGCTCGATCCGGTCGGCAACGAGGTGGCGGTCACCCCCCAGCAGGTGCTGGAGAAGGTGGCCGAGGTGTTCGAGGTCCGCATCGAGGAGATGCTCAGCCCCAGCCGCAAGCGGGCCGTGAGCCAGTCGCGCCAGGTGGGCATGTACCTGATGCGCCAGAACACGAACCTCTCGCTGCCGCGCATCGGCGAAGCCTTCGGCGGCAAGGATCACTCCACCGTGATGTACGCGGTGGAGCAGGTGGAGAAGAAGCTCAGCAGCGATCCCGCCCTGGCCAGGCGCGTGCAGCAGGTGCGGGACCTGCTGCAGATCGCCTGCCGCCAGCGCCGCTGAGGCTCAGCCCGCGCCGGTGAGGGGCCGGGCCGGATCCAGCCCTTCCACTTCCCCGTGGAACACCCGGCTGGCGGTGATGTCCTCGGCCTCGATCGTCATCAGGTCGGTCTTGGTCAGGGCCCGGCCCATGCCGCTGAACAGGCGGTTGGCCTGGCGCATGCGGGAGCGGTCGATGGCGTTGCGGATCGAGCGGGCATTGGCGAAGAAGGGCAGCTGCATGCGGCGCTGGATGTACTCGGCGAAGGCGGCGGCGGCCTCGGGGCTGAAGCGGTAGTTCTCCGCCGCCAGGATCAGCTGGGCGATCGCCAGGAGCTCGCTGGCGGTGTAGTCGGGGAAGTCGATGTGGTTGGCCACCCGCGAGGAGAGGCCCGGATTGCTCTGGTAGAAGACGTCCATCCGCTCCTTGTAGCCGGCGAAGATCACCACCAGGTCGTTGCGGTTGTTCTCCATCACCTGCAGCAGGATCTCGATCGCCTCGGCGCCGTAGTCCCGCTCGTTCTCCGGCCGGTAGAGGTAGTAGGCCTCGTCGATGAACAGCACGCCGCCCATCGCCTTCTTGAGCATCTCCCGGGTCTTGGGGGCGGTGTGGCCGATGTACTGGCCCACCAGATCGTCGCGGGTGGCCGTCACCACATGGCCCTTGCGCACATAGCCGAGCCCGTGCAGGATCTTCGACATCCGCGCCGCCACCGTCGTCTTGCCGGTGCCGGGCCGGCCGGTGAACGACATGTGCAGGCTGGGGGGCGCCGTGTCGAGGCCCACCTGGGTGCGGGCCCGGTTGATCACCAGCAGGGCGGCGATCTCCCGGATCCTGGCCTTCACCGGCCGCAGACCGATCAGTTCCCGGTCGAGCTGGTCGAGCACCTCCTTGATGCCGGCGGCGTCATAGGCCGCCCGCAGATCCACCAGCGTCGACTCCAGAGGCGAGGAGCCGTCCTCCCCGTCGGACGCGGCGCCCTCAGAGGAGACCATCGATGGCCTTCGCGAAGGTTTCCTCCGGCTCGCCGATGGGGTCCTCGTCGGCTTCGGCGCGGACGGTGAGGTTCACGTAGGTGCGCCCGAAGCTGATGTCGGGGAAGCGGCCCTCCTGCTCCGAGAGCCCGTTCAGGCGCTCCAGGAAGACGCGGGTGCTTTCGTAGTCGTCGAACTCGATGCGGCGCTCGAGCCGATCGGGTCGTGGCCGACGGGTCCAGGGCTGATCCATGGGTCCGACCCTAGATCAGCCCGGATCGTCGAGGCAGTCGGTGCGGGCCACGCAGAGGCGGGCGGCCCAGGCGGCGGCGTGGGCGCGGTTGGCGGCCTGTTCCACCGGCGCCTGGGTCGTGAGCGGGTGGGGGAAGGTGCCGGCGATGGCCGCGTTGGTGACGCAGAACATCGCCTTCTGGAAACTCATGCAGATCTTCACCCGCATGTCCCCGTCGCCGCGGATGCCGCTCAGGTAGCGGTTGCGCAGCCGTTCGGGGAGGTGGCGGTACATGTCCTGCATCAGCAGGCTGGGGGGGATGCCCGAGCCCATGGTGGGCAGCGGGTCGGCGTAGAGGGCGCCGTACATGAATTTGGCCTGGTCGGGGGAGATCTGCTGGGCCTGGGCGTTGAAGGACACCGTGCCCAGGAACGGGGTGCCGCGCAGGAACACCGCCTCCACGTAGGGCACGGCCACATCCCCCAGGAAGGTGAGACCGGCCTCGGGGGGAAGCACCCAGAAGGAGGTGCCGCCGATCTCCACCGCATAGGTGATCGGCGCCCCGGCCGCCGCCACCAGGCCCTCCTTGATGAACGTCACCACCGCGGCGATCGAGTCGACGCGCCCGTCCCGCTCGGCCCGGGCCAGATCCAGGAACAGATCGCTCATCACCCGCCAGAACTGGCCCAGGGCATGGGTGGTGGCGGCCGAGCGGATCAGTTCCGTGAGGAACTGGGGGAACAGCGGGTTGAGCGCCGCCAGCAGGGGATCGCGGCGGGTTTTGCGGGCGACGATGGCGGCGCAGTTGGCCGCGAACGCTTCGCTGTCGAGATAGGCGTCGAGGCCGCCGGTGCCGTGCCAGAGCATCGCCTTCTGGCAGTACTCGGCGTATTCGAAGTTGATCCGGTCGTGCAGCAGGTGGCGCCAGATCTTCGCCGGGCTGAGGTCGCCGTCGAGGAAGCGGAACACCGGGAAGGGGTTCAGGAACTGCTTCTCGGCCTGGTAGATGAGATTGATGCTGTAGGCATCCAGCACCTCGCCGTAGCTCTCCAGCACGTCCACCACCTGGGCCAGGTGATCGGGGGACTCCGCCAGCAGGGTCTGTCCGGCCAGCAGGGTCTCCACCAGATCGCCGCTGCTGGGGCGGCCCCCGGCGTAGGTGAGGGGCGGTTTGGGGGAGCGGGGGATCGGTCTCATGACACCAGACCTCCGCCCTGGAGGGCCGCCACCAGCGCCGGCAGCTGGGCCATGGCGGTGGTGGCCTGTTCGCTGAGCCGGCCCAGGCCGAAGGGCAGCACCCCCAGGGCCACCACGCCGCTGGCCAGGGCCAGGGCGGGCAGGGTCTCCCGCAGGGCCACCGCCGGCAGTCGCACCTCCAGGCGGGAGTCCGCCACCGGATCGCCGCTCGGGGGGGTCACCGCCAGGCGGCCGAAGAAGGCCCGGTTGACGAGCAGCAGGAAGTACACCGCCGTCAGACCGGAGCCCACCATGCAGAGCAGGGTGGCCACCGGGAAGGCGGCCAGGCTGCCGCGGAACACCAGGAATTCGGAGATGAAGCCCGCCATGCCGGGCATGCCGGCGCTGGCCATCACCCCCAGGATCATCAGGGTGCCGGTGAAGGGCAGGCCCCGCTCGGGGTTGAGCAGGCCGCGCAGCACCTCCAGGTCCCGGGTGCGGGTCTTGCGGTAGACGATGCCCACCAGCAGGAACAGCAGGGCGGAGATCAGCCCGTGGCTGACCATCTGGAAGACGGCCCCCAGCATGCTGACCGGGGTGGCCGCCGCCGCCGCCAGCAGGATGTAGCCCATGTGGCCCACCGAGCTGTAGGCCACCATCCGCTTCATGTCCCGCTGGGCGATGGCCGCCAGGGAGCCGTACAGCACCGATACCGCCGCCCAGCCCGCCAGCCAGGGGGCGAGCAGGGCCCAGGCCTCAGGGAACATCCCCAGGCAGAAGCGCAGCAGGCCGTAGGTGCCCAGTTTCAGCAGCACGCCCGCCAGCAGCACCGACACCGGCGTGGAGGCCTCGGTGTGGGCGTCGGGCAGCCAGGTGTGGAACGGCACCAGGGGAATCTTGATGGCGAAGCCGATCAGCAGCGCCCCCAGCAGCGCCAGCTGGGTGCCCATGCCCAGCTGGGCGGTGGTGACGGGGTGGATGCCGAAATCAGCCTGGCCGGTGAACAGGGAGAGGCCGAGGAAGGCCCCCAGGATCAGCACCCCGGAGACGGCCGTGAAGATCAGGAACTTGGTGGCGGCGTAGCCCCGGTTGGCGCCGCCCCAGATGGAGATCAGCAGCCAGAGGGGAATCAGCTCCAGCTCATAGAAGAGGAAGAACAGCAGCAGGTTCTCGGAAAGGAACGCCCCGTTGACGGCCCCGCTGATCGTCAGCAACAGGGCGAAGTAGAGCCGGGGGCGCTGGCTGAGGTCGCGGGTGCAGATCCCCGACACCAGGGTGAGGGCGGCGTTGACGAGCACCAGGGGCATGGCCAGGCCATCGACGCCCAGGCGGTAGTCGAGGCCGATGCTGTCGACCCAGGCGAAGGACTCCTGCAGCTGCAGGCCCGCCTGGCCGGGGTCGAAGGCCAGCAGCACCCGCAGGCTCCAGAGCAGCTGCAGGCCCAGCAGGGCCAGGGCGGCGCGGCGGATGCGCTCGGTGGCCAGTTCCCCCGGCCAGCAGAGCAGGCCGAGGGCGCCGAAGAAGGGAATCAGCAGCAGGGCGCTCAGCATCGTCCGATCAGCCCCCGAGCCAGGAGAGGCTGCCGACCAGCAGCACGATCGCGGCCACCACCGTGAAGACGTAGGTCTGCAGCCGGCCGCTCACCCCCAGCTTGAGACTCTCGGCCGAGCCCATCGAGACGGCGGCGATGCGGTTGACCATGCCGTTGACCACCAGCTGGTCGAAGCCGTTGGTGATCCGGGCCAGGCCGGCCACGAAGGCCACGATCGTGGCCCGGTAGATGCGGTCGGTGTAGAAGTCGAAGGCCAGCAGGTCCTGCAGGACCCGCAGGGGCCGCAGCACGGAGCGGGACCAGAAGGTGTCCAGGGGGACCAGGCTGCCGACCAGCAGCCCGGCCAGGCCGCTGCCCACCAGGGCCAGGGCGGTGCCGCTCGAGAAGGCGCCGATGCCTGGAACCCGGTCGATGCGGGCCATGACGAAGGGCGTCACCAGCACCAGCACCGCGACGGTGACCATGGGCAGGGCCATCAGCCAGTTGACCTCCGGCGTCCGCCGGGTCTTGGGGTGGGGGGCACCCACGAACACCTGGCGGTAGACCCGGGTGAGGTTGAGGGCCGTCAGGGCGTTGGTGAGCAGCACCACGGCGGCGAAGAACGGGGCCCGGGAGCCCAGACCCTCCACCATCAGGCCGAAGCTCCAGAAGCAGCCGAGGGGAAGCAGGCCGGTGAGGCCCGCGGCCCCCACCAGGAAGCCGGTGGTGGTGGCGGGCATGCGGGAGCCGAGGCCCCCCAGTTCGGTGAGGTCCTGGCAGTTGGTGGTGGCGATGACGCTGCCGACGCTCATGAACAGCACGGCCTTGGCCAGGGCGTGGGAGAAGAGCAGCAGCAGGGCGATGAAGGGCTGCTGCAGGGCGATGGCGATGAACACCAGGCCCAGATAGGAGGTGGTGGAGTAGGAGCAGGCCCGCTTGAGGTCGACCTGGGAGATGGCCACCAGGGCGCCGCCGAGGGCACTGATGGTGCCCACCGCCAGCAGCACGTCGATGGCCACCGGGGAGATCAGCAGCAGCGGCATCACCTTGAGGAGCACCACGGCGCCGCAGGTCACCACCACCGAATTGCGCAGGATCGAGGCCGGATTCGGACCCTCCATCGCCTCATCCAGCCAGAGGTGCATCGGGAACTGGGCACACTTGCCCATCGGGCCGGCGATCAGGGCCAGGCCCAGCAGGGTGGCCCCCAGGGCCGGCAGGGTCTCGTTGGCCGACCAGGCGTAGAGATCGTTGAACTCCAGCGATCCGGCCCAGGCCGACAGGGTCACCACCCCCATCAGGAGCAGCACGTCCCCCACCCGCTTGGTGAGGAAGGCATCGCGGGCGGCGGTCACCACCAGGGGCTGGGCGTACCAGAAGCCCACCAGCAGATAGGTGGAGAGCGTGAGCATCTCCAGCAGGAAATAGCTCATGAACAGGTTGCTGCTCAGCACCACCCCGGCCATGGCCCCTTCGAAGAAGCCCACCAGGGCATAGAAGCGGGCCAGGGACCACTCCTTATCGAGGTAGCCGAGGGCGAACACCTGCCCCACCAGGCTCAGGCCGGTCACCAGCTCCAGGGCCGCCAGGTTGGTGAGGGACAGATCGAAGCCGATGCGCAGATCCAGATCGGCCGCCGAGAACCAGGCGATGTCGAGGTGCTGGGGACCGAGGGCCAGCACGGCGCGCAGCACCAGGCTGCCGTGCAGCACCGCCAGCAGGGTGACCAGGAGATTCAGGTAGGCGGCCGGACGGGGGCCGTTGCGCTTGATCCAGCCCGCCGCCCAGGGCAGCGACAGCAGCATGCCGCTGAACCCGTAAAGGGGAATCAGCCAGCTGAGCTGGATCGACAGGGGAAGGGTGTCCGGCAAGGGGAGGAGGGACCTCAGAAGGTGGCCCGTTGCAGGGCCCTGGACGGGACGGTGGCAAGGCTGCCGATCCAGGCGGCCAGATCTTCCCCATGCTGCTGTTCCTCGTCCCGCAGGGCACGGAAGAAGGACGCATTGTTGCCATCGCCGATCAGCAGGCAGAAGCGCATCGCTTCGCCGTAGTGCTGGATCAGGTCCTCTTCGAGCACCGCATTCAGCCGCAGCAGACCCTCCAGGTCGGCGGCGTGGGCGACCGGCCGCAGCTGGGAGGCGGCGGGGGCCACCCCCAGCTGCAGCATGCGCTGCACCAGCCGTTCGGCGTGCCGCATCTCCTCCACGGTTTCCTGGCGGAACCGTTCGGCGGCACTGGTGTCGCCCCAGAGCTCCACGAGGGAGGCCTGGGTCATGTACTGCTGCACGGCGGACAGCTCCAGACTCAACGCGCGGCCCAGGTAGCCGAGGACGCGCGGATGGGCGGCGTCCATGGGGATCAGCCCCTGCGGCCGACGCCGGAGGCTGCCAGGGCCGGCTCCACCTCGCTGTGGGGACGGGCGATGATGTGGGCCGCCACCAGGCCGTCGCCGACCCGCTCGCAGGCATCGGCGCCGGCCCGCACGGCGGCGTTCACGGCGCCGGTCTCACCGCGGACCATCACGGTGACGTAGCCGCCGCCGACGAACTCGCGGGCGATCAGGGTGACTTCCGCGGCCTTGGTCATGGCGTCCGCCGCCTCGATCGCCGGCACCAGGCCCCGGGTTTCGATCAGACCGAGGGCGATGCCGTGGATGGTGGGGGCCATGGAGGGGGTACGGGGAGTGGGGGTCTGGGGGGGGGGGGTGCCGGCGCCGCCGCTGCCGCGGCGGCTGGAGCTGGAGGCGCTGGAGCGCTGGCTGGCCGGAGCGGCGGCCTTGGCGGTGGTCCGGCGCGGCTGCCGGGTCGCCGGGCTGGAGCGGGCCGCCCGTGGGGCCCG
>NZ_NQKY01000028.1 GCF_002252675.1 Synechococcus sp. BO 8801 | reverse complement strand
TGCCCTTCCGCGACGGCCAGCAGCTCTACCCGATCGAGGCCCTGGCGGCCGATGGCGAGCAGAAGCGCAGCATCACCATGGAGTTCCGGCGCTCCACCCCCGAAGCCAACGTCAACACCCGCGAGGCCGCCCTGGCCGAGTGGTTCTAGGCCCCCAGCCGCTCCTCCATACGGGCGATCAGATCGCCGGCCGTCAGCTCCGCCCCCACCTCGAGCACGTGCCGAAGCTCCCCTTCGTCGAGGGGCTGCTGGGCCCTGAGCTGGGTCTCCAGCACGGCCCCATCGGCGTCGGAGGGATCACCGCCCCGCAGCCGGCGCTCCTTGATGCGCCGGCGGGCCTGCCCAGGCGTGCTGCAGCAGGCCAGGATCAGGAACGGCACGCCGCAGCGTCGGGCCAGATCCTCCATCCGCTGGCGCTGATCACGGCCGAGGAAGGTGGCATCCACCACCACCGCGTACCCGGCGGCCAGGATCCGGGCGGCCTGCTCCGGCAGCTGCCGTTCGTAGAGGTCGGCGCTCACCGCGCTCCGGTAGGGATCCCCCTGCAGGGGGGGCGCGTCCCCCTGGCCCCAGGCGCCGAAGCGGCGCTTGCGCTCCACGTCGGAGCTGAGCTGGATCCAGCCCTGGCGCCGGCAGAGCTGGCGGGCCCGGTGGCTCTTGCCGCTGCCGGAGACCCCATGGGTGATCACCAGGGCCGGGGTCGGGACTGCGCTGGCGCGACGGGCGCCCAGGAGGTAGCGCTCCAGGTCCTGCTGCAGCAGCTGCTCCGTGCCGGCGTCGAGGTCGGGCTGGCGCAGGCGCAGGGCGCAGACCTTGGCCCGCACCAGGGAGCGGTAGACCCGGTACCAGCGCCAGGTGAGCAGGCCGCCGTAGTCGCCGCAGCGCCCCAGCCAGCGGTTGAGCAGCACCGCCCCCAGGTCGGGCCGGTCGCGGTGCTCCAGATCCATCACCAGAAAGGCCAGGTCGCTGATCACGTCGATCCAGCGCAGCTCGGGGCTGAATTCCAGGCAGTCGAAGACCCGGATGCGCCCCTCCTCCAGCAGCAGGTTGCCGAGGTGCAGATCCCCATGGCACTCACGGATGCGCCCCTGGCTGCGGCGCAGGGCGAAGGTGGGCTGGAGCTCCGCGAAGCTGTCCTCCGTCCACTGCCGCAGGGCGGCCACCTCCGGCGCGACAGCAGCGCCGCTGGCCTCCAGCACCTCCAGATTGGCCATGGCCGGCGCCTTCACCAGCTCCGGTGAGCCGTAGGCCTCGTCGGGGCGGGCCACTGCAGCGGCGCTGTGGAAGGCCGCCAGGTCATCCGCCAGCCGTTCGAGCTGGTCGGCGGTGAGGCCCTGGCGATCCAGAACGGCGCCCAGCAGGGCGCTCTGGGGGAACTGGCGCATGCGGACGGCTTGCTCGAGGATCGGCCCGCTGCCGTGCAGGCTGGCCCGATCGGGTGGGCCGTGGATCGGGCTGAGGCCGAGGTAGAGGTCCGGAGCCAGCCGGCGGTTGAGCCGAAGCTCCTCCTGGCAGAACCAGCGGCGCCGCTCCGGGGTCGAGAAATCGACGAAGCCCAGGTTCACCGGCTTCTTGATCTTGTAGGCGACAGCTCCGGTCAGCAGGATCCAGGAGATGTGGGTCTCCAGGCAGTCGACCCGTTCGACCGGATGGTCATAGGCGCCGGGATCGAGCAGGGCGGCGATCATCGGGTCCACGGCCGCTCCGGTGCTCCTTGCGGTTCAATCCAACCATCCGCAGGGCAATGGCGGCCTCCACCGGCGTCCACACCAGGGCGGGCAGCAGCAACCCCGAGGCCAGGGGCGAGGCGGGCCCCACGATCAGGGCCAGAACCAGCGTCAGGGTCCAGCTCAGCAGCCAGAGGGGAAGGCCGGCGGTGAGGCGGTGCAGACGGCAGATCAGCCAGTGGGGGCTGCGCAGCAGCACCAGCAGCACGGCGTAGACGGCCACCCAGCCCCAGGAGCCGGCCGTCTGCCAGAAGGCGAGCGCCGAGCCGTAGAAGCAGACGCTGATCAGCGGCCAGACGAGAGCCACCCACGGTTGGGCGGCGATCCAGTCCGGTCGCCGGAGGCTGCGATACCAGACGAAATCCCGCTCCGTGGGATTGACGACCAGGGTGATCACCAGAACGGTGATCAGGATCAGCAGCCAGGGCGGCACGGGACTCTGCAGACAGGCGCATTATTGGGCGCCGCCGGCCAACCTGCCATGGCGGGCCACCGGGGCAGACCGTGGCGGGGGGTGTCGGTTCGTCGCGGTGGCGGACCGGTCCGTCCGGCGTTCCTACGTTGGAGAGGTCCGACGAGCTTGCTGGAGGCCCCATGCACACCCACGACCTCGAGAACCACGACAACCTCTACGCCGACGAAGGCACGATGGTGATCGGCGAGACCAGGGCCGATGCCCAGAGCCATGCCTACTGGGCCGTGGGGGCCATCGCCCTGATGGTGGTCGGACTGGGTGTGGCCCTGGTCATCTCCTGACCACTGCGTGGGGTGAGAAAGCGCTCGCTGAAGCAGGACAGGGGGATGGGTGCACAAAGCCTCGCCCAGCCCCCCTGCTGGCCCTGACCCTCCCCCTGCCGCTGCCAGGCGGCGATGCGCAGCGGCGTGGCCGATCCCCAGCGGCAGATCAGCAGGTAGCGATGCCCCCAGGTCCGGGGCCAGGCCAAGGCGGTGTCGCCGGCCCAGGGCCAGCGGGCCGGATCGAGGGGCTCCAGATCGCGGTGGCGGCGCAGCAGGGCGGGCAGCAGCTGGCCCCCTGCGGCCCCGTCGTCCCGCCGGCAGAGTTCCAGACGCCTGGCCAGGGCGGGCGGCTGTCCCCGGCTCGGGACGACCAGGTGCAGTCCCCCCCAGCCGGGAAAGCCCAGGCAGGAGAGCAGGGCGCCTGGGGCGGGGCCGGAGTAGGGGTCGCTCGGCATGGGGGCGGAACGCTGACATCCGTTCGGTGCCACCGACCGTCACGCGGCATCGGATCAGCCGGGCGCACTGGCAGGATCAGGGCGAAGGACGCGACTCCCCTGCCGCCATGTTCGAGAACCGCGAACGGCCCGCCTGGGTCAACTGGCTGATCCTGGCGATCTTCCTGTTGTCGTCCTGGCAGCTGGCCGGGTTCTGGTTCCAGCAGCTGCACCACTGAGTCCCCGGCGCGGGACCTGCAGGCCGCGGTGCCTCCGCCTCAGGAGGGACGGCGCGGCCGGGCGGTAAGCCCCCGCACCAGACGGACGCCGCCGCCGACGAGCAGCAGCAGGGCCATCAGGGCCAGCAGGGCCACCACGATGACGCTGCCCAGCTGCAGGATGCCCATGCTCAGCCGGCTCAGCCCGCTGATCAGGTTGGCGATGGCATTGCTCACCAGCAGCAGGGCATCCAGCCGTTCCGGCAGCTGCATCAGCCCGGCCAGGATCAGGCTTCCCGCCAGGATCAGCAGCAGGCCCGCCAGCACCTGGCGCCAGCGAGAGGAGGGACGGCGCCGGCGACGGCGCAGCTCCAGACCCTTCCCCGGTGTCGGTCCCCTCGGCGTCGGCAGATGGAGCGGGTAGGGGGTGTGGGGCATGGCCGGGATGTCAGGGCTCCAGCGGATAGCCGGCACCCCGCATCCACCGCTCGAATTCCATCAGCACCAGCTCGTTGGGACAATCGATCAGGGACAGGTCATTGACCGTGCAGTCGCCCTGGCCGCCGTGGTGGAGCGTGAGGTGGAAATGGGAACCGCTCAGGCCGCAGACCTCCGGATCGCTGCGGACCACCACATCCAGGGCGGCACCGAGCCGGGCCACCCGGCGGCGCAGTTCCGACCAGGTCATGCCCATTGCTTCATGACCATGGCTTCATACCCATCGCATCATGCCCATCGGTGAGCCCGTTGCATGGCAGTGGAGGCGCTGGATGATTGACCCAGTGTGACCAGTGCCGGGCCGACGTCAACCGCTCGCCGCCCGGCGGAGGCTCAGGGCCGCGGGGTGGACGGGGCCTCCACGGCCGCCGGCGCCGCCGGTGTCGGTGCGGGGGGCACGGCGGGCGGGGGCAGCAGCAGCACCAGGGCCGCCGAGACCGCCAGGGCCGCCGCGCCACCCACCGGGGCCGAGAGGCGCCGGTGCAGGGGGATCCGCTCCATCAGCTCCCTGGGCCCGAGGGGCTCCGGATCGGGGATCGCCAGGGGCAGCTGGACGCGGGGATCAAGGCGCAGCAGATCCAGCACCCGCACCAGATCCGCCAGTTCCGCATCGTCGAGATGCATCTCCAGCGGAGGGGTGTCGGGCTGGCTGCTGCGCAGCAGGAGCCGGTGGCCGCCGTCGGGGTGTGGGCCGATGTCGACCGGTTCGCCGGCCACGCTGAACTCGCGGCGCACGCCGCTGATCAGGTGGCGGGCGTAGGGCAGCACCACCTGCATCAGGGCCTGGAGGTGCTCACGGCGCCCCTCCAGCAGCGGCCGGCCGACCCACTGCAGGCTCCAGCCGGTGATGATGCCCAAGGCCGCACCGCTCTGGCCGATGGAGACGTCGGGGAGACCCTCCACCTGAAGCCGGCAGCTGAGCTGATCGAAGACGAGGCTCTGCTTCATCACGGAACTCTGAACCATGGGGGGGGTGCGGCGGCCGTTGTCACGCCACCGCGTCCATGAGGCTGGCCTTGATGCGCTCGAAGCCCCCCTGGCCGGCGCAGAGGCTGAGACCCTGCACCAGCTGCAGCCGCTGGGCGGCTCCGTCGTTGGGATCAAGCAGTTTCTGGACGCCGCTGCGGCGGGGGTTCATGCGCTCCTGGATCAGTTCCCCCAACCGCCCCTGGAACAGGGCCCAGCGCTCCTTGGCCACCGACTCCGGCTCGCTGCTGGAGAGCAGGGAGCGCAGCATCGGGTAGAGCCGGTCGGCCATGACGCAGAGGATGCGGATCAGGGCATCGGTCTCGGCGACGGGCACCTCACCGCGCCGGCAGGAGCGCCGCAGGGGGTTGTGGCAGCGCCGCTTCCACAGCTCCACCCGGTTTGGGAAGAGGGCGGCGTAGCCCAGCTGCTCGCTCATCCACACCATCGCCTCGCCGCCATTGAGGTCGAGCGCCTCCATGCAGAGCAGCATCAGATCGAGTCGCTCCAGTCCCCTGCGGGGCAGGGGGCGGGAGGAGCGGTCCTGGGTCGCCGCTTCCGAAGTGTCCTTGGCCATGACTGCGATGATGCCAGCGGCGCCGTCCATCCGTCACGTCGCCGGTACCGGTCCCTTCACCAGCACGACCTGCAGCACGATGGCCAGCAGCCCTTCCTCGATCGATCTGCGCACCTGGGTCCGGGACATTCCCGACTTTCCGAAGCCGGGCATCCTCTTCCGTGACCTCACCCCCCTGATGCGGGATCCCGAGGGCTGGGGCGAGGCCATCCGCCTGCTGGGACTGCTCTGTGATCAGGTGCAGCCGGACCTGATCGTGGGCATCGAATCCCGCGGCTTCATCGTCGGCACGGCCCTGGCCACGATCGCGGGCGTGGGCTTCGTGCCGGTGCGCAAGCCGGGCAAGCTCCCCGGCGAGGTGATCGGCGTGGACTACAGCCTCGAGTACGGCACCGACCGGCTGGAGATCCACAGCGATGCCCTCGCCGGCGGCCAGCGGGTGCTGATCGTCGACGACCTGCTGGCCACCGGTGGCACCGCCGCAGCCTGCAGCGAGCTGGTCCAGGCCGCGGGGGGGCAACTCTGCGGCTTCGGCTTCCTGGCGGAGCTGGCGGCCCTCGAGGGCCGCAGCCGGCTGCCCCAGGAGCATCCGATCGAGTCCCTGATCATCTACAGCTGAGCCTCAGCTCTGCTGGTCCTGCCAGGCCAGGACGCTGTCGAACTGCTCGAGGCTGATCAGGCCGAACCGCCAGAGCACGGCCGGGAGCGGCGCCTGCTCCAGCTGGGACTGGCGGATGCCCAGCTGGAGGGCGTTCTCACTCAGGCCCAGCTGATGGCGCAGGAAGCGCACCATGGCCGGAGAGGGCAGGGGCTGGGGAGAGCTGCTGATCACCATCCCCCCATGCTGCAAGCGGCTGGAGCAGGCGACAAGGTCCCTGGGTCATGGCCCGCAGGGCGAGGGCCCGGCTGCCGTCGATGCGGGCCAGGCAGGCCAGGGCGAGGCCCCGCAGGGGCAGGAGCCAGCGGTGGCGGTTGGAGAAGATCCTCACCAGCAGGTCGGTGGCCAGCAGGGTGAGCAGCAGATCGGGCCAGCGGCGGCGCCCGTAGGCGGCTCCGATGCGGCGCGGCGACAGGGTGCCCCGGGCGGCCCGTTCCGCCAGCCGCTGCAGCACCGCCACATCGCGCCAGCAGAGATTCAATCCCTGGCCGCCCACCGGATGGCAGCGGTGGGCGCTCTCCCCCACCAGCACCGTGCGGCCGCGATGCAGGCGCCGGGCCAGCTGCAGGGCCACCGGAAAGGCGCGGGGAGGCGCCAGCAGGGCATCGGGCTGGAGACGGTCCGGCAGGGCCCCCGCCAGTCGGTCGAGGAAGGCCGGGGCCTCCAGGGCCTCCAGCTGGCGGCAGCGGGCCGCCGGTGCGCTCCAGACCAGCTGGAAGCGGCGCTCGCCCAGGGGCAGGACCGCGAAGGGGCCTTCCGGCCGCAGCAGTTCCCAGGCCTCGTCGTCGGCGCAGCCACGCATCTCCACCTGCACGGTGAGGCAGGCCTGGCGGTAGGGATGGCTCCACTGACCGATGCCCAGGGCCCGGCGGGTGGGGGAGTCGGGGCCGTCGGCGGCCACCAGCAGATCCGCGCTGTCCGCGTCGGCCGCGTGGCTGACGCTGGCGGCCGGCGCTTCGCCGCCGAGCTCCAGGCGGACGGCGGGGTGCTGGCCGAGGCGTCGCAGCAGCAGGGCCATCAGGGGCCGGTGGGATCCGATCCAGCCCACGGCGTCGGCCTGACCCAGGTCGGCCTGGCCCAGGTCGGCCGGCTCAAAGCGCACATCACGCTCCGCCGCCACGTCGCGCAGGTGCAGCCGGCGGAAGGGCACCAGGGTGGGCCGGAGGTCGCCCCAGAGCCCGAGACGCTGCAGCAGTTCCCGGCTGGAGTGGGTGAAGGCGTAGGCCCGCTCCCGGGCCTGCAGCGCCTCGGCGGTCAGGGGATCGTGCAGGCTGACCCGCCAGCCGACCTGGGCCAGGGCCAGGGCCGCCAGGGCGCCGGTGGGGCCGGCGCCCCGGATCCGGGCGTGGAGCGAAGCGGGCATGGCCATGAAAAAGCCGCAACAGAAAGTCTGCTGCGGCGATGGGGTCCGCCGTGAACGGCGGACCGGAGAAGGGATGTCCCCGAAGGGGAGCTGCGATCAGCCGATGCCGAGCAGGCCGCGAGTGAAGGCCTCGCCGCCCAGGGCGAACTCGGTGGCCAGCAGGGCAATGAAGCCGAGCATGGCCATGCGGCCGTTCAGCTTCTCGGCGCGCTCGTGGAAGCCCCAGCCGCTCTCGGCGCTCACCACTTCCATGCGGGGCTCGGTGGCGAAGGCGTTGAGGCGGCCGCCGTCTTCGGTGGTGACGGTGGCGCCGCGGATGGCGGAGCGATCGAGGGCGGTGGGAGCGGTGGGGGTGGCGGCGGTCATGGGAGAACTCCTTGAGAAGTGTTGCGAGAATTGTAACGCATTGTTTCGAATGCGTCCAGCGTCCTCACCCCAGGCGCCGCAGGCAGAGCTCCTCGAAGGCTGGCCGCAGTAGATAGGGGTACTCACCCACCCACTGCTTCAGCTGGGGGAGCCAGCCATCCGAGAGGGCGCCGATGCGGGAGAAGTCCTTGCGCTCACTGAGCACCAGGCAGCGGATCACCATGCCCCGCCGGATCTGATCGTGCTTCTTCTCCAGCGGGAAGCGGATCTGGCCCAGGTAGCCGTCCTCATCTTCCAGCTCCAGGCAGAGCCAGGTGCGGCGGTTCTCCACCAGCTCCAGGCGCCCCTGCTTGTTGGCCTGCTCCCGGCGGTTCTCCACCACCTCCCGCCGGAACTGGTCGGCCACCACCCCCTCGAAGATGGCGGCCGCCGGGTAGCGCCGCAGCACGGCGTTGCGGCGTCCCGCCTCCAGGATCGGCCCCCACAGCACATAGAGAAGGAACACGAAGCCCACCACCAGGAACACCGGGCCCGCCTGGCTGCGGAACAGCAGGGTCTGACTGACCAGCAGCGCGATCACCCCGCCGATCACCGAGATCAGCACCCGCTGCAGCAGCTTGCGCGGGTCGCCGCTGCAGGCGGTGAACTGGGGACCGGTGGCCACCGCCGGAATCAGACGGAGCAGTTCGCCGGGTTTGAGGGGGATCAGCATCGGTGGATGGCTCGGCTCACAGCAGCCTCTCGAGGCCGTAGACCAGGCCGCCCAGCCGGCGCACCTTGCGCACCGTTAGCAGCACGCCGGGCATGTAGGCGCTGCGGTCGATCGTGTCGTGGCGCAGGGTGTAGGTCTCGCCGGGCGATCCGAACATCACCTCCTGGTGGGCCACCAGCCCGGGCAGCCGCACCGAGTGGAGCCGCAGGCCGCTCTCCCGCAGGCCGCCGCGGCAGCCGGCCAGGCTCTCGTGCTCCTCCACCTGCAGGGGGTTGAAGCTCTTGCCCAGCTCCTCCATGAGCTCGGCGGTCTTGAGGCAGGTGCCGCTGGGGGCATCGGCCTTGCGGTTGTGGTGCAGCTCGGTGAGTTCGGCGTAGTCGTAGAAGCGTGCCGCCGCCGCCGCCGCCTGCTGCAGCAGCACCATGCCCACGCAGAAGTTGGGAATCACCGCCCCGCCCATGGAGGCCTTCTCGGCGAAGGCGGCCAGATCGGCCAGCTGGTCGGGGAGCAGGCCGGTGGTGCCGATCACCGGATGGACGCCGTAGGCAAAGGCGCCGCGGCAGTGCTCGTAGACGACGCTGGGGTGGGTGAAATCCACCAGCACCGCGCCGCCGCCCGGGCCGGACTGCCGCACCGCCTGGCCCGCCTGGCAGAGGCTGCCCTCGAAGTCGGCGCTGATCGCCACCTCCAGTTCCCCCATCCCCAGGGCCAGGCCGACGTCCTCCCCTTCGCGGCCCGGGGTGGTGTCGATCGCCCCCACCAGGGTGCAGTCGGGGGCCGCCACCACGGCCTTGATCACCTCGGCGCCCATCCGGCCCAGGGCCCCGGCCACCACCACCGGGATCGGCGCCGGGGCCGGCGGGGACGGAGTGGTCGCGGTCATGGCGTGCTGGCGTTCCAGGCGAGCCTATGTGGCCCGGCCCACCGGCAGGGCTGCAGCCTGTAACGCTGCGCTGCAACCGATCGCGTCCCCGGCGGGACCTCCGTAGGCTGCTTCACATTGCTCAACGCATCCGCCGCATGTTCACGCAGGTCCGTTCCGCCAGCCGCCGGGTCAGCCCTGCCCCCACCGATGGCGCCAACGACCGGGTGGTGATGAAGGCCGTCTACGTGGTGCTCGAACCCCAGTACCAGAACGCCCTCACCACCGCCGCCACCGGCCTCAACGACCAGAACGGTCCCCTGGCGGTGGAACTCAGCGGCTACCTGATCGAGGAGCTGCGCGACCCGGCCAACTACGCCGACTTCTGCGCCGACGTGGCAGCGGCCGACGTCTTCATCGCCTCGCTGATCTTCATCGAGGACCTGGCCCAGAAGGTGGTGGACGCCGTGGCCCCCCACCGCGACCGCCTCAAGGCGGTGGTGGTGTTCCCGTCGATGCCGGAGGTGATGCGCCTCAACAAGCTGGGCACCTTCTCGATGGCCCAGCTGGGCCAGAGCAAGAGCGCCATCGCCCAGTTCATGCGCAAGCGCAAGGAAGCCAATGGGGCCGGCTTCCAGGACGCCATGCTCAAGCTGCTGAACACCCTGCCGACGGTGCTCAAGTACCTGCCGGTGGAGAAGGCCCAGGACGCCCGCTCCTTCATGCTCAGCTTCCAGTACTGGCTGGGGGGAACGCCGGACAACCTGCGCAACTTCCTGCTGATGCTGGCCGACCGCTACGTCTTCGGGAAGGCGGAGCTGGGCCGGCCCCAGCTGACGGTGGCGGACCCGGTGGTGTTCCCGGACCTGGGCATCTGGCACCCGATGGCCCCGGGAATGTTCGAGGACCTCAAGGAGTACCTCAACTGGAGCGCCAGCCGCAGTGATCTGAGCGAGAAGGCCCGCCGGGGTCCGGTGATCGGCCTGGTGCTGCAGCGCAGCCACATCGTCACCGGCGATGAGGCCCACTACGTGGCCGTGATCCAGGAACTGGAGTACCGGGGCGCCACTGTGATCCCGGTGTTCTGCGGCGGTCTCGACTTCTCCCGGCCCGTCTCCTCCTTCTTCTACGACCCCCTCAACCCGGACCAGCCGCTGGTGGACGGGGTGGTGAGCCTCACCGGCTTCGCCCTGGTGGGCGGCCCGGCCCGCCAGGACCATCCCAAGGCGATCGAGACCCTCAAGCGGCTCAACCGGCCCTACATGGTGGCCCTGCCCCTGGTCTTCCAGACCACCCAGGAGTGGGAGGAGAGCGATCTGGGGCTGCATCCGGTGCAGGTGGCGCTGCAGATCGCCATCCCCGAGCTCGACGGCGCCATCGAACCGATCGTGCTCTCGGGGCGCGATGACGCCACCGGCAAGGCCCACACCCTGCAGGACCGGGTGGATGCGATCGCCGAGCGGGCCATCCGCTGGGCGTCGCTGCGGATCAAGCCCCGCGCCGAGAAGAAGCTGGCGATCACCGTGTTCAGCTTCCCCCCCGACAAGGGCAACGTCGGCACCGCCGCCTACCTCGATGTCTTCGGCTCGATCTTCCGCGTGCTGGAGGAGATGAAGGCCAAGGGCTACACGGTGGACGCCATGCCCCGCACCCCCAAGGAACTGATGGAGGCGGTGCTCAGCGATCCGGAGGCCCTGCAGGGGGCCCCCGAGCTGGCGATCGCCCACCGCATGAGCGTCGAGGAATACGAGCGGCTCACCCCCTATTCCGAGCGTTTGGAGGAGAACTGGGGCAAGCCTCCCGGCTCCCTCAACTCCGACGGCACCAACCTGCTGATCTACGGCCGCCACTTCGGCAACGTGTTCGTGGGGGTGCAGCCCACCTTCGGCTACGAAGGCGATCCGATGCGCCTGCTCTATTCCCGCAGCGCCAGCCCCCACCACGGCTTCGCCGCCTACTACACCTATCTGGAGAAGGTCTGGGGCGCCGATGCGGTGCTGCACTTCGGCACCCACGGCTCCCTGGAGTTCATGCCGGGCAAGCAGATGGGCATGAGCGAAACCTGCTACCCCGATTCTCTCATCGGCGCCCTGCCCAACCTCTACTACTACGCGGCCAACAACCCGTCGGAGGCCACCATCGCCAAGCGGCGCGGTTACGCCTCGACGATCAGCTACCTCACCCCGCCGGCTGAGAACGCCGGCCTCTACAAGGGCCTCAAGGAGCTGGGCGAGCTGGTGGGCTCCTACCAGCAGCTGCGCGAGAGCTCCCGGGGTGTGCAGATCGTCAACGCGATCATCGAAACCGCCCGCCAGTGCAACCTCGACAAGGACGTGGAGCTGCCTGAGGGGGATGCCGACGCGGCGGCCCTCGACCTCGACGGCCGCGATGGCGTGGTGGGAGCCGTGTACCGCCAGCTGATGGAGATCGAGAGCCGGCTGCTGCCCTGTGGCCTGCACACCATCGGCAAGCCGCCCACCGCCGAGGAGGCGGTCGCCACCCTGGTGAGCATCGCTGCGCTGGAGCGGGAGGAGGAGGGCCTGCGTTCCCTGCCGGGGCTGCTGGCCGAGAGCCGGGGCCGCACCATCGCCGAGGTGTACCGGGGTAACGATGAAGGCGTGCTGGCGGATGTGGAGCTCAACCGGGTGATCACCGAGGCCTGCCGTTCGGCGGTGGGCGCCATGGTCCGGGAGGTCACCGGCGCCGATGGCCGCGTCACCCTGCGGCGCAATTTCGGTTGGTTCTTCGACCTGCTGGAGCGCTTCGGTTACCGCCTCCCCTCCCCCTGGCTGAGCGCCTGCCGCCAGGCGGGCTTCCCCGATGTGGATGTCACCGAGCTGGATCGCCAGTTCGCCTACCTGCGCTTCTGCCTGGAGCAGATCTGCGCCGACATGGAGATGGAGAGCCTGCTGCGGGCCCTCGATGGTGAGTACGTCCTGCCCGGGCCCGGCGGGGATCCGATCCGCAACCCCGGCGTGCTGCCCAGCGGCAAGAACATCCACGCCCTCGATCCCCAGGCCATCCCCACCCGGGCGGCCATCGCCGCCGCCAAGGTGGTGGTCGACCGGCTGATCGAGCGCCAGAAGGCCGAGCAGGGCACCTGGCCGGAAACGATCGCCTGCGTGCTCTGGGGCACCGACAACATCAAGACCTACGGCGAATCCCTGGCCCAGATCCTCTGGTTCATCGGCGTGCGTCCCATGGCCGATTCCCTCGGCCGGGTGAACAAGCTGGAGCTCATCTCCCTCGAGGAGCTGGGCCGGCCCCGCATCGACGTGGTGGTCAACTGCTCGGGGGTCTTCCGTGACCTGTTCATCAACCAGATGGCCCTGATCGACCAGGGCGTCAAGATGGCCGCCGAGGCCGACGAGCCCCTGGAGATGAACTTCGTGCGCAAGCACAGCCAGGAGCAGGCCGCTGCCCAGGGCATCTCCCTGCGGGACGCCGCCACCCGGGTGTTCTCCAATGCCAGCGGCAGCTACTCCTCGAACGTCAACCTGGCGGTCGAGAACAGCACCTGGGAGGAGGAGGGCGAGCTGCAGGAGATGTACCTCTCCCGCAAGACGTTCGCCTTCAACGCCGACAACCCCGGCGAGATGAACCAGAACCGCGAGGTGTTCGAATCGGCGATGAAGACCGCCGACGTTACCTTCCAGAATCTGGATTCGGCGGAGATTTCGCTCACCGATGTCAGCCACTACTTCGACTCCGACCCCACCAAGCTGATCGCCGGCCTGCGCGACGACGGCAAGGCCCCCACCAGCTACATCGCCGACACCACCACGGCCAACGCCCAGGTGCGCTCGTTGAGCGAAACCATCCGCCTCGATTCGCGCACCAAGCTGCTCAACCCCAAGTGGTACGAGGGCATGCTCGATTCCGGCTACGAGGGGGTGCGGGAGGTGGCCAAGCGGCTCAACTTCACCCTGGGCTGGAGCGCCACCAGCGGTGCGGTCGACAACTTTGTGTATGAGGAGGCCAACGAGACCTTCATCAACGACCCGGAGATGCGCAAGCGGCTGATGGAGCTCAACCCCCACAGCTTCCGCCGCATCGTCGGCACCCTGCTGGAGGTGAACGGCCGCGGCTACTGGGAAACCTCCGACGAGAACATCGCCCAGCTGCAGGAGATCTACCAGGAGATCGAGGACCGGATCGAAGGCGTCAGCGAGTAATCCCCGCTCCGCAAAGAAAAGGGGGGCCGAAGCCCCCCTGATCATCTGTTGTCAGCCCTGCAGGGCCAACTGCACGCAACCAGCCTCAACGGCCGATCTTGGCCACCTCGGCGCGGGCCCGTGCCAGGACGGCGCCGGTGAGGGGCACGTATTCGAGCTGCCGGGCGATGTTCTGGCCCTTGGGCGAGAGACCCCAGTTGAGGAACTGGCGCAGGGTGGCGGCCTTGTCGCCGTTACCGCGCTGGTAGGCGAGCACCCAGGTGAAGGAGGCGATCGGGAAGGCGTTGGCGCCGGCCGGGTTGCAGTCCTCACCGCCCATACGCGCATCCAGGCGGATGCCGTTGAGAGCCGCCGCACCGGTGGCGTCGTTGGCCAGAACGAACTTGCCAGACTTGTTCTGAAGGGCCGCCGGGGTGATGCGCCCCTTCACGAAGGCCTGGTTGAGGTAACCGATCGAACCGGGGGTGTTCTGGATGACGCCGGCCACACCCTCATTGCCCTTGCCGCCGACGCCCACGGGCCACTTGACGGCCTTGCCGGCGCCCACCTTCGACTTCCACTCGGGCGAGAAACAGGAGAGGGAATTGGTGAACACGGCGGTGGTGCCGGATCCGTCGGAGCGGTGGGCCACCGTGATCGGGCCCTTGCCGCATTTCAGCTGCTCCCAGGTGCGGATCTTGCCGAGGAAAATGTCAGCCAGCTGACGCTGGGTGAGCTTGAGATTCTTGCAGCTGGGGTTGTTGTAGGCCGGGGTGACGGTGCCGCCCATCATCGGGATCTGCAGGGCACCGCGCTGGGCGGTCACGCCCTTGGTGAATTCACCTTTGGAGGCATCCAGCATGTCATCGGTGGCGCCGAAATCGACGCTGCCGGCATGGAACTGGCGCACGCCGGCGCCGGAACCCACCGACTGGTAGTTCACCTGCCGCTTGGTTTCCCTGGCGAATTCAACGGCCCAGCGCTGATAGGCCGGGGCAGGGAAGGTGGCCCCGGCGCCGTTGATCGAATTGCTCTGGGCGATCACCGGAACAGCCAGGCCAGCCGTGACAGCGCCGGCTGCGGAGAGAATCAGGGCCTTCTTCGCGAAGGTCATCAGATTGGCCAATTTTGGGGCACGTTATGAATAGCAACCCGCTCCGACCGTTTGTGTTATGAAGAGGTTAACGGGTGTTCAAGGATTGAATCTCCCCATGGCGGCTGGCCTGGAGCGGCGCCGGGGACGGCCAAGGTTCAGAATGAGAACCGTTATCAGCCCTGTCTACGGCTGAGCGGCTGTCCGTCCCGACCCCCATGGTCCAGATCCCCGTCACCGTGCTCACCGGTTTCCTCGGCGCCGGCAAGACCACGCTGCTCAACCGCATCCTTTCCGGCCAGCAGGGGACGCGCACCGCCGTGCTGGTGAATGAGTTCGGTGAGATCGGTATCGACAACGAGCTGGTGGTGGCCACCAGTGAAGCCATGGTCGAGCTCAGCAACGGCTGCATCTGCTGCTCGATCAACGGCGAGCTCAAGGCGGCGGTGCACCGGGTGCTGGACCGCCCTGACCCGGTCGACTACATCGTCGTGGAGACCACCGGTCTGGCCGATCCCCTGCCCGTGGCCATGACCTTCCTGGCCGGGGACTTCCGCGACCGCCTGCGCCTTGATTCGATCATCACCCTGATCGATGCCGAACACTTCGAGGCCACCGCCTGCGCCAGCCCGATCGCCCGGGCCCAGGTGGTCTACGGCGACATCCTGGTGCTCAACAAATGCGATCTGGTGGATGAGGAGCGACTGGCCGCCGTGGAGGCCAGCCTGCGGGAGATCAAGGCCGATGCCCGCCTGCTGCGCGCCGACCACTCCGGCGTGCCGCTGGCCATGCTGCTGAGCGTGGGCCTGTTCGAAACCGATCGGCTGGTGAGCCTGCAGGCTGAGGAGGAGGCTCGCGAGGAGGCCCCTGGGCACGACAATCACCATCACGTGCACGCCCACCACCACGCCCATACCCCCGAGCTGGAGGGCTTCCGATCGGTGTCCCTGGCGGTGGAGGCCCCGTTCGATCTGCGCCGGTTCCAGCACTTCCTCGACAACCAGCTTCCCGCCTCCGTCTTCCGGGCCAAGGGGGTGCTCTGGTTCCGGGAGAGCGAGCGCCGCCACCTGTTCCACCTCTGCGGCAAGCGCTTCACCATCGATGATTCCGACTGGCCCGACGGCGCCCCGCGCCACACGAGGGTGGTGGCGATCGGCAGGGACCTGGATACCAGCAGCCTGCGGGCCCAGCTGGAAGCCTGCGTGGTGGCGCCATGAGAGGGGTGGTTCTGGTCTCCGGACCGCCGGGCTGCGGCAAGACCAGCTGGATCCTGAGCCGCCTGCAGGAGCACCGGGGCCCCCGCGTCTATCGGCGTCTGGAAGGCGTCGATCCCGAGGGGCGCCCCCTGGCCCTGGATGGGGGCCTCGATCAGGCCTTTCTCCACGACCAGATCCCTGACCTGCGTGAGCTGGCTGACGGATCCCAGGACCCCGCACCGGAGGCGGAGGGCCTGCTGGCCCTGATCGAGCTGCCCCTCTTCGGGCCCGAGATTCCCGAGACGCTCGCCCTGGGCCTGCGGCCGGATCGCCACCTCCATTTCGGTCGTGACAGCGAGCTGCCGCGTCAGGACACCCTGGTGTTCGGGGCCCTGGACTCCTGGAGCCTGGATCTGGTGACGGAGGTCTGGGATCCCGCCAGCGTGAACAGCTTCTGGTTCGAGCTGGTCAATGGGGCCTACGGCGATGTCTACCGCGCCAAGGCCCTGGTGAACCTGCCCGATGGCCGGGGCTTCCTCTTCAACTGGATGGTGAGCTGCAGCGGCACCCAGTTTCTGCCGCTGCGGAGCGTCGCGCCGCCCCATGGACGGCCCATGCGCCTCTCAAGGCTGGTGGTGCAGGGCAAGGGCCTGGACACGGCCGGCCTCCAGACCACGATCGCCGACTGCCTGATCAGTGATGCCGTTCTGGAGCTGCAGCAGGCCCCCCGCCGCTCCCAGGGCGAGCCGCTTCCCGCCACCGGCTGACGCCTTCCATCCGATCCTGCCCTCCCCGTTCCCCATGGCCCACGCCGTTCTCTCCTGCCTGCACGCCAACCTGGCCGCCCTCGAAGCCGTGCTGGACGACATCGATCGGCTCGGCGTCGACACGATCACCTGCCTGGGGGATCTGGTGGGCTATGGCCCCCAGCCCAATGAGGTGGTCGAGCTGGTCCGCTCCCGCGGCATCCCCACCTGCCAGGGCTGCTGGGACGAGGACATCATCGAGGGGCTCAATGCCTGTGAGTGCAGCTATCCCTCCCAGCTGGCGGAGCGGCGGGGGCAGCTGGCCCACCACTGGACCGCCGCCCAGCTGAGCCCGGACAACAAGGACTTCCTGGCCAGCCTGCCGCTGTCCCTGCGCCGCGATGGCCTGGTGTTCGTGCATGGCAGCCCCAACAGCCAGCACGAGTACCTGCTGCCGGACATGGAGGCCTTTGCCGCCCTGGAGCGGGTCGTCTCGGCCGGGGCCGACATGCTCTTCTGCGGCCACACCCACCGCCCCTATGTGCGCGAGTTCCGTGAGGGCTCGATCGAGCTGCGGCTGCGCCGTCCCGATAGCGGTCCCGGGCAGGAGTCCGAGCGCCGGATGGATCTTCCCGTTCGCCGCATTGTCAACGCCGGCTCGGTGGGCGAGCCGCGGCACGGGGGCACCGAGGCCACCTACGTGATCCACGACGGGGACCGTGACACCGTGGAGATCCGCCAGGTTCCCTACGACGTCGAACGCACCTGCCGGGCGATCCTGGCTGCGGGCCTGCCGCCTCCGTTCGCCTGGCGCCTGCGCCACGGGTTCGAGTACGCCGAGCGGGCCGACGACGCCAGCCACGTGTGTGAGCGCTGATGGCACGGTGGGCATTGCTGAGTGGCCTGGGCGGCGACCTGGACGTTTATGAGGCGGTTCTGGCCGACCTGCGTCGCCGCCGGGTGGACACCCTCTTCCTGCTGGGGGATCTGATCGGCCCGGAGCGGGATTGCCGGCCGCTGCTGGAGCGCCTGCAGCATCCGCGCCGGGGGGAGCTGCGAGCGCACTGCATCTACGGCTGGTGGGAAGAGCAGCTGCTGGCGGAACGGGGCTACCGCGGCGAGCGTCGGGCCGAGGCCCTGCGACGGGAATCTGGAGAGGACGCCGTGCAGGCCCTGCTTCGGGCCGTGGATCCCGGCCTCATGGACTGGCTGGCCGCCCTGCGCTTCGGCTTCGTCGAACTCGACTGCGCCCTGCTGCATGGCAGCTCCGCCGACGTGGGGGACAGCCTCGGCAGCGCCACGGATCCCCTGTGCCTGCTCGATCGCCTCACCCGCATGGACGTGAACCGCCTGTTCACGGCCCGCAGCGGCGAACAGTTCAGCGTCGCGCTCTGCGGCGGGGGGATCACCGCACGGGTGCGGGATCTCGAGGGGGAACGGCAGCTGCGCCAGAGTGTGCCCAGTCGCCAGGTGATCGGCGTGGGCCGCGGGCTTCAGTACACCCTCTACGACCCGGGCACCGACCACCTCGACTTCCGCACGGCCCCTGACCCGGCCCGGGTGCGCCGCAGGGGGTTCGCATGACACCGGCGTTCGGCGGCGTGGTGGAAACACTGAGCCTCGATCTGAACGGCCGGCGGCTGCAGATCGTGACCGAGCGCAGCGGGCCGCAGGGTGCTCCCATCTGGCTGCTGCTGCCGGCCCTGAGCACCGTGTCGAGCCGCAGCGAGTGGCAGCCGCTGGTCACGGCCGTGCACGACCGGGTCCAGCTGGTGAGTTTCGACTGGCCGGGCTTCGGTGACAGTGACCGTCCGGCGCTCGCCTACGACGCCGCCCTGCTGCGCTCCAGCCTTGAAGCGGTCCTCACCGACCTGGAGGCCCGCCAGCTTGGCCCCCTCACCGTGGTGGCCGCCGGGCACAGCGCCCCCCTGGCCCTGGCCCTGGCGAGCGCGTGGTCCGGCCGCTGGAGCCGCTTCGTCGCGGTGGCGCCCACCTGGCGGGGGCCCCTGCCCACGATGACGGGCTGGTCGCCGGGGCGTTTCGGCTGGCTGCGGCGGCTGGTGGCCCTGCCGCTGATCGGCCCGGCGCTCTACCGGCTGAACACCAGCCGGGCCATGCTCCGGCTGATGCTGCGGCGGCACGTGTGGCTGGATCCGGGCCTGCTGACGCCGGATCGCCTGCGGCAGCAGCAGCGGCTGGCCCGGCGCCGCGGCTCCCGCTTCGCCAGTGCCGCCTTCGTCAGCGGCGGGCTCGATGCCGCAGGCGAGAGCGGCTGGTGGCTGGAGCAGGCCCGTTCTCTGCAGTGTCCGTTTCAGGTGGTGCTGGCGACGGCGGCCCCGCCCCGGTCCACCCGGGAGATGGAACTTCTGGCCCAGACCGCCGATGGGGTGACCCGCCTTCCCGGCCGGCTCGGCCTGCACCAGGAGTTCGGCGCCCTGCTGGGGCGGCGGTTGCTGGAGGTGCAGGGACCGATGGGCTGATCGCAGCGCCGCAGATTCCGGCTGGACAGCATCAACAACAGCGGCCAGATGTTCCGTTTGTCGATGGTGCCCGTAGCCAATGTCACGTGTGAGTGTGTGAATGCTCCTGCCCCGGCCTCCGCCTCGGGCTATGGATAGGGACTGATTCCCGCCGTGCCTGTGAAAGAGCTCACCAGTGCCATCAACCAACACCTGGCCGCTGAGTTCCAGGCCGGGCACACCTATCTGGCCATGTCGATCTGGCTGCGGGAAAAGGACCTGGCTGGCTTCTCCGCCTACATGCACGAGAAGAGCCAGGAGGAGCGCGACCATGCGGCCCGCATGATCGCCTATCTGGTGGACAGCGACGAACAGGTGGAACTGCCCACGATCGAGGCTCCGGAACGCAGCTGGCCCTCGGTGCAGATGCTGTTCGATCAGGTCTACGACATGGAGAAGGGCGTCACCGCCTCGATCAACCGGCTCTATGCCATGGCCGAGAGCATGGGGGAACGCAGCGCCACGGCCATGCTGGACTGGTTCGTGGCCGAGCAGCTCCAGGAGGAGGCCGAAGCCCGCTTCGTGCGCAAGCGCCTGCGGCTGGCCGGCGACAACAGCGCCGCCCTGCTGCTGCTCGACCAGCAGTTCCTCGAGGGCACGGCCCTGACCCACGTCAAAGGGGGCCTCAGCGGCACCAGGGGTGCCTGACGGCCTATGGCGCCATCCCGTTACCGTATTGATGCGCTCCGACTGAATCGACGGGCGCCCCCAGGCCATGCCCGTCCCTGATCGCACGGGCGCCATCAGCTGTTGCCCGGTCGGCGCTGGCTCCTGCCATGGCCCCGGGCAGGCAGGGCGCCGCGGCGATGGGCAGGGGTTGCAGCTCGCCCTGCTGGGCATGCCGAACACGGGCAAGTCGACCCTCTTCAACCGGCTCACCGGCGGCCATGCGCAGATCGCCAACTGGCCGGGTCTGACGGTGGAACTGCTGCGGGGCCCCATGGCCGCTGACCACAACGGCACGACCTACGAGCTTGTCGACCTGCCGGGCATCCACGACCTGAGCGGCAGCAGCGAAGACGAGGCCGTGGTGCAGCGCTACATGCAGAACACCCCGCCCGATCTGGTGATCGTGGTGCTCAACGCCAGCCAGATCAGCGGCCAGTTGCGCCTGCTCCTCCAGATGCGGCAGCTGGGACTGCCGGTGGTGGCCGCGCTCAACATGAGCGACGAGGCCCAGCGCTACGGCATGGCGATCGATCACCTGGGTCTGTCCGGTGCCCTCGGCCTGCCGGTGCTGCCGGTGAGCGCCAAGCGGAACCAGGGAATCGCCGCCCTGATCGACCAGTTGCACCGCTGGGGGGAGGCGCCCCGGCCGGAGGGCCCCCTCGACGGGCCCCCGCCGCTGCAGCCCGCCGCCATGGACGCCTGGCAGCAGGAGCTGGTTGACCGCCACGTGACCCTGCCGGAGGGGTTGCCGCTGCAGCGCACCCGCCTGGCGGATCGGTGGCTGCTCCATCCAGTGCTGGGGGTGGTGCTGTTCCTGGCGATCGTGCTGGCGGTGTTCCAGCTGCTCTACGCCGTCAGCACGCCGCTCCAGGACCTGCTCGGCTTCGGGCTCGATTGGATTCGCCAGGCCTGGCTGGAGCCGGGCCTGCAGGGGTTGGGCTCACCGGACTGGCTGCAGAGCTTCCTGCTCGATGGCCTCTGGCTGGGGGTGAGCACGGTGGCCACCTTCCTGCCGCTGATCTTCCTCTTCTACGTGCTGATCGGCATCATCGAGGACTCGGGCTATCTGCCGCGGGCCGCCTTTCTGATGGACGGCTTCATGCGCTGGCTGGGGCTGGACGGGCGGGCGTTCGTGCTGCAGGTCATGGGGTTCGGCTGCAACGTGCCCTCGATCATGGGGACGCGGGTGATCCGGGACCGCAGCCTGCGCCTGCTGGCGATGCTGTGCATTCCCTTTGCCCTCTGCCAGGCCAGGCTGACGGTGTTCATCTTTCTGGCCGGCGTCTTCTTCCCGAGGCCCTGGTGGGCGCCTGGGCTGGTGCTGTTCGGTTTCTACGGGATGAGTTTTGCGGCGGCCGTGATCACGGGCCTGGTGTTCAAGCGCGCCTTCCCGGGTGATGGCGCCTTCGTGCTGGAGCTGCCCCCCTACCGGGCACCCAGCCTCGGCACGATCCTGCGCCGTGGCTGGACGTCGATGCTGAATTTCATGGTCACCACGCGGGTGTTCATCCTCGTGGGAGCCGCGGCGATCTGGCTGCTCACCCACCTTCCTCCGGGGGCCGGCGGGGGATCGGGACCGTCCCTGGCCTCTGGGATCGGCCATCTGTTCCAGCCGCTGCTGGGGCCGATCGGCATGAACCCGGAGCTCACCGTCTCGCTGTTCTTCGGCTTCATCGCCAAGGAGATCCTGCTGGGGGCAATGGCGGTGATCTATGGCACCACCGAAGCGGGTCTGGGTGGAGCGATTCACGGCGCCATCACGCCACTGCAGTCGCTCAGCTTCATGACGTTCGTGCTGCTCTACACCCCCTGCCTCGGAACGGTGGCGGCCCAGATCCAGGAATCCAGGAGCCGGACCTTCGCCCTGCTGTCCCTCTCCTGGTCGCTGCTCCTGGCCTGGCTGATGGCCCTGATCGTCTATCAGGGGGGCACCTTCATCCAGGCCCTCCGCTGAACCGCTCAGCGCGGCGGGAGGGGGGACACTTCCATGTCGGCGGCCTGTTCATCGCGCAGCATGAACTCGAGCAGACCACTGGACAGGTGAAGAATTCCGCCTGGCCTGCCCCTGCGCAGGACTTCCACCTCCACACCGGGACGCACCCCCATGGCCCGCAGCCGACGTTGGAGTTCCGGATGGGCGGGCAGGCAGGTGATGGTCACCCGGGATCCCACCGGCACCTGCTTCAGGGTCATCGGATGGGCGTGCATCTGTTCCCTGTCAAGCGTCAACCCTAGGGCGGCCCGCCCCATGGCTGGCCCTCATCAGCCTTGGCCATGGCTCTGCAACGCGCATGACCAGGGTTGGGCAGCAACGGCTTCGGCGAGCTGCTGCAGCGTCGGGTGCCGATGATGGGAGGCCGAATTGATCGTCCCGGCCTCGATCATGGCGACGACGCGGGCCAGTTCCTCCGGATTTCCCCGGGAGAAGTGGGGCTGGTCTCGCTTGTAATTCGCGAGGGCCACTTCGGCGTTGTAGTCCCGCTTGAGTCTTTCCAGCTCGCTGACCAGCTGCTGCTGGTCGTTGTTGTAAACGATGAAGTTCTCCGGTAGTCGGCCGCCTTGTCCAGGCTCCGGTGTCTCAAAGAAGTGGGCGTGACACCAGTTGGCATAGGGCGTCAGGATGACGCCACCACAGGCCTGCACCTCACAGATCGGTAGTCCAAATGATTCAGTGTGTG
This sequence comes from Synechococcus sp. BO 8801, assembly GCF_002252675.1. GTDB lineage: Bacteria > Cyanobacteriota > Cyanobacteriia > PCC-6307 > Cyanobiaceae > Cyanobium. The sequence goes on along the minus strand of NZ_NQKY01000028.1, from coordinate 12,153 downwards.
CAATGAAATAGAGGCTGCAGCTCCTGTAGATCTTCCGGATCTCTGCCATTGAGTAGCTGCCATGGAGCACCTTGAACGGGATGCCAGCTTCCAGGCAGGCCTGAATCTGTATGGCCCGCTCGGGCAGGTGATCGGGACGTTCGAAATCAATGAGAGCACAGAGCTCCCTGGGTTCAATGGCAAGGGAGGGATCGATCAGGTTGAGGCCGATGCGTGAATAGCCCTCGGCACCTGGCAGAACGGAAAACTCGGAAACTTCGGTGATGCAGAGATGGTGGTCATAGCGATTGGCCCCCCAGTGCTTTCCTTTGGGGACACGCCTGCTCGCCACGCAATCATGGATCCACGTCACCCAGTCGGCTCGGCTGCCCAGATAAATCAGATCATAGAGAATGATGGGCAAGCGGGGAAGATCATGGCGTAGCTGACGGTCATCAAAGAAGAGATCATAGTAAGCACCGGGCATGTGACCCACGATCACGGCGATGTCAACCGTCCTGAGGCAGCGAAGAAGCCTCTGATACTTCAGCCAGGCGACGCTTCCTTGTGCAATGGGAAACAACCTTCCCTTCCAGTTCGCCCCTTGTCCCCCACCTCCGAGCGGCTTGCGGGGCAGCGACTCCAGGCCGTCATACAGGAGGATGGCCTCCACACCGATCTGCTTGAACATGCGCTCAAGGCCTTCCGCCAGGGGCCGGTAGAAACTGTTGGCGCGATTGGCCAGGATGGCGACTCTCACGTGAGTTTCTCGCTCGCTGCCGAAGGGAGGATTCCGAGACCCTCGGTTTCCATTCAAGCGACGTTCTCGATTCTGCGCATCGACCGTGATCCCGTTGATCTCACGAACCAGCCGCCTCCAGGTGCGCCACCCCCAGGCCGCATCCGGGGCAGGGGCGCATCGGGTAGGTGTTGAAGGGGAAGCGGGGGGGCTGGAAGGGCTCGATGCCCCGGCGCCGGTCGAAGCGCACCATGCCGACACGGCCGCTGTGCGCCACCACCAGCGCCGTGCGCCCCAGCCGGCGCTGGCTGCGGGCCCAGCTGCCGGTGTTGTAGTAGGTGATGTGGCAGGGGCCCCGGTCGTCACCGGAGGGTTCCGGCAGGGCCAGCGGCGTGGCTTCGGGGATGTGGGTGTGGCCGTTGATCAGCCCGTCGAGGGGCTCCGGACCGTGCCGCTCCCGCTGCAGGTGCCGGACGATCCCGCGCTTGATCAGCCGGTCGTGGCCGGTGCGGCTCTTGAGGGCACTCTCGAGCACGAAGGCCAGGGAGAAACCACCGGAGGAGTTGAGGCCCCGACTCACCGGGATGGGCCATTCCCGGTGGCTGGCCAGCAGATCCACGGCGCTCTGCAGGATCGCCTCGGCGTTCCATCCGGCCGACAGCGCTCCGCCGGCCGGCCGGGTGAAGGGGGAGAGCAGGCCGTTGATGCCGGCGCTGTAGTGCTCCTGCAGGCGGGCCAGCCCTTCGGCGGCGTCGGCGTGGAAGCGGATCAGCCGGTCGTACTCGTCGCCGTGGCGGACCAGCAGCCGCTGTCCCGCCGGGGTGCGGTAGACGGCCTGGCGCCGGATGGCGAAACCGGGCCGCTCCAGGCCGGCATGACGGCGCAGGTAGGCGTCGTGGTTGCCGGGGATGTAGACGATCGCCACCCCCGCACGCTGCAGGGCCTCGAACTGCTCGATCACCCGTCGATGGGAAGCCCGCAGCAGCCCTGTCTTCTTCAGGGCCTCACTGGCCGGTGGATCTCCGCTGCCCCCGGCAAGGAGGGCGTCGATCCGATCGGTGAGAAAGGACGCATCGACATTGGCGTTGAAGCGGATCGCCTGCAGATCGATGATGTCGCCGACCAGAAACAGGGTTCTCGGGCGGATGCACTCCAGGAAGGCCGCCAGGTGGCCGGCCTCGCATTGATTGGAGCCCAGATGCAGATCCGAGATGAACAGGGCGTCACAACTGAGCACGGACTTCTGGCGAGAGTTCTGGTGCCCGGTGGTTTGGGTGCTGGATGCCAGCCCACAGCGCCATGGTGACATGCACACCGTGCCGATTCCGGCTGGACAGGGATGAAGAAACAGGATCGAATCGCCCCGTCTCCGCCTCACTGTCCAAGAGGAATAGCGTTGCTTTTCGTCCGTCGCGTGGCGCACCTCTTCAGGTGATCGATGGGCTGGTCGCGTGCCCTCCGAATCGTTCAGCCGGCCTGTTGCCAGAGGCGCAGCAGCTCCTCCCGCTGCTCCGGTGAGGGCGGCGGCAGGCGCTTCACGCCCCGGGCCGCCGGGCTGCCGCCGCCGCCATCGGCACCGCGGAACCCCAGGCGGGTGAGCACCCCCTGGCCCTCCGGCGAAAGCAGAAAAGCCACGAAGCGCTCCCCGTCCTCGGCCCGCCCGGCCGCCTCCCCCCGGAGCACGGCGGCTGCCAGCACCGTCTCGATGGTCGGGTCGGGGAACAGCAGCAGGTAGCCCCCCGGCCGCAGGCGGCCGGCCTCCCCCTGGCGTGCCAGGGCGGAGGCCTCGTAGACCAGCGCCAGGTCACCTTCGTTGGGGCCGCCGCTGATGAACTCCTGCAGCAGGATGTCGGTGGAACGGGCCGGTCGGTAGACGGCCCGGCGCAGGGCGGCGGCACAGTCGGGGCCGTTCTGGTCCTGGCACCAGAGCGCCAGGGTCAGCTGGCCGGAGTTGGAGCGCATCGGATCGGCGCTGCGCAGATCGAAACTGCCCCAGCTCTGGGGGGCGCCCAGGCCCCCCCACTGCCCCGCCGCCGCGGCCCGCCGCAGCAGTGGCCAGGAGAAGCGCCCATCCGGGAACAGCTTCTGGACCCGCTCCGGCCAGGCCACGGCCACCAGCAGGGTGCGGGCCACGGGCGCGGGGGCCTGCAGGAACGCCGGCGCTCCGCCTTCGGCCCGCAGCTCTGCGGCCAGCTGGCTGAGCAGATCCCGGTTGGCGGGAATCAGCACCCGCGGCCGCTCCGGGCCCTCCTCCCGGGCGCGGTTGACCATGTCCTGGGAGCCCTGCACCCTCCAGGCCAGGTCGATGCCCCCCTGGCGACGTTCGAACAGAGGTTCGAGTTCGGCCATGGCGGCGGCCAGCTCCGAACCCACCGCCACCATCAGGGGGCGCCGCAGGCCAGGAAGGGGGGCCGTCGCCAGGGCCAGGGACGCCCCGGCGATCAGCAGAGAAAGCAGGCGCCGGCGGGTCAGGGTCGCTGCCAAGGGGAGCGGTCCGGGTTCGCTGCAGTCTGCTCGCCGCCGCCCGGATCCACGACGGTTGCCAGCAGAATAGGACCGTCGTTCAGCGCCGCTCCATGGCACGGGCCCAGCGGTCGGCCGGCCTCAGCACAGCGCTCCTTGCCCTGCCGCTCCTCGCCCTGCCGATCAGCGGCTGCCAGCTCCTGGCCCCGCCGCCGCTGGAGCTGGAGATGCTGGTGGGCAGCGCCCTCAAGGGCTTCTGCCAGGAGGCGGCCAAGGCCATCGCCCAGGCCCCGCCCCGGCTGGCCGACCGCACCCCGGTGCTGCTGCGCTGCCGTGCCGCCGGCAGCGGCGATGTGGTCAGCGAGATGGAAAGCCACGCCCGGGGCGTGCTCCAGGGCGGCCAGGCGGCCGATGACCCGCGCATCCCTACCTTGCTGTCGGTGGATGGCGAGATCTATCTCGACCTGCTGCGGCACCGCCTGCAGCGCCTGGCCCCCACCCGGGAGCTGATCCCGGCGCCGGCCGATGCGCCGGCCCTGGCCTCCAGCCCGATGGTGTTCATGACCACCCCGGCCCTGGCGAAGGGTCTCGACCGTCCCGATCCTTTCATCGGCCTAGCCCGCAGCAGCGACCACCGCCAGCTGGATCCGGCCGGTCCCTCCCAGCCGATCCGCTTCGTCCACACTGCCCCGACCCGCTCCAACTCGGGCCTCCAGACCCTGGTGGCGATGGTGGCCGAGGTGGCCGGCAAGCGGCCCGAAGCCCTCACCCTCGCCGATGTGCAGGCCCACGGCGACCAGGTGGCGGCGATCCAGCGCCACGTGACCCGCTATGGCAGCTCCACCGACGAACTCGCCCGGGCCATGCAGCGCAACGGTCCCTTCTGGGCCTCGGTGGGGTCGGTCTACGAGTCGTCGGTGGTGGCGGTGAACGCCTCCCGCCAGGGCGACCAGGAGCCCCTCCAGGCGGTGTACCCCAGGGCCACCTACGCCAGCACGATGCGGGCGATCCTGCCGGAGGCCCCCTGGGTGTCACCGCAGGAAAAGCAGGCGGCCCAGCTGCTCATCGAGCGCCTCCAGCGCGAGGACGTGCAGCGCCTGGCGGCCGACCAGGGGCTGCGGCCGGCCAACCCGGCGGTGCCCCCGAGCCGCGTCACGGCGGCCTACGGCGCCGATCCCCGGGCCGTGTACGACTCGCTGCGGGCCCCGAAACCGGAGGTGGTGGAGGCGATCATCACCCTCTGGCGCAACCAGGCCAAGAAGCCCTCCCGGGTGGCCCTGGTGGTGGACAGCTCCGGTTCGATGAAGGGGGAGAAGCTGCCGGCGGCCCAGCGCTCCCTGCAGGCCTACCTGGCCCAGATCGGTCCGCGGGACACCGTGGGCCTGTTCGACTTCGACAACCGGCTGCGGCCGCCGGTGGTGGTGACCGGTGGCAGCACGGGTGGTGAGCCGGCAGGCCGCTTCATCGCCTCGCTGGACGCGGAGGGCGGCACCGTGCTCTACGACGCCATTCGCCAGGGTCGCGACTGGCTGCGCTCCACCCGGCGCCCCGGCGAGATCCTGGCGGTGGTGGTGCTCACCGATGGCCAGGACAACGGCTCGCGGCTTTCCCTCGAGGGGCTGGGCGGTGAGCTGAAGCGCAGCGGCTTCGCCAGCGACGAGCGCATCGGTGTGTTCACCATGGGCTACGGCAACCAGGGGGATTTCGACGCCGACGTGCTGCGCCGCATCGCCGAGAGCAACGGCGGCGATTTCACCACCGGCACGGCGGACAGCATCCGGCGCCGCATGGAAGATCTGCAGATGGCGTTCTGATGGCGGCGGCGTCCCGCTGGTCCAACCCCCTCGACCATCCCCTGGCGGTCGCGGCCGGCGGCCTGGGCCTGGTGCTGCTGGTGCGCGCCGGCGGGGTGGGCCTTCCTGTGGCCCTTGCGGCGGCGGTCGGGCTGAGCGTTGCCTGCGCGGCCCTGCTCTCCCGCATCGGGGCGGCCGGACGGCGCAGCCGCAGCCAGCGGCTCCATGACCAGCGCCTCGATGCGGGACTGGAGGAGGCCCTGGAGCGGGCCGGTGGCCTGGCGGTGACGGCGCTGGCGTTGCGGGAGGAGGCCGTGGCCCGCTTCACGGATCCAGGGCATCTGGAGGCCCTCGGCAGCGTCCAGCTCTGCTGTGAGCGGCTGCAGCAGCTGCCGGAGCGGCTGCGGGAACGGCGGCCGCTGCTGGAATCCGGCGGCGGGCAGCGCCTCGATCCGGAGGACCTGGCGCGCCGCCTGGCGCGGGAGGAGAAGGCCCTGCAGCGGGAGGCGGAGGGGCCCCTGCGCCACGAGCGCCGGCGGCTGATCGACCAGCTGCGCCGCAACCTGCATGCGGCGCGCCAGGGGATGGATGAACGGGAGGCCCGGCTGCTGGCCCTGGGCACCCGGCTGGAGGCCATCGACGGCGGCCTGCAGCAGCTGCGCCGCCAGATCGATCACCAGTGGCCCAGCACCGAGGCCAGCGACGCCGCCATGGCGACGGCGATCGAGCCGCTCGATGAGGCGATCGATCAGATCGAGCGCTCCCTCGACGCCGGCACCGCCTGATCCGCCAGCAGCGGCCCGCCGGCGAGCCGGCGGATCGCCACCACCCCGGGGCGGGGGGCCCGGCCGGGGACGCCGGAGGGCCAGTTGGAGCCCAGGGGCACCCAGCGCAGCTGCTCGAAGGGGCGCCCGGAGCGGTCCACCAGCCGGTGGGCCTGGGCCTCACGGGCCTCCGGAGAAGGGCGGGTGCCGTTGTCCTCGCCCGGGTGCTGCACCGCCAGGAACAGGGTGGATTCGCCGTCGTCGAAGCAGGGCCCGGTGAGCTCGCACTCCATCGGCCCGGCGGCGAAGCAGAAGGCCTCCCCGGCATGGGGGCCACGGCTGGGCAGCACCCAGCAGCTGTTGTTGCCGAACAGATCGAGATCGGCTGATCTGGTTGAGCGGTCGGTCACCATCCAGATGGTCCCCTGCCGGTCGATGGCGAGGTTGTCGGGATTGGCGAAGCCCATCCCCCCCTGCCACGGGGCCCCGCCGGTGGCCACCATCCGCCAGCGGAAGGATCCGCCCCGGACCGCACCGTCGTCGGCCAGGCCCATGATCCAGCCGTAGGGCCAGGTGGCCTGACCTTTGGGCCCGCGGAAGATGGCCGGGTCGGCCCGGCCGTCGTCGCTGCCGCCGCCGGCGGTGAAGGCGATCAGCAGGTCGCCGTTGAGCGGATCGATCACCGTGTCCTCGGGCCGGGCCGCGGGGGTGGCGCCGATGGCACAGGCGGCCAGGTGGGCATCGATCAGGATCGCCCCCATCCGCTCCTCCCCCTCACCGGGGTAGAGGTCGGCCAGGGTGGCGAACCGGCGCCGGTAGGCCGCCACGGCCGCGTCGCTGGCGAAGGCTTCGGCCCCGGGCCTGCGGCGGTCGCTGTGGGGCAGCAGCACCGCCTGCTCCACCCCGAAGCGGGCGAAATGGCCTGGGCCCAGCGGCGCCACCGGGGTGCTGGGCTCCAGGGGCAGCCAGCGCCCCCGGCCCTCGCCGCCCTTGGAGCTGGGCGGATCGAAGCGGGCCACCTCGAGCCGACCGGCGCTGAACAGCTCCGAGTTGGCCGGGTCGGCCGGATCGCGGATCAGGGCGTCGCTGACGAAGCGGTAGAGGTGGCCGCCGTGGCGGTCGCAGCCGGAATACACGATCAGGGGCTGGCCGGCGACGGCCTTCACGGCCACCGCCTCGTGGCGGAAGCGGCCCAGCCAGCTGTGCTTCACGGCGGGGCGTTCGGGCCGGCGTGGGTCGAGTTCCACCATCCAGCCGTACTTGTTGCCCGCCAGGCCGAAGGGGTTGCCGAGGCCGTCGAGGCGCTGGCCGTCATAGGCGAAGGGGCGGGCGGCGGGGGAGACGGAGGAGCCGTCGGCGTGGACGGCCTCGGCCACCTGGCTCTGCATGTTCTCCTCGGCGCTGAGCACCGTGCCCCAGGGGGTCTCGCCGCCGGCGCAGTTGGCGAAGCTGCCGATGATCGCGTCCCCCAGCCCGTCGTCATAGCCGAGCCGCTGGCGGCGCCGGAACACGGCCGCCGCCGGCCCGGAGGTGCGCAGGCGCCGGGCGGGGTCGCGCCAGCCGCTGAGGCCGGTGATGCGGCGATCGAAGCGGCCGGGCCGGCGCCGCCAGGGGCCGTCCGGCTGCCGCTCCAGTTCGATCACGCCCACCCCCAGGTCGGCCATGGCGGCTTCCGCCAGCTGGCGGATGGTCGCCAGCAGCGGGTCGTCCGCCGCCAGGCTGGCGGCATCCACCCGGCCGCCCCGGGGCGCCAGGGCTTCGATCACGGCGTCGAACGGCACCTCGCCGCCCACCGCCTCGGCGTAGCCCTGCCGCCAGGCCCGGGCGCTGATGTACTCGAAGTTCACCGTCAGCAGGGCCCGGTCCGGGGCCAGCGACAGGAAGGAGAGGTGGTCGTTGTTGTAGCCGAAGCGGCCGTCGGCCAGCGGATCCCCCCACACCGCCAGCAGATCGGCCCGGAAGCCGTCCGGCAGCACCAGCCGGTCCTCCACTTCGATGCGGGCGTAACGGCGGCGCTGCCCCTCTGCGTCGAGCCCGTCGCTGGGCACCGGCAGGGGGGTGGGCACCGTCGGGAAGGGGGAAGCCGGCGTAGGGGCGGCCCCGGCCTTCGGGCCGGCCGCCCTCCCGGGGGCTGCCGGGGGCAGGACGACGCCGGCGAAGGAGCAGGCGCCGATCCCGAGCAGGGAGAGCAGGTCGCGTCGGTTCATCGCTGCGGGGGGCAGGGTTGGCTGCGGCGCGGGGCCAGCAGGGCCAGGTGGTTGTCCTGCAGGGCGCTGAAGTTGTCGTCCGAGGCCAGCAGCAGGGTGGGGCGGCCATCGGCCCGGACAGGCCCCGGGGTCAGGGCTTCCCAGTTGTCGGGCGGCAGGCCGGCCGCGATCAGATCCCACTGCTGGATCGGCTCCAGCACCGCCTCGGGATCGGCCTTGGCATCGGCCCCTTCGCCCGGCAGCGGGTAGTGGGCCAGGAGCACCTCCCAGCGTGCGGGGGCCTGGAAGCGCCGCAGCAGGGCCAGCAGGCCCGGTGAGGGGCCGGAGGCGTCGACCACCAGCAGATCGGTGACTCCCCAGCCCTTGCCGGCGGGGATGGCCAGCCGGGCCAGGGGGCGGGCCTGCGGCCCGGTGGGTTCCAGCGACCAGCCCAGCAGCCGCACCTGGGCGGGGGGGTCCTGCTGCAGAGGGGATTCCGCGGCCATCAGCAGCACGTGGGTCCGCCCGGGGCGGCGCCACAGGGCCAGGGACTCGGGACCCTGGTTGGCTTCGAGGCCGCGCCCCGGGGCCGGCTGCCAGTCGGCGGGCAGGGGGTAGGCGCGCCGCAGCTGGCCGCTGCTCCGCTCGAACGCCAGCAGCTGGGCCGGCCGGGCGGCGCTGCGGCGCCCCTCGCTGGCCATCCAGAGCTGTTCGCCGAGCACCACCAGCCCTTCGGCGTCGATCTCCGCCGGCAGCGGGGCCTGGGGCGATCCCTTCAGCTCCAGCTGGAACAGGGGCCGCAGCGGCACCCGGCCCAGCTGCTTCACGCCGCTCCAGGCGTCCACGCGGCCCCGGGGGGCATCGCTGAGCAGCAGCAGGACATCGCTCTCCCTCCGGTAGCTGGCGGCGGAGTAGCCGCCCAGGGGCGCTCCGTCCGCCCCGCGCCGCGGCAGGCGGGCCCCCGCCACCAGCTCCCAGCCCGCCTCGGCCGGGCAGGGCAGCAGGGGGGGCGGCGGGGGAGCTGGCGGGGAGCTGGCGATCAGGGGCACGACCATGGCTGGAATTCTCCCGTCGCCGGAGCGGCGGCGGCGGCATCCCGGGACACCCGGTGGCGGGACGGGTAGGGTCAAAGGATCGAAGGGGGATGGGTGATGCGATCCCCAGCGGGAGCCCAGCCGCCGCCCGGCGGCCTGACGGAAGACACGGGCCGGCGCCTGGCGGTGCTGATTGACGCCGACAACGCCCGGGCGGCGGTGATCGAGGCGGTGCTGGAGGAGGTGGCCCGCTTCGGTGAGGCGATCGTGCGGCGCATCTACGGCGATTTCACCTCCAGCCAGAGCGCCTCCTGGAAGGCGCTGCTGAACAAGTTCTCGATCAAGCCGATGCAGCAGTTCGCCTACACCGTGGGCAAGAACGCCACCGACAGCACGATGATCATCGATGCGATGGATCTGCTCTACACCCGGCGCTTCGACGGCTTCTGCCTGGTGACCAGCGACAGCGACTTCACCGGCCTGGCGGTGCGTCTGCGGGAGGAGGGGCTGCTGGTGTACGGCTTCGGCGAGGAGAAGACTCCGGCGGCGTTCCGCAACGCCTGCCATAAGTTCCTGTTCACCGAGGTGCTGCGCACCGCCTCCCGCCAGGGGGACGCCGGCGCCGAGGTCGGGGAGGTCCGGCGGCCCCGGGACGCCGACCCCCCCGTCAGTGCCCATCCGGTCATCCCGGCCGACTTCCTGATGGAGGCCCTGGATCGCTCGGTGGACGAATCGGGCTGGACCCAGCTGGGCACCTTCGGCAGCTACCTGCAGAAGATCCAGCCCGATTTCGATACCCGCCTCTATGGCTTCCGCAAGCTCTCCGACCTGGTGCGCGGCTGCCCTTCCCTGTTCGTGATGGAGGAGCGGGAGGCCCCGAGCGGCAACCGCACGATCGTCTACGTGCGGGCCAGGGAGGACGACTGAGGTCGGATGGTGCTCGACATCCTGCACCAGCCGATCACGACCATCGCCCGGCGGGCGGTGGCCTGCCTGGATGGCCGCCAGACCGTGGCGGAGGCGCTCGCCAGCCTGCGGGGGCGAGAGATCGCCGAGCGGATCGTCTACTTCTACGTGCTCGACGCCGAGCATCGCCTGATCGGCGTGCTGCCCCTGCGGCGCCTGCTGTCCGCCGCCGAGGACACCCCCGTGACGGCCCTGATGGTGCGCCATCCGGTGACCATCCCGGAGCACGCCACGATCCTGGAGGCCCACGAGGCCTTCGCCGATCACCGCTTCCTGGCCCTGCCGGTGGTGGACGACCGCCAGCGGGTGGTGGGGGTGGTGGACGTGACGATGTTCAGCGAGGAGGACTTCCTGCCCGACCAGCCGGCCCAGGCGGCGGCCCTGTTCGAGGCCCTCGGCTTCCGCGTCTCCCAGGTGCGGGGCGCTTCGCCGTTGCGGGCCTTCCGGTTCCGCTTCCCCTGGCTGCTGGCCACCATCGCCAGCGGTCTGGCCTGCGCCGTGCTGGTGAGCGTCTTCCGGCAGACCCTGGCCAGCAGCATCGCCCTGGCCTTCTTCCTCACCCTGGTGCTGGCCCTCGGGGAGAGCGTCAGCATCCAGAGCATGACGGTGTCGATCCAGGCGCTGCAGCTCTCGCCACCCACCTGGCGCTGGTACCGGGCCAGCCTGCGGCGGGAGCTGGCCACCGCCCTGCTGCTGGGGGTCTGCTGCGCGGCCCTGGTGGCCCTGGTGCTTGTGCTGTGGCTCGGTGCGGGGCCGGCGGCCCTGATCGTGGCGATCGCGATCGTGCTCAGCGTGGCGGCCGCCTGCTTCTACGGCCTGACCATCCCGGCCCTTTTCCATGCCCTGCGGATCGATCCCAAGATCGCCTCCGGCCCGCTCACCCTGGCGGTGGCCGACATCACCTCCATCGCCCTCTACTTCGGCCTGGCCAGCAGACTGCTCTGAGACCGATGCGGCCCTGCCCCAGCCATGACCCTGCAGCGCCTGGCGGCCTTCAGTGACGGGGACCGGGGCGGCAACCCGGCTGGCGTGGTGATCGCTGAGTGGCTGCCCGCGGACAACGAGATGCAGCGGATCGCCGCCGAGGTGGGCTACTCGGAAACGGTCTTCGCCGCTCCGCAGGGGGACGGCTGGCGGGTGCGCTACTTCTCCCCGACCGTTGAGGTGCCTTTCTGCGGCCACGCCACCGTCGCCCTCGGGGCCGCCCTGGCCGAGCGCTGCGGTGATGGGGTGTTCCCGCTCACGCTGAACCAGGCCGCGATCACGGTGGAGGGGCACCGGCAGGGGGAGCGCTGGAGCGCCGCCCTGCAGTCACCCCCCACCCACCAGCGCCCCGTGGCGCCCGATCTCCTCGGGGCCGCCCTCAAACTGCTCGGCTACGCACCCGGCGACCTGGATCCGGCCCTGCCCGCCGCCATCGTCCACGGCGGTGCCGACCACCTGCTGCTGGCCCTGCGCCGCCGCGAGGACCTGGCCGCCATGCGCTACGCCATGGAGGACGGGGCCCGGCTGATGGCGGAGGCGGGGCTGCTGACGCTGCTGCTGGTGTGGGCCCAAGGCCCCCGGGTGTTCCACAGCCGCAATGCGGCCGCCGGCTGCGGCGTCTATGAGGATCCGGCCACGGGCTCGGCCACCGCGGCCCTGGCCGGTTATCTGCAGAGCCTGCGCTGGCCCCACGGCGGCAGCATCGAGGTGCTGCAGGGGGAGGACATGGGCTGCCGCTCCCTGCTGGGCGCCGGGATCCCGGCGGAACCGGGGGGCTCGATCCGGGTGGCGGGCCAGGTGCGCCGCCTGGAGGCCTGAGCTCAGGAGGCCTTTTCCAGGCGCTTCACGATCCAGCCCATCAGCACCAGGGAACCCAGCAGCGCCACCAGCAGGGCGATCGTCATGGAAACGGGTGCATGTCCGTCGCATTATGGCCACAGGCACCCCAGCCCTGGCCCGAGCCGTGCACAGCAGTCCCGAGCTGGTCTTCGTCTACGGCACGCTCAAGCGCGGCCACGGCAACCACCACTGGCTGCTGGATGCGCCCTTCCTCGGGGAGGCGGTGCTGCCGGATGTGGTGCTCCACGACCTGGGCCCCTTTCCGATGGCCGTGCCCGGCGAGGGGGTGGTGCGCGGTGAGGTGTACGGGGTGGATGCCGCCGGTCTGGCCCGGCTGGACCGGCTGGAGGGCTCCCCCCGCCTCTACGACCGCCGGCCCCTGGCCCTGGCCGACGGCCGCCACGC
>NZ_NQKY01000027.1 GCF_002252675.1 Synechococcus sp. BO 8801 | reverse complement strand
CGGCCTGGCAGCGATCCGCTGCGACGAGGGGGAACTGCGGCCCCTGGCGGCGGCGGGGCCGGCGGCTGGCGGCACGGCCGCGGGCGGAACGGTGGTGATCGTCCACGACCCCTGGCGGCCGGTGCCGGGCCGGGGCGGCCACCTGGGTACCGACCCGGGGCCGGTGGAGCGGGCCGATCTCGACCGGCGCGGCGACGTGGCCTGCTTCAGCACCGCCCCGCTGGAGCGGGCCCTCTGGCTGCTGGGAACCTTCCGCCTGCGGCTGCGGGTGAGCGCCGACCAGCCCAGCTTCGATCTCTGCGCCGCCCTCTCGGAGGTGTCTCCGGACGGGAGCTCCGTGCGCCAGCTGAGCACCGGCCTGGCCCGCTTCGGGCCCACGGCGGCGGCGGGCGACGCGCCCCGCACCCTGGCCCTGCAGCCCCTGGCCACGCTGGTGGCCGCCGGCCAGCGGCTGCGGCTGTCCCTGGCGGCGGCGGCCTGGCCCCAGATCGCCGTCAACCCCGGCGACGGCAGCCTGCCGGCGGGGGGCAGCGGCAGCGGGCACCGGGTGATCAGCCTGACGCTGGAGCTGGAGGGCGCCCACCTGGGCCTGGAGCCCCTGATTCGGGCAAACTGAGCCGACCCGAACCCCGCCGCCCATGCCGCGTCCCCAACCGCGCCGAGCCCTGATCGGCCTGCTGCTGCTGCTGGGCAGCCAGGCCCTGCTGGCACCGCGCGGGGCCTGGGCCCAGGCCGACCCGGCTCCGGCCACCAGCGGCCAGCCCAGCGCGGCCCTGAGCGAGGCCCAGGCACGGGCGGCGGCCGAGCGGATCCTGACCACGATCCGCAACGGGGACGCCCAGGCCCGCTTCAACCAGTTCTCCCCGGCCCTGCAGAGCGTCAGCAGCCCCAGCATGGTGGCCGCCACCATGAAGACCCAGCCGAAGCTGCTGCGCTGGGCCATCCGCAGCATCCAGCCCGGCTTCGACTCGAGCACGGTCGAGGCCACCCTGTTCACCAGCGCCGGTGAGCGCGACCTGCTGATGGTGATCGACGGCCAGGGCCGGATCGACGGCTACCACTTCAACGTCACCGACCAGCCGGCCGAGAAGGTGGTGCGTGACTTCATCACCGCCCTCGCCAGCGGCCACTTCATCTCCGCCAGCAGCTTCCTGTCGCCGCTGATGCAGGAGCAGATTCCCCAGGGCCAGCTGCAGCAGAAATGGCTCAATCTGCAGCGCATCACCGGCAATTTCGTCCGGGTGAAGCGCATCAACCGCGCCGAGAGTACGCCGGAGATGCGTCTGGTGATCGTCAACACCGAGTTCAACCGCCTCACCGACAACCTCTTCGTCACCCTGGATTCCGAGAACCGGATCATCGGCGTGGATTTCCCCACCGATCCCGCTCCTCCGTCGCCGCCGCGCTGAGCCGGCCCTCCCACCGACGTAAGCTCCCGGCGCATGCACGCCTCCTCTTCCATGGCCCTGCCCAGCCTCGAATGGATGGTTGAGGATGCCCGCCGGCTGGCGGAATGCCGCCACGACCATCCCTTCTCGGTGCTCGGGCCCCAGCCCCTCGATGACAGCGGCTGGGTGGTGCGGGTGTGGATGCCGGACGCCCACACGGTGGAACTGCTCCATGGCGGCGAGCGGCTGGCCATGGCCAATCCCCACCACCCCTGGATCTTCGAGGCCCGCGTCGACGCCGATCCCGGCTGCGGCTATCGCGTCCATGTGAGCCGCGGCGGCATCGAGCACGAGCAGCACGATCCCTGGGCGTTCCGCCACGAGTGGATGGGGGAACTGGACCGCCACCTGTTCGCCGAGGGCAATCACCACCACATCTGGCGGCGCATGGGCGCCCATGTGATCGAGCGCGACGGCGTCACCGGGGTGCAGTTCTGTCTTTGGGCCCCCAATGCCCGCAGCGTCGCCCTGCTGGGTGATTTCAACGGCTGGGACGGCCGCCATCACCCCATGCAGCAGCGCCTCGGGGGGATCTGGGAGCTGTTCATCCCCGGCCTGGGCGCCGGCCAGATCTACAAGTACGAGGTGCGGGCCCAGAACGGCCACTGCTATCAGAAGGCCGACCCCTACGGCTTCCGCCACGAGGTCCGGCCGAACACCGGTTCGGTGGTGGCCGAACTGGGCCGCTACCAGTGGAACGACGGCACCTGGATCGAGGAGCGGGATGGCCGCGATCCCCTGCCCCATCCCATCGCGGTGTACGAGATGCACCTGGGCAGCTGGATGCATGCCGCCGCCGACCAGCCCTTCATCGAAGCCGACGGCAGCCCCCGGCCCCCGGTGTCCGCCGCCGATCTGAAGCCGGGCGCCCGGCTGATGACCTATCCGGAACTGGCCGACAAGGTCATCCCCTACGTCAAGGCCCGCGGCTTCACCCACATCGAGCTGATGCCGGTCTCCGAGCATCCGTTCGACGGCTCCTGGGGCTATCAGGTCACCGGCTGGTACGCTCCCACCAGCCGCTTCGGCAGCCCGGACGAGTTCCGGGCCTTCGTCGACCGCTGCCATGCCGAAGGCATCGGCGTGATCCTCGACTGGGTGCCCGGCCACTTCCCCAAGGACGGCCACGGCCTGGCCTTCTTCGATGGCGCCCATCTCTACGAGCATGCCGATCCCCGCATCGGTGAGCACAAGGAGTGGGGCACGCTGATCTTCAACTACAGCCGCAACGAGGTGCGCAACTTCCTCGTCGCCAACCTCATCTACTGGTTCGAGGAATTCCACATCGACGGCATCCGCGTCGATGCCGTGGCCTCGATGCTCTACCGCGACTACCTGCGTCCGGACGGGCAATGGCTGCCCAACGAGCAAGGCGGGCGGGAGAACCTGGAGGCGGTGCGCTTCCTGCAGCAGGCCAACCACGTGCTCTTCCAGCACTTCCCCGGCGCCCTCTCGATCGCCGAGGAATCCACCACCTGGCCGATGGTGACCCAGCCCACCGACATGGGCGGCCTGGGGTTCAACCTCAAGTGGAACATGGGCTGGATGCACGACATGCTCGATTACTTCGAGCTGGATCCCTGGTTCCGCCAGTTCCACCAGAACCACGTCACCTTCTCGATCTGGTACGCCTTCACCGAGAACTTCATGCTGGCCCTGAGCCACGATGAAGTGGTGCACGGCAAGAGCAACCTGCTCCACAAGATGCCGGGCGACGACTGGCAGAAGTTCGCCAACGTGCGTGCCCTGCTCGCCTACATGTGGACCCACCCCGGCAAGAAGACGATCTTCATGGGGATGGAGTTCGGCCAGCGGGCCGAATGGAACGTCTGGGGCGATCTGCAGTGGGAGCTGCTCCAGTACGAGGCCCACAACGGCCTGCTCAACCTGGTGGACGACCTCAACGTCTTCTACAAGTCGGAGCCGGCCCTCTGGGGCGACGACTTCGACCAGTACGGCTTCCAGTGGATCGACTGCAACGACAACCGCCATTCGGTGATCAGCTTCATGCGCCGCGACAGCGGCAGCGGCCGCTGGGTGGTGGTGGTGGCCAACTTCACCCCCCAGAGCCATTCCCACTACCGGGTCGGCGTCCCCCTGGAGGGCTTCTACGCGGAGGTCTTCAACACCGACAGCAGCCGCTACGGCGGCAGCAACCTCGGCAACCTGGGCGGCCGCTTCACCGATGCCTGGGCCATCCACGACTACGAGAACTCGCTGGAGCTCTGCCTGCCGCCCCTGAGCGTGGTGGTGTTCCGTCTCGACGAGTCCCGCAGCCTGCAGCGGCCGGCCCTCGGCGAGGGCTGAGCGCTCCTGTGGCGCCCATGCCACGACTGGTGACAGGAGTGGCCGGAGGCCGGGGGTGCTCGGTTAGGTTTCGCCGTTGACCTTCCGACCGGCCCCATGACCGAATCCGCCCCCCTGCTGCTGCGCGCCGCCCGAGGTGAGCAGGTGGAGCGGCCGCCGGTCTGGATGATGCGCCAGGCGGGCCGCTACATGAAGGTGTACCGCGACCTGCGCGACCGCCATCCCGGCTTCCGCGAGCGCTCCGAGAACCCCGATCTCTCCTACGAGATCTCGATGCAGCCCTTCCACGCCTTCCGTCCCGACGGCGTGATCCTCTTCTCCGACATCCTCACGCCCCTGCCGGGCATGGGCATCGACTTCGACATCATCGAGAGCCGGGGGCCGATCATCGAGCCCGCCATCCGCAGCCAGGCCCAGGTGGATGCGCTGCGCCCCCTCGATCCGGCCGAAGCCTTGCCCTTCGTGGGTGAGGTGCTGGGCCGGCTGCGGGCCGACGTGGGCAACGCCGCAGCGGTGCTTGGCTTCGTCGGCGCGCCCTGGACCTTGGCCGCCTATGCGGTGGAGGGCAAGAGCTCCAAGACCTATTCGGTGATCAAGGCGATGGCCTTCCAGGAGCCCGCCCTGCTGCACCAGCTGCTGGGTCACCTGGCCGATTCGATCGCCACCTACGTGCGCTACCAGATCGACAGCGGAGCCCAGGTGGTGCAGCTGTTCGATTCCTGGGCGGGGCAGCTGAGCCCGATCGACTACGACGTGTTCGCGGCCCCCTACCAGAAGCGGGTGATCGACCAGGTGAAGGCCACCCACCCCGACACCCCCCTGATCCTCTACATCTCCGGCAGCGCCGGCGTACTGGAGCGCATGGCCGCCACCGGGGTGGACTTCATCTCCCTCGACTGGACCGTGGACATGGCCGATGGCTGCGCCCGCCTGCCCCAGCACCTGGGCGTGCAGGGCAACGTGGACCCCGGCCTGCTGTTCGGCACCCCCGAGGCGATCCGCGAGCGGATCCTCGACACGGTGCGCAAGGCCCGCGGCCGTCGCCACATCCTCAACCTGGGCCACGGCATCCTGCCCGGCACCCCTGAGGACAACGCCCGCGTCTTCTTCGAGACCGGCAAGGCCGTCAACGAGCTGCTGGGGGCCGCTGTTTGAGCGCCCCCACCTCCGGGCCCCAGCGGATCCTGATCACCGGCGCCAGCGGCTGCGTCGGCCAGTACATCGCTGAAAACCTGCTGGCCAACAGCGACGCCCACCTGCTGCTGCTGCTGCGGGATCCCGCCAAGCTCAGCGCCGTCCCCGCCGACCACCCGCGCATCACCCTGCTGGTGGGCGACCTGCGGGAGCTGGGTCCCCACGCCGCCGCCATCGCCAGCGCCGACCGGATCATCCACACCGCCACCGCCTGGGGGGATCCCGAGCGGGCCCAGGCGGTGAACGTGGTGGCCGTGAAGGAGCTGCTGCGGCTCACCGACCCGGATCGCCTGCAGCAGGTGATCTACTTCTCCACCGCGAGCATCCTCGACCGCCGGCTGCAGTTGCTCCCCGAAGCGATGGCCTACGGCACCGAGTACATCCAGACCAAGGCCACCTGCCTGCAGGACCTGGAGCGCCACCCCCTGGCGCCGAGGATCGTGGCCGTGTTCCCCACCCTGGTGTTCGGCGGCGCGGTGGCCGGCGCCGATCCCCACCCCACCAGCTACCTCACGGCCGGGCTCAAGGAGGCCTTCGGCTGGCTGTGGCTGGCCCGCTGGCTGCGCACCGACGCCAGCTTCCACTTCATCCACGCCGCCGACATCGCCACCGTCTGCGCCCACCTGGCCACCACCCCCCACGGCCCCAATCCCGAGCCCGACCAGGGTCCGGTGCGTCGTCTGGTGCTGGGCCAGGCGCCGATCACGATCAACGGCGCCGTGGCCTCCCTGTGCCGCTGGCGGCGGGTGTGGGTGCCCCCGATCGGCATCGATCTGCGCGGCTGGCTGATCGAGGGGCTGATCAAGCTGCTGCGCATCGAGGTGAATGCCTGGGACCGTTTCTCGATCCGGCAGCGCCACTTCGTGCACCAGCCGGTGAGCCCGCCCGAGCGCTTCGGCCTGGTGAGCTTGGCCCCGACCCTCGAGGCGGTGCTGGAGACGGCGGGGGTGCCCCACCGGGGCCGCTGAATTGTTGCGAATGTGTCGGAGGCCCCCACCGGGGGGCGGCCATTGCCTAATTTGTGCCCGTTGCAAGTGCCTTCAGGCACCTTCCGTTGCACCCTCCCATGCGTCGTCTTCTTTCCCTTTTCGCTCTCTGCCTGGCGCTGGTGCTGGGTGCGGCCCCGAGCTTCGCCGCCGATGCGGCCCACGGCGGCCAGATCTTCTCCGCCAACTGCGCCGCCTGCCACATGGGCGGCGGCAACGTGGTCAACGCCGAGCGGACCCTCAAGGCCGATGCCCTGGCCTCCTACCTGGCCAACTACGACGCCGGCCACGAGGCCGCCATCGCCTACCAGGTGACCAACGGCAAGAACGCCATGCCCGCCTTCGGCGGCAAGCTCAGCGAGGGTGACATCGCTGACGTGGCGGCCTACGTCGAGGACATGGCCTCCAAGGGCTGGGCCTGATCCCAGGCTGAGCCTGGTCCTGCCGCACCCTCCTTTCCCTTGACGGCCACTCCAGCTGTCCTGAGCCCCGGCACTGCCGGGGCTTTTTCATGGCTCAGCTGAGGGCACGACGGGCGGCCAGCACCGCCAGGTAGAGCTCCTCGGGCACCTCACGGATGTCGTACTCGCTCGGCAGCATCCCGTGGACATGGCGGTGCACCACCCGCCAGCAGTCCCGCTCCGGCTCGGCCGCACCGCCCAGCGAGAGGGACGCTTGGGCCAGGTCGGCCACCAGGGCCTGGTCGTCGGCGGGAGAGGGCATCGGAGACGGGATGGCTGCAGAGGCGAGAATGGGGCGCAGCCGAGCTCCCATCATGGCGATCCCCATTTTTGCCGGGCTGCTGCCGGGCCTGCTGGGGGGCCTGCTGTCGGCAGGGATGCCCCTGGCCGTGATGGCCGCCGCCGCCGCGCCCGCCCTGGCCCAGGGGCAGAGTCCCAACCAACCCCTGGCGATTGAGGCCAGACCCGGGCTGTCGCCTGCCCCCTGCCGGCTGTTGGTGCCCCGAAGCGAAGCGGTGCTCCAGCCGCTGCGGATCCATCCGTCCCAGGTGGCCCAGAAGAACGGCATGGGCTGCCTGTCGGCGGCCGATGCTCTCTACGGCCCGGACGGCTGCCCCAGCCAGCTCTGCGGCCAGCAGCGCGGCCACCAGGTGCCCATGCCCGCGTTCGTGGGCCCCTAGCTCCTGGCCCCCCCGCCGGGCGGTTGGCCACCCCTGTCGGTACGGCCTGCCCACCCCCGGGGAGGAGGGCCGAACGCCGCGGTTCGGTCCTCCCTCTCGGCCGATCACGGCGGCATTCATACGTTGGCTTCAGCCACCGTCCGCAGGGAGAACGTCGACCATGCATCCCACCGCCGAACTGTTCACCGAAAAGGCCTGGGGCGCCGTGGTCGCCTCCCAGCAGCTGGCCCAGCAGCGGCGCCAGCAGCAGATGGACAGCGAGCACCTGTTCGCCGCCCTGCTGGCCCAGCAGGACCTGGCCAGCCGGATCCTGGAGAAGGCCGGTGTGGACCTGGGCGTCCTGAGCCAGAAGCTGGAGG
Source organism: Synechococcus sp. BO 8801 (assembly GCF_002252675.1). Taxonomy (GTDB): domain Bacteria; phylum Cyanobacteriota; class Cyanobacteriia; order PCC-6307; family Cyanobiaceae; genus Cyanobium. The sequence continues at coordinate 28,974 of NZ_NQKY01000027.1, read as the reverse complement.
CCTTCATCGCCGCCCAGCCCAGCCTGGCCACCGCGCCAGACAACGTCTACCTGGGCAAGGGGCTCAACGCGGTGCTGGATCGGGCCGACGCCCTCAAGCAGGAATTCCAGGACAGCTACATCGCCGTGGAGCACCTGGTGCTGGCCCTGGCCGGCGATGACCGCTGCGGCCGCCAGCTGCTCTCCCAGTCGGGCGCCGACGAGCGCAAGCTGCGCGAGGCTGTGATGGCCGTGCGGGGCAGCCAACGCGTGACCGACCAGAACCCGGAGGGCACCTATGAATCCCTCGAAAAGTACGGCCGTGATCTCACCGCCGCCGCCCGGGAAGGCAAGCTCGATCCGGTGATCGGCCGCGACGAGGAGATCCGCCGCACCGTGCAGATCCTCTCGCGCCGCACCAAGAACAACCCGGTGCTGATCGGTGAACCCGGCGTCGGCAAGACGGCGATCGTCGAGGGGCTGGCCCAGCGGATCGTCAACGGTGACGTGCCCACGGCCCTGCAGAACCGCCAGCTGATCGCCCTCGACATGGGCGCCCTGATCGCCGGCGCCAAGTACCGCGGCGAGTTCGAGGAACGCCTCAAGGCCGTGCTCAAGGAGGTCACCTCCAGCGAAGGCCAGATCGTCCTGTTCATCGACGAGATCCACACCGTCGTGGGGGCCGGAGCCACCGGCGGGGCCATGGACGCCAGCAACCTGCTGAAACCGATGCTGGCCAGGGGCGAACTGCGCTGCATCGGCGCCACCACCCTCGATGAGCACCGCCAGCACATCGAGAAGGATCCGGCCCTAGAGCGCCGCTTCCAGCAGGTGTTCGTCGACCAGCCCACGGTGGAAGACACGATCTCGATCCTGCGGGGCCTCAAGGAGCGCTACGAGGTGCACCACGGCGTGCGCATCGCCGACAACGCCCTGGTGGCGGCGGCCGTGCTGAGCAGCCGCTACATCGCCGATCGCTTCCTCCCCGACAAGGCCATCGACCTGATGGACGAATCGGCGGCCCGCCTGAAGATGGAGATCACCTCCAAGCCTGAGGAGATCGACGAGCTCGATCGCCGCATCCTGCAGCTGGAGATGGAGAAGCTCTCGCTGGGGCGGGAATCGGACCCCGCCAGCCGCGACCGGCTCGAGAAGCTCGAGAAGGAGCTGGCCGACCTGGGCGAGCAGCAGAGCAGCCTCAACGCCCAGTGGCAGAAGGAGAAGGGCTCGATCGACGAACTCTCCGCCATCAAGGAGGAGATCGAGCAGGTGCAGCTGCAGGTGGAGCAGGCCAAGCGCCAGTACGACCTCAACAAGGCCGCCGAACTGGAGTACGGCACCCTGGCGGAGCTCAACAAGAAGCTGGCCGCCAAGGAAGCCGAGCTGAGCGCCCATGCCGGCGAGAAGAACCTGCTGCGCGAGGAGGTCACCGAGGACGACATCGCCGAGGTGATCGCCAAGTGGACCGGGATTCCGGTCAGCAAGCTGGTGCAGTCCGAGATGGAGAAGCTCCTGCATCTCGAGGACGAACTGCACACCCGGGTGATCGGCCAGGAGCAGGCCGTGACGGCGGTGGCCGACGCCATCCAGCGCTCACGGGCCGGCCTGTCCGACCCCAACCGCCCGATCGCCAGCTTCCTGTTCCTCGGCCCCACCGGCGTGGGCAAGACCGAGCTCTCCAAGGCGCTGGCATCCCAGCTCTTCGACAGCGAGGAGGCGATGGTGCGCATCGACATGAGCGAATACATGGAGAAGCACGCCGTGTCCCGGCTGATCGGAGCCCCTCCGGGCTACGTGGGTTACGAGGAGGGCGGCCAGCTCACCGAAGCGGTGCGGCGGCGTCCCTACGCCGTGATCCTCTTCGACGAGGTGGAGAAGGCCCACCCCGATGTGTTCAACGTGATGCTGCAGATCCTCGATGACGGTCGCGTCACCGATGGTCAGGGCCGCACGGTGGATTTCACCAACACGGTGCTGATTCTCACCAGCAACATCGGCAGCGCCTCGATCCTCGATCTGGCCGGCGATCCGGCCCGCCACGGCGAGATGGAGAAGCGGGTGAACGAGGCCCTGCGGGGCCACTTCCGACCCGAGTTCCTCAACCGGCTGGATGAATCGATCATCTTCCACAGCCTCAAGGCCGAGGAACTGCGCCAGATCGTGGAACTGCAGGTGCAGCGCCTGGCCCGGCGGCTCGAGGACAGGAAACTGGGCCTGGAGCTCGACGCGGCCGCCCTCGACTGGCTGGCCGCCGTGGGCTACGACCCGGTGTACGGCGCCAGGCCCCTCAAGCGGGCCATCCAGCGCGAACTGGAGACGCCGATCGCCAAGGCGATCCTGGCCGGCACCTACCTGAGCGGCTCCACCATCGTGGTGGAGGTGGAAGCTGGGTCGGAACCGCCGCGGCTGCACTTCAGGGCGGCCGAGCCCTCCCGGCTGCCCGCCCTCGTCTGAGGGATCAGTCGGCCAGCGCCGCCACCAGGGAGGGGTTGGCGTACCAGCTGAAGGTCCCCTCCTTCACCGCCGTGACGCCCAGCTCGGCCCGCAGCTCCTCCAGGTCCTGGCCCATCCGCTCCTCCCAGATCACCGGGAACAGCGGCTGGGCCTCGGCGCCGATGTGCAGACCTTTGCTGATCATGCCGAAGGCGTAGCTGGCGGTGCGGGCCTGCTCGGCAGGGGTGTCCAGTTCGTCGATGGGCGTGTCGTTGCGGAACCAGTTGAGCAGCAGGGCCATCAGATCGGTGAAGGCCAGGCCGGGATGGGAGAACTGGGCCACGCTCATGCTGATCACACCGAGTTCGCCGAAATTGTCGAGGCTGAAGCCGCTCACAATGTGATGGATGTCGTGGGTGGCGTAGACGCGGTAGTTGATGTAATCGGCGTCCGTTTCGAGGTTGGCGTAGAAGTCGGGTTTGGGGAAGAAGTTGATGTCGTACCCCATCGTTTCCAGCACCGTCGCGTAGGTGTGCCCCAGGGTCCCCTTCGGCAGCGCCCGCAGGGCGGCCGCGTCATAGGGACCGCTGAGCCGCCGCTGCTCGATCAGGGCCTTGGCGGCCGGGTCCCGCCCCAGCAACGCCCGGCAGACCTGCATCGGGCGGGACTGGCGCAGTCGATGGGAGAGCAGGAAGACGTTGTTGGCGGAAGCACCGGCTCCGACGGCCAGATCGGCGAGTTCGAGGAACGCCTGGATGTTCTCCTTGGTGGCGATCCGATCGAGGTAGCGAAATCCCATGGGGCGCAGCAGGGCGGGGGGAGCACCCAGGGAAGCTAGACACGCCGCCGGGGCCGGCCCGCAACGGCCCCAGGAAGACGCGGTGGAACGGGGCCCCTCAGGAACTCAGCCGAATCCGCCGGCGGATCCGGCGGGCGACGGCAAAGGCGCTTCCCACACCGAGAACGGGAAGGGGGCCCGGAACCGGCGAGACCGGTCCCTGGGGCTCACCAGCGACGTAGACCCCCGCCCAGCTGAGGCTGTCCTCCTCGGTTTCGCCCTCCAGCGCCATGCTGGCCGCGAACGCGATCCGGCCGTTGCGGAAACCGTCCCGCTCGATTCCCACGGCCACGATCGGGATGCCGGCGGCCTCCGGATCGATGAGCCCGCCATCCATCCCGGTCTCAACGATGGTGCGGATGTCAGGGGTTCCATCGGTCTCCGCGGCATAGAGACCGGACATCACCTCCTTGAAGACATCGTCCATGCCATCCACCGTTCCGAGGTCGACACCCTTGAAGGCCAGGCTGTCCTCATCAAGGGCCAGAAATGAGGAGGACCGCCAGCGGGCCAGCTCCTGATCCCCTTCCTCATCGCCCCCTTCCCCGACGCCGGGCGGGCGGCCGGAGAAGTTCCAGGACAGGAAGGACGAGAACTGCTCACCGGTGCTGGCGATCAGCCTGGTGAGCTTGGAGGCGATATCGGTGACAAAGATGCCCTGATGGAGTGGAATCTCAAACTGGAAGTTCCCGTTGCCCACCCCACCGATTTCGGGTTTCGCGGATTGCTCCTGGCAGTATTGAAGCCTCGCCTCATTCCCGGAGCCCGCACAGGAGACCTGCTGGGTGATGGTCTCGGAGCCCCAGGCGCCCCAGTAGGCCACGGAACGGCCATTGAAGGAGAGGACTTCGCCGATGTTGGTGAGCCCACCGGTATCCGTCAGATTGGTGAGGCCGCCGATGCTGGCCAGGGACGTCAGAGACGTCGGATTCCCCAGCAGCGACGATAGGTAGATCCCCCCAGCCGAGGGTGCCTCTTCGTTGTCCACGCCGAGGAACACCGCCTTGTTCAGCGCCGCGCTCGGTGGCGCGGTGGATCCGAAATTGCGGTTCTGGACATCACCGGGAATCGGGGTGTTGCTGTCGGCAATGAGACGGACAGGGGCCACACCGCCCTCGGCGACCAGATCGCGGAAGTACACCCCGGTTCTGCCCACGCCCTGGGCATCGGTCCAGTTGCCCTTGAAGACGACCGTGTTGTCGGTCACCGAGGGGGCACCGGGAAACTGATCGAACTTCAGGCCCGTCGGACCGGTGGATGACGGCACGCTGAAGTAGTTGAACGTGGCCAGTGCGCCGAGTTGACTGGCTCCGGTGATCAGGCTGCCCTGTGGGTTGCTGTAGATCCCCGAGGTCCCCAGCGAGCCATCGGGCGACTGCCAGACAGGGCTGGACTGACCACGGAAGGCGACGGTGGTCGAAGCGTTCAGATCGATGCGCGGGAATGAGGGGAACTCGGTGAAGGTCGCAGCCGTGTTGTTCGGAGCAGGCACAAGACCTCCCCGCGACGCGATCGCAAAGATCGGACGGGGCGAGGCGCTATCGAGGAGATCACGGGTGAAGATGCCCGTGGGCGGCTGGCCACCACTGCCACCCCGGCCCCTGGCCCTGAACACCACAAGCCCGGAGCCATTGATGGACGGTGGATTGTAGGCATTGAAGAGTCTGGAGGTGCCCGGAATCAGGTCGGCATTGTTGACCACCGTCTCGAACCGGAACGGGGCTGCCTCGGCGGATGAAGCCGCCGAGAAGATCACCAGGGTGCCGCCGAGAAGACAGGCCCTGCGCGATCGCCCTGCCCCGAGGCGGATGGACGGGGATGCAAGGAAACGCCGCATGGGAAAGCCAGGCCAACACTCACCGGATCTTCACAGAGACGGCTGCGTGTTTACTCAGCTGCTGCAGATGCGCCGCAGAAGTGGATGACGACTCAACAATTCGACGTCTTCAGCAACGCATCAATCCTGCGGGCCAGTTCCACATCCAGGTTCGACAGACCACCGGTGTCATGGGTGGTGAGGTTGATCGTCACCCGGTTCCAGACGTTGCACCATTCCGGGTGGTGGCCCATCGCTTCAGCGGCCAGGGCCACCCGGGCCATGAAGCCGAAGGCGGCGGAAAAATCGGCGAAGCGCAGTTCGCGGTGCAGCTTGCCCTCCCGCAGCGTCCATTGCGGCAGATCGGCGGGCAGCGCGGCGATCTGGGCGGGGGTCAGGGGTTGGGCGGCCATGGGGGAAGAAAGCAGGAGGTCATTCGCCCACCAGATGCAGGCTGAGGCGGCGGCGATGGGGTCGGGCCCGGTGTTCCCACAGGTACACCGCCTGCCAGGTGCCGAGCAGCAGGCGTCCCGACTGGAAGGGGAGCACCAGGCTCGTGCAGGTCAGGGCGGTGCGGATGTGGGCGGGCATGTCGTCGGGCCCTTCGTCATCGTGCACCCAGGGGCGCCGCTCCCCCTGGCCGCTCAGGGGCCGCACCCCTTCCGGGGGCACCAGGGCCCGCAGAAAGGCGGCGAGATCCACCAGCACCCTGGGGTCGGCGTTCTCGTTGATCGTCAGGCTGCAGGAGGTGTGCAGGCTGGCGATGGTGGCGGTGCCGAGCACCAGGCCGCTGGCGGCGATCAACCGGTTGAGGGCCCCGGTGATGTCATCGAATCCCTCCCCATGGGTGGACACCTCCAACTGGCTCAGGCTCTGGCGCAGCATTGGGTCCTCCTGGCGCCGTTCAGCTGGCGACGGGGACCGGAGCGGCGGAACGCAGCGCCTCGATCGTTGTCAGGCGGCAGGCCTGGGGGTCCCAGAGGATGTAGCTGAAGCACCCCGGGATGTCGGCCAGCGACAGCCGCCGCACCCCCGCCAGCAGGTGGGCATTGCGCTCGTGGCAGGCCCGCAGCCGGTAGTTGGGGATCTTGGACGACAGGTGATGGATGGCGTGGCAGCCGATGTCAGCCGAGAACCAGTTGAACAGCGGCGGCAGCTCCAGATCGCTGGTGCCTTCCAGCACCCCGGTCATCTCGCTCCAGCCATCCGTGGCGTGGGCGTAGGAGCCGGGGAAGTTGTGCTGGACGAAGAAGATGCAGATGAAGATCGCCGCCGCGCAGGCCATCACCGGGGCGTAGATCGACCAGAACACGCCGGCTCCGAGCCAGTGGGCCATCAACCACCAGGAGCCGATCACGGCGATGTTGTTGGCCAGCAGATGGCGGAATTCCCCCTGGGTGTACCAGTGCCTGGAGCGGTAGCTGGCCAGGATCTGGCCCAGGCCCATCGGCTGCGGGCTGCGCAGGCAGGCCAGAAGATGGGGGAAGAAGCCCGCCAGCCCCAGGATCAGGGCCACCCTGGGCTTGATCACCAGGTAGAAGAAGCCTCCGGGGAACAGCATCGCCGGATGGCGCAGCACGCCGTAGAACCGCTGCTGGCCGGGGCTGAGGGCGGCAAAGGCCCCCGTGGTGACCAGGGCCGACGGTCCCTGGTACTTCTCCCAGTCGCCGTTGTGGCGGTGGTGGTAGGCGTGGCCGCGGGACCAGGGGTACTGGGGAATGGCACTGATCACGCCGAGCAGGAAGCCGAACACCTGGTTGGCCCGCCGGCTGCGGAACAGGGAGTCGTGGCCGCAGTCGTGCATCAGTGAGAAGCAGCGGGCCAGCAGCAGCACCATGACGACCATGGTGGGGAGCAGCAGCAGGGGAGCGTGCTGGAGGCTCCAGTCGGCGACCCACCACAGGGCCGCATAGGGGATCACGGTGTTGGCGATCTGCCAGGAGCCCCGCAGATTCGAGCTGTCCATGAAGGACTTGAGTTCGAAATCGCCCCGCTTGGGCTGACGCATCGATGGCCTGGAGCCAGCGTCCGCATCAGGGGGAACGGGCGGCGTGCTATCGGACAGGGTGGCGGAAGGGAAGCCCTGCGACAATGCAAAACCTTTGCTATATCGAACGATCCTAGTCAGCAAGGGGGCAGTCCGTTTGCCTTCCGTGCGAAGGGAATCTGAATAGAATCTGCAGCGGATCTGCTGCGCCCAAGGTGAGCGACCTGATCGTGGTGGGCAGTGGCCTGGGCGGCCTGTGCGCCGGCGCCATCGCCGCCCGCCACGGGCTGGAAGTGCTGGTGCTTGAGGCCCACACCACCCCCGGCGGCGCGGCCCACGGATTCCGGCGCGGTCCCTTTCACTTCGAGTCCGGCCCTTCGCTCTGGAGCGGCCTGGGCCGGTGGCCCAGCACCAACCCCCTGGCCCAGGTGCTGCGGGCCGTGGGGGAAACCCTGCCCGTGGCCACCTACCACGACTGGGGGCTGCTGCTGCCCGAGGGGTCCCTGCGGGTGGGGGTGGGCCAGGCCCCCTTCCTGGCTTTGGTGAGGGATCTGCGTGGCCCGGCGGTGGCAGCCGAATGGGACCGCTTCCTGACGGCCCTGAGGCCCAGCTGCGAGGTGGCCCGCTCCCTGCCGCTGCTGGCCCTGCGGCCCGGGGCGGGTCTGGCCACCACCCTCGGCGGCGGCAACGCCCTGCGCCTGCTGGGCCAGGCCGGCCGGCTGGCGGCCCTGGGGGGGGCCTTCGGGCCGATCGCCCGCCGGCACCTGAGCGATCCGTTCCTGCTCCACTGGGTCGACCTGCTCTGCTTCCTGATCTCCGGGTTGCCCATGGACCAGACCAGTGCCGCCGCCATGGCGACCCTGTTCGGCGAATGGTTCGAGCCCGACGCCTGCCTCGACTACCCCATCGGCGGCAGCGCGGCCGTGGCGGCGGCGCTGGTGCGCGGCATGGAGCGTCACGGCGGCCGGCTGCGCACGGGCGCGGCGGTGGCAGAGATCCTGGTGGAGCAGGGCCGGGCGGTGGGCGTCCGCCTCGCCAACGGAGAGCGCCTCGAGGCCGGCCGCGGGGTGATCGCCAACACCAGCCCCTGGGACCTGCTTGCCCTGCTGCCCGACGGGGCGGTGCCGTCCCGCTGGCGGCACCGGCAGGCGGCCACCCCGGCCTGCGCCGGCTTCCTGCACTGGCACCTGGCCCTGCGGGGGGACGACCTCGATCACCTGCCCATCCACCACGTCTGGGTGGGCGACTGGAAGCGGGGCATCGGCGCCGAACGCAACATGGTGGTGCTCTCGATGCCCTCCCGGCTCGATCCGTCCTGCGCGCCGCCGGGCCACCAGGTGCTGCACGGCTACACCCCGGCCAACGAACCCTGGGAGCTGTGGCAGGGGCTGGAGCGGGGCAGCGCCGCCTACGACGCCCTCAAGCGGGAACGCTGCGCCGTCTTCGGCGAGGCGCTCGACCGGGTGCTGCCCGACTGGCGGGAGCGGGTGGTGCTGGAACTGCAGGGCACCCCCCTCACCCACCGCCACTACCTGCGGATGCACCAGGGCAGCTACGGCCCGGCCTGGCCCGCCAACGCCGGTCCCTTCCCCGGCGGGTCCACCCCGGTCGAGGGGCTGGTGCTCTGCGGGGCCGGCGTGTTCCCGGGCATCGGCGTGCCGCCGGTGGCGGTGAGCGGCGCCATGGCCGCCCACCGCTTCGTGGAGGCGCGCCAGCAGAGGCGGCTGCTGGAGGAGATCGGCCTGACGGCGCCCTAGAAACGTCGCAGGGCCAGGCTGCCCAGCTGCACCTCACGCAGCAGCAGCACCACCGCCGTCATCAGCGAGCCCATCGCCAGCACGAACAGCAGGGCGACCAGGGGCGTCACGTCCATCGTGGCCAGGGTGCTCACGAACAGCACCACCACCACGGTGGCCACCAGCAGGAAGCTGGTGGTGGCGCAGGCGAAGGCCCTCGAGGCCATGAACATCCGCCGGCGGTGCAGCATCAGCTCCTCCTGCAGCTCCCGCTCCTGGGCCACCGTGGCAGCACCGGTCCGCTCCTTGAGCAGCCGGGCCCGATCGACGATGCGGGCCAGGCGGGTGGTGATCACCCCGAGCAGACCGCTGATGCCGGCCAGCAGAAACACCGGCGTCACCGCCAGGCGGATCGTCTCGGGGAGGGCCCCAGCCGGATGGGGGGCCACCAGCAGGATCAGGGCCAAGGCTGCGGACATCGCGGCAGCGAATCTAGGGCGGCGGCCCCTGCCAGCCTGGAGGGACGTTCGCCGCCCAGCGCCCGCCATGACCACGATGACCTGCCGCTACGAGGGAGCCCTGCGCTGCGCGGCGGACCACGCCCCGTCGGGGTCGCGGCTGATCACCGATGCCCCCGTGGACAACCAGGGCAAGGGGGAGGCGTTCTCGCCCACCGACCTGGTGGCGACGGCCCTGGCCACCTGCCTGCTGACGGTGATGGGCATCGTGGCCGAACGGGAGGGAATCCCCCTGGAGGGCGCCCGGGTGCGGGTGGAGAAGGGCATGAGCCAGAGCGGCGAGCGCCGCATCGCCCTGCTGGAGGCCTGGATCGATCTGCCGGCCGGCCTCGATGACGGCCAGCGGGACCTGCTGATCCGCGCCGGCGAGCGCTGCCCTGTGAAGGTCAGCCTGGAGGGTTGCGTGCCGATGCGGCTGCACTGGAACCCGGCGACGGCGGGCTGAGGGTGACCCCCACCTCCAGCTGCTCGAGCGGAGCCGCAGGGTCCTCCGGCACCAGCAGCACCATCGTGCTGGCCGCAGGGCGGGTGCCGGGCTGCTCCTGGAGGATCTCCAGGGCCACCATGGTCTTGCGCCACTGCAGGATCTTGCCCTCCAGCAGGGCCACGAAGTCGTCGGAGTTCCAGCGGGCCGCCTCGCCACGGCAGGGGTAGCGCTCCAGCACATCGAGGATCTCCATCTCCCGCAGCGGCGGAGCCTCGGCCGGATCCCAGACCAGCAGATAGTTGCCGTCGAGGGCATTGGCCTCCAGCAGGCTGGCCTCGCTGGCCAGCAGGGTGTCGAGGGCCATCTCGTCGTCGTCCCGCTCAATGGCGGTGAGCAGGGCCTCGAGCACCAGCTGGGTGTCGTCGTCGAGCCGATCGCAGTGGACCGTGAGCAGGCCCGTGACCGCCAGTTCGATCTCCTCGAGCGGCAGCACCATGGTCAGGGCCCGCAGGATGGCGCTGAGGACATCGCCGGAGTCGCCGCCGGGTGGCTGGCCCTGCAGGGCGAGGTCGGGGTCGGTCATGAACCTTTCGATGGCCGCGAGCACCAGGGCCTGCTCCGGAGAAGGGGGATGCATCGATCCGACACCGGGAAGGTCCGCCTCCACCATGGCGCCGCCAGCGCCATGCTGGCGCCACCGGCTCCACCGATCCCATGCCTGCAGCGGCTCCGGCCCTCGACCAGCTCCAGCGGCACCTGCACACCACCCGCCTGCTGGGCTCGATCAGCAGCACCCTCTACTACGACCAGAACACGGTGATGCCCGCCGCCGGTGCCCCCTGGCGCGGCGAGCAGCTGGCCCTGCTGGCCGCCCAGCTGCATGAGCGCCAGAGCAGTGACGCCTACGCCGATCTGGTGGCGGCGGCGGAGGCCGAACTGGATGGGGCCGCCCCTCCCCAGCGGCGCCGCAACCTGCAGCTGCTGCGCCTGGAGCTGAACCGCCAGCGCTGTCTCGATCCGGCCCTGGTCACCGCCCTGGCCCGGGCCCAGTCCCACGGCAACGCCGTCTGGCAGGAGGCCCGGGCGGCCAGCACCTTCGCCACCTTCGCCCCGGCGCTGCGGGAGCTGATCCGTCTGCGCCGCGAACAGGCCGGCCAGCTGGCGGACGCCGAACCCGTGGCCCGCAGCCCCTGGGAGATCCTGGCCCAGCCCTTCGAGCCCGACGTCAGCAAGGCCCGGCTGACGGAGCTGTTCGCCCCCCTGGCGGCGGAACTGCCGGGACTGCTGGAGACGGTGGCGGCCGCCCCGCCTGCGGGCCACCAGGAGCCCTTCGAGCTGACGGAGGGACTGCAGGAGCGGCTCTGCAGTGAGCTGCTCGACAGCTGGGGCTACGACGCGGCCCGCTGTCAGCGGTCCCGATCCGCCCACCCCTTCTCCTGCACCGTGGGCCCGCAGGACTTCCGCATCACCACCCGGGTGGTGGGGGGCCAGCCGTTCTCGGCCTTCCTGGCCACCGCCCATGAGTGGGGCCACTCCCTCTACGAGCAGGGCCTGCCCCGCAGTGACGACCACTACTTCCCCTGGCCCCTGGGGGAGGCCACCTCGATGGGGGTGCATGAGTCCCAGTCGCTGTTCTGGGAATGCCGCGTGGCCCGCAGCCGGGCCTTCGCCGAGCGCTGGCATCCCCGCTTCCAGGGGGGCCTGGGGTCCGACCCCTGGGGCGGCGCCTTCGGTTTCTGGCGGGCCCTCAATCCCCTGCGGCCGGGCCTGATCCGGGTGGAGGCCGATGAACTGAGCTACAGCCTCCACATCGTCATGCGCTTCGAGCTGGAGCTGGCCCTGCTGGAGCAGGAGATGCCGGTGGAGGAGCTGCCCGCCGCCTGGAACCGGCGCATGAAGGAGCTGCTGGGGCTGCAGCCCGCCACGGACGCCGAGGGCTGCCTCCAGGACATCCACTGGGCCGAGGGGCTGTTCGGCTACTTCCCCTCCTACGCCCTCGGCCACCTGATCAGCGCCCAGATCTCGGAGGCCCTCGAGCAGGAGATCGGCCCCATCGAGGCGCTGGTGGCTGCGGGGGAGACGGCCGCGCTGCAGAACTGGCTCGCCGGCAACATCTGGCCCCACGGCCGCTCGGTGAACGCCGAGGAACTCGTCGAGCGGGTCACGGGCCGGCCCCTGGGCGCCCAGCCCTTCCTCACCTACCTGCGCGCCAAGGTTGGCCAGCTGACCGGGGCGGGGTGAGCAGGGCGGGGTCACCGCGGCGGGCAGAGCGCAGCGGGGTGACCGCGGCGGCCAGAACCGGGCTCACGGGGCCCGATGCCTAAGATGCCGCCGCCGAAAAGCCCCCACCATGGCGAACATCGACCACGCCCCCAGCCGCACCATGCTGAACCTGCTGCATGTGCTGCCGGCCTTCGCCGATGAGGCCGAGCTGCGGCTCAACGCCATCGTGGAGCTCAACTCCAACACGATCAACAAATACGAGCTGATCACCGAAACCGGCCATCTGAAGCTGGATCGGGTGGGCTATTCCTCCCTCGCTTACCCCTTCGCCTACGGCTGCATTCCCCGCACCTGGGACGAGGACGGCGATCCCCTCGACATCGAGATCGTCGGCGTCACCGAGCCCCTGGTGCCTGGCAGCCTGGTGGAGGCCCGCATCATCGGCATCATGTGCTTCGACGATGGCGGCGAGGTGGACGACAAGGTGATCGCCGTCCTGGCAGACGACAAGCGCATGGACCACATCACCAGCTATACCCAGCTGGGTGAGCACTGGCTCAAGGAAACCCAGTACTACTGGGAGCACTACAAGGATCTGAAGAAGCCCGGCACCTGCAAGGTCAACGGCTTCCATGACACCGGCGAGGCCGTGCGCATCATCAAGGAATGCGAAGATCGCTATCTTTCCGTCGTCGATCCCCGTCTGGTCGACTGACGTCCACCGGCACCGCCACCGCGGTCCCTCCGATCCCGCTCCGCCCATGTCGCGCTCCCTGGTCCTGTCCGTGCTCCTGACCACCGGCTGGGGGGCCGCCATGGCGGGGGCCGCCGGAGCCGTCGAGGTGCCGGTGTCGGCCCCAGCGCCGGCGGCCACGAGCGCTCCCACCGGCGTGGCTCCGACCGGGCCCGCCAGCCTGGCCCCGGTCGCCCCAGGGGTGGTTGCCCCCGCCGTGGCCGCGCCCGCCACCGCCGCGCCTGCACCGGCGAAGGCCACCGTGACCAGCACCCGTGAAATCGTGCTGGAGCTGGGCAAGCGCACGATCAGCCTGCGGGACAACGGCAAGGTGCTGGGCAGCTGGCCCGTGGCCATCGGCGATTCCCGCACCCCCACCCCCAAAGGACGCTTCCTGGTGGAGACCAAGGTGGTCAATCCCCAGTACCAGAGCACGGCGAGCGGCAAGATCAACCCCACCAAGGGCCCCAATGGCCCCCTCGGAGACCGCTGGATCGGCTTCAAGAAGAGCGGCCCCAACCAGTACGGCATCCACGGCACCCCCAGCGCCTGGGCCTGGACCGTCACCTCCCGCTCCGCCGTCACCAACGGCTGTGTCCGGATGCTCACCCCCCATGTCCGCGCCCTGTTCGACCAGGTGGAGGTGGGAACACCGGTGGTTGTCAAACCCTGAACACCGAAGGGCGATTGCGGCGAATTCGGGAGCGACCGAAGAGATTCTGGAGATTGCCCAGGAAGGGTTTGATGTCTGGGTGCAAACACCTAATGTCTTGAAACTCGATCAACAGCGGCGCCCTCCAGAACCGCCGATATCCCTCCCATGTTCGATTCCACTCACGAACCCACCACCGATCAGCTGAACAGCACGTCGCTGAAGTGGGGCAACGACGGTGAGCTCTCCGAACTGGACCTGCAGCGGATTCTGGGCCTGCTCTCTCAGGCTGATCCCGTCGCCGAGGCCCTGATGGAGGGCCGCTCCGAAGCGGCCTGAAAGCGTCGGGCCTGGGCCCTGGCCATGCCGTCGCGGCTGGCCATCCCCCGCAGCCTGTCCACCGCCAGTCCCCCGGTGGGCAGTCCATGGGGGAGATGGTCCCCCGATCCTCCCTCCAGCTCGAAGACCGGCAGCTGCCGCAGGCCATTGGGCCTCAGCTGATCTTCGAGGCGATCCAGGTGCACCCCGGTCGGCAACCAGACCAGGTCGGTGCGCAGGCAATCCTCGAGGCACAGCGGTTCCTGGCGACGGAGATCGGAGCCGAGACCTCGCTGCAGGTCGCCGATCGTCACCAGCCCCAGGGCCAGCCCGGCCCGCTCCACCAGCAGGCAGTGGCCATGGCTGTCGATCAGCCTGGCCAGGGCCGCTGAGGCCGTCAGGGAGGCGGGCAGAACCAGGGGCGCCTCCGGTTCGAAGGCCTCCTCCACCGGGATGGCCGCCAGCTGGCTGCGGCGGCGTTCCTCCAGGGGATCCGGCCCCATCAGGCCGGGATCCTGGATGCCCTGCCAGCGCTCCACCAGGGCGGCGCTGAGGCCGGCCGCCGCCATCAGCGGCAGCACGATGCGGATGTCACGGGTGAGCTCGAACAGCAGCAGCAGCGCCGTGAGCGGAGCCCGGGCGCTGCCCGCCAGCACCGCCGCCATGCCCACCATGGCGTAGGCGGGGGGTTCGGCCACCGGCAGATTCAGGCCGCCGCTGCCCAGCGCCTGGCCGTAACAGCTCCCCAGCACCGCCCCCAGGAACAGGGAGGGGGCGAAGCCGCCGCCCACGAAGCCGGTGGCGTTGCTGACGGTGGTGGCCACCAGCTTGACGCCGATCAGGGCCACCAGGGTGAGCAGGGGGATGCCGCCATCCCGGCCCAGCAGGGCTTCAATCGTGTCGTAGCCGACGCCGAGCACCTGGGGGAACACCAGGGCCATGCCCCCGAGGGCCGCCCCTCCCAGGGCCGTGGGCAGGCCGGGCGGCAGCCGCCGCACCACGGCCTGGACCCGCTCGTCGCGGCCGGCGGCCAGCAGCCGGATCAGCAGCCAGGACATCAGGCTGGCCAGCAGGCCCAGCCCCAGATACAGGGGCAGCTCCAGCGGTGAGCGCACCTCGTAGGCGGGCAGGCGCAGGATCGGCGTGTCGCCCAGGCACAGCTGGGTCACGAGCGCCGAGGCCACCGCCGCCACCAGCACCGCCCGCAGGCTGGGACGTCCCGGGATGGCGCTGTAGCTGCCCTCGAAGGCGAAGAACACCCCGGCGATGGGGGCCTTGAATCCGGCCGCCAGGCCCGCCGCCACCCCGGCCCCCACCAGGGCCTTCTGGGCCTGGGGGGAGAGGCGACCCTTCAGGGCCACCCAGAGGCCGATGTTGCCACCTCCCTCCACGCTGGGCCCCTCCGGCCCGAGGGAGGCGCCGCTGCCCAGGCTGAGGGACGCGGCCACCAGCCGCAGCAGGGGCAGGCGCGGCTCACCCCCCTGGCGCCCGTCGGCGATCGCCATCAGGCTCGACAGACCCGGGCCGATGCTGCCGGCGACATGGCGCAGCAGGCCCACCGCCAGACCGCCGAGGGTCGGCACCACCACCACGGGCCAGAGGGCCAGCCAGTCCGGCGGGGTGGGCAGGCTGATCGGTGGGGGTTCGGGGGGCGGGGGCGGTGCCGCCGCCAGCAGGCCGATGCCATCGAGCCCGAGCTGGAGCAGGGCCCGCAGGGGGGTGCCGCTGTCGGGCGCGAGCGGCGGCAGATCAATCGGCGGCAGGTCGGCGGGGGTGGTGGGCGAGGAGCGCCCGATCACCAGCAGGCCCTCGACGAAGGGGCCGAACAGGAAGTTGTTGATGAAGCCCAGCAGCTCGTGGAACGCCACCACCGCCAGGCCGGTCAGGGTGCCGACCAGGGCCGCCCAGGCCAGCAGGTTCCACTGGAAGGGAAGGCCGCGCAGGTCGGCCTCAGCCCCTTGGGCCCTGGGGCCGCTGGCCTCAGCTTCCGGGGCGGACGGTGGCAAAGATCTCCTCCAGGATCTCCCCGGCCCCCTGGGACCGGAGGGTGCCAGCCAGGGCCACCCCGATCGCCTCGGGATCGGTGGCAGGTCCGCGGCAGCTGTCGCGCAGCAGGCGCTGGCCGTCGATGCTGGCCACCATGCCGGTGAGCACGAGCTCGTCGGCCTCGAAGTGGGTGTTGACGCCGATGGGCACCTGGCAGCCGCCCTCCAGGCTGCGCAGGAAGGCCCGCTCGGCCAGGCAGCGGCGGGCGGTGGGCTGGTGCTCCAGCACGGCGATCGTCTCGAGCACGGCCGTGTCGCCGGCGCGGCATTCGATGCCCAGGGCCCCCTGGCCCACGGCATGCAGCGAAATCGAGGGATCGATCAGCTCGTGGATGCGCTCACCGAGGCCGAGGCGGGTGAGACCCGCCGCCGCCAGGATCAGGCAGTCGTAGACGCCGGCGTCGAGCTTCTCCAGCCGGGTGATCACGTTGCCCCGCACGTCCTTGAACACCAGGTGGGGGTAGTGGTGACGCAGCTGGGCCAGGCGGCGCAGGGAGCTGGTGCCCACCACGCTGCCCTCGGGCAGGGTGGCCAGGGTGCGGTCCCGGTGCCGCTCATGCACCACCAGGGCATCGGCCGGATCCTCCCGCTCGGTGATGCAGCCCAGGATCAGGCCCTCCGGCAGGTTGGTGGGCAGGTCCTTGAGGCTGTGGACGGCGATGTCGGCCCGGTCGACCAGCATCTGGGCCTCCAGTTCCTTGGTGAACAGGCCCTTGTCGCCGATCTTGGCCAGGGCCACATCCAGAATCTTGTCCCCCTGGGTGGCCATCGCCTCGATCGTGATCGCCAGCCCGGGGTGGGCGCTGGAGAGCTCATCACGCACCCAGTGGGTCTGGACCATGGCCAGCTGGCTGCGGCGGGAAGCGATGCGCAGGGTGGAGCTGGTCATCGGAAGCTTCGGGCGGCAGCAACCGCTGCCAGGCAACAGCCGCCCAGCCTAGGCATCGGTCCGTCCCGCCCCCGATCCAACGGACGGAACGTGATCAGCTGATGGGATCAGGCGAACAGATCGAGCGGCAGGGGCCCCCAGGTGTCCTCGGCGTCCGGATCGGAAGCCGCGTGGCCGGTGATCAGGATCCCCTCGCCGAGGCCCTCCTCGCGGCGGAGATGGAACAGTCCCGTGCGCTGGTTGCCCTTCAGGAACACCGGACCGGGCTCCCCTTCGCCGGGGTCCCCCGGCTGCAGGCTCGACCACCCCTGGGCCGCCTCCAGCTGGCGCAGGGCCGTCAGGGCCGCACCTGCCGAGGGGGCCATGATCCCGATCGTGAACCACTCACAGGCCCCCAGCCGGGGGGCGAGCTCCCGGCGAAGCGAGGAGGCCGTCTCCCCATCGAGGGAAGGGGCGGTGCGCAGGCCCCGCAGACCGTTCAGGCCGGAGCTGGGCAGGTCGGTGGTCAAGGGGATCGCCGTGGTCGAACCGTCCCACTCTGGGGGTCGGCGGGGGGCGGATCGCGCCAGAAGGCCAGGCACACGGTCAGCCAGGCCAGCCCGACGGCGGCGCCCGCCAGCAGATCCGTGGGCCAGTGGGCCCGCACGTAGAGGGTGCTGAGCCAGACCAGACCCACCAGCCCGCAGGCCACCACCGCCAGGGTGCGCCGCAGGCGGGGATGGTGGGACCCCAGGATCACCACCATGGCGAAGTAGAAGGCCACGGCCCCGGCGGCATGGCCGCTGGGGAAGCTGTGACCGTCCAGCGGCAGCAGGCTGCCCGGCGGGCGCTGGCGGCTGAACAGGGGCTTGAACACCAGATCCACCAGGATCAGGATGCCGCCGGTGGCCATCACCAGCAGGCGCAGGTCCTTCCACCAGCGCCGCCGCAGCAGGTGGATCAGGGCCATCGCCACCAGGACGGCGGTGAAGCCGACGCCGGTGGCCCGGTACACCTGGGTCAGCACCCCGCCCACCAGGCCGTGGAAATGGTTGCCCAGCCAGTCCAGGACGGCGGCGTCCAGCAGGGCCAGGGGCCGGCCCGGGGCCACGGCCACGAACAGCCCCACCAGCACGACCAGACAGCCGGGCAGCAGGATCCTGTCCCGGGGCAGCAGATGGAACCCCATCACGGCACCAGATGGTGTCGGGGCACCCGCCAGAGGGCCAGCTCACCGGTGCGGGCCAGCCGCTCGATCCCCTGCGGGGGCAGGGCCAGGGCCTCGAGATCGCGGCGATCACCCACCAGGCGCACGGAGCGAGTGCCCGGCGCCAGGGCGAGGGCGGCAGGGCCCTGCAGGGCAAGCTGGTTGATGTGGTGGCGATCGGAAACGAAGACGGCCTCCGGCTCGCCGTAGAACAGCAGGCTGTAGCGCAAGGTGCCGACGATCAGCAGCGGCTCATCGGGCCTGGCGGCGGCCTGGGCGGCGCGGGCCATCTGGCGCAGGGGCACCTGACGCTCCCGGTCCAGCAGGGGGCCGAGGGGGGCGATCACCAGGCCGAGCACCGCCAGGAACCCGGCCAGACTCGGCACCCACAGCCAGTCGGTGGCCTGCGGCCGCAGCAGCAGCGTCAGCAGGGCCAGGGCCGTCAGCCCCAGACACAGCGAGAGCGCCAGGGGCAGCCCTGAGCTCGACAGGGCGGCGCCGAACTCCGGATAGGCGGGATCCCCCGCCACCCAGCCCGGGGCCAGGGCGGCCGCCACCGCCATGGCGCCCAGCAGCAGCACCTCGAGGCCGGCGGCGATCCGCACCCCCGTCCGCCCCGGGGACGTCCCCGCTGGGGTGGTCGCCTCCGGCAGGGGGCGCCACAGCAGCGCCACCAGCAGGCTCGCCGCCGGCAGGGCCGGCAGGATGTAGCCGGGCAGTTTGGTGGCGGCGGCGGAGAAGAAGGCCACCACCAGCACCAGCCAGAGCAGCAGGAACAGCCCCAGTTCTGCCGGGGCGCCGCCGTCGCCGGAAGGATCGGCGGCCGCCGTTCGCCAGCGGGAGGGCCGCCAGAAGCCCTGGGCCGCAATCGCCAGGGGCAGGAACAGCGACCAGGGCAGCACCAGCAGCACCAGCCAGGGCAGATAGAACCAGGGGGGGCCGGGGTGGTCGTAGAGCACCGTCGTGAAGCGCTGCAGGTTGCTGAACCCCAGGAAGCCGCCGATGAAGTCGCCGCCGTTGACGGCCGCCGCCGCCGCGTACCAGGGGGCGCTCACCCCGAGGAACAGGGCCACCATGGCCAGCAGGGGCCGCCAGCGCAGCCAGGCTCGCCAGTGGCCGGTGAGCAGCAGGAAGACCACCACCACCAGACCCGGCAGCAGCAGACCCACCGGGCCCTTGGCCAGCACGGCGATGCCCGCGAACAGCGCCATCGCCACCCGGCCGAGGGGCGCCCGCCAGGGGTCGGCCCGGTGGCGATGGGCCAGCAGGAAGCCGAACAGCGCCAGGCTGATGGCGCTGGAGAGGAACATGTCGGTGGTGGAGGTGCGTCCCCAGCCGATCCAGCCCGGGGTCGTGGCGATCACCCCGGCCGCCACCACACCCCTGAGGAGCCTGGGCCGGCCCGCCTCTCCCGCCGGGGACCAGGCCAGCATCAGGCCGAAGGCCGCCACCACCACGGCACTGGCGGCGAGGGCCACCGGCAGTCGCGCGGCCCATTCGCTGACCCCGAACAGCCGGAAGCTCAGCCCCACCATCCAGTAACCCCAGACGGGGTAATCGAAAAAGCGTTCGCCGTTCCACCAGGGAGTGACCCAGTCACGCCGCTCCATCATCTGGTGGCCCACCTCCACGAACAGGGCCTCGGTCTTGTCCATCAGGCCGAGGCTGCCCAGGCCCTGGAAGAAGGCCAGCCAGCAGATCAACAGCAACCAGAGGGCGCTCAGCACCCAGACCAGTTGCGTGTGGCTACGGGCGCGGACACCCTCCGGCTGGGCCCCCCGGGCAGCAGACACCATGCTGGGTCGACGACGAGATCAAGGGGAAGTTAAGGCCAGGGCCCGCCGACCTGTCCCGGGGCCCTGGGCTGGACGGCCCTAAGGCGTGTTCCAGACGAAGCGGGAGGACGCCGCGTACTTCCAGACGAAGTCGACGGCGATGCCGGCCAGCAAGGCCAGCAGCGGCTGGGGAGTGACCTGCCGGTAGAACGCCGAGGACACCCCCACATTGGCCGCCATGCCCAGGGAGGTGACCAGCAGGAAGCGGATCAGGCCGAACACCAGGGCAATGCCGCTGAGCTGCTGGGAGCGGAAGGTCAGCACATTGTTGATCAGGTAGTTGGAGCAGCCGGCGCTGACCACCGCCACCACCTGGGCCTGCTCGAAACTGAGGCCGAGAAGGTCCTGGCTGAGGGCGAACATCAGCAGGTGGATGCCGATGCCCGTGCCGCCCACCAGCGCAAAGCTGACGGCCCGCCGCGGCACCATGCGCAGCAGCAGGGTGTGCAGGATCGAGACACCCAGATCCCAGATCACGGCCAGGTTGAGCTTCGATTCCCCGGCGTTGCGGGGCTGGAAACTCAGGGGCACCTCAGCCACCGCCAGATGGCCGTGGCTGAGGGCCAGCAGTTCATAGAGAAACTTGAAGCCATTGACATCCACCTGCCTCACATAGGGAAGGCAACGCTCGGGGCGCAGGGCGAAGAAACCGCTCATGTAGTCGGTCAGATGGCGGTAGCGGGGCAGGCTGAACCGGGCCACCGAATTCGCCCAGGTGGAGTTCCGCTCCCTCCGCTCGCTCAGGCCCATGATCGTGGCCGCGGGATGGAAGCGGCTGCCGACCATGAGATCGCCGCCACTCTCGAGCAAGGCGGAGACCGCATGGGCCACCGAGGCGGGTTCATGCTGGCCATCGCTGTCCATGACCACCACCACATCGCCGGTGGCGTCCAGGATCCCCTCCTTGATGGCGCTGGAGAGGCCGAAGCGCCCGACACGGCGGATCAGCCGGACGCAACCATGGCGGTGGGCCAGCATCCGCACCTTGTCTGATGTTCCATCACTGGAATCATCATCAACGAACAGCAATTCGAGATCGAAGCTGTCTCTCAGGGGCAGGAGTTGCTCGACGATGGGCTCCACATTGGAGCACTCGTTGAAGGTGGGCAGCACAACCGTCAGGCGCAGGAACTGATCCCGTTCCGTCATCGGAGTTCAGGCGAGCTGCTGAAGAAGACGACCATGCACTCGCCAAACAGTCTGTGGATTCTCCGGCAGTGGAAGGACGTTACTTGATGTACTCCTTCAGGACACCATTGCGGTTGGGGTGGCGCAGCTTGCGCAGGGCCTTGGCTTCGATCTGCCGAATGCGCTCGCGCGTGACGTCGAAGATCTGGCCGATCTCTTCAAGGGTCTTCATACGGCCGTCATCGAGGCCGTAGCGCAGGCGCAGCACGTCCCGCTCGCGGGGGCTGAGGGTGGCGAGCACACCTTCGAGATCCTCACGCAGCAGATTCTTGGCGACATCCTGCTCCGGATTCTCGATATCGGCCTCGATGAAGTCGCCGAGCCTGGAGTCTTCCTCCTTACCGATGGGAGTTTCGAGGGAGATCGGCAGCTGGGCGGATTTGGCGATGAAGCGCAGCTTCTCGATCGTCATCTCCATGCTCTCGGCGATCTCCTCCTCAGTGGGCTTGCGACCGAACTCCTGGGACAGGGTCTTGGTGGTCTTCTTGATCCGGGAGATCGTCTCGTAGAGGTGAACGGGAAGGCGGATGGTGCGGCTCTGATCGGCGATCGCACGGGTGATCGCCTGACGGATCCACCAGGTGGCATAGGTGGAGAACTTGTAGCCCTTCTCGTGGTCGAACTTCTCGGCGGCGCGGATCAGGCCGAGGCTGCCTTCCTGGATCAGGTCCTGGAAGGACAGACCCCGGTTCATGTACTTCTTGGCGATCGAGACGACCAGCCGCAGGTTCGACTGGACCATCTTCTCCTTGGCCCGCCGACCCAGCATCAGCCGACGGCGGAACTTGATCAGCGGCATGTCGAAGATCGCCGCCCATTCCTTGGTGTCAGGGAAATGGCCCTTGTCGGCCTCAAACTCGGCCGCCTTCTCCTCCAGCTCGAGCAGATCGGCGATCTTGCGGGCCAGCTCGATCTCCTCATCGGGCCGCAGCAGGCGGATGCGCCCGATCTCCTGGAGGTAGACGCGAATCGAATCCTCGGTGTAGACGCCCTTCGGGCCCACCTTGATGCTGGCGAGGGCCTTGGCGCCCTTGGCGTCCTTGCGGAGGTCGCCGCCGGTCTCGGGCAGATCCTCATCCCCGTCGAGGCCGTCGTCGAGGACCACCTCAGCGGGCTTCTCGACGGCGACTTTGGCGGCCGCGGTTTTGGCCGCCGCGGGCTTGGCTGTCGTCCGGGAGCTGGCTTTGGCGGCAGGCTTGGCGGCCCCAGCCTTGGGGGCGGCCGTTCGGGCACGGGCCGCGGTCTTCCGAGCCGTCACCGCCGAGGGGTCGATGGGCAGCACCTCGCCGGTGGCGGAGACGGTGGCCAGGATCTCAGGAACGGCGGCTTTGGCCTTGGCGGCGACTGGGCTCATGGAAACGACGCGAAAGGGAGTGGGGTGGGGGGGGAGTGAAGCGGGCGAGGAAAAGGCGGGCGGGGCTGAAGGCCCGGACATGGTCAGGAGCGGGATGCCATCAGCCGGTTCCGGTGCTCCGGGTCGCTGAATCAGGCCCCCATCCTCCACGGTGCCGGTACGGAGCCGGCCGGGAGGGCAAGGAGAGCATCAAGACCTCGCGGGATGGGATGACCCCCCTCACGGAGCCCCTGCCGATGGATGGTGGATGGATCGCTCCAGGAGCGTGATTGGGATGGTGGAAGTCGGCCAGAGCCGGTGCAGGGCTGTCACGGGTGGTCTCAGACCGGAGGAATGAACAGGGAGTGAATCCCTGGAACCTCAGCGGGTCTTCCCTGTGGACGGAACTCTGCGCGGTTCCGACGGCAGCCTTGCGGGCGGCCCAACCCCGTCATCCTAGGAATGGCATGAGATCTTTGCAAGATTGCCAGCCAGCTCCTCACCCTCCCCACCCGGCCCAGCGCCTCCAGGCTGGCTGGAGGTCTGGCTGGAGGCCGGCCGGGAAGGGCGGACCTTCACCTATGCCAACCCCTCAGGCCTGGCCATCGGGGTGGGGGACCTGGTGCGGGTCCGCCTGCAGGGGCGGCCCCACACGGGCCTGGTGGTGGCGACGGCCGCGGCCTGTCCGGCCGCCATGGAGGGACGGGCGGTGCTGCCGGTGGACGCGGTGCTGGAGAGCGCCGCGATCGACCCGCTCTGGCAGGCCCTGCTGGAGGGCGTGGCCCGGCAGTGCCACACCGGCCTGTTCCGCACCCTCAAGAGCGCGCTGCCGCCGGGCTGGCTGGGGCAGGCCCGCCGCCCCCCCGGCCAGGGGCGGGTCCTCTGGACGGTGCGGCCCAACCCGGCCGCGGCCGGTGAGACCGTCACCCCCCGCCAGCAGGCGCTCCTCGACCACCTGGCCAGCCATGGGGGAACGCGGCTGCTGCGCGATCTGGTGCAGGAGGCCGGCTTCGGCCGCTCCCTGATCGGAACCATGGAGCGCCGGGGCCTGCTCCTGCGGGAGGCCGGCCGGGGCCCATCGGGGGCCGGCGGCGCCAGGGGCCTGGCCGGGGGGCGGGGCGCTGGGCCGGCCCCCCTGGAAAGCGCCCAGCCCCCCAGTCCGGCCCAGGCCGCGGCGCTGGCGGCCATCGCCGACGCGCCGCCGGGCCAGAGCCTGCTGCTCTGGGGGGTGACGGGTTCCGGCAAGACCGAGGTCTACCTGCAGGCCGCGGCCCGGGAGCTGGCGGCGGGGCGCAGCGTGCTGATCCTGGCCCCGGAGATCGGCCTCATCCCCCAGCTGCTGGACCGCTGCCGGCGCCGCTTCGGTCCCGCGGTGATCGAATACCACAGCGGCATGGGCGACGGGGAGCGGGTCCTGGCCTGGCGGCGCTGCCTCGAGGCGGCCCGGCAGCACGAGCCCTGCCTGGCCGTGGGCACCCGCTCCGCCGTCTTCCTGCCGCTGGGCCAGCTGGGCCTGATCGTGCTCGACGAGGAACACGATGCCTCCTACAAGCAGGAGAGCCCGATGCCCTGCTACCACGCCCGGGAGGTGGCCAGGCTGCGGGCCCGCCAGACGGGGGCCCGGCTGGTGCTCGGCAGTGCCACCCCCTCCCTGGAAACCTGGTGGCGCTGCCAGCCGCGCCCCCAGGGCCAGCCCGCCGACACCCGCCTCCTGCCGCTGCCGGAGCGGATCGGCCAGCGCCCCCTGCCGCCGGTGCGGCTGGTGGACATGCGCCAGGAGCTGGTGGACGGCCACCGCCGCCTGATCAGCCGCCCCCTGATGGCCCGGCTGGAGACCCTGCAGGAGCGGGGCGAGCAGGCGGTTGTGCTGGTGCCGCGGCGCGGCTACCGCTCCTTCCTGAGCTGCCGCAGCTGCGGCGAGGTGGTGCTCTGCCCCCACTGCGACGTGGCCCTCACCGTCCACCGCGGCCCCCGGGCCGGCGACCGGGAGGGGCGGGAGTGGCTGCGCTGCCACTGGTGCGACCACCGCCAGGAGATGGGGGATCGCTGCGGCCACTGCGGTTCCACCGCCTTCAAGCCCTTCGGCGCCGGCACCCAGCGGGTGATGGAGCAGCTGGCGACGGAACTGGAGGGCCTGCGGCTGATCCGCTTCGACCGGGACACCACCCGGGGCCGGGATGGCCATCGCCGCCTGCTGGAGCGCTTCGCGGCCGGCGAGGCGGACGTGCTGGTGGGGACCCAGATGCTCGCCAAGGGCATGGACCTGCCCCGGGTGACGCTGGCGGCGGTGCTGGCGGCCGACGGCCTGCTGCACCGGCCGGACCTGCGCGCCGCGGAGCAGTGCCTGCAGCTGCTGCTCCAGCTCGCCGGCCGCGCCGGGCGGGGCGAGCGCCCCGGCGAGGTGCTGGTGCAGACCTACAGCCCCGACCACCCCGTGATCCGTCACCTGGTGGACGGCCGCTACGCCGCCTTCCTGGCCGAGGAACTGGAGCTGCGGCGCCAGGGGTCCATGGTGCCCTTCGGTCGGGCCTGCCTGCTGCGGCTAGCCGGTCCCACCGCCAGCGGCACGGCCACGGCCGCCGCCGCCCTGGCCGAACGGATCCGCCCCGCCGTGGAGACGGCCGGCTGGGTGGTGATCGGACCGGCCCCCGCCCCCGTGGCCCGGGTGGCGGGCCGGAGCCGCTGGCAGCTGCTGCTGCACGGCAGCCTGGGGGCGGCGGATGGAGCGGCGCACGGGGAAAGCGATGGGGGAACGGCGCTGCCCCTTCCCCCCGAAGCCGACCTGCGCCGGGCCCTGCCCCCGGGGGTGAGCCTGACGATCGATCCCGACCCCCTGGAACTCTGAGCCGGCGGCCCGGCGACCGCGGCCGGGGGATCAGGCCGGGGAATCAGGCCGGCAGCTCCGGCAGGCCGAAGCCCAGCCGCTGGCGGATCGCCTGCAGGCCGAGCACCAGCGGCAGGACCAGGCCCACCGCCGCCGCCCCCAGCCCCAGGCCGCTCCAGCGCCAGCAGCGAAGTTCCAGGACGTTGACCTGCCCGGGCTGGAGGGGCCAGAGCAGGCGGCGGCCGCTGCCGTCCCCGGCAGGGGCCGCGGCGATGGCGGCGGGGCTCGCCCGCAGGACCGCCGCCGGCCGCACCGGGGCGAGCACGACCGCCAGATCCAGCCCAGGGATCGCCTCGAGGGCCTGGAGATCAAGCTCCAGCCGCAGGTGCTGGCGGACGCCCAGCAGCCAGTTGCGTTCCTCCCAGACCACCACCGGCGCCGCCAGGGGGACGCCGCTGAGCCGGCCCGCCACCTCCAGGCTGCCCGCCAGGGCTCCGAGGGCCTCGAGGGCGGGCAGCACGGGGGTGGAGACCAGCTGGTCGCCGCTCCCCCCCGAGGGGCGGAACGGGCCGGGGGCAGGGATCCCCTCAGCGTGACCTTCGAGGGCCGCAACGAACCGCCGCTGCCAGGGGGTGCCGGTGCCGGTGTCACTGCGCAGCTGGTGGCTGACCTGGAGCCTGCCGGGGCCCTCGAAGCGCAGCTCGGTGCGCACCTCCATGCAGCCCCCCAGCAGGGCTGCCAGCAGCACCAGCACCACCGCCACGACGACGGCGAACCCGACCGGCGCCCGGGTGGGCCCCACCGGCGGTGGCGGCGGCGGCTCGGGGCGGCGGCGGGAGCGGCGGCTGACCCCGGCGCCGACCCCTTCGAGGGGGGTGGTGCCGGAAAGATCCGGCAGGGTCAGCGACCAGTTGCTGGGACGGCGCAGCTCCGGGGCCTCCAGCACCAGCAGCAGGGCCTTGGCCTGGGCCCGCAGGGTCGCATCGCGGCAGCGCACCAGGCCGCGGCAGCAGGCGGCCGCCTGGTCGGTGCGCCCCTGGCCCATCAGGGCGGTGGCCATCAGCAGCCGCAGCTCGGCGCCGGCGGCGGTGAGGGGGGAGCGTTCCTCCTGGAGGGGCTCGAGCAGCCGCAGCACCTGGCCGTACTCACCGCGATCGAGGGCCCGGCGGGCTTCGGCCAGCGGATCCTCAGCCATCGAGCAGGCCGGGGCTGCCCACCACCATGGTGCCGATGCCGGCGTTGGTGAACACCTCCAGCAGCAGGGAATGGGACACCCGGCCATCGATGATGTGGGCCGCCTTCACCCCCTGGGCCAGGGCCCGGATGCAGCATTCGGTCTTGGGGGTCATCCCCCCCTCCACCACCCCGTCGGCGATCAGCCCGCGGGCCTCCGAGAGGCTGAGCTGGCGGATCAGGCTGGCGGGGGCATGGCGGTCGCGGAGGATGCCGGGGGTGTCGGTCAGCAGAATCAGCTTCTCAGCCTGCAGGGCCGCGGCCAGCTCGCCGGCCACCGTGTCGGCATTGATGTTGTGGGCCAGACCATCGGCATTGGGGGCCACGCTGGAGATCACCGGGATGTAGCCGGCCGCGAGCAGGGGGGTGAGCACCGAGGGATCCACCCGGGCCACATCGCCCACCACTCCGAGGGTGCCGTCCCCCATGGTGCGGGCCTGCACAAGACCGCCGTCGCTGCCGGAGAGGCCCACGGCCCGGCCGCCCACCCGGTTGAGGCCATTGACGATCTGCTTGTTGACGCGCCCGACCAGCACCATCTCCACCACGTCCATGGTGTCGGGACAGGTGACCCGCAGGCCGTCCTGGAAGCGGGGCTCGATCGCCAGCTTCTCCAGCCACTGGTTGATCTCCGGGCCGCCGCCGTGCACCACCACCGGCTGGACGCCGACGCAGGCCAGCAGGGCCAGGTCGCGGAAGACGGCATCGCGCAGGTCCTCGCGCACCATGGCCGCCCCGCCGTACTTGATCACGATGCGGCGGCCGGCGAAGCGCTGGATGTAGGGCAGGGCTTCGCTGAGCACGGACACCCGCAGGGTGTCTTCCGCGCTGATGTGCCGATCGGGACTCAAGGGACGGGGGCGGCGAGGGACGGGTCGGAGGGGGCCGGGCCAGGGGAGGTGGCCGGCAGCAGGCTCAGCTGCAGGCGGCCGGGGCCGGCCTGCTGGAGGTCGGCCGTGAGGCCGGGACCGAAGAAACGGCCCAGACGCTCCAGCCGATCCTGCCAGCGCTCGTAGGCCACCCCGTGGCACTCGATCGTCAGCCGCAGCCCGTAGCCGCCGCCGGCCTCCAGCTCCTCGACGGCCACCAGCTGGGGTGGGGCGTCCTCGTCCCAGAGCTTGAGGGCCTCGAGGGAACTCTCCAGGTGGGCCTTCTGTCCGTAGCGCCAGCGGGTGACGTCGGCCAGCAGCTTGCGCAGGGGTTCGTTGCCGGGCTGCTGGCGCAGGTCGCGCAGCTTGGCGGCAGGCGTGAGCCGCTCGGCGGGGGGCAGCTCGGAGGATTTCAGGGCCAGGCCCCCCAGCAGGATCGGCACGCCGTAGAAGACACCGGCCAGGCTGATGTTGGGGCTGTCGGTGGCGTAGGCGATCGATCCGATCACGGTGAGAACGGCACCGGCCACGGTCACCAGGCTGCCGGGGGAGAGAAACGCTTGCATCGCCCCATTCTCCGTCAGCGGGGGCCAGGATGGCGTCCCAGGCTCCGCCCCGCCGCCCCATGGCCAGCCCCCAAGCCAGCGCGCAAGACGGCTTCAACGCCAGCCCCGTGGGGGCATCCGCCGACATCGACACCCCCTGGAGCGTGCCAGAGGCCGCCAGCACCGCCGAGCTGCTCAGCCAGCTGGGGGAGGACAGGCTCTGGCTGCTGCGCCAGCTGGACAGCGGCCGCTGGAGCGAGTGGCGGCTGGATCTGGCGGCCCTGGAGCGGGAACTGGGTCAGCTGATTGACCAGGCCGCCGAACGGCTCTGATCAGAAGGGGATCTCGTCATCGTCCCCCAGGGGGACCAGCGGAGAGGTGTCCCAGACAGGGGCGGCCGGCTCGGCGGGAGCTGCCGTGGCCGACCGGGAGGGCGCCGGTGCGGGGGCCCGACGGGGGGCGGGGGTGGCGGCCCCGGCGGGGCGCGGGGTCGGCAGGGGGGCCGGGCTGCGGGCCGGCTCCGCAGCCGATGACGGGGCGCCGCCGCTGCCGGGGCTGAGGGGATGGAGACGTGCCAGGGTGAATTCGGCGCGCTTCTCCTTGACCCCGTCCTGGCGGGTGACGGTGTTCATGCGCAGCCGGCCCTCGAGCACGAAGCGCTGGCCCACCTGCACCCTGTTCTGGAGATCCTGGGCCAGGTTGCCCCAGCCCACCACCTTCAGCTGGCCCGGGGGATCATCGGGGCGAAGGCCCTCGATCTGGACGGCCATTTCGGCCACCGGCGTCTGGTTGTCCTGGGTGTAACGCACCTGGGGCGCCTCCAGGACCTCCACCTCCAGCAAGCAGTGATTCACGCCCGGACCAACGGATGGGAGGACCCATCCTGATGCATCCGCCCCACGGGATCCAGGCCGATCCGCCCGGTCGTGCCGGCGGCTGCGACGGGAGCGGCGGTGCTGACGGCCGGATCTGGCTGGTGGCCGGCACGGGGGAGGGGCCACCCCTGGCCCGGGAGCTGCTGGCCAGGGGCTGGCGCCTGAAGGTCTCGCTGGTGAGCCGGGCCGCCGCCCTGGCCTATGGCGCCCACCCCCGCCTGGAGCTGGCGGTGGGCGCGATCGGGGGGACCGACGGGCCCGAGGCCGGGGTCGCCGCCGAACTGGCCGACGCCGGACTCCGGGGCGCCCCTTACACCTGGGTGATCGATGCGACCCACCCCTTCGCCACCCGCATCAGCGCCGCCCTGGCCGACGGCTGCGCAGGCCGCTCCCAGCCCCTGCTGCGGCTGCTGCGGCCCGACCTGAACGCCGCCGGTGCCCAGCCTCTGGCCGATCTGGCCGGCCTCGGGCGCCTGTGCCGGCCGGGGGAACG
>NZ_NQKY01000026.1:24235-37994 GCF_002252675.1 Synechococcus sp. BO 8801 | reverse complement strand
GCCAGTGGCGGGCCCCGCTGACCCCCTCCACCACCTGCACCAGGTGCCGGGCGATCGGCCACAGCCGTCCCCCCGAGGCGCACCAGCGCTCAGCGTGGGGCAGCACCCCCCGCACCACCGTCGAGGCCAGCGGCTCCCCGCCGCCGGCGTCCCCGAAGATCCGGCCGTCCACCCCCGCCCAGCGCAAGGGGTGGGCATAGGCGGCCCGCCCCACCATCACCCCGTCCACCAGGGCCAGCTGCTCCTGGCAGGGGCCCAGGTCCTCCAGGCCGCCGTTCAGTTCGATCGTCAGCTGCGGCCGCTCCCGTTTGAGGCGGTGCACCAGGTCCCAGCGCAGGGGCGGCACGGTGCGGTTCTGCTTCGGATCGAGGCCGTTCAGCCAGGCCTTGCGGGCGTGGACGGCGAAGCGGGCGGCGCCGGCCGCCGCCAGGCTGTCGACGAAGGCCAGCAGTTCCTCGTAGGAGTCCCGGTCGTCGATGCCGATGCGGTGCTTCACCGTCACCGGCAGGGGCGTGGCCGCCGCCATCGCCGCCACGCAGCGGGCCACCCGCTCCGGCTCCGCCATCAGGCAGGCCCCGAAGCGGCCCTGCTGCACCTTTTCGCTCGGGCAGCCGACGTTGAGGTTGATCTCGTCGTAGCCCCAGTCGGCCCCCATTCGGGCGGCCTCCGCCAGCAGCTCCGGGTCGTCGCCGCCCAGCTGCAGGGCCAGGGGGTGTTCGCCCGGATCGAACCCCAGCAGCCGCTCCAGCCGCTGCTGCCGCTCCCCCATGCGGGAGGGGGAGCCGTCCTGGGCGATGTGGTGCAGCGCCCGGGCCACCACCATTTCGGAGTAGAGCAGGCAGTGCCGGCTGACCTGCCGCATCAGCACCCGGAAGTGCCGATCGGTGCAGTCCAGCATGGGCGCCACACTGAAGCGGTAGTTGTGCTCCATCGCCCCATGCTGCCCAGCCGTGCCTCCGTGGTGGTGGTGGGAGGGGGCCCGGCGGGCTTCATGGCCGCCATCGCCGCCGCCGAAGCGGCCGCCGGCCACCTGTCCGGGGGGGTGCTGCTGCTGGAGTCCACCCCCGAGCCCCTGCACAAGGTGCTCATCAGCGGCGGCGGCCGCTGCAACGTCACCCACGCCTGCTGGGATCCGCGGCTGCTGGTGGATCACTACCCCCGCGGCGGCAAGGCCCTGCGGGGCCCCTTCTCGCGCTTCGCCCCCGGCGACACGGTGGCCTGGTTCCAGGCCCATGGCCTGCAGCTGGTGGAGGAGCCCGACGGGCGGCTGTTCCCCCGCTCCAACCGTTCCTCCTCGGTGATCGACACCCTGCGCCGGGCGGCGACCGCCGCCGGGGTGGCGGTGCACACGGCCGAGGCGGGGCAGGCGGCGGAGGCCCTGCCCGGCGGCGGGTTCCGGCTGCGGCTGCGCTCGGGGGCCGAGCTGCTCGCCGATCGCCTCGTGCTGGCGACGGGCAGCCACCCCAGCGGCCACCGCATCGCCGCCTCCCTGGGCCATGGCCTGGTGGCGCCGGTGCCCTCCCTGTTTACCCTCACCCTGGCCGACCACCCCCTGCTGGCCCTGGCCGGGGTGGCGATGGACCCGGTGCAGCTGGAGCTGCTGCTGACGCCCCTGGCGGACACCGCCACGGCCCCTCCCGCCGCCACCAAGCCCCAGCGGCAGCGGGGGCCCGTGCTGATCACCCACTGGGGCCTCAGCGGCCCGGCCACCCTGCGGCTCACGGCCTTCGCCGCCCGGGCCCTGCGGGAGCGCCGCTACCGGGCCGAGCTCCGGGTCGACTGGACCGGCGGCCGCAAGCCAGCGGAGCTGGAGGGCTGGTTCGCCGCGGCGCGGCGCGAGCAGGCCCGGCGTCAGCTCGGCAACTGGCGGCCCTGGCCCGACCTCAGCCGCCGCCTCTGGCTGCACCTGCTGGCCCTGGTCGGGGTCGACGCCAGCCTGCGCTGGGCCGATCTCCCCCGCCGCCAGGAGCAGGCCCTGGTCACGGCCCTGCGGGACAGCCGGTACCGGGTCTCCGGCCGCGGCCCGTTCGGCGAGGAGTTCGTCACCGCCGGTGGTATCCCCCTGGCGGAGGTCAACCTGGCCACGATGGAGAGCCGCCTGCGACCGGGCCTGTTCCTGGTGGGGGAGCTGCTGGATGTGGACGGGGTGACCGGCGGCTTCAACTTCCAGCACTGCTGGAGTTCGGGCTGGCTGGCAGGCCAGGCCCTGGCGGCTCAGCGCACGTGCTCGTAGATCGAGAACATCGGCAGATACATGGCCAGCAGCACCGATCCCACGATGATGCCCACCAGCACGATCATCGCCGGCTCCAGCATGGAGGTCATGGCCTTCACCATCGTGCTGACCTCGTCTTCGTAGAAGTCGGCCACTTTGGAGAGCATGGCGTCCATTTCGCCGGTTTCCTCACCGATGGCGAGCATGTTGACGCACATCTCGGGAAACACGTTCTTCAGCCGCAGAGCCGCGCTCAAAGGCATGCCCTCACTCACCTCATTCTTGGAGGAGATGATGGCATCGGAGATCACTGAATTCGTGGCCGTTTCCCTCACGATCTCCAGGGAAAGAAGAATCGGAACTCCCGCCTTGGAGAGGGAACTCAGGGTGCGGCAGAACTGGGCACTGGCCGATTTCTGCAGCAGTTCTCCGAACAGGGGCAGCTTCAGCAGCAGGCCGTCGATCTGGCGGCGGCCCATTGGTGTGTTGTAGGTGGAGACCACCCAGAAGGCGAAGCCGACCAGGCCTGCCAGCAGGATCAGGGCCTTCCAGGAGCGCAGGAACTCACTCAGGTTGAGCATCAACTGGGTGAACAGGGGCAATTCCGCCCCCAGCTGTTCGAAGACGCTCGAGAAGGTGGGGATCAGGAAGATCGTCATGCCCAGGAACACGGCGATGGCGATCACCAGCACCGTGACCGGATAGCTCATCGCCCCTTTGATCTGGTTCTGGAGCTTGGCGTTGTCCTCCAGCAGCTTGGCCAGGCGTTTGAGGGTGTCGTCCAGGACGCCACCGGCCTCACCCGCCTCCACCAGGGCGATGCTGAGGTTGTCGAACACCTTCGGCCAGCGGCGCATGGCGTTGCCCAGGCTGTCGCCCTGGTTGACGTCCTGGGTCATGCCGGCCAGGGCCAGGCGCATCTTGTTGGAGCGCTGCTGGACCCGCATCAGGTCGAGGCTGCGCAGGATCGGCACGCCCGCATCCACCAGGGCGGAGAGCTTGTTGGCGAACAGGGCCTTGTCCCGGATGGTCACAGGTCCCTCGAGCAGGTCGGACAGGCCGCTGAAGGAGGAGGACGTCTTCTTGACGGCCGCGGCCTGGGGGACCTTGGGGGTCTCCTTGCGCACCAGGG
Source organism: Synechococcus sp. BO 8801 (assembly GCF_002252675.1). Taxonomy (GTDB): domain Bacteria; phylum Cyanobacteriota; class Cyanobacteriia; order PCC-6307; family Cyanobiaceae; genus Cyanobium. The sequence continues at coordinate 34,647 of NZ_NQKY01000026.1, read as the reverse complement.
TGTTGGCCAGGATGCCGCGGCGGCGCAGCTCCCGCCGGGCGACGGAGGGGTTGTCGGCGTTCAGCGTCATCTCCCGGCGCTGGCCGGACTTGGTGGTGTAGGTGACGACGAAGGCGGTCATGGCATTCCTCAGCGATCGAGCAGTCGGACGAGCTCTTCAGGCTTGGTGGTTTTCAGCAGCGCCTCCTCACGGGTGACCCTGCCCTCCTCCACCAGGTTGGCGAGTGCTCGCTCAAGGGTCTGCATGCCCTGGCTGGCGCCGGTCTGGATCTGGGAATAGAGCTGGGAGCTCTTGCCTTCCCGGATCAGGTTGGCGATGGCGGGGGTGTTGATCATGATCTCCTGGGCCATCACCCGGCCGAAGGCCCCGTTGCCGGTGGGTTCGGCGCTCTTGCAGAGGGTCTGGGAGAAGACCGCCAGCAGACTGCCGCTCAGCTGCACCCGGATCTGGGTCTGCTGGCCGGCCGGGAACACATCCACCATGCGGTCGACGGTCTGGCCGGCGGAGCTGGTGTGCAGGGTGCCGAAGACGAGGTGGCCGGTCTCGGCGGCGGTGATCGCCAGCTGGATCGTCTCCAGGTCGCGCAGTTCCCCCACCAGGATCACATCGGGATCTTCCCGCAGGGCTGCCCGCAGGGCGTTGGAGAAGCTGCGGGTGTCTTCATTGAGTTCCCGCTGGTGAATGATCGACTTGTCGTTCCTGTAGGTGAACTCGATCGGATCCTCGATGGTGAGAATGTGCTCCGAACGGGTGGCGTTGATGTGCTCGATCAGCGCGGCCAGGGTGGTGGTCTTGCCGGAGCCCGTCGGTCCGGTGACCAGGACCAGACCCTTGGGCTTGCTGCTGATCTCCTCGACGATCGGGGGCAGGCCGAGTTTCTCGAGGCTGGGGATGGAGTTGCCGAGCGCCCGCAGGCAGGCCGCGTAGGTGCCCCGCTGGCGGTACACGTTGATCCGGAACCGGGCCACGCCCTTGAGGCCGTAGGAGCAATCCAGTTCCCAGTTCTGCTCCAGGTTCTTGCGCTGGGCGTTGTTGAGCAGGGAGAAGATCAGACGGTTGCAGCTCTCCTCGGTGAGCTGGGTGTCCTGGATGATTGGCCGCAGCTGGCCGCTGAAACGGCCATAGGGGGGATTGCCCGCGGACAGGTGCAGGTCGCTGCCACCGGCCTTGACCAGTTCCTGCATCAGGTCTTCGATGAGGAGATCCATCCTGCTCAGCTCCGAACGCACAGACAGTAGGGACATTCCAACCATTCGTCCTCAAGGCCGGCCCCGCAGCTGCGGCAGGTGAGGGTGCTCAGGGCCCGGGCGCGCCGCTCCGATTCCAGGCCCGTGTCGGTGAGCAGCATGCGCTCCACCTCCTCCAGGGTGGTCAGCCCCTCCCGCACCAGATCGAGGCCGTAGCCGAGCAGGGTCTTCATGCCGCTTTCCAGGGCCAGACGCCGCAGCTCCTCGGTCGTCGCCCGCTTGGCCACGGCGGCGGAGAGGGTCTCGTTCATGCGCAGGATTTCGTAGACCCCTACCCGGCCCTTGTAGCCCCGCCCCTGGCAGGCGCTGCAGCAGCCCTCCGAGCCCGGCAGCACCGTGTTGGCGCGGTAGAAGGAGATCTCGGTCTCGTCGGAGGCCACCAGGCCGAAGCGTGCCAGTTCGCTGTGGTTCGGGTGGTAGGGGATCCGGCACTCACTGCAGAGGCGGCGCAGCAGGCGCTGGGACACCACCCCCAGCAGCGAGGCGCTGACCAGGAAGGGCTCCATCCCCATCTCGTCGAGCCGGGCGAAGGCGCTGGCAGCGTCGTTGCAGTGCAGGGTGGTGAGCACCAGGTGGCCCGTCAGGGCCGCTTCGATGGCGGTGCGGGCCGTCTCCAGGTCGCGGGTCTCACCCACCAGCAGCACGTCCGGGTCCTGCCGCATGAAGGCGCGCAGGGCGGAGCTGAAATCGAACCCCTTCTCCCGGTTCACCTGGGTCTGGGTGATGCCGGGGAGGGCGTATTCGATCGGATCCTCCACCGTGGAGATGTTGATCGTGGGGTCGTTGCGCTCCGAGAGCAGCGCATAGAGGGTGGTGGATTTACCGGAACCGGTGGGGCCCGTGACCAGGATCATGCCGAAGGGCTTGGAGCCGATGTCCCGCAGGGTGGACCTGGCTTCCTCGTCGGTGATCAGGGTGTCGAGGCCCAGCTGGGTGGCGCCGCTGTCGAGCAGTCGCAGGACCACCTTCTCGCCGTAGCGGCCTGGCAGGGTGCTGACCCGGAAGTCCATGGTGCGGCCGCGGAAGTTGCGGCGGATCCGGCCGTCCTGGGGCATCCGCCGTTCGGCGATGTCCAGGTCGGCCATGATCTTGAAGCGGGAGGTGACCGCGGGGATCAGGGTGCGGGGCAGCTTGTCGATGCTGCGCAGCACGCCGTCCTGGCGGAAGCGGACCAGCAGGCCGTCCTCCTGGGGCTCCACGTGGATGTCGCTGGCGCCGCTGGTGAGCGACTCGATCAGGATCCGGTCCACCAGGCTCATCACCGGCGAGACCCCCTCGCCCAAGCTGCTGGCTTCGAGGTCCTCGGTTTCCGGCGTGATCGGACCCTGGGGGGTGGCGGCCTGACCCAGATCAAGATCCCGGAAGAGGGAGGTGTGCTCCGCACCGGTGACCTGCGGGCGCTGGGTGAGACCTTCTGATGGCATCGACGGGAAGGATCGGGAGCGAAGCTTGGAAGCGAAGCCGGGTGTTGGAAGCGTGGCCGAGGTGCGGGCTTCCACCGCTTGTGGAGGGGGCTCCTGGGCATTCAACATAACGGCATCTGACATCCCTGCCAGAACGCATGACCGGCGACATCACTCCCCCCCATGAGGAACGGATCGATCCCCGGGAGGGCGCGGTCGACGCGGCCCGGGTGGAGGAGCTCCTCGAGACCCTGCCGGTGAACCCCGACGGCGGCACCGACCCCACGGGCTCCGCCCAGGCTTCCGGAGCTCCGGAGACCGCCGGCACCGCCCCGGACGCCACTCCGGACTCCGCTGCATCCGGCGCTGATCGCGTTGGCCAGCTGGAGGCCGAGCTGGCGGCACTGCGCAGCGAGAACGAGTCGCTCAAGGGCCAGTACATGCGCATCGCCGCCGACTTCGACAACTTCCGCAAGCGCCAGACCCGGGACAAGGAGGATCAGCGCCTGCACATCACCTGCACCACCCTCACGGAGATCCTGCCGGTGGTCGACAACTTCGACCGGGCCCGGCAGCAGCTCAACCCCCAGAGCGAGGAGGCCCAGAGCCTGCATCGCAGTTATCAGAACCTCTATAAACAGCTGGTCGACGTGTTCAAGCAGCTCGGGGTGTCGCCGATGCGGGTGGAGGGGGAACCCTTCGATCCCTCGCTTCACGAGGCCGTGCTGCGGGAACCCAGTGAGGAGCATCCGGAGGACGTGGTGATCGAGGAGCTGCAGCGGGGCTACCACCTCGACGGCCGCGTCCTGCGGCATGCCCTGGTCAAGGTGTCGATGGGTCCCGGCCCGGCCGCATCGGCGCCTCCCAGCGAGGGGACGTCCGACTGATGGCCGATTACTACGACCTGCTCGGTGTCAGCCGGGACGTGGATGCCGACAGCCTCAAGAAGGCCTATCGGCGTCTGGCCCGCCAGTACCACCCGGACGTCAACAAGGATCCGGCCGCGGAGGAGCGCTTCAAGGAGATCGGCCGGGCCTACGAGGTGCTCAGCGATCCCCAGACCCGGGCCCGCTACGACCAGTTCGGTGAGGCCGGCCTGGGGGGCGGCGGCGGCATGCCCGACATGGGCGACATGGGCGGCTTCGCCGACCTCTTCGAGACCTTCTTCAGCGGTTTCGGCGGGGCCGGCGGTGGCGCCGCGGCCGGGGCGCGCCGTCGCGGCCCCCGCCAGGGCGACGACCTGCGCCTGGATCTCACCATCAGCTTCAGCGAGGCAGTCTTCGGCGCCGAGAAGGATGTCCAGATCCGCCACCTCGAGACCTGCACCACCTGCAGCGGTTCCGGGGCCAAGGCGGGCAGCGGCCCCACCACCTGCGGCACCTGCGGCGGCGCCGGCCAGGTGCGTCGGGCCACCCGCACCCCCTTCGGCAATTTCACCCAGGTGGCGCCCTGCCCCACCTGCGACGGCACCGGCCAGGTGATCGCCGATCCCTGCAACGCCTGCGGCGGCCAGGGCCTGCAGCAGGTGCGCAAGAAGCTGCGCATCAACATCCCCGCCGGCGTCGACACCGGCACCCGCCTGCGGGTCGGCCAGGAGGGCAACGCCGGCCAGCGGGGCGGTCCGGCGGGGGATCTCTACGTCTTCCTCACCGTCCAGTCCCACCCCCATCTGCGCCGCGACGGGGTGACGATCCACTCCGAGGTTTCGCTCAACTACCTCCAGGCGATCCTGGGCGACACGATCGAGGTCGAGACCGTTGACGGCCACGAGCCGCTGGAGATTCCCCCCGGCACCCAGCCCGGGGCCGTCATCACCCTCCAGGGCAAGGGCGTGCCCCGGCTCGGCAATCCGGTGGCCCGCGGCAACCACCAGTTCACCATCAAGGTGCAGCTGCCCACCAAGCTCAACGGGGAGGAGCGGCAACTGCTCGAGCAGCTGGCCGGACACCACACCAGCAAGGGCCAGCGCCACCACCACAAGAGCGGCCTGTTCGGCGGCCTGTTCGGTTGAGCGTCATGGGCGGCTCGCCGGCGGCCCTTGATCTGCGGGGAACGCCCTGCCCGGTGAATTTCATTCGGGCCCGTCTGGCCCTGGAGCCCCTGCCGCCGGGGAGCTGGCTCCAGATCGATCTTGATGGCGGGGAACCGGAGCAGATGGTGAGCGAGGGTCTGCGGAACGAGGGTCATGCGGTGCAGCGGGTCGACCCGTCGCCCTTCGCCCCCGGGGACGGGGTGCGCCTGCTGGTGCGACGGGATGGAGGCTGAGCCGCTGCCGGGTCGGGTGGTGGCCCTGCAGGCCAACTACTGCCTGGTGAGCCTCGATGGCCCCTGTGAGCCCGGCACCGAAGGCTCCGAGCCCTGGAGAGACGGCTGCCTGCTCTGCACCCGCCGCACCCGCCTCGACAAGAGCGGCCTGCAGGTGTGCGTCGGCGACCGGGTGACGGTGGCGGCTGTCGACTGGCGGGCCCGGCGGGGGGCGGTGGTGGGTCTCGAACCCCGCCACAGCCTGCTGGAGCGGCCGGCGGTCGCCAACGTGAGCCGGGTGGTGGTGGTGGTGGCCGTGGCCGAACCCGGCCTCGACCCCCTGCAGCTGACCCGGTTCCTGATCACCGCCGAGGCCACCGGCCAGCCGGTGCAGGTGGTGCTCAGCAAGGCCGACCTGCTGCCGGCGGCCGAGGTGGAGGCCTGGTGCCGGCGGCTGGAGGGCTGGGGCTACGGCACCGTGGCGGTTTCGACCCGCAGCGGCGAGGGTCTGGAGGCGCTGCGGGGCCAGCTGGCCGAGCCGGGCATCGCCGTGCTCTGCGGCCCCTCCGGGGTGGGCAAGAGCAGCCTGCTCAATGCCCTGGCCCCGGCCCTGGAGCTGCGCGTCGCCGCCGTCTCCGGGCGCCTGCGCCGGGGACGCCACACGACCCGGCATGTCGAATTGTTTTCCGTGGCGCCAGGGGCCCTGGTGGCCGATTCACCCGGCTTCAACACCCCCGCCCTGCCCGCCGACCCCCAGACCCTGGCGGCGGCCTTCCCGGAGTTGCTGGCCCGCCTCCGGGCGACCCCCTGCCGTTTCGCCAACTGCCGCCACCTGGGCGACCCCGGCTGTGCCGTGGGGGACGGCTGGGACCGCCAGGCGATCTACGGCCGCTGCCTCGAGGAAGTGGAGGCCGCCGCGGCCCGCTCACGTGGCGGCCAGGGGCGCCAGGGGGAGCGGGGCCTGCGTCAGCGGGGCGACCGGCTCGAACCGCTGCTCGACCCCCAGCTGCGTCGCTCCTCCCGCAGCACCCGGCGTCAGGGGCTGGAGCAGGACCTGCCGGCGCTGGAGGGGGACCTCAGTTCCCCAGACCGGGAAGATTCAGATCCAGACCCCCGGTGAGGGTTTCCATGCGCTCGCGCATGGTGCCGGTGGAGACCTCGTAGGCCTTGCAGAGGGCCGCCAGCACGGCCGCCTCGACCGTCTCGACGGGTTCGGCGAGCAGCTCGGGGCTCAGCTCGACCCGCAGGGGCTGCTGATTGCCGGAGAGCCAGACGCTGGCGCGGCCCTCGGGGTCGCTGCCCTGCAGTTCCATCGCGTCGAGCTCCTCCTGGAGCTTCTGGGCGTCCTGCTGAATCTGCTGGGCCTTGCGGAAGGCCTCGGTCAGCTGTCCGAAATTGGGAAGTCCGAAGCCGGCCATGCCTGGGGATCGTCGTATGGGGGCAGGCTAGAACCCCAGCCGTTGGACCTCCGGGTGCAGTCGCACCCCGCGGCTCTCCAGCACCCGCTGCTGCACCAGCCGGATCAGGGCGTCGATGTCGGCGGCGGTGGCGGCCCCGGTGTTGACGATGAAATTGGCGTGGATCGGGGACACCTGGGCATCGCCGATGGCGAGTCCCTTGAGGCCGAGGGATTCGATCAGCTGGCCGGCCTTGAGCGGTTCGGGATTGCGGAACACGCTGCCGCAGCTGGGTTGCTGGTAGGGCTGGGTGCTGGTGCGGCTCTGCAGGTTGGCGCTGGTGCGGGCGGTGACCACCGCCGGATCGTGGCCGGGCTCCAGCCGGAAGCGGGCCGAGAGCACCAGCAGCGGCTCCTCCTGCAGGCGGCTGTGGCGGTAGGCGAAGGCCAGATCGCCGGCGTCCAGCTCGAAGGGGGCGTCGGGCCGGCGGGGATCCAGCACCCGCACCGACACCAGCCACTCGGCGGTGCAGCCCCCCTGGGCGCCGGCGTTCATCACCACCGCCCCTCCCACCGTGCCGGGGATGCCCACGGCCCACTCCAGCCCCCGCAGGCCGCTGCGGGCCGCCTTGCGGGCCAGGGTGGGGATCGGTTCGCCCGCCTCGGCCTCCACCCAGCCCTCGCCCGGGTCCAGGCGGCTGCCCTGCAGCCGCCGGTTGCAGAGGGTGAGGCCGTCGAGGCCGCCGTCGGCGATCAGCAGATTGGAGCCCGCGCCGATGCAGCGGAAGGGGAGGCCCGAGGCCGCCGCCCAGGCGGCATGGGCGATCAGCTCCGACTGGTCGGCGGGTTCGGCGAACCAGGCGGCCGGCCCGCCCACCTTCCAGGTGGTGTAGTCCCGCAGGGCGACCGCGGCCCGGGGCTGGCTGGGCGGGGCCGTCGCCATCCCCTCAGGCCACCAGCGGCGCGGTGGGGCGACCCCGTTCGTCGAGGGCCCCCAGGCGCTCCCAGAGGCTGTTGACGTCGCCGGCCCCCATCGCCAGCACCAGGTCGCCGGGGCCGGTGCCACCGGCCACCAGCTCCGCCAGCGCCTCCATGCTGGCCGCCACCGCCACCGGCAATTCGGGAGCGAGGGCCCGGACCGCCTCGGCCAGGGCCGGGCTGGAGATCCCCGCCATCGGGGCTTCGCCGGCCGCGTACAGGGGCGCCAGCAGCACCGCGTCGGCCTGGGTCAGGGCGGCGGCGAAATCGTCCAGGAACTGGGCGGTGCGGGTGTAGCGATGGGGCTGGAACACCGCCACCAGCCGCCGGGGCACCAGCGGCAGCGGGCTGCGGCCGCTCTCCACCATCAGGCGGGCCATGGCGATCGTGGCGGCCACTTCGCTGGGATGGTGGGCGTAGTCGTCGACGATCGCCCGGTCCTGCCAGAGCCCGCGGCAGTCGAAGCGGCGTCCGGGGGGGCGCAGCCCCGCCACCGCCCGGCGCAGGTCCTCGAAGGGCACGCCCTCGAGCCGGCAGGCCGCCATGGCGGCCACGGTGTTGCTGAGGTTGTGGCGGCCGGGCAGGGGCACCTCCAGGGTGCCGAGCGCCTCCCCGTGCTCGTACCAGGTGGCCAGGGTGCCGTCGCCCCGTTCCTCCAGGGAGATGGCGGCGAAGTCGACGCCTTCGCTGCTGCGGGTCGACCACCAGCTGGTGGCCTGGAAGTGCTCGCGCAGCACCGGGCAGTCGCGGTTGGCCAGCAGGGTCGTGCAGCCGCCGGCGAAGTGCTGCAGGGTGGCCACCAGGGCGGCCAGGTCCGGGTAGTGGTCGGTGTGGTCGAGCTCCACGTTGGTGAGCAGCCCCAGCCGCGGCCGGAACTTCACCAGGGAGCCGTCCGACTCGTCGGCCTCGGCCACCAGCAGCCGGCCCTGGCCATGGCGGCCGTTGCTGCCGAAGGCGGGCACGATGCCCCCGATCACGGCGGTGGGGTCCTCGCCGACGGCCTCGAGGAGGGTGGCGATCAGGGTGCTGGTGGTGGTCTTGCCGTGGCTGCCGGCCACCGCGATCGAGGGCTGGGCATTGATCAGGGCCGCCAGCACGTCGGAGCGGTGCACGATCGACAGCCCGCGCCGCCGGGCCTCGGCCAGTTCCTCGTTGGCGGCGGGCACCGCCGAGCTGATCACCACCAGGGGATCCGCCACCGTCCCGTCGAGGCCGGCGAGCACCGCGGTGATCGTGGCGGCGGTCTGCTCCTGGAACACCCGCACGCCGGCGCATCCCAGCCGCTCCAGCACCGGACTGGGACGGGGGTCGGAGCCGCTCACCAGGAAGCCCCTCTCCGCCAGGATCCCAGCCAGGGCGGACATGCCGATCCCCCCGGCCCCGATGAAATGGAGCGGCTGTCGGCGATCAAGCTTCGGGATCAAGGGGGACTCCAGGCCTCGCCGAAAATAACGGCAGATCGGCCCACCCCCCTCTGCGGGATACTGCGCTTTGCCGACCGTCTGATCCGGGGCCTGTGGCTGCGGGAAAGAGCGGGACCCCATTTCTGTATGATCGGCAGCCAAAATCCCCCCTTGCTAGCGGGTTCCACCGCTTTCTGCCATGACCTTGCGCGTTGCGATCAATGGATTTGGCCGAATCGGTCGGAACTTCATGCGCTGCTGGCTGAGCCGCGGTGAGAACACCGGCATCGAAGTGGTCGGCCTGAACGACACCTCCGATCCGAAGACCAACGCCCACCTGCTGCAGTACGACACGATGCTCGGCCACATCCGCAATGCGGTTGTGAGCCACACCGACGACACCATCGTCGTCAACGGCAAGCACATCAAGTGCTTCTCCGACCGCAACCCCCTCAACCTTCCCTGGAAGGAATGGGGCGTGGATCTGGTGATCGAGGCCACCGGCGTGTTCATTGACCAGAAGGGCGCCGGCAAGCACATCGAGGCCGGTGCCAAGAAGGTTTTGATCACCGCCCCCGGCAAGGGCGAGGGTGTGGGCACCTTCGTGGTGGGCGTCAACGCTGATCAATACCGCCACGAAGACTTCGACATCATCAGCAATGCCAGCTGCACCACCAATTGCATGGCGCCGCTGGTGAAGGTGCTCGACCAATCCCTCGGGATCGTGAAGGGCATGATGACCACCACCCACAGCTACACGGGTGACCAGCGCATCCTCGATGCCTCCCACCGCGACCTGCGCCGCGCTCGCGCCGCCGCCGTGAACATCGTGCCCACCAGCACCGGTGCTGCCACCGCGGTTGCTTTGGTGTACCCGCCGATGAAGGGCAAGCTCAACGGCATCGCCCTGCGCGTTCCCACCCCCAATGTCTCGGTGGTGGACATGGTGCTTGAGGTGAGCCGCGCCACCACCAAGGAGGAGGTGAACAGCATCTTCAAGGCCGCTTCCGAAAACGGCATGAAGGGCATCATCAAATACTGCGATCTTCCCCTGGTCTCCACCGACCACGCCGGCACCGATGAATCCACGATCGTGGATGCCGACCTCACCCTGGTGATGGACGGCACCATGGTGAAAGTGATCTCCTGGTACGACAACGAGTGGGGCTACAGCCAGCGCGTCGTCGATCTGGCCGAAGTGGTGGCCCGCAACTGGAAGTGAGCCGGCTGCCCGTCCTCAGCTGAACCCTTTGGCTGAATCCCTCAGCCGAAATGCCGGAAGGTGGCGGTCGGGGGGGCGATAGGCCCTCCCCCCTCCGCCCACCCCAGGGGCCCGCAGGCCTGGGGCTCCACCAGCCGGCCGATCTGGCGTGCACCCGCGAGTCGCTCCAGCAGGGCCTCGGCCCAGGCCGGCTTCAGGGCCAGCACCAGCTCGAAATCCTCCCCGCCCCAGAGGCACCAGTCCTCCGCCTGGGCCCGGCCGGCAAGCTCCGCCGCCAGGGGCAGATCGCTCCGGGACAACAGGGCCGTGCAGCCGCTGGCCACGGCCAGGCAGGAGGCCGCGGCCGCCAGGCCGTCACTGCTGTCGCAGCCGGCCACCCGCCAGTCCAGGGCCGCAGGACGGCAGGCGCCCAGGGCTGCCACCGCATCAAACCGGGGCACGGGCCTGCGGTGGGCACGGATCGCCCGCTCCCGGCTGGCCGGCGCCAGGGCCGGCAGCGCCTCGCCCTGCAGCAGGGC
>NZ_NQKY01000026.1:0-24181 GCF_002252675.1 Synechococcus sp. BO 8801 | reverse complement strand
CGGATCGCACCGCCCCCCGCCGGCAGCCGGCCCAGGGCGGTGACGGCCAGCAGGCGCTGGCGACCGCCGCTGCAGTCGCCCCCGAGCAGCACGCCCCCGTGGGCCCCCAGCAGTTCCGCCATGCCGCCGTAGGCCCCCTCCACCCAGGCCCAGGGGGTGTGACCCGGGGCCACCAGGGCCACGGTGATGCCCACGGCGCCGAGGCAGCCCATGGCCGCCAGATCGGAGAGGTTGGCCGCCGCCGCCCGCCAGCCCACGTCGCCGGCGCCCATCGTCGCCTCGCTGAAGTGGACGTCCTCCACCAGCACATCGGTGTTCAGCACCAGGGGCGGATCGCCCGCCGGCGGGCCCGCCAGCAGGGCCGGACCGAGCAGGGCGGCGTCATCGTCGAACTGTCCCCGGGGGGCGAAGGCGCCGAGGCGCCGGATCAGCTCCGTTTCCCCCAGCTGCGCCAGGGTGGGCCCCTCAGGCATGGGGGCGCAGGTTGTCGGTCCCCTCGACCACCGATGCCCGGACGATGCCGTCATCGGCGGTGAGCTCCTCGAGCACGTCGAAGCCGTCCACCACATAGCCGAAGGCGGCGTAGCGCCCGTCGATGAGGTTGAGGCCCGCCGGGGTGAGCTCGGGTTCGAACAGAAACAGGAAGAACTGGGAGGAGCCGTCCCCCAAGGCCTCATCGGAGTGGGCCCATCCCAGGGTGCCCTTGCTGGCGAAGGGCAGCACCGGTTCGGCCTTGAACATCCCCAGATCCTCGAAGGTCTGGTTGTAGAAGGGGGCCTCCTGGCCGGGCACCATGATCTCCAGGGGCACCTGGCGCTCCTGCTTGCTGACCGGATCCACAAAGCCCGTCGCCGGGCCGACGGGATCGCCGGTCTGCAGCACGTAGAAGTCCTCGGCGCGGTTGAAGGGCAGGCCGTCGTAGAAGCCCCGCTGCACCAGGTCCACGAAGGCGCCGGCGGTGAGGGGGGCGTTGTAGCCGTCCACCACGGCGGTCAGGTCACCCTTGGTGGTGGTCAGCCGCACGGTGGCCCGGCCCAGCAGTCGGGGCAGGGCGTCGAACTCGGCGGGAATCGTGAACGGGAAGGGCCCCACCAGCAGGGCTTCGGCGCGGCCGATGTCGGCCAGGGCCTCCCGGCGGGCCGCCAGGAACCGGTCCCGGTCCTGGGCCTCGCCGGCGGCCGCCAGATCCTGCAGGCGCACGTCCGTGTCGGCGAGCAGGGCTTCGGCGGTGGGCCGGTCGGCGGGATCGAAGCTGGCCAGGATCCGCTCCCGGCTGCCGCCGAGCTGGGACTCGGCCCGGCGCACGGAGCCGGTCAGGCTGCTCCAGCGTTTGGCCCGCAGATCGTCGCTGGTGTCCTCGAGGCGGTGCTGCAGCGCCTGCAGGTCGCGCTGCTCGATCGGCAGGGCGTTGCGCAGCAGGGCGGTGGGGTCGCTGACGGCGTTGCCCTGGGGCAGGTAGGCCCAGGCGGCGGGGACCGCCAGCAGCAGGGTCAGCACGAAGGTCAGGGCGGCCCCCAGCCGGGCGGCCAGCGTGGTGGTGAACCCGATGCGCCTGCGTCGCCGGTCCATGCTTCCCCTGTGACTGCCTGGACTTTGGCACAACCGGCCCGGGCCTCCGCCGCCGCCGTCCGCCGGTGGGCCTGTAGCCAGACGTACAATCCCCCGATCCGATCCGCCGGAATGATCTCCAGCAACGACTTTCGTACCGGCACCACGATTGAGCTGGATGGCCAGGTCTGGCGCGTCGTCGAATTCCTTCACGTCAAGCCAGGCAAGGGCTCGGCCTTCGTCCGCACCAAGCTCAAGGGCGTCCAGAGCGGCAACGTGGTCGAGAAGACCTTCCGCGCCGGGGAAACCATGCCCCAGGCCCAGCTGGAGAAGTCGACCCTCCAGCACACCTACATGGAAGGTGATGACTACGTCTTCATGGACATGGCCTCCTACGAGGAGACCCGCCTGACCGCCAAGCAGATCGGTGACGGCCGCAAGTACCTCAAGGAAGGCATGGAGGTGAGCGTCGTCTCCTGGAACGGCAAGCCCCTGGAGGTGGAGCTGCCCAATTCGGTGGTGCTCGAGGTCACCCAGACCGACCCCGGCGTCAAGGGTGACACCGCCACCGGCGGCACCAAGCCGGCCATCGTCGAGACCGGCGCCCAGGTGATGGTGCCCCTGTTCATCACGATCGGCGAGAAGATCAAGGTCGACACCCGCACCGACAGCTATCTGGGCCGGGAGTCCTGATCGCCATGCAGCTCGATCACGACCAACTGCGCCAGCTGCTGGCCCTGCTCGGGGACAGCGACATCCAGGAACTCAAGCTCGAAGGCGACGACTTCCGGCTGGAGGTGCGCCGCAACCTGCCGGCCCCCGCGCCGGCCACGGTCACCATGGTGCAGGCTCCGGCCGGGACGCCGCCGCCGCCACCCGCCCCCGCGGCTCCGGTCGGCGCCGCCCCCGGCCCGTCGGCGCCCCCGCCCCCGGCCGCCTCGGTGCGCAGTGACCTGCAGGCTGTCACGGCGCCGATGGTGGGCACCTTCTACCGCTCGTCGGCCCCGGGTGAGGCCCCCTTCGTGGAGGTGGGCAGCCGCATCAGCGCCGGCCAGCCCGTCTGCATCCTTGAGGCGATGAAGCTGATGAACGAGCTGGAGTGCGAGTTCAGCGGCGAGGTGGTGGAGATCCTGGTGGAGAACGGCACCCCGGTCGAATTCGGCCAGGTGCTGATGCGGATCAAGGCGGGCTGAGCGCCACCGTCGCCGGGGGCTGACCCAGCTCCCAGGCGGTGTGGATCGCCGCCGCCATGCTGTCGGCCCTGGCGATGCCCCGGCCGGCGATCGCGAAGGCGGTGCCGTGGTCGGGGGAGGTGCGCAGGAAGGGCAGGCCCAGGGTGGTGTTGACGGCGGCATCGAACGCCAGCAGCTTCACCGGGATCAGCCCCTGGTCGTGGTACAGCGCCAGGTAGCCGTCGGCTCCTTCGGCCTGGCCCCTCCAGGCGGCCGCCGCCTCCAGCCAGCAGGTGTCCGGCGGCACCGGCCCCTCCAGCCGCACCTCCGGATGCTGGTCCTGCCAGCGCTCCAGGGTGGGAATCAGCCAGTCCTGCTCCTCCCGCCCCAGGTGGCCCCCCTCCCCCGCATGGGGGTTCAGGCCCGCCACCACCAGCCGGGGCCGGCTCCGGAAGCGGCGGCAGAAGGCCAGCAGGGCCTCCAGACGTTGGTGTACCAGCTCGGGGCCGAGCCGGGCGCTCACCTCGGCCAGGGGGATGTGGGTGGTGGCCAGAAGCGTGTTGAGCCGCCAGCCGCCGCCGGGGGCCACGGCGGTGAACAGCATCCCGGCGTCGGCGGCGCCGGTGAGTTCCGCCAGCCGCTCGGTCTGGCCGGGGTAGGCATGGCCCGCCGCCTGCCAGCTGGCCTTGGCGATCGGGGCCGTCACCAGGGCCCGGCCGCCGCCGGCGCCCACCAGCGCCACGGCCTCGGTCAGCCAGGCGAAGCTGGCCGCACCGGCGGCAGGGCTGCTGACCCCCGGGACCACCGGCTGCTCCAGGGGGATGTCCACCAGGGGGAACGCATCGGGGTCGGCCAGGGGCGCGTCGCTGCAGACCAGCAGCTGGCGGTGGCACTCCCGCAGCCAGCGGCCGCAGCCCACCAGCACCACCTCCTGGCCGGCGGGCCGTGGCCGGGCAAGGGCCTTGAGGGTCACCTCGGCGCCGATGCCGGCGGGATCCCCCAGGGCGATGACGAGGCGATCCGCAGTAGTTTTCATGCCATCGGGGGCTGTCGGGGTCGGTTCATGGTCCGCTTGCTGGTGCTGGGTGTGCTGCTGCTCGGAGGTGGGCTCGCCTTCCGCAATGAGTGGGTCGTGGTCGACTGGGAAAAGATGGGCAAGGACACGGGGCTGTCCTCCCTGATCGATCCATCGATCTTCGGCGCTCAGAAGAAGTCGCCGCTGCAGGACGACAGGCCCTCCCGGTAGGTGGGGTAGAGCAGGCGGTAGCCGAGGTCGTCCCTGAGCCTCCGGCTGCTGGCCCGACGATTCTCGCTCCAGAAGCTGCGGGCCATGGGACCCATGGCCGCGGCCACGTCCTCGTAGCGCTGCACCTCCGGCAGCGGGCAGCCCAGCAGATGGGCGGCCAGGCCCAGGATCTCGCTGGAGGGGCAGGGGAAGGTGTCCGCCAGGATCAGGGTGTCCGGCCTGGCGTCGGGGGACAGGGCGATGCAGTGCAGCACCGCACCGACGATGTCGTCGACGTGCACCCGCGAGAACACCTGGCCTGGCTTGTGGATGAGCCGGGCCGTGCCGTTGCGCAGGCTCACCATCGGGTTGCGGCCGGGGCCGTAGATGGCGGGCAGCCGCAGCAGCTGCACCGGCAGGCCGCTGCGGCGCCAGGCCTGTTCGCAGGCCAGCCGGGCCTGGCTGCGCTCCAGCAGGGGCCGGGTCGGGCTGGTCTCGTCCACCCAGGCGCCGCCGGTGTCGCCGTAGACCCCGGTGGTGGAGAGGTAGCCCACCCAGGCCGGTGCCAGCTGACGCAGTCGGGTCTCGAGGGACTCCAGCACCGGATCGCGGCCGCCGGCATCGGGCGGGATCGTCACCAGCACGTGGCTGACCCCGGCCAGCTCGGCCTGGCTGGGCAGGGCCCCCTGGTCGGGATCGAAGTGCAGCCAGCCCCGGGCGTCACCCGACGGGGCTGGCTGGCGATGGGTGAGCAGCACCGGCACGCCGGCCGCCTCCAGCGCCCGGGCGACGCGGCGGCCGGTGTAGCCGCCGCCGAGCACCAGCATCCGGTCGATGGCGGCGGCGGCGGCGGCGGGCAGGGCCGGGTGGTCGATCCCGATGGCGTCGGCCTCCGGGTTGACAGAATCCTCCGCCATCAGTACATCTGTATCACTGTCCGTTTCCCCATCCCGTGACCACCTCGTCGTTCGGTGTCAGTCTCCCTGTCGGCCTCGCGCCATCCCGCCCCCTCGCCCGGCCGCTTGCCGGCCGCGGCCATCGGGCTCCGGCGCGCCGACACCGGGCCGCCGCTCCGCTGCTGCTGGCCGTGGGTCTGGTGCTGGGGGCCGTGGTGCTGGCGCCCGAGCAGCCCCTCGATCAGGAGGCCATCTGCCACCGCCACAACGGTGTGGAGGCCTGCCGCGTCTGGTGAGTCACCTCCGCTTCGGCGGCCGTGGCCGTCTCCGGTTCGGCGGGTGCCACCCACTGGAGCAGCCGCAGCGCCAGGCGCAGATCGCCATCGGTCCAGGCCCGCAGGGCCATCGCCCGGCGCGGGTCGTAGAAGGGCTGGCTCCGGTACCAGACGAAGGCATCGCTGTCCCCCTTGCGGCCGTTGCAGCCCAGGCAGGCCGGCACACAGTTCTCGGTGATGCTCTGGCCGCCGCGGCTGAGTGGATGCACGTGGTCGATGGATTCCGACGCCTCGCCGCAGTAGAGGCAGCGGCGGCCGGTCATCCGGTGCAGCGACTGTCGCCATCGACGCGCTCGCAGCTTGGGGCAGAGATCTTCGAGAAAGACTCCATCCCTGGCCTGCATCAGCGCGCCTCGGTTGGCGGAAGTTTGCCCTCAGCGTCCCGGGTGTCAATGTGTTCTTGATTGCTTTTTGCCGCATTGGCCACCCCCCTGGTGCAGATGCGCCTGGGCGCCTCGGGTCTGATCGAGGTGGTCAGTCCCTTCGACGCGGTCACCCAGGCGCAGCTGCGGGCCATTCGCCCCCGGGGCCAGTGGCTCAGCCGCCGCGGCTGCTGGCAGTTTCCCCTCGAGGCGGCCGCGGCGCTGCAGCAGCAGTGCGCCGGGCGCTTTCCGCTCACCCCGGAGCTGGCCCGCTGGTTCGGCTGGCTGGGGCAGCCCCTGCCGCCCCTGCCCCCCCACCGGGCCCTGGTGGCGGCGGCTGCCGCCGACGAAGAACTCCCTGACGGCCGCCGGCTGTTCCGCCACCAGCGGCTCGCGGTGCGCTGGCTGCTGGCCCGCCGCGGCGCCGTGCTGGCCGATGCCATGGGCCTCGGCAAGACCCTCAGTGCCCTGGTGGCCGGCCGCGCCCTGGTGCGCCTGGCCGACTGCCGGCTGGTGGTGGTGGCCCCGGCGGGGCTGCACCACCACTGGCGCCAGGAGGCGGCGGCCCTGGGCCTGCGCCTGGAGCTGCACAGCTGGGCCCGGCTGCCGGCCGAACTGCCGGCCGCCGGCACGGTGCTGATCGCCGACGAGGCCCATTTCGCCCAGACGCTCCAGGCCGCCCGCACCCAGGCGTTCCTGCGCCTGGCCCGCCATCCACGCCTGCGGGCGATCTGGCTGCTCACGGGCACGCCGATGAAGAACGGCCGGCCGGTCCAGCTCTTTCCCCTGCTGGCCGCCATCGGCCATCCCCTGGCGGCCGACCAGCGCCACTTCGAGGAGCGCTACTGCCAGGGGCACTGGCGGGAGCAGGGAGGCCGGCGGATCTGGCAGGCCAGCGGCGCCAGCCAGCTGGAGGAGCTGCAGCGGCTGGTGCGGCCCCTGGTGCTCCATCGCCGCAAGGGCCAGTGCCTGGACCTGCCTCCGAAGCGGCGGCTCGAGCGGCCCGTCAGCCTCGACCCCGCCGGCGCCGAGGCCTTCGAGCGGGCCCTGCAGGAGCGGATCGACGACTACCGCCGCCGGGCCATGGCCGGCGAGGTGCGCCGCGACGCCGAAGCCCTGGCCGTGTTCACGGCCCTGCGCCAGATCGCCTCGAGCCACAAGCTCGACGCCACCGTCTCGCTGGTGTCCGAGCTGGTGGCTGGCGGCGAAGCGGTGGTGGTGTTCACGGCCTTCGTGGCCACCGCCCTGGCGCTGCACGGGCAGCTCGGTCGGCCGGAGGATGGGGGGCCCCTGGTGGGCGCCGTGCCGCCGCCGCGCCGGCAGAAGCTGGTGGATGCCTTTCAGTCGGGCCGATCCCCTGTGCTGATCGCCACCTACGGCACCGGCGGCCTCGGCTTCACCCTGCACCGGGCCAGGCATGTGGTGCTGGTGGAGCGGCCCTGGACCCCGGGCGACGCCGAGCAGGCGGAGGACCGCTGCCACCGGATCGGCATGGGGGCCGCGCTCACCAGCCACTGGCTGCAGCTGGGTGTCGCCGACCGGCTGGTGGACGATCTGATCGCCAGCAAGGCCGAGCGGATCTCCCTGCTGCTCCAGGGCCAGGACAGCCTGCGTCGCCAGCGGGCCCTGCCGGCGCTGGTGCGCCAGTGGCTCGAGAGCGGCTGAGCCGCTGCCGGGCCCTCAGCCCCCCGGACGGGCGGGGGCGCCGTCGGCACAGCTGCTCCGCCGCACCTCCAGGTCCTGGCGCAGGATCGGATCCAGCTTGTCCTTCGGTACGGCGGCGGCCAGCACCGTGGCCCGGGCGATGTCCCGGCAGGCCGCCGTGGTGTTGCCGGCCAGGGTGTGCAGCAGGAAGCGCTCGTTGAGCGGCCCCGGGTCCTTCGGGAAGGCCGCCACCACCCGATCGCACTGGCGCAGGGCGCCGGGGAGGTCCTCCAGCTTCACGGTTCGCAGGCAGTCCTCCCGGGTGATCGGCCGCTGGGGGAGGGGCTCCTCGGCGCAGCCGCCCAGCAGCACGATCAGCAGCAGGCCCACCGGACCGATGGACGGATGCAGGCGGGCCCGCTCAGTTGTAACGCTCACTCCGGGTCATGCCGCTGCCACCAGCCTTACCACCGCCCACGACCGAGATGGAGGTGGGGCCGGGTTCCGGGCTGGCCGCGGTGCTGCCGGAGGTGCGCGGCGCAAACAGTTCGCCCAGGAAGCGGCCGCAATCGGGGAAGGTGCCGGGGTTCTGAACCACGGCCTCGGTGATCATCACGGCGGCGTGTTCGGGGGAGGTCTTGAACAGACCGGCGCTCTGGCGCTTGATCAGGGCGTAGGCGGCGTTCCAGCTGACTTCGTGGACGTTGCCGTTGTTGCGCATGAAGCAGTACACCTGGGCCCCCTTGCCCCCGGGGCCCTCGATGTCATTGCCGGCCCGGGCGCTCTGGGCGGTGCCGGCGCCGGTCAGCAGGACGGCCGCCGCCGCCAGGACGATCGGGCCCAGTCGGTGAGAGAGAGAGTGGCGTGTGGCCATCGGACCGCAAGGGAAGAACGAGGTGGCCCAACGTATCGACCCCTGCGGCGCTGTCCAGGGTGGTCAGCCGCCCGGTGGGGTGGCGGTCGCCGGCAACACCAGCCGCACCACCAGCGGCAGGATCACCAGCACCGTGATCAGGCGCACGGCGTGCAGGGTGGCCACGGCCGCCCCGACGCCGAACTCCGCACCGACCAGGCTCATGCCGCTGATGCCCCCCGGGGCCGCCCCCAGCAGGGCCACCACCGGATCGACGCCCATCAGCCGGCTGCATCCGAGTCCCACCACCAGGCCGGTGAGCACCAGGGTGACCGTGATCAGCAGGGCGGGTCGCCACAGCTGGCGCAGTTCCAGCAGGGCCGTGCCGGTGAGGCCCGTGCCGATCACCGTGCCGATGCCGATCTCCAGCAGGGTGCGGGTGCCGACCGGCCACTGGGCCACCTCCAGCCGCCCCGTCACGCTGACCAGGGCGGCCCCCAGCAGGGCCCCGGCCAGGGGGGCCGCCGGGATGCCGGTGCGGAGGGCCAGCAGGCCGCCGGCGAGCCCGGCCAGCGCGTACATCAGCAGATGCCAGGCATGGTTCATCCGACGTGAGCCCGATCAACAGGGCCCACTCTGGGAGATCAGGGCCACAGGTGCTTGAGGGGGTGCCCCGGGTGTGTTGTCATGCGGCACAGCCCAGTCGCTTTCCCGCCATGGCCCCCGCCTCGGTGTCGTTCCGCATCAGCCGCAATGCCGAAGATCTCGCCGAAACCATCCATGCCCTCTCCCAGCGGCTGGTGACCCTGGAGCAGCGCCTGGCGGCGGTGGAGCTGCAGGCCTCCAACCAGGACAGGCCGGACCCCCAGGAACTGGCCAGCCTCGACAACGTCGAGCGGCTGCTGCAGGACTGCCGTCATCTGCTGGAGATCGGCTCCGCATCCGAGGCGCCCACCGCATCCGAGGCGCCCGCCGCGTTCGACAGCCAGGAGGACGTCGGCTATCCCAATGCGGCCTGAGGACGCGCTCCTCTGGCCAAGGGTGTCAAAATAAAAAGAAAGCGGGTCATGGCCTTCCCCACTTCCCCTTACCAGTCATCCTTCGGCGCTCTTCACGGGCAGGGTGCCGCCCCTCGCGTCTCCAGCCCGGCTCCCCACTGCAAGCTCCGCACCCATTCGCAGGTGGAGGGCGACCACCAGCTCGAGAAGCTCGAGTTCGCCCTCGCCGTTGCCCTCACCCGGGGCGACCTGCAGCGTTCCGACCAGCTGCGTTCCCAGATCGCCGCCCTTGGCGGCAACCAGGAGGAGCCGGGCACCTGAGCCGGCACGAACGAACCGATGCAGTGAACGGCAGATCATCTCTTTTCCCCCTGTCTTCCGCCCATGCGGGACAGGCTGTTATGTTCTGCCGTAAGATGTAAACAGAAAAGGGGGCGTTGGAAGCCAATCGCCCTTTTTACATGTTTTCGATGCTGCGAACTCCTCGCCGGTCATGATTGTTGCCAGTCCACCTGCCCCCGTCACCTTGACGCTGGAGACCCCTTCACGTCCGAGGTCCAGCGTGTCACCCCTGTCCGATCCGGGGGCGCGTCAGCGTCTTCTGCAGCAGGCGGCGTCACTCAATGAGCAGGCGCGGGTGGCGGCCAGTGAAGGGGATATCGACGCGTCGGCCCGGGCCATTCTTCAGGCCCTCGACTGCGAGCGGCGGGCCGGCGGCCTTGGCTTGCAGGTGCTCCAGTTGATCAAGCCACGCGCCTGATCCCTGCCACACCATCGTGGCCGGTTGGCCTTCAGGAACTTGTCCATCCTTTCGGCCCAACTCCCGGGTTCAAGAATGGATTCTTGCCCCGGGCTGTTGGAGGCACTCCCTATTCAGCGTTGTGAGACGTCAGGCCTGAGGCGCAACCTCTGGGACTTATTGATCAAGCGGGTGACCGGATTCGAACCGGCGACGTTCAGCTTGGGAAGCTGACATTCTACCACTGAATTACACCCGCGTGCATTCACGTGCAGCCTCACACTAGCAAGGCTCCGGGCGCCAACCGGGTGCCCGGAGCCAGGGTGAAGCCTTGTCAGGGCTTGGCGGGGGCCGCTGCCGCCGGCTCCTCGCACTGCACAGCCGCAGAGAGCGCCCTGCGGGCGGCGATCACCGCCATGGCCTTGGGCTTGAGCTCGTTGGCGGCCTGCTCGAGGGTCTGGTCCTTGTTGGCGGAGGCCTTGGCCACCTCGCCCCGGAAGCCTTCGAGCAGCTTGCGGAAGGCTTCCACCCTCAGCTTCTGCAGCTGGTTCTCCGAGGTCTGCAGGGCGGCGATCGATTGTTCCAGCTTCTGCTGGGCGGCCCGCGCCTCGCCCACGGTGGAGGTGGGTGTCAGGGCGGCCACCTGCTCCAGGGCCTGGTTCACCGTGGCGAGCTCGGTGCAGATCCTGGCCTCGGTCTTCTTGGTCTGCTGGCTGAGGTCGGTGCGCTGGCAGCCGGAGGCCGCCAGGCCCAGGCAGAGGACGGCGGCCAGGGGAAGGCGTCGCATGGCAGCAAGGGTCATGGCGTCAAAAACCGTTCACCATGAACCTAATCACGGCCCCTGGGGCTGGCCACGCCGTCGTTCAGGCGGCCAGCGCCGCCGCCGCCGCCGCCACGCCGGCGCCGATCGGCGCCTTGGCCAGACCCAGGTCCTGCAGGGTGGCCTCGATGGCCGCCACGGCCGTGAGCACGTCGCGGTCGCAGACGAAGCCCAGGTGGCCGATGCGGAACACCTTGCCCTTGAGGTGGTCCTGGCCGCCGGCCAGCAGGATGTCGAACCGTTCCTTCACCTGCTTGCGCAGGGCCTCGGCATCGATGCCCTCCGGCGCCACCGCCGTGATCGCCGGGCTGCCGTGGCCCTCGGCCGCGTAGAGGGGCAGGCCGATCGCCTTCATCGCCGCCTGGGTGGCCCGGCGATGGCGGTCGTGGCGGGCGAAGATCGCCTCCAGACCCTCCTTCTGCATCATCCCCAGGGCCGCCTCGAGGGCGAAGTAGAGGTTGATCGCCGGGGTGAAGGGGTTGCTGTCGTCGTCGGCGGCTTTGCGGTACTTGCCCAGATCCAGATAGAACTTCGGCAGATCGGAGCGTTCGTAGGCCGTCCAGGCCCGCGCGCTCATGGCCACGAAGCTCAGGCCCGGCGGCATCATGTAGCCCTTCTGGGAGCCGGAGCCCACCACGTCCACGCCCCAGGCGTCCATGGGCACGTCACAGGCCCCGAGGCTGGTGACGCAGTCGGCGATGGTGAGAGCGGTGCCGTGGGCCTTCACATGGCCGGCGATGGCCTGCAGGTCGTTGATCACCCCGGTGGAGGTTTCCGAGTGGGTGAGGATCACGCCCCGGATCTCCTTGGCGGTGTCGGCCTCGAGGGCGGCGCGGAAGGCCTCCGGATCGAGGGGCTGGCCCCACTCCGCCTTGATCACCTCCACGTTCAGCCCGTAGGCCTTCGCCACCTTCACCCAGCGTTCGCCGAACTTGCCGTTGTCGCCGCAGAGCACCTTGTCGCCGCGGCTGAGGGTGTTGACGATCGCGGCCTCCATCGCCGCG
Source organism: Synechococcus sp. BO 8801 (assembly GCF_002252675.1). GTDB lineage: Bacteria > Cyanobacteriota > Cyanobacteriia > PCC-6307 > Cyanobiaceae > Cyanobium. Next base: position 12,585 of record NZ_NQKY01000026.1, on the reverse strand, counting down.
GTGCCGCTGCCGGTGATCACCAGCACGTGGCCCTTGGTCTGGTGCAGCCACTGCAGCTGCTCGGTGGTGCGGCGCACGATCTTCTGGAAATCGCCGCTGCGGTGGCCGATCGGATGGCGGGCCATGGCCTGCAGGACGGTCTCCGGCACCGGGGTGGGGCCGGGGATCATCAGAGTGAGCTTGTCCTGCATGAGCTGTGGGGAGGGAAGGGGCGCGGGCCTGGCGAAGGCAAGGCGATCGACCACCATAAAAAACAGCGTTCCCGCCGGCCATCGATTCCCTGCGCCCCCCCTCCGCGCCCCAGCGGGGTTTCACCCTGCCGGTGTGGCTGGCGGCCGCGGCCCGCGCCGCCCTCGGGGCCCTGCAGGGGGAGCCGTTCAGCGCCTCGGTGGCCCTGGAACTGCTGCAGCCGCCGGGAGTGGTGCCGGTGCCAGTGCGGGCCGCCGCGGGCCTGGGGGAGGGGCTGGCCCTGGGGGAGAGCTGCTGTGATCCGGGCGAGGGGCTCGACCTCACCCGCGGCCTGGTGGTCTGGGTGCTGGCCCGCTGGCTGCCCGGCGACGGGCCCTGGCTGCAGCTGGAGCCCGGCGAGGGGGTGGGAGTCCACGCCGCGACCGGGGAGGCCTGCCTCTCCGGCTATGCCCGACGCCTGCTGGAGGCCAACCTGGGGCCCCTGGTGCCCGCCGGCCGCCGCCTGGGGCTCACCCTGGTGCTGCCCGACGGCCGCCGCCTGGCGGAGCGCACCAGCAATGCCGCCTTCGGGGTGGTGGACGGGCTGGCCCTGATCGGCACCCAGGCCGAGGTCCAGGCCGGCGCCGACCCGGACCAGCTGGCCCGCACCCTGGCCGAGCTGGCCGAGCGCATGGCGGCGCCGGGGGCCGGCGGCGATCTGGTGCTGGTGATCGGCGAGAACGGCCTGGATCTGGCCCCCCAGCTGGGCCTGCCGCCGCAGCTGCTGCTGAAGGCGGGCAACTGGCTCGGCCCGGTGCTGGTGGCGGCCGCCGAAGCGGGGGTGGAACGGCTGCTGCTGTTCGGCTACCAGGGCAAGCTGATCAAGCTGGCCGGCGGCATCTTCCACACCCACCACCACCTGGCCGACGGCCGCACCGAGGTGCTCACCGCCCTGGCCGCCCTGGAGGGGGCCGACGGCGCCACCCTGGCAGCGCTCTACGGGGCCGCCACGGTGGAGGCCGCCCTGGCCGCTCTGGAGCAGGCCGATCCGGAGCTGGCCGGACGTCTGCGGGCGCGCATCGCTGACGCCATTGAAGGCCGCTGCCGGTCCTACCTGGCCAGCCATGGCGCCCCGCCGGCCGCCGTGGGGGCGGCCCTGTTCGACCGCCAGCGCCGGCTGCGGGTCTGCGGGCCGGTGGGGGCGGCGCTGATGGAACGCTTCAGGGGCGCGACTTAGGGTGCTGGCACCGAATACCGGGCCCTGGCCTGGCCGCCTTCGAGCCGATGTCCGAAACGCCGCAGACCGCACCACCGGGTTCGGATCGGGACCATGCCAGCGGTTCCCGCCGACCTCCGGCCATCGTCATCCTGGATTTCGGCTCCCAGTACTCCGAGCTGATCGCCCGCCGGGTGCGGGAGACGGAGGTGTTCTCCCTGGTGATGGGCTACACCACCACCGCTGCGGAACTGAAGGCCCTCAACCCGAAGGGGATCATCCTCAGCGGCGGCCCCAGCTCCGTCTACGAGGAGGGGGCCCCCTCCTGCGACCCAGGCCTCTGGGACCTGGGCATCCCGGTGCTGGGGGTCTGCTACGGCATGCAGCTGATGGTGCAGCAGCTGGGCGGATCGGTGGTGGCCGCCGGCCGGGCCGAGTACGGCAAGGCGCCGCTGCATGTCGACGACCCGGTGGATCTGCTCACCAACGTCGAGGAGGGCTCGACGATGTGGATGAGCCACGGCGATTCGGTGGAGTCGCTGCCCGAGGGCTTCGTGCGGCTGGCCCACACCGACAACACCCCCGAGGCAGCGGTGGCCGACCATGCCCGCCGTCTCTACGGGGTGCAGTTCCATCCCGAGGTGGTGCATTCGACCTGCGGCATGGTGATGATCCGCAATTTCGTTTATCACATCTGCGGCTGCATCCCCGACTGGACCACGGCCGCCTTCATCGACGAGGCCATCGGCGAGGTGCGGGCCCAGGTGGGCGAGAAGCGGGTGCTGCTGGCCCTCTCGGGCGGGGTCGATTCCTCCACCCTGGCCTTCCTGCTGCACCAGGCGATCGGGGATCGCCTCACCTGCATGTTCATCGACCAGGGCTTCATGCGCAAAGGCGAGCCGGAGTTCCTGATGGATTTCTTCGATCGCCAGTTCCACATCAACGTGGAATACATCAATGCCCGTGAGCGCTTCATCTCCAAGCTCGCCGGCATCACCGACCCGGAGGAGAAGCGCAAGATCATCGGCACCGAGTTCATCCGGGTGTTCGAGGAGGAGAGCCGCCGCCTCGGCCCCTTCGACTACCTCGCCCAGGGCACGCTCTACCCCGATGTGATCGAGAGCGCCGGCACCAACGTCGACCCCAAGACCGGCGAGCGGGTGGCGGTGAAGATCAAGAGCCACCACAACGTGGGCGGCCTGCCCAAGGACCTGCAGTTCAAGCTGGTGGAGCCGCTGCGGCGCCTGTTCAAGGATGAGGTGCGCAAGGTGGGCCGCAGCCTCGGCCTGCCCCAGGAGATCGTGGGGCGCCATCCCTTCCCCGGCCCAGGCCTGGCGATCCGCATCCTGGGGGAGGTCACCGACGACAAGCTCGACATCCTCCGGGACGCCGACCTGATCGTGCGGGAGGAGGTGCGTGATGCCGGCCTCTACAACGAGATCTGGCAGGCCTTCGCCGTGCTGCTGCCCGTGCGCAGCGTCGGCGTGATGGGCGACAAGCGCACCTACGCCTACCCGATCGTGCTGCGCTGCGTCTCCTCCGAGGACGGCATGACCGCCGACTGGTCGCGGCTGCCCTACGACCTGCTGGAGCTGATCTCCAACCGCATCGTCAACGAGGTGCGGGGGGTGAACCGGGTGGTGCTTGACATCACCAGCAAGCCCCCCGGCACGATCGAGTGGGAGTGACAGCCGGTTGACGGCTGTCCTTCATGGCTTCAATGGCAACGATGAAAGCGAGTCACCATGCTTTTCTCTCATCAAGGTGAGACATGCCTGTTTATCCATATTCCGAAGACGGGTGGCAATACCATTCAGTCGGCCATCATTGACGCTGGCCTCAGCTGCGATGAAATGGTCAGCGGCGGCTTTCGCGATGGCGTTGATCGATTTGAGATTCGTGGATCTCTGACGCACCGAAAGCACCAGTCGCTGTCGACTTACTTGCTGATCAAGCCCTCTTTGAATGAGCTTAAGATTTACTCCTGCGTGCGAAAGCCCTTCGAGCGCCTTGTCTCTTTTTACTATTCGCCGCACCGCAACATGGTTCTAGACGAGAGAACAGGAGCCTACGTCTTCCGCCAGAGTCCTGAATTTGTTGAAGCGGACTTTATGGCCCTTGTCCAGAGCACCATGCCTGCTTTTCAGTATCTGCTGCCTCGTGACATGCGCTTCACGATCAAGGCCATCAAGCGCTTTCCGGACTTGCTTCCACTACTCAAAAGCAGGGTGAAGTCTCGCTACCTGAGCGGTGTGGAGCGCCTCCGGCTGAACGTCTTGCAGACGGAGTCCCTGTCTCTTCAGTTTTCTCAGACTTTTGGGTTTGAATTGCCTGCAGCTTCCAGGAATGTCAGCCCCTTCCGTGAGGAAGCCAGGCGAGTCCTCGGCAGTCGGGAGCTGAGGCGTTTCGTTGAGGAGGAATCACTGCATGGTCTGGACCTCGCGTTGTTCTATCCCTGATGCTTATCTCCTCTTGCCCCCAGAGCTGCTGGTGAGCCCATCCCAGCCGCGAGAAGGCAGGTATGGCGCCGCACTGATCTGAGGCGGCGAGGGAGAGTCCCTCCCCTTCTCAGCGACCGGGCCCTGTCCAGATGTCTCCGGCCACACGTTCTGCTGATCGCTCTGGACCCGGAGGCCGTCCCGATCCCCAGGCTGGCCCCAGCGGGCCAACTTCGATAACCTCGGCACCCGGCCGTTTGCTCCGTGCCTCCCGTCTCCCCCGCCGTCGCTGGCAGCCCTGCCGGGGCTGAGCACGACCCCCAGCTGCACCGCCGCCTGCAGCAGGACAGCATCCTGCTGGCCGGCAAGACCGTCTTTCTCAACCCCTTCCTCTACTGGCGTCGTTTCGATGCCAACACCGACCGCTGGCTGCGGGAACCCGGCCAGCTCCCCGAGGAGCAGATCCGCAGCAACCGTCTGCGCTTCTATCCCGAGGTCGACTGGGACGGCCTCGATCCGGCCGACCTGGCGATCAAGGAAGGGGCGGTGGAGATGTTCCTCAAGAGCCTGGAGCTGATCAGCACCTTCAACCCCGACCTCAGCGCCGGCCACCTGCTGGAGGTGGAGCGCAAGATGGCCGTCACCAAGAAGAAAGCCTTCGAGCGCTGGGTGGCCCGGGCCCTCGACCGCCGCGGCAAGGAAAGCCTGAGGGAGCGGCGCCGCTTCGACCGCGATCGCTGGCTGCGGGGCTGGCTGGAGTGGCTCTCCCTCGACGGCACCCGCCAGGCCCTGCTGCCCTTCAGCGTCCTGCTGGTGCTGGCTGTCGGCGGCGGCTGGTGGCTGGGCAGCACCCGCTTCTGCGGCCAGGTGATCGTCGATCCCGGGGTGCAGCGACCCGCACCCTGAGCCGGGCCGTTCCGCACGTCAGACTGGAAAGCCCGGTCCGGGTTCCGACGTCATGGCTGCCGATCCCCTCGATTCCCTGCGCCTGGCCCTGATGCAGGACGTGCTGCCGGTGGGACTGGCGGTGGTGGAGCGGGTCCGCAAGGGCGGGCCGGCCGAGGTGCTGGCCGCCTTCGACGGCACCAGTGCCGATCCCCTCGGCCAGCTGCGCGAGGAAGGGGAGCCCGCGGCCAGCCAGGTGAGGGAGAACCTCGATCGCTTCCAGCCCGGCCTGGGCAACCCCGTGATGAAGGTGGAGGTGCGCGACGTGGGCGCCGAGGAGGGCCAAGGGGCCACCCCTCCCGCCTGGGAGGCGGCCCCGCCGCCCAGTCCGGCGGATCCGGCCGAGCTGCTGGCGGCCCTGGAGCGCATCGAGGCCCGGCTGGCCCTGCTCCAGAGCCGACTCGGCTGATGGTGCGCGCTGCCGGCGGCGGGCTCGGGGCCTCCTCCACCCGCCACACAGGGACAGGCCACCAGGCCGCCCTCCTGCTCACCTTCATGCTGCTGATCCTGGCGGCGATCCTCGGGCGCCTCGCCTGGCTCCAGCTGCTGCACGGGGCCGAGAACCGGGCGATGGCCGACGAGAACCGGATCCGCCTGCTGCCGCGCAACCCCGTGCGGGGCCGCCTGCTGGATCGCAAGGGGCGGGTGCTGGCCACCAACCGGCTCACCTACAACCTCTATCTCCAGCCCCTCCAGGTGGACGACCGTGGCTGGCCCGGGCTGCGGGACCGGCTCGCCGGCCTGCTGGGGATCCCCGCCGACCGGCTGGATGCCCAGCGTCGCAGCGGCGCCAATGCCCAGGGCTTCCGGATTCCCCTGGCCCTCTCGCTGACGCCGGTGCAGGTGCTGCGCTTCCGGGAGCAGGCCGGATCCCTGCAGGGGGCTGAGGTGTCCGAGGACGTGCTGCGCGCCTATCCCGACGGCAGCCTCGGGGCCCACGTGATGGGCTACACGAGCAGCATCACCGAGGAGGAGTACGCCGCCCTCCGCGACCACGGCTACCGCATCAGTGATCGCATCGGCCGCAGCGGGCTCGAGAAGGTCTACGAAACCCACCTGCGCGGTGAGTGGGGCGGCCAGCAGCTGGAGGTGAATGCCGAAGGCCAGGTGCAGCGGGTGCTGGGGGACAAGCCCGCCAAGGCCGGCAAGGATCTGCGCCTCACCCTCGATCTCGACCTGCAGCGGGCGGCGGAGAAGGCCCTCGACGGGGTGCGCAAGGGGGCGATCGTGGCGATGGATCCCCGCACCGGCGCCGTGCGGGCGATGGCCAGCCGGCCCAACTTCGATCCCAACATCTTCTCCGACGGCCCCACCACCGCCCAGTGGAACAGCCTCAACCGGCCGGAGGCGCCGATGCTGAACCGGGCCTTCCAGGGGTTCCCGCCGGCCAGCACCTTCAAGGTCATCACCACCATCGCCGGCATCGAGTCCGGCAAGCTCAACGAGAACTCCACCGTGCCGACGGTGGGCTCCTTCTGCTACTACGGCCAGTGCTACGCCGACCACGGCTCCTTCGGCAGCATCGGCTTCCCCTTCGCCCTCGGGGTGAGCAGCAACAGCTTCTTCTACAAGGTGGGGCTGATGGTCGGCCCCGATGAGATGTTCAAAGCCGCCCGGCGCATGGGTTTCGGCCGCCGCACCGGCAGCGAGCTGTCCGCCGAGGAATCCCCTGGGCTGCTGGGGGACCCGGCCTGGAAGAAGGAGGTGCTGGGTGAACCCTGGACCCCGGTCGACACGATCACCTCCTCGATCGGCCAGGGGGCGGTGACGGTGACGCCGATCCAGATGGCCCGCCTCTATGCCGCCGTCGCCAACGGCGGCTGGCTGGTGACGCCCCACCTGGTGGAGCGTGACTACCCGCGCCAATGGATCGGACTGAAGCCGGCCACCCTGCGGGTGCTGCATGCCGGCCTGCGCCAGGCGGTCACCAGCGGCACGGCCACCATCCTCAACGACCCCAGCCTGCCGCCCGTGGCCGGCAAGACCGGCACCGCCGAGGATCCACCCCGTCCCGACCATGCCTGGTTCGGCGGCTACGCCCCGGCCACCGGCACCCCCACCCTGGTGATCGTCGCCTTCGGTGAGAACTCCGGCGGTTATGGCGGCACGGTGGCCGCACCGATGGTGAAGGCCCTGATGACCGTGTGGTTCCGGGGCGTCAAGCCGCCGGCGGCGGTCCGGCCGGGCTGAGGTGCCTCAGGCGGCCTGGGGGAAACGGCCCTGCTGGAGCACCTGGCGGTAGTAGCCCTGCAGCTGGGCGGTGGCCCCGGCCCAGCCCCAGCGCTCGGCCTCCTCGCGGGCGGCCAGGCGCAGCTGGCGGCGGGCCGCCGGATCCCCCAGCAGCCGTTGGACGGCCGTGGTCAGGCTGGCGGGCTGGTCGGGGTCATAGAGGCAGCCGTTGACGCCGTCGCTGACGATGTCGGGAATGCCGCCCCGGTTGGCCCCCACCACCGGGCAGCCTGCGGCCATCGCCTCCAGCAGCACCAGGCCGAGGGTTTCGGTGCTGGAGGGGAACAGGAAGGCGTCGCCGCTGGCATAGGCCGAGGCCAGCTCCTGGCCGGCCAGGTAGCCCACGAAGGTGGTGGCGGTGCCGTCGAAATGGCGCTCCAGCTGCTGGCGGTGGGGACCGTCCCCCACCAGGGCGAGCCGGGCCTGGGGCATGGCTTCGAGCACGGGCCGGATCCGCTCGATCTGCTTCTCCGCCGAGAGTCGGCCGATGTAGAGGAGCAGGTGGCCGGTGTCGTCGTGGCCGCCGTGGAGCCGCTCGCGCATGGCGCCGGAGGCCAGTTCGGGGCGGAACAGGTCGGTGTCCACGCCCCGCTGCCAGAGGGCCGTGTGCTGGATGCCCCGGGCCGCCAGCTCCTCGACCATGGCGGTGGAGGTGCAGAGGTTGAGCTGGGCCTGGTTGTGGGCGGCCTTGAGCAGTTCCCACAGCAGGGGCTCAAGCATCCCCATGCCGTAGTGCTCCAGGTACTTGGGCAGATGGGTGTGGTAGCTGGCCACCAGGGGCAGGCCGCGGCTCTTGGCCAGCCAGATGCCCCCCAGGCCCAGCACGGCCGGATTGACCACGTGAACCAGATCGGGGCCGAAGCGGTCGAGGGCTTCCGAGACCGCCGGCCGCGGCAGGGCCAGCTTCAGCTCGGGATAGAGGGGCAGCGGCATGGCCGGCACCCCCACCACCCGGGCCCCCATGTAGCCGTCGGGAGCGCCTTCGGGGCAGAAGATCAGCACCTCATCGCCGGCCAGCACCAGCTGCTGCACCGTCTTGGTGAGCCGCGTGACGATGCCGTCGACCTTCGGCAGGAAGGTTTCGGTGAAAAAGGCGATCTTCACGGGGGGGAGATCAGGCGAAGGCCTTGATCGCTTCGGCCTGGCGCTGGGTCCAGGCGGAGAGGCAGGGGATCTTGGAGCGGTCGCAACGGTCGGCCCAGCGGCGGGCCACGTCCACCACTTCGGCCAGCAGGCCGTCATCAAGGGTGGTGGGCTTGAGGCCCAGCTCGATGAAGCAGCGGTTGTCGACGATCAGATCGTTCTCGATCGCCTCCTTGCGGGGGTTGGGCAGGTAGTTGATCTCAGAGTCGGTCAGGGCCGCCACCTTGCGGGCCAATTCACCCACCTGGTGGCTCTCGGTCATCTGGTTGAAGATCTTCACCTTCTCGCCGGGCTCGGGGGGGTGCTCCAGGGCCAGCTGGACGCAGCGCACCGAATCGCGGATATGGATGAAGGCCCGGGTCTGGCCGCCGGTGCCGTGGACGGTGAGCGGGTAGCCGATCGCCGCCTGCATCAGGAAGCGGTTGAGCACGGTGCCGTAGTCGCCGTCGTAGTCGAAGCGGTTGGTGAGGCGGGGGTCCCGCTGGGTGAGGTCGGTGTTGGTGCCCCAGACGATGCCCTGGTGCAGGTCGGTGACCCGGATCGCGTCGTTCTTGTTGTAGTAGAAGAACAGCAGCTGATCCAGCGTCTTGGTCATGTGGTAGACGCTGCCGGGATCCGTGGGGTGCAGGATCTTCTCGGTGAAGCAGGTGCCGTCCGGCTGGGGCACTTCCACCGTCAGGTAGCCCTCCGGGATCGTGGCGCCCCGGTGGGAGCCGTAGCCGTAGACGCCCATCGTGCCCAGGTGCACGATGTGGACGTCAAGGCCGCTGTCGACGATGGCCGCCAGCAGGTTGTGGGTGCCGTTGACGTTGTTGTCGACGGTGTAGCGCTTGGTGGCGCTGCTCTTCATCGAGTAGGGGGCGGCCCGCTGCTCGGCGAAGTGGACGATCGCCTCAGGGCGCTCGCTGCGCAGCAGATCGAGCAGCCGGTCGTACTCCCGGGCGATGTCCAGGTGCACGAAGGTCATGGCCCGGCCACCCACCTGTTCCCAGGCCCGCAGCCGGTCGTGGATCGTGGCGATGGGCGTCAGTGACTCGACGCCCAGGTCGATGTCGATCTTGCGCCGACTCAGGTTGTCGACGATGACGACGTCGTGTCCGGCTTCCGCCAGGTTCACGGCACAGGGCCAACCACAGAAGCCGTCGCCGCCGAGAACGAGAACCTTCACCCCAGACTCCTGAACGAGCAGTTGCTCAGACGGGCAAGCTACTACAGGCCTCAGAGGCCCCCATCGGCCTCAGCTGATGCCGGCCGCCACCGCCACCATGACGGCCACCAGCACCAGGCCGCCGATCAGCAGCATCCGGTTGGCGCCGCTGGTCTCGCCCTCCTCCTGGAGCACCATGCGGGGCTCCTTGGCGAAGGCGTTCAGTTTGCCGCCGTCTTCTTCAGTGACCTGCATGGAGGGGGAGTCGGTGTGCGGCAAACCCTATGGAGGGCCGCCGGGATCGGATTGATCGTCAATGGTTCGTCACACGGCCTTCCAGCGGGGAACTGGCCCGGGCTTCGGCCCGCTGCGGCAGCCGGCCCGCCAGCAGGGCGGTGCGACCGGCCTCGGTGGCCAGGGCCATCGCCCGTGCCATCGCCGGCGGATCGCCCGCCAGGGCGATGGCGCTGTTGATCAGCAGGGCATCGGCGCCCATCTCCATGGCCTGGGCGGCCTCGCTGGGCACCCCCAGGCCCGCATCCACCACCACCGGCACGCGGGCGTTCTCGATGATCAGGGCGATGTTGGCGGCGTTGCGGATGCCCTGGCCCGAGCCGATCGGGGATCCCAGCGGCATCACCGTGGCGCAGCCGGCCTCCTCCAGCCGCTTGGCCAGCAGGGGATCGGCGTTGATGTAGGGCAGCACGGCGAAGCCTTCCTTCACCAGCTGCTCGGCGGCCTCGAGGGTGCCGAAGGGATCCGGCAGCAGGTGGCGGGAGTCGGGGATCACCTCCAGCTTCACGAAGTTGTTGTCCTCCTGGCCCGCCAGGCGCGCCAGCTCCCGGCCCAGCCGGGCGACCCGCACCGCCTCCTCGGCGGTGGCGCAGCCGGCCGTGTTGGGCAGCATCCAGATGCGGCCCCAGTCGATTGCTTCCATCAGGCCGCCATGGCCCGGGGCGCCGCTCTGCACCCGCCGCACCGCCACGGTGACGATCTCGCAGCCGCTGGCCTCCAGGCTGGCCTGCATGGCCTCCAGGCTCGGGTACTTGCCGGTGCCGGTCATCAGGCGGCTGCGGAAGCGACGGCCGGCGATCACCAGATCGTCGCGGGAGGTCAGGGGGGCGATGGCGGTCACGGTCGGGGGCCTGCGGCGCACGGGCGCATCCCGATTAGTCTGCCTTCTGCCCCCGAGACCCACGCCATGCCGGTGCCCCTGGCCGCCGTGCCCCTGCTGCTCGCCGCCAGCCCGGTGCTTGCCGCCAGCCCCCTGCCGGCCGATGGGTTCGTGCCCTTCACCGCCCCAGAGATCCAGGCCATCAACCAGGACGGCGGCACCAACGGTGAGGTGGAGACCTTCGATCCGATCGCCCGGGCCCGGCTGATCGCCGAGCAGATGCCCCGTCGCTGGAACGGCCGCTACCAGTCCTTCAGCGGCGGGCCCGCCGTGCCCGTGCAGCTGCGGATCGACGGGGCCACCCCGATCGGCCAGATGGTGGACCTGCGCGGTGCGATGGCCATCGGCGGGGTTGAATCTCCGGTGCAGGGCAACCTCAATGCCAAGTCCGACCAGCTCGACCTGCTGGTGCTGGGGGATCCCCTCGGCGGCGCCCTGGAGCCCGGTGGCGCCTTTCAGAGCGTGCAGGGCCTGTCCCTGAGCGGCTGGCGGGCGCCCCGGCTCACCACCCCCGGCGGGCGCCTGCAGCTGGTCCCGGAACGCACCGCCCAGGCCCCCGCCGCCGGAGCGCCCGCCCCGGTGCGCGGCCTCTGGTGAGCCCGGCCGGGCTGGGTCTCAGGAGGCCTTGCCGTTTTCGCCCGCCTGGCGGCCGCTGCGCCGCTCCAGGATCGAGAGCCGCTTGAGGGCCGTCTTGTTGCTGGCCTCCAGCTGCAGCACCTTCTCGTAGAGGCTGCGGGCCTCGTCGGCCTTCGACTGCTTCTCGAGGGCGAAGGCGAGGTTGTTGAGGGCCACCGGATACTCGGCCTTGGCCCGCAGGGCGGCCCGGTAGTGGCGCACGGCGGCGCTGTAGTTGTTCTGGGCCGCCAGGGTGAAGCCGAGGGCGTTCTCCATCAGGGCCCGCGCCTCGGCCGGGGCGTTCTCCGCGTCGGCCAGCTTCAAAGCTTGCTTGAGGTTGACCTGGGCCTCGGCGTACAGCCGTTTGCGCAGCTGCACCGAGGCCAGCTCATAGAGGGTGGAGGCGTCCCTGGTGCCGCCAGCGGCCTTGTCGATGCCGCCGAGGCGGGCCAGGGCGAGTTCATCGCGCCGCACCCGCAGAATCTGGCGGCCGACAACGATGGCGGCCACGCCCAGCAGGGCGATCAGGCCGAGCAGGTAGGCCTGGGGCAGCAGATCGGTCATCGTGTCCGGCCGGACGGTCGGTGCTGGGGGGACGGCGTCAGTGGCCTGCCGCGGTGGCCACGGCGGTGAAGCTGGCGGGATCGGCGACGGCCAGCTGGGCCAGCATCTTGCGGTTCAGGCGCACGTCGGCCCGCTTGAGGCCGCCGATCAGCTTGCTGTAGCTGAGGCCGTTCATGCGGGCGGCGGCGTTGATCCGGGCGATCCAGAGGCGGCGGAAATCACGCTTGCGGCGGCGACGGTCGCGGTAGGCATTGCAGAGGGCCTTCATGACCCGCTGGTTGGCGGTGCGGAACAGGCTGCCGTTGCTCCCCTGGAAGCCGCGGGCGAGACGAAGGATCTTGTTGCGGCGTTTGCGGGCGACGTTGCCCCTCTTGACGCGGGCCATGGGAGGTGAGCGGTGGGTGGGTGAGAAAAGACAGGGAAGCGGGAACCCCGGAGGGAGCCCGGCCGGACTCAGCCGGCGTAGGGCAGCATCCGGGCCACGTTGTCGTGGTCGCGGTCATCGACCACCGCCATCGTCCCCAGATAGCGCTTGCGCTTGGGGCTCTTGTGATCGAGCAGGTGGTTGAGGAAGGCACGTCGGCGCATGAACTTGCCGGTGCCGGTGGCCTTGAACCGCTTCGCGGCCGCTTTGCGGGTCTTGAGCTTCGGCATCTCGGTAGGCGCAGGCACAAACAAGCACACTACGACGCGGGTGAACCCTCCTCCAACCCCCCGCCCCCTCGATGGCCCTGCGTCCCCGCGTCCTGCCCCGGCTGCTGCTGGCCGCGGCGCTGCTGTTCCCGGTCGGCTGCCGGGCCGAGCAGGGGCCGCCGGCCCTGTCGCCACCGCCCCCTCCGGACGCCCCGTCCCCTGGGCAGACCAGCCTGATGCACTGGCCGGTGGCCCGTCCCGAGCCGGTCACGGCGGCCCGTCCGGTGCTGGCGGTGGCCCTGGCCGCCCGCCT
>NZ_NQKY01000025.1 GCF_002252675.1 Synechococcus sp. BO 8801 | reverse complement strand
CGGCAGCCGCAGCCGCGGCGTGGCGGCCAGCACCCGGGCTCGCCGGGCCAGCCGCAGGCCGCCGGCATCGGTGGCGGTGACGAACACCCCGTCGGTCTGAGCCAGCCGCTGCCACGGCAGCCCATCGTCGGCGGTGGGCATCAGCCGCTCGCCGATCACCGTGATCGTGCGCTCGCCGCCGCCGTCGATGAAGGTGATCCCCCGCCGGGTCGGGGCTGCCCGCCAGGCGATGTGCAGCTCCAGCCCCAGCCCCTCGAGCTCTTCGGCGGCCCGGCGCCCGAGGGGGTCGTCGCCCAGGGCCGTGAAGAAGGGAACCCGCTCTCCCGTCAGACGGGCCATCTGCACGGCCACCACGGCGCCGCCGCCGGCGGGGAGCTCGCAGAAATCGTCGGCATGGAGGATCTCGCCGGCCGCCGGCAGATGGTCCACGCCGACGAAGCTCACCATCTCCACATGGCCCACCACCGCCAGGGCCAGCGGGGGAAGCTCCGGCAGTTCCTCCAGAGGCAGGGGGACGAGGGGCTCCATTCAGCTGGAGGCGGAGGTGTAGAAGCGCAGGGCGAAGTTCCAGAACCAGCGGCTCGCCACCACCGAGGCGATGGCCACCGCGCCACCGGCCAGCAGCCAGGGGCCGGAGGCCCGTCCCAGGATCGCCTCGGCCGGCACCGTGGTGAGGAAGGCCACCGGCACGATGAAGGTGAAGAAGGCCCGCAGGCCGGCCGGGAAGGCGCTCACCGGAAAGCGGCCCGCCACCAGCACGCTGCGCAGCACCTCGGTGGCGTTCCAGATCTTCACGAACCAGATGCTGCTGGCCGCCAGCACGAACCAGAGGCTGTACAGGATCATCAGGCTGGCCACCAGCATCAGGGCCGCCCCCAGCAGGGTGAGGGGCGCCGGGGTGGCGCCGGCCTTCCAGGCGGCGTAGCCGATCAGGCCGGCCCCCAGGGCGATGCCGGGCAGGCCCCAGGGGGAGAAGGTGCGGGCCGAGAGCCAGAACTGGCTGTCGATCGGCTTGAGCAGGACGAAATCGAGGCTGCCCGTGCGCACGTGGGCCACGATCGTGCTGAGGTTGGGCTGCAGCAGGGTGCTGGTGATTCCCTCCAGCAGGGTGTAGACCCCCAGCACCACCAGCGCCCCTTCCCAGCTCCAGCCCCCCAGGGACTGGCCGCGCCCGTAGAACAGCGACAGCACGAAGATGCTGCCCACCAGATTGCCGGCCGTGGCCACCAGCTCGATCAGGAAATTGGCCTGGTACTCCAGCTCGGCCGTCAGCGAGGCGATCCAGAACACCTTGAGGGTGGTGAGGTAACGGCCCATCACGCCCCCATGGCCGAATAGTGGCGCAGGCCCCGTCGCCACAGCAGCAGGTTGATCGGCAGCAGCAGGGCGGCCCAGGCGGCCATGGCCGCGAAGCTCTGGAGCACCGGCACGGTCTCCCCGGCCAGGATCCTGGCGGGCACATCGACCATGTAGGGGAAGGGGGTCCAGAAGGCGAAGGCCCGGACTCCCTCGGGATAGAGGGCCAGGGGGGCCACCAGGCCGGAGAGATAGAGATAGGGCAGATAGAGGAGGCGCTCCAGGGCGCTGGCCTTCTCGCTCCAGAAGCAGACCATCGTCAGGGTGAACTGCATCAGGAAGCGCAGGGCGAAGGCCGCCAGGGTGGCCAGCACCGCCAGCAGCACCGATGGCAGCGAGGGCCACCAGAAGGCGGCGGGATAGAGAAGGAAGAACAGCCCCACCAGCATCGCCACGAAGGGCAGCCGGGTGGCCTGCTCTGAAAGGTGGGCGGCCACGTAGCGCCACACCAGCGGCAGGGGCTGGAGCAGGTAGGGCGACAGGCGGCCGTTGAGGTTGTCCTCCTCGAAGGTGTACATCACCCAGACGATCGTGAACTGACGCACCACGAAGGCCGACAGGAAATAGCGGGCCAGCTGCAGGGAGCTCATCCCCAGGCCGCCGCCGGCATCGACGGCGCTCCACAGGCCCAGCATGATGAAGGGCAGCACCCCCGAGAGCGCCCAGAGCACGATCTCGGCCCGGTACTCGAGCATGTAGGCGTACTGGCTGGAGAGCAGCACGGCGGCGATGCGGCGGGCATGGCCCAGCCGCTGGTGCAGGGCCCCCCTCATGCCAGGGCCCCCTGATGGAACAGCCGGCCGATGATGTCCTCGATCGGCGGGTCGGACACCGACAGATCGACCACGGCCAGGTCGGCCAGCAGGCGTCCCACCTGTTCGGTCAGCCGCTCCCGCGGGATCAGCAGCCGCACCTCCCGGCCCTCGATGGCCTCCACCTCGCCGTAGCTGGCGAAGGCCTCGGCCCCCAGGGGCGCATGGAGCTCCAGGCGCACCTCCCGGCAGGGCGCCAGCCGTTGGGTGAGCGTCTCGAGGCTGCCGTCGTAGAAGAGGCGGCCCTCGTGAATCAGCAGCACCCGCGGGCAGAGGGCAGTGATGTCGGCCATGTAGTGGCTGGTGAGCAGCACGGTGGCCCCGAAGCGGCGGTTGTAGTCGGCCAGGAAGCTGCGCACCCGGGCCTGGGCGTTCACATCCAGCCCCAGGGTCGGTTCATCGAGGAACAGCACCGCCGGACGGTGCAGCAGGGCCGCCAGCAGCTCCGCCTTCATCCGCTGGCCGAGGGAGAGCTTGCGCACCGGCCGGCGAAGTTCGTCCCCCAGTTCGAGCATCTCCGCCAGCTCGGCGATGCGGCGCCGGCTCTCCTCAGGGGGGATGCCGTAGACGGCGGCGTTGACCCGCAGGGAATCGAGCGGCGGCAGATCCCAGATCAGCTGCTGCTTCTGGCCCATCACCAGGGTGATCTGGCCGAGGAAGTCGGCCTCCCGGCGCTGGGGCTGGCAGCCGGCCACCTCCACCGTGCCGCTGGTGGGGTGGATCAGCCCCGTGAGCATCTTGAGGGTGGTGGTCTTGCCGGCACCGTTGGCCCCCAGGAAGCCGACGAACTCCCCCGGCTCGATCGAGAAGCTCACGTCCTGCACCGCCGCGATCAGGCGCTCGCGGCGGTTCACGAAGTGACGCAGGGTGCCGGCCAGTCCGGGTTGCTTGTCGGCCACCCGGTAGGTCTTGCCGAGGCCCTGCGCGCGGACGATGGCCATGCGGTCGGGGGCGGGCAGGGCCCACCCTATCGAGAGCTCTGCCCCATCCGGAGCCTGTGCTCAGGCGGCCTCCGGGCACCAGCCGGAGCTTCGCTGCAGCGGCTCCAGCCAGCTCGGACAGCGCTGGGTGAGATGGTCGCCGTGGCAGATCAGGGCCTGATGCCACTGGCAGCTCAGCAGGGGGATGCTGTCGGCATCAGCGTGGTGACGGAACCACTGACAGGTGAGGCAGACGTGCCGGCTGCGGCTGGGGAGCAGCTGTTCCGGCCCCAGATAGGGCCAGGCGTCGCAGGAGTCAGCGTGGTCTGGAGCGGGGTCTGGATCGAGGCCTGGAGCGGAGGGCATGGCTGCGGAAAGCGGTACACCTGTACTAGCAGGGATCACTCCTGGAGGCCAGCGACACGACTCCGCGGCGCTGCCGCAGCACCGATGCAGCACCTGCGCAGCAGATGTCGGGCGCCGCCCGCACCGTTCCGCTGCCGTCCCTGTCCCGGCGGCGGCGCAGCGGGCCCGACCACCATCCGGGCCAGGGATCCCCATCACCGATGCCCGCCCCGGAACCCCGCCCGGGGGGCGACAATCGACCTTCGGGGCCGCTCCGTTCGCCATGCCTTCTCCATGCTGATCCGGCTCGGTTGCGAACTGACCCTCTCCTGCTGGGCGCCGACCCCGATGCTGGCCCTGGTCCATCCCCATGGCAGCCGCCTGGAGGACCGCCGCGGTCCCGAGCGGCTGCGGTTGAGTCCGGACCGGATCGCCGAGGTGCTCACGGATGCCGACGGCAACCGTGCCTGCCGCTTCCTGGCCTCCACGGGCAGCACCACCCTGGGATTCGAGGTGGTGGTGGCCGACCCCGGCCTTCCCGATCCAGTGGCGCCGGAGGTGGGGGAGTGCCCGGTGGGGGCGCTGCCGATCGTGACCTACCCCTACCTCAACCCCAGCCGCTACTGCGACACCGATCGCCTGGCCCAGGTCGCCTGGGGGCGCTTCGGCGGCGTCCGGCCCGGCTGGTCGCGGGTGCAGGCCATCTGCGACTGGGTGCACGAGCAGCTCCGCTTCGACTACGGCGCCGCCCGCAGCGACAAGACCGCCCACGACGCCCTGCGGGAAGGGCGCGGCGTCTGCCGCGACTTCGCCCACCTGGCCATCAGCCTCTGCCGCTGCCTCAACATCCCCGCCCGCTACTGCACCGGCTACCTGGGCTACACGGGCACCACGCCCCTGCCCGAGCCGATCGACTATTCGGCCTGGTTTGAGGCGTTTCTTGAGGATCGCTGGCATGTCTTCGACCCGCGCCACAATCGCCCCCGCATCGGCCGGGTGCTGATCGCCCGGGGCCGGGATGCGGCGGATGTGCCCTTCCTGCGCTCCTTCGGTGACCACCAGCTCACCGGCTTCCGCGTCATCACCGAGGAGCTGGCCACCCCCGGGTCCTCCTGCCTCTGACCACGGCGAAGTGTGGAGAATTCATGCGCTGGGCCAGCCTGCCGGGCCTGGGCGGCAGAATCCCCTGAGTTCAGGCACCATCGAGCCCGTCGAACGGTTCCTGATCACAGACCCTGATGACCGTTGGCTGGGTCAGCTTCCTGACCCCCTGAGCCCATGGGGTTCCGACCATGGGACCGGGGTTTCGGGCCCGTCGTCAGCCTGACGTACGCAGCCGGGTTTTTTATTCCTGACTCACGCGGATCGACCAATGGGTTTACGGATCGATGAAGCCACGTTTCTGGAGCGAGCCCGGTCCCGATTCGGCGGCCGATACGATTATTCGCAGATCAACTACAAGAGCTTCCGCAGCCCAGTCAAGATTCGCTGTCTGGAGCATCCTGTCCGGGAGATTGTGATCACGCCGGAGCGGCATCTCCAGACCACCGGCGGTTGCAAGTACTGCCTGAGAACTTATCGCAACCAGACCCTCGAACGGGTCCTGAGGCTCGACTGCGAGCCCTGCGAGCGCCCCGCAACCCTGCCACCGCCACCCGTGGCAGTCCCCGAAAGTAAAGCTGTGTGAGGGATCCGGTCG
This sequence comes from Synechococcus sp. BO 8801, assembly GCF_002252675.1. Taxonomy (GTDB): domain Bacteria; phylum Cyanobacteriota; class Cyanobacteriia; order PCC-6307; family Cyanobiaceae; genus Cyanobium. The sequence goes on along the minus strand of NZ_NQKY01000025.1, from coordinate 34,203 downwards.
GTTTCCCAAGGCCGGTTTTGGTCACGGTTATCTTTCCGGGTCATTCACCCTGAATCCCTCCATGGCCCTTCCTTTGCTCGCCGCCCGACCCTCGAGCCTCAATGCCAGGGTGCCGAGTTTCGCGATCGCCAGTGAGGAATCCCCCCGCCAGGCCGTCGCCACCCTGGAGACCCGCAAGGCCTCCGGAGACCGCCTCAGCCTCGACGTCCAGATTGAGCAGGCCTATCGCCAGATCTTCTTCCACGCCTTCAAGGTGGATCGTGAAACGGTGCTGGAATCCCAGTTGCGCAGCGGACAGATCACCATGAGGGATTTCATCCGTGGTCTATTGCTTTCCAGGCGATTCCGCGAGGGTTTCTATGATTGCAACAGCAACTATCGCCTGGCAGAACAACTGGTCGGCAGGGTTCTGGGGCGCCCGGTGTATGGGGAACAGGAACGGATCCGCTACTCGATCCTGATCGCCCAGCACGGGCTCGTGGCCCTGGTGGACACCCTGCTCGACTCGGCTGAGTACCTCGAGGCGTTCGGTTACGACACCGTGCCCTACCAGCGTTCGCGGGTGCTGCCGGGCCGGTCCCAGGGAGAGCGCCCCTTCAACCAGCAGGCGCCCCGCTACGACGGCCGCTGGCGCGACGTGATCGCCAGCCGGGCTCCCCGTGGTTCCAGCCCCTGGTCCCCCGGCACGCCTCGTCCCGCCTGGCTCGGGGAGCAGCCCTCGCCCCTGGCCCGCCAGATCTGGCAGGGCCTGGTCACCGCCGGTGGCTTCGCCATCACCGGCCTGGTCCTGTGGACCGCGGCCGCCATGCTCAGCACCGGAGCGCCCTGAGCGCCGCCCCTCGGCGGGGATCGCCGGGAGGTCGTGATCCGCAGCACGGTGAGCTGGATCTGCCACCGAACTTGCTGTGCTGACGGACACGAAATCGTGCTTTTCTTGGTGTGAGGTGGTCGCAACGCCGTCGCCGCCACCGCCATGCATTAGGATTTGTAAAGATTTCTTGACCTTCCGGAGGTGCCTGTCATGTTCACGCTCGAAAAAGCGACCCAGATCTTTCCGGACACCCTCTCGGCCGACGTGGTGCCGGCCCTCACCGCCCGCTTCAGCCTCCTGAGCGCCGAGGACCAGCTGGCCCTGATCTGGTTCGCTTACCTCGAGATGGGCAAGACCATCACCATCGCCGCCCCCGGTGCGGCCCGCATGCAGTTCGCCGAGCCGGTGCTCAACCGGATCAAGGCGATGACCTTCGCCGACCAGAGCCAGGTGATGGTGGATCTGGCCAACCGCTCCGACACCGACATCTGCCGCACCTATGCGATCTGGTCGGTCAACATCAAGCTCGGCTTCTGGTATCGCCTGGGCGAGTGGATGGAGGAGGGCATCGTCGCCCCTATCCCCGAGGGCTACCAGCTCTCCGCCAACGCCGCTTCGGTGCTGTCCTCGCTCAAGGGCATCGATGCGGGGCAGCAGATCACCGTGCTGCGCAACTTCGTCGTCGACATGGGCTTCGATCCCAGCAAGGTCGATGGCAGCGAGCGCATCGCCGAGCCGATCGTGCTGCCGACGGCCCCTGAGCAGCGCACCAGGGTCTCGATCGCCGGCGTCGACAACGCCACGATCCTCTCCTACATGGATCTGCTCAATGCCAACGACTTCGACCAGCTGATCCAGCTGTTCCTGCCCGACGGCGCCCTGCAGCCTCCCTTCCAGCGGCCCATTGTCGGCACCGACGCCATCCTTCGCTTCTTCCGCGAGGACTGCCAGAACCTCAAGCTGCTGCCCGAAACCGGCGTGAGCGAGCCCTCCGATGGTGGTTTCACCCAGATCAAGGTGACCGGAAAGGTGCAGACCCCCTGGTTCGGAGCCGGTGTCGGCATGAATGTGGCCTGGCGTTTCCTGCTCGATCCCGACAACAAGATCTACTTCGTGGCGATCGATCTGCTGGCCTCCCCCGCCGAACTGCTCAAGTTCGCCCGCTGAGGAGTCCGTTCACCCTCCCCGCGTCTGCGGGTCCCTTGACCGGGGAGGCCTCGGCCTCTCCGGTCACAGTGGCTGGCGGAGACACGGGACTCCTGCTGGGAACGGGAATCTTCGGGGCCTGGCTGGCCACCCTGGTGCTGGCCCTGCTGACGGACCCTGCTGGCTGGACACCGGCGGCACTCGGGCTGGTGGTCGCCCTGCGCACGCTCCTGCAGACGGGCCTGTTCATCCTCGGCCACGATGCGATGCACCGCACCCTTGTGCCCGGTCGTCAGCGGCTCAACGACGGCCTGGGTCGGCTGGCCCTGCTCCTCTACGCGGGCCTTCCCTACGCCCGCTGCCGCCATCACCACCTGCGCCATCACCGCTTCCCGGGCAGCCGCCTGGATCCGGACTTCCGTCGGGCCAATGGTGACGGGGCCCTGCGCTGGTACGCCCGGTTCATGGGGAACTACCTCTCCCTGGGCCAGCTGGTCCTGCTTCTGGCCAGCTGGCTGGCCGTGGCGGGAGGCCTGATGCTGCTGGAGCCCCGGCAGGCGCTGGCCGTCCCCACCTTCTGGGTGCTGCCGCTGGTTCTCAGCTCGTTCCAGCTGTTTCTGTTCGGCACCTATCTTCCCCATCGCGGCGACGGATCCAGCCCCGCCGGCCGCCATGCGGTCAGAAGTCTGGGGTACCCCCACCTTCTCTCCCTGCTGGCTTGTTACCACTTCGGGTACCACCGGGAGCACCATGCCCACCCGGGGGTGCCCTGGTTCCGGCTGCCGCAGTTGCGGGGCCACGTTCCCCACCAGCACGGCCATGGTTACGGCCCCGCCGATGACTCGCGTCCGCTCAGGCCTGGGCGTTAACGTCCAAATTCAGCTGTTGAGACCCATGGTGAGTGCGGTATTGGAGTGGACGGATCAGGAGCAGCAGGTGGCACGCCGCGCCTTCGACAAGGCCCACTCCAGAGCCGCGATTGGCATCATCCGGGCCGTTCAGGCCCATGCGAGCCGCATGGACTCCGTGGAGGAATGCTGGAAACTGCATGACTTTCTCAGCATCCAGCGCCATGAAATCGAAGGACGTTTCGATTTCCGCCTCCCCGGCCTGCTGTTCGTCTTCGCCAGCCTGGTGAAGGATGGTCTGCTCCAGGTCGAGGAACTCGAAGGACTCGAGCGGGACAAGCTCAACAAGATCACGGCGATGTCGCGGATGTGAGGGGGACGCAGCAGATCTGCTGCACGGCTCCGCTGGGATCGCCTTTCACGCCTGCTGTTGGCCTCCGCAGACGCCGCCCGGGCGGTCTTCCCGACCCGCTACGCCTGGGGCCCCGGCCCGCGGGGGCTGTAGGGTAGGGAAGATTCCAAGATTTCTCTCCAGCGAGCTCATCACTTTCTAAAAGGGCTTTCGAAGGATCGGTTCATAGTTTTTTTCAGGTTCATGACCATTTACATCGGAAATCTTTCCTTCGACGCCGAAGTGGAAGACGTGAAGAACCTTTTTGCCCAGTACGGCGAACTGCGCCAGTGCACCCTTCCCCTCGATCGCGACACGGGTCGCAAGCGCGGTTTCGCGTTCGTCGAGATGACCAACGACGCCGACGAGACCAAGGCCATCGATGATCTTCAGGACGTCGAGTGGATGGGCCGCAGCATCCGTGTGAACAAGGCCGAACCCCGCACCGGCGGTGGCGGTGGCGGCGGTCGCTCCGGTGGCGGCGGCGGCGGCTACGGCGGCGGTGGCGGTGGGTACGGCGGCGGCGGTGGCCGCAGCCGCTACTGAGTCATTGCCGGATTTCCGGGCCCTGGCGGGTACCGGTTTCCTGATCAACCGCCCCTGGGTCTCCAGGGGCGTTTTTTTTGGTCGGTTCGTTTTCGTCCCGCCGGTGCCGCCGCGTGTGGGGAGTCCGGCACGGATCGAAAGACACTCTGCTGCTGTGGCCTGTTGGCGTGGCCGGGGAGCAGATTGGGCCCATGAGTGATCCCAGCCCTCGCGGCCGGTACCGGGTCCGACCCGCCGACCAGAACGAGACCACCGTGCCCAACGAGGTGACCGGTCCGACCTTCGACCACCGCGACGAGGCGGAGCGGTATGCCCACAGTCTGGTGCTCGCTCACCAGACCCCTGTGGTGGTGGAGAAGCTGGCGCCCGCCGGCTGCTGGCTTCAGCTCGGGATCATCGGCTGAGGCGGCGCCTCTAATCCCTCGATCTCGTCGGCGGCCTGCAGACGGATCAGGTAGGTCAGGCTGGAGCCCACGCCGGTGCCGCGGTAGCGGCCGCTGACCGGCGCCGCCAGATGGTGGTCGGGCGCGGCGGCCAGGACCAGGTGGCCATCGGCCACCGCCAGGCCCAGGCTGGGGTCGAATCCCCGCCAGCCGCCTCCGGGCAGATACACCTCCGCCCAGGCGTGCAGCTCGTGTTCGCTCACCTCGGGGGGATGGTGCATCGAGTAGCCGCTCACGAACCGCGCCGCCAGTCCCTGGCTGCGGCAGGCCACCACATAAAGCATGGCGGTGTCCCGGCAGGCCCCGGTGAGCGTGCGGAGGGTCTCGGCAGCATCCGTGGGCTCCCCCTCCAGCCGGCCGACATGGTGAAAGCCGTGGTGAATCTCATCGGCGAGGGCGCTGAGGAAGGCGGTGGCCGATCCGTCGACCCGGTCGGCGATGGCCTGGGCCCAGGCCCGCACCTCCGGATCGGCCCGATCCTGCAGACAGCCCGCCAGGGAGCGGGCCTCCGCCTCCGGGTAGCTCACTGGCAGGTGCTGGGCCTCCCGGTGGGTGACGATCCAGTCGTAGGGGTTGCTGCGCAGGGTTTCCACCAGCATGTCCACCGTGATCGTGAGCTGGTCCCGCTCCTGCTGGAACCAGGCCACCATCGCGTCGGTGCCATCGGGCTCCAGCACCCGGCTCAGCCCCGCCGGAGGCTCCTCCAGCCGCAGGTGGTGCTCGAGGATCCTCTGGCTGCCGTCCTGGCGGGGGGTGAGCCGCAGGGCCATCGGCTCGAGGAAGACGGGCCGGTCGTAGGTGTAGCTGAGGCGATGGTGGATGCGGAAGAACATCGCTCAGCCCATGGCCTCGCGCAGGACGTCCTGGAGGTCGTCATCGATGACGTAGGTGTGCAGCGGTGCCGTGTCCAGGTCTTCGACGAGGGGGAAGAAGCGGACGGAGAACCAGGCCTCGAAGAGTTCGAGGCTGCGGGGATGGGGCCAGCGGCTGCGGTCGCGGCACCAGAGGTCGAGCTCGGCGGCGAAGATCTGGCCGTAGCTGTCCAGCAGCCGGTCCTGGGCTTCCAGCTCGCTGTCGTAGGTGGGGATCAGATAGAGGCTGTGGTCCTCCCCCAGCCCTTCCATGTCCTCGCGGGTCCAGAACGGCCGGGTCCAGTCCACCATCGGCTGCCGGGGCGCCACCGCGATCGCGCAGCGGTTGAGAACGGCCATCGATGGAGTGTCTGTGGCTGGTTCAACGCTAGCGAGGCCGGGCCTGGGGGGCATGGGTGAAACCATGGATCCGCCCCGCCACAACAGCGACGACATCGCAGGCCGAGAGCCATGCTCGATCGCCACGGCCATTGCCGTCAGCCTCACGTTCATCGGCGCTGTCACCTGATCTCCATGGCCCAGGCCTCTGCCGCACTCGTCGGCCTCACCCTGTTCACGATCATGTTCGCCCTCGGCCTGGGGTTGCAGCTGGATGCGATCGCGCAGTTGCGCCACAGGCCCGCCCTGGTGATCCGGGTGCTGATCGGCTCATGTGTGCTGGTGCCCCTGGTGGCTTTGGTGCTGATGAAGCTGCCCCTGAGCTTCGCCCTCTCTCCAGCGGCCCGCTTCGGCATCGTCCTGATGGCGGCCTGCCCCAGCGCCCCGCTCACCTTGCGCAAGGCCGGCAAGACGGGCGGCGACCGCCAGCTGGCGGCACTGCTCCAGGCCTGCGCGGCCGTGGCCGCGATCGTTTCGATACCCCTGCTCGCTGATCTGTTCCGGGCCTCGTTCGGCATCGACGGCTGGGACATCGCCCCCCGGGACGTGGCCCTGCAGGTGGGCAAGGCCCAGGTGCTGCCGCTGCTGGCCGGCCTGCTGCTGCGGCGCTGGAAGCCCAATTGGGTGGCGTGGCTGGAGGGGCCGCTCGACAAGCTCGCCAACGGCCTGCTTCTGCTCCTGATCGTGCTCGTGCTGATCAAGGCCGGCCCTTTGCTGCTGCCGTTCGTGGCCTCCAACTGGCTGGCCCTGGGCTTCATGGCGGTGATGGTGGCCGCGGCCCTGGCCATCGGCTCCCTCACGGCTGGCCCGGAGCCTCGCGAGCGCATCACCGTGGCCCTGGTCACCTCGATGCGAAACCCGGGCCTGGCGTTGCTGTTCGCCACCACCCACGGCGCCGGGATGCCCGGCCTGAAGCTGGCCGTGCTGGCCTACCTGCTCGTCACCGTGCTTCTGTCGATTCCCTTCCTGCGCTGGCAGAAAGGTCTGCAGGGGGTGGCTTGAGCAGACGGTCCCTCACAGGTTCCCGGTCATCGGCGCTGTCGGATCTCCAGGCCCAACGCCTTTGATTACAACGATTTGCGCGTCAGCCCCGTCACCCAGATCCTTGCTGCCCACTCTGGAATCATCGCTGGCCATCGTGCAGCCGCCCCTTTCGTTCCTTTCCCCATGCCCCACCGCCGGATCAGCCTTCAGCCCTGCGGCCGCCACGATGGCGTGACCCGTTTCTGTCCCGCCCTTCTAGGTGGCGGAGTCCTGGCTGGCCTGACGGCCACGTTCCTGCTGGCCCCCCAGCCCGCTGCGGCTGCGAAGGCTGCTCCCACGGGGAAGGTGTTGTACACGCTCACTACCCAGTGCGCGCTCCAGGGGGCTGCTCCCGTGCCCTGCACGGTGGAAGCGGTGGACATGGGAGGGGCCACGCTCTACCGCCACCGCATCGGCACCGGGGTCGAAACGGTCCGCATCACCGCTGAACCAGTGACGATGGCGATCTGGGCGAACGACACCAAGCAATGGAGCCCGCTGCGCGGAGCTTCGGCCCGCTTCTCCACCAACACGGTCTGCTTCAACGGCAAGGACCTCTGCGTGGTCAACCCCAATTACCTCAACAGCGTCCGGGAGGATCGCACCAACACGCGCCTCCAGGGCCGTGATCTGGTGATGGTCCACTTCGGCTCCGACGGCCGGGTGGACGCCAGCTGTTACGACGACGCCTGCGCCCTGTTGCTGAAATGAAGAACCTGAGCGGACTCGCCCTGTTGGTGGCCGGTGTGATCGCCTCGCCGGTCGGGGCTGGCCTGGCCCTGGAGATCTCCTCCCCCCACGCCCCGGAGCTGATCGCCCGCGGCGGCGGTGGCGGGGCTCGGATGGGCGGTGGCGGCGGTGCCCGGATGGGCGGCGGTGGTGGCGGCGCCAGAGTCGGGGGTGGAGGCGGTGGTCTCGGCCGCGCCGGTGGTGGTGGTTCGCTGGGCCGCAGTGGCTTCCAGGGATCCGGCGGGGCCGGCGGTCTCAACCGGGGCGTCAACAGGCCCGCCGGGGGCTGGAGCAGCGGCGTTGCCGGTGGTGGCCTGGGGGGCCCCTCGTTGAATCGTCCTGCGGCGCGGCCCGGGGGGGTGGTCGGCACCCCTGGACTCAACAGGCCCGCCGGAGCCGGAACCATCAACCGCAACGCCAACCTCAACCGGAACGCCAACCTGAACCGGAACGTCAACGTCAACCGCAACCTCAACCGCAGCGTCAACGTCAACCGCAACTGGACCCGCGCCGCCAACGTCAACGCCTTCGGTGTCCGGCCCGGCTGGGCCCGTCCGGGCTGGGGCGTCGCCCGACCCTGGAACCATGGCTGGTACGGCGGCTGGGCCACCCCGTCATGGGGATGGTGGGGGGCCCGGGCCGCCACCTGGGGTGTGGCCACGCTGGCGACGGCTTCGATCATCAACAGTGCCGTTGACGCCGCGGTGGCCAGCAGCCAGACGGTGATCGTGGTGCCCAACACCGAGTACCAGCTGCTGTTCGGCACGGTCCAGCCGACCGGCACCTCGACGGTGGCCTTTGATGTCAGTGCCGACGGCAGCGTCTTTCAGCTCTCCGCCGACTGCCAGCAGGGTCTGCTGAACGGCCAGGAGCCGAGCAGTGCCCAGGAAGCGGAACTCCTCAATGCCGCCTGTCAGGTGGCCTTCGGGACCGCTTCCTGAGCCGGGGGCTCACCAGGGCAGGGGAGCCCGCTGGGCGCCGATGCTGCAGCCCATCTGCTGACCAAGCAGGGCCCCGAGCGGCACGGCCCAGGTGCGGCCGTCCTGGCGGGAGGCGGCGTAGCCCAGGCCACCGCCGATGATGCCGCCCACCAGTCGGCCGACGTTGCAGCGCTGGGCCGTCTGGGCCTGGATGTAGTCGGGAGCCACCGGCAGGTTGGCCCGGTAGCGGTCGACGTCGTAGTCGGCCCGGTAGCCGCCGCCGTAACCGTCGCCGTAGGACGAGGGGCTGGGCAGGGTCTGCACGGGGTAGGGAACACGGCGGCTGTCGACCTGGCGGGGTGCGCCGGACGGGCCCCAGGGACCGGCCAGGGCCTCCAGGGGGGCGGCGACCAGGGCCAGGACGCCGGTGGTGCCCAGCAGGCCCACGAGGCGGCGGGACCCCTGACGAAGGATGGTGTTCATGGTGTTCGCGTTGTGAGGAGCGACCCCTGAGGTGGGGCTGACATCAATCAAGCGAAGTCATGTGACCGATCCATGAACGGCTCCCGGCCGATGTCCGACAGGATGCGACTCCAGCAAACGGCGCGCCCTGCCCATGGCCTGCGTTGCCCTGTGCATCGCTTGCTGTCGGACCCCTGGTCGGATCGCGCCGCCGTTGCCAGCTTGAACGGGAGGGTGGGAGAACCCGATGAGCTGGAGCGAACTCGAGCGCCTTGTCGATGAGGCCGAGACGGATGCGGTGATCCGCCGCGGGCTGCGCCATTGCCGCTCCTCCCCGGAGCTGATCCTGGCCGCCCGCCGCCTGGGTTACCGCGTCACGCGGGTGGATCTGCAGCGGGCCTGGCAGCTGCACTGGCTGGCGAGGGAATCCCGTCCCGTTCCGGCAGGCCAGCGGCCGGCTCCAGGAGGCTGATCTCGGCGTGCACGCATTCGGCCGTGGGCCGGAGCCGGAAGCCCAGCTTCCGGCAGACGTGCTGCATGCCCCGGTTCTCGTGCAGGATCTCGGCGCAGATCCGCTCCAGTCCCTCCTGGCGCCCGATCTCCAGCAGCAGGCCCAGCAGGGCGGTGCCCAGCCCCTGCCGCTGCCAGGGATCGGCGATCAGCATGGCGAACTCGGCCGCGTTCTCGTCGTGGATCCGGCTGAGCCGCCCCACCCCCAGCACTTCGGCGGGGGCGCCGTTCTCCCCGGCTCGCTCCGCCACCAGGGCCATCTCCCGGTCGTAATCGGTGAAGCAGATCCGGGTGAGCCGTTCATGGGCGATCCGGTGGCCCAGGGTCATCAGATGGAAGTAGCGGAAGTAGACGCTCTGCTCCGAGAGGGTGCGGTGGAACGCCACCACCAGGGGTTCGTCCTCCGGCCGGATCGGCCGCAGGGTCACCGCTGAGCCGTCGGGCAGCCGCCAGTCGCGCACGTACGCGCTGGGGTAAGGGCGGATCGCGGGCCTGGGGCTGAAGCAGGTGGCTCCGGAGGACGCCTGCAGCAGCACCCGGGCGTCGAGGGCCACCAGGGCGCCCTCCCCATCCCCCGGTGCCACCCGCAGCGGGTTGATGTCGAGTTCGAGGATGGCCGGGTGCTCCAGCACCAGCCGGCTGAGGCGCACCAGCAGCCGTTCGAGCGCTGCCAGTTCCACCGGCGGCCGGCCCCGCACCCCCTGAAGCGCCGCGTAGATCCGGGTGCGTTCCATCAGCCGCCGGGCCAGGGTGGTGTTCAGCGGCGGGAGGGCGACGGCACTGTCGCGGAACACCTCCACCAGCAGGCCGCCGGTGCCGAACAGGATCACCGGCCCGAACTGGGGGTCGATGCTGCTGCCGACGATCAGTTCGTAGGTCCCTGTGAGTTCCAGCATCGGCTGGACGGTCACCCCGCCGAAGGCGCTCGCCCCGTGCCGGGCGACGATCGCGCTCTCCATGCTCCGGAAGGCCTGGGCCACCGCCTCGCCGTTGCCCAGGTTCAGCTGCACTCCGCCGACGTCTGTTTTGTGGGTGAGCTCGGCGGAGAGCAGCTTCACCACCACCGGGTAGCCCATGGCGTCGGCGGCGGCCGTGGCCGCCTCGGCGCTGATAGCCATGTGGGTGGGGACCGTGGGAATGCCGTAGGCGGCCAGCACCTGCTTGGCTTCCCACTCATTGAGCAGGGTGCGCCCCTCCGCGCGGACAGCGGCCAGCAGCTCCTCCACCCGCCCGCGGTCGGCGTGGGGCTCGTCGGCACCGGATGCCACCGCTGCCTCCGTTTCCGGCACCAGGGCCGGCGTCTCGTAGAGGGCGCGCAGGTTGTCGCTGTAGCGCCACATGGCATCGAACAGCTGCACCGCCGCGTCCGGGTAGCGGTAGGTGGCGATGCCGGCGGCATTGAGCAGGCGCTCCCCCGCCTCCACGTCCCGGCCCCCCATCCAGCTGGCCAGCAGGGGCTTGGTGGTGGTGGCCGCCAGGGCCACCAGCCGTTGGGCGGTGCCGGTCGGGTCGGTCATGGCCTGGGGGGTGAGCACCACCAGCAGACCGTCGCTGTCGGGGTTCTCCAGGGCCAGGCGGATGGCCCGCTCGTAGCGCTCCGGATCGGCGTCCCCGAGGATGTCGATCGGGTTGGCCCGGCTCCAGTGCTGCGGCAGCACGGCATCGAGGGCCTTCAGGGTCGCCTCCGGGAGCCTGGCCAGGGTGCCGCCGTGGCGCACCAGGGCGTCGGTGGCGAGCACGCCAGGGCCGCCGGCGTTGGTGAGGATCGTCAGCCGCGGGCCCATTGGCCGGCGTCTCTGCTTGGAGAGCACCTCGGCCAGGTCGAAGAGGTCGGCGATGCTGTCCACCCGCAGCACGCCGCAGCGCCGGAAGGCGGCATCGAGCACGGCGTCACTGCCAGTGAGGGCCCCGGTGTGGGAGGCCGCCGCCTGGGCCGCCTCCGCCGTGCGTCCCGCCTTGATCACCACGATCGGTTTGGTGAGGGCCACCTCCCGCGCCGCCGAGAGGAACGAACGGGGATCCCCGATCGACTCCATGTAGATGACGATGCTGTGGGTCTCCGGGTCGTCCCCCAGGTAGGTGATCAGATCCCCCCAGTCCACATCGAGCATCGAGCCCATCGAGACGAAGGCGCTGAAGCCCACGTTCTCCTGCAGGCTCCAGTCGAGGACGGCGGTGCAGATCGCCCCCGACTGGCTCAGGAAGCCCACGTGGCCGGGTCGGGCGAAGGTGCCGGCGAAGGTGGCGTTGAGGCCGGTGCGGGGATTCATCAGCCCCAGGCAGTTGGGCCCGACCAGCCGCATGCCGGAGCGGCGCAGGCCATCGCGGATGCGGGCCTCGAGGGCGATGCCGGCGGCGCCGATCTCCCGGAAGCCCGCCGAGAGCACGATCACCCCCTTCACCCCCGCCGCCGCGCAGGCCTCGATCAGCCCGGGCACCGTGGCGGCCGGGGTGGCGATCACCGCCAGATCCACCGGCTCGGGCAGCTCCGCCACCGTGGCGTAGGCCCGGATCCCCAGCACGCTGGCGCGCTTCGGATTGACGGGATAGACGGTGCCGCCGAAGGGATGGCTGATCAGGTTCCAGAGCACCCCCCGGCCGACGCTGCCCGGCCGGTCGGAGGCCCCGATCACCGCCACGCTGCGGGGGGAGAAGAGGGCCGCCAGCGGCTGGTGCTGGGAGCGCAGGATGTCGTAGGCCCGGTCGGAGGCGCCGTCGCCCCCACCGGAGGCGAGGGCACTCATCGGTAGACCAGGACCGGACAGGGGGACTGGACCAGCACCCGCTGGGTCTCGCTGCCGATCAGCATCCCCACCAGGCCGCGGCGGCCGTGGGAGGCCATCAGGATCAGATCGCAACCCAATCGGGTGGCGGCCTCGACGATGGCCTGGTGGGGCAGGTCGCTCATCACCTTCTCGGCATCGGCGCTGACGCCGGCCTGGCGGGCCACCGCCAGGGACTCCTCCAGGATGCGCTCCACGTCCTTGCGGCTGGCGCTCATCAGGGCCTCCATGGTGGTGGCATCGAGCATTTCGCCGAGCCCCACCACCTGCACCGGCACGCTGGCCTGGGCATGGAAGAAGGTGATGCGGGCCCCGAGGGCCGCGGCAAGGGCCACGGCATGGCGCACGGCCGCCATCGAGAGGTCGGAGCCGTCGCTGGGCACCAGAAGGTGGCTGTAGGGCATGGGAGCTGGGGGTCTCCCCTCTGTCTAGTCATGGCCCCTGATCCATGCAGGGGTCAGTGGAGTGGATCGCTGATCACCAGGACCGAGCAGCCCAGCCGCCGCAGCAGCCCCGTGGCCTGGTCGCTGGCGGGAATCGGCATCCCCTCCACCAGGCGCCGCAGGGAGCGCAGGATCACCAGATCGTGGCTCTCGCTGCTGCGCTCGATCGCCTCGGCCACGTTCGGGTCAGCCAGGAGTTCCACCGTCACCGGCACGGCCCCTCCGGCCCTGGCGGGGGACGGGACCCAGGCCTGGAGCCGGCGGGCCAGCCGCTCCCGCTCCGCCTGGGCCAGCCAGGGTTCGTGCACGTGCAGCAGGGTGATGGCGGCCCCCTCCCCGGGCGGGCTGGCGCGCAGCAGCCGCTCCGCCAGCTGGAACTGTTCCAGGGCGCCGGCGGAGAGGTCCTTCACCGGCACGAGCAGCCGGCGGAAGCCGGCCGGATCCTCCCGCAGCCGGGCCATCACCACCGGGCAGTGGGCCTGACGGCAGATGGCGGCCACCAGATCGCCGAACAGCCAGCTCCCCAGCCGGGCGCCCGGCGCCACCCCGACCAGCACCAGGTCGGCCCCCTGCTCGAGGGCCGTGCGGGCGATGCCGCCGGGGATGTCGTTGTCGACCCGCAGCAGCGAGCGGCTGGGCACCCCTGCCGCCGCGGTGCGGACATCGGCCCGCTCCAGCAGCTGGCGCCCCGCGGCCAGGGCCCGGTGCACGACGGGATGGGGCCCGCGGCCCGCCCCGGCCTGGCGGGGCGACACCACCGCCAGGGGCAGCACCGAGCCCTGGTGACCCGCCTCGCCGTCGATCAGGCGCCCGGCCAGGGCCAGCAGGAACTCCTCGCTGCGGGCGTCGCTGATCGGCACCAGCACCCGCAGGGCCCGCCGCACCAGGGCCAGCTGGCCGCTCTCCTGCAGGCTCAGGTCCCGGGAGCGGCGGCTGGCCATCCGGGTCATCGCCACCGTGGTCAGGATCGGGCCCAGGGTCGCGGTCACCACCATCAGGGCCAGCACGCTGTTGAGCATCCGCTCATCCAGCAGGCCCTGGCGGAAGCCCACGTAGGTGGCGGCCAGGGTCGCCGCCACCTGGGGCAGCGACAGCGACCAGAGGGTGAGCATCTGGGGGCCGTCGTAGCGATAGAGCAGCCCCGACCACCAGGAGGCCAGTCCCTTGCTGGCGATCAGGCACAGGATCAGGGCAACCGCGAAGGCGGAGCCCGTCATGGTGCTCAGGAACACCGGCACATCGAGCAGCAGGCCCAGATCGATGAAGAACAGGGGGATGAACAGGCTCGCCCCCACCACCACCACCTGCTCCTTGACGCGCCCGTCCGGCAGCACGCCGTTCACGGCCAGGCCGGCGAGGAAGGCGCCGACGATCTTCTCCACCCCGGCCAGCTCCGCCCCCACCGCCGCCAGGAACAGGGCCAGCAGCACCGCCACGAACAGGCGGCTGTCGCCGTCGACGCTGCGGCGGACCAGGCCCCGGCCCAGCCAGCGGATCAGCAGCAGCACGGCGGCGGCATAGACGGCCACCTTGAGCAGCAGCCCCACCACCCCCTCGGCGCTCAGCTGGCCCCGCCCCAGGCTGACGCAGAGGGCCAGCACCACCAGGGCGGCGATGTCGGTGAAGATCGTGCCGCCGATCGCCACCGTGACGCACTCCTCCCGCATGGCGCCGAAGCTGCGCACGATCGGATAGCCCAGGGGGGTGTGGGAGGCCAGGATCGAGCCGATCAGCACGGCGCTCACCGCCGGGTAGCCATAGGCGAACCCGAGCACGGTGCCGGCCAGCATCGGCAGGGTGAAGGTGAGCAGGCCGAAGCGGAAGGAACGGGCCCGGATCCGCTGGAACTCCCCCAGGTCGATCTCCAGCCCGGCGATGAACAGCAGGTAGATCACCCCCACGTCCGAGAGCAACCGCACCGTCTCATTGCTGGACACCAGCCAGGCCAGGCCGTGGGGACCGATCACCACTCCCGCCACCAGCAGCCCCACCAGGTCCGGCAGGCGCAGGGGCCGCACCAGCGGCGGCACCACCACGCTCAGCACCAGCAGCAGGGCGAAAATTGCCAGGGGATTGCCGGTCAGGAAGGTGCCCACGGAAATCGGGAGGGATGGCAGGGGTGTCCTCCAGGCCGTCCTAGGAACGCCGCCACCGGCGATCGCCCTCCCCGCGGCGTCTCGTAACGGGCCCGCATCCGGCCGCCTGCGCCAGCAGAATCGGCTGCATGACGAGTTCCGCCTGGCGCCAGCACTGGTATCCGGTGGCCTATCTGCGGGACCTGGACCGCACCGGGCCCACCGCCTTCACCCTCCTCGATGAGGACCTGGTGCTCTGGTGGGACCGCACCGGCCAGGCCTGGCGCGCCTTCGCCGATGTCTGCCCGCACCGCCTGGTGCCCCTGAGCCAGGGGCGGATCAATGCCGGCGGCGAGCTGGAGTGCCCTTACCACGGCTGGAGTTTCGCCGGAGACGGCCACTGCACCGCCATCCCCCAGGCCGAGCCGGGGGCGAGCCCCAGCGCCGTGCGATCCCGTTGCCGGGCCTACGCCACCGCCGAGGCCCAGGACCTGCTGTTCGTGTTCGCCGGGGAGGCGGCCGACGCCGCGGCGGTGCCCCTGCCGCTGGTGCCGGTGCTGGAGGAGCCGGGCTGGTTCGTCCAGGACACCTTCCGGGACCTGCCCATGGATGCCCTCACCCTGCTGGAGAACGTGCTCGATGTGAGCCACGTGCCCTTCACCCACCACCGCACGGTGGGCAAGCGGGAGAACGCCTCCCCGGTGGCAGCGGCGATCACCAGCTCCGGTCCGGAGGGGTTCACGGCCCTGTGGGAGGAGGGCCCCCGCCGGGGCAAGCTCGGCAGCCAGCACACCACCTACGCCGCCCCCGGCCTGATGTGGCACGACCTCACGGCGCCTGGCTTCGCCCGCATCCTCACGGTGGTCTACGCGACGCCGATCCGCCGCGGTGAGTGCCGCCTGTTCGCCCGCTTCCCCTTCCAGTTCAAGTCCCGGCTGCCTCCCCTGCTGCTGGGCCTGCGGCCCCGGTGGCTGCAGCACATCGCCAACCACACGGTGCTGGAGGACGACCAGGTGTTCCTGCACTGGCAGGAGCGGGTGCTGGAGCAGCGGGGCCGCAGCGGCGGCGCCGAGCGGGCGTTCTTCCTGGCCACCGGCGCCGACGTCTATGTGAAGGCCCTGCACGACTGGGTCAACGCCCACGACGGTGACCCCTTCCCCGGCCAGGCCCTGCCCCCCCGCCTCGATCGGGCGGCGCTGATGGACCGCTGGGAGAGCCATGGCCGCCACTGCGCCTCCTGCCGCGGCGCCCTGGAGGGACTGCGGCGCTGGCGGCCGCTGGTGCAGGCCATTCCCTGGCTGGCCCTGCTGGCCATCGCCTGGTGGCAGACGCCCCCGGTGCTGGTCGCGGCCCTGCTGCTGGCGGCGGCCGCGGTGCTGCTGGGCCGGCGCTTCGATCGCTGGGAGCGGCTGCTGCTGGCCGGGGATGGCGAACCGCCCCGCAACCGGCCCGACTGAGCGGGCCGGGCCCGAAGGTTCAGCCCTTCCAGCCGGCCAGGTGGGAGGCGGCCCTGGAGCGCACCAGGGAACGGGCGGCCGCCAGGGCCGGTGCCAGGTTGGCGGAGCTGAAGGGGGGCAGGGGGCGGCTGCGCAGCCAGGCTCCCCAGCGGAATTCGTGGAAGGGGATCAGGGGGGCCGGATCGATCATGCCCTCCTTCTTCAGCCTCCAGACCAGGGAGCGGTAGGGATCGTCCTGCAGGCCCTCCAGGCCCTGGGGCAGGGCCGTGGGGGCCAGGGGGCCATGGCCGCGGCCGTCGTAGAGGTACAGCCAGCCCCGGGCCTGCAGTTCGGTGAGCACCGCCTGGGGCGGCTCGGACGGCCGATCGAGCACCAGGTAGCCGTAGGCCATGGCGCCGGGATCCAGCTCGATCAGCCCCCGCAGGCGGTGGTGGCGGTCGACCATCCAGAGGGCGTCGCCGGCGCCGCGCACCAGCGGAACGGGTTTGCCGCGCAGGTAGCGCAGGCGCTGCTCCGCCGTCTCCTCGGAGAAGTCCTGCTGGCGGCTGCGCACCTCGGCCAGACCCACGCACATCTGGGTGGGCCGCAGGTCGGCGATGGCGACGCTGAGCAGGTCCGCCTTCGGACCCGGTGGTGGCAGGGGCTGGTATGGGGGCAGGTGCAGGCTCATGGGTGCCGGTGGCTGAGCCCCATCCTGACCGCTCCGAGCCGGTCCCCACCGCCGTGGTTCAGCCCCGGGAATAGGGTCGAGCCAGCCACGGACGTTCATGACCACCGCCCCTGACCGAGCCATCGCTCCGGAGGGACCCCACGGCCCGATCGGGGTGCTGGTCTGTGGCCACGGCAGCCGCAACCGTCTGGCGGTGGCTGAATTCGCCTCCCTGGCCCACCAGCTCCAGCACCACCTCGCCCCGGTGCCCGTCGACCACGGCTACCTGGAGTTCGCCCGGCCGATCCTGCGCGACGGTCTGGATGCCCTGCGCCAGCGCGGGGTGCAGCACGTGCTGGCCGTGCCGGCGATGCTGTTCGCCGCCGGCCACGCCAAGAACGACATCCCCTCGGTGCTCAACACCTACGCCGCCGAGACCGGGCTGCGCATCGACTACGGCCGGGAGCTGGGGGTGGATCTCAAGATGATCCAGGCCGCGGCCGCCCGCATCCGCTCCGCCATCGACGGTGCCGACGCCGACGCCATCACGGCCGGTCGCAGCCCCGTGCCGCTGCACGACACCCTGCTGGCGGTGGTGGGGCGTGGCTCCTCCGACCCGGATGCCAACTCCAACGTGGCCAAGGTCACCCGGATGCTGGTGGAGGGCTTCGGCTTCGGCTGGGGGGAGACCCTCTATTCCGGGGTCACCTTTCCCCTGGTGGAGCCGGGCCTGCGCCAGGCCGTCAAGCTCGGCTACAGGCGCATCGTCGTCTTCCCGTACTTCCTGTTCTCCGGGGTGCTGGTGAGCCGGATCCGCCAGCACAGCGAGCGGGTGGCCGTCGACCATCCTGAACTTGAGATGGTCCAGGCCGGCTATCTGGGCGACCATCCCCTGGTGCTGGACACCTTCCGGGAGCGGGTCGCCGAGGTGCTCGGGGGCGATGTGGCGATGAACTGCTCGCTCTGCAAGTACCGGGCCCAGGTGCTCGGCTTCGAGCGGGAGGTGGGGGCGCCCCAGCACAGCCACCACCACCATGTCGAGGGGCTGGTGGAGAGCTGCACCCTCTGCGAGCGGGAATGCACCGGGGCCTGCCAGCCCGATGGCGTGCCCGTGCCGCTGGGCGGGACGGGGGCTGGCCATGGCCACGGCCATGAGCACCATCACCACCACCCCGTCTACCCCCATGCGGACCACCCGCTGGGTCCCCTGACCCTGCGGCGGCCGAGCGACTGAGCTGGCGGGGTGTGGGCGGGCTGGCCTCGCCGGTCTCATCTCTGATTGCGTCCAGAGAGACTGAGTTCTGATCAATTGTTCCGATGGTTCGGGACTTTCCCCCACCTCGGCGCCGTTTTCCCCCGATTCGCGGCACTTTTCCACAGTTCATGCCCTTCCGGCCGCCCCGGGACGTCAGGACTGGGGAAAGTCATGGATGGCTTGGAACAGCCTTGACAGGGTCCGCTGGTGGCGGTCCGCTGCTCCCGTGTTCTGCAACACCTCGGCCGCAGCCCAGCCGGGGCCGCGAGTCTCATCCCCCGACGCCGACGGGGCCCCCCGGGAGCCGGTTTTTGACGCCGGCCATCCCCTGTGGCGTACTTGGAACGAACTCAGCCCAATCCCACCAGCATGGCCATGGATCCTGAGCAGCCGGGGTGCGGCGGCGAAGAGGCGAGTGTGAGCCTGGAAGCCGAGGTGCCCGAGGTGCTCTACGCAGGCATGCGGGAGTTCATTGATGCCCATCCGCACTGGGACCAGTACAGCGTCATCACCTCCGCCCTGGCCGGTTTCCTGTTCCAGAACGGCTGCCAGGAGCCCGTGGTCTCCCAGCATTACCTTGACGGCCTGTTCCAGAAGCCCTGAGGACTGAGCAGCCCAGTCAGATGGAGCGGGCGGGGCAGAGGGGCCGGCGAGGCAGAGGGGCCGGCGAGGCAGAGGGGCCAAAAAAAAGCGGAGGTGCCAACCCCCGCTGATGGTTTTCTCCCTTGCCCGACCCTTTGGAGGTCGCCCCGTCATTGTGCGCATGGGTGGCCAGCAAGATTGTGGTGATCGACACCAGCTGCGCCCCGCTGTGACGGCTCCCTGACCGGACGGCACCGTTCAGTGGCGTCTCATGGCGGCGGCGGCGGCGGCACAGGCCCGCCAGGTGATCGCCATCTCGGTGAGGGTGGGGCTCTGCCACCCGGCGCTGGGCCAGCAGGCCCCATCGGTGACCAGCACGTTGGCGGCCCCCCAGCAACGGTTCCAGGGGTCGACGACCCCTTCCTCGGGGCGCTCGGCCATGCGGGCCCCGCCCAGTTCGTGGATGTAGTAGCCCGGTGGTGGCGGCTCCGGACGCACCGCCAGGCTGTTGCGGATCAGGGGTTCGAGCACCGGCAGCACGAACAGCTCCTCGATCGGCCGGATGCGGCCGCCCGCCGCGGCCACCACGTCCTGCATGCGCGCCTGCATGTGGGCCACCATCGCCGCCTCGTTGGTTCCCCAGCGGCAGTCGATGTGGGGGATGGGCAGGTCCCAGGCGTCGCTGCGGGAGCCATCCAGGCTCACCCGGTTCCCGGCCCGGGGCAGCACCTCCCCATGGCCGATCAGGAAGCCCACCGCTTCCCCGGGACGGCGCCGCAGCAGGGCGGGGGGATCGAAGCGCTGCAGGGCCGCCCAGATCCCGTAGCCGCGCAGAAAGGCTTCCGAACGCCCCTCGCCCAGGTTCACGGTATTGGGGATGAAGCAACTGCCGGCCCCGGAGAGCTCGGCCGGTTCGGGGGGGGCTTCGATCGCGGGGATCGAGAAGAAGCGGCTGGTGGAGATGTGGTCCATCAGGTAGCGGCCCAGGCTGCCCGAGGGGTCGCTGAGGCCGCCGCTGCGCATGGCGTCGCTCGAGTGCAGCAGCAGCCGCACCGTTTCGATCGTGGAGGCACAGAGCACCACCAGGGGGGCGGCGAGGCGCTCCCGCCGGCCGCTGGCCGCGTCCACCAGCACCACCGCTTCGGCCAGCCGCCCGGCTGCGTCCATCTCCAGATGGCTCACCACCGCGCCGCTGCGCAGCTGCACCCGGCCGGTGGCCAGGGCCCGGGCGAGGCTGCGGCCCTGGGCGCTGGAGGGGGGCCAGGGCGCCTCCGGCGTGGGCCTGTGCAGGCGGAAGCCGCGGGAGTGGATCAGGGGCAGTCCCAGCTCACGGCCGATCGCCGCCTGCAGGTGCTTCTCCCCCGGGGTGAACGGCAGGGGCGGCAGGTACTGCCCGTCCGGCAGCTGGGGCAGCCCGTCCCGCTGGCCATGCACCCCCAGCAGGGTCTCGAGCCGGTCGTAGAAGGGCGCCAGCTCGCTGCTGCCGATCGGCCAGGCCGGGCCATGGCCGTCCCGCCGGGCCGCCTGGAATTCCGCCTCCGACAGGCGCAGGGTGATGCCCCCCCAGGTGAGGCTCTTGCCGCCCACCTGGCGCCCCCGGGTCCACAGGAAGGGCGCGTCCGGGGGGGTGCTGTAGGGGTTCTGCCGCTCGTCGACGAACAGCTCGGGGTTGTGCTTCCAGAAGCCCGGGTGGTGCCGCTGCAGGCGCTGGCGGCCACTGCTGAGGTGGGCGAGGCGCCGCAGGCTGTTGAGCGGCTCGCTGCCCAGGGCCCGCCGGGCGGAGAGGTCCGGCCCCGCCTCCAGCACCAGCACCCGCAGCCCCGCCTCCGCCAGCACCATGGCGGCCACCGACCCATTCGCTCCAGCCCCCACCACCACGGCGTCCCAGGGGCGGTCGCTGCCGGCGGAGGCGGAAGGGGCCATGGACATCGGCGTGCGAACCGGTCCCGGCATCATGGTGGAGCGACCGCAGGCCGCCGCTGCAGGCCGCAACGGCGTCGCAGGGCCTCCAACAGCCGGGCGACGGCATCGGGCTGACCCTGGAGGTGGAAGGCCTCCTGTTCAGCCACGCGATGGTTGTGGTAACGGGTGGTGAGCAGGCCGGAAATTTCCTGCCGCACCACCGGCTGCACCGGCAACCGCCAGCCGATCGGTGTCACCGTGCCGGTGGGGCAGCTCTGCACCGCATGCACCGCCTCGTGGAGGAACGTCTGCCGGGCGATGCCCAGCTCGAAACTGATCGGGGCGATCCAGATCCTTCGCGACCCGGACTCGAACAGTCCGTAGACGCCACGCAGAGGTGGCGCGCTGATCTGAATCCTGAATCCGAACCGCTGCAGTTCCCGCACCAGGGGCTGCAGGTCCGCCGGCAGTGCCCCCAGGGGTTTCGGCGCCAGGGGGGCCTGCGCCGCCGGCGCTGGACGCGAAGCCAGCTGGATCGGGGGGACCGGGAGCATGGCGGATCGTTGCGTCCACCGCCATCAAACAACAACCCCCCAGCCGATGGCTGGAGGGTTGATGGGTGACAACCCTTGGGAGGTTGTGGATTTGGTGGCGGGGAGGAGATTTGAACTCCTGACCTTCGGGTTATGAGCCCGACGAGCTACCAGACTGCTCTACCCCGCGGTACACAAGTGGCCGGCGGATGTCCGCGTCCCACTCAAAAATTGTATCAGGCGATGCCCACGCCTCAGGGGCGTGCGCCGTCGAAGCGCAGCTCGCCGATCACCTCCAGGCGCAGGTGGTCGGCCGGTGTCAGGTAGCGCTGGCGCAGCTCCACCAGGGTGGTGGGGGTGAGCCACTCGAGCTGCTCCAGCAGGTGCAGGGCCACGGCCTGCTTGGCCCGCCGGGCCCCGTCGTCGACCTTGATGGCCACGCCCATGCCCTCGCCCACCCGGCTGAGGCACTGGATGCCTTCGGCGCCTCCCTTGCTCAGCACCTGGCCGTGGGCCAGGCGCATCAGCTCGGTGTCGAAGGCCCCCTCCCCGGCGATCAGATCGGGGTGGGCGAGCATCGCCCGGCTGAGCCGCTCCAGGTCGGCCTGCTCGCCGCCGCCGAGGTGGGCGAACAGCAGGGCCATCTGGGCCAGCTGCAGCTGCAGGGTGCGGGCGCCGCAGTCATCCCGGGCGCTGATCAGTTCGGCCCCCGGCAGCCCCAGCAGCTCCCCGACCCGCTTGACCACCGCCTGCTGCAGGGGATGGTCGGCCTGGAGATAGCTCTCCAGGGGCCAGTGCATCTGGCGGCAGGCGGCCAGGAAGGCCGCGTGCTTGCCCGAGCAGTTGTGCTCCAGCGGACTGCTGGCACCGGCGGGGGTGGGGCACTGGAGGTCCTCGGTGTCGAGTTCCGCACCCCAGAGCAGCTTGAACGCCTCCCGGGCATGCAGGGCGGTGCCGGCATGGGAGGCGCAGGCGATCGCCAGGCCCCGTTCCCCGGCCCCCATCCGATCGGCGGCGCCGCTGCCCACGAACACGGTGGCCTGGAATGGCTTGAGGGCCGAGCGCACGAAGCTCAGCTGCTGGGGGTCGCCGGCGCGCATCAGCACCCGGCCCCGCTGATCGCAGACCACCGCATGCACCCGGTGCCGGGACTCGACGATGCCATTGCGCAGCAGGCGGACCTCCAGGGGGGGAATGCCGGGGCGGCCCGGGCCGGCGAAGCTGGAGGACAGGGTCATGGGTGTGGGGGAAGGTCCGTGGAGGCCGACCTCAGAGAGCCTGGCAGAGCCCCGACCCGAGCAGCATCAGGGTGATGGCGACGGCGACCGCCTGGCGCAGGCGGGTCAGCACCGGCTGCACCTGGTGGCGGGCCACCAGCAGATCCTGCTGGCGCCAGGTGATGGGCTTCTCCCAGACCTGACCGTCGTACCAGCCCGATTCCTCGTACTCCACCCGCTCCGAGACCAGCCGCTTCTGCACGTAGGTCCAGCCGAGCCACTGCCGCAGCAGCAGCACCATCGGCAGCAGCACGGCGGCGGTGGCCGCGGCGATCACCAGGCGGACGGGGTCGTGGCGCAGCGGAATGCTGCCGCCGGCCACCAGCAGCGCCGGTGGGAAGGAGAGCAGCCAGGCGAGTCCCAGGGCGCGCCACAGTCCTGCCGGGCCGTTGGCGGGCCAGTGGAAGAACCAGGAGCGGTTGAGCTGGTCGTACTCCTGCAGGGGACGCTGGGCCGGGGGCACCGGGCAGGGGGTGTCCTGGCTGGGCAGGCTCGGAACGCCGGCGGCCATCGCTGCGTCCCTCAGCCGCCGACCGGGCCGGTGCCACCCACCTCGACCGGGGCGCCGACGTAGCGCTCCTGCTCGCCATGGCCCCAGAAGGACTCGAGGTCGTAGTAGCTGCGTTCCTGGGGGGTGAGCACGTGCACGATCAGCTCGCCGTAATCCAGCAGCACCCAGCGGCCTTCGCTCTGGCCTTCGCGCCGCAGCGGCAGGCGGGCCGCATCGGTTTCGAGCCGGTCTTCCACGGAGCGTGCGATGGCCCGCACCTGCACGTCGCTGAGGCCGCTGCAGATCACGAAGAAGTCGGCCAGGGACGACACCTCATCGACCCGGATCAGACGGATGTCGACCGCCTTGCGGTCGTCACAGGCCTCGGCGGCGAGCAGGGCCAGGTCGCGGCTATCCATAGACGTTCTCACTGGTGACCGACTGGCGGGAGCCCTGTTGCTGGGCCATCTCGGCCCGGGCCTTGCCGGCGCTCTTGCGCAGGGCCTCGAGGCGGTCTTCGTAGAAGGTGCGGCGGCGCTTCTTGCGGGTCTGCTCCACCAGCTCCTTGAGGGCGCCCCCCAGGCTCTTGTAGGCGTTGGGCAGGCTGTAGCCGAAGCGGCAGGCCAGGTCGATGGCCCGCTCGTCGGCCAGGATCGCGTCCTGGAGACGCTTCTCCGAGTTGTTCTTGAGGTAGAGGCGGTAGCCGGCGAAGCCCGACAGCCCCAGGGCCATCACCAGCAGCAGGCCGTCCTGCACCCACAGCTCGCCGATGGCGCCCCCCAGGCCGATGGCCAGGGCGGCCATCTCCCAGCCGTCGCGCGGGATGGCGTCGTTCTGGACGCGGCCCACCTCGTGCCAGAAGAGCAGGTTGCGGTGGTCGAGGGCGAGGGCGTCCCATTTCTCGAGATCCACCTGGATCTCCACCTCGTCGCGGCCGATCTCCTCGATGGTGATCAGGGGAGGATCGACGGAGGCCGCCGCTTCCACGAACACCCAGCTCTGCATCTCAGGGGGCAGCAACCCCTTCAGGCGCTGGAGTTCGCTCATCGGCGGCGTCTCGGGCGAAGGTATCCCGTCAGATTAGCGATTGCCTGCGGTGCCAGCGGTGCGGGGGGCCGGTCGGGACGGCGACCGTGAGAGGCTGGGCGGGTTTGACCGACCACGCCCTATGCCCCGCCGCACGGATCTGAGGCGCATCCTGCTGCTGGGGTCGGGACCGATCGTGATCGGCCAGGCCTGCGAGTTCGACTATTCCGGCACCCAGGCCTGCAAGGCCCTGCGGGCCGAGGGCTACGAGGTGGTGCTGGTGAACTCCAACCCGGCTTCGATCATGACCGATCCGGACCTGGCGGATCGCACCTACATCGAGCCCCTGACCCCCGAGGTGGTGGCCCGGGTGATCGAGCTGGAGCGCCCGGATGCCCTGCTGCCCACCATGGGTGGCCAGACCGCCCTCAACCTGGCCGTCGCCCTGGCGGAGAACGGCACCCTGGCCGCCTACGGGGTCGAGCTGATCGGTGCCGACCTGGCGGCGATCCGCAAGGCGGAGGACCGGCTGCTGTTCAAGGAGGCGATGGCCCGGATCGGGGTGGCCGTCTGTCCGTCAGGAATCGCCAACGACCTCGAGGAAGCGATCCGCGTCGGCGAGGAGATCGGCACCTACCCGCGCATCATCCGGCCGGCCTTCACCCTGGGGGGATCGGGCGGCGGCATCGCCTACAACCCGGAGGAATTCCAGGCCTTCTGCAAGAGCGGTCTCGAGGCCAGCCCCGTCTCCCAGATCCTGATCGAGAAATCCCTTCTCGGCTGGAAGGAGTTCGAGCTCGAGGTGATGCGCGACACCGCCGACAACGTGGTGATCGTCTGCTCGATCGAGAACCTCGATCCGATGGGGGTCCACACCGGCGATTCGATCACCGTCGCCCCCGCCCAGACCCTCACCGACCGGGAGTACCAGCGGCTGCGTGACCAGTCGATCGCCATCATCCGCGAGATCGGTGTCGACACCGGCGGCAGCAACATCCAGTTCGCCATCAACCCCGCCAACGGGGACGTGGTGGTGATCGAGATGAACCCCCGCGTCAGCCGCAGCTCGGCCCTGGCCAGCAAGGCCACCGGCTTCCCGATCGCCAAGATCGCCGCCCGGCTGGCGGTGGGCTACACCCTCGACGAGATCGTCAACGACATCACCGGCGCCACGCCGGCCTGTTTCGAGCCGACGATCGACTACGTCGTCACCAAGATCCCCCGCTTCGCCTTCGAGAAGTTCCGCGGCTCGCCGGCGGTGCTGACCACCTCGATGAAGTCGGTGGGCGAGGCCATGGCCATCGGCCGCAGCTTCGAGGAATCCTTCCAGAAGGCCCTGCGCTCCCTGGAGACGGGCCATGGGGGCTGGGGCTGCGACCGCCCCGACCACCCCCAGGATCCGGCCGAACTGGAGCGCCGCCTGCGTACCCCGTCCCCGGATCGGATCCACGACGTGCGCGCCGCCATGGTGGCCGGCCGCAGCGACGACGAGATCCACCGGCTCAGCGCCATCGACCCCTGGTTCCTGGCCAAGCTGCGCCGGATCCTGACGGTGGAAACCACGCTGCTGCGGGGCCGTTCCCTCGACGCCATCGGCGCCGCCGACCTCCTGGAGCTCAAGCAGACCGGCTTCTCCGACCGCCAGATCGCCTGGGCCACCGGCAGCGACGAGCTCTCGGTGCGCCGCCGTCGCCAGGCCCTGGGGGTCCGGGCCGTGTTCAAGACGGTCGACACCTGTGCCGCCGAATTCGCCTCCTCCACGCCGTACCACTACGCCACCTACGAGCGCCCCCTGGAGCGGCTCGAGGCCGACGGCTCCCTCACCCTGCTGGCCCCCGAGGACGAGGTGACCCCCGAGACCCGCCGCAAGGTGATGATCCTGGGGGGCGGCCCCAACCGCATCGGCCAGGGCATTGAGTTCGACTACTGCTGCTGCCACGCCTCCTTCGCCCTGCGGCAGGCCGGGTTCGCCACCGTGATGGTGAACAGCAACCCGGAGACGGTCTCCACCGACTACGACACCAGCGATCGCCTCTACTTCGAGCCCCTCACCCTGGAGGATGTGCTCAACGTCATCGAGGCGGAGAAACCCGAGGGGGTGATCGTCCAGTTCGGCGGCCAGACGCCCCTGAAGCTGGCGATCCCGCTGCTGCGCTGGCTGGAGAGCGAGGAGGGCCGCGCCACCGGCACCCGGCTCTGGGGCACCTCGCCCGAATCGATCGACCGGGCCGAGGACCGGGAGCAGTTCGAGGCGATCCTGCGCCAGCTGGACATCCGCCAGCCCCGCAACGGCCTGGCCCGCACCGACGGGGAGGCCCGGGCGGTGGCGGCGGCCGTCGGTTACCCCGTCGTCGTGCGCCCCAGCTATGTGCTCGGCGGCCGGGCCATGGAGGTGGTCTTCGACGAGGAGGAACTCAACCGCTACATGGTGGAGGCGGTGCAGGTGGAGCCCGACCACCCCGTGCTGATCGACCAGTACCTGGAGAACGCCATCGAGGTGGACGTGGACGCCCTCTGCGACCGGGAGGGGACGGTGGTGATCGGCGGCCTGATGGAGCACATCGAGCCGGCCGGGATCCACTCCGGCGACTCCGCCTGCGCCCTGCCCTCGGTGTCCCTGGGGCCCCAGGCCCTGGCCACGATCCGCCGCTGGAGCACGGAGCTGGCCCTGGCGCTGGAGGTGCGCGGCCTGATCAACCTCCAGTTCGCCGTGCAGAACGATGGCGCCGGCAACGAGACCGTGTTCATCATCGAGGCCAACCCGCGGGCCTCTCGCACCGTGCCCTTCGTGGCCAAGGCCACCGGCGTGCCCCTGGCCAAGATCGCCAGCCAGCTGATGGCCGGTCGCACCCTCACGGAGCTGGGCCTGCTGGCCGAGCCGCGGCCGCCACGGCAGACCGTGAAGGAGGCGGTGCTGCCCTTCAAGCGCTTCCCCGGCGCCGACACCCTGCTGGGCCCGGAGATGCGCTCCACCGGCGAGGTGATGGGGATCGCCGCCAGCTTCGGCCTGGCCTACGCCAAGGCCGAACTCGCCGCCGGCGAACCCCTGCCCACCAGCGGCAGCGTGTTCCTCTCCACCCACGACCGCGACAAGCCCGCCCTGGTGCCGGTGGCCCGCGCCCTGCTGGCGGCGGGATTCACCCTCACCGCCACCAACGGCACCGCCGCGATGCTTAGCCAGGCCGGCCTGGAGGTGACGCCGGTGCTCAAGGTGCACGAGGGCCGGCCCAACATCGAGGATGCGATCCGCTCGGGCCTGGTGCAGCTGGTGGTCAATACACCGGTGGGCCGCCAGGCCGCCCACGACGACCGCTACCTGCGCCTGGCCGCCCTCGACTACGCCGTGCCCACCGTCACCACCATGGCCGCGGCCCGGGCCGCCGTGGAGGCCATCGCCGCCCTGCAGCAGCAGCAGCAGGTGGAGGTGGCGGCCCTGCAGGACATCCACCCGCCCTGGGTAGGGTGAACGCCCGATCGCCCGTGACTCCGTGACCAGCACCCTGGCCGCCCATCCCGTCGCCCCCGGCTCCGACCTGCGCGAGGCCTTCCGCGCCGCCTACGAGAACCGTTACACCTGGGAGCCCGGCTTCGGCGGCTACAGCGGTCGCTGCGTCTGGGAGCAGGACGACCGGCGCCTCGCGGGCACCTTCCAGGTCGGCGCCGACCTGAAGGCGACGGTGGAGGGCATCGCCGACGAGGAGGTGCACAAGGCGGTCGCCTCCCAGCTGTGGGAGGTGGCGATCCACCGGGTGCGGCGCCCCTTCGAGCAGACCCACGGCGCCAACACCTTCACCGCCGGTGAGACCGATGCGGTGGGGACCGAGGTGATCATGGGCGGCAAGGCCGAGGGCGACCGCTACCGCATCAAGGACAACGTGGTGAGGATGGTGCACCGCCACATCCACGGCACCGTGGTGACGATCTTCACCGAGAGCGTCACCGATACCGGCAGCGGCTACCTCAGCCACAGCTACACCAGCCGCTACAGCGACCCCGCCACCGGAGAGGCCCGCGGCGGCACCAGCCGCTTCACCGACACCTTCGTGCCCCTGGCGGGCGAGGGCCCCTGGGTGCTGAGCGAGCGGGTGGTGGAGACGGAGGCCCATGGCGAGACTCCGGCCGGCCGCCAGGTGTTCCGGTTCGAGGATCTGGCCCCCCTGGGCTGATCCCCGGCGGCCTCAGGCCGGCTCCTCCAGGGTCGGGATGCCCTGCAGCCGCTCGTTCAGCTGCATGGCCATGGCCTGGCGGCCCACCGCCAGCACCTTGAGGGTGTCCTCGTGCATGCGCAGCTGGGCATCGGCCACCTGCATCCCGCGCACCATCTCCTTCACTTCGTCGGGCAGACCGTTGAGGTCGTAACGCTTGCCTTCAAAGGTCAGCACGGGGGGCTGCTGGCTGGGGGTCTGCAAGGCTCTGGGCTCGGTGCGGAGCCAGCGTAGGTGGCAGGACCGCCCGTTCTCGCCAGGGGCGAAGCCTGCCCTCAGGCCTCCAGGCGGATGAACTGGCGCTCGCACAGCTCGCGGTAGCGGCCGCCGCTGGCCATCAGTTCGTCGTGGCTGCCCTGCTGGACGATGCGGCCGCCGTCGAGCACCACGATCAGATCGGCCTCCTGCACGGTGGCGAGGCGGTGGGCGATCACCAGCACGGTGCGGCCCGCCATGGCCTGCTGCAGGCCCTGCTGCACGGCCTCCTCGGCCTCCGCATCCAGGGCGCTGGTGGCCTCATCGAGCAGCATCACCGCCGGGTTGCCCAGCACGGCCCGGGCGATCGCCAGCCGCTGCAGCTGGCCGCCGGAGAAGTTGCTGCCCCGCTCCTCGATCCGGCTGTCGTAGCCGCCGGGCAGGCTCTCGATGAAGTCGGCCGCGTTGGCCAGCCGGGCGGCCTGGCGGATCTGATCGGCCGTGGCGGGTCGCCCGAAGGCGATCGCCTCGGCCACGGTGCCGGAGAAGACACTGCTCTGCTGGGGCACCAGGGCCACGGCCCGGCGCAGGTCCCGGGCCCGCAGGTCGGCGAGGTTCTGGCCATCGAGCAGCACCCGGCCGCTCTGGGCGGTGTTGAAGCGCAGCAACAGGGAGAACAGGGTGCTCTTGCCGGCGCCGGAGGGCCCCACCAGGGCCACCACCTGGCCGGGGCGGATGTGGAGGTCGAGCTGGCGCAGCACCGGGGTGCCGCTCTGGTAGCCGAAGCTCACCCCGTCCAGCACCAGCTCCCCGGACACGGTTCCCAGGGGTCTGGCCCCGGGGTGGTCGGGCGGCTCCACCGGCTCGTTCTCGATCGCCCGCAGCCGCCGCAGCGAGGCCTGGCCCTGCTGGAACTCGTTGAAGTTGGTGGTGAGGTGGGAGATCGGATCGATCAGCATCAGCAGGGCCGCCACGTAGCTGCTGAAGCCCTGGCTGTCGAGGCCGCCGGCCTTGATGCGCGCCGCACCGATCAGCAGCACCGAGAGAATCCCGGCCGCTTCGATGAAGCCCACCACCGGATGCTGCAGCGCCAGCAGCTCCAGGGTGCGGTAGCGGGCGCGGCGGTGCAGGTCGATCTCGGTGTCGAAGCGCTCCTGCAGCCAGGGTTCGGCGGCGAAGGCCCGCACCAGGGGCAGGCCGCCGATCGCCTCACCCAGCAGGGCCGCCAGATCGCTCACCTGCTTCTGGCTGCGCTCGGCGGCGGTCATCACCCGGGCCCCGAAGGCGCTCACCATCAGCGCCACCAGCGGTGCCAGCAGCAGGGTGGCCAGGGCCAGGGGCCAGTCCAGCCAGATCATGTAGCCCAGCACCACCACCAGCTGCAGGGCGCTGGGGGTGGTGTCCTGGATCGTCTTGTAGATCACCTCACCGACCCGGTCGGCGTCCTCGGTGAGCCGGTAGGTGAGATCGCCGGCGGAGAGTTTCTCCAGGGCGCCGAAGTCGAGCCGCTGCAGGCGGGCGAACAGCTGGCGGCGCAGCTCCTGGCTGACCCGCAGGGCCGGGCCCGCCAGCAGGGTGTCCTGGCCGAACTGGGCGATCTTCTGCACCAGGAACACCGCCAGGGCCGCCGCCACGCTGCGCAGCACCTTGCTGAAGTCGCCGGCGCCGATGGCGGGGATCAGCTGGCCGGCGAGCCAGGCCAGCAGGGGCCAGCAGCCCACGAACACCAGCATGCACAACCCCCCGAGCAGCAGGGGTCGCCGGTGGGGCTTCAGCAGCGGCCAGAGCCTGCGGAAGCCGGCCGGCGAGGGTGCAAGCATCGACGAACCCTATCAGCGCTCTCCGGGCGCCCCCCGACGGTGAAGCTGGATCAGTTCCTCAAATGGCAGGGCCTCGTCGGCACCGGCGGCGAGGCCAAGCAGCGCATCCAGCGGGGGGACGTGACCGTGAACGGCGCCATCGAGACCCGACGCGGTCGTCAGCTGGCCCCGGGGGATGCCGTGGCCATCGACGGCCGGGAGGTGCTGATGCTCTCCCCGCGGCGGGAGCGTGGGAGGGACGGCGGGCTCACGCCTTAACCTGCCTCGAATGTCGCTGCCGGGAGACCACGTGCGCAAGGCCGTCATCGCAGGCAACTGGAAGATGCACATGACCTGCGCCGAGGCGCGGGCGTTTGCGGCCACCTTCCGGCCCCTGATCGCCGATCTGCCCGAGGACCGGGAGGTGGTGCTGGCCCCGCCGTTCACCGCCATCCCCACCCTCTGCCGTCACCTGGCCGGCGCCGGTGTCGCCATCGCCGGTCAGAACGTCCACTGGGAGGAGAGCGGCGCCTACACCGGCATGATCTCGGCGCCGATGCTGCTCGAGCATGGCGTCACCCACGCGATCGTGGGCCACAGCGAGCCCCGCAAGTACTTCAGCGAAACCGACGAGCAGATCAACCTGCGGGCCCGCACGGCCCAGAAGTCGGGGCTGATCCCGATCCTCTGCGTGGGCGAGAGCGACGACCAGCGCGAGGCCCGCGAGACCGAGCGGGTGATCCACCGCCAGGTGGAACAGGGGCTGGAGGGCATCGACCCCCTGCGCCTGATCGTCGCCTATGAGCCCATCTGGGCGATCGGCACCGGCAAGACCTGCGCCGCCGAGGAGGCCAACCGCATCTGCGGCCTGATCCGCGGCTGGGTGGGCCATCCCGAGGTGGTCGTGCAGTACGGCGGTTCGGTCAACCCCGCCACCATCGACATGCTGATGGCCCAGAGCGACATCGACGGCGTGCTGGTGGGGGGCGCCTCCCTCGATCCGGTCAGCTTCGCCCGCATCGCCAACTACCAGGTGCCGGTGGCGGCCTGAGGCCCCGGCCACCGCTGGGATCGCCGTGAGCTCCGCCGGCCCCGTCGCCGCCCCGCCCGGGTTCCGCTGGGGGGACCGCACCCTGGTGATGGGGGTCCTCAACCTCACCCCCGATTCCTTCAGCGACGGCGGCCGTTATGAGGCCCCCGAGGCGGCCCTGCGCCAGGCCCGTGTGCTGCACCGTCAGGGGGCCGACCTGCTCGACCTGGGCGGGCAGAGCACCCGCCCCGGGGCCACCGAGATCGAGGCCGAGGCCGAGATCGCCCGGGTGCTGCCCGTCCTGCGGCGGATCCTGGCCTCTCTGCCGCCCCCGGCGGCCGGCGGCCCCCTGCTGTCGATCGACACCTTCCGCGCCCCGGTGGCGGAGGCGGCCCTGGCGGCCGGGGCCCACTGGATCAACGACGTCAGTGCCGGCCGGCGCGATCCCGACCTGCTGGCGGTGGTGGCGGCCGCGGACTGCCCCTGCGTGCTGATGCACAGCCGCGGCGACAGCCGCACCATGGATGGCTTGGCCCGCTACGGCGACGTGGTCGCCGAGGTGCGGCAGGAGCTGCTGCAGGCCACCGATCGGGCCCTGGCGGCGGGGGTGCGTGCGGAGCGGATCCTCTGGGATCCGGGGCTGGGCTTCGCCAAGACCACCGCCCACAACCTCGCCCTGCTGCGGGGTCTGGCCCTGCTGCGGGCCGAGGGCTTCCCCCTGCTGGTGGGGCCGTCCCGCAAGCGCTTCATCGGTGAGGTGCTGGCCGAGCCCCGCCCCCGGGCCCGTCTCTGGGGCACGGCGGCGGTCTGCGGCCAGGCCATCGCCGCCGGTGCCGACGTGCTGCGCGTGCACGACGTCGGGCCGATCGTGCAGACGGCCCGCATGGCCGATGCCCTCTGGCGCGCCTGACCCGTCCGGCCGATCCGGCGCTCCGTCAGGCCGGCGGTTCCTCCTGCCGTCCCGTCAGCAGGGTCTGCACCATCAGCCGCAGGGTCGCCCGGTTGCCGCCGGCGGCCCGCCAGCTTTCCAGCCACTGCAGCAGGGGAGCGGGGGTGCCCCCGTCGTCGCCCTGCTGGCCGATGCCCAGCCGCTCGAGGAAGGCGCTGGCGTCATCCAGGCAGGAGCCCCCTTCGCCGAAGCCGTCCAGGAGCGGATCGAGGGCCGCCAGCAGGGTCTCCAGTTCGGCGGTGCTCAGCTCCGGCAGGGGCTCGATCATCGAAGCAGGCTGGGGCGGCGTTGCCGCTCATCGCCCCCAGCATGACGCCTGGACGGCGTTTCCCGGCCGGCCCCCGGCGGCCGCTCGCCGCCGGCGCCCCTAGGCTGCCCCCAGCACAGCGCCGCAGCTGCTCCCACCGTGCTGAAACTCTGCCTGCAGGTGCTTGTCTGCGTCACCATCGCCCTGCGCTGCATGGTGATCTTCGGCCACCTGCGCAAGCTCTGGATGGCGGACGGACTGGCCGGCGAATTCCGCCGTGAGCTGCGCCGGCGCGGCCTGCTGATGACCCCTCCCGCCCGTCCCACCGATTCGCGCGCCCTGCCCCACCGCGCCGACCCCTGACGCTGCTGGCTGACGCCGATCAGTGACGCCTGGAGGGGGCGCCCGCCAGGTGATGCACGGCGTGGATCACGACGCCCCAGAGCTCGGCGCCCCCTGCGTCGCTCCCCTCCGCGCCGCCCCCTTCGTCGCCGGTGAGCAGCAGGGGCGGACTGGTGCCGTCGCTGGCCACCAGCCACAGCGCACCGCCGCGCCGGGCCAGACGGCGCAGCAGGAAGGCGCCGGCATGCACCGCCACCACCACCATGCCGGGCCGGGAGTCGACGCTGCGGTCGATCACCAGCAGGTCGCCGTCGACGATGCCGTCGCCCCGCATGGCATCGCCGCTGACGCGCATGAAGAAGGTGGACAGCGGGCGGGGGATCAGCTCCAGATTGAGGTCGATGCGGGCCTCCACGTAGTCGTCGGCGGGGCTGGGGAAACCGGCGCTGATGGCTTCCGTGGCCAGCAGGCAGAAGAGCGCCGCCGCCCCCTCCCGCAGGGGCAGCGGTGACTGGGGAGGCAGGGGAAGCATCGGGCCGGCAGAACAAGGGAGCTGGTACGGATGTTCTACTCCGGTTGGCCGTCGCCGCGGGATCATCGGCAGCGACCCTCTCCCGTCCGCCAGGCCATGCGTTCCAGTCCGGAGGCGCTGATCGCCCGCTTCGACCTGCAGCCCCACCCGGAGGGGGGCTGGTATCGGGAGCTGCACCGCTCACCCGCTCAGGTGTGCCGGGCCGAGGACGGGCGGCAGCGCGCCGGACTCACGGTGATCGCCTTCCTGCTGACGGAGGGCCAGCTCAGCCGCTGGCATCAGGTGGCGGGGGCGGATGAGGTCTGGCACCACGCCGGCGGCGACCCCCTCGACCTCTGGCGGCTGCCGCCCGGGGGCGGCACGGCCGAGCGGCTGTTGCTGGGCCCGCTCGCTGAGGCCGGGGATCCGGGTCCGGGTCCGCTGCAGATCGTGCCGGCGGGGTGGTGGCAGGCGGCCCGCAGCCGGGGGCGATGGAGCCTGCTGCACTGCTGCGTGGGACCGGGTTTCGCGTTCGAGGATTTCCGGCTGATGGCCGATCTGCCACCGGCCGAGCGGCCCGCCGGCGCCGATCCGACGCTGCTCTAGGTCATTCCGTCACCATGGGGAGCTGATGGATCGGATGAGGAATGGGCTGTCCGAGGTGCGGCAGTTGGGCTGTGCGAGCCGACCGCAGCCTGGCGGGTCGCATGGTCTGTGCCCGTTGCGGAGAGCCGCTGGGCATCGGCAGGGCGCGCCGGGTCGCGGACGGCACACGGCGCCGGGGGCAGGGGGGCCGCAGCGCCCTGGTCCTGCCGCGTCGCTGGCGCCTCTGGCTGCTGCTCGGGGGGCTGCTGGCGGTCTCGGCCGTGCTGGCGTCGCTGCCGGACCGCCCGACCCGGCCCCCGGAGCGACCGGGGGCCGAACCCATGCGGGGGGTGGTGCAGCTGCCGCCGGTGGATCAGGCCCGTTCCGGCGATGTCGCGATCCGCTGACAGGGGCGATCCCGACCGATCCCATCGGCGATCATGGGATGTAACGATTCTTGAAATAGCATGGCCAGGACCAACCCGCTCGCGAACCTGGCCAGCCTCAGCATGCGCCAGCTGCGCGAGCTCGCCAGGACCCTGGGGATCCATCGCTACAGCGCCCAGGACAGGGATTCGCTGGCCGGGGCCATCGCCGATCGTTCGGGCGACAGCCCCGAGGCGGCGGCCCCAGCAGACGCGCCTCGGCCGGTGGCCGCCATCGAGGCCGAGATGGCCCCGGCGCCGCGCCCCGCCGCCGAGACCCGCGTCGTCTTCCTGCCCCGCGATCCCCAGTGGGCCTACGTCTTCTGGGACATCTCCGAGGACGACCGCAGTGACGCCCTCCATG
>NZ_NQKY01000024.1 GCF_002252675.1 Synechococcus sp. BO 8801 | reverse complement strand
AGCGGCCGCCGCCCCGGCTGCCGCTGCTGGAGCGGCCGACGGTGCCGCCGGTGGGGGGGCCGGGGGCGGCGTGGGGGTGGCGTCGGGACCGGAGCGGGGGGTGCGGCTGGCCATGGGACGGACGGGGGGAGGGGGAACGGTCGTGGAGGCGATGGGAGGGGCGCCTACCCGTCCGGCTCCCAGAAGTCGATGATGCCGCCGATGGTGAGATCGGTGTGCGTTTCGGGGTTGCCGCAGGCGAAGCGGGCGGCCGAACCGCTGGCGGTGAAGACCCAGTTGCCGGGGGAGGCCCCGACCGGATCGACGGCGACGCTGAGCTTGCCCTTGGGGCTGCGCAGCACCCGCAGGTTCCAGTGCTCGAGGCCTGGCACCCGCTGGGTGCAGACCAGGGAGCCGGTGACCTGCATGATCTCCATCAGGCCTTTCCTCCCTGGGGTGCCGGTCCGCCGGTGGGGGTGCCGCTCGCTGGCGGGGTGGCCTTGCCGGCGTCGGGATCCCAGTGGTCGATGATCCCCACGATCGTGAGGTCGCTGGGATAGGACTTGCTGCCCGCCGCCTCCCGGGCGGCGGAGCTGCCGACGCAGATCACCCAGTCGCCCGGGATGCAGCCCACCGCGTCCACAGCCACCTTCTGGGTGCTGCCGTCCTGCACCACCTGCAGGTGCTTGTGCTCGAAATCGGGGATGCGGTTGGTGGAGACCAGGGGTTTGACCACCTTGCAGATCAACATGGTCAGTGCCCTCCTGCGGTGGTGAGGCTGATGGTGGAACCTACCGCTTCGGCGGGCGTGTGGCGCTCCTGGTCACGCACGGTCAGCAGGGCATGGAGCAGGCCCTGGGCGAAGAGGTCGGGATAACGGTTCTCGATCGCCTCCTGCACCCGCTGGGCATGGCGCACGGCCCGCTCCCGGGCGCCGGGCACCTTGCCGTTGTAGTCGAAGCGCACCACCACGGGCACCGGCAGGCCCCGGGAGACATTGAGGCCCTTGAAGATCTTCACCCCCACGTCCATGTCGGGGGCGCCCTCCTCGACCGTGTCCATGTAGGCGAAGTAGGTGAGGTTGCGCAGGTGGATCTCCTTGAAGCCGATGCCCACACCGATGAACCGCTCGGCATGGCCCGCATCGGCGTAGTGGCCGTCGTGGTACTGGCGCACGTAGTCGATCTGGGAGATGTTGTGCTCCAGCAGCCGGGCGATCAGGCGCACCATGCCGGGATCCGGCGTGCTGGCCGCAGCGGCTTCCGCCAGCTCGGCGATCCGGCGACGGGCCTCTTCGGGGTGCAGGTGGCGCGTGGCCTCATACACGGTGGCGGCATCGAGCCACTGATCCAGGCGGGTGCTGCCGTCCATGCCCGGCACGTGCACCCGGATGGCGTCGGTGTCGGTGTCGATGCCCAGCAGCAGCAGGTCGACGGAGGCGCCGCAGCAGAAGCTGTTCTCCACAGCCTGCTGGAAGTCCATCAGCCGCTGGCGTCCGCAGCTGGCCGCCAGGGCGTCGTCACTGCCGTGGGCGGCACAGCCCTCGTGGGTCGGGTCGAGGGAACTGAAGTGGTAGAGCACCACCTTCAGGTAACGGGTGTCGTCGTGGGCGGGGTTGGGGATGCCCTCCCGGTAGCGGCGGTGCTCGGTCTTGACCCAGCGGTTGACCGTGTTCTCCACATCGAACAGGGCCCCGGCATGGGGACGGCGCCGCACCGAGCTGAAGGGCAGCCGCAGGGCGAAGGCGATGGCATGGGCCAGGCGACCATCGGCGCAGGGGGTCACATCCAGCAGGTGGAAGCCGCAGGAGAGCAGGAAGGCGTCGAAGTCCTCGGCGGCGGCGCTGCCGGGCTGGCCGTGCAGCGGATCGTCGCGGAAGAAGCCGTCGCTGGTCTGTTCGTAGGTCTCGAAGACGCACCAGGCGAACAGGCTGCGCATGTCGAGCTGGCTGACCCAGGCCTTCTCCAGGATCGGCAGGGGCAGGCTGAAGCCCAGCTCCGCCTGGGCCAGGGCCTGGGCCCGCTCGACGAAGTCATCCTCGTGCTGGAGGGCGGAGAGCCGCTTGAGCACGGGCACGATCCGGTCGAAGGCGTCCTTGACGCCACGGTCGTAGCTCTCCAGGGCGGCGTTGGCCGCGTGGTCGGTGAGCGGATGGGCGCTGGCGGTGGTTCCCTGGCCGAGCCGCACCGCCGCCAGGCGCCGGGAGAGATCGGCGCCGGAGGGGGCATCGGGACGGCGCCGGGGGGCTCTCGGAGCGAGGGGACGGATCGTGGGGGCCGGGCGGCGGGGCATCAGGGGTTCAGCCGCGGGCTCCGCCGGAGACCGTGATCAGGGAGCCGGCGCTGGTGCTGCCGCTGGATCCGGTGATCTTGTTGGTGGGCTCGGGCAGCGCCTCGTTGCGCTTGTTCTGGAAGCCGGGCATCGCCGACATCGGGCCGACGCGGCTGGGGTTGCGACGGCGGGCCGAGGCCCCTTCGGTGCCGGTGACGTGCTTGCCCCGATCCCAGTCGTCGCCGGTGATGTTGAGGCCGGCGGAGATGCCCTCGCCGGTGACGCGGGAGGTGGGACGGGCGTCCTCATCGACGGTCACCGCAGCTGCGGCCGCCGGCTGGCGCAGGCGCACCCGCTCCTGGCCGGGACGGTCGAAGCGGAACTGCTCGGTGCCGGTCACCTTGTCGGCGGCCATGTCAAAGGGGCCGGTGATGCGGTTGCCCTGCTCGTAGCTGTTGCCGGTGACGCCACCGGGGCGCTGGCGGGAGCTCTGGGCAGCCCGGGCCGGGGACTGGACGCTGAACTGCTGCCAGGGCTGGGCGCTGAGGGGCTGGGGAAAATCGGCGTCCTGGCTGGTGGCGGCGCCGCAGGCCTCGTTCAGCTGGTCACCGCCGATGTAGGGCGTGCCGGTGATGTCCTCGCAGGCGCCGCGCTCGGCGCCGGTCATGACACCGCCGATGCCGGGCTGAATCCCGGTCATCACGGTGCCCATGCGCACCGGGGTGCGCTGGCGGATCTCGGCCACCTTGTTGGAGGAGCACCAGGTGCCGGCCTGCTCCATGCCGGCGTAGGGGGTGCCGGTGACGGCCTTGCAGG
Source organism: Synechococcus sp. BO 8801 (assembly GCF_002252675.1). Lineage (GTDB taxonomy): Bacteria > Cyanobacteriota > Cyanobacteriia > PCC-6307 > Cyanobiaceae > Cyanobium. The sequence goes on along the minus strand of NZ_NQKY01000024.1, from coordinate 39,338 downwards.
TGCCGGGCTCATCGCCGGTGACCTTCTCGGAGCGGCCGGTGCGGGTGCCGCTCACCACCATCGCCTTGTTGGTGACGCTGAAGCCCACCTTGGCGGCTTCCGGAGCCGGTTTGGTGCCGCAGAACTGTTCGTACTGCTGGGTGCCGATGTATTCGTCGCCGGTGACCAGGCGGCAGGAGCCCGGTTCGTCGCCGGTGACGTGCTCGCTGCGGCCCACATGGGTGCCGGTGATGCCGGTGCCCCGCAGGGTGTGCAGGCTGCTGACCTTGGCCGGGGCGCGGCCGGGCACTTCCGACTGGTCACCCACGTACTGGGTGCCGGTGAGCTGGCGATTGGCGCCGGGCTCGTTGCCGGTGACCCGCTCGGAGCGTTCCACGATCACGCCGGAGACCGGCCGGCCCGCGGTGGTGCGGGTCAGGCCCACCTTGCGGGGGGAGGGGCTGGTGGTGCCGCACCAGGCGGCGCTCTGGTTGGCGGAGATGTACTCGGTGCCGGTGACGTTCTTGCAGGTGCCGGGCTCGTCGCCGGTGACCTTCTCGGAACGGCCCACCTCGTTGCCCGTCACCCGGTTGCCGTGGGTGGTGGCGCTGACCCGCACCTTGGCGGGCTGCAGGGGGGTGGGATCGCTCTGGCAGAAGGTGCGGAAGATCTCGGCACCCAGGTACTCGGTGCCGGTCACGGGACGGCAGGTGCTGGCCTCGTTGCCGGTGGTCTTGAGGGAGCGGTTGGCCTGGGTGCCGGTGACCACTTGGCCCCGGACCGTCTCGCTCACGCCGACTTTCCAGTGGGCATCGGCGGCGGCCTCGATCTTGGCCTGGCCGCGGCGGGGGCCGGTGGGGCGGGAGCCGCCGCTGCGGGAGCTGCCGGCGGAGCCGACCTTGCACTTGAGCTCACGCACCTTCTGGGCCAGCTCGCGGCTGCTCATGTCCGGGTTGGACTGGCGGGCCACCGAGGCGGCGACGGAGCTGGTGGGGGCGCTGGCGGACTTGCCCCGTTTGGAGAGGGCTTCGCGGCGGGCCATGACGATGGCCCGGCTGGGGTTGTGCTGGGCGGTGCGCTTGGGGGTGCCGTTGCGGCGCTCGCCATTGCGCGATTGGCGGTTGGCCAGGGACGCGCCAAGACCGGAGGACGAAGGGGTGGCGGCGGCGGCGGGGGCCGGGGTGGGGGCCGCGACCGTGGTGGCGGGGGCGCTGGCCTTGGTGGCGCGCATCACCTCCTGGCGGGTGCGGTCACTGGAGGTGTCGGCCCGCTTGCCGCGGCGGGAGAGGGCCTCACGGCGCTCCAGCACCAGGTTCCGGCTGGGGTTCGCCAACGGCTTGGCGTTGCTGCGATGGCCGTAAGCCGAGGAGGAGGTCAGGGAGGAGGCACCACCGCGCCGCGCCGTGGGGGCGGTGCGCTGGGGCGTCGGGGCCGGAGCCGCTGCAGCCGGGGCGGCACTCACCGTTTCGGTGCGGGTGCGCTGGGCATCAGCGGCCGTGCGCACCCGTCCCGGGGAGGACATGAACTGGGCGGAGGCTTTCTTGCCGCCGTTGGTGAGGGCCTTGCGGCGCTCCAGTGCTGCTTCCCGACTGGTGGTTCTGGCCATGTCCGCCCCGTGAATGGATGATCAAAAGTGATGGATCCCGACCGCCGGCCGGGATCCGCTGTGGTCGCTGGATCAGCGGCCTTCGAACACGACGAAGCAGGCGCCCTGGCTCTGGGTGTAGGCGTCGTAACCGACGAGGCGCACGTGGTGGTCGGGGTAGGCCCGGTGGCAGGACTCCAGTTCGTTGACGATCACACCGAGATCCTTCTCACCGAAGAAGGGCAGCTTCCAGAACGACCAGTAGGTGGCCATGGAGCGGCTGGGGTGGACGTGCTCGACCAGGGGGCTCCAGCCCTGGGCAATGATGTAGGCGATCTGGTCGTAGATCTCGTCCTGGGTCATCGGCGGGAGGAAGCCGAAGGTCTCCAGGGTGGCGACTGTTTGATAGTCACCCACGGTGCTCTTGAAGGGCATGGGGATCCTTGTGGGAAATGGGTTGGGGAACCCGGCCCCGCCGACCTTGGGTGGAAGCACCCTCGGTCAGCGGTGGCAGGGCATGGGGCCGTGGTGTCGGATCAGCCGACGTCGAGCTTGTCGACGGTGTCGAACTCGAACTTGATTTCCTTCCAGGTCTCGAGGGCGATGGCCAGCTCGGGGCTGTGCTTGGCGGCTTCCGTGAGGATGTCGCGGCCTTCCTTCTCGATCTCGCGGCCGGCGTTGCGGGCCTTGACGCAGGCTTCGAGGGCCACCCGGTTGGCGGCGGCGCCGGCGGCCGAACCCCAGGGGTGACCGTGGGTGCCACCACCGAACTGGAGCACGGAGTCGTCACCGAAGATGGCGACCAGGGCGGGCATGTGCCACACGTGGATGCCGCCGGAGGCCACGGCGAAGACGCCGGGCATCGAACCCCAGTCCTGATCGAAGAAGTTGCCGCGGGTGCGGTCTTCGGGGATGAAGGATTCGCGCAGCTGGTCGATGAAGCCCAGGGTGGTCTGACGGTCACCCTCAAGCTTGCCCACCACGGTGCCGGTGTGCAGCTGGTCGCCACCGGAGAGGCGCAGGCACTTGGCCAGCACCCGGAAGTGGATGCCGTGCTTGGGATGGCGGTCGATCACCGCGTGCATGGCGCGGTGGATGTGGAGCAGCATGCCGTTCTTGCGGCACCACTTCGACAGACCGGTGTTGGCGGTGAAGCCACCGGTGATGTAGTCGTGCATGATGATCGGCTGCCCGAGTTCCTTGGCGAACTCGGCCCGCTCGTACATCTCCTCGGGAGTGGCGGCGGTGCAGTTGAGGTAGTGCCCCTTCTTCTCGCCGGTCTCTTCCTGGGCGAGCTGGACGGCTTCAGCCACGAACTCGAAACGGTTCTGCCAGCGCTGGAAGGGCTGGGAGTTGATGTTCTCGTCGTCCTTGGTGAAGTCGAGGCCGCCGCGGAGGCATTCGTAGACCACCCGGCCGTAGTTCTTGCCCGACAGGCCGAGCTTCGGCTTGATGGTGCAACCCAGCAGGGGACGGCCGTACTTGTTCATCCGGTCGCGTTCGACGTGGATGCCGTTCGGCGGGCCGGGGCAGGTCTTGATGAAGGCCATCGGGAAGCGGATGTCTTCCAGACGCAGGTGACGCAGGGCCTTGAAGCCGAACACGTTGCCCACCAGGGAGGTGAGCACGTTGGTCACCGAGCCTTCCTCGAACAGGTCGAGGGGGTAGGCGATGAACGCGTAGAAGGACTCCTTGTCACCAGGGACGTCTTCGATGCGGTAGCAGCGGCCCTTGTAGAAGTCGAGATCGGTGAGGAGCTCGGACCACACGGTGGACCAGGTGCCGGTGGAGGACTCGGCGGCCACGGCGGCAGCCACCTCTTCCTTGGGCACACCTTCCTGGCCGGTGCACTTGAAGCAGGCCAGCAGGTCGGTGTCGAGGGGGACGTAATCGGGAGTCCAGTAAGTGTCGCGGTACTCCTTGACCCCGGCGTCGTACTTCTTGCTCATGGGATTGTTCGGATGGGTTCGGATGGAAAACTCAGAGGGTCAGCTGACCGCTCAGTCCTTCGATCCCAGGCCGAAGCTGCTGTTCAGCGCCGGCTCCACTTCACGGTGGGGACGGGCGATGATGTGGGCGGCCACCAGGCCGTCGCCCACCCGCTCGCAGGCATCGGCGCCGGCACGGACGGCGGCGTTCACGGCACCGGTTTCACCCCGCACCAGGACGGTCACGTAGCCGCCTCCGACGAATTCGCGACCGATGAGGCGCACCTCGGCGGCTTTGGTCATGGCGTCAGCCGCTTCGATGGCGGGCACCAGACCGCGTGTCTCGATCATGCCGAGGGCGATGCCCATGGTTTCGTTTGCCATTACCTGCTCCTGGAGGAGGGGGGTGGAATGTTCGTGTGCAACCTTGCTCCTCCGTCAAACCCTCCGTCAAGCGATTGGGAGCCTGGCGGCCATCAAGGTTTCCGGATCGGCTGATAAGGGCAGCTGATCAGTGCAACACAAAAAGTAAGCCTTGGTTGATCGCTGCCCCGCCGCGCGCCGCCCCTGCTGGTCCCAGGCCCCTCCAGGAGGCTCAGAGCGGCTCGGCGCTGGAGACGAACCCGACCCCCCCGTACCGCTTCAGCAGGGGCCGCAGGGCGGCGCCCACGGCCCCGAGCAGCTCGTCCTCCACGAACACGATCACGTGGGCGTTGGCCCCCAGCCCGCTGAAGTCCATCGCTTCGGAGATCTCACCCGAGGGGCCCATGCCCGTCACGTGCTTCATCACCGAATAGCCCTTCGCCCCGGCCGTGGTGATGGTGCGGCAGACACGGTTCAGTTCCCGTTCGCTGAGAAAGAGATCGATGCGCTTCATGGGGATGGGGCGACGGTTCGGCAAGGGTCGGCGGGGGCCGGGTTCAGCCGACAGGAATGAAGTGGCGGGTCAACGCCATGTAGAGGGGAATCCCGATCACCACATTGAAGGGGAAGGTGAGTCCCAGGGCGGTGGAGATGTAGAGGCTGGGGTTCGCCTGCGGGACGGTCATGCGCATCGCCGCCGGCACGGCGATGTAGGAGGCGCTGGCGCAGAGCACCATGAACAGCAGGGTGTTGCCCTGCCCCAGCCCCAGCAGAACGCTCACCAGCAGCCCCAGCAGGGCGTGCAGGGGAGGGGCCAGCAGGGAGAAACCGATCAGGAAGGCCCCCGCCTGCTTCAGGTCCCGCAGCCGCTGGGCCGCCACGATGCCCATGTCGAGCAGGAAGAAACAGAGGGCTCCGTAGAAGAGTTTCTCGGTGAAGGGATCCATCTTCGCCAGACCCGCCGGACTGAAGGCCGCCACCACATAACCGATCACCAGGCTGCCGATCAGCAGGTAGACCGAGCCGTTGAGAAAGGCCTCCTGGAGAATCTCCCGCCAGCGCAGACTGCCGCCGCCGTTCTGCTGCTCTCCGGCCATTTCCGCATCCTCCGCGGGGGCCGAGAGCCTGGCCAGGATCACCCCCACCACGATCGCCGGCGATTCCATCAGGGCCAGGGCCGCCACCATGAAGCCGTCGAAATTCACCTCGACGACGTTGAGGAAGCTCTCGGCGGTGATGAAGGTGACGGCGCTGATCGAGCCGTAGGAGGCGGCGATGGCGGCGGCGTTGTAGCCGTCGAGGCGCAGCCGCAGGAACAGGAAGCTGGTCAGCGGCACCAGCAGCGACATCGCCACCGCCGCCCCGACCGTCAGCAGCACCTGGGGGCCCAGGCCGCTGTGGGCCAGCTCCATGCCCCCCTTGAAGCCGATCGCCAGCAGCAGATAGAGGGAAAAGAGCTTGGGCAGCGGCGAGGGGATCTCCAGGTCGGAGCCCACCAGCACCCCCAGGATTCCCAGAAAGAAGAAGAGAACCGGCGCGGAGAGAAGGTTCTGTAGGACCAGGCTCGACTGCATCGCCCTCCGGCGCCCAAAGGGTGGAGGCAACCTAAGGGCGAATCCGGCCGCCAACCGTCACCGGTCGCGCAATGTTGCTCCGCCCGTCCGTCCGATCGCGAGCGAATTCCCTATCGTCCGCCCGGGGCAGGAACCCTGGAGTTTTCCGGGGGTGGAATGTTCAACCCGTCCTGCCCCACCCCTTCACCGCCCAGCCAGCACCCCTCTGCACCACAATGGGGCCCCCCGTGGGCCCGGCTTGTCCCTTTCCCCTTCCCCCCCGGTCCTGGTGATCGCCAGCGGCAACCCCCACAAGGTGGCCGAGATCACGGCCATGCTCGAGGGGGTCGGTCCGGAGGTGGGTCTGGAGGTGCGGCAGCAGCCCAGGGATCTGGAGATCGAGGAGACGGGCCTCACCTACGCGGAGAATGCCCGCCTCAAGGCCTCCACGGTGGCTTCGCTCACGGGCTCCTGGTCGCTGGCCGACGATTCCGGCCTGGAGGTGGATGCCCTCGACGGCCGCCCCGGCCTGTTTTCGGCGCGCTACGCCCCCACGGATCACGAGAAGATCCACCGACTGCTGCACGAACTGGGCGATTCCCTCTACCGGGGCGGCAGCTTCGTCAGCGCCATGGCCCTGGCCGATCCCACCGGTGCGGTGGTGCTGGAGTCGGAGGGGGTCTGCCGGGGGCTGATCCTGCGGGAGCCCTCCGGCCATGGCGGCGGCTATGACCCGATCTTCCATGTGCGGGAGGCGGGCTGCAGCTATGCCGCGATGGGCGAGCACCTCAGGAGCAAGCTCGGCAGCCGCGGCAAGGCGGCCCGGGCGATGGCCCCGGGCCTCAAGCGGCTGCTGGGGCTGGCCTGAGCCAGCCGGGTGCCGGGCCGCTGACGCTCAGCTGCGGGAGCCGGCATTGATCTGGGCCACGGCGCGCATGGCGGCGGCGGCGGCCTCCTCCACGTCGCCCTCCTTGCCCGCCAGGGTGAGGCGGCCGAAGGCCCCCACCGCCTTGACGTCCACCACGGTGATGTTGGAGCTCTTCTCGGCTTCGTTGGCGGCGATCAGCACGTAGCCCGCCGGTTCGGTCTCGAGGATGAACATGCTCATCCCGGCCTGGATCATCGAGCCGCGGCGGTTCTGGCGGTTGATCAGCACGGCGTGGTCGGGGGTGATCGCCCGGATGATCTCGGTCCAGGTGACCTCGCAGCGGCTGCGCAGCTCCACCCGGCTGCCGATCGCCTCCAGGACCACGTCGCCGGAGTGGAGGACGTTGCTCTGGTCCCGGTGGTAGAGGGCCAGGGAGCCGAAGGCCCGCTCCACCACCATCTGGCCGAGCCGCACGGTGCTGGCCTTGAGGGCGATGTCGGTGACCCGGTGCACCGCCATCCCCGGTGACACCTCCAGCCAGAGGCAGGCATCGCCGGGGATCGGCAGGAAGCCATGGGACACCGTGCCCATGTACGACGCCAGCTGGGGCTGGAGGGAATCCAGGAAGACGTAGGTGCGCAGTTCGATCGACTGCACGTGGCTCGACTGGCGCGCCAGCCGCCGGCCTTCGCTGTCGGTGGTGATCACGCAGCTGGCCCCGGAGGCCTCGCCGCTCACATCGGTGCCCGTGATCCGCAGACTCGCCGCCTTCCTGCGGGCGTCCGACCGGTCGTCGCGAAGGAAGGAACGGGCACTCTGCGAATCCATCACGGCGCGAGGCGCCAACCCCCGGAACAAACGGTCGTTGCGATCCCCGGGGTGGTTGAAGCGCCGGGATCCCTGGCCGCCGCCAGGGGCAGTCCAGAAGGGGAGGGTACTCCCGGGCGGGGCGCTGGCGGCCGGTTCCGGCCTAGCGGCTGCTGAGGGCGAGACCGTCGGCGACCCAGACCCGGTCGCGGCCGGCGGCCTTGGCGGCATAGAGGGCCCGGTCGGCCAGCTCCATCAGGCGGGGGAAATCGGCCGCCGGCTCGGCCGCCGTCGTGCTCACCCCCAGGCTGACCGTCAGGCGTCCGCCCGGGGCGTCCCCCGCGAGATCGAGCCGGTGCATTGAGAGCCGGATCCGCTCGGCCACCCGCAGGGCCGTGGCCCGGTCGGCCTCCGGCAGCAGCACCAGGAATTCCTCGCCGCCGAGGCGGAAGGTCTGGTCCTGCTCCCGCACCGACTCCCGCAGCACCCGCGCCACCTGCCGCAGCACCCGGTCGCCGGCGTCGTGGCCGAAGCTGTCGTTGACCTGCTTGAAATGGTCCAGATCCAGCTCGATCAGGGCGTAGCTGGCGGGAAGCGGCGATGCGTCGAGGGCGCGGCGGTTGGCCAGGCCCGTGAGCGGATCACAGAGGGCGGCGGTGTTGAGGATGGCCACCTCGTGGGCATGGCGCTGATCCTCCAGGAGGTGCTCCACCCAGGGGCGCATCGACTCGGCGAACTCCCGCACCATCCGCTCCATGTCGGGGTCGAACGGCGGGGCTGCGCCACGACCGCGGATGGCCAGCACCATGGCGGGCTCGCCGATCAGGCAGATCTGGTGCCAGCCGGGGGTCGGCTGGCGCCGTTCGGGCTGGTCCGCCTCGGTGGACCAGGTGGTCCAGCCGTCACCGGGCATCAGCACGGCCAGTTCGCACCTGCTGGCCTGGCCGGCCGATTCGAGGATGTGGCCGATGGCGCGGACCATCCCCAGGGGCGTGCCCTGGTGGATCAGGGCCTCCTGGAGACGCCGCCGGGCCTCGGCGATGCGCAGCAGGCGCTTGAGGTCGAGGTCGGCGTCGGCCAGGCAGTAGACGCCGCATTCCATGGCGCCGAGGGCGCTGAAGACCTGATCGACGATGGCGGCGGGAACGATGTGGCCATGCTGGGGGGCGATCCGCTCGATGCGGCTCCAGCGGGTGCGGATGCGGGCCAGGCCGGCACTGAGCAGCTCCCGGCTGGGCATGTAGTGCTGGTGGAAGGGCCGGGCGTTCTCGATGATGTAGGCGGCATCGTCAGACTCCAGCACGTTGCTGTCGGGGACGAAGCCGCCGAACAGGTCGGAGGAGAACAGGGTGCCGGTGGCGCTGTCATGGGACACCATCGCCCCGGGGAAGTGGAGGTAAGGCGTCAGCTGGAACTCCAGCCGCCGATCCCCCGCCAGGGGCAGGCACCAGCCGTGCTGCTCCACCAGATAGGTGGAGAACCCATGGCCGTAATGGCGGATCAGGGCGTTGGCGCGCCATTCCGTGACCACCTGCACGTCAGGCCGCGTCAGCACCTCCCCAAGCCGGGGCAGGGCGGCGCAGATGTCGGGGTCGGAATGGTGACAGACGAGCCAGCGGATCGCGTCGAGATCGGTGATGGCGCGCAGCTTGGCCAGGGTTCCCTCGATGGTGAGCGGTGAACCCGGATCGATCAGAACCCCGTCCGAACCGTTGGCAATGAAATAGGTGTGGCACTGGAAGTGGTCGTGGGCCAGCCGCACCCCCACCCACCACACACCGGGGGCGATCTCGACGGGATCCTCCCGTGGGTCCGCCATGTCGCCCCGGTGGGTGGGTGCCTGGTCGCAGGGCCGATGGAGTGAGCGGTCCATGGGGACGGAAGGAAGCGCCGCGCCGCGCCCGGATGGAGACACGAATGGATGCCTTCTTTCCATCGTGATTCATGACGTCCGGACCCTTGCGACTCCGAAGGCAACCGATACCTTCCAGTTCAACCTTTCCAGGCGCGACCATGGCCACCCGGCGCACCGCTTCTGCCACTCCTGGCGTCACTGCCGACGGCTCCTCCGCCCCCGGGGTGGCCAGCGAGACCCAGCCCCTGCGCCATCCCCTCGACCAGGACACGGTGTCCGAATGGATCACCCGGGCGCTCGATGAGGGAGTGCGGCCGGAGCAGGCCCTCGCCTTCATCGGCCTCGGCCTGATGCGCCGCATGGGCGGCGACATCGGGGACGGTTTCGCCGACTGGAAGGATGCCGCCGAGGCGGATCACCCGGTCGACCTGGCGGCCCTGCGCCAGCGGCTCGAGATCACCGACCTGGCCATCCGCACCGGCGCTCCCCTCAGCACCGCCGAGGTCACCCAGCTGATGGGGGCCCGGCCGGGGGCCGCGCTGGTGGAGCGGGGCGGACTCACGGCCCGCCGCCTGGGGCGCAACGTGTGGAAGCTGAGCCGCAGCGCCGATGGCGAGCGGGAGGAGCGCAGCATCGGCTTCGGAGAGGGATTCCGCCGCCGCCTCTGAGCGCGGGAATCCGCACACGATCCCGAAAAGATGTAACGCAGTCGGGCGCGGACCCCACCGTCCCCGCTAACCCATGGAGGCTCCATACCTGGCGATCCCCTCCATGGGTGTATCCGCTCCACCGGTTCAGCCTCCCACCGGCGCCATCCCCGGGGCTGGCCCCAGCGACATTCTCAAGGAGAGCGGCCAGCGGGAAGTGTTCTGCGGCCTCACCTCCATCGTCTGGCTGCACCGCCGCATGCCCGACGCCTTTTTCCTGGTGGTGGGCTCCCGCACCTGCGCCCACCTGATCCAGTCGGCGGCCGGTGTGATGATCTTCGCCGAACCCCGCTTCGGCACGGCGATCCTGGGTGAACGGGACCTGGCGGGTCTGGCCGATGCCAACGAGGAACTGGACCGGCTGGTGAAGGATCTGCTGGAGCGCCGGCCCGAGATCCGCACCCTCTTCCTGGTGGGCTCCTGCCCCAGCGAGGTGATCAAGCTCGACCTGGCCAAGGCGGCCGAACGCCTCAACACCCAGCTCGTCGGTCGGGTGCGGGTGCTGAACTACTCCGGCAGCGGCATCGAGACCACCTTCACCCAGGGGGAGGACAACGCCCTGCTGGCCATGCTCCCCCTGCTGCCCTCCTCCGATGAGGAGCAGCTGCTGATCGTGGGCACCCTGGCCGATGCGGTGGAGGATCGCTTCCGGCTGATCTTCGAGCGGCTGGGCATCACCACGGTCCGCAGCCTGCCGCCGCGGCGCTCCACCGATCTTCCCCCCGTGGGCAAGGGGACGCGGGTGCTGCTCGCCCAGCCCTTCCTGAGTGCCACCGCCCGGGCGCTGCAGCACCGGGGCGCCACCCTGCTGAGTGCCCCCTATCCCTTCGGCGTCGAGGGCAGCCGCGACTGGATGGCCGCCGCCGCCCATGCCTTCGGCGTGCCCGACGACCGCTTCAACGCCGTGCTCGACCCCCTGGTGGAGCGGGGGCGCCGCGCCCTGGAGCCCCACCGGGAGGTGCTCGCCGGCAAGCGGCTGTTCCTGCTGCCCGACTCCCAGATGGAGATCCCCCTGGCCCGCTTTCTGTCCCGGGAATGCGGCATGGAGCTGGTGGAGGTGGGCACCCCCTACCTCGACCGCCAGCTGATGGCCGCCGACCTGGCCCTGCTGCCCCCCGCCACCCAGCTCAGCGAGGGCCAGGACGTGGACCTGCAGCTGGAGCGGGTGCGGGCCGCCCGCCCCGACCTGGTGCTCTGCGGCCTGGGGCTGGCCAATCCCCTCGAGGCCGAGGGCATCGCCACCAAGTGGTCGATCGAGCTGGTGTTCAGCCCGATCCACGGCTGCGACCAGGCCGGTGAACTGGCCGAACTCTTTGCCCGTCCCCTGCGGCGCCGGGCCGTGCTGCAGCTCTCCTGACACCCCCATGGAACTGACCCTCTGGACCTACGAAGGCCCCCCCCACGTGGGTGCCATGCGCATCGCCACCTCCATGGAGGGGGTGCATTACGTGCTCCATGCCCCCCAGGGCGACACCTACGCCGACCTGCTGTTCACGATGATCGAGCGGCGGGGCCTGCGGCCCCCCGTCACCTACACCACGTTCCAGGCCAGGGATCTGGGCGGTGACACCGCCGAGCTGGTGCAGCGCTCGATCCGCCAGGCCGTCGAGCGCTTCCAGCCCGAGGCGCTGCTGGTGGGCGAGAGCTGCACCGCCGAGCTGATCCAGGACCAGCCCGGCGCCCTGGCCGCCGGCATGAACCTGGGGGTGCCGATGGTGAACCTGGAGCTGCCGGCCTACTCCAAGAAGGAGAACTGGGGCGCCGCCGAGACCTTCTACCAGCTGGTGCGCACCCTGCTCAAGCCCCAGCTGCCGGCTCCGGGCACCCCCAAGCCGTCCCCGTCCCGCTGGCGCGACCAGGGTCGCCGGCCCCGGGTCAACCTGCTGGGCCCCAGCCTGCTGGGCTTCCGCTGCCGGGACGACGTGCTGGAGATCACCCGGCTGCTGGCCGAGCACGGCATCGATGTTTCGGTGGTGGCCCCGCTGGGCGCCCGGCCCGCCGACCTGGAGCGCATCCCCACGGCGGACGCCAATGTCTGCCTCTACCCCGAGGTGGCCGGCCCTGTGTGCAGCTGGCTGGAGCGCAGCTTCGGCACCCCGGTGGTGCGCACGGTGCCGATCGGAATCGGCGCCACCGCCACCTTCCTGCGGGAGCTGCACGGGGTGCTTGATCTGGCCCTTCCGGCCGAGCTGCAGGAGGTGGAGGGTCAGCCGAGCGAGGCGGAACGCCGTTCGCGGCTGCCCTGGTATTCCAAGTCGGTGGATTCCACCTACCTCACCGGCAAGCGGGTGTTCATCTTCGCCGATGCCACCCACGCCATCGCCGCCGCCCGGATCGCCTCCAGGGAACTGGGCTTCCAGGTGGTGGGCCTGGGCAGCTACAGCCGGGAGCAGGCCCGGGAGGTGCGGGCCGCCGCTGCCGAGCTGGGCCTGGAGGCCCTGATCACCGACGACTACCTCGTGGTGGAGAAGGCCATGGCCGAGGCGGCCGCGGAGCTGGTGCTCGGCACCCAGATGGAGCGCCACAGCGCCAAGCGGCTGGGGCTGCCCTGTGCCGTCATCAGCGCCCCCCTGCATGTCCAGGACGTGCCGGCCCGCTACTCCCCCCAGATGGGCTGGGAGGGGGCCAACGTGATCTTCGACTCCTGGGTGCACCCGCTGATGATGGGCCTGGAGGAGCACCTGATCGGGATGTTCCGCCACGACTTCGAGTTCGTCGACGGCCACCGCAGCCACCTCGGTGACGGCGCACCGGCGGCGGCTTCGGGCGCCGACCAGGAGGGCTCCACGGCCACGGCCACGGTCCCGACGCCAGCCCCGGCCACCACAGCCACCACAGGGCCGGCACCCGGCACCACCACCGCCGGCGCCGCCGTCCGAGAGGCCCTCGAAAGCCTCTGGACCGCCGATGGTGAGGCCGAACTCGCCAAGATTCCCTTCTTCGTGCGGGGCAAGGTGCGCAAGAACACCGAAGCCTTCGCCCGCGAACGGGGCCTGGAGAGGATCGATGCCGAAGCCCTCTACGACGCCAAGGCCCACTTCAGCCGGTGAGCGCCTCTCTGGCGATGTTTCGGTTTGCGTGATCCCCTGACAGCCGGGATCTGTTCTGAGCAGGCTGTTTCCTTACGTGTGATCCGCCGGTTCTCCGGCTTTCCCTTGTTTTTCCTATGACCACCACACTCACGTCTCCCCCGAGCACCAACCCCCGTGAAGATGGCGAGGGCAGCCTGCAGGTGCATCAGGATGCGTCGATGAACATCGAGGAGGGGGCCCTGGTGATCGCCGTCTACGGCAAGGGCGGCATCGGTAAATCCACCACCTCGTCCAATCTCTCGGCCGCCTTCTCCAAGCTGGGCAAGCGGGTGCTGCAGATCGGTTGTGATCCGAAGCACGACTCCACGTTCACCCTCACCAAGAAGATGGTGCCGACGGTGATCGATATCCTCGAGACCGTCGATTTCCACACCGAGGAGCTGCGGCCCGAGGACTTCGTCTTCGAGGGCTACAACGGCGTGATGTGCGTGGAATCGGGCGGCCCCCCGGCCGGCACCGGCTGCGGCGGCTACGTGACCGGCCAGACGGTCAAGCTGCTCAAGGAGCACCACCTGCTCGAGGACACCGACGTGGTGATCTTCGATGTGCTCGGTGACGTGGTCTGCGGCGGCTTCGCGGCCCCTCTCCAGCACGCCCACTACTGCCTGATCGTCACCGCCAACGATTTCGATTCGATCTTCGCCATGAATCGGATCATGCAGGCGATCAATGCCAAGGCCAAGAACTACAAGGTGCGCCTGGGTGGGGTTATCGCCAACCGCTCCGAGCAGACCGACGAGATCGACAAGTTCAACGAGCGCACCGGCCTGCGCACCATGGCCCACTTCAAGACCGTCGATGCGATCCGCAAGTCACGGCTCAAGAAGTGCACCATCTTCGAGATGGAGAGCACGCCTGAAGTGGAGGCCGTGCAGGAGGAGTACCTCAGCCTGGCCCGCAAGATGCTCACCGACGTCGAACCCCTGGAGGCCGAATCCCTCAAGGATCGGGAGATCTTCGACCTGCTCGGCTTTGATTGAGGTCGGCGCTACGGCGCCTGGGGCCCCTTTCGGACCGGGGCCTGGGGTCAGGACTGACGGGCCGTCGGCATGATCCTGGAGCTGCTGCTGTTCACGGCGGTGCTGAGTGTGGACTCCTTCTCGGCGGCGATCGCCCTGGGATTCCGCCATTTCTCCTGGCGAAGGGCCCTGTTCTTCGCCCTCAGCTCGGGCCTCTCGGAAGGCCTGGCCACGGCCATCGGCTTTCTGCTGGGCCGCATCGCCCGCAAGCTGATCATGGACTACGACCACTGGGTGGCCTTTGCGCTGCTGGTGGCGGTGGGCGGCCACATGTGCTGGTCGGCCTACCTGGAGCACCGTGATGGCAAGGGGCCGGAGGAGGAGCTGAGGGTGCATGGGCCCCTCCGCATCCTGTTCGTTTCGGCCATCACCAGCATCGATTCCCTGGGGGTCGGCGTCTCCCTCGGCATCCTGAACAAGCCGATCGGGATCTACTCCACCGCCATCGGTGCGGGTGCCTTCGTTTCCACCTACCTCGGCCTGTTTCTGGCCCGCCGGCTCTCCGGGGCGCTGGGCAGCAAGGTGGAGATGCTCGCCGGAGCGGTGCTGATCGCGCTGGGCATCAAGATGCTGTCGATCTAGGGGGTGTGGGAGTCAGGCACTGCCCGACATCAGCCACCCTCAGATCTCCGCGGCGGCCCGCTCCACGAGCCGGCGCGCCACGGCCTGAACGCCCGTGTGCTGGTAGGTGTCCGTGAAGGCGTCGAGGAAGGTGGCCATCTGCTTGAAGCTCCCCTGCCAGGGGCCCAGGGTTCCCTCCAGGGCCTGAACCGCCTTCTGGCCGGTGAGACCCAGTTGGCTGCTGAAGCCTTCGGCCCAGCCCAGCCACGGCGCGATGCCCCGGCGCAGGAAGGTCAGATGGGCCCCATCACCACGACCCGGCAGCAGTCGGGCCATGCCGGTGTAGGCGGGCAGCTGGTGCAGATCCCGCTTGTCGAGGCCTCCCAGCAGGCCATCCAGCCGCTGCAGGGCCTGGTCGCCCAGGGGCAGCAGGGCATCGAAGCAGATCAGGGCGGCCATCCTCACCCGGGCCTCGCCGGCGTAGTCGCCCAGCGCGGCGGCGAAGTCGCCGAAGCTGTCACCGGGCAGGCCATTCACCTGGGTGAAGGCCAGCATCTCGGCGGCCACCTTCAGGCTCAGATCCGCCGCCTGAAGGGAGTCGCTGGTGGGGGTGAGATCGGCGACCCGTTTCACCAGCGGCAGGGCGCCGCCGATGTTGGCCAGCAGCCTGAGGCCACCGGCGGCCTTCTGGGAGCGGTTGACGGCGTCATACAGGCTCAGGGCACGGCCATAGCCTTCGTGGCGCGCCTGGCTCAGCACGTCGGCCCGGGCCCGCACCTGGCGGATCAGCTCCGGATCGCTGCTGCCCAGCACGTCGGCGATCAGCGCGTCAGCCCGGGTGGTGTTCTGCCAGCCGCCGGGCACCAGGGTGCTGAGGCCCTTGATGGCCAGCACCGTGAGGTTGCGGCGGGGCAGACGCTCGAGCCGCTCGAGAACGGAGTTCATGCGGCCCCCTGCAGAGCCGCCAGACCCTTGAGGTTGAACCGCCCGAGCAGGTCCTGACGCTGCTCCGGATCCAGTCCATCCCCCTGGCCGATCACCTTGACCTGGAAGCGGTCGGCCACCAGCAGGGCGCTGGCCTGGGCACCCTGCTCCACCAGCGGCCAGCCCTGGAGACGGCTCTCGCTGGCTTCAAACTTGCTGCGGGCCTCCGGAGCGGTGGTGACATCGGAGATGGCCAGCAGGGCCTTCACCTCGCTGCCATGCTTGAGTCGGGCCTCGCTGAAGCCCCGCTTCTCCTGGGTGAACACCAGCTGGTCCCCGTCCTGGGGCTCGGGAAACAGCCGGTTGAAGGCCGCACCGTTCACCACCTGACTCAGCGGCACATCGGCCACCGTTCCGCCCGGCAGCCAGGAGCGGAAGGGCAGGAGCACGAAGGCACCGATGGACAGGCTGACGACCAGCAGCAGTCCCACTCCCCAGCGCAGCGTGCGGGCCATGGACTCCAGAGGGTGGTACTGGATGACTCCTAGCGGCTTCTTGCGGCCCCGTGCCCGAATCGGCAGATTCCGATGCAATGGCGCCGGCCCGGGGATCGCCTCAGGCGAGGCCCAGGATCTGCATGGAGAGGTCCCACATCCGCTGGGCGGTGACGGGGTTGCTCGCCTTCTCCGACAGCTCCTGGCTGAACTGCTTGCCCCCCTTCGTCTGCCGGTTTCCCCAGCTCCAATGAACACCGGAGGTGGCGAAGTCCGGGTCGGCCACCACCTGGGCCACCCGTTCGCCCGCCAGGGCCTGGCTCACATAGCCGCCGGTGATGTTCTTCTGGAACCAGGGGAAGATCGTCTGGAAGGCCCGCGGGGTGTGGCGGAACAGGGGGGTGTCGGCCACGCAGCCCGGATAGAGGGAGGTGAACACGATGCCGGTGCTGCCGTGCAGCCGGCGGTGCAGCTCCTGGGTGGTGATCATGTTGCAGAGCTTGCTGTCCTTGTAGGCCTTGCCCGGCTTGAAGCTCTTGCCGCTGGCCATGGCGATCGGGGCCTTGAAGCCGGCGGCGAAGCCCGACAGGTCGCCGAGATCGGCGGGCGCCGGGATGGGGATCTTGCCCCCCAGCTCCTTGGAGTTGGCGGTGACGGTGCCCAGGATCACAAGGCGCCGCGAGGGGTGGCTGGAGCGCTTGAGGTCGTCGAGCAGTAGGTGGATCAGCAGGAAATGGCCGAAGTGGTTGGTGGCCATCGAGATCTCGTAGCCCTGGGGCGAGCGCTCCGGGTGCTTCAGCCGCGGCAGGTAGACCGCCGCGTTGCAGACGAGGGCATCGAGGGGGCGGCCGGTGGCATGGAAGGCGTCGACCAGGGCGCGCACGCTGTCCAGATCCGCCAGATCCACCTTCAGGTGGGTCACCGCGGCATCGGGGATGCCCAGGGCCGCCTGGGCCCGCCGGGCCTTGTCGGTGTCCCGGCAGGCCATCACCACATGCCAGCCCCGATCCACCAGGGCCTTGGCGGCGAACAGACCGACACCGGAGGAGGCGCCGGTGATCAGGGCCGTTCCGGGAACGCCGCTGCGGGCGGGGGTGAGGGCGGTGTCACCGGAGGAGGTCACCATGGCGGGGATGGTCCGGGGGCGTAGGGGGCCCCAACCTACGGACGGGCGCCCTGGTTTCCGGATCCGGACGCGGCGGATTCAACAGTTGGAAACGGACGGTTCGACTGCCAGATCACCCGCAGGCGATTCGGGGCGATCCACTGGCTCTGCTCCCGGATCAGACGCTGCTCCCCCTCCACCATGAACAGGGCGTCGAAGCGTTCCCTGGCCTTGACCAGCTTGGCGTTCTCCAGCTCCAGCACGGCGGCGATCTCGCCCTGGCTCTCCATGCGCTGCTGGTAGGCGCCGGCGAGGCGGAACAGGCTGACGCCGGTGAGGGCGACCAGCCCCAGCTTGACGGCCAGGCCGATCAGGCTGCAGACCAGCTCCTGCCGCTCGGCAGACAGGGACAGCAGCTGGCTTTCACGGCTGTAGCCACCGGCTTCGCCGCCGGCACGGATCGGCTCGACGCCGGAGGCGGCCGCCGCCGGCGGGCCCTGGGGGCTGGGAATCGGGTGCAGCGAAAACGGGCCGACCGCGCCATCCCCGGCCACCTGCAGGGACCGGGAACGCCGTGGACGGCCCGCGGAGCTTCGTGCAGCGGTGGGCTGGCGCCGGGAAGGCTGGGGCTGGGTCTGGCGCACCTGAGGGAAGGCTGCGAGCCCTCCGCTTGTAGCAGCCTGCCGGGGCCTTGCCAAGGGAGCGGCGCTGCAGCTTCAGGCTTTGTAGAGGCTGAAGCAGAGACGGACAGCCAGCACCCCGGCATGGGCCGCCACGATGAGGGCGATCAGCACTTCGGCCTGATTGATCGGAGTGACCATATCCTTGACGGTGAATGGAGTTTGACCGACCCATTCTTCGGCCATCGCGGGCTACGGTCCAGCCTCCGGCCCTGCCCTGTCACAGCTCTTGATGGCGTCCCAACCCTGCCCCGAGCCCCTGAAGGTGTCCGCCGCCCAGGTGCGCGGCCTCGACCTCTCCCCCCTGGCGGGCCTGGCGTCGCTGGCGCCGGCCGCGCTGCTGACCGAAGCCAGCGGGCTGGCCCTCGACTTCGACTGGCCCCGGGAGGCGGAGGACCCTCGCGAGCTTTCGGAGATCCCGGAACTGCGGCTGTGGAGCCTGCGGGCCGATGCGCTCCATCCCTGGCTGCCCCTGGTGCTCGAGCGCAGCGGCGGCCAGCTCACCCGCCATGTGGCCATGCTGCTTCCCCATGGCTTCAGCCCCACCGAGGGGATCCGCTTCGCGCCCGAGAGCCTGGAGCTCTGGATCACCCAGCGCCTGTTCCTGCTCGACCACTGGGCCGCCACCGGGGGGATCGAGTGCCGCGCCAACCTCGGCCAGATGGCCGCCGTGCTCGGCTATGAGCTCGATCCCGGCTTCTGGAGCGTGATCCCCTGAGCCTCGAACCAGAGACCCAGGGCGCGGCGGCCGCTGTCCACCGCCAGCACCAGCCCTCCGCCGGGAATCCAGCATGACAGCGCCGCCTGCCCCACCCCTGCCGCCGGAGGCGCCGATGCGCTGGATCGGGTCCACGTGCCTGGAAGGGGACTGGCAGATGGCCATCGACGCCTGGCTGCTGGACGGCCCTGCGCCGGCCTTCCGGCTTTACCGCTGGTCGCGGCCCACGCTTTCGCTGGGCTGGCACCAGCAACGGCTGGAGCCCCACTGGTGGGACCTGCGGCGCCAGGGGCGCATCGACCTGGTGCGCCGCCCCAGCGGCGGCCGGGCCGTGCTCCATGGCGCCGACCTCACCTACGCCCTGGTGTGGCCCCGGCCGCAGGGACCCCGATCCGAGGTCTATGGCCGGGCCCTCACCTGGCTGGTGGAGGCCTTCGCCGCCATGGACCTGCCCCTGCACGGCGGCCGCCAGGCGGCCAGCCTGCAGCGCAGCAGCTGCTTCGCCACCAGCACCGTCGCCGACCTGGTCCACGCCAGCGGAGCCAAGCGTGTGGGCAGCGCCCAGCTCTGGCGCGGCGGCCACCTGCTGCAGCACGGTTCGATCCAGCTGGACCCCTGCCCGGCCCTCTGGCGGGAGGTCTTCGGCGTCGATCCGCCGGACCTCGATCCCCTGCCGCTCGCCGGGATCGCCCTGGAGGAGCACCTGCTCCGTTCGGCGGCGCGCTGGCTGCCGTGGCCTGCCGGCCCCGATCCCGGCATCGAGCAGCGGCCGTCTCCCCTGCCGCCCCTGGCCCCCCTGGGTGGGGAGGAGCTGGGCTCGATCGCGTCGCTGCTCGCCCGTTATCGGCTGAGCGAGCCCGCTATCGGCTCACCGAGTCCGTCAGCGGCGAGACGTCCCCGGAGCTGACCATGCCGCGGGCCACCTGACCGAGGGCCATGCCGAGGGGGTAGCCGTTCTCCCGGCGGGCGACGGTGAGCAGATTGGCGGGGAGCCGCAGTCCGAGTTTCTTGAGCACCGCGTCCCCCAGTTCGGGGCGCTCCACGGTGCCGCAGGGCAGTCCCGCCGGACTGAGCACCAGCAGCCTCTGGTGGTTGCCGTCGTCCAGCTGGAGGGCGGCCTGCCAGAGCGGGGCGGATTCGGGGATCGCGGGCAGGCTGGAGAGGGGTTGGAGGTGGTCGCCCACCCGCTCCCGGTCCCAGCACTGGACCGGCAGGGACTGGAGGGGCGCATCATCGATGACCCCCTGCCAGCGACCCCGGTCGCAGACCAGCAGCCACTCCGCCGGGCCGTTGGCCGCCTGGTCGGCGGGGGGGGCAGCGCCTTCGCCGGCTTCGGCGATCGGCGGCGCCGTGCCGAGGCGCAGCCGGCTCAGCTCCCGCAGGGTGGTGTCGGCCTCCAGCACCCGGAAGCGGCGCTGGGCCACATCGCGGACCTTGAGATCCTTGAGGGCCTGCTGGACGACCAGCATCTGCTTCTGGTTGCGGGCCGCCCCGAGGCCGAACCAGCCGAGCAGGATCAGCCAGGCGCCGGCGATGCCGCCGCCGCGCAGCAGCAGCACCGTCCCCATGCCGACAGCGAACAGGGACAGGAAGCGGCCACAGGCATTGGCCACCTCCACGCCGCGCCGCTGGCTGCCGGAGAACTGCCAGACCAGGGCTTTGACGATCAGTCCCCCATCCAGGGGCAGGCCGGGCAGCAGGTTGAACAGGCCCAGGATCAGGTTGAGGGCACCGAGCCGTTCCACCATCTGGCCCAGCACCGGCGCGACATGGCTGGCGGCATGGGTGGAGGCCAGCAGGCCGAACCCGAGCACCAGGCTCACCGCCGGTCCGGCCGCCGCCACCATCAGGGCGCCGCGGGCGGTGGAGCATTCCCGCTCCACGCTGGCCACGCCGCCCAGCAGGAACAGGGTGATGCTCTTCACCTTGACCCCCTGGCCCAGGGCCACCAGGGAATGGCCCAGCTCATGCAGCAGCACGGAGACGAACAGGGCCAGGGCCGTGACCAGGGCCACGGCCCAGAGCGCCGCCGGGGCGAGCTGGCTGCCCAGGCTGAGGGCGTACTGCTGCTGGAAGGCCAGGGTGGCGAGCAGCAGGATGACGAACCAGCTCGGGTGGATGCGCAGGGGAATGCCGCGGATCGTCAGCAGTTGCCAGCCTTCACCCACGGGCACCGTCCGCTCGGAGATCCGGCCGCGGCCGGAGTTGTTCGTCCCATCCTAGAAAGACAGGCCAGCCGCCCCGATTCCGGTCACCACTCCGCTGCTCAAGATCTGCGGGCTCCGGGAGCCGGCCCAGGCCACCGCCATCGCGGCCCTGGGAGCCGATGCCATCGGCGTCATCGCCGTTCCCGGCTCGCCCCGCTACGTGCCGCCGGAGCAGCGGCCCGGATTGTTCGCCGCCATGGCGGCCGGACACCCAGACTGCTTCGGCGTGCTGGTGGTGGCCGATCCCGCTGACGACCAGCTGGAGGAGCTGGCGGCGGGACGGGGCCATGCGGTGCTGCAGCTGCATGGTGAGGAGAGCGTCGAACGCTGCCGTGAGCTGGGCGGGAGGCTGGGGGTGCGCCTCTGGAAGGCCCTGCGGGTGCGGACGCCCGAGGATCTGGAGCGGGCGGCTGCCTATGCGGGCGTGGTGGAGGCCCTGCTGCTCGACGCCTGGTGCCCCGGCCAGCTGGGGGGGACCGGGCACCGGATCCCGATCGAATGGCTGGAGGCGTTCCGCCCGCCCATGCCCTGGTGGCTGGCCGGTGGTGTGGGCCCCGGGACGGTGGCCGAGCTGCTGGCCCGGCTGCAGCCCGATGGCCTCGATGCCTCCAGTGCCCTGGAGGAGCGCCCCGGCCTCAAGGACCTGGGGCGGGTCGCGGCCCTGGTGGCGGCGGTGCGTGGATCCGGCAGCGGTTGATTGGCGATTGGCCCCGCCGGGTGCAGGATCGGTGCAGCCCGATGCCTGATCACCACTTGGCCTTCCTCCGCCGCCCTTCGCGAGCCCGCGCCGCCCTGCCCCTGGCCCTGCTGCTGGCCGCACTGCCGGGGGCTCCCGGGCTCCGGGCCCAGGACCTGGTGGGCTGCCAGCTGGTGGACGGCACACTCCAGTGCGTCCCCGGGGTGACGGCCGACCCCCAGCAGCAGATCCAGCTGCTGCGCCAGCAGATCGCCGGCGATCAGCGGCTCGAGGGGGCGGTGGAGCAGCGGATCACCGGACTCGACCAGCTCCTGCTCCAGGGCCAAGCCATGCAGGGGGCCCTTCTGCAGGCCACGGCGGCCGCCGAAGGGCTGGCCTCCCTGCCCCCGAGCGCCTTCCACTGGTACCGGCTGTCCCCCGGACAGGTTCAGTGGCAGCTGATCCAGGGGGCCAGCGGCCCCACCTACGCCCTCACCCCTGCCGATGTGGCCTCCCAGGTGATGGTGGTGGTGGCGGTGCCGACCCCTGGGGGTAGCCAGCGCAGCGTCTCCCAGGTGGTGGGCCCGGTGGCGCCCCGTCCAGGGAACTGAGCCGGCTCAGGTACTGAGCAGGGCCTCCTGCTGACGTACGAGCTCGAAGAACTCCTGCTTGAGGCTCGGGTCGTGGCGGAAATCACCGCGCACGACCGAGTTGACCATGCTGGTCTGGGGCTCCTTCACCCCGCGCCATTTCATGCAGTAGTGCTGGGCCTTGACCAGGATCGCCAGTCCGAGGGGCTCGCAGAGTCGCTCGATCTCGTTGGCGAGGATGATCACCGCCTCCTCCTGGATGTGGGGCCGGGAGAAGACCCAGTCGGCGACGCGGGAGAACTTCGACAGGCCGATCACCCGCTCACCGGGTTTGATGCCGATCCAGCAGTTGCCGAGGATCGGCACCAGGTGGTGGGAACAGGCGGAACGGATGGAGATGGGCCCGACGGTGTAGATCTCATCGAGCTGCTTCACGTTGGGGAAGCTGGCGATCTTCGGCTGCTCGTGGTAGCGGCCCTTGAACACCTCGTGGAGGTACATCTTGGCGACCCGCTCGGCCGTCTCCTCGGTGTTGTGGTCGTTCTCGATATCGATCACCAGGCTGCGCAGCAGGTCGCGCACCTTGCCGGCCACCTCGATCTCCAGCTGGTCGAGCTCACCCTCGCGCAGGTGTTCGGAGATGTTGTCGTTGGCCAGAAACGGGACCCCTTCCTTCTGCAGCCGTTCGCGGATCCGCAGGCTGACGGGGATGGGGGTCGTGACGGGAGCGGCCTGACGGGCGCTTAGGCCAGTGGGGAGGGTGGATGTCATAAGGGGGGTTAGAAGGCTCCGGCGGCCGGCATCAGGGTGAGGTCCTCAACCGTCTGGCTGTGGGGTTGCCGCGCAAGGTAGAGCAGGGATTCGGCGACCTGCTCGGCTGAAAGCATGGCACGTCGGTCGAAGGAACTGTGGACGGTTTCACTGTCCCAGAGGGGTGTATTCACCGCCCCCAGGGTGAGGGTGCTCACGGCGATGCCGGCGGAACGCTCCTCCGCCTCGAGGCAGCGGCTGAAGGAGGCCAGGGCGGCTTTGCTGACGCAGTAGGCCCCCCACTCGGGAAAGGCGTTGCGGGCGGCATGGCTGCTGACGTTGATGATCCGCCCGCCACCCGCCTGGCTCAGGGCCGGCAGCACCGCCTGGCAGACCTGGAAGACGCTGGTGAGGTTGAGCTGCAGCAGCCATTGCCAGCGCTCGACCGGCATCGCCGCCAGGGGGCCGGTCCAGGCGGCACCGGCGTTGTTGATCACCACCGAAGGCACCAGACCGCGCCCGAGCAGTTCGGCCAGGGCAGGGGCAATCGCCTCCGGGTGGCTCAGGTCAAGGGCCAGGGTCTCGACGCGGCGGCCCAGGCCGCGAAGCTCGGAGGCGAGCCCGTCAAGGTCGGCCAGCGTGCGGGCCACCAGCAGCAGGTCGTAGCCCTCGGCGGCGAAGCGCCGCGCGGTGGCAGCGCCGATGCCGCGGGAGGCACCGGTGATCAGGGCGACGGGCAAAGGGCGGTGCGGCAGGGAGCCAAACCCTACGGTGCGTGGGCGGGATCCGGCGTCGCCCCCTCGAGGACCTGGCCCATGCGCCGGAACTTGGCGTAGCGGGCCTCCAGCAGGGCGGATTCACTGCAGCTCTGCAGCTCCGCGAGGTGGCTGAGCAGGGCCTGGCGCAGCGTTTCGGCGGCCTGCATCGGCGCCCAGTGGTTGCCCCCGGAGGGTTCCTTGAGCAGGGCATCCACCAGCCCGAGCTGCAGAAGATCGGCGCCGGTGATGCGCAGGGCCTCGGCGGCGGCGGGGGCCTTGCCCGCATCGCGCCAGAGGATCGAGGCGCAGGCCTCGGGGCTGGCCACCGTGTAGACGCTGTGCTCGAACATCAGCAGGCGGTCGGCCACGCCGATACCCAGGGCGCCGCCGGAGCCTCCTTCCCCGATCACCACGGCGATGATCGGCACCCGCAGCCGGAACATCTCGCGCAGGTTCACGGCGATCGCCTCCCCCTGGCCCTCCTCCTCGGCCTTGACGCCGGCATAGGCCCCGGGGGTGTCGATGAAGCTGAGGATCGGCAGGCGGAAGCGATCGGCGTGCTCCATCAGCCGCAGCGCCTTGCGGTAGCCGCCCGGGGAGGCCATGCCGAAGTTGCGCGCCACGTTCTCCTTCATGTCGCGGCCCTTCTGGTGGCCGAGCAGCACCACGGGCTGGTCGCCGATGCGACCCACACCGCCCACCAGGGCGCGATCGTCGTTGCCGCGGCGGTCGCCGTGCAGTTCGATCCACTCGTCGGTGATGACCTGGATGTAATCGAGGGTGCTGGGCCGCTGGGGGTGGCGGGCCACCTGGATCTTCTGGGCCGGGGAGAGGGAGCTGAAGATCTCCTCCCGCCGCCGGGTGGCGAGGGTTTCCAGCTGCAGCAGCTGCTGGCTCACGTCCACCTCGGAATCACGGGCCAGCTGGCGGATCTGCTCGATCTGCTCCTCGAGCTCCACCAGCGGTTTCTCGAAGTCCAGCAGAACGCGGCGGGCCATGGGCTCTCAGGCGGGGGGATCAGGTGATGGAGAGACTGGGGATCGGTGCCGGGACTTCCAGGCCGAGGGCCTGGAAACCGTGGCGAAGGGAGGCGGCGCCGATCAGGTCCATCTTCTCGAGGGTGATGTTGTTGCGGCCCCAGCTGAAGTTGGTGTGCAGCCCTTCGAACTCCAGCAGCATCGCTTCGGCGAAGCAGGCGAACATCTGGCGCTGCGGTTTGGCCATCTCAGCGGCTTCCATCATCTGCCAGCCGATGTCGGAGCCGAATTCGACGATGCCGCCCTTGAGCACGTGGATGCCGTCGCCGGCGGCCCTGGTGTCCAGGTTCTTGGGGTAGCCGCCGTCGACCATCAGGCAGGGACGGGGCAGCTGGCTGGGGTCGATGTTGCTGGCCTGGGCCAGGCTGGCGACCCAGACCACCACGTCGGCTTCGGCCAGGGCGTTTTCCAGGGGCAGGATGCGACCACCACCGAGCTCCTGCTGGAGATCAGCGAGAGGCTGGGGCCGGCGGGCCACCAGCAGCAGCTCCTGCACGCCGCTGCGCTGGGCGAGCCAGCGGCAGACGGCGCTGCCGATGTCACCGGTGGCGCCCACCACTGCCACCTTCGCCCGGCGCAGGTCGATGCCCAGCTTCGGGGCATTGTCCTCCACCTGACGGCAGAGAACCCATGCGGTGTGGGTGTTGCCCGTGGTGAAGCGCGTCCAGTCGAGGGTGGTGGCCCGCACCTGCTGCTCCCGCAGCAGCTTGAAGTCCTCGAAGATGATTGAGGTGAAGCCCCCCAGGGCGGTGATGTCGATGCCGGTCTTCTGGGCCAGCTCCATGGCGTTGAGCACCTTGCGCTTGGCCGTCTTGAAGCGGCTCAGCATCTCGGGTACGAACACCGAGTCGATGTAGGCGCCTTCGATGCGCTTGCCCGTGGGGCTGGTGACACTGATCCGCTCCACCAGCTGGGGCGGAGCGCTGCACCACATGTCCAGATCCCCCTCCGCGTACTCCTCGAAACCGAGGCTTCGCGCCAGGTTCCGGGCCGACTCAAAGCTGGTGGAATGACCGATCAGGCCGAACATGCAGGAAGGAGAAAGCGGCGGCAGGGGCGGGGCCGGATGTCGCCGACGCTACATCCTCCCCAGGGGTGGGGAAGGGGGGCGGCTCAGCCCACCAGGGCCGCGGCGGCCATCCGGGCGATCTCCCTGGGGGTGAAGCCGATGTCGGTGAGGGCGTCCTGGTAGGCGATCAGGAAATCCTCGATCAGGTCTTCCTTCTCCATGTGGAGCACGGCGGCGTCGGCGGCCACCCGCTCGAGCATGCGGCGCACGTGGGGGAGGTTGTCGCGGTTGGCCTGCTCCAGCTCGGCCCGGGACTCCTCGAGATGGGCCTTGAGCCACTCCTGGCCGTAGTTGAGGTGGGTGTACTCGTCCTTGACGACCCCTTCGGTGATCTTGCGGGCGAACGGATCGGCCACAGGGATATAGATGTGGTAGGCCGAGATGGCGAAGGCTTCGATCAGCAGGGCCTGGATCAGCAGGCAGGTGACCACCTTGCCCTCCTGGAGGGCCGCCTGGAAGTTGTTGCGCAGGGGGGAGAAGAACTCCTGGGCGAAGGGCATGTCGGCGGTGACGCCGAGGTTGTTGCCGCAGGCGGTGAAGCCCTTCATGTGCTTCAGCTCCATGCGGGCCAGGCGGGCCAGTTCCTCGGCCTGGTCGGGCAGCAGGGTGCCGAGGGACATGTAGTTGTCGTGAGCTTCCTGCTCACCTTCGATGACGATCGCGTTGATGCGGCTGTAGGCGTCCTTGTAGGCGTCGGTGGTGAAGTCGGGCAGGTCGCTCCCCTCGATCGGGCCCACCGGATCCAGGGAGGAATCGACGGACGTGGTGGTTGCGACGGTGGGCATGGGAACCACGGGGATAAGCAATCCCACGACTTTAGTCACGCTCCGCCGGATGTCGGCGGCCAGTTGCTGTGCAGCAGGGCCTCCAGCCGTCGCTCCCAGCTCTCCACCAGCCGGCCGAACAGCTCGCGGCCCAGTGCTTCGCTGGCGCCGGACGGATCCCCGATCACGCCGCTGGCACTGATCTCCTGCGTGCGCCAGGCGCTGGGGCAGGCCCCTTCCAGGCTCCAGCCGGCCGGTGGGGCCTGGCCTTCGCCGGGGCCGTCGGCGGCGGGGAGGGGCCCGGCGGTGCCCGGTTCGAGAAACAGCATCAGGCTGGTCTCGGCCAGACCGGCGTGGAGGCCGTTGCTGCGTTCCGGTTCGGGAATCAGCGCCCCCAGTCCATCGACGCCGCGCCACAGGAAGCAGGGCAGCACCGCCAGGGCGGGTTCCAGCACCCGCAGCTCCCGGGCCGCCGCCTCCAGCAGGCCGATCTGGCCGCCATGGGCGTTGAAGAGCACCAGCCGCTGGAAGCCCGCCGCCGCGACCCCTTTGCCGACGGCGCGCACCAGGTCGATCAGCAGCTCGGCCGGCAGGCTCAGGGTTCCCGGGAAGCCCAGGTGCTCCGGGGAGAAGCCGAGGCTCTGCAGCGGCAGACGCCAGATCGGCAGGTCGGGATCGAGCCGGTCCAGCACTGCGGCGGCCACCCGTTCGGCGAACAGGGCATCGGTGCCGAGGGGCAGCAGCGGACCGTGCTGCTCGACGGCGCCCAGGGGCCAGAGCACCGTGCTGCCCGGACGGGCCGCCTGCTCACGCACGGTGGTCCAGCTGAGGCTGGCGAGGCGTCGCTCGGTGCTGGGGGGCATCGGCGGGGGGAGGAGCGGCCTCAGAAGGGTGATTCGTACAGTGTGGAGCCCCGTGCTTCGCTGAGGACCTCCATGGCAGGAACCGGCAACCCCGCGCCGCGTCAGCCCCGGAACCCCGCCCAGCGCCCCACGCCGCCGGCGAGGCCTGCCGGTTCGGCCCCGGCGCCGCTGCGCAAGCCCCCCCAGGTGTTGATGATCAAGAAGGAGGACGAGGCGGCGCCCGACCCCCCCCTCGCCCCCACCGCCTCCGGCCCGGCCAGCGCCCCAGCTGCGGCCTCCGGCCCTGTGGCCCCCGCTCCGGTCGCCGCACCGGTGCGCCCCCCCTCGCCCGCCGCGGACGATGACGACCGCTTTGATCTGGCGGGCATCGAGGGCCTGACGATGGCCGATCTGCTCGGTCCGGCCCCCGACCGGCGCGGCGGTTCGGCGCGCTCGGCCGGCCGGGCCCCCGCCGCCACCGAGGCCGCCCCTGGGGAGTCCTCCCGCCAGGCCCGCACCGTCGACGATTTCGACTTCGACGAGGAGGCCTTCCTCGCCGCCCTCGATGAGAACGCCCCGGTGGGCACCACCGGCGAGGTGGTCCAGGGGGTGGTGATCGGCATGGAGAGCGACGGCGTCTATGTGGACATCGGCGGCAAGGCCCCCGGTTTCATGCCCAAGAGCGAGTGCGGCCTGGGGGTGATCACCAACCTCAAGGAGCGCTTCCCGAAGGGGCTGCCGATCGAGGTGCTCGTCACCCGCGAGCAGAACGCCGACGGCATGGTGACGATCAGCGCCCGCGCCCTGGCCCTGCGCCAGAGCTGGGAGAAGGTCCGCCAGCTGGAGAAGGAGGGCAAGGTGGTGCAGGTCAAGGTGAACGGCTTCAACCGCGGCGGTGTCACCTGCGACCTGGAGGGTCTGCGGGGCTTCATCCCCCGCTCCCAGCTCAACGAGGGCGAGAACCATGAGGCCCTCGTCGGCCAGACCCTGGGCGTCGCCTTCCTGGAGGTCAACGCCGAGACCCGCAAGCTGGTGCTCTCGGAGAAGCGGGCCGCCACCGCCGCCCGTTTCGCCACCCTGGAGGTGGGCCAGCTCGTGGAAGGCCAGGTGGTGTCGATCAAGCCCTACGGCTTCTTCGTCGACCTGGGCGGTGTCAGCGGCCTGCTGCACCAGTCCTCGATCACCGGCGGTGCCCTGAGGGATCTGCGCGAGGCGTTCCAGCAGGGTGAGCACCTCAAGGCCCTGATCACCGCCGTCGACCCCGCCCGGGGCCGCATCGCCCTCAACACCGCCCTGCTCGAAGGTCCCCCCGGCGAGCTGCTGATCGCCAAGGACACCGTGATGGCCGAGGCCGAGGACCGGGCCCACCGGGCCCGCTCGCTGCTGCGCCAGCAGGAACAGGACGCAGGATGAGCCCAGCCGTGCAGGCACCCAGCCCTGACTGGGAGCTCGACTACTACTCCAGGCCGATCCTGGAGGCCGATGGCAAGAAGCGCTGGGAGCTGCTGATCTGCTCGACGCAGGGTCTGCAGCCGGCGCCGGACCCCTTCCGCTGGTCGATGGCCTGTCCGGCCGCCAGCGTCAACTCCCAGTGGCTGCGCGGGGCGATCGAGGCGGCCCTGGCGGCGGCCGCCGAGCAGGGCTACGGCCCGCCGCGGCGGCTGCGCTGCTGGCGCGGCTCGATGCGGGCCATGGTGCAGCGGGCGGCCGAAGGGCTCGGCCTGGAGCTGGTGCCGAGCCGGCGTTGCTACGGCCTGGTCGAGTGGCTGCGGGAGCGGCAGGCCAGCGTCTACCCCCTGGAGCCCGGCTACATGGCCGGCCCCCTCGCCCCGCCACCGCAGCCGATTCCCCCCGTGGCCCTGCCCCTGCCCGAGGCGGCCCGGGGTGACAGCTGGGGCTGGGCCACCCTGCCGGCCGCCACGCTGGCCGAGGCCGGCGGCTGGGAGATCGCCTTCCCCGGCCTGGTGGCCCTTCCCTCCGACATTGATCCCGCCACTCCGGTGCCCGGCATCCGGCTGTTCAGCCGCCGGCGGGCCCTGGCCATCGCCGGCTGGCTGTCCGGCCTGGAGCCGACCCGGCTGGAGGTCAGCGGCGGCCAGCTGGTGCTGGAGGCCGGCCTCGAGGATCGCTGGATCCTGGCGCGACTGCCCGAGGAGGAGGCACGGCTGGCCCAGCAGGCCCTGGCGGAGGCCAGGGAGCGGGCCGGCGGTCTTCAGTTCATCGCCATCCAGGCCAGCGAGGAGGCCTCCAGCCTCGAGGGCTTCTGGCTGCTGCGCGACCTGCCCGAAGGCTGAGGCGCATGGCTGAGGCGCTCGAGCCCCCCTTCGATCGGCCCGATGCCGGCTTCAACGACCTTCCCGGCTGGACCTGGGTGGGCACCTATGGCGGCCACTATCTCCAGTGCGACCTGCTGGCGGCGTTCGAGCACGGCTTCTTCACCCGCCAGTGGCAGGGCCGGCCGCCCGAGGAGCTGGCCGGTGCGATCAGTGCCGGCGTCAGCGTGCACCGCACCCGCCAGGTGCATGGCGGTGCGGTGCTGGCCGCCTCCGACGCCGACCGGGAGCCCTGGCCGGAGGCCGACGGACTGCGCAGTGACCGGGGCGGCCAGAGCCTCTGGGTGTGCGGGGCCGACTGCACCCCCGTGCTGATCGCCGACCCCGCCAGCGGCCGGGTGGCGGCCTGCCACGCGGGCTGGCGCGGGGTCGCGGCCAGGATCGTGCCGGCGGCGATCGAAGGGCTGGTGGCGGACGGCGCCAGCCGGGACCGGCTTGTGGTGGCGCTGGGTCCGGCCGTGGCCGGCTTCCGCTACCAGGTGGAACGCTCCGTGACCCTGCAGGTGGCCGCCGCCATGGCGGCCGAGGGCAGCGGGCCGCCGCCGGAGGAGCGGGCCCTGGCCGATCTGGAGCGCTGCGGCGCCCTGCTGCCGGACCCTGCCCCCGGCCGGGACCGGCTGGATATCCGTCGGGCCACGGCGCTGCAGCTGGAACGGCAGGGGATCGACCCGGAGCGGATCGGCCTCTGCCCGCTCTGCACCATGGCCGAAGCGGCCCTGTTCCATTCCTGGCGCCGCGACGGGGTCAGGGCGGTGCAGTGGAGCGGTGTGGTGTCGCAAGGCTGAGGGCCACCGCTTCGGCCACCTTGATGCCGTCGATCGCCGCCGACAGGATGCCGCCGGCATGGCCGGCCCCCTCCCCGGCCGGGAAGAGTCCCGGGGTGTTGAGGCTCTCGAGCCCGGTGGGGTGGCGCTGCAGCCGCAGGGGCGAGGAGGTGCGGGTCTCGACGCCGGTCAGCAGGGCCCCTGCCATGGCGTAGCCCGGGATGCGGCGGGCGAAGACCGGCAGGGCCTCCCGGATCGCGTCGAGCACATAGGCCGGCAGGCAGCCGTCCAGGCTGCCGAAGCGCAGGCCGGGCTGGTACGACCCCACCACCGCCTCCTGGGGGGACTCCCGGCTGGGTCTGTGCTCCAGGAAATCCTCCAGCCACTGGGCCGGCGCCCGGTAGTCGCCGCCGCCGGCGTCGAAGGCCTGCCGCTCCCAGTGGCGCTGGAAGGCGATTCCGGCCAGGGCCTCCTCCCCGTCCTGGGCGTAGGGCGCCAGATCCTCCGGGGTGATCGGCACCACCAGGCCGCTGTTGGCATTGCGCTCCCGGCGGGAGTGCTGGCTCATGCCGTTGGTGACCACGCAGCCCTCCTCCGAGGTGGCCCCCACCACCAGGCCGCCGGGGCACATGCAGAAGCTGTAGACGCTGCGGCCGGTGTTGGCTTCGCCGTTGCAGTGGTGCACCAGCTTGTACTCGGCGGGGCCCAGCCGCGGATGGCCGGCCGCCTCCCCCCAGCGGGCCCGGTCGACCAGGGCCTGGGGATGCTCGATCCGCACCCCGATCGCAAAGGGCTTCGGCTCCATGGCCACACCGAGGCGGTGCAGCATCGCGAAGGTGTCCCGGGCGCTGTGGCCCGGAGCCAGCACCAGATGCTGGGTGGCGATGGCGGTGCCGTCGGCCAGCCGCACGCCCGCCAGGCGCCGCTCGGGTCCTTCCCCCAGCAGCAGCTCGACCACGTGCTGACCGAAACGGACCTCGCCCCCCAGGGCCTCGATCCGGGCCCGCAGCCCCCGCACCACCGTGGCCAGCTTGAAGGTGCCGATGTGGGGGTGGTGCAGGGTGAGGATCTCCGGATCGGCCCCGGCCGCCACCAGCTCCTCCAGCACCTTGCGGATGTAGGCGGGGTTCTCGCTCACCTGGCTGTAGAGCTTGCCGTCGGAGAAGGTGCCGGCTCCCCCTTCGCCGAACTGGGCATTGGAGCCGGGATCGAAGCGGCGGCGGCCCTGCCAGAAGCCGAAGGTGTCTGCGGTGCGCTCCTTCACCGCCTTGCCGCGTTCCAGCAGCAGCGGCCGCCAGCCCATCTGGGCCAGCAGCAGGGCGGCGAAGTAGCCGCAGGGTCCGGCGCCCACCACGACCGGGCGCAGCTCCGCGCCGGCCCCCTCGGCCCGGGCCACCGGGCGGTAGCGGCTGTCCGGTGTCGGACGCAGGTGGGGGTCGCCGGCGAAGCGGCGCAGCAGGCGGCGTCTGGCGCCGGCCTCCAGCTCCAGGTCGAGGCAGTACACCAGGGCGATGGCACCGCGCCGCCGGGCATCGACGCTGCGCTTCACCAGGTGATGGCCGCGCAGCTCACCGGGGGCGAGCCGCAGCCGCTGGGTGATGGCCGCCTCCAGGTCGGCGGCGCTGTGATCGAGCGGCAGTTTCAGCTCGCTGAGGCGCAGCACGGCCGTGGCGGTTGGAGGGCTGCTGGCGTTCTAGGGCACGGCGGGGCGGGCGCCAACGCGCCGGACGGGGGCCAACGCTTGTGGCGTCCCCTGCCGATCCGCCGCAGAAGGTGCGAAGGTGGAACCTGATCGCGCCTGGGGCCGGATTTCGGATGGGTCTGGCTCATTGCCCCCTCTGCATGGGTCTGGCGGCGCTCTGCGCGGTGCGCTGCGGTGCCCATGCCCTGCTGCTCTGGCGTCTCTGGTTCGAGGGGGTCGGTGCGCCGGCAAGCTCTGAGCCGGTGCGGCTCCGCCAGGCCGCTTGCTGATCCGCCAGGCCGCTTGCTGAGGGGGACCGGAGACCGGCCCCGTCAGGCCCTGCCCGCCGGGCCGGCGGCGTCCAGCTCGGCCTCCAGGGCGGCGATGGCGATGCGGGTGGGCACCACCGCATCGGGGTTGAGGCTGATCGAGTCGATCCCCTCCTCCACCAGGAAACGGGCGAAGTCGGGGTAGTCGCTGGGGGCCTGGCCGCAGATGCCGATCTTGCGGCCGCAGCGCCGGGCCGTGCGGATCGCCAGCCGGATCATGTCCTTGACGGTGGGATGCCGCTCGTCGAACAGGTCTGCCACCAGGGCCGAGTCCCGGTCGAGCCCCAGGGTGAGCTGGGTGAGGTCGTTGGAGCCGATCGAGAAGCCGTCGAAACGCTCGGCGAAGGCCTCGGCGCCGATCACGTTGCTCGGCAGTTCGCACATCACGTACACCTCCAGGCCGTCCTTCCCTCGCACCAGCCCCTCGCCGGCCATGACCTCCAGCACCCGGTCCCCCTCCTCGGGGGTGCGGCAGAAGGGAACCATCGGGATCACGTTGGCCAGCCCCATCGACTCCCGCACCCGGCGCAGGGCCCGGCACTCCAGCGCGAAGGCGGGGCGGAAGGCGGGGGCGTAGTAGCGCGACGCCCCGCGCCAGCCGATCATCGGGTTCTCCTCCGCCGGCTCGAACGCCGCTCCGCCCAGCAGGCGGGCGTACTCGTTGCTCTTGAAGTCGGAGAAGCGCAGGATCACCGGCCGGGGATGGAAGGCGGCGGCGATCCGGGCCATGCCCTGGCTGAGCAGGTCCACGTAGTAGTCGGCCGGCGCGTCGTACCCCGCCACCAGCTCAGCGATGGCCGCCCGGTCGACCGCCGCCGTCACCCGCCCGGGCTGGAGCAGGGCCATCGGGTGTACCCGGATGTGGTTGGCGATGATGAACTCCAGCCGGGCCAGGCCCACGCCGTCGCAGGGGATCGAGGCCAGGTGGAAGGCCTCCTCGGGGTTCCCCACGTTCATCAGGATCCGGGTGCGGGTGGCCGGCAGGTCGCCGATGGCCTGCTCCTCCACCCGGAACGGCACCGCCCCCCGGTAGACGTGGCCCACGTCCCCTTCGCAGCAGCTCAGGGTGATGCTGTCACCGTCGGCGATCCGCGCGGTGCCGTCGCCCGTGCCGACGATCGCCGTCAGGCCCATCTCCCGGGCGATGATCGCCGCGTGGCAGGTGCGGCCCCCCTGGTCGGTGACCACGCCGCTGGCCTTGCGCAGGATCGGCTCCCAGTCGGGGTCCGTGCGGCGGGTCACCAGCAGGTCGCCGTCCATGAACCGGGCGATCTCGCCGGGATCGCTGATCACCCGGGCCCGGCCGCTGCTCACCGAGGCGCCGATGGCCCGGCCGCTGGTGATCTCTTCGGCCGTGTGCGGCTCCAGGTGCCAGCTGCGCAGCACCGCCGCGCCCCGGCGGGATTCCACCGTTTCCGGTCGGGCCTGGAGGATGAACAGCTCGCCGCTGAGGCCGTCCTTGGCCCATTCGATGTCCATCGGCGTGGGCACGCCGCGGCGCTCGCCGTAGTGGCGTTCGATCACGCAGGCCCAGCGCGCCAGGGTCAGGGCCTCTGCGTCACTGAGGGCGAAGCGGCGGCTGTCCTCCGGGGAGACGGCCTCGTTGCGTACGGCCCGGCCATCGCCGCCGGTGGGGTCGGCATAGACCATCCGCAGGGCCTTGCTGCCCAGCCGCCGGCTCAGGATCGGGGCGAACCCCTGCTCGAGCGTGGGCTTGAAGATCAGCCACTCATCAGGGTTCACGGCGCCCTGCACGACGTTCTCCCCCAGCCCCCAGGCGGCGGTCAGCAGCACGGCGTCGCGGAAGCCGGTTTCGGTGTCGATGCTGAACATCACCCCGGAACTGGCCAGATCGGAGCGCACCATGCGCTGCACCCCGATCGAGAGGGCCACCTCCAGGTGATCGAAGCCGTGCTGCTGCCGGTAGACGATGGCCCGATCGGTGAACAGCGACGCGTAGCAGCGCCGGCAGGCCTCCAGCAGCGCCGCCTCCCCCTCGACGTGCAGAAAGGTCTCCTGCTGCCCGGCGAAGCTGGCTTCCGGCAGATCCTCGGCCGTGGCGCTGGAGCGCACCGCCACCACGGCCGGGCCACCGCCGGAGGCCAGCTCCCCGCCGGAGGCCAGCTCCCCGCTGAGCTCCCGGTAGGCGGCCAGGATCGCCTGGGCCAGCGGCGGCGGCAGTTCCGCCCGGCCCAGCCGCTCCCGGGCCCCCTGGCCGGCCGCCTGCAGGGCCGCCAGGTCGTCGGCATCCACCCCGTCGAGCAGCTCGGCCAGGACCGGCCTGAGCCCGTTGGCGGCGATGAACAGCCGGTAGGCGGCGGCCGTGGTGGCGAAGCCCCCGGGCACCCGGACGCCGGCGGGTTCCAGCTGCTGGATCATCTCGCCCAGGGAGGCGTTCTTGCCGCCCACCTCAGCGATGGCGTCGAGGCCGACCCTGGCCAGGGGTACGACGAGCCGATCGGAGTCCCACATCCCCTTCGCCCTGACTGAGCCAACTCTGGGCCCGCCCACCCGTGCCGGCGCCGGGCTGTGATCTTTGGTCGTCCCTCAGGGTTCGGGGTTGGCGTCCGGGTTGGGGTCCGGGTTGGGGTCGGTGGGGGTCGGGTCGGATTCTGGCAGCAGCTGGGCCAGCAGGCCGGCTCCCATGAGGATGCCGCCGAGGGTGAGGGCCAGGCTCCGGTTGGCGGCGGCGGGACCGTCGACCCAGGTGCCGGCGGCCAGGAAGGCCCCGCCCAGCAGCAGGGTGGGCACCAGCACGATGCCCTTGGCGGTGCGGTTGAGGCTCATGGACAGGCCTCCGGACGGGCCAGGCCGGCAGCGATCAGGCCGTCGGCGATGTCGTCGCCGCCGGCCAGCAGGCTCACCCTGGCCAGCAGGGTGCCGTCCCGCTGGCCCATGGGGCGCAGATTCACCCTGGTGCGGCGGGGCAGGGCCTGCCGCAGCCAGCTGATCGCCTCGGTTTCCTGGCCTGGCGCCAGTTCCATGCAGGCCAGTTCCACGGGGTAGCTGCGGTTGCCATCACCCACCTGGAGCAGGGTGCCGCTGCGCACCTGGAACACCTCCGCAGCCTCCGCAGCACCCGGAAAGGCGATCACCAGGGCCAGCAGGAGCGCGAGGAGGTTCAGAGTTTGGCGCCGCAACTGGGACAGAACAGGTGGGCACTGGCGGTGGTGCTGCCGCAGGCATTGCACTGGCGGATGGTGTCGATGGCCAGCTCGGGATGGCTGGGCAGGCCCACCATCTGGGCGTTGCTGGCGCCGGGGGGCACCATCGGGTAGCAGTTCTCGTTGCGGCGCACGCGCACATCGACGAACACCGGACCCGGATGGGCCAGCGCCTCGGCCAGACCGGACCGCAGCTGGTCCCGGTCGGTGATGCCGATGCCCTTGACGCCGAAGGCTTCGGCGAGAGCGGGGAAATCGGGCATGCCGCCGGTCATCTCGGAACTGGAGTAGCGCTCTTCGTAGAAGCTCTCCTGCCACTGACGCACCATCCCCTGCCAGCCGTTGTTGAGCACCACCACCTTCACCGGCAGCTGGTACTGGCTGAGGGTGCCCAGTTCCTGGATGTTCATCAGGATGCTGGCATCACCGGCCACACAGATCACCGTCTCGTCGGGGAAGGCGGTCTGGACGCCCATGGCGGCGGGCATGCCGAAGCCCATGGTGCCCAGGCCGGCACTGCTGATCCAGCGCCGGGGTCCGTTGCGCAGGAACTGGGCCGCCCACATCTGGTGCTGGCCCACATCGGTGGTGAAGAAGGCCTCGGAGGCCAGCTCCCGCAGGGCGATCACCACCTCCTGCGGCGCGATCTCGCCGGTGGGCTGGGGGATCACCAGGGGGTAGTGGTGCTTCCAGGTGTCGATGCGCTCGAGCCAGGCGTCGGTGCGGCGGTTGGAGCCCTCGCCGACCGAGGCCTGCAGCAGGGCCTCCAGGGCCTGCTTGACATCGGAGACGACCGGCACCTCGGGAACCCGGTTCTTGCCCACCTCGGCCGCATCGATGTCGATGTGGATCACCTGGGCCCGGGGGGCGAAGCTGTCGAGGCGGCCGGTGACCCGGTCATCGAAGCGGGCCCCGACGGCGATCAGCAGGTCGCACTCGGTGACGGCGAAGTTGGCGTAGGCGGTGCCGTGCATGCCGAGCATGCCGACGGCCAGGGGATGGTTCTCGTCGAAGGCCCCCTTGCCCATAAGGGTGGTGGTGACCGGCAGCCGGAAGCGTTCGGCCAGCTGGTGCACCTCGGCGTGGGCGTCGGAGGCGATGGCGCCGCCACCGACGTAGAGCAGGGGGCGCCGGGCCTGGCGGATCAGGGTCAGGGCGTCCTCGATGGCCTCCGGTCTGGGGGCCGGCGAACGCTTGAAGCCCGAGGGGATCGCCGATCCCGGAGCCACGGGGGTGTAGTCGAACTCCTCGGCACCCACATCCTTGGGCACGTCGATCAGCACCGGGCCCGGGCGGCCGCTGGCGGCGATCAGGAAGGCCTCCGCCACGATGCGGCCGATGTCGGCCGGGTCGCGCACCACCCAGGAGTGCTTCACGATCGGCAGGGTGATGCCGAAGATGTCGGTTTCCTGGAAGGCGTCGGTGCCGATGGCGGCCCGGGGCACCTGGCCGGTGATGACCACCATCGGCACCGAATCCATCTGGGCCGTGGCGATGCCGGTGACCAGGTTGGTGGCACCGGGGCCGGAGGTGCCGAAGCAGACGCCCACCCGGCCGGTGGCACGGGCGTAGGCATCGGCGGCGTGGGTGCCGCCCTGCTCGTGGCGCACCAGGATGTGCTTCAGCCAGCCCCGGGCCTCCGCCTTGTGGAGCTCGTCGTAGATGGGCAGGATCGCTCCGCCCGGATAGCCGAAGATGTGGCGGACGCCGTGGCGGTGCAGGGCATCCATCAGGGCGTAGGCCCCGCTCACCCGCATCGGCGCCGACGACGGCTGCGACGCCTCAGGGGCGGGAGCACTGGGGCTGCTGGTCCCGGCGGCGGCGATGGCGGAGGGAAGGGGCGTGAGCGTCACGGCGGCGGCTGGGGTCGGGCGAAGGGGAGGAAATCGTCAGGATGGGAGAGCGGTCGGCCCGGGAGCCAGGCATCCGGGCAGGGGTCTCGGA
The DNA here is from genome assembly GCF_002252675.1 of Synechococcus sp. BO 8801. Classification (GTDB taxonomy): domain Bacteria; phylum Cyanobacteriota; class Cyanobacteriia; order PCC-6307; family Cyanobiaceae; genus Cyanobium. The sequence goes on along the minus strand of NZ_NQKY01000024.1, from coordinate 2,192 downwards.
ACCATCAGCGGAAGACACCAAGGTTAGGTCGCTGGAGGGGGTTTGGGTTGCGCTGACGGCGGCTCTCCGCCATGGCCCGCAACACTCGGGCCGGATCCATCCAGGCGCCCCGGTAACGCATGCCCCAGTGGAGGTGGGGGCCGGTGGTGCTGCCCGTGAGGCCGACATGGCCGATCACCTGGCCGGTGGCCACCCGCTGCCCCTCCCGGAGCAGGACGCCGCCGCTGCGGTAGACACCGTTGCCGGCCTGGCCTCCGAGGTGGCAGTAGATGTGTTCGTAGCTGCCCGAGCGGATCACCAGTCCGTTGCCGCAGCCACCGTCGACGATCACCTCGCTCACCGTTCCGGCCCACCAGCTGCGGATCGGCGATCCCAGGGGCGCGGCGATGTCGATGCCGTAGTGGGGACGGACGTCGCCGCTGAGGGGATGGGAGCGCATGCCGAAACCGCTCGTGTAGCCGGCGAAGCTCGCCACCGGAAACACCCCCCTGACCCAGAGGCTGGCGTTGCGGGCCTCGGCGGGCAGGGTCTGGCTGCTCAGCCCCAGGGTGGCGGCGATCACCAGCGAACGGCTCCGCAGGCCGGTGCGCCTTGGGCGGTCAGAGCAGTCCAAGGGCATGCAGCGGGCCGTGACCGGTGAGCAATTCCAGCAGAAAAGCGGAGAATCCGACCATCGCCAGGCGACCATTCCAGACCTCGGAGCTGTTGTTCCAGCCCCAGGCCCATTTGTCCTGGGGGTAGAGCTTCACCTTCTTGGGCAGCTGGGCCGCCATGTCGAGGTTCACCTCCGGGCCCGCCATGGCTTCGTGCACCAGGTCGGCGAGGCCCTGGATGAAGGTGGGGTCTGTGTCGAGGGCCGGCACCCGGCGGAAGTGGCTGATGCCGGCCTCGGTGGCGATCTCCCGATACTCGATGTCGATCTCCTCGAGGGTCTCGATGTGTTCGCTGACGAAGCTGATCGGCACCACCACCAGCTCCTGGACACCCTGCTCCCCGAGTTCCCGCAGGGCATCCTCGGTGTAGGGCTTGAGCCATTCCACCGGCCCCACCCGGCTCTGGTAGGCGAGGGTGGAGGGGTTGGGATGGCCCAGCAGCTGTTCGAGGCGCTCCATCACCAGCGCGGCGCAGGCTTCGATCTCCTTCTGATAGGGGTCGCCGGCCTCCTCCACGTAGCTCTTGGGCACCCCGTGGGCACTGAAGAAGATGTGGGCCGACGCCGGTGTCTCGCAGTTGCCGATCTCCCGGGCGATCAGCCCGGCCATGGCATTGATGTAGCCGGGATGGTCGTACCAGCTGCGGATGCAGCGGATCGGCAGGCGGCGGAAGGCCGGGTCGGCCTGGCGGAGGCGCTGCAGCTCCCGGAAGCTGGAGCCGCTGGTGCTGATCGAGAAGTGGGGATAGAGCGGCAGCACCACCACCTCCTCCACGCCGTCGGCCTTGATGTCGCCCACCGCCGATTCGGTGAAGGGGTGCCAGTAGCGCATCGCCACGTAGCTGGTGGCATCGACACCCTCCTGGCGCAGGCGGCTCTGCAGCTCCCGGGCCTGCTGCTCGGTGATGCGGCGCAGGGGAGAGCCGCCGCCGATGGAGCGGTAGGCCTCCTTCGACTTGCCGCTGCGCAGGGTGCTGATCAGCCAGGCCAGGGGTTTCTGCAGCGCCGGCGTGGGCAGGCGGATGATCTCCGGATCGGAGAACAGGTTGTAGAGGAATGGCCCGACGTCCTCGATCCGCTCCGGACCGCCGAGGTTCAGCAGCAGCACGCCGACCCTGGCCATGCCTTCGATCAGAAAGGCAGAGCGTAACCCCGCCTCCCCACCGGCGGCTGCCCGGCGGGTCACCCCCCCTGCCCTGGCGGCCCCGGGACGGCAGGGGTAGCTTCCGGCTCAGCTCCCCGATCGCCCCACCATCCCCCCGGCCGCCGATCTGACAGAACTGGTGCAGCGGCAGAACCGCCAGCTGGCGGCCTCGGGCACCTGCCTGCGGCTGGAGATCCGCCAGCACCGGCTTGGTCTGCGCGGCCCCCTGCCCTGTCCGAAGGGCACGGCGGCGCGGCCGGTGCAGCGGATCAGCCTGGGGCTGCCGGCCACGGCGGAGGGGGTGGCCGCCGCCCTCGACCAGCTGGCCCGGGTGCGGGAGGCCGTCGAGCGGGGCCGCTTCTCCTGGGAGCACTGGCGCCGTCGGCCAGCCGCGCG
>NZ_NQKY01000023.1 GCF_002252675.1 Synechococcus sp. BO 8801 | reverse complement strand
CATGGAGGGCGTCACTGCGGTCGTCCTCGGAGATGTCCCAGAAGACGTAGGCCCACTGGGGATCGCGGGGCAGGAAGACGACGCGGGTCTCGGCGGCCGGCCGCGGCGCCGGGGCCATCTCGGCCTCGATGCGCTCCAGGCTGCGCCCCTCACCCTCCTCCACCTGGCGGGTGCTGATGGCCTCCACCAGCTCCTCCTTCGACTTGCGGCTGTAGAGCGACACGCCGAGGTCACTGGCGATCTGCCGCAGCTGGCGCAGCGTCATCATCGCCAGGGAGGTCAGCGTCTTCTGGCTCACAACATCAGAATTCGTTTGGGATCAGTCTGGAGGACCTTTCCGGCTTTGGGCGGAAGCGGCCGGCCGGGGTCAGCATCCACTGACGGCCTGGGGCGCGCCCGACCCCCCTCTCCCCGGACGGGGACACGAAAAAGGCCCTGCAGCAATGACGCTGCAGGGCCAGGGTGAACTCAGGGGCCGGTGGGTGACCGGCCGACGACGGCCGAACTCAGCGGCCGATGCTGCGGTAGGGAACCTTGGAGAGGTAATCCATGCCGGTGTTGCCGGCGGCGGCGCTGCCGACTCCGCGCAGGGCGGGCAGGGTGCGGACCCAGGGCAGGTAGTCCTGCGGGAAGCCGCCGCGGCGCTGCTGGGCGCGCTCGGGGAAGCTGCGGGACTTGCCGGTGTAGACGATCTGGGGGAAGCCCAGGATGCCCCGGTAGTAGGACTCGTAGCGGGGGGAGGTGATGTTGAAGGGGGTCTCACCCACTTCGCGGGAGCCCACCACGCGGTTGCGGTGGTAGGGGACGGTGTCGTAACCGAAGGCGTCCAGGTACTCCTTGGAGTCGAGGATGGCGTCCACCGCGCCCTTGACCCCTTTGGTCATGATCACGGCGGACCAGGCGATCTCCTCGGCCTTGCCGTGGACCGGGCGACCCAGCAGCTTCTCGACCAGGTGGCGGGCCACCCGGTAGTTGCTGTTGAGGTTGTAGAAGCTGCGGTTGAAGGTGTCCGACAGGCAGAGGGAGCGGATGAAGTCCCGCACCGTGATCTGGCCGTCCCGCAGCTGGCACTCAAGGGTGCGGTCGCGGTCGACCTTGAAGGCATGGAAGAAGATCTGGCGGTAGGCCGCTTCGATCACGAAATTCTGATCTTCCCGGTCCATGGCCTTGTCCATGGACACGGCCTTGGGGTCCTCGTCGGAACCCACCCGGAACGGCGCGACGCGCGAGTTCTGGGAAGTGGGGGCGTACTTGAGGAGTGGAAGAGCCACGCGTGGTCCGGCATCCGTCGTTGGGGATCGTAGAAGTAGGGCCCCGGCGGCCCCGGGCCCGGGAGGGCAGGGCTCACAGTCCGTAACGTTGGCGACACAACACCAACGCGCGCCCCGTCACCAGCCCAGGGCTGACAGGCAGGCGGTTTCGGGGCTCGCCGGGGTGCCCGTTGCGTCGGCGCTGGCGCCGGCCGCGGAGTCCGCCCCGTCGGGGATGCGGGTCTCGACGCAGAAGGAGGCGGTGTTGGAGAGCCCCTCGACGGTGCTGGTGCGCAGGCGCACGTCCGGCCCGGCGAAGCTGAAGCGCTCCAGGCTGTTCATCGTCTCGTAGCTGGTGGTGAGCAGCAGGCCGTCCCGGTCGTCCATGGCGAAGTGGCCGGCCACCGGCGCCGTTTCGGCGTAGCCGCGGTCGCGCAGCAGCAGGCCGCTGCGGCCCCGTTCATCGGTGGGGATCAGGCCGAAGACGCTCTCGCCCTCGTGGGCCTCGCCGGCCTTGTCCCAGGCCATCGAGCCGCTCCAGCGCACCCGGCAGCCCCCCACCAGGCCGGCGGGATCCTGGCCGTGCAGGACGGCGATCGCCTCCAGGCGCGGATCGGCCGCCTCCAGCTCCACCACTTCAATGAAGGAGCCGCCCGCTTCGGCGCGGCGGTGCAGCAGGTGGTGGCTGCTGCGCTGGGAGCGCCAGCGGCCGCAGCTGAGCCGGAAGAAGCTGATGGCGTCGGCGATGGATCCGCTCACGGGGGCCTCGGGCGATGGGCGCGATCAGGCGATGATCGCAACTCCCCCACCCTCCCGCGGCCCCCTGTCCGCCGCCCCCGCCGCCGCCGCCCCCGTCGCCGCCGCCCTGGCGGCCGCTTTCTGCTGGGCCTTCTCCAGCCTGCTGTGGCGCCGGCTGCCCACCTCCCTCTCGGCCGCCCGGCTGAACCTGCTCAAGAACCTGCTGGCGGTGGCCCTGCTGCTGCCGCTGGCCATCGTGATGCCGTGGCAGATGGCGCCGCGCTCACTGGTGCTGCTGGCCCTCAGCGGCGTGCTGGGGATCGCCCTGGGGGACACGCTGTTCTTTGCGGCCCTGCGGCGGCTCGGCACCCGGCGCACCCTCACCATCGATGCCGGCGGTCCGGCGGTGACGAGCCTGGCGGGGGTGGCGCTGCTGGGGGAAGTGCCCCGGCCGGCCCAGTGGCTGGGGATCGCTCTGATCACCCTGGCGGTGCTGCTGGTGGTGCACCAGGGCGCCCCTCGGCAGGACGGGCCCAAGGGTGCCCTGCCCGCGGGCGGTGATGGGGCGGGCGGCGATCTGGCGAGCAATGACGGGCTCGGTGTGGCCCTGGCGCTCGGGGCCCTGGCCTGCGGCAGCGGCGGGGCGCTGCTGGCGCGGGCGGGGCTGCTGGCCCACCCTGCGGCTGGCGGCGGCGGCGCTGGTGATGCTGCCGTTGCTGGTGGGGCTGCCGCGGGCCGTGCAGGGGCCCCGGCCGGCCGGGCGCCGCTGGCCCCTGGCGCTCGCCGCCACCCTGCTGGGCACCAGCGCCGGCATCGCCCTGCAGCAGACCGCCCTGGCGGGGCTGCCGGGGGGCCTCGCCGTGGCCCTGCTGTCGACGGCGCCGGTGATGGCCCTGCCCCTGGCGGCCCTGGAGGGGGACCGGCCCGGCTGGCGGGGGGTGCTGGCGGCCGCCGCCGCCCTGGCCGGGGTCAGCCTGGTGGCGGGTCTGGTGGGGCTGCCGGGGGCCTGAGGCGCCGGTCGGCCTCGCCGGTGGCCCAGTGGATCAGGTCGGCCAGGTCGAGGGCGAGGGGTTCCCGGCCGGCGGCGGTGGCGATGGCTCCCAGCTGGGCGGCCACGTGGCCCATCTGGGTGAGGAAGGCCTGCTCGAAGCCGGCATCGGCGGCGATCAGCGGCTGGGAAGCGGCCCAGGCCGCCACCGCCTCCTCGGGCGGGAGCGCACCGGCCCGCTGCCCGGCGATGGACTGCAGGGTGCGCAGTCCATGGGCCAGGAGCCGCAGGTGGTGGCGCTCCAGGGTGGGGAGCAGGGTGGCCTCCAGCTCCTGCAGCTCGTCAGGGCTGAGCACGGCTCAGGGGGCCGGGGTGGGGCCGACGGCCACGGGGCTTGCGGTGACGGGGGCGATGCGGAAGCCGCAGCTGTGGCCCCCCTCCAGCCGCCAGTGGACGCGCTCTACGTCGCAGTCGGGGAAGGTGTGGCGGATCAGGCGCAGCTCCTGGTCGCAGACCACCGGGTACTGCTCGGCGATGCGCATCACCGAGCAGTGGAATTCGCTGATCACCCAGGCGGGACCATCGGCGTTATCGGCGGCGGTGTCGTCATCGGGGCGGCATTCGGCCACGTAGCCCTCCTTGCGGCGCAGCTCCACCAGGCGCTCGATCCGCCGGCCCAGGGGGCCGCTGCCGATCTGGCGGCGGTACTCGGCGGCCTTCTCCTCGGCCTGCTGGCGCAGCACCAGCTCCAGGGTGTCCGCCGGCAGGCTTTCGGTGAGGGTGTGGAGCAGGCCGAGGGCGAAGGTCTCGCTGCCGTCGGGGAAGTGGCCCTGGCCCTGGGCGGTGAGGTGCCAGACGTTGCTGGGGCGGCCGGGCCCTTCGTGGGGGGCGCTGGCCTCGACCAGGCCGTCGTCCTCGAGGCTGCGGAGGTGGCGGCGCATCACCTGGACCGACACCCCGAGGGCGGCCGCCAGCTGGCCGGCCGTCGCCTCACCTTCCCGCAGCAGCATCGAGAGGGCTGCCTCCCGGGTGGGATGGCTTCCCTCGGCGGGAGCGGCCGGAAGGCCGCGGGACTGGGCGGGGGCGCTCATGACGGGGGTGTGACCAAAACACCATGCCACGCACATCGGGGGAATGGGGGCTGGCCCGTGGTGGCCGCCGGGGCGTCACAATGACCTTTCCACGCCGTCAACGGACCACGCCTGTGCCTTAGGCTCCCGCAGTAACGAAACCAAAGTGTTTCGTTATTCGATCCACCGGTGCGCGCAACCCGACGCTCTGCCCATGACCGACGCCTCCACCACGACGACCCCTGCAGCCGGTGCCGAAAGCCTGGAGGTGATCCGCCGTTTCGCGGAAACCTACGCCCAGCGCACCGGCACCTACTTCTGCAGCGATCCGGGGGTCACCGCCGTGGTGCTCGAGGGTCTGGCCCGGCACAAGGACGAGCTGGGTGGCGCCCTCTGCCCCTGCCGCCACTACGAAGACAAGGAGGCCGAGGTGGCCCAGGCGTTCTGGAACTGCCCCTGCGTGCCGATGCGGGAGCGCAAGGAGTGCCACTGCATGCTTTTCCTCACCGAAGACAACCCCTTCCGGGGCGAGCAGCAGACCATCAGTCTCGAAGACGTCCAGTCCCTCACCGCCGGCTGAACCGGCCCCTTATCCCCATGGCGAGCAGCGCAACCGTCGGCGATCTGGTGAGCCAGCCGTACAAGTACGGCTTCGTCACCGACATCGAAACCGAGAAGATCGCCAAGGGGCTCAGTGAAGACGTGGTGCGGCTGATCTCCGCCAAGAAGAACGAGCCGGCCTTCCTGCTCGACTTCCGCCTGCGCTCGTACCGTCAGTGGCTGCAGATGGAGGAGCCCGACTGGGCCACCCTGGGTCATCCGCCGATCGACTACCAGGAGATCATCTATTACGCGGCCCCCAAGCAGCAGGAGAAGAAGGCCAGCCTTGATGAGGTGGACCCCAAGCTGCTGGAAACCTTCGACAAGCTCGGCATCCCCCTGAGTGAGCAGAAGCGCCTCTCCAACGTGGCGGTGGATGCGGTGTTCGACAGCGTTTCGATCGCCACCACCTACCGGGAGAAGCTGGCCGAGCACGGCGTGATCTTCTGCTCGATCAGCGAGGCGGTGAAGGACCACCCCGACCTGATCGAGAAGTACCTGGGCACGGTGGTGCCCGGCAACGACAACTACTTCGCCGCCCTCAACTCGGCGGTGTTCAGCGACGGCTCCTTCGTGTTCATCCCGAAGGGAGTGGAATGCCCGATGGAGCTCTCCACCTACTTCCGCATCAACTCCGGCGACACCGGCCAGTTCGAGCGCACCTTGATCGTGGCCGAGGAGGGGGCTTCGGTGAGCTACCTGGAGGGCTGCACGGCGCCGATGTTCGACACCAACCAGCTGCATGCGGCGGTGGTGGAACTGGTGGCCCTCGATGACGCCTCGATCAAGTACTCCACCGTCCAGAACTGGTACGCGGGGGATGAGAACGGCAAGGGCGGCATCTACAACTTCGTCACCAAGCGGGGCCAGTGCCGGGGCGATCGCAGCCACATCAGCTGGACCCAGGTGGAAACCGGCTCGGCGATCACCTGGAAGTACCCCAGCTGCGTGCTGCAGGGGGCCGATTCGGTGGGTGAGTTCTACTCGGTGGCCCTCACCAACAACCGCCAGCAGGCCGACACCGGCACCAAGATGATCCACGTGGGTCCCCGCACCCGCTCCACGATCGTGAGCAAGGGGATCAGCGCCGGCCACTCCTCCAACAGCTACCGGGGGCTGGTGCAGCTGGGCCCCAAGGCCGTGGGCGCCCGCAACTACAGCCAGTGCGATTCGATGCTGATCGGCGACCAGGCCGCCGCCAACACCTACCCGTACATCCGCTCCCAGCAGCCGGATGCCCGCATCGAGCACGAGGCCAGCACCTGCCGCATCTCGGCCGACCAGCTCTTCTATCTGCAGAGCCGGGGCATCGCCTTCGAGGAGGCGGTGTCGATGATGGTGAGCGGCTTCTGCCGCGATGTGTTCAACCAGCTGCCGATGGAGTTCGCCGCCGAGGCCGACAAGCTCCTGGCCCTCAAGCTCGAGGGTTCGGTCGGCTGATCCCGGCCCACGGCCACCCTGGCCGCCCCAACGCTTCTTCCCCCGTCCCTTTCCTGCCCTTTTCTCCCCCGCCGTGATCCGCCCCGACGCTCCCGTACTGCTCGAGATCCGTGATCTCACGGCCCGCGTGGAGGACCAGCCGATCCTCAAGGGGGTGTCCCTGACGATCCGCGCCGGTGAGATCCACGCGGTGATGGGCCGCAACGGCAGCGGCAAGAGCACGCTGTCCAAGGTGCTGGCGGGCCACCCGGCCTACACCGTCACCGGTGGCACCGTGCTCTACAAGGGCGAAGACCTGCTCAGCCTGGAGCCCGAACTGCGGGCCCGGGCCGGCCTGTTCCTCGGCTTCCAGTACCCGGTGGAGATCCCCGGGGTGAGCAACCTGGAGTTCCTGCGGGTGGCCACCAACGCCCGCCGCGCCGGCAAGGGGGAGGAGGAGCTCGACACCTTCGCCTTCGAGGACCTGGTGCGCGAACGGCTGCAGGTGGTGCAGATGGATCCGGCCTTCCTGGAGCGCAGCGTCAACGAGGGCTTCTCCGGCGGCGAGAAGAAGCGCAACGAGATCCTGCAGATGGCCCTGCTTGACCCCCTGGTGGCGGTGCTCGACGAGACCGATTCCGGCCTCGACATCGATGCCCTGCGCATCGTGGCCGGTGGTGTGAATCACCTGGCCGGCCCCGACAACGCCACCCTGCTGATCACCCACTACCAGCGGCTGCTGGATGTGATCACCCCTGATTACGTGCACGTGATGGCGGCGGGCCGGATCCTGCGCACCGGCGGCAAGGAGCTGGCCCTGGAGCTGGAGGAACGCGGCTACGACTGGGTCGACGCCGAACTGGCGGCCCTGGAGCGCACACCGGCGGAGGTGGGCTGAGATGGTGGCCGCTTCGCTCTCCACCCCCACCGCCGCCGCCGGCGCCGCCCCGGGCAGCTGGATCGCCGCCCTGCTGGCGAACGCCACCGGCGTAGCTTCCGCTGGCGCCGATGCCCTGGCGCCCAGCCGCTCGCGGGCGGCCCAGGCCCTGGCGCAGACCCCGCTGCCCTCGCGCCGCGTGGAGGCCTGGCGCTTCACCGACCTGGCGCCCCTCACCGCCCTGAGCCCCACCCTGCTGAGTCCCGTCCCGGCGGCGCAGCCCGAGGTGGGTGCCGGCAGCCTGCGGCTGAACCTGGATGGTCACAGCGATCCCCTGGCCGGGATCTCTCTGCCGGCGGGCCTGGAGCCCATCGGCGGCGACGAACTGAACGCGACCCTGGGTCAGGTGCTCGCCGCCACCGGCAGCGCCGAGCTGTGGCCGGTGCTGCTCAACGGCGCCACGGCCCGCAACGTGCTGGCCCTGCGGGTGCGTGGCCCGGTTGCCACCACTCTTGAGCTGGTGAGTGACGCCGGCGATGGCGAGGGGATCCTGCCCCTGCGGCTGCTGCTGGTGCTGGAACCCGAGGCTTCTCTGGAGGTGCTGCAGGTGCACCGCAGCGGCGGCGCCAACCTCACCAGCTTCGTGCTGGAGGCCCGGCTGGGTGAGGGCGCCGAGCTGCGCCACGGCCTGCTGGCGCCCGGCGCCGAAACGGGCTGCCTGCTGGCCACCGTCGCGGTGGAGCAGGCCACGGGCAGCCGCTACAGCGGCGTGAGCGCCCACGGCGGCTGGGCCCTGGGACGGCTGGAGCCGCGTCTGGTGCAGCGCGAGGGGGCGGCCCACAGCGCCCTCAAGGCGCTGCAGCTGGCGGATGGCCGCCAGATCAGCGACACCCACAGCCAGATGGTGTTCGAAGGTCCGGACGGGCGGCTGGAGCAGCTGCACAAGGCGGTGGCCGACGGCCAGGGCCGCAGCGTGTTCAACGGGGCCGTGCAGGTGCCCCGTGCAGCCCAGCGCACCGATGCGGCCCAGCTGAGCCGCAACCTGCTGCTCTCCGACCGGGCCCGGATCGATACCAAGCCCGAGCTGGAGATCGTCGCCGACGACGTGCGCTGCGCCCACGGCGCCACCGTGAGCCGGCTGGAGCAGGACGAACTCTTCTACCTGCAGAGCCGCGGCATCGCCGCCGACCAGGCGGCCCGGCTGCTGTTGCGCGGCTTCTGCGAGGAGGTGCTGCAGGAACTCCCGGAGGCCGCCCGGCCGTGGCAGCCTCTGGCCAGCTTGCTGGGGGAGCAGGGACGATGACACCGACCTCCACCAACTCGCCGATGGTCGCGGCGGCGCCGCTGGCGGGTACGCCGGTGGTGGCCGACCTGGCGGTGCAGACGCGCCCCGATTTCCCCCTGCTGGCCCAGACGGCCTGCCTGGGGCAGCCGCTGATCTACCTGGATTACGCCGCCACCAGCCAGAAGCCGCGCCAGGTGCTGGAGGCGCTGCAGCAGTACTACAGCCTCGACAACGCCAATGTGCACCGGGGCGCCCACCAGCTGAGCGCCCGCGCCACCGACCATTTCGAGGCGGCCCGGGGCAAGGTGGCCAGCTTCATCGGTGCCGCCAGCGCCCGGGAGATCGTGTTCACCCGCAACGCCAGCGAGGCGATCAACCTGGTGGCCCGCACCTGGGGTGACGCCAACCTGCGGGAGGGCGATGAGGTGCTGCTGTCGGTGATGGAGCACCACAGCAACCTGGTGCCCTGGCAGCTGCTGGCGGCCCGCACGGGTTGCGTGCTGCGCCATGCGGGCGTCACCGAGAGCGGCGAGCTGGATCTGGAGGACCTCAAGGCCAAGATCAGCGAGCGCACCAAGCTGGTGAGCCTGGTGCACGTGAGCAACACCCTGGGCTGCCTCAACCCGATCGAGGCGGTGGCCGCCCTAGCCCACGGGGCCGGCGCCCTGCTGCTGGTGGATGCCTGCCAGAGCCTGCCCCACAAGCCGGTGGACGTGGCGGCCCTGGGGGCCGATTTCCTGGTGGGTTCGTCCCACAAGCTGTGCGGGCCGACGGGCATGGGCTTCCTCTGGGCCCGCGAAGCGCTGCTGGAGGCGATGCCGCCGTTCCTGGGCGGCGGCGAGATGATCCACGACGTGTACCTGGACCACAGCACCTGGGCCGATCTGCCCCACAAGTTCGAAGCCGGCACCCCGGCCATCGGTGAGGCGATCGGCATGGGCGCCGCCCTGGATTACCTGCAGAACCTGGGCATGGAGCGCATCCACGCCTGGGAGCAGCAGCTCACCCGGCGCCTGTTCGACCGGCTGCAGGCCATCGACGGGGTGCGGATCCTGGGGCCCACGCCGGACCAACAACCCGACCGGGCCGCGTTGGCGGCGTTCAGCGTGGACGGGCTGCACGCCAACGACATCGCCGCCCTGCTGGATTCCGCCGGCATCTGCATCCGCAGCGGCCACCACTGCACCCAGCCCCTGCACCGCCACTACGGCCTGTCCAGTTCCGCCCGCGCCAGCCTGGGCTTCACCACCACTCCCGAAGAGATCGACCGCTTCGCTGAGGAGCTTGAGGGAACGATTGGCTTCCTGAGGGAGCACAGCTGAAGGGGGGCAAGCAAGGAAGGTCGCTTGGCTTTGCCGTGGTTCTTGGTTGAGAATCGGCCAAGGCTCTGGAATGGGATCTGTATCGGCCGGAACATGTGGATATTGGACCCGTGAACCACGGTTAGCGTTGGTGGGCCCGAGGCAGGTAAGTCCTGCACTGCAATGGTTTTGGCGGAAGTCGGTTCGAAGCCTCGGCGTGGTTCACGGAAGGGTGGGGCCGGAATTGGGTGGTTATCGGAAACCGTCTAATTGGCGTTAGCCGGAATCACATGACATCAGCTTTATTCATTAATGGGATTTATGAGTCAGTTCTGCTGGAGATACTATCTGCACAAGAAGTTCGTGGAGGTGGCTTTTCGTATCTCCAGCCTCATAAAGGACAGGTTATCGCGCTGCTGAGGCGAGAAGATCCATCAACAAGTAACCCAATTCGGCTCTATGCGTCAACAACTGCCAACCTATCGAGCATCTGCTATACAGCAGAGATAGTCGGCTGGAAGGACAAACGGGAACTCTTGGGCCACCAAAGTGTCGAGATCAGGAAGCATCTACTCGAATGGCAACAAGACGAGCTTGACTTGTTTGATGGCGCTCAAGAGGGCGCAGCACAAGCCATAAACATTATAATAATTCAAAACCTTAAGAGGCTTGAAACCGTCTATTCTACAGGTCTTCTCACTAAAAGAAGCGATGGATTGCCTCTAAAGAAGCGAACGAGGCCGGGAGGATGGAGCGAAGTTAATTGTTTCGACGACCTTCTCTCTCTGCCTATAGAGACTCGAAGCCATATTGATTCGTGCCTCACAAGTCAGATTGCAGATTCGCTGAACCTACCAGATAGCGAGCGAGCACGCCGGTTGCAAAAAGCTCAGAGATATGCCGAGAGAGTACAGATCATCTCAATTGGTTATCGCAGGAATGCGGATGTCATTGCTGCTGTCCTCCTGCGTGCCAATGGCAACTGCGAACGATGCAAAGCCAATGCACCATTTACGCGTCGTTCTGACGGCTCACCATATCTTGAAGTTCATCATTGGAAGCCACTCAGCGATGGTGGACCTGACATCGTCGATAATGCTGGAGCTCTATGTCCCAACTGCCATCGTGAAGTACACCATGCCTAATCCACCGGCTAACATCAAGATCCAGCGGACGGAGCCAAAAATGCTTGATAAGTTGCTTGAGCTCCTGCCCGCCGCTGATCTTGAGCGTTAGCTGCACAGGAAGGCCGAGGTCGGTATCGTTGATGTGATGGTGGCGCTTTCGGATGCCGACAATCCTCAGAAGCGGTCCTTATAGGGTCTACTTCTACAGTCACGAGCCAAACGAGCCTCCCCATGTTCATGTCGACAGAGATAAGGCTTCTTTGCAAGGTCTGGCTTGTTCCTGTTGCACTGTCCTCGAGCCTTGGTTTCAGCGCCAGAGATCTGCGTGAAATTGAACGGCTGGTCAGCTTGAACAGAGCTATCCTTCTGAAAGCATGGGAGGAGTTTCATGGCTAACCCTGGTGAGCAGGTCACTGACGTTGCGTTGACAGAAGACAGGCTGATCGTCGACCTGGCTGATGGTCGTTCTATCTCGGTGCCATTGGCCTGGTTCCCAAGGCTTCTGCATGCAACATCTCAGGAGCGTGACAACTGGGAGATTGCTGGGGCTGGCTACGGAATTCACTGGCCAGCTGTCGATGAGGATTTAAGTGTGGAAGGCCTACTTCGTGGTGCGCCAGCCCCCCAGGCAAAGGCACTGGTCAGCTAACACCGCCATTCACCTGAGCCGCCTCCAAGTGAGCCCTGCAAACCCCACTGTCTCCTTGCGGTCAGGTGATGGCGAGCGTTAGCCGAATCTCTGGAAAAGGCGCCTAGCTGAGCGGAGGTACAGGATACGCCCTGGCATGTGATGTTGCTACAGTTGCATCAATAGGGAGCTAAGCATGAATTTCACTTTGGAGTGCGAACAAGAAGTAGACGGTCGTTGGATCGCCGAGGTGCCGGAGCTGCCTGGAGTTCTTGCATACGGAAGTTCATCTGCTGACGCAATGTCAAAGGCTGAAGTCCTAGCCCTGCGTGTTATCGCTGATCAACTTGAGAATGGTGAAGCCGAGCCAGTCAGCATCCAGTTTTCAATTCCACTCTCTGCATGAGTAGTTGGCCGTCAGCCAAAGCCAAGAAAGTATTGGCAGCCTTGCAGACCATTGGGTGGAGAGTTAAGCGTCAGACAGGATCGCACAAGACGCTTGAACATGCAGACTATCCGGACTATGTCTTTGCGTTCCATGATGGCGAAGAGATTGGCCCTAGGATGTTGGCTCGAATCGCTAAGCACACTGGTCTCGAACCAGGTGATCTGTGATGCAGGCTGGAAATCGGCTAACAATGCCATACACCTGAGCCGCCCCCTGATGCTCTTTTTCAACTTGCTTGCTCTCGGCGGCCAGGTGATGGCAAGCGTTAGGCGTACAGAAATCTGATGGATCAACAGGGCCGGCTTACACAGTGGAATGACGCCAAGGGCTATGGGTTTATCACGCCGTTATCCAGAGGTCCACGTATCTTCGTCCACATCAGCCAGTTCCAGCAAAGAAATCGGCGTCCCAGTCTCAATGATCTTCTCACCTACGTGGTCGGTCATGACGAGCAGGGGCGGTTACGTGCAAAGGAGGTGCGGTATCAGAACCACGCACAACGACAGCCAGTAAAGAGGGAGAGTTTCTCTGCGGCTCTTCCTATCACGGCTGTTGTGCTCATCCTGCTAGGGCTGGCATCGATCAATTATCGGATCATTCCGATCGGCCCCATCCTGTCGCTTACGAGTTACTCTTCTGCGGCCGACAAGGTAATCGCTAACGCGTACCAAGCCCAACAAAGCGGCGTTCAGGTGGGTGGCGAAGGTGTGGTCGATAGAGTTTTGCCCGACGACGATGACGGCAGCCGCCATCAGCGCTTTATCCTCCGACTTGCATCTGGTCAGACCCTGCTTATCGCCCATAACATTGACATTGCTCCCCGTATCGAAGCATTGAGGAGTGGCGACCGAGTTGCGTTCTATGGTCAATATGAATGGAATGCTGAGGGCGGCGTCATCCACTGGACACACCATGACCCGGATGGCCAGCACGTCTCGGGTTGGTTGAAGTACAACGGCATGGTGTACCAGTAGAGCCATGTCGCCTAACAGCGCCATCCACCTGATCCGCCACCCATATGACAATGTGGCTTTGGTACAGGCTTTATCTCAACTCTTTTTGGCCAGGTGATCCCGAATGTTGGGCGTCTCATCTAGATGAGGTTGCATGAGTACCAATCTGTCCCAGCTACCATCCGACTTGCCCCGCCCGGTTGATGATGGTGCGGCAGCGCACCTTGAAGGGTCCGTTCTACCGAGTGTCGTGCTCCATGCCACGGACGGCGGTGCCGTCAACCTGGGCGAGTTGAAGGGCCGTTTTGTCATCTACGTCTATCCGATGACCGGGCGCCCCGATGTGCCCTTGCCGGATGGATGGAATGGCATCCCCGGTGCGCGAGGTTGCACCCCCCAGTCCTGTAGCTTTCGAGACCACTATGGCGAACTCAAGGAGCTTGAAACGGGAGTCTTCGGATTGAGTGCTCAGACAACCGAGTATCAGCGTGAGGCCCGGGAGCGTCTGCATCTCCCCTTCCTACTGTTGAGCGACAGTGCGCTCCTTCTGAAGGGTGCGCTGCGGCTGCCGACTTTCTCCGTCGCGGGCATGGAGCTGTTCAAGCGGCTCACGCTCATCGCCGAGGACGGCAAGATTCGGAAAGTGTTCTATCCGGTGTTTCCTCCTGATCGCAACGCCGATGACGTCATCTTGTGGCTCCAGTCTGACGCCCAACCCAGCGCTGCAGCGGGGTTGGCTGGGCCGTAGCTGAACGAGCGGCTAGGGTTGATTGCTGACATAACTCCGTGAAGCTCAACCTCTTTCGGAAGCTGTTGATCGCCTCCCTGGCCGGTATCAGCTTCTTCAGTGGCGTGCAGGCTAAGCAGCCCGCAGCAGCTGATGTCCAACAGACAAGGCTTGGGGTTCTTCAACTGGAGAACGGCTACCCCACCAAGGCCACCGCTGCCAGGCTCTACGACGAGCTCGACTTCCAGCGCGCCACCCAGGCTTACCTCTGGGCCCTGCCGGCCGTGGGCTTCAAGGCGCTCTACGACGCCCAGGCCAAAACCTTCGGCGCCCGCAACGGCGATGTGGTGCTCTACCAGACCCTGAAGGACAAGGCGGGGATGCTCACCCCCAACATCACCACCCTCTACGCCTTCAGCTTCTGGGATCTGGCCAAGCAGGGCCCGTTGGTGATCGAGGTGCCCGCCGGGCTCACCGCCGGCGGGGTGATGGACATCTGGCAACAGCCGATCACCGACATGGGCCAGACGGGACCCGACAAGGGCGCCGGTGGCAAGTATCTGATCCTGCCCCCCGGCAGCCCCGAGCCGGTGGCCCCCGGTTACCGACTGGTGCGTTCCCCCAGCAACCAGATCTGGTTCGGCACCCGAGGCCTTGATCCCGACAAGGCCGTGGCCGAAGCCACCGTGCGCCGCCACCGGCTCTACGGCTGGAACCAGCGGGACAACCCGCCCACGAACGCCTATGTCCCGGTGGCTGGTCGCCCCTGGCAGTCGGCCCAGCCCGCCGACCTCAATTACTGGCGGCTGCTGAGCGAGCTCTATGCCAACGAGCCGGTGGCCCCCCGCGACCGCATGCTGTTCGGGATGCTCGCTCCTCTGGGGATCACCCCTGGCCAGCCCTTCCAACCGGATGCCCGCCAGGCCAAGGTGCTCACGGAGGCCGCCCGGGTGGGCGATCTGATGGCCCGCACCATCGCCTACGACAAGCGAATCCCCGGCGCCACGGTGTACCCCGGCAAGCACTGGGAGTACGCGGTGCTGTTCGACCTCGACCAGGAAACCCCCGACCGGCGCCGGGTGCAGCTCGACGAGCGCAGCTCCTGGTTCTACGAGGCGATCGGCATGTCGGCGGGGATGCAGGGGCGGATCGTTGGCTTTGGCCAGGTGTACCTGGAGGCCTCCAAAGATGCCAAGGGCCGCTGGCTCGATGGCGGCCGCACCTACCGGATGCGCGTGCCGTCGGGCGCGCCGGTGAAGCAGTTCTGGTCGATCACCCTCTACGACAACCTCAGCCGCGGCCCGCTCATCACCGACCAGGGTGCCGCTGACCTCAGCTCCCGCAAGCCGGATCTGGTCACCAACGCCGATGGCTCGGTGGATGTGACCTTTGGCCCGGTGCGGCCCGCCGGTGCCGCCAACTGGATCAAGACCACCCCGGGCAAGGGCTGGTTCGCCTACTTCCGCTTCTACGGCCCCACCGAGGCCTACTTCAGCAAGGCCTGGCAGCTGAACGACATCGAAGCGCTCAAGCCCTGAGGCAACCCTCCGCCTGACAGCCGCCCTCCGTACCCACGTCCTTCACAGCCAACACGATGGTCCCGACCCCCAGCCGACCAGCGGCCGCCTTGATCGCCGCCCTCATCGCCGCTCTGCCGCTGACTCCCCTGGGTTCCCTGGCCGCGACACCGGGTTCGGCACCAGTCGCCAGCTCAGCGAGCCAGGCCAAAGCGCCCAGCCCCGCCGAAGCCCGCGCCATCGCCAAGGAGGCCTGGCTCTACGCCTATGCCCCCCTGCAGGGCTACCAGACCCTCTGGAACCAGACCCAGAACAAGGCGTTCCCGGGCTACGTGGGTGGCTTCGACCGCTTCCGCCACTACAGCCGCTCCGCCACCCCGGCCGACAAGGACATCGTCACCCCCAACAACGACACGCCCTACTCCTGGGCCTGGCTGGATCTGCGAACCGAGCCGATCGTGCTGTCGCTGCCCGCGGTGCCGGCACCCCGCTACTACGTCAACCAGTGGTTTGACCTTTACACCCACAACTTCGCCTACACCGGCGTGCGTTCCACCGGCCGCGGGGCCGGCACCTATCTGTTCGCGGGACCCCGCTGGAAGGGCACGGTGCCGAAGGGCATCACCAAGGTGTTCCGCGCCGAAACCGACTTCGTCGGCACCCTCACCCGCACCCAGTTGAACGGGCCCGATGACATCCCCGCCCTGAAGGCGATCCAGGGCCAATACGTGTTCACGCCCCTGTCGCGCTTCACAGGCCAACCGGCGCCAACGCCTGCCCCAGCGGTGGCCTGGCCCGCCTGGGATGCCTCCAAAGCCGAGGGGATCGGCTTCATCACCTACCTCAACGCCCTGTTGCCGTTCATGCCCGCCGTGCCATCGGAGCTGCCGATGCGTGCCCGGTTCGCCCGCATCGGCATCGGCCCCGGCCTGCCCTTTGATCCGGCCAAGCTGGACCCGAAGCTCCGCACCGCCCTGGAGGAAGGGGTGGCCGAGGCCAGCCAGGAGCTCAAGGCCAAGGCCCAACAACAGACCAGCTCCCAGGGATTCTTCGGCAGCAGACAGCAACTGGGGTCTGATTACCTCACCTTCCGCTCGATGGGAGCGATGCTGGGGATCTATGGCAACAGCAGTGAAGAGGCCTTCTATGCCACCCAGCAGACCGGCCCCGACGGCCAGGTGCTTGATGGGCGCAAGCGATGGGTGCTGCGATTCGAACCGGGCCAGCTGCCACCGGTGACGGAGTTCTGGTCGGTGACGATGTACAAGCTGCCGGAACGCCTGCTTGTGGAGAATCCCATCCAACGCTATTCGATCGGTGATCGCACATCCGGCCTGAAGCTTGGACCTGATGGATCCCTGGAGATCTATATCCAGAGCGAGAATCCAGGAGCGGACAAAGCCTCGAATTGGTTGACTGCGCCAGCTGGTCCCTTCTTCTTTGTGGCGCGCTTGTATGGCCCTAAGGATCCAGTCCTTAAGGGGACATGGAAGCTGCCACGCTTGACAGAAGTCAAGTGAACCACGCTTATGCACAACTGAATCGCTTGACTAATGCTCGCTGTTGAGTGGAGGCGCTAGTCTGCGATCGCCCACTGATTGCGACCGTTTTCTTTTGCCTTGTATAATCCCTTGTCTGCTCTTGACAGCAGGTTGATGCACTTTGGGTCTGGTGGGATAAATGGGCTGATGCCAATGCTGACCGTGCTGCGAATTAATTCTCCAGAGGTCAGTTCAATGGTGGAATTGGCCACGCTCTCTCGAATCCGTTCAGCGACAGTGCACGCCTCTGGCAAGGGTGTGTTCGGAAGAAGGACGACAAACTCTTCGCCACCGAAACGTGCAATGACATCATGGGGGCGGAGGGTGGATTCACAAACTTGAGCAATCTTCTTCAGGACGATATCTCCATTGATGTGCCCATGGCAATCGTTGACTGACTTGAAATTATCAACATCAAGAATTAGCAGCGACATTGGCTCATCAGCGTGCAGAGTTCTTTCTGGCTCGATCTCGAGGCAGTCCAGAAGATAGCGTCGACTGTACACCTTCGTTAGGGGGTCGCGGTTGACCATCTCTAAGAGCTGGGTTTGTAGATCCTCCAGCTCAAGTAAGAGCCTGACAGCGAAACTGCTTGCTAAAGGCGCAACGATTCCGGGAACAATGGCGCCAATCAGTAATGACTTCAGAAGGACATCCCTTCCCTCCCACCAAAACACAGTCATGATTACTCCAGTAATCATGACTGACATCAGAACAGAGAACAACGTGATCGCGAGTACGGAGCGATAACGCCCCATGCCGAAGACTGCGTTTCGCCAGGTCTTTGCTGTTTGAGTGCCAGGGGCGGCCGTTGTCATGGCCAAGAATCAGTTGGCGAATGAAAGGAGGCAGAGAAAAAGACCGGCGTCATGTAGCCCTGAGTACGATCGCTACAGCATAAATCATCGGGGCGGAGAATGCTGTGATGTTTTGATTAGAGTCGGTGGTGATCGTTCGCGGCTCTATTCAGCCGGTTTGTTTCTGTCGCAAGCGTGACATCAATCGACCTCGCAAGGCTCCTGCATTGTCAGGCCCTTCTGCAACGGCAATGGCTCAGGTTATGCTGCCGGCCTGGATAACCTCCAAAGAGGACGTACAGTTGGCACGTGAAGGAAGCCTCCGGGTTGGCAGCCGAACCCTTGCCTATCTGGAAACCGGCGACAACTCTGGACCGTTGGTCATCCATAACCACGGAGGGCCCTCCAGCCGTTTGGAGGCGAATCTCTTCGCTACGGCTGCAAGGGCCCATGGGCTGAGGTTGGTCTGTGTGGATCGGCCTGGCATCGGTGGGTCTGACCCTCAGCCTGGCCGCAGCTTCGCGTCATGGGCCAATGACCTCCTGGCCCTGGCCGAATCGTTCGGTGCCCAGCATTTCGCGGTGACCGGCTGGTCGGAAGGGGGCCCGTGGGCACTTGCCGCCGCCGCCTACCTGGATCCTGCCCGTCTGGCCCATGTCAGCTGCATCGCCGGTGCCAGCTACGGAACGTTTGGAGCTAACTGGGCCGCGAAATACCAAAGCAGCGTTGATGCGCTTGGGGGGCGCCTGGCGTTGCACTTCCACCCTGGCTTCAGGCTCATGTATGAACTTCTGGGGTTGAGTGCGACGCGCTTTGAGGCCAGCTATCTACAGGCGCTGAAGAAGTCGATTGGTGCCTCTGATCAGGAGGTGCTGTCCGATGAGGGAGTCTGCCAATCTTTTCTGGAGGCATCGCGTGAGTGTTTTCGTCAGGGTGCCGAGGGACTGGTCGCTGACGCCACGATGCTCTACGAGGCCTGGCCCTTCGACTTGACCACAGTGACGCGTCCGGTGCATTTCTGGCAGGGAACGGATGACAAACTGGTGCCTGAACCCATCAACAGGACGGTGGCGGACCAAACCCCCGGAGCCATCTGGCATTCCATCAGCGGCGGAGGCCATTTCATTGCCCTCAGCCATGCCAACGAGATCCTGGCTCAGGTGGCCAGCGATCTCGATGGCCATGGGCATGGATAGGACCTCCATGGCGCCTCAAGGACCCACCATCCCTTCAGCACCGCGATCCATTCAGAAGGGCACGCCTCTGAAGCTCCTGCTGGGTCAGGAGGCCATTGAGTGTCTGGCGCAGAATATTCAGTACGTCGATGCATACTTCCCGGCCAGCCGATTCTGTGAATCCGCATTGGCCGGCCTTGAACCGTTGGCCATCATGCAGCGCGGTTTGCACATCGCCAAGGCGCTCCACGAATTCCTGCCTGGGAACTATGAGGAGGCGATCAGGGTTCTCATGGCGTCCTTGACGCCGGAGAAGTCAGACACAGAAGACTTGGGCGTGGCAGGCTTTTTCTATCTTCCCCACAGTTTCTTCGTTTCTGAATATGGGCAGCATGAACAACACAACAGCGGCAACGACCCTTTTGTGGCGTCAATGCTGGCTTTGCATGCGTTGACCATGCGATTCACGGCGGAGTTTGCCATCCGCACGTTCCTGATCCAGCAGCAAGAGCGCACGCTGGAGCAGGTGGGCCAGTGGATTGCCGACCCTAACCCGCATGTGCGGCGCCTCTGCAGCGAGGGGACGCGCCCAAGGCTCCCATGGGGCAAACGTATTGCCTCGTTTATTGCCGACCCAAGGCCAACACTGCCCATCCTTGAATCCCTGAAAGACGATCCATCGCTGTACGTCCGCCGCAGCGTTGCCAACCACCTGGGGGACATCGCCAAAGACCATCCGGATCTCGTCTATGCCACCTGTGAGCGTTGGTTGCAGGACGGCGCCTCCGCAGACCTTCAGTGGTTGATCCGCCATGCGGTTCGCTATCCCTCCAAGCAGGGAGATGCACGGGCAAGGAAGATCCGTGAAAAAGCTTGCTAGCATCCAATCAGTTCTTGACGTCGAATGAAGAACGACTGTTCTGATTTGCGTTCCAAACAAGCCCTTGATGGGTGGTTGGCATCAACTCAGACCTTCCGATTCGCTTTCCTCGCCATAGCTGTCGTCGCTGCAGGCGGCTCCGCTCCTGGCCATGCAGCGCAAGCTGCGGCCAAGTTCGGCCCGGCATGGACATCCGTCGACTGCAAGACCTTCGACGTGCCCGCCGCCATCGCCGCCCAGTCGGATTGCGGTTACGTCACCGTCCCCGAGCAGCATGCCAAACCCCAGGGACGCACCATCCAGCTCGGCGTGGTCCGCACCCGCAGCACGGGAAAAAGCCCGGCGGCCGATCCCCTGTTCGTGGAGCAAGGCGGACCTGGGGATTCCACCATCGGCGACATTGCCAATGGGGCTCTCCCGAAGTACCCCGAACTGCCGGCCTTGCTGCAGGGCCGTGATCTGATCTTCGTGGAAGAGCGGGGCACCAGGTTCGCCAAGCCTTTCCTGTTCTGCCCTGAACTCAATACCCACACCATCGCTGTGGCGCAGGGGAAGCAGAGCTACACCGACCCAAGCTGGATCAGGGCCTGTAACGCTCGCCTGAAGGCCCAGGGGATCAATCCCAGCGCCTTCAACACCCGCGAGAATGCGGCCGATATCTACACCGTCGTCGAGACGTTGGGCTATCCGGTCTTCAACTACTACGGGGTGTCCTACGGCACGTTGCTGGGGCAATACGTCATCGCCCAGGCCGACAGGCACAAGTCCAAACTCCGCAGCGTGATCCTCGATGGCGTCGTGCGGCCGGATCTGGATTTCAATCTGGCCTCAAGTCATACTTTCAGCTATGCCCTGAGGAACGTGTTCCGCGCCTGCGCGCAGGACCAACAGTGCAACGCGGCCTACCCGAATCTGGAGACGACGTTTCTGGGGATCGTCGATCGGCTCAACCAGAAGCCCGTGCCCCTGACCCTCACCATTCCCTCCAGCAAGCAGACCTTCACTACCCAGCTCGACGGCAACGCGTTCATCACGGGCGTCGTGCCCTATCTCGCCCGGCCCTATTCCGGTGAATCGGCCCGCGGCAGTTCCCTGCCCCGCTTCATTGATGCCGCCAGCCAGGGCAACTTCGGCTGGATCGCCGAATCCCTGTCGGATCTCGAACCGAGGGGGGCCAGGGAGATGTATCACACGGTCGTCTGTGCCCGGGGTCGATCGGTTCGCCTCCAGCCCTCCCAGGTGCTGCCGCCGCCCTACCCGCAGTTGCTCCCCCTGGGTCTGCGTGAAGCCGAAGCGGTGAACAACGCCTGCGACGTGCTCCAGGTGGAGCAGAAACCTCCCTTTGTCTATGCCAATCCGCAGATCCCCACCCTGGTGCTGAACGGCAGCGACGACCCGGTCACACCAGCCCCCTACGGCGAAGCCGTGGCCAGCAACTTCACCACCGCCTACGTGTTCACCTTCCCCGGTGTCGGCCATGGGGCGCTGTTTGCGCCGCCGGGGATGGCCGCCGCCGCCTGCGTGACACAGATCGCTTCAGACTTTCTGGCCAACCCGAAGCAATCACCCGACAGCCGTTGCCTGGCCCAGGTCAAGCCGGTATTCGTCGTTGAGTGATCGCTGGTAACTGCCAACCCCTGCCCTCCAGGCGATGACGTTCCTCTCCTTTCTCGTCCCGCTGCTGGTGCACTACGCGTTGACCGTGCTGCCACTGGGCGTGGGGCTGCTGGCCTTTGCCAGAACAGGCCCCGGCCGCAGGCGTCAGCGTTGGATCGTGGTGGCTGGCCTGTTGGCTGTTCTGGGTGGCGCTCTGGTGCTGCTCCAGGGCAAGGAGGCTCTGCTGGGTGCGCCAGACGACGGCACCTGGTTCGTCGTGGTGACGGGACTGCTGCCGATCGCCCTGGGGGGCCTCAGCCTGCTGCGCTGGTCGCGGCTCTGAGCCTCCGAAGCAGGCAGGCTGGGGACATCAGGGCCCGGTGATGCCGCAGACGCTCCTTTCCACCCTCTCCCCCGGTGAACGGCTGTCGATCGCCGGCACCTACTCCCTGACCCTGCTGGAGAACCTCTGCACGCTCTCCTATCCGGCGATCACCGGCTGGGCGGTCGATGGGCTGCTGAAGGGCAGCTACCGGGGCCTGTCGGCGCTGATCGCCGTGTGGCTCGTGCACCTGGTCACGGCCTTCGTGCGGCAGCGCTTCGATACCCGGGTCTTCATGGGCCTCTATGCCCGCCTCGCCGTGCGCACCGTGGCCGAGCAGAAGCGCCTCGGCCATGGCACCAGCATCGTGTCGGCGCGGGTGGAGATGATGCGCGACATGGTCGGCTTCTTCGAGGCCGACGTGCCGGCGATGTTCTCCCAGGTCGTGACGGTGGTGGGCTCGCTGGTGATGCTGTTCACCTACGACCTCCAGGCCGGACTGATCGCCATGGCGGTGCTGCTGCCGATGGGGCTCGTCAACGGCTGGTACTGGCGGCGCGCCCTGCGCCTGCACCGCGGCCTCAACGACCAGATCGAGCGCGAGATCGAGGACATCGAGGCGGCGCGGCCGTTGCGCCTGCGGCGCCACTTCGGCCGGGTGCGGCGCTGGCATGTGCAGCTCTCCGACAGCGAATCGTGGACCTGGACCGTGACGGAGCTCGCCACGATCGTGGCCCTGGTGGTGCTGCTGATCGACTTCACCCGATCGGCGTCTTTCAGTGCCGGCGCCATCTATGCCGTGCTCGCCTACGTGTTCGACTACCTCGAGGGCCTCGACAGCGCTCCGGCGCTGGTGAACAACGTTGCCCGGCTCCGCGACATCCGGGCGCGGCTGGGCAACGCAGAGGCAGCCGATTGAGCGGACGGTGCAGCTCATGGAGCGGACGGGTCACCTCGCTTAGCGTCAAGCTCTTGCTCCACCGGCTCTGGCGCGATGGCCACCACCCTGCGACCTCTGCTGGCGGCCCTGTTGCTTTCGGTGCCCGGCGCCGCTTCGGCCGGCGAGTTTCCCGTGCAGGGCGGCTACGGCTTCGACGCCCTCAAGCCGACGTCCACCACATGCCATCGCATCACGTCGCAGGAGGCGGCGAGATTCACCCGCTGTGAGTTTTCGCCGGCCGGCTACGCCTTCGGGCTTCCCTCCCAGTACCACAAGTGCGACGCCTTGCCCCGGGGTGAAGTTTTCATCTACCAGTCAGCGGCGAAGTGTCAGGCGTCTCTGGAGACGATGCAGTCGAATGGGCCCTGATTGGGTGCTGTGGACCCATCCCACCGGGCTGGCGCCACTCTCCCCAGGGCAGGCAAGCCGAATCGGCCGCCGGCCCTTAATTGGCTCTTAACGATTTACTTCAATGGCGTTTGACAGCGGCGTCTTGGTCTGAAATGGGGATCATTAAGCTGACGCGGAGCGGTGAGGCACCGGAAGATTGCTCTCATTGGTATCAGTGGCACTGGGAAAACAACCCTGGCACGTTGTATCTCACGGCTATCGGCGATCCCGTTGCATCACATGGATTGTCTGATCTGGGCTGAGAATTGGGCCGAACGCAGCCTGGAGGCGATCGATGCGGAGCTGCAGGCCATCCTCAGAACGGATGCCTGGATCGTCGAAGGTTGGATTGATGCGTACTCCCAGAAGATCTTGGAAGCTGCAGATCTTGTGATCTATCTCGACTATTCGGGTTGGTTGGCTCTGTGGAGTGGCCTGAAGCGAGGTTGGAGGCATCGCGTCACACCCCGACCTGAGCTGCCTGCCGGTTGCTGTGATTCCTGGAGGTTGAAGGCTCTCCTGGCCCTGCTGCGCCAAGAAGAGCGGCCGCGGATTGAACGCTTCCTGGCGACGTGGGCACCTGCCAACCTGGTCCGGTGCCGATCGCGATCGGAGGCTGCCGTTGTGCTGGGACGCATGGGATTGAGCGAAGGACCCGCGAGGGCGGCCTAGTTGGCCACGTTGGCATCGCTCCGGTGCTCGGGATCCAACGTCTCGATGAGGTTCCGTCAGCACGGCATCATGGCGTTGGGCCCATCAGCTGAACCATGGTTGTCGTCTCTGAGATCGCCCCCGACCTGTTCCGGCTCTCGGTCCATGTGCCGGAATTCGATCTGCAGTTCAACCACTTCCTGGTGCGCGACGAGGAGCCGCTGCTGTTTCACGCCGGGCTCAAGGGCATGTTTCCGGCCCTGCGCGACGCCGTGGCCACGCTGATCGATCCCACCCAGCTGCGCCACATCGCCTGGAGCCATTTCGAAGCCGATGAGATCGGTGGCCTCAACCACTGGCTGGAGTTGGCGCCCCAGGCCCAGCCGGTCTGCACCCTCGTCGGCAAGTTGGTGAGCGTGGATGATTTCGCCCTCCGCCCCGCCCGTGGCATGGCGGAGGGCGATGTGCTCAGCACCGGCCAGTACCGCTTCCGCTTCCACCGCACGCCCCATCTCCCCCATGGCTGGGACGCCGGCCTGCTGTTCGAGGAGACCCGCCGCACCCTGTTCTGCTCCGATCTCTTCCACCAGTTCGGCGATGTCGCTGCCGTCACCA
The DNA here is from genome assembly GCF_002252675.1 of Synechococcus sp. BO 8801. Classification (GTDB taxonomy): domain Bacteria; phylum Cyanobacteriota; class Cyanobacteriia; order PCC-6307; family Cyanobiaceae; genus Cyanobium. Next base: position 24,266 of record NZ_NQKY01000023.1, on the reverse strand, counting down.
CCTCCGATCTGATCGGACCGGCGCGCCAGGCGATGCAGCAGATGCAGAGCGGGCCCCTGGCCGATTACATGCCTTACACCAGCCAGTCGGCCGGCCTGCTTGCGGGGCTGGCCGCGCTGCAGCCGCAGACGCTGGCCGTCATGCACGGCTCCTCGTTCACCGGCAACAGCGAGCAGATGCTGAGCGATCTGGCGGCGGTGATTCAGGAGGGGTTTGAGGGGGGCTAGGGAGTCGCTGGGGTGAGCACCGCCAGGGCTTCGGCCCGGTGGTCGCCCTGCCAGAGCCACTGCCACGTCCAGCCGCAGGCTTCGGCGGTGCGGCGGATGGCGTCGCGATCCGGTGGGAAGTCGAACTGGCTGAGGTGGTCGATCACCGGTTGCTGCTGCTCGGGCGCCAGCACGTCCCAGCTGCTGCGGATCCGGTCCACGTAGCGCGCCACGTAGGCCGGGCGGTTTTCCCCGAGCGGACGGAACACGTCGGCCCAGAGGAACAGGCCGTTCGGGGCCAGATGGCGGCGGCAGAGCCGCAGGAAGCGGGCCTTGTCGTCGTCGCTGAGGTGGTGAATGGCAAAGGCGGAATGGAGCAGGTCCACCGGTTCGGGGCCCGGCTCGGTTTCGGCCCAGGCCAGCAGATCCTGCTCCCGCCACTGGCAGGGGTAGAGCACCGGGCCCAGGGCGGCCGCCGCCCGGGGCAGCACCGGGCCGGAGAGGTCCACGCCCAGGTAGGACCCCAGCGGCAGGCCTCGCAGCAGCGGCGCCATCACGGCCAGGTCGCCGCAGCCGAGATCCACCATCCGGGGCGGCGCTGAGCCGGCCGGCCGTGCCGCCAGCCAGCCCTCCAGCGCCTGGCCCAGGGCCGCCGTCAGGGCACGGTGCTGCATCAGGTCGTGGTCCACAACCGCCCTGTAGGTGGCCCACTGGCGATCGAAGAAGTCCATCTGGTGGTGTCTGCGGGCGTCAGCCTCAATCGTGAGGATGGCAGCCCCTGGCCCCCGACAGCGCCAGCCCGTCAGCTTTCCGAGGCCATCGCTATGGTCAGCGCCACTTCGGCGCGGCGGCGCGGGTCAGCAGTGACGGAACGGCGGATGCATCTGGTGCGCTGGGCGCTCACCACCGGCTGGATCCTGATCATCCTTTCCCTGCTCTACGACCCGTTCACGCCCCGCTTCACCGCGCCCGACCACCCCTGGAGCCCCCTGCGGCTGCCGGAGGCCTGCGTGACGGTGCAGGGCACCTGCCTGAGCGAGACACCGTATCCCCTCGGCACCACCCTGTTCTGGGGCCTGGTGGTGCCCTCGGGCATCTTCATCCTGCTGGTGTTCGGCCATGAGGTCTGGAGGCGGATCTGCCCGCTCTCCTTCCTCTCCCAGATCCCCCGCGCCCTGGGGCTGCAGCGCCAGATCGCCAGGGTGAACCCCAAGACGGGCGAGAAGCGGCTGCAGCTGGCCAAGGTGCCGGGCGATTCCTGGCTGGGCAAGCACTACTCCCGGCTGCAGTTCGGCTGGCTGTTCGTGGGCCTCTGCGGCCGCATCCTCTTCTTCAATGCCGATCGCCTGGTGCTGTTCGCCTGGCTCACGTTCACCATCGCCTGTGCCATCGCCGTGGGCTGGCTCTACGGCGGCAAGAGCTGGTGCCAGTACTTCTGCCCGATGGCGCCGGTGCAGAGCGTTTTCTCCACCCCCACCGGCCTGCTGGGCAGCCGGGCCCACATGGCCAGCACGCCGATCACCCAGTCGATGTGCCGCACCGTCCAGCCAGACGGCAGCGAGCAGAGCGCCTGCGTGGCCTGCCAGCAGCCCTGCATCGACATCGACGCCGAGCGCCTCTACTGGGCCAAGCTCCCCTCCCCCGCCTTCGCCTTCGAGCGCTACGGCTACCTCGGCCTGGTGTTCGGTTACTTCGTCTACTACTACGTCTACGCCGGCAACTGGGACTACTACTTCTCCGGCGTCTGGCTGCGCCAGGAGGACCAGCTGGCCCAGCTGCTGCGGCCGGGCTTCTACCTGTTCGGCCAGTCGATCGACGTGCCCAAGCTGGTGGCGGTGCCCCTGTTCCTGGGGCTGTGCACCTGGCTCGGCACCCTCGCCGGCCGGGCGATCGAATCGGCCCTGCGGAGCCGGGTGCGGCGCCGCGGCGCCGAGCCCGACCGCGAGCGGATCCGCCACCGGGTGTTCGTGGTGGCCACCTTCCTGGTGTTCAACTTCTTCTTCCTGTTCGCCGGCCGGCCGCTGCTGCTGCTGGCTCCCGACTGGGTCCAGTACCTGTTCGACGTGACCCTGGTGGCCGTCAGCACCCTGTGGCTCTACCGGGCCTGGAACCGCTCCCCCGACCTCTACGGCCGCGAGAACCTGGCCGAGCGCTTCCGCAAGCAGCTCACCCGCATGGACCTGGACGTGGGCCGTTTCCTCGACGGCCGCTCCCTGGCCGACCTGGGCACCGAGGAGGTGTACGTGCTGGCCAAGGTGCTGCCGGGCTTCACCGGCCAGAAGCGGCTCGAGGCCTACAAGGGCGTGGTGCGGAAAGCCCTCGAGGAAGGCTTCGTCAACGCCGCCAGCAGCCTGGAGGTGCTCAAGCAGATGCGCCTCTCCCTCGGCATCAGCGACGGCGAGCACCGTCAGGTGCTCGATGAACTCGGCGTGGAGGATCCCGGCCTGCTGGATCCCGACAGCCGCCGCAGCCTGGAGGACCAGATCCGCCTCAGCGGCTACCGCAAGTCGCTGGAGCGGCTGATGCTGGTGCAGCGCCTCGGCAGCGGCCCGGTGGCGGGCGGCCCCGATGGCGCTTCCCTGCAGGCCCTGCGGCGCGAGTACGGCATCTCCTCCCGCGAGGAGGAGCAGGTGCTCGACGACCTCTCCCCCGCCGCGGCGGCGATCCACAAGGTGGAGCGGCTGCTGGAGCGGCTGCCGGCCCTCACCGACGGCTACCGGGCCCTGCATCAGAGCGCCCTGCGCCACCAGTCCGCCGTGCTGGCCCTGCTCGACGACCGGCTGCAGCTGCGCAAGGAGCTGACCCTGCGGGCGATCCTCGACGGCCTGGCCACCCTCCAGGAGGATCCAGCGGTGCCGGGCCTGGTGCAGCGCCTCCAGGCCATTGCCCCCCTGGAGCTGCCGGAACTGCTGCACCGGGAGGGTTGGGAGTCCCGCCTGCCGGCGGGCGTCGCAGGCACCCTGGCCCACCCCGGTGGGGAGGCCCCCTCCTGCTCCCTGGAGGTGCCCGTCGAAGAGACCCTCAGCTTCCTGGCCACCCTGGTCGCCGATTCCAGTCCCACCCTCGCCTCCGCCGGCCTGTTCCTGACGGCCTGCCTCGATGCTGGCCGGGCCCGCTCCATGGCGGCCGAACTGGGCGTGCCGGGGGCTCCGCCCCTGCTGCTCCAGACCGCCCGGGCGGTCGAGGCCCTCGATGGCCACCCGGAGCTGTGCGGTTTCCCGGAACTGGAGAAGCGGGTGTTCCTGGCCACCAGCGATTTCTTCCGCCGCTCGGACGCCGACACCCTCGATGCCCTGGCGTCCCAGGCCGATGTGCGCGCCTTCGCCAAGGGCGAGCTGATCACCGAGGCGGGCGACACCTGCCGGGAGCTGCTGCTGCTGATCGAGGGCATCGCCCGGGTCCATCACCGGGACGGCGAGCGCACCTGGGTGAAGGATCTCCAGCCCGGCCGGGTGCTCGACGAGCTCCAGGTGCTCACCCACAGCGCCTCTGAGAGCACGATCGTGGCCGAGGCCGACGGCACCCGCCTGCTGGCGGTGCCGGTGGATTCCTTCGATGCGGTGCTGGAGCGTGATCCGGACTTCGCCCGCCGGGTGCTGGAGCTGGAGAGCGGCCAGCTGCAGCGGCTGATGCGGGCCGGCGGGGCCTGAAGGCGGGCGGGCGAACCTCGCCTAGGTTCCCCCCAGCCCCATCCGATCCCCCCGGAGCTGCCCTTGGCATTCACCGGCCCCGCATCCGAGCTTCGCTTCGATTCCCCTGGCTCAGGCTTCTGGGAACTCGATCCGGTTCACTTCCCCCGGCCGGCCACCCGCTACTGGAGCGCCATCCATCCGCCGGCCTTCCAGCGCGGCACCGGCGAGTTCGCCCGCTCCTACGGGATGCTGATCGACTCGCTCGAGATGGCGTACGTCAACGGCTTCGCCTACAAGCGGGTGACGCCGCTCGATCCGGCCCAGGTCCCGGAGCGCTTCGCCCGGGCCGAGGCGGCGTTCGCCGAGAAGGTCTGGCGGGAGCAGCTGCGGGACTGGAACGACACCTTCAAGCCGGCGGCGATTCAGGCCCACCGCGCCATCCAGGCCATCGATCCGGAGGCCCTCGCCGACGACGCCCTGGTGGCCCACCTGGGCCGCTGCCGCGACCACCATGCCCTGATGCTGTACCAGCACATGCGGTTCACGGCGGCCGCGATCGTGCCCACCGGCGACTTCCTCGCCCATGTGGGCGACTGGACGGGTCTGCCGGCGGCCCAGCTGCTCGGCCTGATGCGGGGCAGCTCGCCGGTGTCGGCCGGGGCATCCAGCGAGCTCGGCGCCCTGATCGCCGCCGTCCGTGGTGATTCCAGCGCTCGGGAGCTGCTGGAGGCCCCCGGGGAGGCCGGTGCGGTGCTCGCCCGGCTGCGCGGCCTGGAGGGGGGCACCGGCGAGGCGGTCGCCGCCTACCTCGATCTGGTGGGCTACCGGCTGCTGGATGGCTTCGACATCTCCAACCCCTTTGCCCTCGAGCTCCCCGACGCCCTGCTCCGGGCCATCCGGGCCGCGGTGGCCGAGCAGGCCGCCCCCTCCGATCTGCAGGACCGCATCGCCACCGTGCGGGCCGCGGTGCCGGAGGCCCACCGCAGCCAGTTCGACGAGCTGCTGGAGGAGGCCAGGCTCACTTACCCGATCCGCGATGAACGGGGGGTGTTCAGCGACATCTGGGCCTCGGGGCTGATGCGGCGGGCGGCCCTGGCCGCCGGCCGGCGCTTGGCGGACCGCGGCCGGCTCCACGATCCGCTCCACGGCCTCGATGCCGACCTTGATGAGCTGGCCGCCCTGCTGGGCGGCGGCACCGACCCGGACGCCGATGTCCTGGCCGCCCGCGCCGCCTACCGCGCCGCCCACAGCGCCAAGGAGGCACCGGCCACCATCGGCACCCCGCCCCCTATGCCGGACCTGGCCGGGCTGCCCGCCGCCGCCGCCCGCATGATGCGGGCCACCGGCCTGGCCCTGGAGGCCTTGTTCGGCAGTTCGGCGGCCCCCCACGAAGCCGACCGGCTGCGGGGTCTGGCCGCCAGCCAGGGGACCGTTGAGGGGCCCGCCCGTCTGGTGTCCCACCCGTCGGAGTTCGACCGGATCCAGCGCGGCGACATCCTGGTGACCGTCTCGACCACCGAAGCCTTCAACATCCTGCTGCCCCTGCTGGGCGGGATCGTCACCGACAGCGGCGGCCTGCTCTCCCACGCGGCGATCGTGGCCCGGGAGTACGGCATCCCCGGCGTGGTGGGCACCCGCGAGGCCACCCAGCGCATCGCCGACGGCCAGCGCCTGCGGGTGGACGGCAGCGCCGGTGAGGTGACGGTGCTGGCATGAGCCGGGTCGTTCCCCTCGAAGCGGCCGAAGAGCTCGCGCGCTTCGGGGCCAAGGCCGTGGGCCTGGGCCAGGCCCTGCGCGACGGCCTGCCGGTGCCGAGCGGCTTCGCCCTCGCCGCCGATCTGGTGGAGGCGGTGGCCAGTGGCGACGATGACGCCATCGCCGAGGTGCTGGCGGCGGTGGGCGGCCTGGCCGGTCCGCTGGCGGTGCGCTCCTCCGCCATCGACGAGGACGGCGCCGCCGCCAGCTTCGCCGGCCAGCACCTGACCCTGCTCAACGTGCCCTCCCTGGATGCGCTGGCCGCGGCTGTGCGGGACGTGTGGTGGTCGGCCAACTCCGATTCCGCCATCAGCTACCGCAAGCGGGTGGGCCTGTTCAGCCGCCCCAGCGTCGGCGTCGTCGTCCAGACGCTGCTCTCACCTGTCAGCGCCGGGGTGATGTTCACCCGCAACCCCGTCACCGGTGTCGACGAGCGGGTGATCGAGGCGAGCTGGGGCCTGGGGGAAGCGGTGGTGGCGGGCCTGGTGATCCCCGACCACATCTGCCTCGATCGGGCCGGGTTGGTGCGGGAGTGCCGGCCGGGCTACAAGACCGTGGCGATCCGGCCGCTGGCCGGTGGCGGCACCCGCCAGGAGACGCTGCCGGGCGAGCTGGTGGAGCGGCTCTGTCTCGATGACGCCCAGCTCCAGGCTCTCAATCGCCTCGCCCTGCGCTGCGAGGAGGTCTACGGCCCCGGCCGTGACCTGGAGTGGGCGTTTGCCGATGACGGTCTGGTTCTGCTTCAGTGCCGGGCGATCACCAAGGCCGGACCCTGAATGCGCGGCGCCCCCGTCGAAGTGCTGCAGCGGGTGCCGCTGTTCGCCGATCTGAGCCCCGAGGAACTCCAGCAGATCGCCGTGCTGTTCAAGGAGCGGGACTTCGAGGCCGGTGAAACGATCATCCAGGAGGGCTCCGGCGGCTCCGCCTTCTATGTGATCGAGGCCGGTGAGGCGACGGTGACGATCCAGGGGACCGTGCGCTCCAGGCTCGGCGCCGGCGACTTCTTCGGCGAGATCGCCCTGATCGATGACGGCACCCGCATGGCCACGATCACCGCCGCCACGCGCCTCGACTGCTATGGCCTCACCTACTGGGAGTTCCGCCCCCTGGTGGAGTCCAACGGCGTGATCGGCTGGAAGCTGCTGCAGCGCATGGCGATGATGCTGCGCGACGCCCGGCGGGGCTGAGCCGGCGCCATGGACCTGCTGCAACGCCCCCGGTCCGGCATGGCCACGGCATCGCTCGGCGCCGGGCTGGCCCTGGTGCTGGGGGCGCTGGCGGTTCCGGTTGCTGCGGCGGGCCCGGCGTCCACCTGCGAGGCCCGGATCCGGGCGGTGCAGGTGGAGATCCTGTCCCGCAACCTGGCCACCGGCTCCGGGCCGCCCCTCAACGCCTTCCAGCAGCTCAACCCCTACGCCCTCGAGCAGGCCGCCGCCCACGACCGCGCCCGGGCGGCGGGCGCCCCCGCCGGTGCCCTCGACTGCCTGCCGCTGGCGGTGAAGGACAACTTCGCCACCGCCGACCAGCCGATGGCGGCCGGCTCCCTGGCCCTGCTGGGCAACCAGCCCGCGGCCGACGCCGAGGCGGTGGGCCGGCTGCGGGCCGCCGGGGCGATCGTGGTGGGCACCACCACCATGGACGAGTTCGCCTTCGGCATCCGCGGGCTGTCGGGGGCGGCGGGCCGGGTCGGCAACGCCTATGACCCCTGGCTCAGTCCGGGGGGCTCCTCCTCCGGATCCGCCGTGGCCGTCGCGGCCGGCTTCGTGCCCCTGGCCCTCGGCAGCGACAACTGCGGCTCCCTGCGCCTGCCGGCCGTCTACAACGGCGCCGTGACCCTGCGGCCCACCCAGGGGCGCTTCTCCAGCGCCGGCCTGCTGCCACTGGGTTTCGTCAACGGCACGCCGGGGCTGATCGCCCGCGACATGGGCCTGCTGGCCCGGGGCCTGGCGGTGCTCGATCCCAGCTGGCGGCCCGAGCAGGCGGCGTCCCCGCCGGATCTGCGCGGCCGGCGGCTGGCGGTGCTGGCCAGGGCCGGTGACAAGGACCTGGCGCCCACCACCGAGGCGGCGGCGGCGGCCCTGCGCCAGGCGGTGGAGCTGCTGCGGGCGGCCGGAGCGGAGGTGGTCGAGGCGCTGGTGGTGCCGGGGCTCGACACCCGGCTGGGTTCGGATTTCGTGAAAGGGTCGGGGCGCCGCATCGATGCCCAGCTGGCCCGCTACCCCGGCAGCCGGCGCAGCTGGGACGACATCTGCGGCTCCGGCCGCCTGCCCCCGGAATGGACCCCGGCCGAATGCCGCGACCTGATGGCCAGCGATCCGGCGGCGGAGGCGCGGGCGCGCCGGCGGATGGCCGCCAACCGCCACCGACTGGAGCAGGCTCTGGCGGCCCAGCGCCTCGATGGCCTGCTGCTGCTGCCGGATCGGCGCGGCGGCGCCCAGCGCGAGCCCTCGCCCGTCATCAGCTGCATGGTGAGCAGCACCAGCGGCCTGCCGGCGGTGGCCCTGCCGGTGGCCGTCGATGGCCGCGGCCTGCCCGTGGGCCTGGAGATCCTCGGCGCCAGCGGCCGGGACGAGGACCTCGTCGCCATCGCCGCCCTGCTGGAGGCCCGCCGCGGGCCGCTGCCGGCCCCCCGACCCGTGGTCCCCCTGGCGTCCCCCCTGGATCTGGCCGCCCACAACCGGCTGGTGCCGCTGCTGGGCTGGAACGCCTGGCGCAGCCGCCGCGGCGAGGCCCTCGGGGATCTCGAGCCCGCCCGCTTCCGCCGCCTCACCGACGACCTTCTGGGCCGGCCCGGTGATGGCGGAAAATCAAAACCGGCGCCCACGGCCCCTGCGTCCCCATGACTCCCCCTTTCCGATGAACATCGACGGCAGGCCCTGGCGCACCATCTGGCTGGAGGAGGGCGGCCGCTCGGTCGGTGTCATCGACCAGACCCTGCTGCCGCACCGGTTCGTGACCCGCTCGCTCACCACTGTCGAGGAGGCGGCCGAGGCGATCGTCACCATGGTGGTGCGGGGGGCTCCCCTGATCGGCGTCACCGGGGCCTACGGGCTGATGCTGGCCCTGGAGGCCGATCCCTCCGACGCCTCCCTGGCCGCGGCCTTCGAGCGCCTCGACGCCACCCGCCCCACCGCCATCAACCTGCGCTGGGCCCTGGAGCGGGTGCGGGCCGCCGTGCTGCCCCTGGCACCGGAGCAGCGTGCCGAGGCGGCCAGGGCCGAGGCGGCCGCCATCGCCGAGGAGGACGTGGCCATGTGCGAGGCGATCGGCGACCACGGCCTGCGCCTCTTCCAGGAGATCGCCGCCCGGCGCCCCGAGGAGCGCCGCGGCCAGCCCCTGAACGTGCTCACCCACTGCAATGCCGGCTGGCTGGCGACGGTCGACTGGGGCACGGCCCTGGCGCCGATCTACAAGGCGCACCGCTCCGGCCTGCCGATCCACGTCTGGGTCGATGAGACCCGCCCCCGCAACCAGGGGGCCAGCCTGACGGCCTTCGAGCTGGGCCGCGAAGGGGTGCCCCACACCGTGATCGTCGACAACGCCGGCGGGCACCTGATGCAGCACGGTCAGGTGGATGCGGTGATCGTCGGCACCGACCGCACCACCCGCACGGGCGATGTCTGCAACAAGATCGGCACCTACCTCAAGGCCCTGGCCGCCCACGACAACGGCGTGCCCTTCTACGTGGCCCTGCCCGCCTCCACCATCGACTGGTCGATCGGCGACGGGGTGAAGGAGATCCCGATCGAGGCCCGCTCCCCCCTGGAGGTGACCCGCATCGCCGGCAAGCCCGCGGCAGGGGAGCCCACCAGCGTGCAGCTGGTGCCCGATGGCAGCGAGGGCTTCAACCCCGCCTTTGATGTCACCCCCGCCCGGCTGGTGACGGCCCTGATCACCGAGCGGGGCGTGGCACCGGCCAGCGAGGCGGGCCTCCAGGCCCTCTACGCCGCCCCGGTGGCCGCGGGCTGAGCCGGCTTCAGAGCGAAGGGCGCAGCAGGCTGATGGCTTCGCCGGGCCCATCCGGGCGGACCGTCAGGGTGGAGTAGGTCCAGGTGCCGGACTTCTGGCGGGCCTCCACGTAGAGGGTGCCGCTGCCCCTGGACCCCTGCAGGGGAATGGCCAGCTGGGCTTCGCCCGTGCCGCCGGAGAGGCTGACTTTGCCCGAGACGAGGAAGCCCCCCTGGATCGGCGTGCCCAGCCGGCCGATCACCACCGGATCCCGCTGGGCCTTCGCCAGAGCCTCCTTGTAGGGCGTGGTCGACTTGAGCAGCCCGAACACGAGGCTGACGATCAGGGCGATGAAGCCCGCCACGCCCACCAGCCCGGTGAGGCAGCCGGCCGGCACCAGCCACTTCCAGTGGCGGGCCCACCAGCTGGGGGCCGGGGTGCTGTCCGTGGGGTGACTCGGGTCCGTGACCCCTCAGAGCCCTTCGAAGCGGACGTTGAGGTTGAGCTGGTTGGGGCCGATGGCGGTGGCCTGCAGCACCAGGGCGGCGGCCTTGCCGTCGGCGGTGCCGTCCACCTTGGTGCCCGCCGGGGGATCGAGCACCAGGTTGAAGCCCCACGGGCCCACCACGGTGTTGATCTTGCGCTCGCTGTAGCCCTGCTTGGCCAGGGACGCCTTCACCTTGGCGAGCAGCTCGTCCGGCTTGCCGGGCAGCTGGGTGTTGAGGCTGGTCTGGCCGATGGCGTTGGCCGCGAACAGGCTGGCCGCCGGCTTGGGCAGCGGCAGCGCCAGGCCCTTGAGCAGCGATCCGGCCGGGGTGGCAAGGGCGGCCCCGCCGACCAGGGCGCCGGCCCCCACCAGCAGGGAGGTGGAGAGGGCCAGCAGGCGGGGACGCCAGGGCATGGTTCGGTGGCGGGATGGAAGGAAAGGTAACCCGGAATACCAGGAGCGCCCCACTGTTGCTATCCGCACAACCAGAGACGTCCACCGATCTTCTAAGATCGGTTCATCGATCACCTTTGTGTTCAATGACGTTCTCCAGGGTCCGCCTCTCCAGGCTCCGCCTCTCCCGGCGTCTGCTGGTGTCCGCCGCGCTCGGTGCCGCCGCCGCCATCACCACCGCCACCACGCTGGGCATCGGCAGCACCCCCGCCACCCAGGCCCAGGCCGCCGCTCCCGCCCAGGCCAGCGCCGGTGTCGCGACCCTGGCCGCGGGGGGCACGAGCTTCCAGGTGTTCTCCCCCGAGCAGGCGGCCGACGCCGCCCGCTCGGGCCGCTGGAAGGTGCTGGATGTTCGCCCGGTGCCGCCGCTCTCCTACATCGGTGGCCACGTGCCCGGCGCCGTGCACCTCTCCGAGCAGGCCTTCCGTGGCCCCAACGGCCGCCTGCCCTTCCAGATCTGGGGTCCCACCAAGCTCGCCAGCCTCCTGAGCGAGGCGGGCATCTCCAACCGGGATTCGGTGCTCGTCTATTCCGACGGCAACGACGTGCTCGGCACCGCCCTCGTCTCCTACATCCTCGAGAAGAGCGGCGTGCGTCAGGTCGCGATCGTCGATGGCGGCCTCAGCGGCTACAAGGCGGCCGGCCAGAGCACCACCAAGGCGTTCCCCACCTTCCAGGCCGGCAGCTTCCGGCCCACCACGGTCAAGGGACTGGCCATCACCCTCAAGGAGCTGGAGCCCCGGATCGGCCGCAAGGACGTGGTGATCATCGACCCGCGTCCCAAGGCCCAGTTCGAGGGCACCGACCAGACCTTCATCCGCAACGGCCACATCCCCGGGGCCAGGAACATCCCCTGGCAGGCGTTCACCGAAGCGAACAACGCCGATGAAGCCAAGAAGAACGCCCACAAGCTGAAGTCCCTCGAAGAGATCCGGGCCCTGCTTGTCAGCCGCGGTATCACCCCCGACAAGGAAATCATCATTTCCTGCAGCACCGGCCGGGAGGCCAGCCTCCAGTTCCTCACCCTCCGGCACCTCCTCAAGTACCCCAACGTGCGGATCTATGAGGGCTCCTGGACCGAATACAGTGCCTCCAATTTGCCGATCGCCGTTGGGCCGGAAGGCAGCCCGGCCCTGGTGAGCAGCCGCTGATCCCCCCCTCCAGTTCCACCCCGTTTCTCCATGTCCATGCCCCTCCTTCGCCAGGCCACCCGGCTCTTCCCCCTGGCCGGCGTGCTGCTGGTGCTGCTGCTCCCACCTGCCGCAGCCCTCGCCTGTGACACCGGCAGCGAGTCCCCATCCCAAGCCAAAGCCAAGAAGCGTTGAGGCGCTTCCCATCTGCCGCACTCGCCGTGGCCCTCGCCGTGGCGGTGGCCGCCGCCCTGGCGGCCCGGCAGCCTGCCTCGGCCCTGGTCTGGGGTCTGGGCTGCGGCCTCGGCCACGTCCTGGTCCGCTCCGGCTTCGGTTTCGCCTCCGGCTATCGCCGGCTGATCCAGCGGCGGGATCCCCACCCGGTCTTCGCCCAGCTGCTTCTGGCGGCGCTGTTGGTGATCGCCATGGCCCTGGTGCTCACCGCCGAGCCCCTCACGGGCCTGCAGCCGAAGCTGCTGGCCACCCCCCTCTCCTTGCCCTTCCTGGCCGGGGCCTTTCTGTTCGGCATCGGCATGGAGCGGGCCCGGGCCTGCGGCTGCGGCACCCTGGCGGCCGCCTCCCGCGGCGGCGGCGGCGTGCTGGCCGCCCTGATCGGCCTGATCGTCGGCGCCTTCCTCGGCACCCTGCACGCCCCGCAGCTGGCGGCCCTGCCCCTGCCGCGCCTGCCGTCCCCGGTCGGTCTTGAGCTGTTCGGTCTGCTGGGCGCCCTGACCCTGCAGCTCGCTTTCATCGTCCTGATCGCCGTGCTGCTGACGCGCTGGAGCGGACAGGTGCCGTGGCGCTCCCCCAGCCGCCGGCTTTACGGCGGCGCCATCGCCGTCGCCCTGCTGGCCACGGGCCTGCTGCTGGTGACGGCCGAGCCCTGGAAGGTGCTCTGGGGCCTGGCCCTCAGTGGCGCCCACGCCGCCCAGGCCCTGGGCTGGGATCCAGGCAGCAGCCTGTTCTGGGGGAGTCCCCGGGGCCAGGCCCTGCTGGCGGGGCCGGACGCCTGGCTGTTCAACGAGTCCGTGCTCGTCGATCTGGGCCTGCTCTACGGCGCCGTCGCCACCGCCCTGGCCGAGGGCCGTTTCCGCTGGCGCGGTGAGCGCTCCGAGCCCCTGCCGGACCTGGCCCGGCGTGGCTTCGGCGGCCTGCTGATGGGCTACGGCGGGGTGCTGGCCTCGGGGTGCAACGTCAATGCCTTCCTGGGCGGGGTGATGAGCTTCAGCCTGCACGGCTGGATCTGGCTGGCGGTGGCCCTGGCGGGCTTCGCCGCCTCGCTGCGGTTGCGCCCGGCGCCGGGCCCCGCAGCCCCGTCAGACTGACTCGCCGCCCCTTCGCCGTCCATGGCCCAGGCCCAGCCCTCCGCTCCGGCCCTGACCGCCGCCGCACCGCCCCCCAACTGGGTGGCCTCGCGCCATCCCCTCGGCTGGCTGATCGACCGGCTGCTGGCGGTCGAGCCCCTGCGGCGGCTGCTGTTCCTGCAGGCCCGCCAGCTGATCATCCGCACCGCCGAGCGTCGCGGCATCGCCTGGCGGGCCCGGCGCGAGGAGCTGGTGCGCCAGGCCGAGCCGCTGCTGGCCAGCAGCACCGATGCGGCCACCGCCACGCCGGCCTACTACCGGGCCCGCTTCCACGCCTACCAGGAAGGCAACCTCTGCTGGCAGGCGGCCGGTGAGGCGGAGCAGGCCACCGATGCCATGGCCCTGCGGGTGTGGCCGGGGGAAACCCTGGAGCCCCAGGACGCCCAGCGGCGGTTGAGGGACGCGATCTTCGCCGCGATCGAGCCCAGCCTCACCGGCCCGGTGCGCAACGCCCTCGACATCGGCTGCTCGGTGGGCGTCGGCACCCTGGCCCTCAAGGACTGGCTGGAGCGGCGTGAGGGCACAGGCGTCGCCGTCGACGGCCTCGACCTCTCCCCCCAGATGCTGGCGGTGGCCAGGGTCCGCGACTCCGGGGGGCGTATCCGCCGCTGGCACCACGCCGCCGCCGAAGCCACGGGCCTGCCCGCGGCCAGCGTCGACCTGATCACCCTCCAGTTCGTGTGCCATGAGCTGCCCATGGAGGCCACCCGGGCGGTGCTGCGGGAGGCGGCCCGCCTCCTGCGGCCCGGCGGGGTGGTGGCCCTGGTGGATCAGGACCCCGATTCAGATGTGATCCGCCGCCTGCCGGCGCCGATCGCCACCCTGCTCAAGAGCACCGAGCCCTACCTGGCCGACTACTTCAGCCTCGATCTGCCCAGGACCCTGGAGCAGGCCGGCTCCCGCGACGTGCGCCGCCAGGCCTGCGACCCCCGCCACCGGGTGCTGGTGGCGCGGCTGGCCTAGTCCCAGCCCACCAGGGCGATCTTGCCGATCGTGCGGCCGGAGGCCAGCTGGGCGTGGGCGATCTCCAGGTTGGCGGCGTTGATGGGGCTCAGGGTGCGGCCCAGGGTGGGGTGCAGCTCGCCGGCCTCGAACAGCTCGGCGATCCGGTCGAGGATTTCCCCCTGCCGCCCCATGTCGGCGGTCTGGAACTGGGAGCGGCTGAACATGAACTCCCAGGCGAAGGTCACGCTCTTGGCCTTGAGCCGGTTGAGGTCGAGGGGCTGGCGGTTGCCCACGATCGCCACGATCGAGCCCAGCGGGGCGATGAGCTCGGCCATCACCTCCCAGTAGGCGTCGGTGTCGCTGAAGTTGGCGATCCGGTCCACCGCCTCGTAGCCCAGGGCAGCCAGCTGGGGGGCCAGGGGCCGGTGGTGGTCGACGACGTGGTCGGCCCCCAGCTCCCGCACCCAGGTGGCGCTCTCCGGCCGCGAGGCGCTGGCGATCACCACCGCCCCGGCCCGTCGGGCCAGCGGGATGGCGATCGAGCCCACCCCGCCGGCGCCGCCGAGGATCAGCAGGCTGCGGCCCCGCCCAGTGCCACCGGCTGGATCAAGGTCGAGCCGCTCGAACAGGGCCTCCCACGCCGTCAGCCCCGTCAGCGGCACGCTGGCCGCCTCGGCCCAGGAGAGCCGGGACGGTCTGCGGCCCACCAGCCGCTCGTCCACCAGCACGGCCTCGGCGTTGCAGCCGGCCCGTCCCGCATCGCCGGCGAACATCACCGCATCCCCCACCCGGAAGCGGCCCACCCCCTCCCCGGTCGCCGCCACCACCCCGGCGGCGTCCCAGCCCAGCTGCCGGGGAGGATCCCCGTCGCCCACGGCGGCCCGCAGCTTGGTGTCGATCGGGTTCACCGCCACAGCCTCGATCCGCACCAGCAGGTCGTGGGGGCCGGGGACGGGCTCCGGCAACTCGGTGTCCACCAGGGCAGGGGTGGCGAGAATCGCTCTCATGGCGGCCGGGCTCAGTAGCGGCAGTAGCCCACCTCCCCCTTCAGGGGCGGTTTGCAGGGGAAGCGCAGCGGCACGAAGATCCGGTTGCCGTTGGCCTCGTTGGTGAGGGTGATGTTGCCCTGGACGTAGAGCTCCCGGCGCCAGATCCCCCCCAGCCGGTCGCGCAGCAGGTCGCTGCCGCTGGGGTCCTTGCCCTTGGCGGACACCGCCCGGTAGGTCATCGACTGGCCGTCCTTCCAGCGGATCTTCAGGCCGCCGGGGATCTGCTCATCGACGCAGGCCAGGGGCTTGTCGTTGTACTCGCAGTCCTTCCAGCCGTCGCGGGGGATCTGGGGGGGCACCGGCTGCTCGGCCAGGGCGGGGGCCGCCACCCCGACCCCCACCGTCACCCCAATGGCCAGCATCAGGGGCAGCAAGGCGCCGCCGGCCCACGGCTTCAAGACCTCGCGGCGGCAGCGGCGGCGGCAGCGGATGGACACGGGCAGCCCCTGGAGGATCGCTCCCCGTAGTCTCCCCCCAGAGTCCCCGTTTCGCCCCATGGCCGTGCAACATCGCTGGTCGGATGCCGCCGCCAAGGAAGCGATCGCCCGCTACGGCGCGCAGGGTGTGAACGAAGACCTGGCCCTGCGCACCTACTCGGCCCGGCTGCTGGGGGCCGACCCCGAGCTGGTGCTGCACGGCGGCGGGAACACCTCGGTGAAGACCACCGTGCACGGGCTGCTGGGCGAGCCGATCCGGGTGCTGTGCGTCAAGGGATCGGGCTGGGACCTGGGCACGATCGAGCCGCCCGGCCATCCGGCGGTGCGACTGGAGCCCCTGCAGGCCCTGCGGGTCCTGGAGTCCCTCAGCGACGAGGCGATGGTGGCGGCCCAGCGCCAGAACCTGATCGATCCGGCCGCCCCCAACCCCTCGGTGGAGGCGCTGTTGCATGCCTTCCTGCCCCACACCTTCGTCGACCACACCCACTCGATCGCCCTGCTGGCCCTGGCCGACCAGCCCGATGCGGCCGAGGTGTGCCGCGAGGTCTACGGCGATCGGGTGGCCCTGGTGCCCTACGTGATGCCCGGTTTCGCCCTGGCCAAGGCGGCGGCCCTGGCCTATGAGGCCGCGGCGGCCGGTGGCAGCGAACCGGAGGGCATGGTGTTGCTGCAGCACGGACTGTTCTCCTTCGGAGCGACGGCCGAGCAGAGCTACGACCGGATGATCGACCTGGTGCGGCGGGCCGAGGAGCGCCTGGCCCGGGGCGAGCGCTCGCTCCATGCCGTGGCCGTGCCGGAGCGCCCCGCCCCTGCGGCCGCCGCCGGCGTCCGTCCCCACTGGATCCTGGCGCTGCGCGACACCCCCCTGGCCCGCGCCATCAGCGATGACGCCCGGCTGCCGGAGTGGGCCGGTCGGGGCGTCGCCACCCCCGACCACGTCATCCGCACCAAGGCCCGGCCCCTGGTGCTGCCGCCCCTGCCACCCGGCGGCGATGGCCCGGCCCTGGCCGCCTGGGGCAAGGCCCTGGAGCAGGCCCTGGAGTCCTACGGGGCCGACTACCGCGCCTACTTCCAGCGCCAGAACGCCGCCGCCGGGGGCGTGAAGAAGGCGCTCGATCCCCTGCCGCGGGTGGCGGCGATCCCCGGCCTGGGGCTGGTGGGCATCGGCAAGTCGGCCGCCGAGGCGGCCACCGTGGCCGACATCGCCGAGGCCTGGGCCCAGACCCTGCTGGCGGCCGAGGCCATCGGCCGCTTCGCGCCCGTGGGCGAGGCCGACACCTTCGCCATGGAGTACTGGAGCCTGGAGCAGGCCAAGCTCGGCAAGGCGGCCGAGAAGCCCCTGGCCCGCCAGGTGGTGCTGGTCACCGGCGGCGCCGGCGCCATCGGTGCCGCCACCGCCCGGGCCTTCGCCGCCGCCGGAGCCGAGGTGGCCGTGCTCGATCTCGACCGGGAGGCGGCCGAAGCGGTGGCGGCCTCCTGCGGCAAGCGGGCCCTCGGTGCAGCCTGCGATGTCACCGACCCGGCGGCGGTGCAGGCCGCCGTCGCGGCGGTGGCGGCCCACTTCGGCGGGCTGGACATCGTCGTGAGCAATGCCGGTGCCGCCTGGACCGGTCCGATGGCCACCCTGGCCGACGCCGACCTGCGGGCCAGCTTCGAGCTCAACTTCTTCGCCCACCAGAACGTGGCCCAGGCGGCCCTGGCGGTGTTCCGCGCCCAGGACCGCCCCGAGGGCGGCGGCCGCCCGGTGCTGGGGGGCCAGCTGCTGTTCAACGTCAGCAAGCAGGCCCTCAACCCCGGCCCCAACTTCGGCGCCTACGGCATCAGCAAAGCGGCCCTGCTGGCCCTGGTGCGCCAGTACGCCCTCGAGGAGGGCGAGGCGGCCGTGCGGGTGAACGCCATCAATGCCGACCGCATCCGCTCCGGCCTGCTCGACGACACGATGATCAAGGAGCGCTCCGCCGCCCGCGGCCTCAGCGAGGAGCTCTACATGGCCGGCAACCTGCTGGGGGCCGAGGTGCGCGCCAGCGATGTGGCCGACGCCTTTGTGGCCCTGGCCCGCATGGAGCGCACCACCGGCGCCGTGCTCACCGTCGATGGCGGCAACGTGGCGGCCATGGTGAGATGAGCGCGCCTATCGGCGCGACGGTTCGCTAGGCGGCCGCCCGGGCGCGCGCCGCCAGCCACAGGCCCAGCCCGCTCCAGAGCACCACCAGGCCGAGGCAGAGGCCGGTCCAGGCCGGCAGGCCCCAGCCATCCACCACCAGCGGCGCCACCACGGTGATCACGCCCCCGGCCAGCAGGGGCTGCAGCAGCAGCTGCTTGATTGAGAACGCCGTCACCGCCTGGCTGCGGTCGCCCGGGTCGGCCATGCGCAGCAGCAGCAGGCCGCTGGCGGCCACCCCGGTGGCCTGGCCGAATTCGATGATCGCCCGCTCGAACCAGTCGCTCGGCAGGATCCGCGGTGCCAGCAGCAGGATCACCCCCAGGTTCCAGAGCAGGCCCACCACCGCCAGCACCGTCAGGGGAATCCAGTCGTGGGCCAGCAGGCTCAGGTCCAGGCAGGCGGTGGCGGCGGTGATCAGCAGATCGGCCGAAAGGGTGCCGGTCCGCCCCTGGATGGCTGTGGAGACCCACTGGGTCTGGCCGCTCTTCTCCAGGATCAGGCGCACCAGCAGGGAGCCCACCAGGGCCAGGGGGAACACGGGCAGGGCATCGATCACCAGGGCGAAGACCCCGCCGCTGGCGTCGGCAACGAACCGCAGGGCCGCCAGCGCCCCGCAGCCGAACAGCACCGCCACCCCCGCCAGGCCCAGGTTCACGGCCCAGTCGGCCAGCTGCCGCCACAGGGCCGGCACCTCCACGGTGCCCGCCTCCAGGGGCAGATCCATGGGCACCTCCTGCAGCGGCGGGGTCTCCCCTTCGACGATCGCCATCGCTTCCTCGATCGGTAGCGCGTCGGGGAACATCAGCCAGCCCCGGGCCCGGGCCAGCACCACCAGCAGGCCGCCCACCACCGTGGACACCAGCAGCCCGACGGTGGCCATGGCCAGCCCTAGGGCCTGGGCCCCCTCCAGCCCCAGCCGCTCATAGGTGGGCCCCATGGCGGCGGCCGAGCCGTGGCCACCCTCATAGGCCACCTCGATCAGGCAGGCCATCACCGGGCTCACCCCCAGCCAGGGCTGCAGCACCAGCAGCACCGCCAGCCCCGCCACCAGGAACTGGCCGAAGGCCAGGGTGAGGGCCAGCAGCACCTGGGCCGAGAGCGGGCGCCACAGGCCCCCCAGCTTCGGCAGCGGCTTGCCCAGCAGCAGGGTGGCGAACACCAGGGTGAGCAGGGGCAGGGGCAGCTGGTCCCAGAGGTCGATCACCCGCTGGGGCAGCAGGGGCAGCAGCCCGGCCGGGGCCACCACCAGCCCCAGGCCGCCCGCCAGCAGGGCCTCCGGCAGTCCCCAGCGCTTCATGCCCAGCAGCCCGCCGATGCCCGCGCCGATCAGCAGCAGCACGGTGAGGGCGGCCAGGGCCAGCGCCAGCCACTCCACCCGATCCACCACCCCCGGCACCAGCGATGCGATCACAGGTGGAACTGGCGGCGGAAGAAGGCTTCGGTGGCCTCGAGCACCGCGGTGCGCACACCGCGCTCACGGAAGCCGTGGCCCTCCCCGGGAATCAGGTGCAGTTCCGTCTCCAGTCCGCGTCGTTGCAGGGCATCCACCATCCGCTCACTCTGACTGGCCGGCACCACCCGGTCGTCGAGGCCATGGAAGAACACCACCGGCGCCGTGATCCGCTCCGCATGCCCCAGCGGCGAGCGCTCCTCGTAGAGGGCCCGGGCCCCGGGCCAGGGGCCGATCAGGGTCTCGGTGTAGCGGGCTTCGAAGCGATGCTCCACGGCCAGCAGGGCCTGCGGATCGGTCACCGGGTAGCGGACGGCGCCCGCCGTGAACACGTCGGTGAAGCACAGGGCCGCCAGCACCGTGAAGCCCCCGGCACTGCCGCCCTCGAAGGCCACTCGGGCAGGGTCGGCCCGGCCAGCCGCCACCACGGCCCTGGCGGCGGCGGCGCAGTCGGCCACGTCCACCACGCCCCACTGGCCGTCGAGCCGCTCGCGGTAGGCCCGCCCGAAGCCGGTTGAGCCGCCGTAGTTGACGTCCACCACGCCCCAGCCGCGGCTGGTCCAGAACTGGATGGTCAGGTTGAGCCCCGTGCCGGCCATGGCGGTGGGGCCGCTGTGGCCCTTCACCAGCAGGGGGGCATCGGCGCGGCTGCCGCCCCGGGGCGGGTAGTACCAGGCCTGGGTGGGCGCCCCGCCGTGGCCCTCGAACCAGAGGGGTTCGGGGAGGCTGATCGCCCCGGAAGCCAGCGGCGCCGGGGCGGCCGGCGTGTGCTGCCAGCTGCCGCTGGCCGTGTCCAGCTCCAGCAGCCCCGGGCCGATGGCGGGGGCGGCGGCCACCGTCACCAGTCGGCCCGCTTCGGCGCCCAGGGCCGCCAGGTCGCTGAAGGGCAGGGGGATCGGCTCCCAGGGGCCGCCGTCGAGGCCCAGCCGGCCCAGCTGCCAGCGTCCCTGGCGGCAGACCGCCGCCAGCAGCCGCGTGCCGTCCCAGGCCGTGGTGCGCAGGCCGTACACCCACTGCGGCGCGGCGAACTCCGCCTCCATGGGACACAGCGGCTGCCATCGCGGCGGGGTGTCCGGCCCCAGGGCAGCCACGTCCGCCAGCCGTTCCAGGTTCCACCAGCCGCTGCGGTCGTTGGCCACCACCAGGGAGCCGTCGTCGAGCCAGAGGGGCTGGAATACCGAGATCCCCTGGGGATCCCCGGCCGCCGAGCCGGCGATGGGCCGGGCCTGGCCCAGCCGTCCCTCGGCGTCGATGGCGGCGAGCCAGAGCTGGCTGCGCTCCCAGGGCATGAACGGCTGCTCCCAGCTCACCCAGGCCAGGTGGCCGCCGCCTGGGGCCAGCACGGCGTAGCCGCAGAAGTCGGCCGGCTGGTGCAGCAGCTCCGGTTCACCCCCCGCCAGGGGCACGGCCACCAGCCGGTCGAGGCCGTCCTGCTCCATCACCCCGATCCAGCGCCGGCGTCGCCGGTCGATCAGGCCATCGGCGAAGGCCCGCGGCCGCTCCGGGTCGGGCGGGGCGGTGAGCCGCCGGGGTGCGCCTGCGGCCGTCGTTGATTTGGGGCCGGCCAGGTCGAGCTGCCAGAGGCAGCGGTCGCCGTCATCGACGAACACGACCTGATCGCCTGCCACCGCATAGGCGCCGCCACCGTATTCATGCACCCGGGTGCGCAGGTTCCAGGTGCCCGGGGTCAGCTCCACGGCCGCGTCTCCGGCCCCGCCTCGCCCCATCAGGGTGGTGCGGCCGCGCTCCTCGGGTCGCTGCTCCAGCCAGAACAGGCGCCCGCCCTCCAGCCGCGGTTCGGCGACACCGGCCGTCCGGCCGACCGCCAGCTCGGCGGGCATGGGCTCCGTGTCCCGCCATGGCTGCGCCCCCACCGAGTCCTCCGCAGGCTGCTTCTAGAATCCAGCCATCGTTTCAGGTGACGACTTGGCCCGCAGCTTCGCCCAGATGGCACGGTCGGCCGAACAGGGCGGCAACTCCGTGCTGGTGCCGAAGGTGCCGGTAGAGCGGCCACCGCTGGAGATTCACAAGCTGGGCTCGAAGGAGCTGCGGGCCCCGGCCCGGCGCATCAGCAAGGTGGATGCCTCGATCCGGGATCTGGCACGCGACATGCTGCGCAGCATGTACACCGCCAAGGGCATCGGCCTGGCGGCGCCGCAGGTGGGCGTGCATCGCCAGCTGCTCGTGATCGACCTGGATCTGGAGGAGGCCGCCACCCCGCCACTGGTGCTGATCAACCCGGAGATCACCGCCGCCGGGGCCTCCTTCAACACCTACGAGGAGGGCTGCCTCAGCATCCCCGGGGTCTACCTCGATGTGGTGCGTCCGTCGGTGGTGGAGGTGAGCTTCCGCGACGAGACGGGCCGCCCCCGCCGCCTCAAGGCCGACGGCCTGCTGGCCCGCTGCATCCAGCACGAGATGGACCATCTCAACGGCGTGCTGTTCGTCGATCGGGTCACCGACGAGCTCAGCCTCAACGAGGGCCTGCAGCAGCAGGGCTTCCGCCGCTCCGACGTCCAGTCGATCCGCTGATCCCATGCCGATGAAACCCCTGGCCGGCCTCTTCCTGGGCCTGGCCTGCCTGCTCGGCATCGCCGCCACCGGCTCGATCTTCGAGCTCTCCTACGGCGACCCCGATCTGGGCGTGCAGGCCACCCGCTGGATCCTGGCCGGCAGCCTGCCGGGCACGGTGCTGGCCCTGCTGGTGGCGATCCGGATCAACAAGCCCGCCTGAGCACGCTGCGGTCCCGCTGCGCCCCCGCTGCGACCCCCCGGCCGGCCCGACAACCGGCCGGCCGATTGGGACACATGGGCTGGTTTCCGGTGGTTGCCGTTCATACGATTCAGGCCGCTTCGATGAACGTCGTGACCCTCCCCGTGCTTCCCCGCGCAGGCCTGGCGGCCTTGACGGCGCTGGCGACCACCCTGGCCACCGCGGGCCCCGCTCCGGTCCGCGCTTCCGCCCTGTTCGCCGCCGCCGAGGTGGACCAGCAGAATTTCCTGATGGTGGCGGCCCCCATCGGCTCCCGGGGCGAGAAGGCCCAGCTCAACATCTACGAGCAGCTCAAGCCGGTGCGCCCCTGCTTTGAGGTGGGCGCGGGCCTGCCGTCCCCGGTGAACCCCCTGCTGGCCACCTTCGACTTCACCGGCATCTGCAACCGCTACATCGACGCCAACGGCTACTCGGTGCGGGTGGGCGGCCAGGACCTGGCCACCTCCTACCGGCTGATGGTCACCCGCAGCGGTGGCGACATGCTGCTGCTGGCCTTCCCCACCAAGGCCGGGGCCGGCCCTGAGATGGTGGTGGCCCGCACCCGGGGCAGTGCGCCCGGCTTCCTCAAGCTCCACCTGGAGCCCGGCTGGCGACTGATGCGGCGCCAGTTCGGCGGCCGCAACCTCGGCCACCTGTACGTCTATGCCGACAGCTGGCCGGGAACGGCGGCCACCGCCGCCCAGCCCGCCACGAGCACTCCCGCCCTGCCGGCCCAGCCCGCCGCCGCCACGGGCACGCCGGCCCCTGCCGCCACGCCTGCGCCTGCCGCCGCCACGCCTGCCCCCACCACACCTGCCGCCGCCGCCCCGACCAGTCGGCCTGCCGCGTCAGTCCCCAGCACCAGGCCCGCCGCCGCCGGGCGCCGGGTGATGCCCTCGACGACCCGCCCCACGGCCGTCCCACCCGCGACGGAGCCGGCTCCCGCCGCCGCCCAGCAGCCCGTGGCTCCGCCGGCCATCCCCGCCACCAAGCTCTGAGGCGGGGGCCCGAAGCCCCGCTTGCTAGGGTGCAACGCTGCGAACGTCTCAGCAGTACTTCATGACCCAGGTCACCGTCGGCGAAAACGAAGGCATCGAATCGGCCCTGCGCCGCTTCAAGCGCCAGGTGTCCAAGGCGGGCATCTTTGCCGATCTGAAGCGGCTGCGCCACCACGAAACCCCCACCGAGAAGTACAAGCGCAAGGCCCAGCAGCGCCGCCGTCGCCGCTGAGCCTGGCCTCGGGAGCACCGTTTCAGGTGCTTGTACCTGTTGCCCTGGCCTCCGCCCGCCTCCAGGCTGGAGGGGCCATCGCAGCAGGGTCCATGGGCCATCCGGTCGCCTCCACCGCAGGCCACGCACGGTCTGCCTCAGCGCTTGAGCGTTTCGGCCACTGGTTGGCCGAAACCATCAACCACGCCTGGGGAAACCCCGGTGAGGAAGCCCAGCACCGGCCCCCCCTGATCGGGGTGCAGCCCTACAGCGACAGCCCCCAGCGACGCCGGCGCCGCTGAGGGTCCTTTCGTCACGGCCGAGCCACTCACTCCGTTGATCCGGCCCCTCAGTCAATCCGGTCGAAGGAGCGGTAGCTGAGGGCCTCGGCGATGGCGCCGCTGGCCACCCGCTCCTCGCCGGCCAGATCGGCGATCGTGCGGGCCACCCGCAGCACCCGCTCCGCCCCCCTGGCGGACAGGCGCCGCTGGTTGATGGCGCGCTCCCACAGCGCCAGGGCCTCCGGCGCCGGATCCACCACGGCGGCCAGGGAGGGCCCATCCAGCTGGCCGTTGGCCGCCCCCTGCGGGTTGCGCTCGCCCATGCGCCGGCGCGCCGCCGCCACCCGTTGCGCCACCACACCACTGGCTTCGCCGCCAGGGGCCCCCTGCTGCGGGGCCTCCCGGTAGGCCCCGCCCAGGTCCCGGGCCTCCGGGCGGCGCATCACCACCTGCAGGTCGATCCGGTCGAGCAGGGGCCCGGAGAGGCGTCCCCAGTGCCGCCGCCGCTGGGCCTCACCGCAGCGGCAGCTCTGGCTGGGGTCGCCGTACCAGCCGCAGGGGCAGGGGTTGGTGGCCGCCACCAGCAGCACACGGCTGGGGAAGCGGCAGCGCTGCCGGGCGCGGCTGATCCACAGCTCGCCCTCCTCCAGGGGCTGGCGCAGCTGGTCGAGCACCTCCCGGCGGAACTCCGCCAGCTCATCGAGGAACAGGACGCCGTGGTGGGCCAGGCTCAGCTCCCCCGGCCGGGGCACGGCGCCGCCACCGATCAGGGCGGCGGCGGAGCAGCCGTGGTGGGGGCTGCGGAAGGGGCGCTGGCGCCGCAGGCCGGCCCCCTCCCCAAGCAGCCCGGCCAGGGAGTGGAGCTGGGTGACCTCGAGGGCCTCCTGGTGCGCCAGCGGGGGCAGCAGCGTCGGCAGCCGCCGGGCCAGCATGGTCTTGCCGCTGCCGGGCGCCCCCACCAGCAGCAGGTGGTGGCCGCCGGCGGCGGCGATCTCCAGGGCCCG
>NZ_NQKY01000022.1 GCF_002252675.1 Synechococcus sp. BO 8801 | reverse complement strand
ATCGCCCGGCGGCGGCCGCCGTCGAGGCCTCCCTGGCGGCCGATGGCCTGATCGCCGCTCCCCTGGACGTGGAGGGCCGCTCGCTGCAGGTCTGGACGCGGCTGCGGGCCGGCACCGGCCGCCGCGACGACAGGGCCGAGCAGCTGCAGGCCCCCCTGCTGGGCTGGCGCTGGCAACGGGGCGACCAGGCCTGGTGGGGGGAGTCCCTGGGGCAGCTGGAGAGCCTCGACGCACCGGGTTCGAAGGGCGCTGCACAGCCCAAGGACCCGCTGGAGGTCCTCGCGGCCCCGGCGGCGGCCTTGCAGTGGGCCCTCGATGGTCCGCGGGCCCGCGACCTGCTGGCCTCCTGGCAGCCGTGGCAGCGCCTCACCGCCCTGGCCGGAGGCCCCCTCAGTGACCCGGTGGCGGGGCTGGCCCTGGCCCTGACGGGGGAGTCCGGGGTGCTGGCGGTGGACGCCCGTCTCGACTTCGGGGACGCCTGACCATGGCGTCTCTGGGCTGGGACCTGCTGCTGCTGCGCCATGGCATCGCCGAGGAGCGCAGCCCTGACCGCGTCGACGCCGAGCGGGAACTCACCGCCGCCGGCCGGGCCCGCACCCGGGCCGTGCTGGAGCGGGCCGCCGGCCTGGGGCTGCGGGCCGATCGCCTGCTCTCCAGCCCCCTGGCCCGCGCCCGGCAGACCGGGGAGATCGCCCGCGAGGCCGGGCTGGCCCCGGCCCTGGAACTGGCCCAGGCCCTGGAGCCGGGGGGTGACCCCCTGCCCCTGCTGCCGGCCTGGCGGACCCTGGCGGAGGGGGACGTGGCGGCGCCCTTCCGGCTGTTGCTGGTGGGCCATGAACCGGACCTGGGGCTGCTGGCGGCCCGCCTCCTGGGGGCGCCGCCCGGGGCCATCACCCTGCGCAAGGCGGGCCTGGCCCTGCTGCGCCTGCCCGTGGTGCCGGCCGGGGCGGCGCTGGCCGGCAGCGCCCGTCTGGAATGGCTGGTGCGGCCGAAGCTCTGGCTGCCCCGCCCCTGAGCCGGCAGCCGGCGCTACGGCAGAAGCCCGTTCCTGCGCCTAAGTTCATCCCATCCACAGGATTCGGCATGGCGGCGGTGAGCACCCCAGAGGCCAACGACCCTCAGGGCACCCCTCCCTCTCCATCGCCCCCGGCGCCGGCCATGCCCACGTTCCGCCCCGGTCTGGAAGGGGTGCCGGCCACCCAGTCGGCGGTGTGCGACATCGAAGGCCAGCGGGGCCTGCTCACCTACCGGGGCTACCCGATCGAGCAGCTGGCGAGCCAGAGCAGCTTTCTGGAGACCGCCTACCTGCTGATCTGGGGTGAGCTGCCCACCATCTTCCAGCTGCGGGAGTTCGAGCAGGAGGTGCAGATGCACCGGCGGCTCAGCTTCCGCATCCGCGACATGATGAAGTGCTTCCCGGCCACGGGCCATCCGATGGATGCCCTGCAGGCCAGCGCGGCCTCCCTGGGGCTCTTCTATTCCCGCCGCGCCCTCTACGACCCCCAGTACATCGTCGATGCGGTGGTGCGGCTGATCGCCAAGATCCCGACGATGGTGGCGGCGTTCCAGCTGATCCGGAAGGGCCAGGACCCGATCCAGCCCCGGGACGACCTGGCCTACTCGGCCAACTTCCTCTACATGCTCACCGAGCGGGAGCCCGACCCACTGGCGGCGCGGATCTTCGACGCCTGCCTGATCCTGCACGCCGAGCACAGCCTCAACGCCAGCACCTTCAGCGCCCGGGTCACGGCCAGCACCCTCACCGACCCCTACGCGGTGGTGGCCTCGGCGGTGGGCACCCTGGCCGGCCCCCTGCACGGCGGCGCCAACGAGGATGTGCTCGACATGCTCGACCAGATCGGCAGCATCGACCAGGTGGAACCCTGGCTCGACCGGGCCATCGCCCAGAAGCAGAAGATCATGGGCTTCGGCCACCGGGAGTACCGGGTCAAGGATCCCCGGGCCGTGATCCTGCAGGGTCTGGCGGAGGAGCTCTTCCAGCGCTTCGGCCACGACGCCATGTACGACGTGGCCCTCAAGCTGGAGGAGGTGGCCGGCCGGCGGCTGGGGCCGAAGGGCATCTACCCCAACGTCGACTTCTACTCCGGTCTCGTCTACCGGAAGCTCGGTATTCCCCGCGACCTGTTCACCCCCATCTTCGCCATCGCCCGTACGGCAGGATGGCTGGCCCACTGGAAGGAACAACTGGGTGCCAACCGCATCTACCGTCCCTCGCAGATCTACACCGGCCCCACCGAGCGGGGCTGGCTCCCCCTGGAAAGCCGTCCGGTTCCTGGCTGAGTCACTGGCTGACCCGTTTCCCCCTAGGTTCCCCCCCAACGGAGTTCTCTGATGCTGTCCACTGGCCTGCTGGGTGCCGCCGTTGCTCCCCCCGGTCTCGACCTCCAGTCGAGCTTCCTCGACCTCGCCCAGGCCATGGGCCTCACCCCCGGGGCGGCCCGCCTGCTGTGGCTGCCCCTGCCGATGGTGCTGGTGCTGGTGGGGGCCGTCGTCGGCGTGCTGGTGAGTGTCTGGCTCGAGCGCAAGATCTCGGCGGCCGTGCAGCAGCGCATTGGCCCTGAGTACGCCGGCGCCCTGGGGGTGCTCCAGCCCCTGGCCGATGGCCTCAAGCTCGTCTTCAAGGAGGACATCATCCCGGCCCGGGCCGATGGCCTGCTGTTCAGCCTCGGCCCCGTGCTGGTGGTGGTGCCCGTGATCCTGTCCTGGCTGGTGGTGCCCTTCGGCCAGAACCTCCTGATCAGCAATGTGGGGGTGGGCATCTTCCTGTGGATCGCCCTGAGCAGCATCCAGCCCATCGGCCTGCTGATGAGCGGCTACTCCAGCAACAACAAGTACTCCCTGCTGGGTGGTCTGCGGGCCGCCGCCCAGTCGATCAGCTACGAGATCCCCCTGGCCCTGGCGGTGCTGGCGGTGGTGATGATGAGCAACTCCCTCAGCACCGTCGACATCGTCGCCCAGCAGACCGGGGCCGGCATCTTCAGCTGGAACATCTGGCGTCAGCCCGTCGGTTTCGTGATCTTCTGGATCTGTGCCCTGGCGGAATGTGAGCGCCTCCCCTTTGACCTTCCGGAGGCGGAGGAGGAGCTGGTGGCCGGCTATCAGACCGAGTACTCCGGCATGAAGTTCGCCCTCTTCTACCTGGGCAGCTACATCAACCTGGTGCTCTCGGCCCTGCTGGTGTCGGTGCTCTACCTGGGCGGCTGGGGCTTCCCGCTGCCCGTCGAGTGGATCACCGGCTGGCTGGGTCTCTCCCCCGACGCCCCGCTGGTCCAGGTGATCACCGGCTCGATCGGCATCGTCAGCACGATCATCAAGGCCTATCTGCTGGTGTTCTTCGCGATCCTGCTGCGCTGGACCACTCCGCGGGTGCGGATCGACCAGCTGCTCGACCTGGGCTGGAAGTTCCTGCTGCCGATCGCCCTGGTCAACCTCCTGGTCACCGCCGGCCTCAAGCTGGCCTTCCCGGTGGCCTTCGGCGGCTGAACCCGTTCCCCGGATACCAACACAGCGGCCCCCTCGGGGCCATCATGGTCCCCATCCCGTAACCCCCACGCCCCAGCCATGTTCGGGTTTCTCAAGCAAGTCGGTGATTACACCCGGGAGGCGGTGAGCGCGGCCCAGACGATGACCCAGGGGCTGGCGGTCACCTTCGATCACCTGCGGCGGCGGCCGATCACGGTCCAGTACCCCTACGAGAAGCTGATCCCCTCCGAGCGGTACCGGGGCCGGATCCACTACGAGCTCGACAAGTGCATCTCCTGCGAGGTGTGCGTGAGGGTCTGCCCCATCAACCTGCCCGTTGTGGACTGGGTGATGAACAAGGCCACCAAGAAGAAGGAGCTGCGCAACTACTCGATCGATTTCGGGGTGTGCATCTTCTGCGGCAACTGCGTGGAGTACTGCCCCACCAACTGCCTCTCCATGACCGAGGAGTACGAGCTGGCGGCCTTCGATCGTCACAGCCTCAACTACGACAACGTCGCCCTCGGTCGCCTTCCCACCAGCGTCACCTCCGACCCGGCGGTGTTCGCCCTGCGGGAACTGGCCTACCTTCCCAAGGGCGCCATGGATCCCCATGGGGTTCCCGCCAGCGAGCCCCGGGCCGGCCGGCTGCCGTCCCAGGTGCTGGAAACCCTCCCCTCCGACAGCACCGCAGAGTCCTGATGTCGATCGCCTCCACCACCCAGCAGATCTGTTTCCTGGTGCTCTCGGCCACCACGGTGATCGGCTCCCTGGGCGTTGTCCTGCTGCCCAACATCGTCTATTCCGCCTTCTTGCTCGGCGGCGTCTTCCTCTCGGTGGCCGGCCTCTACCTGCTGCTCAATGCCAGCTTCGTCGCGGCCGCCCAGATCCTCGTCTACGTCGGGGCGGTCAATGTCCTGATCCTGTTCGCGATCATGCTCGTGAACAAGAAGGAAACCCTCGCCGCGATCCCCGGCCTGCTGGTCCGCCGTCTCCTGTCCGGCGCCGTCTGCGCCGGCCTGTTCGCCCTGCTGCTGCGGGTGGCCTTCACCACCCCATGGGCGCTGCCGGGCCCCACGCCGGTCGGCGAGGAAGCCACCATCCGCATCGGCGAGCACCTCTTCACCGACTATCTCCTGCCCTTCGAGCTGGCGTCGGTGCTGCTGCTGATGGCCATGATCGGGGCCATCGTCCTGGCCCGCCGCGACGTCTTCAGCACCGACGTGATCACCGGTGAGCCGGCCGATCAGGGTCTGATCGAGAAGGATCGCACCCCCCTGCTGATCGAGACGTCCGCCAACGCCCCCACCCTGCTCACCAAGCCATGATCTCCGACGCCGCCTCCCCGATCCCCCTCGAGGCCTTTCTCGCCGTCGCGGCCATGCTGTTCTGCGTCGGTGTCTGGGGGCTGATCAACAGCCGCAATGCCGTGCGGGTGCTGATGAGCATCGAGCTGATGCTCAACGCCGTCAACATCAACCTGATGGCCTTCTCCGACTACCTCGATGGTCAGCTGATCCGGGGGCAGGTGTTCGCGATCTTCGTGATCACCGTGGCCGCGGCCGAGGCGGCCGTCGGTCTGGCCATCCTGCTGTCGCTCTATCGCAACCGCGAAACCGTCGACATGGAGCGCTTCAACCTGCTGCGCTGGTAGCGGTGCCAGCGTCCCCGGCTTCCGCCCATGCGGCTTGAGAGGGTCTGGCTGATCCTGCGCAAGGGCAGCCAGGCTGCCCAGCGCCAGGCCCGTCGCTGTGCCCAGGACCTGCGCTCCCAGGGGGCCAGCGTCACCACCGCCGTCAGCGGGCTGGGGCTGAACCCCTTCCCCGGCCTTCTGGCCACCGAGGCCGAGCTGCCGGATCTGGCCGTTGTGCTCGGCGGAGACGGCACCGTGCTGGCCGCGGCCCGTCATCTGGCCAGCTACGGGGTGCCGGTGCTCAGCTTCAACGTCGGCGGCCACCTGGGCTTCCTCACCCACGAGCGGCGCCTGCTCAGGCTGCAGGGCGACGGCCACGGGGAGCCGGGCCACGATCCGGACGACACCCTCTGGCAGCGCCTGCGCGACGACCGCTTCGCGATCGAGCGGCGCATGATGCTGGAGGCCCGGGTCGACCGCGGCGACGGCGTGCCCCAGGAGGGGGACGTGGCCTCCGACGTCGACCTCAGCGGGGGCGGCGATGGCCCCCACACGGCCCTCAATGACTTCTACTTCCGTCCCGCCCTCGACGAGCTCTCCCCCACCTGCATGCTCGAACTCGAGATCGACGGGGAGGTGGTGGATCAGTACCGGGGAGACGGGCTGATCATCGCCACCCCCACCGGCTCCACGGGCTACGCGATGGCCGCCGGGGGGCCGATCCTCCACCCGGGCATCGAAGCGATCGTGGTCACGCCGATCTGCCCGATGAGTCTCTCCAGCCGGGCGGTGGTGGTGCCCCCCGGCTCCAGGCTGTCGGTGTGGCCCCTGGGGGAGGCCAGCCGCCGGGTGAAGCTCTGGAAGGACGGGGCCCATGCCACCGTGCTGGAACCCGGGGATCGCTGCGTCCTGCAGCGGGGCCGCCATCCGGTGCTGATGCTCCAGCTCGAGCAGAGCCCCTCGTACTACAGCACCCTCACCCACAAGCTCCACTGGGCCGGCAGCCTCACCGCCGGCGAGCCGTCCCGCAACTGATCCGCGCCCATCCACGCCCCGACGCCCACCCTGACCCATGGCCCTGGAAATCGAGCGCCGCTTCCTCGTCCGTGGCGAGCTGTGGCGCCCCCATGCGGTCGGAGAGAACCTGATCCGCCAGGGGTATCTGGCCAGCGGCCGTGACGACCTCACCCTGCGGGTGCGGCTGGCCCGCCCCCCGGAGGGCCCGATGGCGGCCTTCCTCACCCTCAAGCTGCCGGCCGCCGGCGGGGGCCTGATGGGGCCGGAGCATGGGGAGCCGATCCCGGCGGCCGGTCAGGCCCTGACGCGGCAGGAGTACGAGTATCCGATTCCGGCCGACGACGCCGAGGCCCTGCTGGAGCGGTGCGACCATCGGCTCGGCAAGATCCGCTTCGGCCTGGACCTGCCCGGGGGCGACTGGGTCCTGGATGTGTTCGAGGGGGCCAATGCGCCCCTGGTGGTGGCGGAGGTGGAACTGGAGCGCGCCGACCAGCCGGTGGCCGTTCCCCCCTGGTGCGCCCTGGAGATCACCGGCCGCCGTGAGCTCAGCAATGCCGCCCTGGCACACCGTCCCCTGGCGATGTGGCCGGAGGCCGACCGGCAGGCCCTGCTGGTCCAGGCCCACGGAGGACCCGACTGAGGACCCCACCGGTGCCGCTCAGCCGGGGCCGGTGCCGGCGTCAGGGGGCAGGGCGCAGCAGTTGAATCCGTCACGGCAGATCTTGCCGTGATCCATCGCCCAGTTCAGCAGGGCCACCCGGTTCTTGGCGCCGGTCTTGGTGAAGATGTTGCTGACGTGGTTGTCGACCGTGCGCTTGCTGATGGTGAGCTGGCCGGCGATCTCGAGGTTGGTCAGTCCTGTGGCCACCAGCTCGATGATCTCGATTTCCCGCTCAGATAACTCGCTGTGTGGATGCACCATGGGCCGCTCCAGGGACGGGGATGGGGACAGTGAGCTGGAAGCCGCCATGGACCTGCGCTCAGCCATCGGCTCCTCGGCGAGGGCTGTTTCACTCTAGGCAGCGGCTGCTCCATGATGCCCCTGTCTTGGAGATGGCCGTTGCAGCTTCGACAGGCCCTGGCGGACGGTCGGTTCGCCGTGACGGCGGAGGTGACACCGCCCCGGGGGGGCGATGCCACGCGCACCCTCGAGGCGGCGACGGCGCTGCGGGGTCTGGTGCATGCGGTCAACGTCACCGATGGCAGCCGGGCCGTGATGCGGATGAGCAGCCTGGCGGTGTGCCGTCTGCTGCTGGAGGCCGGCATCGAGCCGGTGCTGCAGATGACATGCCGCGACCGCAACCGCATCGCCTTGCAGGCTGATCTGCTCGGCGCCCATGCCCTCGGCATCCGCAACCTGCTCTGCCTCACCGGTGACCCGGTGCGGGCCGGCGATCAGCCCGGGGTCCGGGCGGTGAACGAGCTGGAGGCGGTGCGGCTGCTGCAGCTGGTGCGGGGCCTCAACGCCGGCGAGGATCCGGTGAAGGGGGAGCTGCCGGATGGGGCCACGGCCCTCTTCCCCGGCGCCGCCGCCGATCCCCAGTCGCGGAGCTGGAGTGGGCTTCTCTCCAGGGTGCGCCGCAAGCAGGAGGCGGGCGCCCGTTTCCTCCAGACCCAGATGGTGATGGATGCGGCCGCCCTGCGCCGCTTCGTGGAGGAGATCACCGGCCCCCTCGGACTGCCGGTGCTGGCCGGGGTGTTTCTGCTCAAGTCGGCCCGCAATGCCCAGTTCATCAACCGCGTCGTGCCGGGGGCCTGCATCCCCCAGTCCCTGATCGACCGCCTCGCCGGCGCGGCCGATCCGGCGGCGGAGGGGGTGGCGATCGCCGCCGAACAGGTGGCCGCTTACCGCTCCATCGCCCAGGGGGTGCACCTGATGGCCATCAAGGCCGAACACCGCATTCCCCAGATCCTGCGGCTGGCGGGCCTAGGGGGCGCCGCTGGCGGCGAGGTCGGTGCCCAGCAGCTCGGCCATGGCCTTCTGCTGCGGTGAGGGGGTGCCCACGTCCTGGCGGCGCGAATCGGTGATCAGCCAGTCGAGGGCGGCCTCCTGGAGATCGAAGTGGTCGCCGTTGCGGTCGACGCAGTAGCGGCCGTAGACCAGCTTCTCGACGAGCTGGACCCCGGGGCCGATCCGGGAGTAGTCGAAGATGATCGAGTTGTCGATCGTGGCCCCTTCGCAGATGTGGCAGCTCGGCCCGATCATGGCCGGCCCGATGATCGTGACGCCGTTCTCGATGCGGGTCATGCCGCCCACGAAGATCGGCCCCTCGACGTGGATCTGGTCCCAGTCGGCCGCCACGTTGAGGCCTGCATAGATGCCGGGGCGGACCTGCTTGCCAGGAATCTGCACCTGGCGCACATCCCCCTGCAGCACGCTGCGGATCGCCTGCCAGTAATCCGGCACCTTGCCGATGTCCACCCACTCGAATTCCATGGGCAGGGCGTAGAAGGGGGCCCCGGATTCCACCAGCCTGGGAAACAGGTCGGCGGCGATGTCGAAGGGTTCGCCGCTGGGGATGAAATCCAGGACGGCCGGTTCGAAGATGTAGATGCCGGTGTTGATCATGTCGCTGGCGGCCTCTTCCACCGACGGCTTCTCCTGGAAGGAGAGCACCCGGCCGGCTTCGTCGGTCACCACCACCCCGTAGCTGCTCACCTGGTCGCGGGGCACCCGTTTGGTGATCAGGCTGGCCATGGCCCCCTTCTCACGATGTCGCCGCACGGCTTCGGTGAGGTCGAGATCGATGAGGGCATCGCCGCAGAGCACCACGAAGGTGTCGTCGAAGAAGGACTGGAAGTCCTGGATCTTCTTGAGGCCTCCGGCCGAACCCATGGCTTCGCCGATCAGCTCACCGTCCTTGATGCGTCCCTCGAAGCTGTAGGCGATCTGGACATCAAAGCGCTGGCCGTCGCGAAAGTAGTTCTCGATCTCCTCCGAAAGGTGGGAGACATTGACCATGATTTCGTTGAAACCGTGCTCCCGGAGCAACTCGAGCAGAAACTCCATCACGGGTTTCTGGAGGATCGGAATCATCGGCTTGGGCGTTGTGTGCGTGATCGGACGCACCCTTGTTCCCTTGCCTGCCGCCAGGATCATCGCCTTCATCGGCGTCGTTTCAGGTCGGAGGTGAAGACCCACCCTACGGAGAAAACTCAGGCGGCCACTGCCTCCAGAGCCGGCCCCCTATCTGACCCCTGCCCCGGCAGCCGCGGCAGGCTGAGCGCTTCGACCCGTTCCTCCCCGCGGCGGCGCAGGCTGAGGGGACCGTAGAGGCCGCCCTCCTGGGCCAGTTCCACCTTGCCCTGGGAGGAGAGGAACAGCAGGGCCCAGAACACCCCCACCCGATCGCTGTCCAGATCGGCGTCCTCCGCAGAGCCGGCGGTGAGGCTGGCCAGGGCCTCCGCCCAGGCGCCCACCAGGGCGTCGAAGGTCACCCACGCGAGGGCCTCGGCGGTGGGCTCCCACGCCAGCAGGAAGCGGCTCAGGGCGGCGGTGGTCTCCGGCAGTTTCTCCCGGTGGGCCAGGGAGGCCACCTGGGCGATCGCCGCCCGTTCGCTGTAACGGCGGGCGCGGGGCCTGTGCCGCCCTTCCCCTCCCTCCTGCTCGAGCCGCTCGGCGATGTCCTCGAGCTGGCGGATCAGTTCCCCCAGGGTGACGGGGCGCTGCAGGGGGGGTGGCGCCACCGGCCGGCGCTGCAGGTGCCGTTCGGGCCGCCGCGGCAGGGCCACCGCCGAGGGGTCCCAGCCGCCGTCCTCCTCGGCGTCGAAGGGGTCCTCCAGCAGCGGCTCGGGCGGGAAGGTGGCCGATTCCAGCAGTTCCGCCTTGAGCCCCACCAGCACCGAGGCGGCCAGGAAGGCCTCGCTGGACTCGGCCAGATCCCGTTCGTAGCTCCCTCCCTGGGGGGCCAGGCGCCTGGGCAGCTCGATGCGCTGGCGCAGCTGGTCGAGGAAACCGTCGACGACGGCGATCACATCGACGTCCCAGGGATCGATGTCGCCCCGTTCGGCCGCGTCCTGGAGCAACCGGATGGCGAGTCTGGCGCCCGCTTCTGCCACGCGCGATGTCCTGCTCGGAGGGTGCCGTCCCTGGGCAAGCTACCGGCTGCGGCCCGATGGCACCAGTCGCGGTGATGACCGAACCGGCCCCAGGGCCTCAGTCGGCGGCCAGCGAGAGGCTGCCGTCGCCCCCCTCATCACGGGACGACGCCGAGCTCTCGCCGGCGGCAGGCAGCAGCCCCAGCTGGGCATCCACGGTGGCCCGGTAGCGGCGCAGATCGTTTTCCAGCTCGCTGATCCGCACCTGCTGGGCCTCCGCTTCGCCGGCGGTCTGCAGGGTTTCCACCTTGCGCACCACGCCGCTCCAGACGGCGTAGATCCAGGCGGCGGTGGCACCGAGACCGCCCACCAGCAGCAGCAGGGCCGCCAGCGGCAGGGTGGTGCTCACGCCCGGCAGGAAATGCACCGTGGTGGCGGTGGTGTTCTCCAGGGTGAACATCACCGTGGCCAAGCCGAAGCTGAAGATCAGAAGGAAGTTGATCTGCCGCATGGAGACCCTCGCTGTGCGATGGAGGAGCGTAGGCATCCTCCCCGGAGGATGGCGCCATGGCCCCGGGCCTGCGCAGGGTTTCGTAACCGGCCCCCAGGCGGCCCACCGCCGTGGCGTGGACGGGGCTCAGCGGACGGCCTGGGCTCAGCCGAGGGCCGGGGCGTGCAGCAGGGCAGGCGGCAGGTGGCCGAAGGCGCCGGTGGCCATCACCGCCGGGACCGGGGCGCGGCCCACCTTCACCAGGGCGACGGACTCCCGCTCCACCAGGGCCTCGATCGCGGCCTGGTAGCTGTCGGTGACCAGGCGCGGGTAGAGGCCGATGCCGATGATCGGCACCAGCAGGCAGGAGATGACGTAGATCTCCCGCGGCTCGGCGTCGACCAGGTGGGTGTGGGAGGCCAGCTCGGGGTTCTCCTTGCCGAAGAAGATCTCCCGCAGCATCGACAGCAGGTAGATGGGGGTGAGGATCACGCCGATGGCCGCCAGGACGGCGATGACGATGCGGAAGCTGAGGCTGTAGGCCTCACTGGTGGCGAAGCCCACGAACACCATCAGCTCGGAGACGAAGCCGCTCATGCCCGGCAGGGCGAGGGAGGCCAGGGAGCAGACGGTCCAGAGGGCGAACATCTTGCGCATCTTCTGGCCCACCCCGCCCATTTCGTCGAGCTGGAGGGTGTGGGTGCGGTCGTAGGTGGCCCCCACCAGGAAGAACAGGCTGGCCCCGATCAGGCCGTGGCTGATCATCTGGAGCATGGCGCCGCTGGTGCCCAGGGCGCTGAAGCTGCCGATGCCGATCAGCACGAAGCCCATGTGGCTGATCGAGCTGTAGGCGATCTTGCGCTTGAGGTTGCGCTGGGCGAAGGAGGTGAGGGCGGCGTAGATGATGTTGACCACCCCGAGGATCACCAGCAGGGGGGCGAACTGGACGTGGGCCTCGGGCAGCAGCTGCACGTTGAAGCGCAGCAGCGCGTAGCCGCCCATCTTCAGCAGGATGCCCGCCAGCAGCATGTGCACCGGCGCGGTGGCCTCACCGTGGGCATCGGGCAGCCAGGTGTGCAGGGGCACCACCGGCAGCTTGACGCCGAAGGCAATCAGCAGGGCCGCGTAGCAGAGCACCTGGAAGCCCGTGCCGAACTCCTTGGCCGCCAGCACGGTGTACTCGAAGCTGGGGGCGCCGCCGCCGTAGAAGGCCATCGCCAGGCCCGCCAGGAGGATGAACAGCGAGCTGCCGGCGGTGTAGAGGATGAACTTGGTGGCGGCGTACTGGCGCTTCTTGCCGCCCCAGATGGCCAGCAGCAGGTACACCGGCAGCAGTTCCAGCTCCCAGGCCAGGAAGAACAGGAGCATGTCCTGCACGGCGAACACGGCGATCTGGCCGCCGTCCATGGCCAGGAGCAGGAAGTAGAAGAGCTTGGGCTTGAAGGTGACCGGCCAGGCGGCCAGGCAGGCCAGGGAGGTGATGAAGCTGGTGAGCAGGATCAGCGGCATCGAGAGGCCGTCGGCCCCCACCGACCAGGCCAGCCCCAGGTCGGGCAGCCACTGCACCCGCTCCACCAGCTGCAGGCCGGGATCGGCCGGGTCATAGCCGCGCAGGTAGGCCGCCACGGTCACCAGGAAGGTGGTGAGGGCGACGCCGAGGGCGTACCAGCGGACCTGCTTGCCATCGCCCTTGTCGGGCACGAAGGGGATCAGCAGAGCGGCGCCGATCGGGAACAGAATCGCGGTGCTCAGCCAGGGAAAGGGCACAGAAACGGTGCTGTCCATCTGGCCGGAGTGTAGAAATCCCTGCCTCCGACACACCCACCGGATGGGCGTTGTCACACACAGAGGGACTCAGCCGAAGGCGCTGAACAGGAGCACCAGGCCGATGACGCCGCCGAAGACGATCAGGGCATAGAACTGGACCCGGCCGGTCTCGAAGTACTTCAGGCCCTCGCCGCTGCCCAGGGTGAGCAGGCCGGTGAGGTTGACCACCCCATCCACCACCTTGGAGTCGACGTCGAGCACCTGGCGGGCCAGGCGGCGGCTGCCCTGCACGAACAGCTTCTCGTTGATGGCATCGAGGTACCACTTGTTGGCCAGGAACCGGTTGATGGCCGGGAAGCGACCCGCCACGGCGGTGCCCAGGTCGATGCGGTGCAGGGCGTAGGCGAGCACCGCCAGGCCGATGCCGAGGCTGGAGATGGCCACCGAGGCGCCCGCCAGGGGCAGGAACTCGCCCCAGCTGAACTCCTTGGCCACCTCGGCGGCCTCGACGGGGTCGACGAGGTTGCCGAAGCGGCTGTTCCAGGGGGTGCCGAGCAGGCCGATCAGCACCGACGGCACCGCCAGCACCACCAGGGGGGCCGCCATCTGCCAGCCCGACTCGTGCGGGTGGCTGGCGTGGGCGTGGTGGTCGTCGTCGGCGGATCCGCCGGAGGGCTGGCCGGCGGCGCTCAGCAGCTGGGCGCGGATGCCGGCGTCCTGGCCGCGGAAGGAGCCCTCAAACGTGAGGAAATAGAGGCGGAACATGTAGAAGGCGGTCATCCCGGCGGTCAGGAAGCCCATGGCCCAGAGCAGCGGGAAGCTGTTGAAGGCCTGGCCGAGGATCTCGTCCTTGCTCCAGAAACCCGCCAGGGGGGGGATGCCGCTGATCGCAATGCAGCCGATCAGGAAGGTGGCGGAGGTGATGGGCATGTATTGGCGCAGGCCGCCCATCAGGCGCATGTCCTGGGCCAGCACCGGCTCGTGGCCCACCACCTCCTCCATGGCGTGGATCACCGAGCCGGAGCCCAGGAACAGCATCGCCTTGAAGAAGGCGTGGGTGACCAGGTGGAACATGCCCGCCACCGGGGCGCCGCAGCCCATGGCCAGCATCATGTAGCCGAGCTGGGAGACGGTGCTGTAGGCCAGCCCCTTCTTCAGATCCATCTGGGTGAGGGCGATCGAGGCCCCCAGGAACAGGGTGATGGTGCCGATCACGGCGATCACCAGCTGCACCTGCGGAAAGGGCTCGTAGACCGGCTGCAGCCGGGCCACCAGAAACACGCCGGCCGCCACCATCGTGGCGGCGTGGATCAGGGCCGAGATGGGGGTGGGGCCCTCCATGGCGTCGGGCAGCCACACATGCAGGGGGAACTGGGCCGACTTGGCCATCGGACCCATGAACACCAGCAGGCAGAGCAGCACGGCCACCCCGGTGGGCAGGCCGCCACCGGCGACGGCGGCCGAGAGACGTTCACCGATCTCCTCGAAGCCGAAGCTGCCGGTGGCCCAGAACAGGCCCAGGATCCCCAGCAGCAGGCCGAAGTCGCCGACCCGGTTGACCACGAAGGCCTTCTGGGCGGCGTTGGCGGCGGCGTCACGGTCGTACCAGAAGCCGACGAGCAGGTAGGAGCACATGCCCACCAGCTCCCAGAACACGTAGATCTCGAGCAGGTTGGGGCTGATCACCAGCCCCAGCATCGAGCTGCTGAAGAGGGCCAGGTAGGTGAAGAAGCGGACATAGCCCTTGTCGTGGGCCATGTAGCCGTCGGAATAGACCATCACCAGCAGGGCGATGGTGGTGACCAGCGACAGCATCACCGCCCCGAGGGCGTCGACGCGGAAGCCCATCTGCAGGTGGAAGGTGCCGGCGCCGGCCCAGTCGAACAGCACCTCCGTGGCACCGGCCCCGGCCAGCTGCTCGGCCAGGATCGCGAAGCTCAGCACCGCGGCCATGCCCACGCTGGTGATCAGCAGCAGGGCCACCGGCTTGCGCAGGCGGTTGACGGTGCGGTTGAAAGTGATCAGCCCCAGCCCGGTGAGGCAGGCCCCCAGCAGGGGAAGCACCGGGATCAGCCAGGCAAGTTCGGAAGCGGCGGGCATCCTGGGGGCTCTGTTGGCGCGAGTTTAGGCAGGCCCGTCGGCCTGGCTCCGCCTCTGTGGTGGCCTGCCCATCGACCCCCGCCGGCTGGTGGGGGCTTCAGCCCAGCCAGTGGGCGAGGGCCGTGCGCGAGAAGGTGGTGGCGCCGAGGCCGATCCAGCGGTGGGCCCACCAGAACACGCCGATGGCGATGGCGATCCCCAGCTGGGAGGGCCGCAGGAATTCCGCCGGCACCAGCGTCTGGCGGCCGTCCAGAACGGCGGCGAAGGGCAGCACCGACGTGGAGGCCCGCAGCTCCTCGAAGGCGGCGCCGAAGCGGTGGCGCAGGCGCCGGTCCCCGTTCCAGACGGCGAACAGGTGGTGGCCGATCAGCCCCACGCAGGCCACCAGGGTGAAGCTGGTGCCGATCCAGAGCAGGTGGGTGGCGCACCAGAGCACCTGGCCCACGGCCTGGGGATGGCGGCTCACCCGGATGATCCCCGTGGCGTACAGACGCACCTGGGGCTTGAGCACCGCCGGGATCTCCAGCAGGTTGTAGGTGGCCGGATACAGGAACAGGAAGCTGATGGCCGTGCCGGTCCAGACCAGCGGCACCACCCAGGGCTGGTCCTGCAGGTTCCAGAGCCTGACCCCGTCGTAACGGTGGGCCAGGAAGTAGCCCACCACCACCACCGCCGAGGGAATGCTGAGCCCGGCGAACAGCAGGCGCCAGAGCCGGGCCCCGATCCGCTCCTCCCCCCAGACCCTCAGGGAGGCCCCGCCGCTGTGGATCAGGGCGAAGAGCACCAGCAGGGCCAGCATCACCACGCTGCTGTGCTGGGGGCCCGCGGTCAGCAGGGGAAGCGAGGCCATGGGGATGGGGCGTCCTGGAGCGGATGTGACAGGCCGATTCTTGCCACAGGGCGAGCCCCCTAGAGTTCCGCACGGCCTGCCGGCTCCGGCGAACGGTCCCCCCGCGGCCTCCCCGACCCATGGCAGATCTGCCTTTCACCCTCGACCAGCTGCGCATCCTGCGCGCCATCGCCAGTGAGGGCAGCTTCAAGAAGGCGGCCGACAGCCTCTACGTCACTCAGCCGGCGGTGAGTCTGCAGATCCAGAACCTGGAGAAACAGCTCGACGTCTCCCTGTTCGACCGCGGCGGCCGCAAGGCCCAGCTCACCGAAGCCGGCCACCTGCTGCTCAGCTACTGCGACCGGATCCTGAGCCAGTGCCAGGAGGCCTGCC
The DNA here is from genome assembly GCF_002252675.1 of Synechococcus sp. BO 8801. GTDB lineage: Bacteria > Cyanobacteriota > Cyanobacteriia > PCC-6307 > Cyanobiaceae > Cyanobium. The sequence goes on along the minus strand of NZ_NQKY01000022.1, from coordinate 34,630 downwards.
GGGCCCTCGACGATCTCCACAACCTGCGCGGCGGCTCCCTGGTGGTGGGGGCCAGCCAGACGACGGGCACCTATCTGATGCCCCGGATGATCGGCCTGTTCCGCCAGAAGTACCCGGACGTGGCGGTGCAGCTGCAGGTGCACAGCACCCGCCGCACCGGCTGGAGCGTGGCCAACGGGCAGATCGATCTGGCGATCATCGGCGGCGAGCTGCCGGCGGATCTCAACGACCTGCTGCAGGTGGTGCCCTACGCCAACGACGAACTGGCCCTGGTGCTGCCCCCCAAGCACCCGCTCTCCCGCCTGCCCGAGCTCACCAAGGACGATCTCTACCGCCTCGGCTTCGTCTGTCTCGACGCCCAGTCCACCACCCGCAAGATGGTGGACCAGCTGCTCAGCCGCTCCAAGCTCGACGTGCAGCGGCTCAAGATCGAGATGGAGCTCAACTCCTTCGAGGCCATCAAGAACGCCGTTCAGGCGGGCCTGGGGGCGGCGTTCCTGCCGGTGGTGTCGATCGAGCGGGAGCTGGCCGCCGGCACCCTGCACCGGCCCCAGGTGGCCGACCTGATGGTGCGGCGCCAGCTGAAGCTGATCACCCACCCGGCCCGCTACTGCTCGCGGGCCGCCGACGCCTTCCGCCGGGAGGTGCTGCCGGTGTTCGCCAGCCCGGACAGCCCCCTGCGCCAGGTGCAGACGACGCCGGGGCTGGCCGAGCGCAACGGGCTCAGAACTGATCGGCCTCCGGTGTGATGCCGACGGCGTCATCGGCGGCGCCGGCGACCCCGCGGGTCTGGAACTTGTTGCCGGTGATGTCCGTCTGGTAGACGCAGCGGACGATCGGCTTGTCGCGCACCGAGCCGATGTAGGCGAAGGTGTTCATGCGCTGCTTGCACTGGCGCATCTGCTCGGCGGTCACGGCGCCCTCCTTCTGCAGCACCGACCAGTTCTCCCGGCGGATGACGCAACCGGGCTGGAGGGTCGGCTGGGTCACGAAGCTGCTGCTCGGGTTCATCGTGGTGTACAGCTCGATGTCCATCACGAAGGCGCTGGCGCCCCACTGCTTGCAGAACTCGGGGTCGGGCACCGCCATGTCGAGCTGCTGGGCGCTGGCGATGTTGCCCTGGTTCCCCTGGGTGGTGCTGGTCACGGCGCTGCCGATGCCGATGCCCACCACCAGCACGCCGGCCAGCACCGCCACCGTGGCCACGTTCAGCTGGATGTTGGGTCCGCCCCCGCCGCCGCCGCCGCCGTTGCCGGCGGGGGGCCGGCCGCCGCCGCCACCGTTGCTGCCGCGGCGGCCCTGGGGCCCGTAACGGGGATCCTCCCGGCGGTCATAGCCGGTGGCGAAGCGATCGGCCCGGTCGTCGTAGCGGTCGCTGCGGGGGTCGTTGCGGTCGGGTCGGGGCGCGTAGCCGCCCGGTTCGGGGCGGCCGGCGCTGCTGCGGGAGCGGGTCACAGGGTTTCCGGGCTGCGGGGCAGGCCCATCGAGTAGTTCAGAACCCGGGCCTCGGGGTTGTAGCTGAGTTCACCGGCCTGGAGCATCTGACGCACCAGCCCCTCGAGCTCGGAGCCGATGCGGCGCAGGCTGTAGTCGCTCAGTTCCTGGCCGGCCTGGGCCGCCACCAGCTCCCGGAACCGGGCGCGCACCTTCTCGAGGGCCGCCTCGTCCCAGAGGAACTCGTTGTCGGGATCGATGTCGAGGGTGAGCTGATCCGGGTCAGGGATGAGGTCGTTGTTCTCGACCCGCGCCGTGAACAGCCGGATGTGGCGGGTGGTGGACTTGAGCAGCGTCTCGACCATGGGCTCGGCCTCGGGGGCGGGGATCGTCAGAAGGGGGTGGCACCCATTGAGTGCTGCTCCAACTTTAGGTAGGTCGGCGGCCGATTCCGTCGCCGCGGCCCCCCGGCGCCGGTCGCCCCTGCCCTGGGAGGCCCGATAAGGTTGCTGCTGATCTCGGGTACGACATGCGGGTTGTCATCGCCGGGGCCGGTCTGGCCGGCCTGTCCTGCGCCAAATACCTCTGCGACGCCGGCCACACCCCGATCGTGCTCGAAGCCAGAGACGTGCTGGGCGGCAAGGTGGCGGCCTGGCAGGACGCCGATGGCGACTGGTACGAAACCGGTCTGCATATCTTCTTCGGCGCCTATCGCAACATGCGCCAACTCTTCGCCGAGCTGGACATCGAGGATCGCCTGCAGTGGAAGTCCCACTCCATGATCTTCAACCAGAAGGAAGTTCCCGGCACCTACAGCCGTTTCGATTTTCCGGATCTGCCGGCTCCGCTGAACGGGGTGGCGGCGATCCTGGGCAACAACGACATGCTCACCTGGCCGGAGAAGATCGCCTTCGGCCTCGGCCTGGTGCCGGCCATGCTGCGCGGCCAGGCCTATGTGGAGGAATGCGACAAGTACAGCTGGAGCGAATGGCTACGGATTCACAATATCCCCGAGCGCGTCAACGATGAAGTCTTTCTCGCCATGAGCAAGGCGCTCAACTTCATCAATCCCGAAGAGATCTCCAGCACGGTGGTGCTCACCGCCCTCAACCGCTTCCTCCAGGAAACGGACGGCTCCAAAATGGCCTTCCTGGACGGCAACCCGCCGGAGCGGCTCTGCCAGCCGATGGTCGAGTACATCGAGGCCCGGGGTGGTGAGGTCCATCTGGAGTCGCCCCTCAGGGAGATCCGCATCGACAAGGACGGCGCCGTGACGGGCTTCCGCATCGGCGGCATCAAGGGGCGGCCCGAGCGCGAGATCCAGGCCGACGCCTACGTGAGCGCCATGCCCGTTGATCCGCTCAAGCTGCTGCTGCCGGACGCCTGGAAGTCGCTGCCCTACTTCAGCAAGCTCGAGGGGCTGCGGGGGGTGCCGGTGATCAACATCCATCTCTGGTTTGACCGCAAGCTCACGGACATCGACCACCTGCTGTTCAGCCGTTCCGACCTGCTCAGCGTCTATGCCGACATGAGCAACACCTGCCGGGAGTACGAGGATCCCGACCGCTCCATGCTGGAGCTGGTGTTCGCCCCGGCCGCCGACTGGATCGGCCGCCCCGATGCGGAGATCGTGACCGCCACCATGGAGGAGCTCAAGCGCCTGTTCCCCATCCACTTCACCGGCGACACCCCGGCCGTGCTGCGCAAGTCGGTGGTCGTCAAGACGCCCCTCTCCGTCTACAAGACCGTGCCGGGCTGCCAGCAGCTGCGGCCCTCCCAGGACTCCCCCATCCCGAACTTCTTCCTGGCGGGCTGCTTCACCATGCAGCGCTACCTGGCCTCGATGGAGGGGGCGGTGCTGAGCGGCAAGCTCTGCGCCGCCGCTGTCGACGCCCACCTCTCCGGCAGTGGCCAGGGTCCGGCCCCCGCCCAGAGCCTGGCGACGGTGTGAGTGTGCTGGCCCCGCTGCCCCTCGATCGCGCTTCCGACCTGGAGGAGGCCTACGAATCCTGCCGACAGGAGACGGCGCAGTGGGCCAAGACCTTCTATCTCGGCACGATGCTGCTGCCGCCGGCCAAGCGCCGGGCGATCTGGGCGATCTACGTCTGGTGCCGCCGCACCGACGAACTGATGGACAGCGCCCAGGCCCAGACGCTGTCGGCCGAGGTCCTGCTGGAGCGTCTCGATGCCTGGGAGGAGCGCACCCGCGCCCTGTTCGCCGGCCATGCCGTCGATGGCCTCGACCGGGTGATGCTGGACACGATCGAGCGCTTTCCCCAGCCCCTGCAGGCCTACCTCGACATGATCGAGGGTCAGCGGATGGACGTGCTGCGCGACCGCTACGCCAGCTTCTCCGATCTCCAGCTCTATTGCTACCGGGTGGCGGGCACCGTGGGTCTGATGACCCAGGAGGTGATGGGGGTCGATGCGGCCTACACCTCCGCTCCCTGGAGCGAGCGTCCCGACACCTCCGAAGCGGCCGTGGCCCTGGGCATCGCCAACCAACTGACCAACATCCTGCGGGATGTGGGTGAGGATCGCGGTCGTGGCCGCATCTACCTGCCCCAGGAGGATCTCGACCGCTTCGGTTACTCCGAAGCCGATCTGATGGCCGGGCGTCTCAATGAGAACTGGCAGGCGCTGATGCGGTTCCAGCTGGAGCGGGCCCGGGACTGGTTCAACCGCTCCGAGGCCGGGGTGCGCTGGCTGGCTCCGGATGCCCGCTGGCCGGTGTGGGCATCGCTGCGGCTGTATCGGGGGATCCTTGATGTCATCGAGAGGTTGGATTATGACGTCTTCAATCACCGCGCCTTCGTGCCCAGGGTCGGCAAATTGCTGGATCTCCCCCTCTCCTATGTGATCGCCCAGACGCGATGAAGCGGCGCCCCATCCGCCAGGCCATCGGGCCGCTGAAGCTGCTGCTGCCTGCGTCTGTACGCCTCACCCTCGCCGCCACCGCCGGGCTGACGCTGCCGGGCCCGGCCCTGGCCCAGTCCCTGCCGGCCACGGTCAGCCCTCCCGAGGTGAAGGCGGTCGAGGGACTGGGGGCGGGATGGCCCGGCCCGATGCCCAGCGGCGACCGCCTGCCCCCCTTGCCCCCAGAGCTCCTGGGGGCCCTGACGATGGAGCAGGCGGCAGCCTGGGCCGTGGATCGCAATCCCGTGGTGCGCTCCGCCTATCAGTCGCTGGTGGCCACCCAGAACAGCCTCGGCGCCGCCTACGCCAGCTGGTGGCCGACCCTCAACCTCAGCCTCAACGGCGGGCCCTACGCCTCCAAGACCTTCTACAACTACCCCTTCAGTGCCTCCGCGGGCTTCTCCATCTCGGGCTCCGGTCTCAGCAGTCAGAGGGTGTTCGAGGCCAGCTACTTCCAGGCGATCGGCCAGATCGACACCACCTGGAACCTGATCGATCCCACCCGGTCGGCCACGATCTGGCAGAGCAAGTACCTGGTCCGCCAGGCGGCCGACACCTATGTGATCACCCGCCGCGACCAGCGCCTCAAGACCCAGTCGGCCTACATCGATCTGCAGCGGGCCCTCGCCGCCGTCCAGACCGGCCGTCAGATCGTCGAGAACGACGAGCTGCTGTATCGCCTCGCCCAGACCCGGGTGCAGATGGGGGTGGCCTCCCGGCTGGAGGTCTATAAGCAGCAGACGGTGTTGCTGGCCGATCGCCAGGCCCTGCTGGCCGCCGAGCAGCAGGTGGAGACCGCCCGGGCCAACCTCGCCCAGCTGCTGGCCACCCCCAGTCCCGACGCCCTCACCCCCGCCACGCCCTTCGCGCCCCTCGGCGCCTGGGAGCATTCCCTCGACGACTCGATCACGGCGAGCCTCGCCTACCGCAAGGTGCTCGAGCAGCAGCTCCTCGCCGTCCAGACCAACGAGGCCCAGGCGCGGATCTACCTGGCCACCTACCGCCCCACCCTGCAGCTGATCACGTCCCTCTACTGGACCAAGGGGGTGGGTTATCTCAACCAGGGCCCCCCGTTCGTGCCCAATGCCCGCTCCGACGAATGGAACGGATCGGCCTTGCTGCAACTGACGTTCACGGGCTTCGACGGCGGCCAGGCCCGTATGAACGCCGCCGCCGCCCGCCGCCAGGCGGCGGCCGCCGCCGAGACCTACAGCGCCACCGTGCTGCAGGTGCGCAGCGACGTGCAATCCCTGGTGGCCCAGGCCCGCTCCGGCCGCAGCATCGTGCTGGCCGGCGCCGAACGGGTCAAAGCGGCCAACGGGGCCCTGCGCCTCCAGACCCTGCGCTTCAACGCCGGCTACGGCACGATCACCGATGTGGTGCAGGCCCAGCAGGAGATCAGCCAGGCGGTGAGCTCCTACATCCAGAACCTGGCCACCTACAACGACACCCTGGTGCAGCTCAGCCGCTCGAGCGGCCTGCAGGTTCAGCCTGATCCCGCCCTGCTCCAGGCGGTGGGCAATCCTCTGCAGACCCTGCGTCTGCCGACACGGATGGGGCAGATGCGCTGATCTGCTCCAGGCGTCGCTGGCGCATGGCCCGGGCCCGGGCACTGAGCTGCTCGAAGCCGGGGTCGTTGAGGATCGAGCAGACCTGGCCCTGCAGTTCGCTGGCGTTGATGTTGATCTCCATCTGCCGGATCTGGTCCCGCAGGGAGTTCTCCCGGTCCGCCACCGCCCCCGACATGCGGTTGAAGGCCCGCACCAGCCGGCCGATGGCGTCGTCCGACGGGTAGGTGAGGGCCTGATGGCCCTGGCCGTCGGCGATGGCATCGGCGGCGGTCGCCAGCTCCCGCAGCTCCCGCCGGATGCCGCGGGCGATCAGCCAGGCGGCGACGCCACTGGCGCTGATCAGGATCAAGGTGAGGATCACCAGCCGGCGGACCATCTCGTCCTTGGCCTCCTGCATCGGCAGGAGGGCATCCGCGAGGGCCTCCTCCTCCACGGAGACGACCGCCAGCCAGTTCCACTCCGGGAAGGCGGCGATGTACAGGTGCTGCAGCACCGGGGTGGTGGAGCCCGGGGGGCGCACCATGGCCTTGCGCTCGAAGGGCTCGCTATGGCCGAGGGTGCGTGGATCGGGAATGCCGCCGTTCTGGCGCAGGGCCATGGCCAGGTCGATGCAGGCCTGGGTGTCCACGGTCTGGTAGCTGCAGTACAGCCCACCGGTGGGGGTGATGCCGAAGAAGGCCGCCTGGTGGGTCTCGGCGGGGAAGAGGCTGGAGCCGGCGGCGAGGAGCTTGGAAGCGGCCTGGGTGCTGACGTCCACCAGCAGGGCCAGGTGGCCTTCGCCGGGTTTCCGACCCGAAAGAACGGTCAGCCGGGCCATCCGCCATTCCCCATCCAGCTGCAGCATGGCGCTGCGACTCATCTCCGCAGCCGGAGCGCCCTTGAAGAGGTGTTGGAAGTCGTCCACCGTGGCTGGCAGGGCAGGGGCGCCGGGCTCCAGGGCCTGGCCCTGGCTGGTGATGCCCGTGAGCCGGCGCCAGGTGCCGCTGCGGTCGCGGTAGTAGACGGCGGCCCGCTCCCGCAGCAGGGCCAGGGGGAGTCGCAGCCGGTCGTTGAGCAGGGCGGGGGCCTGGTCCTGCGTCAGGGGCTGGCCCTTCCAGGACAGGCGGCCTTCGGTGTCCATCCGCAACGGCGCCAGGGCCTTGCGCAGGTCCTTGGAGTCCTGACGGATGACCCGGCTGAACTCCTCGGCCGACTTCTCGATGATGGAGGTGGTGACCGCCAGGGAGGAGAGGTTGTCGTGGTCGAACATGGTGCTGATCTCGATCCGGGCCTTCTGGGCCAGGCGGATCGAGCCGATCGTGGCCAGCGCCAGGAAGATCGCCAGGCTCACGAGCGGGCCGCTGACCCCCAGGAGCATCAGCCGCACGGACAGGCGCAAGGGTCGCCCCCTCCTCACCCCCGCTGTCCGTTGAGGCCGTCCCGCGAGCCGTTGGCGAATCGTCAAAAGGGCCTTCAACGCCATGCCTATGATTTTCCCACGTCCGTGAGATGGATCGCTTCATGACCAGGATCCTTTCCGTCCATTCCTTCCGCGGTGGAACGGGAAAATCCAACCTCTCGGCGAATCTGGCGGCCGCATTCGCGGCCCGCGGACTCAGGGTCGGCGTCTTCGACACCGATCTTGCTTCACCAGGTATTCATGTGCTGTTTGGGTTCACGGCAGGGCCGGAATCCCATACGCTCAATGATCATCTTCAGGGCTCCATTCCGATTGAACAGTGCTCCCATGACGTGACCCCCGCCTCGATGGCGGGCGGCAAGGGGCGCATCTTTCTGGTGCCTGCCGCCATGGAGGGCGACCGGATCGCCCGGCTGCTGCGGGAAGGCTATGAAGTGGAGCGGCTCAACGATGCCCTGTTCAGCCTGGGCCAGAGCCAGCACCTGGATCTGCTGATCGTGGACACCCACCCCGGGATCAATGAGGAGACCCTGCTCACCACCGCCATCTCCGACTGTCTGGTGATGGTGATGCGCCCCGACCAGCAGGACTACCTCGGCACGGCCGTGGCGATCGAAGTGGCCCAGAGGCTGATGGTGCCCGAGGCCCGCCTGGTGGTGAACAAGCTGCCGGCCCATTTCGATGCCGAACAGGTGCGCGCCCGGGTGGCCCAGAGCTATGGCATTCCCGTCGGAGCGATCCTGCCCCTCAGCGACGACCTGCTCACCATCGCCAGTGGCAGCCTGGCCCTGATGGATGTCCCCACCCATCCATGGAGCACCGGTGTGACCCAACTCGCGGCTGACCTCGCCGATGCGCTCCTCTGAGCCCGACAACGGTGCTGATCCCGCCGCCGCCGGCCCGCTGACCATGGCCCGGCTGCTGGCGCTCGAACCCGCCGCGTTGCGCCAGCTGCTGACGACGGGCCTGCGGGCCGGACTGGCCGAGGCCGAGCTCGACGCCGGTTGTGCGGCCGCGGTGGCCCCGGGTCAGGCGCCGGCGGAGCTGCGGGCCCTTCTGCAGGAGCGGGGCTGGCTGGCCTGGGATCCCGATCGCCAGCGCTGGCGCACCCGGCTGGGCGCCACCAGGCCGGCGGCGCCACCTCAGGGCTGATCCGCCAGCGCCAGCCACTCCTCCAGCGCCGGGTTCACCAGGGAGGGATTTTCGTCGTGGGGGCAGTGGCCGAGGCCGCTCAGGACGCGCAGGTCGCGGACGGCGGCGAAGGCCCCGGCCCAGCGCCGCGCCTCGGCCACCGGCTCCCATGGATCCGCTTCCCCCCACAGCAGCCGGACCGGGATGGTCAGTTCCGCCAGCAGGTCGGGGGCGAGGCGGTCGCGGAAGAGGTTGATGAAGCCCCGGAAGCTCTCGTCGGCGCCGGGGCTGCGCGCCGGGGTCAGTAGCAGCTGCACCAGCTGGTCGTCGATGCCCTCGCCGGAGGGGTAGGCGGCGCCCAGCACCCGGCGGATCACGCCAGGGTTGGCCACCCAGCGGAACAGGCGGCCCGTGAGCCACCGCTGGCGCACCAGGCGCTTGAGCAGGGGCCGGCCGATCCTGCGCAGGGGCGGCTGCTCGCTCAGGCGGCGGTCGTCGAGGCTGCGCTGGGCACAGTCGATCAGGATCACCTGGCGGGCGTCGTCGCCGAGCCTGGCGGCGGCGGCCAGGGCCACGACGCCCCCGATCGAATTGCCGACCAGCTGGACCGGCGTGCCGATCACCTCCCGCACGAAGGCGGCCACCTGGTCGGCCCACAGGTCGATGCCGTAGCGGAGCGCCAGCCCATCCTCCGGCTCATCCTCGAGCCGGGAGGGGGGCTTGCTGCTGGCCCCGAAACCCACCAGGTCGATGGCGTAGACCGGGCGCCGGCCGGCCAGCGCCGGCAGGTTGTGGCGCCAGTGCTCCTTGCAGGCGCCGAAGCCGTGGATCAGCAGCACGGGCAGCGCTCCGCTCGCCTCCGGGGCCGCCGATGCCTGGGTCACGTAGCTGATCGTCTGCCCCTGCCACGACCAGGTGCCCAGCCAGTCCGCCGGGAAGATCGTGCCGTCGTCGGCCGGGAGTGAGACGGACATGGGGCCTGGGGTCGGGGGACTCAATGGGACCCCTTCCAGGGTTCGACCCTGCCATCTTCGATGGCCCAGATCCGATCGGCGTCATCCAGCAGGCGCAGGTCGTGGGTCACCAGCAGCACGGAGCTGCCCCGTTTGCGGCAGAGGTCGCCCAGCAGGGCCACCACCTCCTGGCCGGAGCTGCTGTCGAGGGAGGCGGTGGGTTCGTCCGCCAGGACCAGATCAGGCTCGGGGGCCAGGGCCCGGGCGATCGCCACCCGCTGCCGCTGGCCGCCGGAGAGTTCGGAAGGGAAGTGGTGCAGGCGGTGGCCCAGACCCACCGCCTCGAGCAGGGCGGTGGCCCGGTGCCGGCGCCGCTCGGGGTCCGGCTCGCTCAGCTGCAGCACCAGCGCCACGTTCTGCAGGCTGGTGAGGGAGGCCACCAGGTTGTGGCTCTGGAAGATGAAGCCGATGCGGCGGCGGATCTCCACCCGCATCCGCTCGCTGGAGCGCCGCACCTCACTGCCCAGCACCCGCAGGGAGCCCTCCTGGACCGATCGCAGCGCCCCCACCAGGGTGAGCAGGGTGCTCTTGCCGCTGCCGGAGGGCCCCACCAGCAGGGTGATCTCGCCGGGGTTCACGGTGAAGCTGATCCCGTGCAGGATCTCGCTGCGCAGTGGACCTTCCCCGTAGGCGTGGCGCAGATTCTCGGCGACGACAGGCAGCATCGGGTTCAGAAGACGCTGGCCGGATCCGCATCCCGCAGCTTGTTGAGCGCGATGGCGGCCGCCACGGCGCAGACCCCGATGGTGAGACTGAACACCAGCACGGTCTTGCCGGTGGTCATCACGATCTGGATGCCGGAGACGGCGGTGAGGAAGGCATAGAGGGCGGCGCTCGCCACCAGGGCGGGAACAAACGAGGAGATCGCCAGGATCGAGGCCTCCTGCAGCACCAGGATCAGCAGGAATCGGTTGCGGAAGCCCAGGGCCTTGAGGGTGGCGTACTCGTGCAGGTGGTCGCTGACATCGGTGTACAGCACCTGATAGACGATCACCCCACCCACCAGCAGACCCATGATCGTGCCGAAGCCGAAGATGATGCCGAAGGAGGAGCTGGTGTTCCAGTAGTTCTGCTCGTTCGCGATCAATTCGGGCTTGGTGAACACCTGCAGCTGGCTGCCGTAGAGGGCCCGCAGGTGACGCTGAACGGGGGCGATGGCGGCCGGATCGCTGACGCGGATCAGGCCCATGGAGATCTCGCCCTCGTTGATCTGCTTGTAGGCCAGCTGCAGGGCCGTGGTGTCGCTGCTGATCAGGTTGCTGTCGGCGGCGAAGGTGGAGCCGAGGCGGAACAGGCCCACCACCCGGAAGGTCTTGGAGTAGTCGGAGAGGATCATCGTCTGGCTCCCCTGGGCCTTGACCGCGGCGGCGACCGGTCCGGTGTTGCTGTTGCCGGCCGCGTCGAAGAGCACGTAGCCGGGGGTGCGGATGCGGTCGATCTGCTCGCGCACCGGCGCCAGATCGAGAATCTGCTGGTCGGGATCGAAACCGATCAGTCGCAGGCTGGTGGGCTTGATCCCGCCCATCTGCTGGGCGTTCACATTGGCGACATAGACGGGGATGACATCGGCCACCCCCGGCACCCCCAGCGACTGATAGAGCTGGGACTGGGGGAACTGCTGGAAGGCGCCGCTGTCCCGGGTGCCGGGGCTGATCACCACCAGATCCGTGATCAGGGCCTGGTAGAAGGTGGTGGCGCTGGTGAGCAGACCCGACTGGAAGCCCAGCTGCATGAACATCAGCAGGGCGGCGAAGCCGATGCCGGTGACGGCCACCAGGTAGCGGATCGGCTGGCGCTTCAGCTGCAGCCAGGCCACCGGCAGATCGCCCAGGCTGCGTTTCAGGGAGCGGCCGATCACGGCAGGAAGCGGACGTTCACGTTCAGCCCGCTGAGCTTGGCGAGGCGGGCGGAGTCGGCGGGGGTCAGCGCGATCTTCACCAGCACCACCCGGGCATTGACGTTGTTGTTGGAATTGACGCTGAAAAGATCCCGGTCGGAGACCTCCCCGGTGATGTCCAGGACCCGGCCCTGCAGCTTGCCGCTGAAGCCGCCGCTCTCCGGCCAGATCTCGACGGGCTGGTCAGGTCGCACCTGGGGAATGTCGCTCTGGAACACCTGGGCCCAGACCTGCATGGCGCCGATCTTGCCGATCTGGGCGAGCCCCTGGTCGGTTTCCTTCATGCCCGGCCAGCTGTAGATCCGCAGCAGCTTGCCGTCGAGGGGGGAGCGGATCTCGGCGTTCCGCAGCTGGCTGCGGGCCTGGGCCAGGTTGGCCTTGGCCACCGCCACGTCGGCGAGGGCCACCTCGCGGTCGACCGGGCGGACCGTGAGGTTGTCGTAGAGGGTGCCCTTGAGGGCCTGGATGTTGGCCTGGCCCTGGGCGAGGGCCGCATCGGCCTTGCCGAGTTCCTCCTCGGAGATCGCCCCGGCCTTGAACAGCTCCACGCTCTTCTGCTGGCTGATCTTGAGATAGGGAATCACCACCTGCTCGGCCTTGAGATCCGCCTCGGCCTTGGCACGGGCCCCCTGGCGGGCCCCTGCATCCACCTGGGCCAGCTTGGCCTCGCTGAGGGCCAGCTGGCTCTCGGCCTGGACGACTCCCTTGCGCAGGCTGGCCCAGCTGCTGAGGAACCCCAGCAGCTGGTCGCGGCGGATCGCTGCCCCCTCGGGCACCAGCCACTTGTCGACGACCTCCGAGCCGCCGCTGTTGCCTGAGGCGGTGGAGAGGGACACGACGCCCCCCTGGGGGGTGAGGCGTCCCAGGGCGGTCACGGCCCGGGGCGCCAGGGGCGGCGGCGGCGGGGCGGGCCGGTGGGTCAGCTGCCAGCCCGCCAGCCCCAGCACGGCCAGCACCGACACCGTGACGACCTTGCGGCGGCCGCTGCCCCAGGCCCGCTCCCGCCAGGTGCGCTGCAGGCCCTCCAGCCTGTCGCCGTGCGGCGTTTCCGTCACGAACCGAGGGGCTCCGGGCGCGCCATGGTAACCGCGGGATCCGCGCCCAGCCAGCGGCGGTGCATGCGGCGGTACTCGATCGAGAGGATGTCGGAGGCCACATGCCGCTCCTGGGTGAGATCCAGGGGGACGGGGGTCGGTCGCTGGCTGCGCACCACCCCATGGTCCTCCTGGAAGATGGTGCGGGAGATGGCGATCGACTGGGCTTCGCTGCCGGGCAGCCGCAGGCGCTTGCGTTTGGAATACTTCACCCAGCGGGCCAGGGTGTGGGTGTCGCTCTGGGGAAGGCTGGCGTTGAAGAAGACGAAGCGCAGCTGGTCGCCGATGCTGGTGTCGACGATGTTGAGGTTGGGGTAATAGAAGCTGAAGGTGGTGGTGGCGCACAGGGGGCCGCTCTGGCCGCTCAGGGTGCGCAGCAGCTTCAGGACCCCTTTCACCGGCAGTTCGAAGCTCACCGTGGCGGCGATCATGCGGTCCTCCTTGCGGAGATCGACGGGGATCGACAGGGGTGAATCCTGGCTGGCGAAGGTGCTCTTGTGCACCCAGTAAGCATGGGAATTGTCGAGGTTGGACTCGATCACCCGGCTGAAGTGGGTGTCCCAGTCGAAGCTGCTCTCCACATGGCCCCAGGCGTCGTCCGGGAAGACGGGCAGATCGGGCAGCAGGGCAGGATCGGGCGGGCCCTCGCCCCACCACATCCAGATGAAGCCCCGGGACTCGACCGCCGGCCGCTCACCCACCAGGTCGCTGCGCGCCGGAGGGCTGGAGCCGGCCGGCTCGGCGGGAGCCTCCAGGCAGGTCCCGTCGGCGGCGAATTTCCAGCCGTGGAAGGGGCAGCGCAGGCAGCCGCCCTCCTCCAGCCGCCCCAGGGCCAGGGAGGCCCCCCGGTGGGGACAGCGGTCGCTGAACAGCCTGGGCCGGCCTTCCGCATCCGGGAAGAGCACGAAATCGTGGCCCGCGAAGGGGACGGCCACCGGACCCTGGCGGAAGGCGAACGAAGAGGCGACGGCGTACCAGCAGTTCCGGGCCAGTTGAGACACCTGGGGAGGGGATGTCTCTGAGGCGCTCCCAGCCAATGACATGCTCTGCCGATGCTGCGCGGATCTTAAGCGAAGCGTCCCGATCGAGAGAGCGACACCCCCTAGATTGGCGCCGCCGCCAAGGTTGGGTCGCCCCACACTGCCGTCCGAATGATTCGCAAGTGATTCGCAAGCTGCGCAGTCCCCTGGCGATCGTGTTTCTCACCCTGTTGCTGGACAAGCTGGGCGAAAACATCGTCTATCCCCTGCTTCCCTTCATCCTCGAGAAGTTCTCTCCCGACGGACTCACCCTGGGGCTGCTGGCCTCCACGGCCACCCTGTTTTCCGTGCTGGCGTCACCGATCATCGGTTCCCTCAGTGATGCCTGCGGCAGGCGGCCGGTGATCCTTCTCTGCGTGGCCATCAACTGTCTGTCCCTGTTCATGTTCGGCCTGGCCGGAACCCTGGGGCTGATCTTTCTCTCCAGGGCGATCAACGGCGTCTCCACGGCCACCGTCGGCACCGCCCAGGCCTACATCTCCGATATCTCCACCCCGGCGAACCGGGCCCGCAACTTCGGCATCAGCGGCGCCGCCTTCGGCCTCGGGGCCATCGCCGGCCCGGCCCTGGGGGGGGCGCTGGTGGGATTCGGCATGCGCATTCCGGTGTTCGTGGCCGCCGCCCTGGCGGCCTACAACTTCCTGATGGCGTTTCTGTATCTCAAGGAGACGCTGCCGCTCCCGAACAGGCCCCGCTTCCAGTGGTCCCAGATCAACGGACTGGCCCCGGTCATGGCCCTGCTGGCGCTGCCGAAGGCGAACCGCGTGGCGCTGGCCTTCTGCTGCTTCAACTTCGCCTTCAGCGGCTTCACCACCCTGCTGGTGCTCTATCTCAAGGATCAGTTCTCCTGGTCGGCCTCCCAGTCGAGCGGCATCTTCGTGATCGTCGGCCTCACCGTCACCTATGTGCAGGTGGCCCTCACCGGCCCGCTGGTGCGGCGCCATGGGGAGGCCCGCCTCAACATCTACGGTCTGCTGGCGGTCGCCGCCGGCATCGCCCTGATCCCCCTGGCCAGTGTTTTTGGAGCCGCTGCCGCCGTCGTGATTGTCACGGCCGCCGTGATGCTGTCGGTGGGGGCGGCCTGCGTGATCCCCACGGCCCGCAGCCTGGTCTCGCGGCTGGTCCCGGAGAACCGGCAGGGCGTGATGCTGGGCAGCCTGCTGGCCATCACGGGCCTGGCCAGTGCCCTGGGTCCGATGCTGGCGGGGGTGCTCTACGACCTCTCCCCCACCCTCTGCTTCCTGCTCCAGGCGGTGGTCTGCCTGCTGGGGGCGCCCCTGCTGCGCGGCGTCAGGGAGCCGGTGCCGGTCCCCGTCGACATCGCCGGCTGAACTGGCGCTCTGATGTCGGCGTCTCAGGCGCGGGCGTGTTCGCGCATCATCCGCCGGTACTCCACCAGGATCAGGTCGGACTCGATCAGCACCTCATTCGAGCCCCGGAAGCTCACCCGCTTGGGCTGCTGTTCGCTGATCACGGCGGCGTCCTCCTTGGAGATCTGCAGGCCCGTGTCCAGGGTGACGCGATCGAACAGGCGATTCAGCACCGGCGTGGCGGTGAGGAAATTGCGGCCGTTGGTGACCCGGACGGTGGTTTCGCCGTCGTTGTCGGGCACATGGGCCTGCAGGGCCGCCAGGGTCACCGCGCCGAAATGGATGATCGAGACCACCACGTTGGGGTAGAGGAAGCGGTACTCCTTGTAGGCATTGGCGCTGTCCCCCTTCAGCAGCAGGCGGGTGAGCCCGTTGAGCTTCTTGACCTTGATCGGCATGCGCCCGTAAAGGCTGCCGGGTTCCACCTGCACCGGATAGTGCTCGAGGCTGAAATCCGTGGTCGGGTCCACCCGTCCGATGCTTTTGCCGTGCACGAAGGCGGCGTGGGTGGGGTCGATGCCGTTCTCGATCGTGCGGGTGAAATGGGTGGCGTAGGTGTAGGCCATGTCACCGCCGGCCCGCAGGGTCAGCCCGTCCAGTTCCGGGATGTCGAGCACATCGCCATCGGGGCTGGCCTGGCCGCCGGCGAGCCACAGCCAGACGAACCCGTGCCGCTCCCGGGTGGGGAAGGTGCGCAGCCGCGCCTGGCGCGGGATCGACTCCTCGACCCGCAGGGCCGGGATGTGCACGCAGGTGCCCTGGGCGTCGTACTGCCAGCCGTGGTACGGACAGACCAGGCTGTCCCCCTTCGCCCAGCCCCCCGCCAGAGAGCAGCCCCGGTGGGCGCAGCGGCCATCGAAGGCCAGCACCCGGCCGCCGCCATCGCGCATCAGCACCACCTCCCGGCCCTGGAAGCGGTGGGCCAGGGGCTGGTCGCCCACCTGGCTGGAGAGTCCGACGGCATACCAGCAGTCGGTGGGCCAGGGGGACGGCGTCGGCATCTCAGGGCGTGGGGACGGGGGGCGTGGGCACGGGGGCGGTGGCCGGGCAGGCCCGGGCCAGGGCACGCCTGTAGGCCAGGATCAGCTGGTCGGAGGCCAGCAGCAGCTCATCCCCCTGGGTGCTCCAGGACGGGCCCGGGGGCTGGGTTTCCACCACCGCCTTGTCCTCCTCGTAGGTGTCGACCGTGTTGCGGATCGAGTTGCCGTCGGCCCAGCCGTAGGGGAGGAAATTGCGCACGCCGATCCACTTGGTGAGGGTGGTGTGGTCGTCGACGGGGATGTTGCTGGCGAAATAGATGTACTGATACCCCTTCCAGTTGAAGTCCAGGGCGATCCTGTTGACGTTGGGAAGGTAGCCGGTGAGGGTGGAGCTGGAGTGGCTCCTTTTCCGCTTGACGATGTACTTCAGCAGGCCCACGCGGGCCGGCGGCTTCAGCTTGTGATGGGTGGACACCAGACCCGGTTCGCTCACGATCTCCAGGCTTTCCACGCTCGCGTCCTCCCGGTTGCCGAAGAAGGGCCGGTGGACGAAGGGGGCGTGGGAGGTGTCCAGCGCCGACTCCACCACCCGGCTGAAGTGGGCGTTCCAGGTGTAGGACCCGCTCACCGCCCGCCAGCCCGGCTGACCTAGTTCCGGGAAGGGGGGGATGGGCACCTCGGAGGCCCGATCGGCCTCGCCGGGGAAGATCCAGAGGAAGCCGGACTGCTCCCGGATGGGGAAGGTGGCCATCCGGGCCCGGGCCGGGATGGGTGTTCCCGGGGGGTCGGCCGGAATCCGGACGCAGTGCCCATCCACGTCATAGCTCCAGCCGTGGTACGGGCAGCGCACGCAGGAGCCCTCCACCCACCCCCTGGCCAGGCTGGCGCCGCGGTGGGCGCAGTAGTCGGCCAGTGCATGGGCCTGGCCGCCCGCGTCGCGGAAGAGGAGGTAGCGGCGCCCCAGGAGGGTTACGGAGACGGGTTGGTCGCGAAGCCCGTGGGCATGCTCCACCGCATACCAGAAGTTCTCGAGTCCCTGGGTCATTCCTCGGGTCGTTCCTCGGGTCGTTCCTGAGCTGGGTGCGACACGGGTTCCACGGGCCGACCGACCCTGTTTAGCACCGATGGGGCCTGGATCCAAGATGAACCGGCTGAAGGAATTGCTGAACGATTTAGAATCGGTTTCTGTTGAGTGGCGACCATTGCGCAAGCTTCACCTGGACCCCGGTGAGTTCGCCTACCGAAGTGGAGACAGTGGTCAGGAGGTGTATCTCGTCCGCACCGGGGCGATCGAACTGGTCACCCTCTATCCCGAAACCGGAGAAGGCATCGACGGGCGCCATGGCCCGGGCCACGTGTTCGGTGAGGTGGAGCTGATCGACGGCCGGGCCCGCACCCACACCGCCAGGGCCTCTCAGCCCACGGAACTGCTCGTCTTCAACCGCGACGAGCTGATGGACCTGCTGTTCGAGCATCCCGAGCGCAGCCTGGTGCTCGGACGCAGCGTCTTCGACCGCCTCCGGGACCTCTACACCAACGAGACCCTGGAGTCCGACCTGGCCCGGCTGCGCGAGGAGATGCAGGCGAGCATCCGCGATGCGGTCGTCGCCCATGAGGGCCGCGTGGTGCGCAGCCACAGCGGCATGGCTGCCATCGCCGTTCCGATCGTGCTGATGGTGCTTCTGGCGATCGGTTCCTACTGGTACTTTCACCGGGGCTGAGCCCCGTTCACGCAGCCCATCTCCACTGGTCCCGTTCCATGAGCATCCAGCCGGTCCCCCCTGAAGACAAGGAGCACGCCCTCTCCGAATTCCGGGAGCTGATCAGTGCCGACGTCGAGGCCGGCATCGACAGCCACGAGCGCAGGATGAGCCGCATGGGCTTTCTGTTCCTGGCGATCTTCGTGGGCGTTGTCGGGCTGATGGCCGTTCTCCCCTGACACCGCCTCCGCTCCGGCGGGATGGAGGGCCAGGGGAGTGGCGGTGCCGGATCAGACTGCGGCCTTCTGGTTGGCCAGCAGGCTCTTCAGCTTGGCCAGCTCGCCGGCCCAGCGGGGATCGGGGGCGCCTTCGCCGACGGCGTCGGCATGGACCACCTTGTTGACGCTCTTGCGGGCGGCGGTGGGGGCGCTGCCGGGGCGGCGGTCGTTGCCGGCGGCACCGCGGACCTCACGGCGCTGCTCGGAAATCTCGATGCGCAGGGTGCTGCCGCCGAAGTCCTTGCCGTTGAGCTGGGCGATCACGGCCTCAGCCTGGGCCAGGTCGTCGACGTTGGCGAAGCCGAAGCCACGGCAGGTTCCGGTCTCCCGGTCGTTCACGGCCTTGAAGCGAACCCCTTCTCCCACGCTCGAGAAGAGAGCATCCAGCTCTTTGGCATCAAAGGTTTGCGGCAGGTTGCCGACATAGAGACGAACGCTCATGGGGAGGGGCTCAGGAAAGGAAAAAAACTCTGGCAGGCGGTGCGATCGCGCCATTGCATCCAGCAGTTAATCACGCCGTGGGTCCGGGTCCGCGCCGGGTCCCCGGCGGTCAAGCCAGAGCCGGGCCGCGGCAACGGCCTCATCAACTGCATGCGGGTCGGTCAACTCCGCTGTGTCCGTCGCTGCGGTTCCGCCAAGTCGACCGAAGGCCCGTTCGGCCGTCAGGTGATCGATCAGCTGGCCCAGACGGGGCCCTGGCGGGATGGCCAGGAGCTGTTGCAGCCGGCGGCCGTCGAGGGGCGGGCGGGGGTGGAACAGGCGATCCGCCGGGTTGCGCCACCGCACCATGGCCGCCCGTGCCGCCATGGGATCGAGCTGCAACAGCAGGGCGGGCAGATCCTCCTCCAGCTGGCGGTGCAACTGCAGCCGATCCGCTTCGTCCAGGGCCTCCAGGGACGGCCCGCCCCGGGGCGAATCGCTGCGCTGGAGACGGTCGTGCCAGTGACGCAGCCGCTGGCAGCGTTGCTGCAGGCGCCGGCTGGCCCGCAGCCGCTCCAGGGTCGGGCCGTCGAGCACGGCCGCCAGCCGCGCCAGCGGCAGGGCCCAGGCCGCCTCCGTCGGCATCAGGCCGCAGGCTTCCGGCCGTTGCGGCCCCAGGGGCTCCAGCCGGGGCCCGGACCCGTCGGCGGCCCCCCAGGGCTGGAGCAGCCCCGCCTCCAGGGCCAGCTCCAGCCCCCGGTGCCCCTCGGGAGCGGCGGCCAGCCGTTCCAGCTCCGCCAGCACCCGCTCCCCGGCCACGGCGGTGATCCGCTGCCGATGGCGCCCGATCAGCTCCCAGGTGGCCGGAGCGATGCTGAACGCCAGTTCGCAGGCCAGCCGCACCCCCCGCAGCAGCCGCAGGGGGTCATCGAGCAGGTTGGCTTCGCTGATGGCCACCAGCCGGCCTGCCGCCAGATCCGGCAGGCCGCCGCAGGGGTCGATCAGCCGCAGATCCGCGGCCGATTTGCGGCCTGACGGCGTCGCTCCCTCCAGGGGCAGGGCGATGGCGTTGGCGGTGAAGTCCCGGCGGGTGAGATCGGCGGCCAGATCCTCACCGGCGCAGCGGGCCAGGTCGATCGTCCAGCCCTGCAGCACCAGTCGGGCGATCGAGCGCTCCTGGTCCAGCACCACACAGCTGCCGCCCAGCTGCCGCCCCAGGCGACGGGCCAGGTCGATGGCGTCCACGGGCACCACCAGGTCCAGATCCGGCCGGGCGCTCAGGCGGCCCAGCAGGCCGTCCCGCACCGCCCCCCCCACTAGCGCCGTGCCCGCCGGCAGCTGGTGGAGGGCCACCGGCCAGGTCTCCGGCGCCAGGGCCCGCCACAGTTCAGGGACTTGACGTCCCGGCTCCCACGCCACAATGGGCGCCCTGCTGGGCCGCGGCGGCATGTGCATCTGCGTGGATTGCCACTGGGTCGAGCGGTGTCAGGCCTACCACGCCGTCGAGCGCCAGCATGGCGTCGCCCATCTCAATCCCCATCCTGACTTCAGCCCCCGCCAGCCGCGCATCCACGTGCAGGTGATCGATCTCGACACCGCCGGCACCAGCGTCGGGGTGGAGTGGGACGTGCGCGCCTGCTCCGACTTCCGCTCCGACCCGGGCCGCTGGCGTCGCTGTCGCCCCGACGGACCCCTGCCCCGATGAGTGTCCTCCCCGATCCGGACGGGCGCCCCTGGCTGCTGGCGCTGCACAGCTCCAGCGAAAGCCTCGGCGTGGGGCTGCAGCGCCTCGGGGCGGCGGCGCCCGAGCGGCTGGAGACGTTCCCCCTCGGCCGCTCCCTCTCCAACGGACTGTTCGAGTGTCTGGAGTCGGTGCTGCCGGCCAGCGCCTGGCCCCGGCTGGGCCGCCTGGCGGTGGCCACCGGCCCCGGAGGCTTCACCGGCACCCGATTGACGGTGGTGCTGGCCCGCACCCTGGCCCAGCAGCTGGCGCTGCCCCTGGACGGGATCAGCAGTTTCCGCCTGATGGCCCGCCGCCTGCTCACCGGATCCGAGCCCCCCAGCGAAGGCCCCTTCTGGTTGCTGCAGGAACTGCCGCGGCGGGGGGTGGTGACGGGGCTCTACGGCGCCGACCCGGACCAGCCCGGTGGCGTCGCCGAGCTGGAGGCGCCCCGTCTCCATCGGGGCAGCGAGGCGCTGACCCCGTACCCGATCCATCCGGCCGAGGTGCAGCTGCCGGAGGATGTGATCCAGCTGCTGGGCATCGGTGCTGCCAACGCCGCGGAAGGGCGGGACGCCCCCTGGCAACCGGTGCTGCCCCTCTATCCCACCAGCCCGGTGGAGGCGCTCCCATGCTGAGCCGCCCCGGACCCCGCCCCGAGCCGCGGCCGCGCCGTCGCCGCTCCCGTCGCCCAGCCGCCGCCGCCATGCCCCCGGCCGTCGCCCCCCAGCGCTCGCGCCGCGGGCCACGCCGCCGGCGACCGGTTTCGGGGCGGGTGGTGCTGGCGGGCCTGGCGGGACTGGCCCTGCTGTGGCTGTCGCGGGGTGGGTGGTGGCCCACGCCGCCGCCGCCCCAGATGATCCTGGTGCTGGGGGGGGATGCGGATCGGGAGGCGGCGGCGGCCCGCCTGGCCCGGGTGGACGGCCTGCCGGTGGTGGTCACCGGCGGCACCAACCCCGAGTACGCCCACTGGCTGTTCCTGCAGAAGGAGGGTCTGTCCCCCCGCCAGGTCCAGCTCGACTACCGGGCCCGCGACACGATGTCCAACTTCACCTCCCTGGTGGACGACCTGCGCAAGGCACGCATCCGCCATGCCCTGCTGGTCACCTCCGCCGACCACATGGAGCGGGCCCTGCTGGTGGGACGGATCGTGGCCGGCAGCCGCGGCATCCATCTCACTCCGGTGCCCGTGTCCTGCGGCGAGCTCTGCGTCGTCGAGGGCCGGCGGCGCCTCTGGGGCGACGGCGCCCGGGCGGCCCTCTGGGTGATCAGCGGTCAGGACATCAGGCCGTGGGTGGAAGAGCGGGTGGCTCCCTGGCTGGAAAAAGCAGGGATCCGCTGATCGGACCCAGGTCGAGCATCCGGTTGATCTGCTCCTGAGCGGCGCGGGTGGCGGCGTCCAGGTCGGGGCGGCGCCGGGAGGCCGGCGGCGGGATCGGTGTGCCGATGCGGATGTGGATCGGCACCAGCCTCGGGCCGTGGCCGCCGGGTCCCAGGGCCCGGTGGCTGTTGATGATCGCCACCGGCAGTAGCGGCACCCCGGCCCGGGCCGCCAGCAGGGCTGCCCCTGGCTGGGGGGCATTGACGCGGCCGTTCGCCTGCCGGGTGCCGTCGATGAACACGCCGGTGGCCCAGCCCTGCAGCAGCCGGTCGGTGGCGGTGCGGATCGCTTCGCGGTCGCCGGCACCGCGCTCCACCGGGTAGGCGCCGCAGGCCCGGATGATCGGCCCCAGCAGGGGCACCCGGAACAGCTCCGCCTTGGCCATGAAGGCCACCGGCCGGCCGAGGGCGTGCCCCAGCAGCGGCGGATCCAGGTGGGAGCCGTGGTTGGCCACCACCACCACGGCCCCCTCCAGGGGCACGTTGTCGTTGCCGGTGGTCCGGCCCCGGAACAGCACCCGGAACACAGGGAACACCAGCAGGTAGCTGATCAGCCGGTAGGTCAGGCTCGGCTTCGGCGTGCTCAGCAGGGCGGGGGGATCGGCGGGGGGGCGGCGGCGGCGTCTCACTGGCCCAGGTCGCCGGAGGTGGCGATCTGGGCGGTGCCGAGCCCGGGGCAGCTGCGCTTGATCAGGCCGGAGAGCACGTTGCCCGGCCCGATCTCCACGGCGGTGCTGATCCCCTCGGCCTGCAGCCGGTCCATCGTCTCCCGCCAGCGCACCCCCATGGTCATCTGCTGGCGCAGGCGCTCCTTGAGCACCGTGGCGTCGGTCTCGGGCCGGGGATCGGCGTTGCTGAGCACGGGGATCCGGGCGTCAGCGAACGGCACCGCCTCCAGTTCGGCGGCGAAGGCCTCGGCGGCGCCGGCCATGAAGGGGGAATGGAAGGCGCCGGAGACCGCCAGGGGGATGGCCCGCTTGCAGCGCACCGTCGCCGTGACACTGGCCAACGCTTCCGGGGTGCCGGAGAGCACCACCTGGGCGGCGCTGTTGTCGTTGGCGATCACCACCCCCTCGGTGGCGGCCACCGCCTGCTCGAGCTCGTCCCGGTCGAAGCCCATCACGGCGGTCATGGCGCCGCCGCCGGCGGCGGCCATCAGTTCGCTGCGGCGGCGCATCAGCTTCAGGCCGGTCTCGGCATCGAAGACCCCGGCGGCGTAGAGCGCCACCAGTTCCCCCAGGCTGTGGCCCGCCACCAGCCGGGCGCTGCGGCCCTGGCCGTGGAGCGCATCCACCAGCAGGCTCTCGACCACGAACAGGGCCGGCTGGGTGTTGCGGGTGTCGTTGAGCTCGTCTCCGGCGCAGATGGCCAGCAGGTCGCGGCCGAGCAGCTCGGAGGCCCGATCGAAACGCTCCCGGGCCCCCGGCAGGTCGATCACCCCCTCGGCCATCCCCGGCTTCTGCGAACCCTGTCCCGGAAACACCCAGGCGATGGCCATGCAAGCCTCCCGTGCAACGGCAGGAGATTAGGGCTCGGTAGGGGGGACCCCCGGACCGCTCCAGCGGAACAGGGCGGCGCCCCAGCTGAGGCCGGCGCCGAAGCCGCTGCTGGCGATCAGGTCGCCGGCGCCCACCCGCCCATCGCGCACCGCTTCGTCGAGCATCAGCGGGATCGTGGCGGCGGAGGTGTTGCCGTAGGCCGAAAGGTTGCTGAGCACCCGCTCGGCGGGCATGGCGAAGCGGTCGGCCACCGCGTCGAGGATGCGCTGGTTGGCCTGGTGCAGCAGCAGCCAGTCCACGTCGGCGGCGGCGGTGCCCGTGGCCTCCAGCAGCTCCGCCAGCACGGCAGGCACCTCGCGCACGGCGAACTTGTAGACCTCCTGGCCGTTCATGTGGATCGGCGCGAAGCCGCCCACCTGGGCGGAGAGATCCCCCACCAACGGCTGGTGGTCGGCCACCTGGGCCAGGGTGAGGCAGGCGTTGCGGCTGCCGTCCGAGCGCATGCGGAAGCCCACCAGGCCGTCTTCGGCGGGGTCACAGGCCTCCACGGCCAGGGCGCCGGCCCCGTCGCCGAACAGGACGCAGGTGCGGCGGTCGTCCCAGTCGAGCCAGCGGCTCAGCTGGTCGGCGCCGATCACCAGCACCCGCCGCATCGTGCCGCCGCGGATGTACTGGGCCGCCGTGATCAGGGCGAACAGGAAGCCGCTGCAGGCGGCGGTGAGATCAAAGGCCACCGCCCGGTGGGCCCCCAGGGCCGCCTGCACCCGCGGGGCGGTGCCGAACAGGTCGTCCGGGCTGGAGGTGGCCAGCAGGATCAGATCCACCTGCTCAGGGTCCCAGCCCGCATGGGCCAGGGCCGCCCGGCCCGCCTCGGCGGCCAGGCTGGTGACGGTTTCCCCGGGGCCGGCCACCCGCCGGGCACCGATGCCGGTGCGGCTGCGGATCCAGTCGTCGTTGGTCTCGACCCGCTCGCTCAGCTGGTCGTTACTGATGCTGGCGGCGGGGAGGGCGCGTCCGCAGCCCACCAGGGCCATGCCCCGCAAGGCGGCCGTGGTCACCGTCTTGTCTGAGCCGAGCGGCACCCATTCGGTTCACAGGTGGCCACAGTCAACCACAGGTGGTTGCCACTCCGGCGCTCCCCTCGCCGAGGGCGTGCAGGTCGTCCATGACGCCGTGGCTGGCGGCGGAGTGGGCCAGCCGCAGGGCGCTGACCACCGAGAGGGCCCGGCTGCTGCCGTGGCCGATGACGCAGATGCCATCGACCCCGAGCAGCAGGGCGCCGCCGTGCTCGGCGTGGTCGAGGCGCTTCTTGATCCGCACCAGGTTGCTGCGCAGGAACGCCGAGCCCACCTTGCCCCGGCGTCCCCGGGGCAGCTCGGCCCGCAGCACGTCCAGCAGGACGCTGCCCACCGATTCGAGGAACTTCAGCAGCACGTTGCCTGTGAAGCCGTCACAGACCACCACGTCGAAGTCGCCGGAGAGGATGTCGCGCCCCTCGCAGTTGCCGGCGAACACGAAGCGCTCGTCGGCCGCCAGCAGCGGATGGGTGCGCAGGCAGAGGTCGTTGCCCTTGCACTCCTCCTCGCCGATGTTCACCAGGCCGATGCGGGGCCGCTTCACCTGCAGCACGTCGCGGCTGTAGATGTTCCCGAGCAGGGCGAACTGGTGCAGCCATTCGGGCTTGCAGTCCATGTTGGCCCCCACGTCGAGCACCAGCACCTGCTGGCTGGGGTCCTTGGTGGGGAACAGGGCGCCGATGGCCGGGCGGTCGATGCCGGCCAGCCGGCCGAGGCGGAAGATCGCCGCCGCCATCACGGCGCCGGAGTTGCCGGCGGAATAGACGGCGGTGGCCTCGCCTTTCTTGACCAGGTCCATGGCCACGTTGATGCTGGCGTCGCGCTTGCGGCGCACCACGGTGGCCTCCTCGTGCATGCCCACCGACGGGCCGCTGGGCACCAGCTGGATCAGGCCACGCTGCACCGCCTCCTCCAGCTCCTGGCCCAGGCCCATGGCCGTCACCGCCTGCCGCAGCGGCTCCGGCTCGGCCACGAAGCGGATGCGCAGGGGCAGCAGGGCCACGGCCCTCAGGCAGCCCTCCAGGATCGGCCCCGGGGCGTGGTCCCCGCCCATGCCGTCGACGGCCACCCAGAGGCGCTGGCGGTCGTCGATGGCGGCGCCGGTGTGGCTGCCCTGCTGCAGACGCCGCAGGGGGTCGAACACCAGGGGCTGGAGCACGGATCCCGCCACATTGGTGGCGGCGCCGGCCATGCTGCCGGCCACGGACACCGCCCCGGAGGCGGCGCCGCTGGCGGTGGCGGTGGCGGTGCCCACGAGGCTGGTGACAGCCGCATTGCGGCGGTACCAGATCACCAGGCGGCGGATCGTGCGGTTGGGTTTGGGGCGGTTGGAGGCGAAGCGACGGCCGTCGCGCCCTGCGCCTTCAGGATCCTTCGGTGGCAACGGGTTCAACGATGCGCTGGAACAGATAGCCGGTGCCCCGCGCCGTGAGGATCAGCTCGGGGTTGGCCGGATCATCCTCCAGTTTGGAGCGCAGCCGCGAGATGTGGACATCCACCACGCGGGTGTCCACGTGACGCTCGGGCGTGTAGCCCCACACCTCCTTGAGGATCTCGCCGCGGCTGAAGGGCTCGCCGGAGCGGCTCACCAGCAGCTCCAGCAGGCTGAACTCCATGCCGGTCAGGCGGATGCGCTCGTCGCCCCGGTACACCTGGCGCTTGTTGGTGTCGATGCGGAGATCGCCCACCTGGATCACGCCGGAGTTGGGGATCCCGGCGCCCGGGTCCTTCTCGACCCGCCGCAGCACGCAGCGGATGCGCGCCTCCAGCTCCTTGGGGCTGAAGGGTTTGACGACGTAGTCGTCGGCGCCGAGCTCAAGGCCGGTGATGCGGTCAGCCACGTCACCGAGGGCGGTGAGCATGACGATCGGCACGTCCGATTCCTTGCGCAGCTCCTGGCAGACGCCGTAGCCGTCGAGCTTGGGCATCATCACGTCGAGGACCACCAGGTCCGGCAGGACGCGGTGGAAGGCCTCGATGGCCTCCTCGCCGTCGCTGGCGGTGACCACCTGATAGCCGATCATCGAGAGGCGCGTCTCGAGGATCCGGCGAATGCTGGCCTCGTCATCGACGACGAGGATCGTTTCCTTGGCGGTGGGGGAGGCCGTCATTGCGCGGCGAGGAGAATGCAACACGGTTCCGACCCACTGAACCGGCCGGAAGGTCGGGAATTCACCGAACGCCACCTTTCTTCATACACACCGCCCGCTCCCCTTGGCCCGTCCCGGTTCCTCGTTCGTCTGCCAGGCCTGTGGGGCCAGGACGCGGCAGTTCTTCGGCCGCTGCTCCGGCTGCGGCGGCTGGAACACCCTGGTGGAGCAGAGCGAGCCGAGCGGCGACAGTCGGCGGCGCCGGCCGGTGGCCGCCGCCGCCGCTCCGGGGGCTGACGGGGCCGGGACGCCGGGGCGGCCGCGCCGCTCCGAACCGATCCAGGCGGTGGGGGACCGGCCCCTGCAGCGTCTGGCCAGCGGCTACGGCGAACTGGACCGGGTGCTGGGGGGCGGCCTGGTGCCCGGTTCCCTGGTGCTCCTGGGGGGCGACCCGGGCATCGGCAAGAGCACCCTGCTGCTGCAGAGCGCCCGGGCCATGGCCGCCCGGGCGGTGGTGCTCTACGTCAGCGCCGAGGAGTCGGCCCAGCAGGTGAAGCTGCGCTGGCGGCGCCTGGCCGAGGACGGCCTGGGCGATGGCGAGAGCGAGGGCCTGCGCCTGCTGGCGGAGACCGACCTGGAGCTGGTGCTGCAGGAGCTGGAGACCCTGCGGCCCGAGGTGGCGATCATCGACAGCATCCAGGCCCTGCACGACGCCGAGCTGGGCAGTGCCCCCGGGTCGGTGTCCCAGGTGCGGGAATGTGCCGCCGCCCTCCAGCGCATCGCCAAGCGACAGCACACCGCCCTGGTGCTGGTGGGGCACGTCACCAAGGAGGGGATGCTGGCGGGCCCCAAGGTGCTCGAGCATCTGGTGGATGCGGTGCTCACCTTCGAGGGGGATCGCTTCGCCAGCCACCGGCTGCTGCGGGCGGCGAAGAACCGCTTCGGCGCCACCCATGAACTGGGGGTGTTCGAGATGCGGGGGGCGGGGCTGGTGGAGGTGAGCAACCCCAGCGAGCTGTTCCTGGCCGGGGATGGCCCCAGCCCCGGCACCGCCACGATCGTGGCCTGCGAGGGCACCCGCCCGCTGCTGGTGGAGGTTCAGGCCCTGGTCAGCCCCACCAGCTATGCCAGCCCGCGGCGCACCGCCACCGGCATCGGCACCAACCGCCTGCACCAGATCCTGGCGGTGCTGGAGAAGCACATGGGCCTGCCCCTGTCCCGCTTCGACTGCTACCTGGCGGTGGCCGGCGGCCTGGAGGTGGAGGAGCCGGCGGCGGACCTGGGGGTGGCGGCCGCCGTGGTGGCCAGCTACCGCGACCTCACCCTGCCGGCGGGCACGGTGCTGCTGGGGGAACTGGGCCTGGGGGGGCAGCTGCGGCCCGTGGGCCAGCTGGAGCTGCGCCTGCAGGAGGCGGCCCGGCTGGGGTTCGCCCGGGCGGTGGTGCCCCGCGGCAGCGCCCTCGGGCCGGTGGCGGCCGGCCTGGGCCTGCAGCTGCTGGAGGCGGCCACGGTGGCCGAGGCCCTAGTGGCCGGCCTGGGGGTCAACCCCGCCGCGTGAGTGCGGCCCAGGGAGCGCGGCTCAGAAGTAGACGTCGACGTTGCTGCGGCCGGAGGACTTGAGCCAGTTCTCGATGTCCAGGTAGCCGCCCGGGTAGAGGCGCACCGCCTTGGTCCAGTAGGCGGCGGCCTCGTCGAACCAGCGGTCGGCCGCGTCCTGGTCGCCGGTCTCCTCCGCCAGCCGCCCCCACTTCTCGTAGATCAGGCCCATGTTCTTGAGGCAGGAGGGGGAGTTGCCGTTGGCGTCCAGGGACTGGCGATAGAAGTCGAGGGCCTTCTCCTCCTCGCCGTTGCTCATGAAGATGATCGCCATGTTCTTGAGGATCTCTCCCCGGTCAATGCTGTTCTCCTCGAGCTTCAGGGCCTCCTCGTAGTTCTCCAGCGCCTCGGCGTAGTCGCCGTCGTTCTGGGCCGACAGGCCGTCGCGGTAATAGACGTAGGCCTCCTTCGCCTTGGGATCGATCGGCAGCAGCTTGACGATCAGGTCGGCCATGACCGTGAAGCTCTTGTCGATGAAGTTGTCGTTGCGCTGCGAGCGGGGCAAGGGTCCAGGTCCGGATCTTCCACCCATCCTGCCTTGGGCGGCCGGGGCAACGGCGTGGCGGCTCCCTAGCCTGGGGCCCGGCCCCCCGCTCCGGCACCCAGCACCGGCACCCCCCGCTTGAGCGCCACCCCCCCCGCCAGCAGCTCCCGCGAGCCGTTGCTCCTCGATGTGGAGGGCATGAAATGCGGCGGCTGCGTCCGCGCCGTGGAGCAGCGCCTCCTCCAGACCGAAGGGGTGCGCCAGGCGAGCGTCAACCTGCTGACCCGCACGGCCTGGGTCGACCTGGAGCCCCGCTCTGACGGTCCCGATGGGGACGGCGTGGATCCGCTGCCCGCCCTGCTGGGCAGCCTCGAGGGCCTGGGCTTCCAGGCCCGGCTGCGCCCCCAGGAGCCGGAGCCCGCCAGCCAGCGGGAGCGGCGCCAGGCCGAGCAGTGGTGGCGCCACTGGCGCCAGCTGCTGGTGGCCCTGCTGCTGCTGCTTGTCTCCGGCCTGGGGCACCTGGCCGACGCCGGTCTGCTGGCCTGGAGCGGTCCCTGGCCGCTGCTGGGCAGCCCCTGGTTCCATGCCCTGGTGGCCACCCTGGCCCTGGCCTTCCCCGGCCGGCCGATCCTGGTCCGCGGCGTCCGCTCGGCCCTGGCCGGGGTGCCCGGCATGGACACCCTGGTGGGACTGGGGGTGGCCAGCGCCTACCTCTCCAGCCTGGTGGGCTGGCTGTGGCCGGCCAGCGGCTGGCCCTGCTACTTCAACGAGCCGGTGATGCTGCTCGGCTTCGTCCTCACCGGCCGTTTCCTGGAGGAGCGCGCCCGCTACCGCACCGGCCGGGCCATCGAGGAGCTGGGCGCCCTCCAGCCCGACCATGCCCTGCTGCTCCTGGGCGACGGCCCCCCCCGCCAGGTCCGGGTGGGCGGGCTGCGGCCGGGGGACCGGCTGCGGCTGCTGCCGGGCGACCGGGTGCCGGTGGATGGGGTGGTGCTGGAGGGCTGCTCGCGCGTCGATGC
Source organism: Synechococcus sp. BO 8801 (assembly GCF_002252675.1). Taxonomy (GTDB): domain Bacteria; phylum Cyanobacteriota; class Cyanobacteriia; order PCC-6307; family Cyanobiaceae; genus Cyanobium. The sequence continues at coordinate 5,523 of NZ_NQKY01000022.1, read as the reverse complement.
CTCCAGCCTCACCGGCGAGCCCCTGCCCCAGTCCGTCGAGCCGGGCAGCGAGCTGGCCGCCGGCCTGCTCAACCTCGAGTGTTCCCTGGTGCTGGAGGTGCGCCGCCGTGGTGCCGACAGCGCCATCGCCCGCATCGTGCGCCTGGTGGAGCGGGCCCAGGCCCGCAAGGCGCCGATCCAGGGCCTGGCCGACAGGGTCGCCGGCCGCTTCACCGTCGTGGTGCTGCTGCTGGCGCTGGCCACCCTGCTGTTCTGGTGGCTGTGGGGATGCCGGCACTGGCCCGAGGTTCTCACCATGGGCGCGGCCGTTGGCCACGGGGCCCATGGGCATGGAGCTCTGGCTCACGGGGTCGTGGGGACCGGCACCCCCTTCAGCCTGGGGCTGCAGCTGGCCATCGCGGTGCTGGTGGTGGCCTGCCCCTGCGCCCTTGGCCTGGCCACGCCGACGGCGATCACCGTGGGCTCCGGGCTGGCGGCCCGTTCCGGCCTGCTGTTCCGGGGCGGCGATGCGATCGAGACCGCCTCCCGGCTGGAGGCGGTGCTGTTCGACAAGACCGGCACCCTCACCATCGGCCGTCCCCTGGTGACGGCCGTCCGGGTCGTGGGGGCGGCCCCGGGCAGCCCGGCGGAGGCGGCTGAGGCCGCCCGGCTGGTGCAGCTGGCGGCGAGCCTCGAGCAGCACAGCCGCCATCCCCTGGCCCACGCCGTGCTTCAGGAGGCCCAGTGCCGGGGGCTTCCCCACCTGAGCGTCAGCGAGGCCCAGGCCCTCCCCGGCGAAGGGGTGCAGGGGCTGGTGGAGGGCACCGGCCTGGTGCGGGTGGGCCGGCTGGACTGGCTGGCCCGCCAGGGGGTGATGGCGGAGCCCGCTGGTACGGCCCTGCAGCAGGACCTGGAGGCCGGTGGTGCCACCCTGCTGGCGGTGGCCGCCGAGGGGCGGCTGCTGGGACTCCTGGCCGTGGAAGACCGGCCCCGGGCCGATGCCGCCGCCACCGTGACCCGCCTGCGGCGGCTGGGGCTGCGGCTGGGCCTGCTCAGCGGTGATCGGCGCGCCAGCGTCGAGGGTCTGGGCCACCGGCTGGGCCTGCGGCCCGAGGAGCTGGCCTGGGAACTGCGACCCGAGCAGAAGCTGGAACGGCTCCTGCTGGCCCATCGCCAGGGGGCCGTGGCGATGGTGGGTGACGGGATCAACGATGCCCCTGCCCTCGCCGCCGCCGACCTGGGCATCGCCGTCGGCACGGGCACCCAGATCGCCCAGGAGAGCGCGGCCCTGGTGGTGATGGGCGAGGGGCTCGACGGCATCGTCCGGGCTCTGGAGATCGCCCGGCGCACCATGGCCAAGGTCCGCCAGAACCTGGCCTGGGCCTTCGGCTACAACCTGATCGTGCTGCCGATCGCCGCCGGTGCGCTCCTGCCGGGCTTCGGCCTGAGCCTCTCGCCCGAACTGGCGGCCCTGCTGATGGCCTTCAGCTCGATCACCGTGGTCGGCAACGCCCTGCTCCTGCAGGGTCTCCCAAGGGATTCCGCGCCATGAGCGGGCGCTTCCTGGTGCTGGAGGGCATCGACGGCTGCGGCAAGACCACCCAGATCGAGGCCCTGCGTGCCTGGCTGCCGCTCAGCGGCCTGATGGCGCCCGGCGCCCGGCTGGTGGTGACGCGGGAGCCGGGCGGGACGGCCCTGGGCCAGGCCCTGCGCGCCCTGCTGCTGCGGCCGCCGGAGGGGGCCGCCCCCTGCAGCCTCTGCGAGCTGATGCTCTACGCCGCCGACCGGGCCCAGCACGTCGAGGAGTGCCTGCGTCCGGCCCTGGCCGCCGGCGACTGGGTGCTGAGCGACCGCTTCAGCGGCTCCACCGCGGCCTACCAGGGCTATGGCCGCGGCCTGCCCCTGGCCACCATCCGGCAGCTCGAAGTGATGGCCACCGGCGGCCTGGAGCCCGATCTCACCCTCTGGCTGGATCTCCCCCTGGCCGGGTCCCTGCAGCGCCGCGGCGACCGGCCCGCCGACCGCATCGAGGCCGCGGGCGAGGCCTTCCTGCAGCGGGTCAGCGACGGCTTCGCCAGCCTGGCCGCCGAGAGGGGCTGGCACCGCGTTGCGGCCGGAGGGCCGATCGAGCAGGTGACGGGCCGCTGCCGCTCCCTGATCACGGAACACCTGGGTGCCGCCGGCGCAGGGGGCCATGGCTGAGTTGCTCGCCGATGCCGAGCTGTTCGCCGATCTGGTGGGCCAGCCCCAGGCCGTGGCCCTGCTCACGGCCGCCCTCGAACGGCGGCGGCTGGCGCCCGCCTACCTGTTCGTCGGCCCCGACGGGGTGGGCCGGCGGCTGGCGGCCCTGCGCCTGCTCGAGGGGGTGCTCGCCGGTGGCACAGCCGGTTCGGTGCCGCTGCGGCGACGCCTGGCGGCGGGCAACCACCCCGATCTGCTCTGGGTCGAGCCCACCTACCTGCACCAGGGCCGGCTGGTGAAGGCTTCCGAGGCCGAGGCCCAGGGCCTCAGCCGCCGCAGTCCCCCCCAGCTGCGCCTGGAGCAGGTGCGGGAGGTGACCAGGTTCCTGGCCCGCCGACCGGTGGAGGGGGAGCGTTCCCTGGTGGTGCTGGAGACGGTCGAAGCGATGGCCGAAGCGGCCGCCAATGCCCTGCTCAAGACCCTCGAGGAACCGGGCCACGGCCTGCTGATCCTGCTCACGGCGACGCCGGACCGGCTGCTGAGCACGATCCGCTCCCGCTGCCAGGCCATCCCCTTCGCGCGGCTGTCCCCCGCCCTGGTGCGCCAGGTGCTGGGGCGACTGCCGGTGGTTGAGGGGACGCCGGAGCGGGCCGTGGCCGATCCCCCCGAGCTGCTGGAGCTGGCCGCCGGATCTCCCGGCGCCCTGCTGCACCACCGGCGGGTCTGGCAGGGCCTGCCCGAGGGACTGGCGGAGCGGTTGCTGGCCCTGGGCCGGGAGCCGATGGAGGCCCTGGGCCTGGCCCGCGACCTCAGCGAGGCCCTCGATGGCGAGCAGCAGCTCTGGCTGCTCGACTGGTGGCAGCTGCACCTCTGGCGGCGGCGCCAGGAACCGGCACCCCTGCGGCGCATCGAGCAGCTGCGCAGCCACCTGCTGGCCTACGTGCAGCCGCGGCTGGCCTGGGAGGTGGCCCTGCTGGATCTAGGCGGGTGAGAGGTGGCGGCTGAGGGCTGCCTTCAGGCCACCGCCCCTTCGCCCGTCTTGGGAACCGCGGCGAGCCTGGCCTCCCTGGCGGAGCGGATGGCGGCGGCGAGGGGTTCGATCTGATCGATGGGAGGCAGCTCGAGGCAGTAGCCGGCGCCGTAGACGGTCTTGATGAAGCGGGGTTTGCGGGGATCGGGCTCGAGCTTGGTGCGCAGGTGGCGGATGTGGACCCGGATGGTCTCGATGTCGTCGTCCGGCTCGTAGCCCCAGACCTCCTTGAGGATCAGGGAAGGGGCAACGGTCTGGCCGTGGCGCTGCAGCAGGCAGTGGAGGAGTTCGAACTCGGTGTGCGTGAGGCGGACGGGCGCGTCGAACCAGATGGCCTCGAAGCGCTCGGGGACGAGGGTGAGGGAGCTGAAGCTGAGGATCTCGTTGTGCTTGGCGGAGAGGGGGGCGCGCTCGCTGCGCCGCAGGAGTGCCTTGACCCTGACCATGAGCTCCTCGAGATCGAAGGGCTTGGTGAGGTAGTCGTCGGCGCCGGAGTTGAAGCCGCTGACCTTGTCCTTGGTGCTGCCGAGGGCCGTGAGCATCAGGATGGGGATCTTGGCGGTGCGCTCGTCGCGCCGCAGGCGCTGACAGAGGGTGAGACCGTCGACCTTGGGGAGCATCAGGTCGAGCAGGATCACATCGGGGCAGTACTGAACGGCAAGGGCCTGGCCCTTGATGCCGTCAGCGGCCCTCTGGACATCGAAGCCGCCGTGCTCAAGGTGTCCGGCGACGAGATCGAGCATGTCGCCGTCATCTTCGATGAGCAGGATGGAGGGCTTCATGGGTGTTCGAGGCGAGGCGAGTCGTCGTGGGTGCCTGGGTAGGGAGCACGGGGACGGGAGAGGACAGTGTCGCGGTTTTGCGTTGACACTGCAGGGATGAGGGTGCAGGTGCGCACCTGGCCGGGGGCTGAATCCGGCTCAGCCGACCACTGCCACCGGCCGTTACCGGAGTGATGGGGCCCGGCAACGGGCGGAAGGAGAAACTCCCCGGGCGGGATTCGAACCTGCGACCAATCGGTTAACAGCCGACCGCTCTACCACTGAGCTACCGAGGAAGACACCCGGCGGACCGGGATCCGAAGACCTTACCTTTCGGCCCCGCCGGCGGGCAAGGGGGCCAGGGAGCGGCGCAGGCTTTCGCCGCTCTGCCAGGGGCCGACCGCACCGGCTTCCATGCGGGCGGCCCCGTCACAGCACTCCAGTTCCTCGAGACGGTGGGTGATCCACAGCGCGGTGAGGGGGGATGGGCTGCGGTGGCAGAGCCGATGGATCAGCTCCAGCACCTCCTTCTGACTGTCCGGATCCAGCAGGGCGGTGGGTTCATCCAGGAGCAGCAGTGTCGCGGCGCTGGCCAGGGCCCCGGCGATCGCCAGCCGCTGCTTCTGGCCGCCGCTCAGGGTGTGGATGGGGCGCTGCTGCAGGCCCTCCAGCCCCACCTGGGCCAGGGCCGACGCCACCCGCCCGGCACGGGCCGCGTCGTCGAGTCCCTCGGGGAGGGCCAGCTGCAGGTCGCTGCCGCAACTGGGCAGCAGCAGCTGGTGGTCGGGGTTCTGGAACACCAGGGCCGGTCGGCCCTGGCAGGTGATACGGCCGGCCGTCGGCGTGAGCAGGCCGGCGACCAGGCGCAGCAGGGTGCTCTTGCCGCTGCCGTTGCTGCCGACGAGCATCCACAGGCCCGGCCCCGGAATCCGCAGCCGGCAGTCCTGCAGGGCCGGAACGCCTTCGCCCCAGCCGAAGCGGAGTCCCTCGATCTCCAGGGGGGGCTCGACCGCCCCGGAGGTCGCCGATGCGCTCAAGGCTCGAAGTTGAAGCCGGGACGCTTGCCACCGCCGGCGACCGACGACTTCTCATAAATCTGCACGGCGACGATCTCGCCGCTCAGCAGACTGACGCGCTTCTGCTCGTCCTTCTCGCAAGTGAGCTCGAGCACCTTGGGGTGCCCGCTCTCGAGCGCCTGACGCACGTCCCCGTACAGGGCCTGGGCGCCGTCCAGTTCCTTGCGCTGGACGGCAACGGGCATGGGGCTGAGCCGGAGGGAGATCTCGACGACGTACATGGTGGAGGGGGCTGGGGGCCGGGACGGTGGAGAGGGCGAGCCAGGCCACTCTGGCGAATCGCCGGCCGTCCGGGAGAGGTGGGTACTTGTACTCATTCCCTGATGGCAACGGCCCCCTTGGCCGCACAGAAAGGGGCTCTTCTCTTACGATCGGCTTGTAACGCTTCGTGAAGCACCTCCCATGACGATCGCCCTAGGGCGTGCACCGGCCACGCGTGGATGGTTCGACGTCCTCGACGACTGGCTCAAGCGCGACCGCTTCGTTTTCGTGGGGT
>NZ_NQKY01000021.1 GCF_002252675.1 Synechococcus sp. BO 8801 | reverse complement strand
GGTGGCTCCGGCGCGACCGCTGCCACGGGCGCCGCCGCGCAACCAGGATCCCGCAGCAGGGCCACCACCTCCCCCAGATGGTCGGCTCCCCAGACGGGCAGCCCCTCCACCAGGGCGGCCTCGGTGGCATTGGTCGCCGGCACCACCAGGGCCCGGGCCCCGTGTCGGCGCGCCGCCAGGGCCAGGGCCAGCACCCCCCGGATCGGCCGCAGCCGGCCGTCGAGACCCAGCTCCCCCGCACTCCACACCCCCTCCACCTGGGCGGCCGCGAGCTGCTGGCTGGCCACCAGCAGCCCCAGGGCGATGGGCAGATCGAAGCCGGGGCCGGCCTTGGGCAGGTCGGCGGGAGCCAGGTTGACCACCACCCGGGTGAGGGGCACCCGCAGGCCGCCGTTGCGCAGCGCCCCCCGCACCCGCTCCCGCGATTCCTGGGCCGCCGCATCCGCCAGGCCGACCACCCGCAGCCCCGGCAGCCCCGGGGCGATGTCCACCTCCACCGTCACCGGCAGGGCCTCCACGCCCCGCAGGGCCCCGCTGCTGCACCGTGCCAACATCCCTTCGGAGCCCACTGCCCGTTCAGTGCCACCTCCTGACCACTCCGCGGCGTCCCATGGCCAGCAGCGACACCATCTTCGGCCGCATCCTGCGCGGCGAGATTCCCTGCCAGGAGGTCTATGCCGACGACCTCTGCCTCGCCTTCCGGGATGTGAATCCCCAGGCGCCGGTGCACGTGCTGGTGATCCCCCGCGAGCCGATCCCCCAGCTGGGGGAGGCCACCGACGCGCACCAGGCCCTGCTGGGCAACCTGCTGCTGGTGGCGGCCAAGGTGGCCCGGCTGGAGGGACTCGAGAGCTGGCGCACGGTGATCAACAGCGGCGCCGAGGCCGGCCAGACCGTGTTCCACCTGCACCTGCACGTGATCGGCGGCCGCCCGCTGGCCTGGCCGCCGGGCTGATCACCGGCTGCACACCGCGGCCCCGGCCGGGTCGGGCCGGCGGTGAGAATAGCGCGATCCGCCCACGCCCATGACCCCCCTGAAGGCCCTTCGCGAGCAGCTGGGCAAGCTGCAGCGCCTGGCCCAGCCCTACTTCCTGCCCCTCGATGAAGGCGGCGGCGGCAGCGGCCAGTTTCTGCTGCTGGTGGTGGCCCTGCTGGCGGTGGTGGTGGGCTTCACCCTGCTGCTGCTCACCGGGGTGGTGGCCGCGGCCGGGGCCTGGATCCCCGAGCTGCGCAACCGCTTCCTGCCCGGGGTGCCCGAGCAGGTGGCGGCGGTGTGGAAAGGGCCGATCGGCATCGTGATCATGGTGCTGTTCGCCGCCGGCCTGGGCGCCTTCATCAGCCTGCGGGCCAAGCTGCGCCAGGGGCGCTGGCTGCCCTGGCTGCTGCTGGGCATCATCGCCCTGCTGATCCTGGTGATCAACGGCATCAACGTCGGCATCAGCTTCATCGCCCGGAACATCGAGAACGCCCTGGTGGCGTACAAGGCGGAGGAGTTCTGGAAGATCGTCGCGATCTACGCCTTCTGCCTGGTGCTGGCGCTGCCGATCCGTGCCATCCAGAGCTACCTGATTCCCAAGCTGGGCCTGCTGTGGCGGGAGTGGCTCAGCGGCCGCATGCTGGGCCGCTACCTCACCAACCGGGCCTACTACGTTCTCAACCCCAACGATGAAAGCGTTGAGGAGATCGACAACCCGGACCAGCGGATCTCCCAGGATGCGGCCAGCTTCACCGCCACCAGCCTGAGCGTGACGGTGGAGATCATCTCCGCCCTGCTCACCTTCTTCAGCTTCATCATTGTTCTCTGGAGCATCAACCAGACCCTGGCCCTGTGGCTGCTGGCCTATTCGGTGGGCGGCACGGCCCTGATCGTGTTTGCCAGCCGCAAGCTGGTGAACCTCAACTATCAGCAGCTGAAGCTGGAGGCCGATTTCCGCTATGGCCTGGTCCACATTCGCGACAACGCCGAATCGATCGCCTTCTACCGGGGTGAACGCCAGGAGCAGAAGGAGGGGGAACGACGGCTGGACGGGGTGATCGTCAACTACAACCGTCTGATCATCTGGGAGGCGCTGATCAGCGTCATCCAGCGCTCCTACGACTACTTCTCCCGGTTCCTCCCCTGGCTGGTGATCGCGCCGATCTACTTCGCCAAGGAGGTTGATTTCGGCGTCTTCGGCCAGGCCAGCATCGCCTTCTCCCAGGTGCTGTTCTCCGTCAGCTACATTGTCAACAACATCGATCGGCTGGCCGCCTTCTCCGCCTCCATCAGCCGTCTCGAGGGCTTCCAGGGCAAGGTGGAGTCGATCAGTGCCGAGATGGCTGAGTTCGTCGCCGCCGAGCAGGCCTCCGCCGGTGGCGCCATGGGGGCGGGTGCCGGCGCCGTGCGTCCCGAATCGATCCTGGTGAGCCATGTGGATCTGGTGCCGCCGCGCACCAACCGCCTGCTGGTGCAGGACCTCAACCTGGAGGTGACCGCCAACCAGCGGCTGCTGGTGGTGGGCCCGTCGGGCTGCGGCAAGACCTCCTTCCTGCGGCTGGTGAGCGGCCTGTGGCCGCCCGCCGCCGGCAACGTGCAGCGGCCGCCGGTGGGGGAGCTTATGTTCATCCCCCAGAAGCCCTACATGCTGCTGGGCAGCCTGCGGGAGCAGCTCTGCTATCCCCAGCCCACCGACCGCTTCAGCGACGAGCAGCTGCGCCACGTGCTTGAGGAGGTGCGCCTGCCCGAGCTGGTGCACCGCTATCCCGACCTCGACATCAAGCAGGACTGGCCCCGGCTGCTCTCCCTCGGCGAGCAGCAGCGCCTGGCCTTTGCCCGCCTGCTGCTCAACTCGCCCCGGTTCGTGGTGCTCGATGAGGCCACCAGCGCCCTCGACGTGGCCACGGAGAAGGCGCTCTACGAACTGCTGGTGGAGCGGGAGATGGCCTTCGTGAGCGTCGGCCACCGGCCCACCCTCACCGCCTACCACGACACCGTGCTGGAGCTGGATGGCAACGCCGGCTGGCGCCTGCTTCCGGCGGCCGGCTATACCTTTGGCCGCCAGGACTGATCCGATGAGCGACCCTTCCGCCACCCCATCAGCCGACGCATCCCCGGCCGCCGCCATCCCGCCCGCCACCAGCGCCACCACCTCCGAGGTGCCGGCCTTCGGCTGGAGCGGCTACGCCGAGCGGGTCAACGGCCGTTTCGCCATGCTCGGCTTCGTCGCCGTGCTGCTGGTCGAAGCCCTCAGCCACGACACCTTCCTGCACTGGGCGGGCCTGGTGCCCTGATCAGGGCACGGCGATCAGATCCACCTGCCACTGGCCCTGGCGGCTCACCTCCACCGCCAGCTCGCGGCCGTCGGCCCGCAGGGACACCCGCCGGGGCACGCCGGGGGGCTGGAGCGGCACCGGCTGCAGGGCCATCAGGTTGCGGCGGTAGAGCACCAGCTCGGTGCGCCCCTCCAGCTGGCGCACCAGGGCCAGCCGCTCACCGCGACCATCCACCGCCACGCTCAGGGGCTGGGCGTCGGGGCGCTCCAGGCCCGGCAGGGGCACCGGCTGCTGGCGCTGCAGGTCCACCAGCTCCACCCGGTCGCGGCCGCCCCTGCTGACGATCAGGGCCAGCCAGTCGCCGGCGAGGGAGGGGGCCCGGGCGGGGCCGGCCGCCTCGAGGCGCTGGTTCAGCCCCAGCAGGGGCTGGGGGAGGGGGACCATGCAGCCCGCCAGCAGTGGCTGCAGGGCCGCCACGATCGCCACCGCTGCCGCCCTCATCCGGCTGCTGGCCCCCGCCGTCATGGGGCCTCACCAGGGGTGCCCCGCACGGGCAGACCGGCGGGCAGGTCCGGCTCCAGCAGGGCGGTGAGGTCGTACAGCTGCACCCGGGCGCGACCGTCCCCCTCGGTGGCGATGGCAATGCGCCGGCCGTCGGCGGCCAGGCTGAGGCTGTCGGGCGCCAGGCTGCCCGGCAGCGGCAGGCGGTGCAGCCGTCCGGTGGCCCGATCCTCGATGACCACCCGCCGTTGGGGGCCCTCCTGCACCAGCAGGGCCAGATAGCGGCCGTTCCAGCTCAGGGACGGGGAGCGGTGGGGCTGCAGCCGCTGCAGGTGGCGCAGGGGCAGCACCGTGCCGGAGGGTTGCTCCTGCAGCAGCACCGTGTCGCGGCCGTCCCGGCGCACCACGCTGGCCAGCACACGGCCGTTGCCGCTGAGGGCCGGATCCTGGCGATCGGCGCTGCCCCAGCCCACCGGACCAGCGCTGCGGCGGCCCCAGCTCCAGCTGCCGCAGCCAGAGAGCAGCAGGGCCAGGAGCGCCACCCCCAGCAGGGGAAGGCGGGTGCCAGCGGGGCGCCGCCGCCGGCAGCGCGGGGCCTCAGTCGTCGAAACGGGAGCTGTTGTCCCTGGTGCCAGGGGGACGGGCGGGCGGCTCAGTCGCCGGCGGTCGGGTCTCCGGGGCCGCGGGCCGGGGCCGGCCGCTGGCCATCGGCGAGAAGTCGGCATCACTGACGTCATCGGCGGCGCCGCCGCGGGAGCTGGGGCGGATCGGGGTGCCCATCGGGGTTCCCGGGGGGCCGGCGGCCGCGGGGCCGGGCTCACGGCCCATCGGGGCGGTGCCCCGGCGGGTGGAGCGGGGCGCCGCATCGGCCGCCGCCACCGGGCGGGAGCCGCGGCGGGGTTCCGGGGCGCTGTCGCGGTCACGGCGACGGGCGCCGAAATCACTGGTGGCGGAACGGCCCTGGCCAGCGGCGCTGTAGCGGCCGGCGGTGCGGTCCGGGCGGTCGTCGAGGGGGGGACGTTCGGGCCGGCCCGAGGCGCGGTCGCCCCTGGGGTTGTCCCAGGCATCCGGCTCGTCACGACGGCTGGCGGCCCGCTCGGGGATGGCGGCCCGGCTGGGCCGGCGCGGCCGGTAGAAGTCGTCCTCGGGTTCCTCGCGGGAGGGGATGCGGCGCCGAAGCGGTTCGGGCTCATCGAACCGGTCGGGCTCGTCGTCCCAGCTGCGGCCACCGCCGAGGCCACCACGGGGCCGGAAGGGGGCGGCGGGCTCCTCGTCGTCGAAGTAGGAGGAGCGGCGGGCCTGCTCGGTGGTCACCCCCCGCAGCCGCACACTCTCGTAGGCAAAGAAGACCGTGGTGCCGGCCAGCAGGAACTGGCCGAACTGCAGGATCGGATCCAGGCGCCAGCCCTGGAAGAAGAGGATGCCGCCGCAGAGCAGGCCGATGGCGGCGAAGAACACGTCGTAGTCCCGGGCCAGGGCCGGCTTGAAGCTCCTCATGAAGTAGAGGAAGGCTCCACCGACCGCCAGGACGATGCCGACGATGCTGGCCCAGTTGAGGCTGGCGTTGACCACGGCGGTTCACCCGGGCGACGGGCCCCACTCTAAGGACCGCGCCCACCGTGTCATCGGCAGGCGCAGGGGGGCCGTCGGATCAGAGGCGCCGGTCGAGCTGGTCGTTCTGGCTGATCAGCACCAGGGCGATGGAGATGGGGATCACCACGATGACCGCGCCCCAACCGAGGCTGCTGAGGAAGTTGGCGAGGGAAGGGGTCATGGCAGGGGTTCGCTCCGGACAGCTCGGCGGATCCTAGGCAGTGACGGCGGCTTCCTACGATCGGGGTTCCGACGCTTAGAGCTTTGTGACGGCCCCGGCCCTTTCCGCACTGGCGCCCCTGCCCCTGCTGCACCTGGCCCTGGGGCTGGTCCTGGCGGGCTGGACCCTGCTGTTCCTGTTCCGCATCGTCCTCACCTGGTACCCGAGCGTGGACCTCACCAAGGGGGTGATGCGGGTGGTGGGCGCACCCACCGAGCCCGTTCTGGCCCTCACCCGCCGCCTGATCCAGCCCATCGGCGGCGTCGACGTGACCCCGGTGATCTGGGTGGGGCTGATCAGCCTGCTGCGGGAGCTGCTGGTGGGTCAGCAGGGGCTGGTCACCCTCGCTTTGCTGCGCAGCCAGTCAGTCGGCTGAGCTGGGGTCAGGAGGCTGAGCTGGGGCCCGCTCAGCGGTTCAGCATCTCCTCTTCGACGAACTTGGTCCAGACCTCACCGCGCTGGAACTCCTTGCGATCCAGCAGGGCGAGGTGGAACTCGATGGTGGTGGGAATCCCCGTCACGGCACATTCCGACAGGGCCCGGCGCATGCGTCGGATCGCATGGTCCCGGTCGGTCCCCCAGACGATCAGCTTGCCGATCAGGGAGTCGTAGAAGGGGGGGATCTCGTAGCCCGTATAGACGTGGCTGTCGATGCGCACCCCCGGTCCGCCGGGGGGCAGCCAGCCGGTGATCTTGCCCGGGGCCGGCCGGAAGTTGTGGCGCGGATCCTCGGCGTTGATGCGGCACTCGATGGCGTGGCCGGTGATGTGGATCTCGTCCTGGCGAACGGAGATCGGCTCGCCGCCGGCGATGCGCAGCTGCTCGGCGATCAGGTCGATGCCCGTCACCATCTCGGTGACGGGATGCTCCACCTGGATGCGGGTGTTCATCTCCATGAAGTAGAAGGCGCCGCTGCGGTCCACCAGGAACTCGACCGTGCCGGCGCCCTCGTAGCCGATGCTGCGGGCCGCCGCCACCGCCGCCTCGCCCATGCGGCGGCGCAGGTCGGGATCGAGGCCCGGGCTGGGGGCCTCCTCCAGCAGCTTCTGGTGGCGGCGCTGGATCGAGCAGTCGCGCTCCCCCAGGTGCACCACGTTGCCGTGGCGGTCGGCCAGCACCTGCACCTCCACGTGCCGGGGCCGGTCGATGAATTTCTCCATGTAGAGGCCCGGGTTGCCGAAGGCGGCCTCCGCCTCCCCCTGGGCGGCCCGGAACAGGCCCTCGAGCTGGCTGGCCTCGGGCACCAGGCGCATGCCCCGGCCGCCACCGCCGGCGGTGGCCTTGATCATCACCGGGTAGCCCATGGCCGCGGCGAGGCTGGCGGCTTCGGCGGGATCCTCCAGCAGCCCCTCGCTGCCGGGGATCGTGGGGACACCCACCCGCTGCATGGTGATCTTGGCCGTCGACTTGTCGCCCATGGCCAGGATCGAGGCCGGTGAGGGGCCCACGAAGATGAGGCCGTGGTCGAGGCACTTCTCGGCGAAGTCGGCGTTCTCCGCCAGGAAGCCGTAGCCGGGGTGGATGGCGTCGGCGCCGCGGGAGGTGGCGGCCGCCAGGATGTTGGGAACGTTGAGGTAGCTGCGGCTGCTGGGGGCCTCCCCCACGCAGACGGCCTCATCGGCCAGCTGCACGTGCAGGGCGTTCTTGTCCACCGTGCTGTAGACGGCCACCGTGGCGATGCCGAGCTCCCGGCAGCTGCGCAGGATGCGGAGGGCGATTTCGCCGCGGTTGGCGATCAGCAGCTTGCCGATGGGCATCCGTGCAGGTCCGGGCGAAGGGGCTGGCGGGGGTGCGGCCGTGCCGGGGCGGACTGTATCAGTGCTCACCGGCACCACCCCTGCCTAGGGGTCGCCGGGGGTGGGGAAGCCTGTGCGTATATTGCTCAGTCGGTGAAGGCCCCGGCCCGATCCGACCACGCGGATGTGGTGGAATTGGTAGACACGCACGTTTGAGGGGCGTGTGGCTTCGGCCTTGCGAGTTCAAGTCTCGCCATCCGCATTTTTCTTCTCCAGCCCCGTCCCCCGGAACCTGCGGTTCTCTTGACCCAGCCGTCGCCGGTCTCCGCTCCAGCCGCCGCGAGCGCGATCGTGCTGGTCAGCAACGGCCCCGGCGAGCTGAGCACCTGGGTGCGCCCGCTGGCCGAGCAGCTCCATCAGCTGCAGCCCCTGCGGCCCCGCGATCCCGGCGCCCCTTGCAGCCTGCGGCTGGTGCTGGTCCCGTGCCCCAACGCCACCGGGGCGGAGCATCGGGTGGCCGAGGGCTGGGGCCTGTTCGAGCGGGTGCTGCCGGCCTCCCGGTTCTGGTGGATGCTGCTGCGGCCCCGGCGCCACGGCCCCTGGCCCGAGCGGGGCGTGGTGGTGTTCCTCGGCGGCGACCAGTTCTGGACCGTGCTGCTGTCGGCCCGTCTGGGCTACCGCCACCTCACCTATGCCGAGTGGGTGGCCCGCTGGCCCCGCTGGAACGACCGCATCGCCGTGATGGGGCCCACCGCGGCCGGCCGCCTGGCCCCCCGCTGGCGGCAGCGGGCCACGGTGGTGGGAGACCTGATGGCCGATCTCTCGACCCTGGCCCGCCAGGACGATCCACTCCCGCCCGGCGACTGGGTGGCCCTGCTGCCCGGCTCGAAGCGGGCCAAGCTGCTGGTGGGGGTGCCCTTCCTGCTCGAGACCGCCGACCGGCTGGCGGCCCTGCGGCCCGGCTGCCGCTTCCTGCTGCCGGTGGCCCCCACCACCTCGGTGCGGGAACTGCTGGCCTACGGCGGCCCCTCCAACCCGCTGAACCGCCACCAGGGAGCCGGTGAGCCCCAGCTCCAGGGCGACGAGATCGTCACGGCGGCCGGCACCCGCATCCTGCTGCTGGAGCGCCATCCCGCCCATGCCGCCCTGAGTCAGTGCGCCTTGGCGCTCACCACGGTGGGGGCCAACACGGCCGAGCTGGGCGCCCTGGCGGTGCCGATGATCGTGCTGGTGCCCACCCAGCACCTGGCGGTGATGCAGGCCTGGGACGGCTGGATGGGGCTGGTGGCCAGGCTGCCCCTGCTGCGGCGTCTGGTGGGAGTGGCCCTCACGGCCTGGCGGATGCGCCACCGCGGCTTCCTGGCCTGGCCCAACATCTCCGCCGGCCGCGCCGTGGTGCCGGAGCGGGTGGGGCCGATCGAACCGGCCCAGATCGCCGCCGAGGCCGCCGACTGGCTGGACCATCCCGAGCGCCTGGCGGCCATGGCCGACGACCTGCGCAGCCTGCGGGGCCAGCCGGGCGCCGTGGCGGCGGTGGCGGCCATGGTGCGGGGCCTGCTGCCGCCGCCGGAGCGCTCCGGTGTGCCTGTGCGATCTGGATAGGATTCAGCTCACCATGGCCCCATGCGGGGCTCGCCACCATGCAGCCGAGCGATTCCACCACCTCAGCCAGCACTGTCCCCGCCGATGCCGACTGGCGCTCCAAGCTGACGCCCGAGCAGTACAGGGTGGCCCGCGAGGGGGGCACCGAGCGGGCCTTCACCGGCGCCTACTGGAACAACAAGGCCACCGGTATGTATCACTGCGTCTGCTGCGGCAGCGAGCTGTTCAGTTCCGCCAGCAAGTTCGATTCCGGCACCGGCTGGCCCAGCTTCTGGCAGGGGGTGAGTGATGGAGCGATCACCACCCACACCGACCGCTCCCACGGCATGGAGCGCACCGAGATCCGCTGCGCCACCTGCGACGCCCACCTCGGCCACGTCTTCAACGACGGGCCCAACCCCACCGGCCTGCGCTACTGCGTCAACTCGGCGTCGCTGCAGTTCAGCGAGGGCTGAGGCGGGGCGGCTGCCCTTTCACCAGGGGTCGTCGAGGATCTCGGGCTCCACATCCACCGGCTCCTTGGCGCGGGGGGCCTCCCGGGGTGGTGCTTCTTCGGGGGGGGCGTAGGGGTCCCGCTGGGGCTCCCGTCCCCGGGGGGGCTCAGGACGATCCCGCTCCGGCTCGTAACCGCGCTCGGGCCGGTAGCGCTCCTCGGGGTAGCGGTCTTCTTTGTAGCGATCTTCGCTGTAGCGCTCTTCGGGATAGCGCTCCTCGCCGTAGCGCTGGGGTGGGATGCGGTCGGGGGTGCGGTCAGGAACGCGGTCGTCGTAGCGGTCCGGCGCCATCCGCTCGCCCTCGCGCCCGTAGGCCTCGGCCGGGCGGGCTTCGGGGCGCTGGCGCGGTTCCGGCAGGTCGTCGTCGAGGTAGCGGCGCTGGCGCAGGGGCTCCCGCTCGCGCCGCTCCTCCAGTTCCACGTACTCCAGTTCCTCGGCGGGCTGGAAGCTGCGGCTGGCGGCCGGCTGGATCCGGCGCTGCTCCTGGACCGTGGGCTGGCCCGCGGGCAGCTGGTTCTCGGCGGGAACGGCCCCGGTGCGGAACCGGTCCCGCTCCTCCTGCTCCCAGCTGGCGCCGCCGATGCCCAGCTTCTCCAGCAGGCCGGTGCCGAGCTGCTTGAGCTTCTCCTCGGCCCCCTCGTAGACGATGATCCGGTCCGGCCCGCTGCTGACCACCTCCCCCACCGGCATCTCCCAGGTGCTGAGCACCCCTTCCCCCAGCAGGGGAACGCCGAGGGCACCGATCACCAGGGTGGTGAGTTCGCCGGTCTCGATGTCGAAGCTGAAGCCGAGCACGCGGCCGAGCTGTTCGCCGGACTCGGTGATCACCTGGCAGTTGATGACCTTGCTGTAGCGCTCGGGGTTGAACCCCTCGGCCAGGGAGTCGGCTGAATCCACCAGGATCACGTCACCCACCTGGCGGATGCGGTCCAGCGGCATCCAGCGGGGCAGGCCCGGCAGGAAACGGGTGAGGGGGTTGTCCCGCAGGCCGAGGGCGATCACCTCACGCCGGTCGATGTCGACCACCACCTCGCCGACGACGCCCAGGCGGCGGCCGGTGTCCCGGGTGATGACCTGGGTGCCCATCAGTTCGGAGCGCAGCCAGAGGCGGTCGCTGGGGGCGGCGGGCTCGGTGGAGGGGGGAATCGGGGAGGTCAAATCCGGAGATCGGGGCTGGACGGCAGGGGGAACGGGAGCGACTTCACGGCCTGGAACAGCCTGGTCGGCCCATTGTGGCCCACGCGGTCGGCTCAGGCCGCCGGCGGCAAACCGACCACCTGGGTATGGGAGCCGCGGGCCTGGGTGACGCCGATGGTGCGGGTGGCCGCGGCGATCATCGGCCGGCGGTGACTGACGACCATGAACTGGGCCTGGTGCGCCTGGGCGGCGATCAGGGCCGCCAGCCGCTCGACGTTCACCCCGTCCAGGAAGCTGTCGACTTCGTCGAGGGCATAAAAGGGCGAGGGACGGAAGCGCTGCAGGGCGAACAGGAAGCTGAGGGCGGTCAGGGATTTCTCACCACCCGACATCGAGGCCAGCCGCCGCACCGCCTTGCCCTTGGGGTGGGCCACCAGGGTCAGGCCGCCCTCCAGGGGCTGCTCGGGGTTCTCCAGCTGCAGGTGGCCCTCGCCGTCGGAGAGGCCGGCGAAGATCGTCTGGAAATGGCCGTCGACGGCCCGGAACGCCTCCATGAAGGCCTCCTGGCGCAGGGTGGCCACGGTCTCGATCCGCAGCAGCAGCTCCTCCCGCTCCTTGCTGAGCACCTCCAGGCGGTCGTCCAGGTCGGCCAGCCGCTGCTCCAGCTGCTCCAGCTCCTCGAGGGCGAGCATATTGACCGGCTCGAGCGCCTCCATGCGCTGCTGCAGGCTGCGCAGACTCTGCTGCAGCGCCTCCAGGCCGGCCTCGCGCACCTCCTCGGGCAGCCCGGGGCGTGGGTCGGGCAGCTCCCGTTCCATCTGGGCCAGCCGCAGGCCGTGGCTGCGCTGCTCTTCGGCCAGGGCCAGCCGCTCCTCCTGGCGCCGCTGCAGCTCCCACTGGCGCTGCTGCAGGGCCTGGCGCCGGCCGGCCAGGTGGGCTTCGGCCCCGTCGCGGGCGCGGCGCCGTTCGCCGAAGCGGGTCTGCAGCTCGCTCTGCTGGCGCTCCAGCAGGGTGCGGCGCTCCTGCTCCGCCTGGTGGCGTTCTTTCCAGAGCTGGCGCTCGGCCACCAGGGCCTGCACCGCCTCCACCAGCCGCCGTTCCTCCCCGGCGAGGGCCTCCAGCTGGCTGCCCAGCCGCTCCGCCCCCAGGGCCCGGTCACGCCGTTCCGCCTCCAGGTCGTCCCGCTGGCGCCGGGCCTCCACCAGGGCCCGGTCGGCCCGCTCCAGCTCACCCTGGAGCCCCTGCCAGCGGGCACTGTCGTCGTTGCCGCTGGCGGCGCGCTCGGCCTCCTCCAGTTCCGCCAGGGCCTGGCGCAGGGGCGGCAGGGTCTGCTCGAGTACCCCCATCCGGCCGCGGTCGGCCTGGTGGGCCTCCTGCAGCTGCCGCCGCCGGCCGGCCACCTGGTCGCGGCGCTGCTGCCGCGGGGCCAGGGTGCGCTCGGCGGCGCTGCGCTCGGCCTGGAGGGCGGCCTGGCGCTGCTGCAGCTCCAGCAGGCCCGGCCGGACCTCCTCCAGGCTCCGGCCCAGCTCGGCTTCACGGCGGCGGCAGGCCAGCAGGCTCTCCCCCAGCTCCAGCAGCCGCTGCCGCAGCGGCTCGGCCTCATCGCCGTCGCCGCTGCGGCCGAAGCCCAGCTGGCCCGAGCGCTGCTGCAGGCTGCCGCCGGTCATGGCGCCGCTCTTCTCCAGCAGTTCCCCCTCCAGCGTCACGGCCCGGCAGCGGCCCAGTTCCCGGCGGGCGTCGGCGAGGGTGGCGAACACCAGCGTGTCACCGAAGACGTAGCGGAACACGTCGGCGTAGACGGGCTCGTGGCGGATCAGATCCACCGCCCGCCCCACCAGGCCTCCGGCCCCGCCACTGCCGCCGGCGCTGCCCCGCTGCAGGGCCGCCCCCCCCGAGCCACCACTGCCACCGCGGATGCGGTTGAGGGGCAGGAAGGTGAGGCGGCCGGCGCGGCGGCTCTTGAGCAGCTCGATCGCCCGGGCGGCGATGCGGTCGTCCTCCACCACCACCTGGGCCAGGCGCCCCCCCGCCGCCACCTCCAGGGCCACCCGCAGCCGCTCCTCCACCTCGCCCAGCTGGGCCACCGAGCCGTGGATCCCCTCCAGCCCCGCCTCCAGCAGCAGGCGCAGGGCGCCGGTGCCGCGGCTCTCCTGCAGGGTCTCGCGGCGGCTGTCGAGGCGGGCGATGTCCCGCTCCAGGCTGGTCTGCTCCTGCTCCAGCCGCACGCGGGTGCGCTGCTGCAGCGCCACGGCCTCGGCCAGCTCCCGGGCCTGCTCCTGGCGTTCCTCCAGGGCGGCCCGCAGGCTGCGCTCCTGCTCCGCCAGGGCCGCCAGGGCGGCGGCGGCCTCCCCATGGGCCGCGTCCTCCTGGAGCTCCTCACCGCCCAGCTCCTCGAGCCGTTCACCCGCCTGCCGCAGCCGTTCCTCCAGCTGCTGGCGTTCGGCCAGCAGGGGGGCGAGCCGCTCCTGCAGCTCCTGGCGCCGGCGGCTGCGCTCCTGCTGCTCCTCCAGCCAGCTGCCGGAACGTCCGGCCACCTCCCCGAGGCGACGCCGGGAGAGCTCCACCGCCGCTTCGGCGTCGCGGCAGAGGGCCTCGGCGCGGTCGATGGCGCCGTCGTCGGCCCGCTCACCGAGGGCCTGCTGCTGCCGGCGCAGCTCCGCCTGGTTCTGCTGCAGCTGCTGGCGGCGGCGCTGCAGCTCCTCGGCCTGCTGGCCATGGAGCTCCGCCTGGCGGGCCAGCTCACGGCCACTGGTTTCCAGACCGGCCAGTTCGGCCTGCACCGCCAGCAGCTGGTCTTCGCCCAGGGTCTTCACCTCCGCCTGCAGCTGCTCGAGGGCGGCGGCGGCGGCGACCACCTCGGCTTCGCCGGCGACGATCGCCTCCCGCTCCTGCTCCTGCTGGCGGTCGAGGCTTTCCAGGCGACCGGCCAGGGCCAGGCCGTGGGTGCGGGCCTCCTCCCAGGCCAGCACCTGCTCGTGCAGGCGCCCCTGGTGCAGGCGCTCCCGCAGCTCCTGGTAGGTGCGCGCCTTGGCGCAGTCGCGTTCGAGCTTCTGGCGGGCCGCCAGCAGTTCCTGCTCGACGATGCGGCAGCGCTCCTGCCGTTCGACCACCTCGTCGAGCTTGCCCCGGCTCTGCTCGATGCGGGAGTCGAACAGGGCCACGCCGGCCAGCTCATCGATGATGCCGCGCCGGTCGCGGGCGCTCATCGAGACGATGCGGGTGACGTCGCCCTGCATGACGACGTTGCTGCCCTCCGGGTCGACCCGCAGGCGCCGCAGCTGGGTCTGCAGCTGCTGCAGGTTGCAGGGCACCCCATCGGCGCTGAAGCTGCTGCTGTAGGTGCCGCCGGGGGCCACCCGCAGCCGCCGGGTGACGCTCCACTCCCGCTGGCCCCGCTGCAGCCAGGGGCCCTGTTCGGGGACGTCCAGGCCGTCCTCTGCGCTGTCCGGCTGCCAGTCGCCCAGGTCGAAGCGCACGGTGACGCTGGTCTCGGCGGCCTTCCCCTCCCGCAGCACGGCGCTGTTGATCAGGTCGGGGAGCCGCTCGGCCCGCATCCCGCGGCTGGTGGCCAGGCCGAGGCAGAAGAGCACCGCGTCAAGGATGTTGCTCTTGCCGGAGCCGTTCGGGCCCGTCACCACCGTGAAGCCCTCCTCCAGCGGGATGGTCATCGACCCGCCGAAGGACTTGAAGTGGGTGAGCTCGACCTGATTGATGTGAACCAACAGGCCCGTGCGCCGAGCAGGCCGAATTTAACCGAGGTGCTGACGATCACAAGCCCTTCTTCCTACGGTGATGCCGTGCAGCCGTCGCACGGAGCGCCCCATGGAAACGGACACCACCCCTGTCGAGTCCCCGGCGGCCCCCGCCCCGGGCCCGGCGCCCGCCGGCAGCGGCGAGGCCCAGCAGGCGCAGAACCTGTTCCGCGAACGCTTCGAGAGCCTGCTGCCCAGCATCCAGAAGGAGTGGCCTGAGGTGGCTCGCCACACCCTGGAGGCCACCCGGGGCAGCTTCGACCACGTGGTGGAGGTGATCAGCCGCCAGAGCGGGCTCACCACCGCCGGCGTCAAGCAGCAACTGCTCGATCTGGTCAACGTCACCGGTGAGCAGGCGGGCCACGTGGTGGATTCGCTGCGGCCCCTGGAGGAGCAGCTGGAGCACCTGCTCGACGAGCTCAACACCACCCTGCGGCCCCGGATCGAGAAGCCGGTGCGGGAGCGGCCCCTGATGGCCCTCGGCATCGCCGCCGGCGTGGGGCTGCTGGTGGGGCTGTTGCTGTCGTCGGGTCGGCGTTCGGCATGACGGGTCCGAACTTCAGCCGGGTCACGGCCCTGATCAGCTCGGTGATGGACCTGCACGTCCGCATCGCCCTGCAGGAGGCCGATAAGGAAAAGCGGCGCCTGGTGGGCGGCGGGGTGATGCTGGGCATGGGCCTCACCCTGATGACCCTGGCCCTGGTGGCGGCCGAGCTGGTGCTGCTGCTCTGGATCCGCGAGGCCTTCAGCCTCAGCTGGCTGCAGGCCGCAGCTGCCGTAGCCGCCATCGACCTGGTGCTGGCCGGGATCAGCCTGCGGATCGGCGGCCAGATGCTCAAGGGCCCCTACCTGCCGGAGACCACCGCCGGCCTGATGCGCACCACCCGGGCGATCACCGGCAAGTTCTGAGGCCTGCCAGGTTCAGAAGCCCATCTCCAGCCGCAGGCTGCGCAGGGTGCCCCGGTCGGCCCGGGCTGTGTCGGACACCTCCAGGGTCCAGGTGCCGCTGGGGTCCTTGCCCTTCATGGCCGCCAGGGCGGGGGCATTCACCGCGTCGTAGGTGACCTTGAGGTTGTCGGTGCCGCCGCCGGAGCGGTCGTGCAGCAGCACGGGGGCGGCCCCCAGGGCGGCGGGCGGCAGCAGCCGCACCACCAGATCGCCGATGTAGGTATGGTCGAGATCCACCGCCACCCGGATCGACTGCAGCGGGCCCGGGGCGGCCACCGGCAGGGTGAGGGTGGCGGTCTGGAAGTCGTTGATCGGCACGTCCTGCACCGCCTGGAACACCAGGGCCGCCGCCGGCTGGGGCGGGCGGGCCAGCTCCACCGCCCGGCGGGCGCTCACCCGCCCGTAGCCGTAGAAGGGGCTGCGGCCGCTGGCGTCGTAGTTGCCGCCGGTGGGGTCGATGCGCACGCAGGCCTGCCGCAGGATCTCCCGCACCTGGTCCCAGCGCAGGGCCGGATTGCGGGCCAGCACCAGGGCGGCCACCCCGGCCACGCCGGGGCAGGCGCTGGAGGTGCCGCCGAAGGAGTTGGTGTAGTGGCCCGTCTGGTCCCCCTTCTGGGGACTGCCCTGGTTGTAGCCCGCCACCCCGGAGCGGTCGGTGGTCCAGATGCCGGGGGTGAGGGAGGGGCGGCCGTCGCTGCTGGGGAAGCTGCACCACACGGCCCGGCCGAAGTCGCTGTAGGCGCTGCGCTTCGAGAGGTCGTTGCAGGCCGCCACGGCGATCACCTTGCCGTAGCTGGCATAGCCGTCGTTGTCGACGCTCTCGTTGCCGTTGCCGGCCGCGAACAGGACCACGCAGCCCTTGCCGCCGCGGCCCTGGGTGGTGGCGAAGTCGATCGCCAGCCGGGTGGAATCCGGCAGGGGCACCACCTGGCGGTGGGCCGGGTCGTTCGGGTCCCACCAGGCCCCGTCCGGCGGGCCCCAGCTGCAGGAGATCACATCGGCGCCATTGCGGGCCGCCCACACGAAGGCGTCGGCCTCCGCCTGGGAGCCCAGGCCGGAGGCCAGCCGGATCGGGATCAGCCGGGCGCCGGGGGCGACGCCTGTGGCGCCGAACTGGCCGTTGGCGCAGGCCACCCCGGCACAGGCGGTGCCGTGGTCGTCGCCGCGGCCGGGGCGGGGGTCGCCGCTCTGGCGGGTCACATCCCGCGGGGCGACGATCTTGCCGGAGGAGCGGAACTCCTCGTGGTCGAGGTCGAAGCCGTCGTCCACCACGGCGATGATCGCCCCGCTGCCGTCGCTGAGGGCCCAGGCCGCCTCCACCTCGGCGTGGGCATCAACGAGCCGGCCGTTGACGGCGGTGGCTTTCAGATGCCACTCGGGCGGGAAGGCCTGGCGGCGCTGGCGGCTGGGGCTCACCAGTTCCGGATGGCACAGGGCGACGCTCTCCTCGCCCAGCAGGGTTTCGGCGATTGCGAACACCGCCAGCCCGCTGTTGCCTGGAGCGGCCACGAAATAGGCGTTGCGGGCATAGCTGAGGCCACGTTTGATGGCGAGGCCCAGGCGTTGCAGCACACCCTCGCAGGCCTCGAGCTCGGCGTCGTCGTCGAACTTGACGAAGAGGTTCTCCGTGTAGACCACGGGCCGGCCCTGGCCATCCACCAGAACGCGGCCGGCGAAGTCGATGCCGGGCTCCGCCTTGAGCAGGCTGCGGGCGGCATCGCGCAGGGCCCCATCGGCCTGGAGGGCCCGGGTACTCAACAATTCGACCCCCGCTTCGCGGAAGCGCGTCAGGCACTCGAACTGGGCGAGGATCAGGTGCGCCTCGGCGCTGACCGGCGCCACTTCGAAGGGCCGCTCCGGCATCACCGCCTGGCGGTTGAGGGTGCGGACGACGAGGTGATTGTCGCTGACATCGAGGGCGTAGGGGGCCGCATCTTTGCCGCCGTAGCGAACCTGAACCATCGCGGTGTCATCGCTGCGGCGATCACTCTCCGCGCATCAGCTGGCGAATTCAAGCCGGCGGAACAGGACGTGATCAGCCGTCACAGGCCTGGGGATTCTTCACCCTTCTTCAGAGGTGAGACCCTCTGGCGCTGCTGTGTGGCTGGATAGCGTGGAGGAGCAGCGGAGCGGCCGCCAGGTGACCATGGGCCCCGCGACGTCCTTCGACGATTTCCCCCGGCAGATCCTCGTCGGCGCGGAGCGGCCGGTGGCTTTCGAGCAGAAGCCCGGCTGGTACGCCCTGCACGGAGAACCCCTGCCCACCACCGAAGGGCTGCTGACGTTTGAGCCGGAAGCCATCGCCGTGCTGCCCGGAGTCCCCGCCGGCCCCCTGGCCGCGGGCCAGTCCCTCAGCCCGGTCTATGCCCAGCCCGGCACAGGTGCCCTGGCCGTGCCCACCGGCCAGTTGTTCATCCGCTTCCGGCCCGGGGAGTCGGCGCTGGCCCACCGCGCCGCCCTGGAGCAGGCGGGCTGCCGCATCGCCGCCGCCGCCGACCATGCCCCCGAGGCCGCCTGGCTGCGGGCCCGCAGTGGCCGCGTGGCCGATGCCCTGGGGTGTGTGGCGCGGCTGCGGCAGCTGGAGGGGGTCGCGAGCGTCGAGCCCCAGCTGCTGATGGGGCGAGCGTTGCGGTAGCCGCCGGGCCCCCCCCAGCCCGCCCTGGGTAGGCCAGACCCCCCGGGGTCAGAGGGTGACCCCCATCTCCGCCAGCGCCGCCTCCTCCACCCACACCGACACCGAGCCCCCCGGGC
This sequence comes from Synechococcus sp. BO 8801, assembly GCF_002252675.1. Lineage (GTDB taxonomy): Bacteria > Cyanobacteriota > Cyanobacteriia > PCC-6307 > Cyanobiaceae > Cyanobium. Next base: position 32,892 of record NZ_NQKY01000021.1, on the reverse strand, counting down.
AGTGCCATTCCGCCCAGCCGTCGCCGTTGGTGGTGATCGGTGCCTGGATGTGCCCGGTCAGGTCGCGGAAAGTGGTGTGGCGCTTGCCCACCTCCATCCACTTGTGGCCGGCGGGCCCGTCGCTCATCAGCACCGCCATGGCCCCCGGGTGCCCCGGGGTGCCCAGGCGCGTCCAGCCGATCGTGTTGACGTGGTCGAGATAGTCGTACTGGGGGCCATAGGCGCAGTGGCTGCGGGCCAGCAGAAAGCGGTCGATCAGGTAGCGGTGGCTGGGCAGGACGATCCGGTACTCCTGGCCGTCCTTCCTGTCGGTGTACTCGGCGCCGTAGTAATCGGCACCGAAGATGCAGGGATAGCCCTGGTCACGCAGCAGGATCACGGCGTAGGCGAGGGGTTTGAACCAGGCCTCCACCACCGACTCCAGGGCCTGCAGCGGCTGGGTGTCGTGGTTGTCCACCAGGGTCACCGCCAGCAGGGGCAGCTGCTGCATCAGGGTGCCGTCGAGCAGCCGGCGCATGTCGTACTGGCCCCCGCTGCGGCTGGCCTGGTGGAAGTTCATGTGCAGCGGCGCATCGAACAGGCTCATGTGGCCGCCGGTGTTGGCCGCATACCAGTGGAGGCTCTCGATGTTGTAGGTCCAGTACTCGCCCACCACGAACAGATCACGCTGGGCGTGGCTCTCCAGCTCGCTGATCCAGTCGAGGAAGAAATCGCTGGCGATGTGCTTGATCGCATCCAGCCGGAAGCCGTCCGCCCCCACGTGGTCGAGGCTCCAGCGGCCCCAGTGCTTGAGCTCACCGCGCACCTCCGGATGGTTCACGTTGAGGTCGCTGCCCATCAGGTAGTCGTAGTTGCCCTTCTCCAGATCGACGTTGCCCTCGAAGCCGGCGCCCTGGGTGCGCCAGACGGCCCGGAATCCCGGATCGAGCGTGTTGTGATCCACCGCGTCGAAGTGGTGCCAGTGCCACTGCATGGATGAGTAATTGTTGCCGCGGCCATCGAAACGGAAACGGGTCCAGGCGCTGATCGTGCGTTCCTCCCCCAGGGGCCGGTTGCGGTCGCCGGGGTCGTAGGGGGTGGCGCGGTACTGCTCCTGTTCGTCGGCGTTCAGCTTGTGGTTGAACACCACATCGGCGTACACCTGCATCCCGGCGGCGTGGCAGGCCTCGATGGCCTCCAGGTACTCCTGCTTGGTGCCGTACTTGGTGCGCACCGTGCCCTTCTGGTCGAATTCGCCCAGGTCGAACAGGTCGTAGGTGCCGTAGCCCACGTCCCACACGCTTCCCCCCTTGCCCGCCGGCGGCAGCCACAAGGCGGTGATGCCCGCCCTGGCCAGGGCCGGTGCCTCCTGGCGCAGCCGCCGCCAGTGGCCGCCGTCGCCGTCGCTGTACCAGTGGAACCACTGCATCAGCGTGCCGTTGAACTCCGTCGGTGCCGCCAGCTTGCGGGCGCTGATCTCCGGTTCGTGGCAGGCCAGCCACTCCCTTACCAGGGCCATCGTGGCCTGGCCGGTGTCGAGGGCCGGGTCCTTCTCCACGGCCAGCACGTCCTGCTTGAGGGCTTCAAAGAGTGAGGCCATGGCTCTGGCGGTGGCGGAGGCAGGACCCACCGCTAGCAGCGCTGCTGAGGCAACGGGGCCCGCGTGCGCTTCAGCGGATGTCGTAGCGCAGCCAGCGGCAGTCGATGCCGCCGTTGCTCACCGGCACCCGGCGGCTGGCCTTCATCCGCAGGGCCCCCGTGAGGGCGGGGTTGCCGCTCAGCAGCCACAGGGTCCAGCCGCCGCAGCGCTCCTTCACCATCCGACCCAGATCGCCGTAGAGCGCCTCCAGGTCGTCGTCCGCACCGAGCCGGTCGCCGTAGGGGGGGTTGCACACCAGCACCCCGGGGGTTTCCGGGGGGCGGAAATCGCGGCAGTCCCCCTCCTGCAGCTCGACCCAGTCGGCCACACCGGCCGCCGCCGCGTTGCTGCGGGCCATGGCCAGCACGGCCGGATCCCGCTCCATGCCCACCACGGCCGCCAGGGGCGCCCCATCGGGGAGGCTGTTGCGGGCCAGGTCCTGGGCGGCGGCCCGCTCCCGCTGCCAGAGGGCGGCATCGAAATCGGGCCAGCGCTCCAGGCTGAAGCGGCGCTCCAGGCCGGGGGCACGGCCGAGGGCGTGGCAGGCGGCCTCGATCAGCAAGGTGCCTGAGCCGCAGAAGGGATCGGCCAGGGGCACCGTCCCGTCCCAGCCGGTGTGGGCGATCAGGCCGGCGGCCAGGTTCTCCTTGAGGGGGGCCAGGCCCATGGCGGCCCGGTAGCCGCGCCGGTGCAGGCTGGCGCCGCCGCCATCGAGGCTCAGCACCGCCTCGGGGCCGCTGCCGCCGGGCCGGCCGGGGCTGAGGTGCAGGTGCAGCACCAGGTCGGGATCGTCCAGGTCCACCGAGGAGCGCGACCCCCACACCTGGCGCTGGCGGTCGACCAGGGCGTTCTTGACCTGCAGGGCGCTGTAGTGGCTGTGGGTGAGGCCGGGCACGCTGCCACTGGCCTCCACCCGGAAGCTCAGCTGGGGCGGTAGCCAGCGCTCCCAGTCGGCGGCGTGCTGCACGCCGCCGTACAGCTCCTCGCGGCCGCGGCAGGGGAAGCGGGCCAGCTGGCGCAGGAAGCGGAACGGCAGCCGGGCCTGCAGGTGCAGGCGGTAGAAGGTGGCCGCATCGGCCCGCAGGCCCACGGCGCGCCGCAGGGGGCGCACCTCATGGGCGCCCAGGGCCGTCAGTTCCGCCGCCGCCGGCTCCTCCAGCCCCGGGGGAACCACGGCGATGACGTCGAAAGAGGAGGGGCTGGCCATCGCCCCATGCTGCTGGCTGGCGGTCCCCTTGTACGGGGATGCCCACCGCCTGCGGCCGCGGCTGCGCTGGCGGGGAGGTGGCAGGATGAACAAGCTCGTCTTCGGACGAACTAGGTGGTCCACACCAGTGTCTCGGACAGCGGTTCGATTCCGCTCAGCTCCATTCCCCCGACCCACCGCCCCCCCGGCGGTGCGTCATCCCGGGGCTGCAATGGTTTCGACGGGGCATGAGGAGGGTGACTGAAGCCTGCTCGGTAAGAGCGAACCCGTAACAGCGAACAACATCGTTCGTTTCTCCCGTCAAGCCGCCCCCGTGGCTGCCTGACACTCTTAACGGAGACGGGGTGAGGTCAGCCTTGTCACCCAAATGACCCATGGGCCCTGGAAGGGGCCTTTTCAATGGCCCAGCCGGCGGTCTTGGTCGTCTCACAGCATCTTGTTTTGGGCGTTGTGTGCAAATCGTGTGCAAGTGGTCCCTTGGGCCCCGATCTTCTCTTGGGAGGAGTGCTGTCAATGCAGATTCCTGAGGAACACGGGGCAAGCATCCGCCGGGGGCTGCGGCGGGCGGCCGCACGTGGTGTGTCCCTTGGCGGTCTTCGGCCTGCACGTGAAGAGGAAAACCAGAAGTCTCACCATCAAGCAGTCACGAAGGCGCTCATTTACCGAGAGGTGCTTGAGCAGGGGGAGGGCAAGAGTCTTGCTGCACTGAGTCAAGACCTCTTCGCAGCAGGTTGTCGAACGTCTTCTGGGAAGCGCTTAACGCCTGAGATGGTCAGACGGATGAGGGGCAGACTCCAGGAAGCAAAGCTGACCCCTGTTGAAGAATGTCTAGATGCTGGATTCCTTGGCTGGGATCCTCCAGATGCCTTACGGAGGGCAATCCGGGGCAGAAATCGAGATGAATTCCTCTGGTACGTAAAGATGGTCCGCAAGGAGCTTGGAGACTCCACCGCCGAGCGGCTGATGCAGCGCTTCCTTCTCTCGAAGCATGCTTCGTGGGTGCGTGGCGTTTTGGCCAGTCCCTGAAGCTGCAGGCTTTCTCAGCCACAACACTGTCCCCAGGAACGCTAAAAAGTTCCTCGTGAGACTTCGTGATGCGCCCATGCCCCGAGCCGTGGCTCGATACCGCCGAAATGGCGGGTCGTCTCGGCGTTCACCCCAAGACCCTTCTTCGTCTTCGAGCTGCCCCGTTCAATCCCTTTCTCGAAGGAACTCACTACCGAAGGGGCGGTCTGACAACCCGTGCACCTTTCCAGTGGCATGGTGATCGTTGTGAAGCAGCCTTCACGGATTTCAACCGGGTGGACCCCGCTTCCGTTGAAGCATTCAGCCGGGAGGAGCTCTCCAAGGCCGCAGGGGGGCTGCGCTGATGGCGGCTTCTCCAAGTGGCGGCTGGATCGTTAGCAGTCGCCAAAGCGCGTGCGCGGTCTGCGGCCGCACACATGACACCTCATGCAGGGTCACCCCTAGCGGCCTGGTTCTGTGCTGGAGAGGAAGCACCTACGCCCCTCCTACCTGGGCATGTCGCAAAGGTGAGCACGGACCTGGCGCAGATGGCCAGGAATGGGCCTTTCTCGGCGATGCAGATGGCTGGGGGCAGTTCCGGCTGCATGAACAACACCAGCATCTTCCACGGTCGCAACGCCTCAGAGTGCAGCGCTCGCAGGCTGAGATCGTCGCCGGGAAGATCCCGGTGCTGATGCCGCTGATTGAGCAGGCGCTGGCGGTACCGCCGTTTGATCACCTGCGTGATGACGAGTTCCCGGAGGTGCATCAGCTTATCCAGCTGGCGCTGAAGGAGGCCGCAGGGATGTTGCCCCAGCTGGCGGCCATGGCGAAAGGGCACGCGGCGCTGGAGCAGTTCCAGGTGTGGTTGCTGGGGAAGCACCGTGAGCTGGCGTATCAGGCGGCCGACGCCGACCGCTGGGCAACGTCATGGGGATACCGGTTGAGCGTTTATTCGTCCGGGTCACCTCAGTTGCCAGAGGGCGAGCCCGACCCGCCACCCCCAGACATGGGGCCATACGAACCGCAGGATTTGATCGTGCTGGCGCTGTATGAGCTTGACCTGCCCCGAACGGCGGAGGCACGGCCATGACCGTCTGGGACCCAGAACTGGCCAGGTTGGCGGTGGAGGAGGCACAACAACTGGCGACGGTGCATGCCTTGCCGTCAGCGCAAGACTTGGCACCCATCGACCAGTGGGAAGCGGTCATCCGATCCATGCTCGACCCGGCGCACCCGAGTCACGAAAGAAACAGCATCCGACGGCAGATCAAGGCCGCCACGCTGGCCGGGGAGCTTGGACTCCGTGTATCCCCATCGCAGACGCGACAGCGGATCCTTCAGATCCAACGCGCCATGGTGATGGGTGACGCGGAGAAGGGCACCGCCGGGGGGGAGAAGGCGCGGATCACGGAGAAGCAGTGGCTCGTGGATGGCCTGATCGCTAAGGGATGCCTGACCGGCATCGCGGCGTACAACAAGGTGGGCAAGACCAAGCTCGCTGCCCGCCTCGCTGCAGACCTGATCTTTGGCCGCCCGCTGATGGGGCGCTTTCCTGTGGCCCCAGGGCCCCATCGCATCCTGTTGTGGTGGGTAGACCAGCCCGCTGCTGATTCAGCCGCCTATCTGCGCTCCGTGGGCCTGATGGAGCCTGATGGGACGCTGCACCCGCAGATTGTCCGCCTCTACACGGAGGAGGACGACTTGGCTTGGGACGACGCTGGGGCGGACCTCCTGCTGGAGCACGCGGCAGCGGAACCGGGGCTGGTCCTGATCACGGATTCGTTCTTCCACTCGATCCAGCGGATCTACGGGAGCGATCAGGAACCGGAGGCCGGCGGTGCCCTCATCGACGTGCAGACCCTGCTGGCGCCCTATGGCGTCACGCACGTATGCCTGTTCCACTCGCCGAAGGACACCGGGCCTATCGGCATCCAGGCCATCCGTGGCCATGGCTCTGCTGGCGGCGCCGTGTCTGCCTGCATCTCCCTGCACTTCATGGAGAAGCGGTGTCCGATGAAGAAGGTCTGGATCGCCGACAAAGAGAACCCCCACCGCCGGATGGTGGTTGAGGGGCGGGCGCCCTTCCAGGATCTGCTGATCCGTGGGGACTTCGAGCGGGGCACCTTCGAGGTGGTCGGGGAGTACCAGAAGGCCATAGCGGAGCTGCTGGCGGATGAGCGGCAGGCAGAAACGGTCCAGGCGCTGACGGAGCAACAGCGGCAGGTGCTTGAAGCAATCGGTGCGATCGCTGATCCGAAGGGGGCCGCCGTCCGCCAGATCGCCCTGATCGTGTACAACACGGACGCCCCCACCAAGCCGCAGGTGGAGCTGATCCGTAAGCAGTGCTGGGCGATGGTGAGGAAGGGCCTGTTGAAGCAAGGGAAGGCGTACGGCACGACCGTCTACACCATCCGCCCTGGTGCGCTTACAGGGGCAGATGGCTGAAAAGTGGTTGAACTGGTTGGAGCGCAGTTGCTACAAGGGTTCTCCCGGTTGGAGTAGGCGGTTGGTGACGGTTGGAACCCCAACTACGCCAACCATCGCCAACCACTTTCAGCAACCACCAGATCCATTCCAGTGCAGGGGATCCAACCAGATCAACCGTTTATGGAGAGTCTCCTCCTGATACCCGCGAGGAGATCGGCTTGGCCAAGTGCCTGCCGCCAACCTGCGCAGAACACAGATGATCCGCCGCTGGTGTGCCAGTCGCCCCAGCTGCAGCCACGATCCGGGCGTCTCATCCCCGCCGAAATCGGCCCGTTTCCCGTCTCATCGTGTGATTCGTGTCCAAGATCAGGCCCCTGAAGCTCTGTCCTTGTTGAGACTCGCCCCCAGGTGTGCCAGTCGCCGGAAGGCTGGGCCAGAACCTCCCAAGCCGATGACCGTCGCCGATCAGTACGAAATGAGCCCTGATGGCCTGCGCCGCCTGCACCAGGCGATCGAGCGCGACGGCCTCATGGCCGTGGGCCTCGCCTGCGGTCACCCGCCTGCGATGGCGCAGCGGGCAAGCGCCCATCGCTTCGCTGAGCTCAAGCGCAAGTTGGGCATCGATGACCCCGCTGCCCTCTGACCATGGCCCCCCCCAAGAAGGCATCGCCGACCGTCGCCGCCTTCACGGTGCATCTCCCCCTTGAAGCGGCCGGCGAGCTGGTGAGCTACTGCCAGCGGCACGACGTTCCCGTGGAGCACTACATCCGCTCCACCATCCTCCGGCGCCTGGAGGCTGTCGGCCGCATCGAAGGCCTGTGGCCCGCGTATCCCTCGCGTGACCGCCAGCGGCCTGGAAGGCGGGGCAATCTCACGCCGGGGGTGTATTGACCGTGGCCTCCAAACGTCGCCCCAAACGGGCCCGGAAGGCGGGGACAGCGGCTCCTCGACCGCTGCGCATCCCTCGGGATGTGACCACAAAGGAGGGGCGCGTGATCGTGGCGAAGTGGAAGCGCAGGGGCAATCCGAAGGGGTGATGCATCGCGTCTGCCGAACGTCGGACGAACGGAACACTTAGCTGGCTGCAGCTCCTCCCTTGCTTCCCACTGCCCCACCCATTCCTGGGATGCCCATGAAGCAGGTGGCCGTGCGCCTGCCGTCCCCTCTGATCGAGAAGATCGACGCCATCGCCGTGCACCATTGCTGCAGACCGTCTGCCGCCATGCGCCACATCTTGCAGATCGGCGCCGATGCCCTGATCGATCAGATCGCCCCATCCCCTCGCCGGTTCTAATCCGGCCATCCTCCCTCCCCTTCATCACCATGACTGAGAAGAAGTACCGCCCCGGCCAGCGCGCTGATAGATACGGCATGGGCCTGCCCGTTGATCGGGATCTGACCCCACAGGAAATGGGTGAGTTGCCTACCAGCGCCCTGTTGTCGTACGCATTTTCCAGCGAGTTCAACGAAGCCAAGCGCGAGCGCGAGCGCCAGGCCGCCATGCAGCAGCAGCAGCCGGCCCCACGGGCCTTCACCCCTCAGGAGATAGCCCGTATGCCGCTGAGCGATCTGCTGACCCTGCGCGACACTCACCAGGGGGGTCAGGGGTGACGGCAGCCAGCGGCAACCTTGAGGGGGGGAGGGACAGACCGACTCAGGCCCTGCGCCTCTCCCGTGCGCAGGAGATCGCAACCATGCTGATCAGCGGAAAGACCCGCCAGCAGGTGCTTCGGTTTGCTTCGGATAACTGGGGGATGCCGGTTAGATCATGCGATCGGCTCATCGCTGACGCCCGCCAGATCATCATCGATGACTGGCAGATTGATAGGCAGCAACTTCTATCCCAGCTGCTTTCTGCGTTGTCCGTGCTTCAGCTCAGAGCACTGCACGATGGCAACCTCGCCGTTTGCTTGGGCGCCATCAACGCGCAGGCCAGGCTTTGCGGTCTGTTTGATCCCCCACCTCCTCAGCCAGTGCGGTTCCAGACCGTCAACGTGACCCCGCCTGCAGCATCGCCACCTAGCGGGAGCTGGGTACGCGGTCTTCCCCACGGTGAGGACTGACCGGCTCCGGCAGAATAGGGTGGGCGAGGTTCAGAAACGTCATGGTGCGGGGGGCGTAGTGCACCCCCCGTTTTTTGTGTCTGTTGCCGTTGCCAATCCTTAGCGGTGTTTGTTGTACTTTAGGACCGCTGATTGTTGACGAACAGGCTATGCTTCCGCTGTCCTGATTCACCCGGTCATGTTCTCCGAAACCACCACCACCGAATACGCCGCTGACCTGGCCGATGACATGGCCGCCCATGGTGTCGAGCTGCTGCAGGATGCCGAGCTGCTACTGGCTGATCTCCAGGCCATGCCGCTGCCCCCCGCCCTCGCCTCCGAGGCTGCCCAGCACCGTGCTGCGCTGATCAGCGCGCAGGCCTTCTACAGCGCAGTCAGCGGCCGGCTGGAGGCCTCCGCCACAATCTGAGAAGGTTGCTCGTGTCGCCTGATCTGCCGTTTCATGATGCAGGAGTCCTCTCCTGGTCAGCCATGCGATGGAACCCACTAAGTGGAGGTACATGGCTCTGGCAGAGCTCCTCCTAGACGAGATTCATGCCGCGAACGAACAGCCTGCCACCATCGACAGCGTGGCAGAGCTTCTCGCTCGGATGATCGAGATCATGGACGCCTATCGGGCAACAGGGGGCGACGTGGCGGAGCTGCTGGACAAGGTGGTTCAAACCATGGAGACGTATAGGGAAGGCTTGATCAACCGTCAATGATTCCCATGCTCGCTACCATTCCCCGCCTCGTCGATCGTCGCCGTGATGACGATGATCCCGCCCCTCCTGGAGCCGATTTGTCCCTGCTGGCGAGTGCTCAGGCGCGTCGTGCTGCCCGCCAGGACGCCGGCATCGTCAAGCATCTGCAGCGGGGCGACGTTGGCTGCTGTGGCGTGCGTCAGGCGTCCTAGAGACCCGCTACGGGGCTAGGTGGCGATGGAGTGCCTCAGCCCAGTGGCTGCGCCAGGCAGCCCCCATCCCACCCTGACGGGCTCATTTGCTCCGTCCTGCAGCCAGCTGTAGGTGCTCCAGCCGCCGGAGGCACCCGGGTGAACGTCGGTGATGGTGCCGGAGATGGGGCCATGCGATGAGCGGCAGTCGCACCGATCGCCGACCGCCATCTCGACACGGCGAGCAGATGGCGTGTAGTCGCTGGTGCAAGCAAGCATCAATTCTTCGCCATAGACGTGCATCAGGGCCCGCTTGGCAGCGCAGACCGCTTCCTTTGCGGCGTGTAGCTCTGCTCCGGCCCAGCGGTCAACCTGCCGAATCTCAGAGGCCAGCTCCAGCTCCCAGAGCGCAGTGGACAACTTGCCCATGGCCACCGAGTAAGGATCCGCCTGCTCTGGCTCTGGCCGCTTCCTGCTGCTGCTGGCAGCCAGCACCTTGTCCGCCTCCCGTAGGGGCAGATCCGGCCGCGCCTCGCGTGCTGCTGCGAAGGCGGGATCGTCCCACCGCTTGGCCACTGTCATGAACCGCTGCGCAGTCCGTGGTGACAGGGAGCAATCCTGCTCCAGCCATTCGCCCCACTTGCGGCCGGCTGCCTGAACTGCAGCCTTAGCCTCGATCAGCAGGCTGCCTAGGTCACGAGCCCGCTCCAGTGCCAACGCATCCGGCGCCAATGCCCGGATCTGCTGGCTGTATTGGTTGAGCGTCTTTGCCATGCTATGACCATAGCATCCGCCACGCGTGGCGAATTAGTGCTATGTTGATTGCACGTCGGGGGAGACAACCCGACCGCCAGCCGTCCACAGGCGTTAAACCGGGCCGAGCCGCCCCCAGTAGTCAGGGGGCCACAAGGAATCGACACCCCGAGCGCCACGGCGCCCCCACCGCTGCAGGATCGGCACCCGGCCACCAGCAGGCACTGACGAAAGACCCGGCGGTGGGGTCCGGCATGGGTGAGACGCCCGAAGAATCGAACCTCGACAACCGAATCGGACGACGATCACGCCGGGGGCCCATGCCCGCCGAGGCCTGGAAGCGATGGCCCGGCGGGCGAACCCTTCGCCCCTGGAAACGTGAACAAGAACGAAATGCACACCGTCGAGCTGCTGCTGCTGGCCGCCCTGGTGGTTGCCGAAGCGGTGATCGTGCTGGCGGCCGCCCTGGTGGCCTTGGTGCTCACCGCCGTACACGAGAAATCTTCGGCCCCGGCGCCGCAGACACCGGAACCGCTGCCAGCACTGGATTCTTCGGCCGCTGCCCTCGTACACGAGAAATCTTCGGCCCCGCCCCTGCTGCATCCCCTCGCCGTGATGGCTGAGCAGCTGGAGGCCCTCCCCGTCACCACGTTGCGCCCAATGGCCAACGTCCGTAGCAAGCGCCCCAGGAAGGCCGAGCTGGTGGCTGCCATGGTGGCCTGCTGACCCCTAGCCCCCCGGAACGGATCGTCCCGCTACCAAACACCCGCCCGCTTGTGCCGGTTGGCTGTGCCAATCCTGGCCAGCGCCTCTGTCCTGAGATTCTGGCCAGGCTGAAATCCACTGCGCCGCATGGGTTGGCAATCCACGGATCATCTATGCGCAGATCAGATACGCAAGCGCCTAGGCCGCCTGCATCCGCCATCCATCCCCTAAGCCATGTCAGCGGCTGGAGGCCTTGGACGTGATCGGCGGCTGATGCCATTCAACCGCTCCCGTTACACTCCTTTGCGTTGACAGCGAGAAGCGCATAGATGGCTTTGTTGGAGAACGATCAGGCCCTCGCCCTCGCGGTCTGGCTGACCGGCTCCATCCACGTGGATGGCCTTGATGCCGCAGAAAAGCTGGCGGATGTTCTCGGCGTCGAGGGCTTGCTCGGCTTCGAGCTCGAGCCTTGATTCCCTCGAGTGCCAATCTGCTTCAAGCTGCCCGCTGCCATCGTGAAGCGATGCCTGAACCAGACCCGCGCCGTGTCCGCCTGGTGGAGCTTCGCCGCCAGCTAGAGGACCTGGCTCAGCAGGTCCTCGCATCTAGGCTTGATTCACCAGGGAGGGCTGCCCTGGATGAGCGGTTCCGGGAGCGGCTGGAGCAGGTGCTGGCTCTGCGAGCTGAGCTTGAGGGCTGACCTTCAGGTTGTCTTCCTGCCCTATGCCATCGTTGGTGCAATTGCGAGTTAGAGATGCCAGAACCCGACCCGCGCCGAACTCGCCTAGACGCCCTTCGCGAGCAGCTGGAGCCCCTAGCCCGGCAGGCGATGGAACAACAAGCCAACTCTCCGGAGCGGACCGCCCTCGATGACCGGGTCAGTGAAGTGCTGTGGGCGATGGTGGCCCTGCGAGAGGAACTTGAACCTTGAACCTGACTTCCGACGCACTCGCTTACAGGCTCTTCGTCTACAACTGGAGCCATTGACGCGGCAGGCATTGGCAGCCCCGGCCTATTCGCCGGAGCGGGCCGCCTTGAACACTCGGTTGATCGAGGTGATGTTGGCGGTGGTGGCCTTACGCCAAGAACTAAAGGGCTGATCCTGAGGCCATCTGCTTCCGCGCCTCCCGCTTCGTCACCCTACTCAGCTCTGCAGAACTGAGGAACCATTGCGCAGGTGGCAAGCCGCGCTCAATTCGCGCCAGAACCGTGTCGCAGCTCAGTCCGTACCCCACCGCCAGTTGATCGAGGCTCACAGGCCGGCCGTCCAGTGCGAAGCGGGGAAGCCCACGGCCGCGCCACCAGATCGAGATCGTCACGGTCGAGGCCATCAATCCCGCTCCCGGCAGCTCATGGTAAGGACCCGCACCTCCCAGTCGCCCTTCTCGTGCTGGGCAACCATCACCATCGGCCCGTCGCCCGTGAGGATCCGCACCCTGAACTTGCCGACGCTGCCACCAGCGCCGAGCAGCTGCAGCGGTATCTGTCGCAGGCGGCTGGCCTCAGGCCCCGCCCGCTTCACCGGCGGCGGGGTCGAGGGTGGCCACCGCTACCGCATCAACGACGGCCCCGGCGGCGTCAGCCTTGGCCGTGAGGCCTTCCTTTCCGCTGCCGGTCGTCTGTCTTTGATCAACGCTCCAGCGAACAGCCTCTGGACCGCCCCGACGGCAGGCACCGTGATTCCGGCTGCCATGACCCGCCAGCTCAAGGAGGCCGGCATGACCGGCCCCAGCGCCTCGGTGGTGGCATCGCACCATGCCGTGGCGATGCAGCGGCGCACCGGGACGACCGTGACCACCCCGGCGCAGGCACCTGCTGGCCGCCGTGGCAGTGAACAGACGCTTGCCCAGCTCGGGCTGGCTGTGGCCGATCTGAGCGCCGAGGTGAGGGCCCTGCGGCAGAAGCAATGGACCGTGCCTGTCCAGGTGCGGAACAGCGCCGGGACCACCCAGATCAGGATGATCAATTCGTTGAGCTGATCCAGAGCAAAGCTCCAACAGCCCTATCCTCTGTTTGGGTCAGCTTTCACCATGCGCATTGTTGCCCTCCTGCTGGCCCTCGCCCTCGCCGGATGCGGCAGCAACCCTCAATCTGAGGCGACCAAGACCGCTGACGTGGCCACCTCGATCAGCATGTTGACCGTCATGGCGCAATCAATGGCCTATGACAGCCGGGTGGCCAGCGGTGCGCTTGACCAGAAGGACATGGCGATGGCCTGCTTCTACGGCCGTCGCACGGTGGCCACCGGCGAGGCAATCAAGGCCAAGGTGGCGGGGCTCCCCGACAACGTGAAGGCCGCGATGCCGCCAACCGTTACGAACACAGAGGTGCTGAATAAAGAGGTTGAGGCCGCGTGCAAGCGTGCAGGGTTCTGATCACTGCGCCAGGAAGAACCGCAGGAACACGCTCTCCATCCGCTCCGTTATCGGCTCATTTCTTAAAGGCTGCTTCGAAAGCGGCAGCTGTTGTTTTATCAGATGCCCAGCGATAACTGCTGGAGTGGACTGCCAGGCTGTGTCCCATGGCCATCGCTACGGCACCTACTTCCACCCCATAGCGGTGGCAGCGCAGGCTGTAGCTGTCGCGGAAGGTATAAGGGCGTAACCATTCTCCTCGCGCTTCGTACTGCTCCCTTAGTTTGCGCCATTCAGGCTGTCGGGCCAGGTACTTCTCCACGTAGTGCCCATCAAGCATTGCCAAGCCGCCATCAGACCCTCGTGGAAGTTCAAGCAGGTCGGCATCCAGTGCCCCGGCAAGATTCCACTCCACCATGCTGCCGATCCGGTCTTTCAGTGGGCATGCCATTAACCAGCGGGGCTCCGTCATCTGGGCGCCGCATGTTTTGCGGTAGCTGCACCAAAGCCGCAATGTTCCGCCTTCATCAATCTTTGCGGCCAAGTGCTGGAGCTCCACTGGGCGCAGGCCGTAGAGCGTAAGCAGGCGGAGCACGTTGGACCATTCCGGATTGCGCGCCTCGATGGCCTCGATTAGGTCAAGCAGCTCCCTGTCCTCAAGCGTTGCCTTGATCCGTTTTGCAGCTGGTCGGCCACGCAACTCTTTGATGCTGACCGCGCTAATCCTCCAGCAGCTCGGTTGATGGTGTCTAGCTACGGCGTGGTCGGTCAGGTTCCGTAAGGCGATGCAGCAAGCGGCCCGGCTCGGAGGCTTGCCGCTCCACCGCACCAAGGTGCGACGAAGGAGTTCATGCCCATCCACAGGCGGTTTGGTGCCGGTGAGCTGGCGAATGGCTTCTTCGATGTACGGGGCGTAGTTGCTTCTCCAGGTCTGCAGGCGGATTTCGTTGCGCCCGTTCTGCAGGGCATCGCGCAAGCTGGCAGCGATGGCCTCCCAGTCAGTGGACGGGGCCATGGTGTCGCTCTGCCCCAGTGTGATCGCCAAGGCGCTCCTAAGCGTCTCCCGATTGCTGGCCACGAGCTTGTAGATCCTTCCGATGAGCTGAAGTGCTGGGTTGACCGATGCCGGAGCCCACTCCAGCGGCAGCACCACCCCCTCTGCCCGCTGGCCGGCACGACGGACCTGGAGCCGGATTTTCCCTCGATGTGGGCTCACCGTCCAGCCAGTCGCCACCTTCGCGGCACCTCGGAAGCCGATCTCCCACGGCTTGGTGTAACGGGCGGCAGGCATGGAGGAGAGGGGATCACACCAGATGTGTGCAAGCCGTGTGCAAAATCCTTCTCTCAGCTTACCCCAGACTCCATGGGACTCCCCTGAATCCCGTGCTAGCACTAGGTTCTCGTGATGGGCCCTGGCTTCGTGAATCTGTGTCACCCAAATGACCCATGGGGCCTGGAAGGGCCCTTCCCAATCATCCGGAGGCTCCTCCCGGCGGCTCCGTCCTGGCGCGCTCCACGATCAGGCGTGGGAATGGCAGGGCGATGCCCAGCTCTCGGAACCGCTCCATGGCCGCCGCCACGACGGCGCTGCAGATCCTGCGGTTGGCGAAGGGGCTGTGGATCCAGAACTTGACCACGTAATCGCCGCCGCGGTCCCCCACCCCCTGCAGGTAGGCCTTCGGGGGCGGATGGCTCTCCACGCCGGGCACGGCGGCGGCGATCTCCTCCAGCAGGGCCAGGATCGTGCCCGCGGGCTGGCCAGCATCGACGCTGATCGCGATCTGGGTGAGAAAGCGGGTGCGGCCGACGCTGAACTCCACCGTGCTGGAGTTGAAGAAGGTCTGGTTGGGAATCACCAGTTCGGCGTTGTCCCGGTCGCGCCAGAGCCGGGTGGCCCGCAGGCCGAGGCGGCGCACCTCGCAGAAGTCGCCGTCCAGGGCGATGATGTCGCCAGGCCGCAGGGAGCCTTCGAACAGCAGCCACAGGCCGCTGACGAAGTTGCCGAACACCTCCTTGACGCCGAAGCCGAGGCCCACCGACAGCCCCCCGGCGATGGCCAGCAGGGCGGTGCTGTTGAAGCCGATCGTTTCCAGCAGCACCACGGTTCCGAGGCTGATCACCGCGTAGCGCACCATCAGGCCGATGGCGCGCGCACTCACCCGCTCCAGGGCAAAGCAACGCTTCAGCAGCCAGGCCACCCCCAGCGACGGCGGTCCTGAGGCGACGAGCAGCAGGTAGAGCACCACCACCAGTCGCGTCATGTCGCCCACATTCACATTGGCGCCCATCCAGCGGCCCAGGGGGATCAGGGCCAGTTCGGCGCGGGTGTCCAGCTGCTCGATCAGCGTCCACAGCAGTCCGGCGAGCAGGAACGGCCGGATCAGCAGATGGCGCAGCGGCTGAATCTGATCCTCGGGAAGCCAGCGCTCGGCCCGATGCAGCACCAGCTCCGACACCTGCAGACTGGCCACGAGGGTGATCAGCAGGACGGCCAGGGCCGTCGGCTGACGGGCGATGGTCAGCAGGCCCCAGCCCAGGCCACCCACCACCCCCGTGGCGGCAAGTGCCAGCCACCTTGAGCGGCCGGGCGGCCCGCAGCGGTGGCCCGCCAGGCGGCTGACCGCCACGGCCAGGGCCACCAGGGCGAGCTGGAGCAGGACCTGGGGCCGGCCCAGCATCGGCAGCCAGCCGACCATCTGGCCGAGCAGGTCGTTCATGGCCTGGGAGCCAGGGCCCTGAGCACATCCCCGGTGGCCTCCGCCGCCGTGATCTCGCCGAAGGCCACCGCCGTCACCAGGCGCGTGAGCTCGCGGTCGCGGGGATCGCCGGCGGGCAGCAGCCGGGCGATGGCGTCGCTGGCGTCGGCCTGCCGCACGGAGCGCTGCATCGCCTTGAGCACGGGGGTGTGCAGCGCCGAGGGCGGGACGAAGCGATTGGTGGGCAGCATGTCCTGGTTGTCGGTGGTCAGGGTGCTCTGGATCCAGGGGTTCAGCGCAAACACGGCCAGGGCCTCCGCCACGCGCCGCTGCCGGGCGGTGGAGTCCGTGCCGAAGGCCAGCACCCGCAGCCGCGTGATCGGTGTCGGCGGCCCGTAGGGTCCGGCGGGCAGGTCGCTCACCCCGAGGGCGGTCCCCAGGCTGCGGCGCAGCCGGCTGAGGCTGCCGCTGTTGCAGGGGATCCAGTCCAGGCGCCGCTCCAGCAGACCCTGCACCAGGGCTTCCTGGTCGGGCTCGATGAAGACCTGCTGGTTGAAGTTGGCGGCCGAGAGCCAGGCCAGCCACCGCTGCAGCCCCTCCCGTTCGCCGGCCGCCAGGGGTCGCCCGGCGGCGGCGGCGAGGATCGCCCGATCCGCCCCCAGGGGGCCCGTGCTCCAGAAGAGGCTGCGCGATTCCACCGCCAGCCCCACCCGCAGTCCCCCGCGGGCCGCTCTGAGCAGGTCGTCGGTGCTGGTCGGGCTGGCGGCCAGCCGGGTGCGGTTGTAGCAGGCGAGCTGCGGTCGCCTCAGAATCGGCAGGCCCGCCAGACCCCGCGGCGGAATCTCCAGCCGCTGCAGGGAATCGGCGTCCACCTGGCGGCGTGTGGCCTGGGGCAGCTGGAGGCCACGGGCCAGATCGGCCTCCACCAGGGCGTGGGCGGTGGAGCCCGCCACCAGCATCAGATCGGGGCCGAAGCCGGCGGCCTGCCGGCGACGCACCTCCCCGATGAAGGCACTCTCCCGCAGGAGGTTGGTTTCGATCGCCACGTGGGGGTGCAGCTGGCGAAAGGCCGCCACGATCGCCTGCGCCTGCAGGACCTCTTCCTGCAGGATCGCCTTGGTCAGCGGCTGGTCACCTTCGACGCTGATGGCCAGATAGGCCGTTCCCCTCAGCTCCTCCGTAGCGAGGCCGCAGCCCGAGAGAAGGCTGAGCGGCAGCGTCAGCAGCAGGACCCGCAGGGCGCCGTTCATGGCCTGCAGGGCCCAAAGGAGGACTCTAGGAGCCCCCGTTGGCCCCACCCGTGCCTTCGGCGGCAAGGCGTCCCGACCTTGCTAGGACGAGGACTCCTGCGCATGACCGGCGATGAAACGCTGCCAGCTCCTCATCGTTCCGGCCGTCGCGGTGGTGGCCATCGCCCTGGCCCTCCCCGGCGCCAGCCAGGCCCGGCCCAACCCGGGCGGGCTCGGCGGGCCGGCCTCCGGCGTGGGGGTGGCCCCCGGCGCCGGTGCCGGGGGTGCGGGTGCCGGGGGTGCGGGTGGGCCGGCCTCCGGCGCCGGGGTGTTGCCGGGGGCCGGATTCGGCGAGGCCGGAGCGGGCCTGGAGCGGGGGCCGGAGGGTAATCCCGGTGGCCTCGGCGGGCCAGCCTCCGGGGCCGGTGTACGCCCCGGGCTCGGCTACGGGGCGCCCGGCGCCGGGATGGTCCGGCGCTGACGAGGCGGGCGGCTCAGGCCGGGAGGCCTCAGTCGTCCAGCTCGATCTCCTTCGCGAAACGGGTGCCCCCACGCTGGGAGTGCTCCACTTTCACCTCCATCCCCGGTTTCAGATCGGCGAAGGCCTTCAGGCCATCGTCGTAGTCCGTGGACGCATTGGTGAGCAGCGTCTGACCCCCGACGACAAAGGAGCGTCGGCCGGCATCGACGGACTGGATCTTGCCTTTGAGGGAATCGGAGGAATCGGCCAGCACCGGCGTGGCGACCGTGCCGAGGAGGAGGCTGGCGGCGAGGGTGTGATGGAGCAGGTTCATGGCTGCTTGTCGTCAAGCGACGGGGACCACCGGATCGTATGGATTTCACCGCTGTGGTTGCTGCGGGCTTCGATGACTGGATGTGACTCACCCCGGCGCCAGTCATGACTGGACATCCCTCCGCCCACGGAAGTTCAGACTCGCGGCGTCAGAGCTCCTCCGCCTTGATCAGCAGTCTGAGAAAAGTCTTGGAAATGTCGAAACCCTCTTCAAACCTGAGCCCCGAGTAGTGGGCACCCCTGAGCTGATTCATCCAGATCAGCTCGCCCCTGGCTTCAATGATCTCCTCGTCGCTGGGATCGTGGAAGCGAATCTGGGCGGGGGTTCCCATGGGGACCTGCTGAAAGCTGCGGATGCAGGCGCCGGAACGGCTCACATCCCAGAGATGGCCGGAATAGCAATGATCCTGAAAATAGACCTCGACTTTAATGAGAATCTGAAAAAAGGGCGCTGAAAACTTGGGTTCTCGAGCGGGAAGTCTTGACTCCTTCATGTCCCTGGGGAGAGGAGATTGGCTTCGAACGGGTTTCAGTGTTCTGCGGAACTGGTTTAGGGACTCTACCAAATTCATCCATGCCGTCTACCTCGTGCCTCGACATCTGTGTGTCAGTGGACACGTGGTTTTCCGGGTGATTCGCTGCTCCGTTCCCGCCCTCAGGGGGTAACCGTTCCCGGCGTCTGGGTGAAGCCGCTCCAGCGCTTCAGCTCCTGCAGGGTCTGCACACCCTCCACCCGGCTGGTGCCCAGGACCCAGGTGGGGTAGGCCTTGATGCCCGCCGCCTGGCAGCGTTCCCGGCCCTCGCTGGTCTTGTCGCACTCCACGTAGGGCAGCCGGTCCCCCGCCTGCTGGCCGAAGAGGCTCTTCTGGCGGAAGCAGGCCGGGCACCACCACGCGCCGTAGAACACGGCCCCGATCCGCCGCAGATGCTCCGTCAGCGCCAGCTGCTCGCCGCCGGAGGGGGCCAGGGCCTCACCGAGGGTGGGGGTGGTGGAGCCGCCGGCCTGGCCGCCGTGGGCCGGGGGGCTGAAGCTCAGCAGGCCCCCCGCCAGGGCGGACAGCCCGCCCAGCAGCAGCAGCGCCGGGGCCGTAGGCCGCCGGGGGGGGCGGGGTCGGGAAAGGGGGGGCATCGGCGGGGCGGCGAGGCCGGAAATCTAGGCCGCCCCCAGAGTCGTGCCCAGCGGCCGTACCCCTCTGCCGTACGGGCTTCCGCCCTGCCCGGGCCTGTGAATTCAGCGGCGGGACTGGGACAATTTCCAGGTTCGACGGTGACGGGCGCCCTGGCGACATGAGCGTGACGAGATGAGCGTGAATGGTTACCGCGACTATTTCAAGGTTCTGGGTCTCGAGAGGGGCACCGATGCCGATGGCATCAAGCGGGCCTTCCGCAAGCTCGCCCGCCAGTACCACCCGGATGTGAATCCCGGTGATGCGTCCGCCGAGGCCCGTTTCAAGGAGATCAGCGAGGCCTATGAAGTGCTCTCCGATCCCGAGAAGCGCCGCCGCTACGAGCAGTTCGGCCAGTACTGGAACCAGATGGGCGGCGGCGGTGGCGCCCCCGGGGTCGATGTCGACTTCGGCCGTTACGGCAATTTCGACGACTTCATCAACGATCTGCTGGGACGCTTCGGTGGCGGCGCCGCGGCCGGCGCCCCCGGCGGTTTCGGCTTCGGCAGCGGTTTCCCCGGTGGCTTCGGCTCCGGTTTCGGTGGTGCCGGCGCCGAGCGCTCCACCCAGGTGCAGCTCGATGCCGAGGCCACCATCAGCCTGCCGGTGGCCGATGCCTTCCGCGGCTGTGAGCGCACCCTGGCCGTCAACGAGGAGCGGGTGCAGGTGCGCATCCCCGCCGGCGTCAAGGACGGCAGCCGCCTGCGGCTGAAGGGCAAGGGCAACCTGCAGCCCGGCACCGGCCGCCGCGGCGATCTCTACCTCACCCTCAAGCTCCAGCCCCATCCCGTCTGGCGCCTCGATGGCGACCAGCTGCGGGCCGAGCTTCCCCTCAGCCTCGACGAACTGGCCCTGGGGGGCGAGGTGCGCGTGGCCACCCCCGATGGCGAAGCCACTATCCAGGTGCCCCCCGGCATGACCCTCGGCCGCAGCCTGCGGCTCAAGGGCAAGGGCTGGCCGGTGAAGGACGGCCGGGGCGACCTGCTGTTCACCCCGACCCTGAAGCTGCCCGATAGCCTCAGCCCCCGGGAGCGGGGCCTGCTCGAGCAGCTGCGCCAGGCCCGCAGCGTCGACCCCCGCCAGGACTGGATCAGCGCCGCCCTGCTCTGAGGGCCGCGCCCCTTCGCGGTCCAAGTGCCGGAAGGGCTTTCCGTAGGATCCGGCCAGTCAGATCTGCCCCATGGAGCTCACCTATCGGCCCCGCCGGCTGCGTCGCACGCCGGCCCTGAGGGCCATGGTGCGGGAATTCCAGCTCAGTGCCGCCGATTTCATCTATCCGCTGTTCGTCCACGAGGGCGCGTCCAACGAGCCCATCGGTGCCATGCCCGGCGCCCAGCGCTGGAGCCTGGAGGGGCTGGTGGCGGAGGTGGGCCGGGCCTGGGACCTGGGCATCCGCTGCGTGGTGCTGTTCCCCAAGGTGGCCGACGGCCTCAAGACCGAGGACGGCAGCGAGTGCTTCAACGAGGGCGGCCTGATTCCCCGGGCGATCCGGCGGCTCAAGCAGGAGCATCCGGCCATGGCGATCATGACCGATGTGGCCCTCGATCCCTATTCCTGCGACGGCCATGACGGCATCGTCAGTGCCGAGGGAGTGGTGCTCAACGACGAGACCATCAGCCTGCTCTGCCGCCAGGCGGTGGCCCAGGCCCGGGCGGGAGCGGATCTGATCGGCCCCAGCGACATGATGGACGGCCGGGTGGGGGCGATCCGCGAGGCCCTCGACGAGGAGGGTTTCGAGCACGTCGGGATCATCAGCTACACCGCCAAGTACGCCTCCGCCTACTACGGCCCCTTCCGCGAGGCGCTGGATTCGGCCCCCCGGGCGGTGAGCAGCAAGCCCATCCCCAAGGACAAGAGCACCTACCAGATGGATCCGGCCAACGGCCGCGAAGCCCTCACCGAAGCCCTGCTCGATGAGCAGGAGGGGGCCGACATCCTGATGGTCAAGCCGGGCCTGGCCTACCTCGACGTCATCCATCGCCTGCGGGGCGAAAGCGAGCTGCCCATCGCCGCCTACAACGTCAGCGGCGAGTACGCCATG
Organism: Synechococcus sp. BO 8801; assembly: GCF_002252675.1. Classification (GTDB taxonomy): domain Bacteria; phylum Cyanobacteriota; class Cyanobacteriia; order PCC-6307; family Cyanobiaceae; genus Cyanobium. Next base: position 11,958 of record NZ_NQKY01000021.1, on the reverse strand, counting down.
GTCAAGGCCGCCGCCGAGCGGGGCTGGATCGACGAGCGGGCGGTGGTGCTGGAAACCCTGCTCTGCTTCAAGCGGGCCGGCGCCGACCTGATCCTCACCTACCACGCCTGCGACGCCGCCCAGTGGCTGCGCGACGGCTGAGCCGCACCGCTTGAATGGTGCGATGAACCGTCGCTGCCCCCTCCCATGACGCGTCTTGGCCACGTGGCGGTGCGGGTCCAGGACATGGAGCGTGCCAAGCGCTTCTACGAACAGCTCGGGCTGCGCCTCACCTGGGATGCCCAGGACTGGGCCTACATGCAGTCGCCCGCCAACGGCGACGGCATCGCCCTGCTCAGCCCCAGCTACACCGCCGCCGGGCCCCACTTCGCCTTCCACTTCAGCGACCGCGCCGAGGTGCAGACCGTGCATGACCGGCTGGAGGCGGAGGGCCACCGGGTGGGGCCGGTGCACGACCACCGCGACGGCACCGCCTCCTTCTACCTGCAGGATCCGGAGGGCAACTGGCTGGAGATGCTCTACGAGCCCGCCGCCGGAATCCCCTCCAACGTGGGCGCCGCCGCCATCCCCGCCCCTGCCCCCGCCCCCATCTCCACCTCCACCTCCCTGGCACCGGCGGGGTGAGCGCAGCCCCTGTGAGCGAGATCCACCAGGACACCCTGGAGCTGCTGGAGTGGCCCCGGCTGGCCGAGCACCTGGCCGGTTTCGCCGCCACCGCCGCCGGCCGCCGCCACTGCGCCGGCCTCGGCCTGCCCGACCATCCGGCCGAAAGCCGCCGCCTGCTGCTGGAGACCACCGAGCTGCTGGCCCTCGACGGCCTCTGCGAGGGGGGCCTGAGCCTGCAGGGGGCCGGGGACATCGCCGCCACGGTGGCCCTCTGCGCCAAGGGCGGCTGCGCCGGCGGTGAGGAGCTGCTGGCGCTGGCCGCCACCCTGGCGACGGCGCGGCGGCTGCGGCGCCAGATCGAGGACCCGGAGCTGCGTCCCGTCACCACGGCCCTGGTGGCCGAACTGCGCACCCTGCCGGAGCTGGAGCAGCGGCTGCATTTCTGCCTGGAGGAGGGCGGCCGGGTGGCGGACCGGGCCAGTGGCCCCCTGGAGGCGGTGCGGCGCCAGCTGCTGGCCCTGCGCGGCGAGCGGCGCGACCGGCTGCAGGAACTGGTGCGCCGCTACGGCTCCCTGCTCCAGGACACGGTGGTGAGCGAGCGGGGCGGCCGGCCGGTGCTGGCGGTGAAGGCCGGGGCCGCCGCCCAGGTGGGCGGCCTGGTGCACGACAGCTCCGCCTCCGGCAGCACGGTGTTCGTGGAGCCCCAGGCAGTGATTCCCCTGGGCAACCGCATCCGCGATGCCGAGGGCCAGGAGCGGGAGCTGGAGCGGCAGGTGCGCAGCGAACTCAGCGCCATGGTGGGCGAGCAGGCCGAACCGCTCGGCCACCTCCAGCAGGTGCTGGTGCGGATCGATGCGGGCCTGGCCCGGGCCCGCTACGGCCAGTGGCTGGGGGCGGTGCGGCCCGAGCTGGCCGATTCGGCCGACGCCCCCTTCGAGCTCATCGACCTGCGCCACCCCCTGCTGCTCTGGCAGGAACGGCGCGAGGGCGGCCGGCCGGTGGTGCCCGTGACCATCCGGGTCGGCCCGGAGCTGCGGGTGGTGGCGATCACCGGCCCCAACACCGGCGGCAAGACGGTGACCCTCAAGAGCCTCGGGCTGGCGGCCCTGATGGCCCGCGCCGGCCTGTTCCTGCCCTGCGCCGGCACCCCCCGGCTGCCCTGGTGCGGCCAGGTGCTGGCCGACATCGGCGACGAGCAGTCGCTGCAGCAGAACCTCTCCACCTTCAGCGGCCACATCCGCCGCATCGCCCGCATCCTGGGGGCCCTGCCCCAGGGGCCGGCGTCCCTGGTGCTGCTGGACGAGGTGGGGGCCGGCACCGATCCCACCGAGGGCAGTGCCCTGGCCGCCGCCCTGCTGCGCCACCTCGCCGACCGGGCCCGCCTCACCGTCGCCACCACCCACTTCGGCGAACTCAAGGCGCTCAAGTACGCCGATCCCCGCTTCGAGAATGCCTCGGTGGCCTTCGACGTGGAGACCCTCTCGCCCACCTACCGGCTGCAGTGGGGCATCCCCGGCCGCAGCAACGCCCTGGCGATCGCCTCCCGCCTGGGGCTCGACCCAGCCGTGCTGGCGGCGGCCGCTGCCCAGCTGGAGCCGGGCGGCGAGGGTGATGTGAATCGGGTGATCGAGGGGCTGGAACAGGAGCGCCAGCGCCAGCAGGAGGCGGCCGAGGCGGCGGCGGCGCTGCTGGCCCGCACCGAGCTGCTGCACGAGGAACTGCTGCAGCGCTGGTCGCAGCAGAAGGAGCAGTCGGCGGAACTGCAGGAGCAGCGCCGCCAGCGGCTGGAGCTGTCGATCCGGGAGGGGCAGGGGGAGGTGCGGCGACTGATCCGGCGGCTGCGCTCGGTGGGCCAGGAGGTGCGCGTCGGTGGTCGTGTGGCCGGGGAGACGGCCCGCCAGGCCGGCCAGCGGCTGCGGCACCTCGAGCAGCAGCACCGGCCCCTGCCGGAGCGGCGCGACCACGGCGGCTGGCGGCCCAAGGCCGGCGACCGCATCCGGCTGCTGGCCCTGGGCAAGGCGGCCGAGGTGCTGGCGATCTCCGACGACGGCAGCGAGCTCACCGTCCGCTGCGGCGTGCTGCGGCTGACGGTGGAACTGGCCGGCATCGAGGGGCTGCACGGCGAGAAGCCGGCGCCCCCCGAGCCGCCGCCCCAGGTGCGGATCCGCAGCCGCCGTTCCCCGGGCAGCCGCGGGCCCGAGGTGCGCACCGAGGGCAACACGGTGGACGTGCGCGGTCTGCGGGTGCACGAGGCCGAGGCGGCGGTGGAGGAGCGCCTGCGGGGCGCCAACGGGCCGGTGTGGGTGATCCACGGCATCGGCACCGGCAAGCTGAAGCGGGGCCTGCGGGACTGGCTGTCCGGCCTGGCCTGGGTGGAGCGGGTCAGCGATGCCGAGCAGGGGGATGGGGGCCCCGGCTGCAGCGTCATCTGGGTGAAGTGAGGCCCTGCCAGCGCCTCGCTGGCTGATGGCTCAGTGGTTGATGGCGGGCAGCTGGGGTTCCTGCCGCGGCGGCGGCGTGGTGGCTTCGGGCGGCAGCAGGGCCGACCCGAGCCCGTCGAACAGGCGCCAGCCCGTGGGCTCGACATCGAGATGCACGGTCTGGCCCACGGTCACGCTCTGGTCCGGGGTGGCCCGCACCAGCACCAGGTGGCTGCCCTCCAGCAGCCGGCAGGTGACCAGCAGCTCGTTGCCCAGGGCTTCGCAGTGGCTCACCTCCGCCGCCAGGTTGCGGTTGGTGGCTGGGGCCAGCCGCAGGTGCTCCGGCCGCAGGCCGCCGGTGATCCGGTGGCCGATCCAGTCGCCCAGCAGGTCGGCCATCGGACCCTCCACCGGGAAGCGCCGCCCCCCCAGCAGCAGCTGGGCGGAGCCGGCCACCTCCACCGGCAGCAGGTTCATCGCCGGGCTGCCGATGAACTGGGCCACGAACAGGTTGGAGGGCCACTGGTACAGCTGCATCGGGGTGCCCAGCTGCTGCAGCCGGCCCTCGTTGAGCACGGCGATGCGGTGACCCATGGTCATCGCCTCCACCTGGTCGTGGGTGACGTAGAGGGTGGTGGTGCCCAGGCGCCGCTGCAGCTCGACGATCTGGGTGCGGGTGCCGGTGCGCAGCTTGGCGTCCAGGTTGCTGAGGGGTTCATCCATCAGGAACACCGCCGGCTGGCGGGCGATGGCCCGGCCCAGCGCCACCCGCTGCTTCTGGCCGCCGGAGAGCTCCTTGGGCCGGCGCTCCAGCAGCGGCTCCAGCTCCAGGGTGGCGGCCACCTCGTCGATGCGCGCCGCGATGCGGCGCTCCCGCTCGGAGTCGATCCGCAGGGGGGCCGGTAATCCGCGGGTGGCCCGGTGCAGGCTGTCCTGCAGCTGCTGGGGCAGGCTTCGGTGGCGGCTGCGCCGCAGGCCGAAGCCGATGTTGTCGGCCACGCTCAGGTGGGGATAGAGCGCGTAGCTCTGGAACACCATCGCCACGTCGCGCTGGGCCGGCCGCAGCCGGCTCACGGGGCGTTCCCCGACGTAGATCTCGCCCGCGGTGGTGGCCTCCAGCCCGGCCAGCAGCCGCAGCAGGGTGCTCTTGCCGCAGCCCGAGGGGCCCACCAGCACGAGGAATTCACCGTCCTGGATGTGCAGGTCGAGTTGGCGCAGCACCTCCACCGGGCTGCCGCCGCGACGGGGCGGGTAGGTCTTGCCGACCTTCTCGAAGCGGACCTCGGCCAAACCAGGGGTGCAACCGGGGGATCCTAGGGTTGTTCCTCATCCGAGCCCCGGCCGAACCCCTTCCTTGCAGTTCATCGATCAGGCCCGCATCGCCGTGCGCGCCGGCCGCGGCGGCGACGGCATCGTGGCCTTCCGTCGTGAGAAGTACGTCCCCGCCGGCGGGCCCTCCGGTGGCGACGGTGGCCGCGGCGGTGACGTGCTCCTCGTCGCCGATGCCAACCTCCAGACCCTGCTGGATTTCAAGTACCGGCGCCTGTTCGCCGCCGACGATGGCCGCCGCGGCGGACCGAATCGCTCCAGCGGGGCCAGTGCCTCCACCCTGACGATCCGGGTGCCCTGCGGCACGGAGGTGCGCGACTGCCGCACCGGCATCCTGCTGGGGGATCTCACCAACGCCGGCGAGGAGCTGCTGGTGGCGGCCGGGGGCCGGGGGGGCCTGGGCAACGCCCACTACCTCAGCAACCGCAACCGGGCGCCGGAGAAGTTCACCGAGGGCAAGGAGGGGGAGGAATGGCTGCTGCAGCTGGAACTCAAGCTGCTGGCCGAGGTGGGGATCATCGGCCTGCCCAATGCCGGCAAGAGCACCCTGATCGCCGTGCTCTCGGCGGCCCGGCCCAAGATCGCCGACTACCCCTTCACCACCCTGGTGCCCAATCTGGGGGTGGTGCGGCGGCCGAGCGGTGACGGCACCGTGTTCGCCGACATCCCCGGCCTGATCGCGGGGGCGGCGCGCGGCGCCGGCCTGGGCCATGAGTTCCTGCGCCACATCGAGCGCACCCGGCTGCTGCTGCATCTGGTCGATGCGGGTGCGGAGGATGTGTTGGCGGATCTGCAGGTGGTGGAGGAGGAGCTGGCCGCCTACGGCCACGGCCTCAGCGATCGCCCGCGCCTGGTGGTGCTCAACAAGATGGAGCTCCGTGATGCCACCGAACTCGAGGAGCTGGTGGCGGCCATCGCGGCCCACACCGGCGAACCGCCCCTGGTGATCTCGGCGGCGGCATCCCAGGGACTCGATGCCCTGCTGGCCGCGGTGTGGGCGCAGCTGGGCATCGCCTGAGACCTGATCAGGCCCCCGCGGGGGAAACCCCCGGTCAGCGTGGAGTGATCTGGGAGCGTCGCGTGATCAGTCGTCGTAGACGCGACACTCGGGCGCTTCGGGGTTGAGGTCGCAGTAGACCTCCAGGGGGCTGGGGTCGTGGCTGTCTTCGGGGTGGTGCTCCTTGTACTCGTTGAGGGCCTTGAGCTCCTCTTCGAGGTGGCGCACCTTGCCGAGATTGCCGTCGGCCTTGGCCGATTCGATCTCGACTTTGTCCTTCTCGATGTGATCGTCGATCGTCTTCATGCAAAAACCGGCCGTCACGGGTCGGAACTCACCGCAGACACCATACGGTCGGGGCCGGGGGATCGCCGTCTCCTGTGGGTCTCCTCACACCCCCCGGCCGGGGCCTGAGCGTTGCAAACCCGGTGCCGGCGGCTGCGGTGGAGGGTCCTCCGTGGCTAGCAGCGGAATGGACAGTGCCCCGGTTGGCCCATGACACGCATCAGCAAGCGGCGGGAACGGCATTTCATCGACGAGCACGGCCGGCTCTTCTGGATCAACGGCCCCGAAACCCACTGCTACCTCTCGGAGCAGCGCCAGTGGCGCCGGGGCCTCGGCTTCGAGGAGGTGCTGGTCTGGAAACAGTGCGCTCCCAGCGGACTCGTCAGCCAGCGCTTCGCCAGCGTCCAGGCGGCCCTGGAGGCCTTCCAGGCCGACGCGGTGCAGTGGTACCAGGATCTCTACCTGCGCCGCATGGGGGACCAGATGGCGGCCCACCGCAGCGTGGACGATTACAAGCCGACGGCGATGCAGCAGGACGAAGCCCGGGGCGCCCGGGTGCAGCGCCAGCCCTGGCTGCTGCCGGAGCCCGCCGGGCCGGTCTGCGGTCTTCCCCCCCGGATGGCGGATGGGGCGGGGCTCCTGGAGGTGCCCCACCCGCACCGGCGCCGGCGCTCAGGCTGCCAGCTCGCTGAGCGTTAGCCAGCGCTCCTCGGCGGCGGCGATCCGCTCCACCAGGGCCGCCAGCTCGTGGGTCAGGGACTCCAGCCGGGCGTAGTCCGGCCCGCTGGGGGCCGCCAGGTGCTGCTCCAGTTCCCGGCGGCGCTGCTCGAGCTCCGGCAGTTCGCTCTCCAGGCGCTCCAGCTCCCGGGCCTCCTTGAAGCTGCGTCGCCGGGGCCCGGCCGCCGCCTGGGTCGCTGGCGTTGCGCGCCTGGTGTCCTGCGGGGTGGCCTCAAGGGCGGCGGCAGGACCGGGGGCGGCGGCTGGGGCCTGGGCCCGCCGCTCCAGCCAGCTGGTGTAGTTGCCCTCGAAGCGCTCCAGCCGGCCCGCCTCGAAGTGGAACAGGCGGTCGACGGTGCGGTCCAGGAACCAGCGGTCGTGGGAGACCACCACCACACAGCCGCGGAAATCCTCGAGGAAGTCCTCCAGCACGCTCAGGGTGTGCACGTCGAGGTCGTTGGTGGGCTCGTCCAGGAGCAGCACGTTGGGGGCCTCGATCAGCAGCCGGCAGAGGTGCAGCCGCCGGCGCTCGCCCCCGGAGAGCTTGGCCACCGGCTGGTGCTGCTGGGCGGGGGGAAACAGGAACCGCTCCAGCAGCTGGGAGGCCGTCAGCTCCACCCCGTCCACCTGCACCCGGCTGGCGGCCTCCTGCACCACCTCGATCACCTTGCGCTTGCCGTCCTTGGCCAGCAGCACGTCGCTGTGCTGGTCGAAGTAGGCCAGCTTCACCGTGGCCCCCAGCTCCAGCAGGCCCTCGCTGGGGGGGCGGCGGCCGGCGATCACCTCCAGCAGGCTGGATTTGCCGGCCCCGTTGGGCCCGATGATCCCCACCCGGTCCTCGGGGCTGAAGTCGTAGCTGAAGTCCCGCAGCAGGGTGCGCTCCCCCACGGCCACCGCCAGGCCCTCGGCGGTGATCGCCCGCTTGCCGATGCGCCGGGCGGTGGCGGCCATCGCCAGGCTGGTGCGCCCCTGGCGGGCGGGGGCCTCCAGCAGGGCATCGATGCGCTGCAGCCGGGCCTTCTGCTTGGTGCTGCGGGCCTTGGGGCCCTGGCGCATCCAGGCCAGCTCCCGCCGCAGGGTTCCCTTGAGCTTGGCGGCGGTGGAGGCTTCCGCCTCCTCCTCGGCCGCCTTCAGGGCCAGGTAGGTGCCGTAGTTGCCCTCATAGGGGCGGGCCTCGCCCCGATCCACCGCCACGATCCGCCGGGTGACCCGATCGAGCAGGTAGCGGTCGTGGGTGACGAGCACCAGGGCGCCGGCGAAGCGATCCAGGTAGCTCTGCAGCCACTCGACCCCCTCGGCATCGAGGTGGTTGGTGGGTTCGTCCAGCAGCAGCACCTCCGGTTCGGCCACCAGGGCGGCCGCCAGGGCGACGCGGCGCCGGTTGCCGCCGGAGAGTTCGCCGATCGTCCGCTCCTGGTGGGCCGCGTCGATGCCCAGGCGTTCCAGCACCTCGCGGCAGCGGCGCTCCAGATCCCAGGCCTGGCAGCTGTCCATGCGGTGCTGCAGGGCGCTGAGGCGGGCCAGGAGCTGGTCGTCCTCTGGATGGAGGGCCAGCTGGTGGCTCACCCCGGCGTACTCCCGCAGCAGGGCCATGGCTTCCCCGTCACCGGCGAACACCTGCTCCAGCACGGTCAGGGCCGGATCCAGCCGGGGCTCCTGGTCGAGCAGCACCACCCGGGTGCGGGCATGGCAGCGACGCTCGCCGCGATCCAGCGGTTCGAGGCCCGCCAGCACCCGCAGCAGGGTGCTCTTGCCGGCGCCGTTGGGGCCGATCAGCCCCAGCCGGTCCCGCTCACCCACGTGCAGGTCGAGGTCGGCGAACAGGGTGCGCAGGCCGAAGTCCTTAGTGGCCCCCACCAGGCTGATCAGGCTCATGGGGTGTCGCCGCTCTCGACCAGGCCCAGGCGCTGCTGCTCCAGGTGGGCGAAGACGCTCTTGTCGCCCACATCCGCCGCCGCCGGCATGGGGAACTTGCGCAGGCAGAGCACCAGCAGCAGCAGGGCCTCGGCGGCCAGAAGGCTGGCGGTGGTGGCCGGGCTCAGCACCCCGGCCAGGCGGCCGAGCAGGGCCAGGGGCAGCAGCAGGGTGACCCCGATCGCCTCGGGGCGCTGGAAGCAGAAGAACTCCTTGAAGCCGATGCCGGCCAGGGCGGCGAAGTAGGGCCCCACCGCCAGGATCCACAGGGGTTGCTGGGCCAGGGCGGGGAGCATCTGGCCCGGTCCGGCCCGCAGGGCCAGCAGCACCCCGCCCAGGCAGCCCGCCAGCCAGAACAGCTGCAGGGCCCGGTGCAGGGGGCGCAGGTAGATGTGGATCCAGCGCAGGGCCAGGCCCAGCCCGGCCGCCATCACCAGCAACCAGGGCCAGAGCAGGTCGGGGCCCAGCTGGCGCCACTGGGCCAGCAGGGCCAGCTGGCCGAGGGCCACGGCCGTGAGGGCCAGCCGGTAGCCGAGCACCTCGCGGCGGTCGGTGGCGGTGATCGAGAAGGTGCCATACACCCCCTCGAAGACGGGGTCGACGCCGTCCGGGGTGGCCAGGGTGCTGCTCATCGGAGGGGGGCGCCGGGGGCGGCCGGGGGCGGGCTGCCTACCAGTGTGGCCAGGTCCGGTCCCGCCGGGACGATGCCGGAGGGGTGGAGGGGGAACAGGGCCCCGAAGTAGTCGGTCCGCCAGGCCGTCGGGAAGCAGGTGGCGGCCACCCCCTCGAGGGCGTGGAAGCGGCGCCGCCAGTCCCACAGCCGGGGCAGCTGCCAGAGGGGCTTGCGGCTGCAGCCGAACAGGGGCGCATAGACCAGTTCCATGCGGATCAGGGTGGGAAACAGCACCACGTCCGCCAGGCTGGGGTGGGCACCGCCGCAGAGCCAACCGCCGCTATCCCCCTGGGAGGCGAGGGCCGCCTCGACCGCCTCCAGCGTGTCGAACAGGGCCGCCTCGGCCTCGTCGTAGGCCGCCTGGTTGCGGGCGAAGCCACAGCGGTACACCCCGTCGTTGACCTCCCCCTGCAGGCGCTCCCGCCAGGCGGTGATGGCCGGGAGGTCCGCCGGCGGGGCCAGGTCCGGAGCCCCGGGCGCAGCGGGCCAGGCGTTGAGCAGCTCGATCAGGCGGGCGCTCTCGTTCACCAGGATCGTCCCCGTTCGCCGGGAATAGAGGGCCGGCACGGTGGCCCGGGCGCGGGGATCGGCGCCGCAGCGGCGGTAGAGCTCGAGCAGGGTCGCGCTGCCCTCGAAGGGCTCGCTGAACCGCCAGCGACCGGCGTCCGGATCGGGAACCACCACCACCGTGTCGATCATCGGGGCCAGGCCCCGCAGGCTCCAGGTGATCCAGGCCCGATGGGCCCAGGGGCAGCTTCGCCCCACGATCAGCACGTGGCTGCCGGCTTCGGCGGCGTCCTCCGGCACCGGCGGCAGGGCGGTGAAGGCCCCGGCCGGCCGCCGGTAGCGGCCCTGGCCGTCGGCGGGGCCGAGCCCCCCCATCAGCAGGCGCCACTGGCACTGCCAGAGCTGCCGGGCGGAGCGCACCAGCGGAGCGGGCGGGGCCATGGACATCACGGTTCGCTGCCCTGACTCTGCGCCAGGCTGGGGCCAGTGAGCGAGCAGGCGATGGTGGCGGGCCGGGTGATGGTGGTGGGGGGCACCCACGGCAACGAGCGCAACGCGCCCTGGCTGCTGGAGGCCTGGCGACGGCACCCGGCCCTGCTGCAGAGCCGTGGCCTCGCCCTGGAGCTGGTGCTGGGCAACCCCGCCGCCCACGCCGCCGGGGTGCGTTACCTCGACCAGGACCTCAACCGCAGCTTCGTGCCGGACCGCCTGGATGCCCCCGGGCCGGGGGACCGGGAACTGGAGCGGGCCCGGGAGCTGCTGGCCCGCCACGGGCCCGGCGGCAGCGCCCCCTGCCTGGTGGCCCTTGACCTGCACAGCACCACCGCCGCCATGGGCAGCAGCCTGGTGGTCTACGGCCGGCGGCCTGCCGATCTGGCCCTGGCGGCGGGCCTGCAGCGACGCCTGGGCCTGCCGATCTACCTGCATGAACAGGACCGGGCCCAGACCGGCTACCTGGTGGAGCGCTGGCCCTGCGGGCTGGTGGTGGAGGTGGGCCCGGTGCCCCAGGGCGTGATCCAGGAACCGATCTGCCGGCAGAGCCAGCTGGCCCTGGAGGCGGCCCTGGAGGTGCTGGCGGAGGCCCGCGGCGGAACCCTGCGCCAGCCCGACCGGCTGGTGGTACACCGGCACCTGGGCAGCCTCGATCTGCCCCGCCATGGCGACGGCTCCCCGGCGGCGGTGGTGCATCCCCAGCGCCAGAACCGCGACTGGCAGCCGATCGCCGCCGGCGATCCCCTGTTCCTGACGGCCGAGGGCGCCACGATCCCCTTCCACCCGCGGGAAGACCAGGAGATCGGCCCCGTCTGGGCCGTGTTCATCAACGAGGCGGCCTACGGCGAGAAGGGCATCGCCCTCAGCCTCACCCGGCGGGAGTCCTGGCCGGTGGAGCCGGGCTGGGGCCAGGCGCTCCAGGACCTGGCCCGGGAGCTTCAGAGCCCGGGCTGAGCCTGGCTCTGGCCGGCGGCGGCGGGCTGGGAGCGGGGCACGCCGTTGTAGAGGACGTTCAGGACGCTGCGGCCATCCGGGGAGATCAGGATCTCGCTCTCCACGGTCGGCGGCAGGCCGAGCTGGACCCAGCCGGGTACCCCGCCGTAGAAGCGGAACAGGAAACCCTCCGCATCGGCGCGCACCAGGCAGTTGCCGCCGCTGCGCTCGTACATGCAGAGCGCGGGCCGGTAGACCCCGAGGCCGCCGTTGATCACCTCGGCCCGCATCCGGGCCAGGTTCGCGGCGCGGCCCCGCTGGAAGGCCTGCTCCTGGGTCATCTGGGCCCGTGCCGGGGAGGCCCACACCAGGGGGACGGCCAGCAGCAGGGCCAGGCAGCCCAGCAGGGGCCGCAGGGAAGGGGAAGTCATGGTCATCCGCAGACGAGGGTGGTCTGTTCCTTGGTGCAGGGGAGGTCGGTCTTGCTGCCGTCGGCCCAGTAGATGCGCAGCCGGTCGTCCTCGGTGTCGGTGCGCAGGGTCAGCGACTTGACCACGCCGGCCGGGGGCTTACCGGCCGGATCGGCGGTGTCGGGACGCAGGTCGGCCTTGTTGAGCCGCTGCTCGAGCTGCTGGATCTTGAGTTCGAGCTGGTCGATGCGGCGGCTCTCGGGATTGGGCAGGCCCTGGCAACCGGCCGCCAGCAGGGGGAGCAGCAGCAGGGCGGGCAACGGCCCGCGCAGGCGCCGGCGCAGTGTCTGAGGAGGAAGCGACGAACGCGAGACCATCGGCGGCAGGGCGAGATGACCGGAGCACCTCACCTCCTAGCAGCGGCAGGGGGGCCAGGCCAGGCGGGAAGCTCATCCTTTCTTCATGAACGCCGCCTCACACGCCGCAATGGTCTGTTACATTGGCTTGAGGCGATCCGTCGCCCTTCCTTACGCCCACGGCCGGCGCGCCTGCGCTTCCGCCCGAAGGCACTCTTTCATGCACTCATGACCGCCACTCTCCAGCAGCGCTCCGGCGCTTCGGTGTGGAACCAGTTCTGTGAGTGGGTCACCTCCACCAACAACCGTCTCTACGTCG
>NZ_NQKY01000047.1 GCF_002252675.1 Synechococcus sp. BO 8801 | reverse complement strand
GCCGCCGAGACCCGCGTCGTCTTCCTGCCCCGCGATCCCCAGTGGGCCTACGTCTTCTGGGACATCTCCGAGGACGACCGCAGTGACGCCCTCCATGCCGGCGCCTCCCAGCTCTGCCTGCGCGTGGCCGATGTCACCGGCCTGGCCGGCGGTTCCGCCCACCCCCACACCCTTCAGGAGGTGGTGGTCGACAGCCATGCCACCGAGTGGTACCTGCCCGTCCCCCTCTCCGACCGCGACTACCGGGTCGAGCTCGGCTACCGCAAGGGCGGTGGCGGCGGCTGGATCTCCCTGGCCTTCTCCTCGGTCGCCCGGGTGCCGTCCCTGCATCCCTCCGAGCAGATCCTCGACCAGTTCGTCCCCTTCTCCCTCGACGCCTTCCCCTCCACCACCGCCAGCCTGCCCGCCCCCGCCGAAGCGGTGGATTCCGGCCTGCACGAGCGGCTGTACCAGAGCGCGACCAGCCAGTGGCGCCGTCTGGGCCGCGGATCCGAGGCTTTCCACGAGATCGATTCCGCCGCCGGCCTCGAGGGCGGTGGGGAATTCTCCGCCTCCGGCGCCGGCCCCTGGGCCTCCGGCCGCAGTGCCTCGGGCATCGGTGGGGTGGCCCCCCGCCAGCGCTCCTTCTGGCTGGTGGCCGATGCCGAGCTGATCGTCTACGGCGCCACCGATCCGGCCGCCCGCCTCAGCATCGGCGGTGAGGAGGTGCCCCTCTCGGCCGACGGCACCTTCCGGGTGCAGGTGCCCTTCCGCGACGGCCAGCAGCTCTACCCGATCGAGGCCCTGGCGGCCGATGGCGAGCAGAAGCGCAGCATCACCATGGAGTTCCGGCGCTCCAC
>NZ_NQKY01000020.1 GCF_002252675.1 Synechococcus sp. BO 8801 | reverse complement strand
ATGGGCCCCGGGCCTGGGAGAGGGCAGGATGCAGGCATGCTGCAGCCCCAACCCCTGCCGATGGTTCTGTCGTGACATGGCGTCGTCGCTTTCGTCCGTTCTGGAAGGCCTATCTGCTGTGGCTGCGCGCGGACTGCGTGGACCTGAGTGCCGCTTTCGCCTATCACACGCTGCAGTCGTTCTTCCCGGCCCTGCTCATTGCGCTGTCGGTGGCTTCGCGGCTGCTCGGCCGCGACGTGGAGCGCTTCGATCGGCTGATCGTGCTGGTCGGCCAGGTGCTGCCCGCCTCCGCCCTGCCTGGCTTCGAAGCCACCTTGCGACGCTTCACAAACCAGGGATTCGGCGCCGGCATCCTCGGCCTGGTGCTTCTGGCGCTCAGCGCCAGCAACATCTATCTCACCCTGCAGCGCGGGGCCGATAGGCTCTGGTGGAATCGGCCCTTCGGCTTCGATCACCTGCGCTGGCAGGAGCACGTGCGTCGCTTCCTGGCCCTGCGCCTGAAGTCCCTGGTGCTGCTGCTGTTCGTCGGCCTGTTGATCGTCCTCGACCAGCTCTTCAGCACGGTGCGGCTCTTCGGCTCCAGGGGCTTCCATGACCAGCTGCAGGCCTTTCTTCCGGAACCCTTGCTGTGGGTCAGCTCCCTGTCCTTCGGCCTGGATCTGCTCGTCTCCCTGCTGATCGGTTTCGGCGCCACGCTTCTGTTCCTGTGGATGCTGCCGTCGCGCCGGATTCCCTTCCGCCCGCTGATTCCCGGGGCTCTGCTGGTGAGCGGCAGCCTCACCCTCTCCAACCTGCTGCTGGGCAGGAGCCTGCTCGCCCTCGGGGCGCGCTTTCAGGCCTACGGGGTGGTGGGCGGTGTGCTGCTGTTGACGCTCTGGGTGTGGCTGGTGGGTGCCGTGCTCTATTTCGGCCAGTGCTTCAGTGTGGTGCTTTCCGGCGGTGCCGCTGGGGGGCCATCGACACCTCTGCCGCGCTGAGGATCGACCCGTTTCGGGTCAGGATGGACTGATCTGATTGGATCGACTCTTGGCCAAGCCTGCCCTCAGGATCCCGCCTCTTCCGGCCAGCCTGGCGCTGGTGTCCATGGCCGTCGGCGCGGTGGTGCTGATCGGTCTCACCACCCTGGCGCTGATTCCGCTGCTGGTCGGCATCGGCCTGCTGGCGGCCTGGCTGGTGGCGGCCCTGCTCCTGGGCTGGGCCGGCCTCGAGGGCCTGGCGGCCCTGGAGCGCTGGATCGAGAACGATCCACGCTTCCAGCGCTGATGGAACGGCGCATTCCCTGGTTGTGGATCGGTGTGGCGGCGGCTCTGGTGCTGGTGCCCACCTCGGCCGGCCGCCTGCTGCTCGATGTCATCGGCGGACTCACCCTGACCCTTCTGCTGCTGCCGCTGCTGGCGGGCGGGGTGGCCCTGATCGGTTGGCAGATCGTCCGGCGTCGCCTGCGCACCTGCCCCAGCTGTGGCTTCGCCAGCCTGGGCACCGAGGTCTGCCCGGCCTGCGGCAGTCTGTTCACGTCCGGCGATGGATCAGAAGCGGCGCCGGAACCCTCCGGCCCGTTCTTCTGGGGATCCGGGTCAGACAGGGAGATCGACGCCCGCGACGTGACGATCAACGTCGACGCCGTCGATGTGGAGGCCAGCGCCAGCGGGGAAACGGGCGGCCGCGGTGGCGATGGCTCCTGAGCCCGACACGCGCTGAGTCTCATGCGGCCGGATCCGGTGCCTCCGTGCTGAGGCGGGCCAGCTCCAGCAGCCGGCGTTCACGCAGATGCAGGAACAGGGGGGCCCCGAAGGCGAACGCGATCGTCACGCAGCTGAGCAGAACCCAGACGAGCCCGCGCATGCCGAGCCGGCGGCTCTCGCGCACCATCCAGATCGTGACGGCCGTCGCCCCGATCGCCAGGTCTCTGGAGAGGGACTGGGCGGCGGGATTGACGTTCGCCTGGCGGATGAACAGTCCCAGATCGAAGGCCGCCCCCTCGCTGCGGATGAAGTCCAGATTGGCCAGCCAGGGGAGCACCCCGCCCGCCACGGCCAGCAGCAGATAGAGCCAGGCGATCCAGCTGATGCCGCCGGGGCCGCTGCTGGTGGGCTGGGCGTCGTCACTCATGGGGCGTAGGACGTGGGGGCCAGGTCCGGCTGGCCGGGATCCCATTGCATCACCTGCTGCTCCACCCGGGCCAGCACCGCCTCGCAGCGTTCGGCGTAGGCCAGCGCCCGCCGATAGAGATCGGCCATCGACTCCACGTCCAGGTCCTGGTCCTGCAGCTGGGCCAGGCAGAGCTCAAGGGCCGTCTGGGCTTCCCGGAAGCTCAGGTCCTGGGCCACGTCGTGCACGTCGTTCCCCTCACCAGCGGCGTCCTGGCTGGAGACGTCATCGGCGGGCTGGGCCGAGGCTCTGGATCGGGGCGAGGACTTAGCCATTGGAGCAACGGGGGGCAGGAGTGGCGAGGAGTGCGCGGCGGGGTGGCGGCGGATCCGATGGAGAGAACGTGGGGGTCTGGGGCTCAGGGACCGGGGCCGTCCGGCTCGACCGCCCGCACCTGCAGGGCCACCCGACCGTCCGCCAGCTCGGCGGTGATCCCTTCCCCTGGCTGCAGCTGGGCCACCGAACGCAGCAGGCGTCCGTCACCATCCCGGAGCAGGCTGAATCCCCGGGCGAGCAGGTGGCGCGGCGAGAGCGCCTGCAGCAGCTGGCGTCGCTGGGCCAGCCACTGGCGCCGCTGGCTGAGCAGCCGGGCGGGGTGGAGCAGGCGCAGCTGGTCCTGGCGTGCGCCCAGCCGTTGGCGGGCGGAGGCGATCCGCAGCGTCAGCGTGCGGTGCAGATGGCCCCGTTCCTGCTCCAGGGTCCGGATCATCTGGCTGCGGTCCGGCAGCAGGGCCACCAGAGCGGCCGTGGGAGTGGCCGCCCGGTAGTCGGCCACCAGATCGGCGATGGTCACGTCATCCTCATGGCCGATCCCGCAGATGACGGGCCAGGGACAGGCCGCCAGGCAGCGGGCCAGGGACTCCCCGTCGAAGACGGCCAGATCCTCCCGGCTGCCTCCGCCGCGGGCCAGCACCAGGGCCTCGAGGCCGAGGCGGTCGGCCTGTTCGCCGAGGCTCTCGATGGCGGCCACGATCTGGGCTTCCACGTTCCCCTGCACGGGGATCGGCACCACCAGCAGGTCGGTGGCGGGCCAGCGTTCCCTGGCGGTGCGCAGCATGTCAGCCAGGGCGGCGCTGGGCACGCTGGTGAGCAGGGCGATGCGGCGGGGCCAGCGGGGCAGCGGTCGCTTCCGCTCCGGGTCGAGGAGCCCCTCCGGCTCCAGCCGGCTGCGCACCTGCTCGAACTGGCGCAGGACGGTGGTCAGGCTGGGGCGCACATCCAGCACCTGCACCGTGAGGCTGGCCCGCGCCGCCCAGAAGTTGAGCTTGCCGACCACCACCACCCCATCCCCCTCCTGGGGCACGAAGCTGAGCTTCTGAAGCTGGGACGACCAGATCACCCCCTGGATGCTGGCCTGGCCGTCGACGAGGGTCAGCCAGAGATGGCCCTTCTTCTGCTGGGGGCGCCCCACGGTGGCCTCCAGCAGGAAGCGGGGGGCGAAGCCCCGCTCCAGCAGGGCACCGATGGCCTGGTTGAGCTCGGCGACCGAGTACCTGGGGATGCCGTCGTGCTGGCGGGGGGACGCGCTGCTGCCAGGGACCGTGAGCATGGAATCAGTGCTTGAGCTGGCGGTAGCAGAGCCACCAGTAGAGACTCAGCAGGCCGGCCACAAGGGCCACGGCCCGGCCCACCGGATGGTCGATCCGGACCAGGCCCGCTCCGGCGATCACCAGCGCGCTGCTCAGCAGCCGGGCGCCGTCGCGCCGGTTGCCGACATAGAAGCGGGGAGCGGTGGCGGAAGGGGCCATCGGGGGGCGCTGCCTGGGTTGGGCCTCAACCTAGGACCGCTTGGGACAGCTGCCTGAGCCATGAAAAAGCCGCCGGCTGGGCCGGCGGCCTACGTCTTTAACGGGCTTCAAGGACGCTGGTGCTGGGGGAGACAGCCGGGCTTCAGCCGAGGCCGACCTGGGCCAGAATGCCCTGGCCGGTGAGAATTTCGGTCGCCAGGCCGATCACGAAGCCCATCATGGCCAGGCGGCCGTTCCAGGTTTCGGCGAAGTTGACGAAACCGAAGCGGGGCTGGGAAGCGTCAGACATGGAAGGAACCCTCGGTGGAGCCCTGACTGTAACGAAACATGGAGTGGTCTTGACAGTGGCAGGGACTACAAAGCTGGGTGTGGGTTGCACGGTTGACAGCCGCGCCCGGCCATGGCACTGAGGCCTCCACGGGTGCCAGGCCCCGGCCCCGGCGCCGGCCCGTTGCCGGCAGCTGGCTCTGCCTCCGTCTGGGGTCCCGGGTTGGAGGACCGCCGGCGGGCGCCCCGGGCCCGCCTCCAGCGCCATCTGGCGGCGCCCCTGCCCAGCGAGACCGATCTGGTGCTGGTCACCGACCTCGACGGCACCCTGCTGGAGGGGTCCGTCCCGACGCGCCGCCGGGTCTACCGCTGGCTGGCCTCCCAGCGCCACCGGGTCCTGCAGGTGTTCAGCACCGGCAGGGATCTGCGCTCCGTCGCCCGGCTGCTGGCTGCGGAGGCCGCCCTGGGACTCCATCCCCCCCATCTGGTGATCGGTGATGTGGGCTGCACCGTGGCCTGCGGCGCCAGCCTCACCCCCCTGGCCCTGGCCCTGGAGCCGATCGAGGCCCTCTGGCGGGGACGGGCGGAAAAGGTGCTGCCCCTGCTGGCCCTGGTGCCGGGCCTGTCCCCCCAGCCCCTCAGCAGCGACCGGCGCCTGGCCTATGGCATCGACCCGCTCCGGCTGGACACCAGCCGGCTGGCGGCCATCGAGGCCCATGGGGTGGACTGCCTGGTCTCCGGCGACAAGTACCTCGACGTGCTGCCGCCCGGCGTCAACAAGGGCAGCACCCTGCTGGGCCTGCTGGAGTGGCTCGAGCTGGAACCGGCCCGGGTGGTCACCGCGGGGGACTCCCTCAACGATCTGGCCATGTTCGAGACCGGCCTGCAGAGCGTCATGGTGGGCAATGCCGAGCCGGGCCTGGTGCGGGCCCTGCCGGGGCTGGCCCGCACCTACCGCGCCCGCGCCCATGGCTGCAAGGGCATCCTGGAGGGACTGCGCCACTTCGGCTTCGGCCATCTGCTCGACGGCCTGCCCTAGGCAACGCTCAGCGACTCTCCCCGCGTGCCTCCCGGGCCAGGGCCGCCTTGGTGCGGGCACTGGCGACGCCCTGGCGGGGATCCTCGGGCCAGGGGTGGCGGGGGTAGCGGCCGCGCAGCTCCCGGCGCACCTCGGCGTAGCCCTGGCTCCAGAAGCCGGCCAGGTCGCTGGTCACCGCCGCCGGGCGTCCCGCCGGAGACAGCAGCTCCACCCGCACCGGCAGCCGGCCGTCCAGCACCGTCGGCCCTTCCAGGCAGCCGAACATCTCCTGCAGCTTCACGGCCAGCACCGGCGTGCCGCTGCCGTAGTCCAACGGCACCCGGCGGCCGGACGGCACCGGCTGGCTGAGGGGCAGCAGCCGATCCAGTTCCCTGCGCAGGGACCAGTCCAGATCCCCCCAGAGGATCTCCGAGAGGTCGAGCTGCTGCAGGTCCTGGAGGCTGCGCAGGCCCCCGAGGTGGGGGCCCAGCCAGGCTCCCGGGTCCTGCTGTAGCCGCTCCGGTGAGCGGTCGGGCCAGGGCGCCCCCAGGTGCCGGTGGGCCAGCATCAGGCGCTGCTGCAGCTGGCGGCTGGTGCGGCACCAGGGGAGCACCTCCAGTCCGAGCCGTTCGAGACCCTCCAGCAGGGCTCGCTCCACCAGCTCCCCGCTGGCGTCCGGCCAGGGGCGGCGCTCCAGCACCAGGGCCCCGCTCCGCCGCAGCCGCTCGCACCGCACCCGCTGGTCGGTGCCATCCCAGCGGGCTTCGGTCTCCTCCTCGATCTCCTCCGCCACCAGCTCCTCCAGGCCGCTGCGGGAGAGGGCCACCGCCAACCGCACCCGGGCCTCCTGGCCCTGGCCGTCGACGCTGGCGATCGCCAGGGCTTCGGCGGCGGCGAGGGGATCCCCCGGGGGCAGCACGGCGCCGCGACCGCCGCGCATCAGGAAGCGCCCGTCGCCCCGGCCCCGCCCCAGGGCCAGCCGTTCCGGATAGGCCCAGGCCAGCAGCTGGGCGGCACGGACGTCGTCAGAGCCACCGCCGGAGGCGAACGCTGCGGGGGCCGCCACCGGGGCCGCCGCCTTCCGCCCCTCCCGGAGCTGGCGCAGCAGCTGGCTCTGGAGGTTGGTCCAGGGGGCCCGGCCCGCGCCGCGCCCACTCCCCTCCGGGCCCGGGCTGCGCCGCAGCCAGTCGAGGCGCCGCATCAGATCGCTGCCGGCCTCGCGGCGGTCAAGGGGATCGCGCTCGCTGAGCAGCACGGCCATGGCCGTGGCGAGGGACTCCCAGCCCCTTTCCTTTGCCCGCAGCAGCATGTGGGCCAGGCGCGGATGCAGGCCCAGCCGGGCCATGGCCCGCCCGTGGCCGGTGATGCGCCCCTGCCCATCGACGGCCCCCAGCTGCAGCAGCAGGTCGCGGGCCTCCGCCAGGGGCCGGCGGGGGGGCGCGGTGAGCCAGGGAAGGCTGTCGTCCTCCGTTTCGCCCCATTCCGCCAGCTGCAGGGCGATCGGCAGGGGATCCACCTCGAGCAGTTCCGGGGGATCGAAGGCGGCTCGCCGCTGCTGCTCCGCCGGGGACCAGAGCCGCAGGCATCGCCCCGGCCCCAGCCGCCCGGCCCGCCCACTTCGCTGCTCGGCGCTGGCCTGGCTGGCAGGCTGGGTGACGAGGCCGTCCATGCCCGTGGCCGGATCGAAGCGGCTGCGTCGGCTCAGGCCGCTGTCGATCACCACGGTCACCGCCGCGATCGTGAGCGAGCTCTCCGCCACCGACGTGGCCAGCACCACCTTCCCAGCCGCCCCCTGGGGAGCCGCAATGGCCCGTCCCTGGGCCGCCAGCGGCAGCTGGCCGTGCAGGAGGGCCAGCTCCAGCCCCTCGCCCCACGCGGTGGCCTCGATGGCCCGCCGTGCCGTCTCCAGCTCCCCCAGGCCGGGAAGGAACACCAGCGCGGTGCCCCGGGGTTCGGGTTCGGCCAGCCAGTGGCCTTCGAGGGCCCGCAGCACCTGGCGATCCAGCCGCTCGTCCGGCCGCGGCGGCTGGTAGGTCACCGCCACCGGATGGCTGCGGCCTTCGCAGCTGATCACGGCGGCCCCATCCAGCTCGCTGGCCAGGGGCGCCAGATCGAGGGTGGCGGACATCACCAGCAGGCGCAGTTCGGGACGCAGCAGGCTGCGGGCCTGGCGCACCAGGGCCAGGGCCAGATCCGCCTCGGCCTGGCGCTCATGGAATTCGTCGAAGATCACGCAGGCCACCCCGTCCAGGGCGGGATCGGCCTGGAGCCGGCGCAGGAACAGGCCCGCGGTGACCACCTCCAGCCGGGTGGCCGACGAGGTGCGGGACTCCAGGCGCACGCTGTAGCCCACGCGCCCGCCGACGGGTTCACCGAGGCCGGCGGCGAGGCGCTGGGCGGCATTCCGGGCCGCCAGCCGCCTCGGTTCCAGCAGCAGCAGGCGACCCTCAGCGCCGAGGCTCTCGAGCAGGGCGAGGGGAACCCGGGTGGTCTTGCCGGCGCCGGGTTCGGCCTGGAGCAGGAGGGTGGATCCGGGCCCGAGGGCGGCGGTGATGGCCGCGAGGCGGCCGTCGATGGGCAGGGACGGGTTCAGCGCACGTGGCGGAGGCCATCCACCGGGTGATAGGCCTCACCGGTGGTTTCCTCGTAGACGATGGCGGGAAGGCCGGTCTCGAACATGGTCTGGAGCGCCTCCTTCAGGTAGGGGTTCCAGCCGCCGGTGGTCACCTTGCCGTGGCGCACGGTCCAGTCCCAGGTGCCCTGGAGGTCACGGGGGATGCGCCCCTCCCGGTCGCGCCGGGCCACCAGATCCTGGGATTCGACGATGCCGACAAGAATCGGATCCTTGCCGTAGGACGGCGTCAGGCTGAGCTCGAGCCGGATCGGGTCGTCCTTCACCATCTTGAGTCGAAACCGTGGCGGCAGCTTCAGTGCTCCGAGCACGGCCGCCACGATTCGCGTTCTCTGATCCACCATCGATCTCCGCCGGTTGGCGCATTCACCTCAGGGAGCCTATTCAGCGACCGGCCGGCCGCGCTCAGGTCGGGTCGGCGGGGAAGGCGGGCTGCTCGTTGTCGCCGCTGAATCGGACCGTCAGCAGGTCCTCCTGGGTCAGCTGGCCGTCCGCGTCCAGCAGCTCCGGGTGGATGGTGAGACGGCCGGTGCGATCACCGGCGGGGCCGGCTGGATCGGTGGCGGCGGCTCCGGCATCACCGGGACGGGGAATGGCGCGGAAGCCCTGGCCCATGACCCGGAACGCCTGCCACAGGAGAACGATGAAACAGGCCCCGTAGACGATCGGGAAGATCTGCGAGAGGAGGGAGGTCATGGCGCGATGGGAACCCCGCAGTCCGCGGACTCTCCCCCATCATCACCCGTCCGACGGAGCGGTGGTGGTGGCCAGCATCCAGGCCCAGAGGGAGGTGCAGGCGGCTCCGAAGGCGAGAAAGGCCAGCAGCAGGCGGCTTGTGTCCATGACCCGATAAAAAACTTTACAAAGCATAGCCGGTCAGGCCGGTTTGCCTCCCCTTTCTCCTTCCCGGGGACTTCCCTACGGTTTTTCCATCTGAGCTTTTTCACGATGCGTTCCTCCCGCGTTCTTGCCGCGGCCGCCGCCGGGCTGGCCACGGTCACGGCGGCGGCCACCGCCACGGTCACGGCCACCACGGCCCTCGTCAGCCCGACCCTCACCTCCCCCGGTCTGGCCAAGCCGGCCGCGGCCGTGCTCGGGCGGCAATCTTTCGTGGCGGCGGCGATCCGTCGGGCGGGCCCGGCGGTGGTCACCATCGACACGGAACGCACCGTCCAGTCAGCCGCCACCGGGGGCCTGCCCCGGGGTCTGCTGAACGACCCCCTGTTCCGCCAGTTCTTCGGTATCCCCCAGCAGGGTGCCCCCTCGCGGCGCACCGAACGGGGCCAGGGAAGCGGGGTGATCCTCCAGGCCGATGGGCTGGTGCTCACCAACGCCCACGTGGTGGACCAGATCGACCGGGTGACCGTGGGTCTCGAGAACGGCCAGCGCGTCGAGGGGCGGGTCGTGGGCCTCGACAAGCTCACCGACCTGGCGGTGGTGCGGCTGGTGGGGGCGGGCCCCTGGCCCGTGGCGCCCCTGGGCAATTCCGATGCCCTCCAGGTGGGCGACTGGGCGATCGCGGTGGGGAACCCCTTCGGCCTCGACAACACCGTCACCCTGGGGATCATCAGCAGCCTCAACCGCAACGCCAGCAAGCTCGGCATCACCGACAAGCGGCTGGATCTGATCCAGACCGACGCCGCCATCAACCCGGGCAACTCCGGCGGACCGCTGCTGAACGCCGACGGCGAAGTGGTGGGAATCAACACCCTGGTGCGTTCGGGGCCGGGGGCCGGACTGGGCTTCGCCATTCCGATCAACCGTGCCCGCGGCATTGTCAGTCAACTGGTGGCGACCGGCCGGGCCACCCACCCCATGATCGGCGTGGGGCTGGATGAGGTCCGGGCGGGAAGCGGCTCCGGGGTTTCCCAGGGTGCGGTCGTGGTTTCGGTTCAGCCCAACGGACCGGCGGCTCGGGGAGGTCTCAGGACCGGTGATGTGATCGTCGCGGCCCAGGGGGCCGTGGTGAAGGATCCCTCCCAGGTGATCAACGCCGTCGAGCGGGCGGGGGTGGGGGGAACCCTCAACCTGACGGTGAACCGTCAGGGGGCGATGGTGAACCTGCGGCTCATCCCTGGCGACATGGCCCTGCTGCGTCAGGGATGAGGAGGTTGCCCGAGCTCATGGCCTAGAGGAGGCTTGAGCTCGGCCCTCAGAGGACGTCCATGCCCCCCTTGCTGCTGTCGGGGCGAAGGGCGTCGAGCAGGCCGGCGTCCATGGTGAGTTCGGCGCCGAAACGGGCGGGGGCACCCAGCTGCTGGCGCATGACCCACTGGGTGGCGGCCTTCTGGCTCTGCCAGGCCTGCAGGAGTTGCTTGGCCAGACCCCGCAGGACCTGCGGATCGCCCGTGGCGTCGATCGCCCGGGTCATGCGCTCCAGTTCGAATTTCTGACCGAGGCTGAGGGCGAGAGGTTCGGACATGGTGGGCTGTGCGATGGGGCGTTTCTGACCGGCCCAAAGCTACGAACTGTTTCAAGATGCCACGTAGCGGCTGTTACAGGGCCTGTGCCCTGGTTAGGAAATCCGCTCAACCCCTGGCTCTGGTCCGTTTCCCCTTGCCGCCGGCCCTGTGCCGCGCTAGCCCTGCGCCGCGGTGGGCCCTTTGCGGCGGTATGTCCCTTGCGCCGGTATAGGGATGGGCCTGTCCCGTCCAGGCCCTGGCCCCATCGGCATCAGCGGCGCGAGCCTGACTTCAGTGGCGCTCGCGCAGCTCTTCCACGCAGCGGGTGACGCACTCGCCGTCCTCAAGGGAGCAGGTGGTGATGCATTCGAAGTACACCTCCATGGCATCGCTGGTGCCGGCGGTGTCCTCGCGGTCCACGGTCCAACCGTCGGTGACGACGTTCTGGATGGTCATCGCTGCTCCTGGATGGGTGACCCTGTCAGCCTATGCACACAGAACCGCCCACACCAGAGAAATGAGTCTTCCTGCCTAGGCAACGATGAAGTTGTATTTTGCGCCGCGCCCCTGACGGCGCCGCCTCAGCTGTCGGCGGTGCCCGCGGCTTTCCCCTTGGACGTGCCGCCGCCCTTCTGGGCGGCTTTGGCCTTCTGCTTCTGCCGCTGTTCCTCGCGTCTGGCGGCGAGGCGGCGCTCCTGCTCCAGCCGCTCGCTCTCTTCGGCCTCCTCCCGTTTCTTCTCCTGGTAGTAGGCGTAGTCGCCGCGGTAGAGCACCAGCTCCCCGTCGCGCACCTCGACGATCCGGTTGGCCACCCGGCCGATGAAGAAGCGGTCGTGGGAGACCAGCAGGGCGGCGCCCTCGTAGGCCATCAGGGCCTCCTCCAACATCTGTTTGGCGGGGATGTCGAGGTGGTTGGTGGGCTCATCGAGCACCAGCAGGTTGCAGGGGGTGAGCAGCATCAGGGCCAGGGCCAGCCGGGCCTTCTCGCCGCCGCTGAGCTTGGCCACCGGCTTGAAGACCGTGTCGTTGCTGAAGCCGAAGCTGCCCAGCAGGGAGCGCACCTGGGTCTGGGTCCAGTCGGGAACGGCCTCGAACAGGGTGTCGATCACCGTCTTGGTCAGATCCAGGGCTTCGGCCTGGTTCTGCTCGAAGTAACCGGCCACCACGTGGTGCTCCCCCAGGCCCGCCTGGCCCTCGAGGGGAATCTCGTAGCCCATCACCAGCCGCAGCAGGGTGGACTTGCCCGCGCCGTTCGGGCCGACGAAGGCGATCCGGTCACCCCGCTCCACCTCCAGGTTCGCCCCCAGGAACAGGATCTGGTCGTCGTAGCCGTGGGTGAGGTTCTCGATCGCCGCCACCACCCGACCCGAGCGCGGGGCGGGGGGAAAGGCGAAGCGCGGCCCGCTCACCGATTCCAGCGGCGCCTCGATCCGCTCCACCTTCTCCAGCAGCTTCTCGCGGCTCTTGGCCTGGGTGCTGCGGGTCGCACTGGCCCGGAAGCGGTCGATGTAGGCCTGCTGGCTGCTCAGTTCCTTCTGCTGGCGCTCGAAGGCCGCCTGGCCGGCCTCCCGCTCCAGGGCCTTCTGCTCGAGGTGCTGGCTGTAGTTGCCCAGGTAGGTGCGCGAGACGCCGCGTTCGGTCTCGACGATCTGGTTGCAGACCCGGTCGAGGAAGGCCCGGTCGTGGCTGATCACCACCAGGGGAACCGTCTGATCCACCAGGTAGCTCTCCAGCCACTGGATCGTCTCGACGTCGAGGTGGTTGGTCGGTTCGTCAAGCAGCAGCAGATCCGGCTCCTGCAGCAGGATCTTGCCCAGGGCGATGCGCATCTGCCAGCCGCCGGAGTAGTCCCCCACGACCCGCTCGGCGGTCTCCTGGGTGAAGCCGATGCTGGGCAGCAGCTTGTCGATGCGGGCATCGAGCTCGTACCCATGCAGGGCCTCGAACCGACTCTGCAGCTGGCCGAGCTCGTCGATCAGCCGGTCGAGCAGGTCCGGATCGGCGGCGGCCTCCTCGCTGGCCATCGCCTCCTCCACCTGCCGCTGGCGGTTGAGCACCTCGGCCGCCTCCCCGAAGGCCTGGAACAGTTCCTGGCGGACGCTGCGGGCCAGGTCGACATCGAACTCCTGCTGCAGGTAGGCGATGCGGGGATCCCCCTGCCGCACCACCTGGCCGCTGGTCGGCTCCTCCAGCCCGGCGATGATGCGCATCTGGGTGGATTTGCCGGCCCCGTTGACCCCCACCAGGCCGATCCGGTCCCCCGCTTTCACCTCCCAGGTGATGTCCTTGAGCACCTCACCGGTGGGATAGATCTTGCCGATGCGTTCGAGGCGCAGCACGGAGCGGAAGGCGGTCGCGGTGTGCGCATCATCCCCTGCGGGGCGTCCTGCAGACTGTCGATCGGGTCCGGTCGCGTCGTCAGGATGATCAAGCGCCTCGAGCAGATCGCCGCCCTGGTGGTGGCGGCGGGACTGGCGCTGACGAGCTACTGGCTGTTCTTCAGCTGGGCCCAGGGAGGGGGATCCCAGCGTCGGGAGCAACCCCGCCGGCCCCAGCAGGAGGGCCTCCGGTCGCCGGCCTCAGAGTCCGCCCCGGGCCTTGATCAGCCATTGCTTGGTGGCGCCGTCATCGAGGCCGGCCAGATGGGCCTTCACCTCCTCCGCGCTGACCGGCAGGCCCTCCTGCTCGCCGAGGGCGACGATCCTGCGCAGGGCGCCGCTGGGGTCCTGAAGGGCCTGGCGGAACAGTGACTGGGTGAGCTCCACGTCGTTGCTGATGCGTCCGTAGAGCTCTGCTGCGTTGCCGGTGGCGTTGCTGGTGGTCATCCTGGCCGGGATTCTTTCCTGACCTTATGGGCACCGGGGCCGTGGGCGCAGCCCCTTGCGGGTGGTTCGTGAGGGAGGGTGCGCAGCGGATCAGGCGGCGCGGGGACTGGTGTCCTCCTCGGCGCCGCTGGCGGAGGCGTCCTCCATGCTGCGGGCATCGAGGCAGAGCACCTTGCGCAGCTGGGCGTAGTTGGCGGCCAGGGACTGGCGCCCCTCCTGCTGGGCGCCGAACTCGGCCCGCTGCAGCACATGGTGCAGATGGGTGAGCAGGTAGGTGCTGATCACGGCCGACACCAGCACATCGCTGCGTTCCGCCGTGCTCCGCCGCCGGCTCTGGCGGGTCTTGGGCTGCAGGGGGGTCTCGGAAGCGGTCGGACGGGACTGGGTGGTGCGGGCCATGGCGGAAGCGGCCGGTGGGCCGTCGGAGAGGACGGGGTGGGGACGGGGGCGTGGAGCAGGTGGGCTTGGGCCTGGGACTGGTTCTGGGCTGGGCTTGGGCCGGTCTGGAGCTGGAGAAGGGGATCCCGAGGGGGCGGGATGGTCCACAACCCTACTTTTGGATACTACCCATGACGGTCACTGTACACTTTTTCCTATCCCGCCGGATCCCAGCGGCACCCTCTCTTCGGCCCCCACCCAGAGGCACCGTGCCCACCCGTCAGACCTCCTCCAGCGGCAAGCCCAAGTCGCCGCGGATCCAGGTCGTCCTGCCGGAGGAGCTCTGCGCCCGGCTGGCGGCCCTGGCGGAGAGCGAGTCGCGCACGGTCAGCAACATGGCCAAGGTGCTGATCCAGCAGGGGGTGGAACGGCTGGAGCGGCAGCGTCCCCCCGAGCCGGCCGCGGCGCCCTACCCACTCGGGCCCGCCGTCGCCGCCGATCGCTTCCGCCGCGAGCTCGAGCAGCAGGAGCAGGCCGGCACCCGTCGGCTGCGGGGTGCGCCCCGCCGGCTGCGCCTGCGCCAGCCCCCCTCAGCCCCCTGACGGCGGCGGCAGGGCCATCACGCCCAGCACGGCGGCCCGCCGGGCCCCGGTGACCGAGGGCAGCGAGCCCGGATGGCCGTGGTGCCGCCACCAGGCCAGCAGGGCGAAGGCCAGGGCCTCCCGCTGGTCATCGGCGATGCCCTGGCTGGCCAGCGGCAGCACCGCCGTGCCGTGGCAGCGCCGCCGCAGCTGCTCCATCAGGAAGCCGTTGCGGGTGCCCCCGCCGGCCACCAGCAGCTCCAGCGGCCGTGGGCGTTGGGGGCGCGCCAGGTCCTGGCCCACCACCGCCGCACTGAAGGCCGTCAGGGTGGCCAGGGCATCGGCCGGCTCCACATCGGCGCCGAGCTCCGCCAGGCGCCGATCGAGATCGGCGGCCCCGAACAGCTCCCGGCCCGTGGACTTGGGCGGCGCGGCCTGGAGGTAGGGCTCCCGGAGCCATTGCTGCAGCCGTTCCTCGTCGATGCGGCCCTGCCGCGCCCAGGCCCCGTCGGCATCGAAGCTCAGCCGACCGCCGCTGAAGCGGGCCACCGCCAGATCCAGGAGCGTGTTGGCCGGGCCGCAGTCCCAGCCCAGCACCGGCGCCTTGCGGTCGGGACCGGCGGGGGGAGGCAGCAGGGTGAGATTGGCGATCCCCCCCAGGTTGAGCAGGGCCCGCCAGCCGCCGATCCTTCCCAGCAGGGCGTCGTCGGTCGCCGGCACCAGGGGGGCGCCATGGCCGCCCAGGGCCAGATCGATGCTGCGGAAGTCGAACACCACCGGCCTCCCCAGCAGCTCCGCCAGCAGCGGCCCCTGCAGCAGCTGCCAGCTGGCCCCGCGGCGCTCCCCCTCCGGCGGGCGGTGCCAGAGGGTCTGGCCGTGGCAACCCACCAGTTCGGCCCGGCCTTCGGAATCGCAGGCGCGGGCGGCCAGGGCCTGGTGCTCGGTGAGCTCCTCGGCCAAATGCAGCAGGGCCTCGGCGTCCAGAGGCACCCCCTGACCGACGGCCACGAGCCGCTCGCGCAGGTCCGCCGGGTAGGGGGTGTGGGCACTGGCGAGGATGCGCCAGCGCGGCCGGGCCGGGCGACCCTCCAGGTTCACCAGCACCGCATCGATGCCGTCGGCGCTGGTGCCGCTCATCAGCCCCAGCACCCGCATGGCTGTCCTTCGCAAGGGAATCAGTGGGAAGGCAGGGCCTCAAGGGCTTCGCTGCTGCCCATCACCACCAGCAGCTCGGAGGCGTTGAGCACATGGGAGGCGGGCGGGTTGACCGTGAGCTGGTTGGCGGGGCCCGCCGCCAGCACGCTGACGTTGTAGTTCTTGCGCAGGTTCAGATCCCGCAGCGACTGGCCGACGAAGGAGCCGGGAACCTTGATCTCCTCGATGCTGTTGCGGTCGTCCAGCCGCAGCCGCTCCAGCAGGTTGGGCCGGACCAGCTCCATGCCCAGGCGGGTCCCCTGCATCTTCGAGGGGAAGACCACCTTGTCGGCGCCGACGCGCCGCAGCATCTTCTCGTGCAGATCGCTGGTGGCCCTGGCGATCACCTGCTGGACCCGGCTGCCTTCGCTGTCCTTGACGATCAGGGTGGCCGTGATGCTGGCCGCGATCGGCTCGCTGATCGCCACCACCACCGTGCCCACGTCGAGGGCGCCGGCGGCCCTCAGGGCCTCCTCGTCGGTGCAATCCACCACGCGGGCCTCGATGGCCGGATCCATCTGGCGCAGTTCATCGATGGCCCGCTGGTTGAGGTCGACCGCCAGCACCTCGGCCCCGTGGCGCAGGAGCTCCTTGCACACGGCACTGCCGAAGCGGCCGACGCCGATCACGGCGTAGCTGTTGGAGGTGTCGGACTCGCTGCCCTGCCACTGCCACCACTGGTTCATGAAGACGACGACGCAACGGGAATGGGCCGGTGAACGAAGGGGACCGGGTTCAGATGTAGAGCTCCTCGCGGGGAAAACCCACCCGATTCTGGGGCCGGCTGCCATAGACGGCAGAGAGCAGAAGGAGAATACCGATCCGGCCCACGAACATCCCCACCATCAGCACCAGCTGGCCCCAGCGGTTGAGCTGACTGGTGACCCCGACGTCGAGGCCCACGGTGCCGAAGGCGGAAACACAGGTGAACAGCTTCTCCAGAAAGGTGAAGGCCTCGCTGCCGGGGGTGCCGGCGGTGGTGTTGCCGAGCCCCAGCAGCAGGGCCATCAGCAGGATGAACAGGCCCGATCCGAGGGTGACACCGACCGCCTTGAGAATCACCTTGGCGGGGATCTCCCGGTTGCGCACCACCACTTCGTCGTGGCCGCGCAGGGTGGAGCGGGTGGCGGCGATCAGGGCAGCGAAGGTGGTGGTCTTGATGCCGCCTCCGGTGCCGCCGGGGCTGGCGCCGATGAACATCAGCATGATCATCAGCAGCAGCCCCGAATCGGAGATTGTCTCCAGGGTCAGGGGCACGGTGTTGAAGCCGGCGGTGCGGGTGGTGATCGACTGGAAGATCGTCACCTGCAGTTTGTCCCAGAGACTCAGCTGCTCCACCATCCCTTCGGTGGCGAAGTGCTCGGTGAACAGCAGGCCCACCGCCCCCACCACGATCAGCAGGATCGTGGTGCGGATGACGAGGCGGGTGTGCAGGCTGAGGCGTCGGATGCGGGCCAGCCGGAAGCGGTTGACCCAGATGTCGTTGGTGACCCGCCAGCCGATGCCGCCCATCACGATCAGCAGGCCGATCACCGCATTGACGACGGGCTGGCTGCGATAACCGACCAGATTGTCGCGCCAGAGCCCGAAACCGGCGTTGTTGTAGGCGCTGATGCAGTGGAACAGGGAGGCCCAGAGCCGCTGGCCCTTGTCTGGAATATCGGTGAAGCCGAAGTTGTAGAGCGTCAGCGTGCCGATGCCGATGACGATGCCGGCGATCAGGAGGATCTGGTTGAGGGTGGGCCCGATGCCCCCGACGCCGAAATCATCCAGGGCACGGCCCTTGTCGAGGCGCTGGCGCAGGCCGGAACGCCCCTGGACGAAGCCCTGCAGGAAGGTGGTGATCGCCATCAGGCCCAGACCACCGGTGAGGATCAGCCCGGCCAGGGTCACCTGGCCCGGGAAGGTGAGCTCGGCCCCCACGTCGACGATCGACAGGCCGGTGACGGTGATGGCCGAGGTGACCGTGAAGAGGGCCTCCCAGAGGCCCACCTCATCGCTGGAGCAGAGCGGACTGGCGAGCAGCAGAGTGCCGAAGGTGATCACCAGCAGGCCGGTGACCACCGTGAACTGCGGCACCGTCAGCCGGTGCCGCCAACTCTGCCGTCGATTCATTTGTTGGGCTGGGGGGTCATCCGCAGGTAGGGGCGGATCTCGGTGACACCCTTGGGAAACTTCGCCCGGGCCTCGTCGGTGGGGATCGACGGCACCACGACGCAGTCATCACCCTCCTTCCAGTTCACCGGCGTGGCCACCTGGTGGTGGTCGGTGAGCTGCAGGGAATCGATCACCCGCAGGATCTCATCGAAGTTCCGGCCCGTGCTGGCGGGGTAGGTGATCTGCAGGCGCAGCTTTTTCTTGGGGTCGATGATGAACACCGAGCGCACCGTGAGGTTGCTGAGGGAATTGGGATGAATCATGCCGTAGAGGCTGCTCACCTTCTTGTCGCTGTCCGCCAGGATCGGGTAGTCGACCGTGGTGTTCTGGGTCTCGTTGATGTCGCCGATCCAGCCCTTGTGGCTCTCGGCGGAATCCACGCTCAGGGCGATGGTTTTGACATTCCGCTTCTCCCATTCGGCCCGCAGCCGGGAGACCTCACCCAGTTCGGTCGTGCAGACGGGGGTGTAGTCGGCGGGATGGGAGAAGAGCACCACCCAGCTGTCGCCGGCAAAGTCGTAGAGGTTGATCGGGCCGAGCTGGGACTCCTGAGTGAAATCGGGAACGGTGTCGCCCAGTTGCAGGGTCATGGGAGAGAAATTGGCGCCGGCTGATGCTGGCACAGCAGCGGGGGCGTCGGTCGTGGCCGCGGCGGTCCAGGCCTGCAGCTCCTGGAGCAGGTGCTGCAGGCCCAGGTCGGCGGTGGCTGAGACGAACAGCATGCCCGGTTCCAGGGCCCTGGCCCGCTCCAGCTCGCCGCTGGCGCAGCGGTCGATCTGGTTGCCGACCACCCGCCGGGGGATGGTGGCGTTGAGGGAATCGAGGATGGTCTGGACGGTGGCGAGCTGCTCGGGCCAGGCCGGATCCGCCAGGTCCACCACGATCAGCAGCCCGTCGGCGTCGAGGGCCTCCTCGAAGGTGGAACGGAAGGCCTCCATCAGCTGGGGCGGCAGCTCCCGGATGAATCCCACCGTGTCGGTGACCAGCAGCGGGTCGCCGCCGCTTCCCCCCCACCCGATCCGGCGGGTGGTGGGATCGAGGGTGGCGAAGAGCTTGTCCTCGGCCAGCACCGCCTGCGGGCCGCTGGCCCCCGTGAGGGCGTTGAGCAGGGAGCTCTTGCCCGCATTGGTGTAGCCCACGAGGGCCACCTTCGGCAGGTCGCGCCGGCCCTGGCGCAGCCGGGCCCGGTGGTCCCCCAGCCGCTGCACCTCCCGCTGCAGCCGTTCGATGCGGCGGGCGATGGCGCGCCGGTCCTTCTCCAGCTGGGTCTCGCCCGGGCCCCGGGTGCCGATGCCGCCCCCCTGCCGCGACAGGCTCAGGCCGCGGCCGGTGAGCCGCGGCAGGCGGTAGCGCAGCTGGGCCAGCTCCACCTGCAGGCGTCCGGCCCCGCTGGCGGCCCGCTGGGCAAAGATGTCGAGAATCAGTTCGCTGCGGTCGCTCACCGACAGATCGAGCAGGTTCTCCATGTCCCGGGCCTGGGCCGGCGTCAGTTCCCGGTCGGCCACCACCAGGCTGGCGCCGACGCGGCGGGCCTCCAGGGCCGCCTCCCGCAGCTTGCCCTCCCCCCAGGGGTTCCGGGTGGCGGGGCCCTGGCGGCGCTGCTCCACCCGCCCCACCGGCACGGCGCCGGCGCTGCGCACCAGACCCTCCAGTTCGGCGATGCGACGGTCGCTCAGGGCCCGGTCGCCGCTGGTCTGCACCAGCAGCAGCACCCGCTCGGGGCCGTCCGGGGTCGGGGCCGGGGCCGCGGCGGCCGGCGCCTCCTCGCTGACGAGGGCGGCGGGATCGTGGTCGCAGAGGTCGGCCAGATCCCCCTCCAGGACGCCCTGCCAGGCGCGGTCGCCGCTGGCGGCGGGGGTGTGGATGGCCGCCGGCCAGCGTCCGCCGGCCTCCGGTTGCTGGCCGAAGCGCAGCCACAGGTCCGGGGCCAGGTCCATGCCCACCACGGCCTCCTGGGGGGAGGGCTGCAGCTGGGCCTGGCGTCCGGCCCCGGCGCAGGTGAGCAGGCGCAGGTTGTGGCCCTGGCGCCGGGAGGGGCCGGGAAGTTTCTCCAGCAGGCGGGCGGCGTGGTCCAGTTCCCCCACCCACAGCAGCCGGCAGAGGCCGCGGCCATCCACCACCAGGGTCAGGGGCAGCTCCAGGCCCCGACCCTCGACCGCCAGGCGCTGCAGGGTGAGCAGGTCGGCGATCGCATCGGCGGGGTGGCGCCGGTGACAGATCTGCTCCAGCCGCCGCCGCTCGGCGGGCCGCAGGCCCGCCGTCCTGCCGGCCAGCACCCCCTGTCTCAAGGACGCCGCACCAGGAGGCAGCGCACCCCGGCGGCCCTGGCCCCGGCCCCATCCTCCGGGCTGTCGCCCACGTGCCAGACCTGGGAGGCGCTCAGCCCCAGGGACTCCAGCGCGATCCTGAAAGGCTGGGGCGATGGCTTGGCGGCCCCGGCGCTGCTGGAGACCACCACCGTCGCGAACAGATCGGCCAGGCCCAGGCCCTCCAGCAACGGCTGCAGGCGACGGTCGAAGTTGCTGACCACGGCCAGGCGCAGCCCCGCCCCGTGCCAGCGGCGCAGCACCGCCGGCACATCGGGGTAGACGCGCCAGAGGGAGGGGTCGGCGAAGCGATCGAACAGGGCGTGGTGCAGGGCCGTGGGGGCCGGCGCATCGCTCCCGCCGGCCGCCGCCAGCACGGCGTCGATGCGCTCCCCCCACCAGCCGCGCTCGGCCTCCAGCAGGCGGTCGCCCTCGAGGCCGGGGAAGGCCAGGGGAGGGGCCTGCCGCAGCACGCCCGGGAAGGCCCGGTCGATGGCCGCGGGGGCCACATCGATGCCGTGCTCGGCGGCCACGGCGGCATAGGTGGCCCCGACCGGCGAGCGCAGGCCGATCAGGGTGCCCATGGCATCGAGCAGCAGACCGCGGGGCCGGGGCCAGGGGGGCGCTGCAGCGGGCGTCGCCGTCATGGTGTCCAGTCGGCCAGCCAGCCGGCGGCCACCCGCAGCTGATGGGACCGGCCAGGCAGGCGGGTCAGGTAGGCCAGGCGCCGCAGCTGGTAGGCGGCCGGCCCGGCCAGGGTGACGCCGGAGCCGGTGAGGCTGGCTTCGCCGACGCCGAGGCTCATCATTTCGCCCAGATCCTTCCAGTGGAAGGGTTCCAGCGGTTCGCCCGCCAGGGAGCGGATCAGGTTGGCGGCCAGCACCGGGGCCTGCTGGAAGGCCACCTGGGCCGTGGAGGGGGCGCCGGGACCGGGGCCCTCGACGGCCGTGTCCTCCGGGTCGACCGGGGCGGCCAGATCGCCAGCCACGAAGAGATCGGAGTGCTCCAGCAGGCGCAGATCGGGCCCGCAGAGCAGGCGGCCGCGGCTGTCGCAGGCGGGAGCGGGGTCGATCCGTGGGGCACGGAAGCTGAGTCCGGCCGTCCAGACCACTGCCCGCACGGCGAGGGTTTCGGCGTGGGCGGGGCTGTCCCCGTCCGGTTGGCACCGGAGCGTGATCGCCTCGGCCTCGACCGCCTCCACCTGGGTGCGGGTACGCAGCCGCACATCACGGCGCCGCAGGGCCAGGGCGGCCTGTTCCCGGTTGAAGGCCCTGGCCTGGGGCAGCAGCTGCGGACCCTGCTCGATCAGTTCGATCACAGCGCTGCCCTCGGCCATGTCGGCGAGCTTGCAGGCCAGCTCCACCCCGGTCGGACCGGCTCCGACCACGGCGATGCGCTGCAGGGGCCTGCGCTGCTGTCTGAGCTCGGCCAGCAGGCGCTGGAGCCGCTCCACATCGGCCAGGCTGCGGAAGCCCAGGCAGTGGCGATCGGCCCCAGGTACCGCGAAGGTGTTGCTCTCGGCCCCCGTGGCGATGACGAGGCGGCCGTAGGGGATGGTGCGGCCGCCGGCGGTGTGCAGCCGATGGCCATCGGCGTCGATCCGCTCCACCCG
Organism: Synechococcus sp. BO 8801; assembly: GCF_002252675.1. Taxonomy (GTDB): domain Bacteria; phylum Cyanobacteriota; class Cyanobacteriia; order PCC-6307; family Cyanobiaceae; genus Cyanobium. The sequence goes on along the minus strand of NZ_NQKY01000020.1, from coordinate 33,647 downwards.
GTCCTGCAGCCAGGCCAGGCCGCGGCCGGCCAGCAGGCCGTCGTAGCGGGGGGCGATCTCCCAGCCGCGGAGCTCCCCACTCAGCAGCTCGTAGAGAAGCGGCAGGAACAGGAAGCGGTCGTTCGGCTCGATCAGCAGGACGGGGGGATGCTGCTTCCGCTGGGCCAGGGCCAGGGCGGTGTACAGGCCGCCGAAGCCACCCCCGACGATGACAACGTTGTTCTGGGCCGGATTCCGGGCCGGATTCGGGTGCCCTTGCATGGCGTCACCCTAACCACATCGACCGGATCGCCGAAGGGCGATGATGGGTCCATGGTGTCCATCCCTGTCACGGCGTCCACCACGGCGTCCACCAGCCCCGCGGGCGGTGCGGCGGACCTGAATGCGGCTCTGGAGGCTCTGCCCCGCGATCGCCATGGCGCCGCCATCGATCTCGATGCTGCCCGGGCGGGCCTCGATCCCCTCGATGCGATCGGGCGGATGCGCTGGGCCCAGGAGGCGTTCGCCGGCCACTTCGCCGTCACCACCAGCTTCGGCATCCAGTCGGCCGTGATGCTGCACATGGTCAGCGCCCTCGACGGCTCCGGTGCCTGGCCCGCGATCCCGGTGCTCTGGGTCGACACCGGCTACCTGCCCCCCGAGACCTACCGCTACGCCGACCAGCTCTGCGATCGCCTCAAGCTGGATCTGCAGGTGCTTCAGGCCGACATGAGCCCGGCCCGGATGGAGGCTCTGCATGGCCGGCTGTGGGAGACGGGGGCGCCTGAAGACATGCGCACCTACAACCGCATCCGCAAGGTCGAACCCCTCGACCGGGGCCTGGAGCGGCTGCAGGTGCATTGCTGGGCCAGCGGGGTGCGGGCCCGCCAGACCGACCATCGCGGCGCCATGAACTGCCTGGATCCGGTGCGGCAGCGCTGGTCGCTGCGGCCCCTGCTCACCTGGAGCCGTCGCGACGTCTACTACTACATGCAGGAGCACGACCTGCCCCAGCATCCGCTGTTCGAGCAGGGCTATTCCACCGTCGGCGACTGGCACACCAGCGCCCCCGACGACGGCACCACCAACGGCCGGGCCACCCGCTTCGGCGGGCTGCAGCAGGAGTGCGGTATTCACCTCCCGGGCCTGATGGGCGAGGGCATCTGAGGTGCCGGGGCGCCAGCCCCGCTGGCTGCTGATCGGCAACAGCCGCTGGCACTGGGCCCTGGCCGACGGGGACGGCGGGGAGAGCGGCGAGGGCGGGCCGACCGAGGCGGGTCTGCGGTTCGTGCACCTGCCGCCGCCGACCTCGGCCGTGGAGCCGCCCCTGGCCTGGGCGGCGGTGGGTGCGGTGCCCCCGGAGGCTGCCCTGCCAGCCGCGTCACGGCTGCAGCTGGAGGACGTGCCCCTGGCCGGATCACCCCCCTGGCTCGGCATCGACCGGGCCCTGGCGGGCTGGTGGGCGGCCCGGCTGAGCGACGGCCCGGTGCTGGTGGCCGATGCGGGTACGGTGCTGAGTCTCACCCGGGTGGACGGCCGGGGCTGCTTCGCCGGCGGCCGGCTGATGGCGGGGGGCGCGCTGCAGCTGGCGGCCATGGGGTCGGGCACCGCGGGGCTGCCCACCCTGGAGGGGGACCTGGCGGCCGGCGCCGAGGCGTGGCCGCTGGCCACGGAGGAGGCGATGCGACGGGGGGTGGTGGAGGGTCTGGCGGCCGCGGTGCGGGAGGCCGGGCGCCAGGCCCGGGCGCAGGAGCCGGGCTGCCGGATCGTGCTCACCGGCGGTGACGGGCCCGCCCTGCTGCCGCTGCTGCGGCGATGGCCGGAGCTGGGGGAGGACGCCCTGACGCACCACCCCGAGCTCTGTCTGGAGGCCCTGGTGGCCCTGCGCCCCGCTGCGCCGGAGGGCGCGGCTCAGGCCAGGCCCAGGTCCTCGAGGATCTGATCGGCCATCTCCTCGGCCTTCACCTTGAGATAGATGCGCTCCAGCTTGCCCTCGGCGTCGACGACGAAGGTGTGCCGCATCATGCCCATGTACTCCTTGCCCATGAACTTCTTGAGCCCATAGCTGCCGTAGGCCTCGGCCACGGGACAGGGCTCGGCGTCGGTCAGCAGGGTGAAGGGCAGGTCGTACTTGGCGACGAACTTGCCGTGGCTGGTCGCGCCGTCCTTGCTGATCCCCAGCACCCGGATGCCATGGGTTTCGAAGGCGCTCCAGCGGTCGCGGAAGTTGCAGGCCTCCTTGGTGCAGCCCGGCGTGTCGTCCTTTGGATAGAAGTAGATCACCACCCGCTGGCCCCTCAGCCCGGCGAGGGAGACGGCCTCACCGGTCTGATCGGGGAGGGTGAAATCGGGGGCTGGATCTCCCACCTGCAGGGCCATGGGTCGAACCTTGGAGCGAATGACAACCACTTCACCCTAGGGGCAAGCTCCTGGATGGGGTCTCCCGCCGGGTCACCCCCAGGCTCGGAGTCCCACACCCGAGGGCCACGGCCGGGGGTGCCGCTTGCCGTTCTGTGTGGAGAGGCAAAGAAACTGCACACGAGATGTAGGCAGAATCACCTTCAATGCTTAGGTTGATAGCGAAGTCAACATCGCCTCCCGTGTTCAAGAGAATTCTCGCCGGTCTCTTTGTGGGAACGGCCGTCTCGGCCTCCGTGCTTCCCGCCTCCGCGGCCGTGGACAACGATCTGCCTGTCCGTTGGAACACCGGCGGTGCCGTGTGGTCCACCAACCAGGCCGCCTTCGATACGTTCCTTGGCTCCGGCGACATCACCGATCGCGGTCTGGAAGGCGGCCTGGCCCGCTCCGGCTGGACCTCCGACGAAGTCAAGTCGGGCATGACCAAGACCTACTCGGTCAATCTGGTCGGCGTGTCCCGCTTCCTCTACTCCGATGCGGGGGTGAAGTTCCTCAAGAACGCCACCAACAGCTACTTCCCGTACTACAGCATGAACACCTATGCGGTTCAGGCTCTGCGTTCGGCGATCATCTCCGATGCCAAGGACGGCTCGATCTCCTCGGCCGGCATCATGACGGCCCTGCCCACCGACTTCCGTCTTGCTGATTTCTGCAACACCTACACCGGTGCGCAGAACATCTGCGCCGAGGGTCGTTGCGCACCCGGCACCGCCCAGTGCACCTCCCTGCTCTCCTGGTACGTCTTCCTGCCCGCCTGCATCCAGGCCAACCAGATGGCCGACCCCGTCGCCATGGTCCGCGAGACCACCCCTGCTCCCGCTCCGATGATGGATCAGCCCGTCCGCGGCCTCTGGTGATTCACCGGGGGAGACCTTCTCCCCCCACACCTGTCGCCCCGGCCTCGCCGGGGCTTTTTTCATGGCCCTTCTTCATGGCGCCCTCCTCATGGCCCAGTGCGGCGATGGGCCAGCAGCAGGGTGTGCCCCAGGGGCTGGGGAAGGGAGGCCCCGCGCCGCTCCCGGAACAGGGCTTCGAGGGTCCTGCGGCCAGCGGCAGCCACCGCCGGGGTCAGCTGCTTCCGGTAGCTGGCCCCCTTGCCGAACCAGCGCTCCAGCAGGGCGTCGCTGAGGGGCAGCTCGAGGGCCTCCTCCCAGAAGCGTCGCTGCACGCTCCAGCCGAGGGATTCCAGGCCCTCCTGCACGCGATCGGCCTGATCGGCGTCGGCCGCCAGCCACTCCCGTTCCAGCTCGGCCGCCGTCTCGAGCACAGCCGGCGTCGCGCCGGTGGCGCTGCGTCCCACCAGGGCGCGCAGGCTCCCCGCCGGCCCCAGCAGGGGATGGGTGAACAGCAACCGGGCCCGGGCACCGGGGGCCGCCAGGGCCGTGAGCAGCTCCAGCCAGGCCCGCCGCTGCTCCGCCGTGCAGCCACGCCACGGCTGGCGCGCCGCGATCCACTCGAAGCGCCCCTCCTCTTTGGGCCACGGCTCCAGCTGGGCCTGGAGCGGTTCGGGCCCCTCCGGGGCCGCGGCCAGCAGACGGGGGCGCCGCAGCTGATCCAGCAGCTGCAGCTGGGCCTGCAGGCGATCGAGCACGGCCGCCGATGGCGTGGCCAGCACCACCTCCCCCTCGCTGGCCGCCTCCAGCGGATCGAGGGCCCAGAGCAGGGAGTGGGCCTCCAGCACCAGCACCCGGTCGAGGCGGCCGATGGCGGCCTCCTCCCAGAACCGTCGGCGCAGGCGGTCGAGCCGCTCGCCCTCGGCCCCGGCCTGGCGCTGCAGCCAGCGGTTGAGCAGGGGATCGTCCGGGCTGCTGCTGAGCAGGTCGCCGCGGTCGTCGGCGGCCGTTTCGGCCGCGGCGGCCAGCTGGGCGGCCCGGCGCTGCTGCAGCCGTTTGCGCAGTCCCCCTTCCCAGCCCAGGGCCCCCGGCTGCCAGAACACCTCCCCCTGCAGGGACTGGGGCAGGTACTGCTGGGCCACCCAGTGGTCGGCATAGGCGTGGGGGTAGCGGTAGCCCACCCCATCGCCGAAGGCCTGGCCGTCCCGGTTGGCATCGCGCAGATGGGCGGGCACCTGCTGGCGCCGGGCTTCGCGCACCGCCTTCACCGCATCGAAGAAGCCGAGGCTGCTGTTGCTCTTCTCGGTGCCGGCCAGGTAGAGGGTGGCGTGGGCCAGGGGGTAGAGCCCCTCCGGCAGCCCGACCCGGTCGAAGGCCGCGGCGCACGCCTCCACCACCACCATTGCCTGGGGATCGGCCAGGCCGATGTCCTCACCGGCGGAGATCAGCAGGCGCCGCAGGATGAAGCGTGGGTTCTCGCCGGCCTCCACCATCCGCGCCAGCCAGAACAGGGCCGCATCGGGGTCGGAACCCCGGATCGACTTGATGAAGGCGCTGATCGTGTCGAAGTGGGCATCCCCCTGCTTGTCGTAGAGCACCGCCCGCTGCTGGATCGATTCCTCGGCGATGGCCAGGTCGATGCGGATCACACCGTCGGCCTCGGCTTCGGTGGTCTCCACCGCCAGCTCGAGGGCGTTGAGCAGGCTGCGGGCATCGCCCCCCGCCACGTCCAGCAGGTGGGCGCCCGCTTCCTCGGAGAGCTCGACGCGGCGCTGGCCGTAGCCGTGTTCCGGATCGGCCAGGGCCCGCTCCAGCAGCAGGCGCAGGTCTTCCGGCTCCAGGGGCTGGAGGCGGAACAGGCGCGAGCGGCTGACCAGGGCCTTGTTGACCTCGAAGTAGGGGTTTTCGGTGGTGGCGCCGATCAGGGTGACGGTGCCGTTCTCCACCCAGGGCAGCAGGGCGTCCTGCTGGGCGCTGTTGAAGCGGTGCACCTCATCGATGAACAGGATCGTGCGCAGGCCGTGGTGCTCCAGCCGCTGCTTGGCGGCGTCCACCTCGGCGCGCAGGTCCTTCACCCCCGCCAGCACGGCGTTGAGGCTGCTGAAGTGGGCCCGGGTGCTGCCGGCGATGATCCGCGCCAGCGTCGTCTTTCCGGTGCCGGGGGGGCCGTGCAGGATCAGGTTGCCGACCCGGTCGGCGGCGATGGCGCGGCGCAGGAGACGCCCCGGACCCAGGATCGCCGCCTGGCCCACGAAGTCGTCGAGGCTGCGCGGCCGCAGCCGGTCGGCCAGCGGGGCGATCCTGCGCCTGGCCTGCTCGCCCTGATGCCAGAACAGATCACTCACCGCCCCATCATCTCGCCGGGAGAGCCTCCGGAGCGGTACGGTCTGGCGGAAGCCTTGTCCGTCGCTGAACCCGTGATCGGCCATCCGAGCAGGCCGCCTCTTCCCGGGGCATCCACGGGGCGCCTGCGACGCTCCCTCAACGCCTTGCCCGCTGCCGCCGCCCTTTTCTGCGCGGCCCTGCTGGGGGCCTGCCAGGCGGAAGCTCCCCCTGGCCGACCACCGCTGTCGGTGCGTGCCGAGCCGGCCACCCTGGCCGCCTTCACCGACAACGTCGACACCGTCAGCACCCTCGAAGCCATCGAGGAGGTGCGGCTGGCGGCCCAGGCCGGCGGACGGATCGAGCGGCTGCTGGTGGGCCAGGGCGACAAGGTGGCCGTCGGTCAGATCCTGCTGGTGCTCGATCAGGCCCAGGCCCGCGCCGATGTGGCCCGCCTGGAGGCGGAGGTCCAGACCAACAAGCTCAACTACGAGCGCTACGAGTATCTGGTGCGGCAGGGGGCCGCCAGCGCTTTCCAGCGGGACGAATTCCGCCAGCGCTACCTCTCCTCACGGCAGGACCTGGTGGCGCGCCGGGCCGACCTGGCCTTCCGCGATCTCAAGGCGCCCATCGCCGGGACCGTGGGGGATGTGCAGGTGAAGCTCGGGGATGTGATCGCCGCCGGCGATCCCTTCACCACGATCATCCGCAACGACCGGCTGATGGCCCGGGTGGATGTGCCGGCGGTGTTCTCCAGCCGGCTGCGGGTGGGGCAGACGGTGATCCTCATGGATCCGGCCACCAACAAGCCGATGGCCCAGGGGGTGGTGGGCTCCCTCGATCCGGGTGTGGTGGCCGGCACCCAGTCCCTGCTGGCCAAGGCCGAGTTCGCCAATCCGGGCGGGGTTCTGCGCACCGGGTTGCGCACCCGCACCCGCCTGGTGCTCGACAGTCGCCAGGAGCTCTCGGTTCCCTTCGCCGCCGTCACCCAGGTCTCCGGCCAGAGCTTCGTCTACGAGGTGGGCAGCCTGGCCGATCTGGAACGGCGCCCCGGCCGCACCGACCTTGCCGTGGCCCGCAAGCTCCCCGCCGGCACCAGCTTCGCCCTCCAGACCCCGGTGCAGCTGGGCCCCCTGCAGAACAACCGCTATCCGGTGCTCAGGGGACTCCAGCCCGGCACCCGCGTGATCACCACCAACCTGATCAACCTCCGCAACGGCGCGCCCGTCAAGGTCAACTGAGTCCAGCCTGATGTCTCCTTCGAACACGTTCATCCTCAGGCCGGTGCTCACCACGGTGTGCAGCCTGTTGATCGTGATCGCCGGCCTGATCGCGATTCCGCTGTTGCCGATCGAGAGCCTGCCGGACATCGCCCCGCCCACGGTGCGGGTCACCTCCCGCTACGTGGGGGCTGACGCGGTCAGCGTCGAGCAGGGCGTCACCAGCGTGCTCGAGCAGCAGATCAACGGGGTGCAGAACATGGAGTTCATTACCTCCACCAGTGCGGCCGATGGCTCCAGCTCCATCTCCGTCACCTTCGCCAGCGGCAGCGACGGTGACATCAACCAGGTGAACGTCCAGAACAGGGTGTCCCTGGCACAGCCGAGCCTGCCGGAGGAGGTGCGGCAATCGGGCATCACGGTCAACAAGGCCTCGAACTCGATCCTGCTCGTTTACAACTTCACCAGCGAAGATCCGAAGAACCAGTACAGCCTCGAGACCATCAGCGGCCTGCTGGATCAGAACCTCACCGATGCGGTGCGGCGGGTGCCCGGTGTCGGTGAGCTCACCTATTTCGGCAACCGGCAGCTGGCCTTCCGCCTCTGGCTGGATCCGGACCGCCTGGCCGCCAACAAGCTTTCCGCCGCTGATGTGGTGGCGGCCCTGCGCAGCCAGAACCGGCTGGTGCCCGTGGGCCGCATCGGCGGTGCCCCCTCCCCCGAGGGCCAGCAGTTCACCCTCACCGTGCAGCTGCAGGGCCGGCTGCGGACTACGGAGGAATTCGGCTCGATGATCCTGCGCTCCACCGCCGACGGTGGCCTGGTGCGTCTGCGGGACGTGGGTCGGGTGACGCTCGGGGGTGAATCCTTCGACATCGAGGCCACCGACCTGCGCGGTGTCCCTTCGGTGGGCATGGCGGTCTATCAGCTCACCGGCAGCAACGCCCTCGATGTCTCCAACGGGGTTGAGGAGGTGATCAAGGAGTTCGCCGAGACCTTGCCGGTCGGGATGACGATCCAGAAGATCTACGACAACACCGAATTCGTCGAGGCCTCGATCGAAGGAGTCACCACCGCCCTGCGGGAGGCGGTGGTGCTGGTGGTGCTGATCCTGTTCCTGTTTCTGCAGAACTGGAAGGCCACCCTGGTGCCGGCCATCGCCATTCCGGTGGCCCTGGTGGGCACCTTCCTGTTCGTGCAGGCCTTCGGCTTCACCCTCAACCAGCTCACCCTGTTCGGCCTGGTGCTGGCGACGGGCCTGGTGGTGGATGACGCCATCACCGTGATCGAGGACACCTCCACCAAGAAGGGCTCCGGCCTCAGTGCCCTGGAGAGCGCCAAGGCCACCATGGACGAGCTGTTCGGCGCGGTGATCGCCACCTCCCTGGTGCTGTTCGCGGTGTTCGTGCCGGTGCTGTTCTTCCCCGGAGCCACCGGGACGATCTACAAGCAGTTCGCCGCCACGATCATCTTCTCGATCCTGATCTCCACCTTCAACGCCCTCACCTTCTCGCCGATGCTTTCGGCCCTGCTGCTGGCCCGGGAGAGTGAGCCGCCCAGCCGCCGCACCTATGCGATTTCCGGTGTGTTCATCGGTTTCGTCTACGGGCTGCTGGCCAGCGGCGGCGGCATCCTGGTGGCCCTCGGCGTTCTGGCCCTGGCCGCGGCGATCGGCTTCGGCCTGCACCTGCTCACCCGCCTGCCGCTGCGGCTGCCCTTCGCCATCGGCGGTGCCGTCGCGGCCGTGATGCTGGGGCAGCTGAACAGCCCGCTGGAGGTGCTGGTCTACACGCTGATCGGCGGGCTGCTCGGCTGGGGTGCCCCGTTCATCTTCCGCCGCTTCAACGTCATCTATGCCGGCGTTGAGCGGCGCTACCACGCCGGTCTGGCCTGGGTGCTGGGCAAGCGCCGGCTGATCATGGCCCTGCTGGCCGGCGGCATCGTGCTCACCGGTTTCGCCTTCACCTCGATCCCGACAGGCTTCGTGCCAGTCGAAGACCAGGGCTACGCCATCGGCATTGTCCAGGGCCCTGACGGCGCCTCCCTGGAGACGACGCGCCGCATCAACCAGCGGGTGGCGGAAATCCTGCGCAGCGAGAAGGACATCACCACGGCGGCGGTGTTCAGCGGCGCCAGCCTCGATGGCAACGCCCCCAACCGGGGCCTGTTCTTCTTCGGCACCCGCAACTGGGACGATCGGACCTCCGATGAGCAGTCGGTGGCGTCGATCACCCAGCGGCTGAACCGCAAGCTGTCGGTGATCCAGGAGGCCCGCATCATCGTCGTCGAACCCCCCGCCATCCCCGGCTACGGCACCGGGGCGGGCTTCGAGATGCAGATGCTCAACCGCAGTGGGGGTGCGCTTTCCTCGGCCGATTTCTTCGCGGCGGCCACCCAGCTGGTCAGCAAGGCCAACCAGAGCGGTCTGTTCGATCGGGTGTTCACCCAGTTCTCCCCCGAGGCCCCCCAGCTGCAGATCCTCGTCGACCGCGACCGCATGGCGGCCCTCGGGGTCGACTACGGCACGGCGATGCAGACGTTCAGCTTCAACATCGGCTCCTTCTATGTCAATGACACCTTCGATGCCGGCAGGGTTCGCCGCATCTTCGTCCAGGCCGATGAGCGCTACCGCGCCAATCCGGAGCAGCTGAAGTCCCTGTACGTGCCCAATGCCAGCGGTGAGCAGATCCCCCTGTCCGAGTTCATCAGCGTCGAATCGACCACGGGCCCGTCGGTGATTCCCCGCTTCAACCTGTTCCGCTCCATCAAGGTGGAGGGGTCGGCCCTGCCGGGCCGCAGCTCCGGGCAGGCGATCAAGGACATCCAGGACCTCTTCAACAACCTCTCCACCACGGGCGTCGGCTACGACTGGACCGGCATCTCCCGGGAGGAGGTGGCGGCGGGGGCCCTGGCGATCGTGATCTTCGCCCTCGGCATCCTCACCGTCTACCTGGTGCTCTCGGCCCAGTACGAGAGCTACAGCGACCCTTTGATCATCCTGATGACCGTGCCGACGGCCATGCTCGGGGCCCTGGCCTTCCTTTACCTGAGGGGTGAAGTTCTCAACATCTATGCCCAGGTGGGTCTGGTGATGCTGATCGGTCTGGCGGCCAAGAACGGCATCCTCATCGTCGATCTCGCCAACCAGCGCATGCAGGAGGGTGAATCCGCCCTGGAAGCTGCGCGGGCCTCTGCCCAGTCCCGCTTCCGGCCGATCCTGATGACCGCCATCTCCTCCCTGTTCGGCTTTCTGCCCCTGGTGTTTGCCAGCGGTGCCGGTGCCCGCAGTCAGGCTTCTCTGGGTACGGTGGTCTTCGGGGGCCTGGCCGTGGCCACCGTGCTGTCCCTGTTCGTGGTGCCCGTGTTCTACGTCGTCATGAAGCAGCTCACCGCCGGATCCCCGCCCACCGAGGCCGAAGCCTCCCCCGGCATGGGCGCCTGATGCCGGCCCCCTGCCCACCGCTGAGCGGCCGCCGGGTGCTCTGCGCCGGCCTGCTCACCGGTGTGGTGGGCCTGGCCATCGCCCTGTTCCTGCGTTCCATCGTCGAGCACACCCCCCTGCGGGTCACCCCCCAGGCCCTCTTCTGGAGCACCGTGGTGCTCGGTGGTTTCGGTGTGGTGGCCGGCATGGCGGTGGAGGCGGTGCGGCAGTTGCAGGAATCCAACCCGGAGCCCGACTACCACCGGCACCATGGCCGGGGCGGCGGGCGCGGCCCACGCCGCTGAGGGGCCGCATGGCGCTCCGGCCCAGTGGGGCGGTCGGACCTTTTCCGGTACCTTGCGGGGGTATGAACCCGGTCCGGTGCGCTGGCAGGCTCTCCCTTCTCTCCTTCCCCTGACGTGGCTGCTGGCCGCCTGCGGCTCCGCCGCCCCTGAGGCCAGGCCGCCCCTGGTGGTCCAGACGGTGACGGTGGGGGAGTTCCGCTTCACGCCGGGCATCGAGACGATCAGCACGATCGAGTCCACCTCCAACGTGGTCATGCGGCCCCAGTCGGATGGCCGGGTGGTGCGGATCCTGGCCAGGGAGGGCCAGCAGGTGAAGGCGGGCCAGCCGATCCTGGTGCTCGACAACGTGCAGGAATCGGCCACCCTCGATTCCGACCGGGCCGAGGCGATCAAGGATCGCGTCAACGCCGAGCGCTATGTCTTCCTCAACGAGCAGGGGGCTGTCTCGACCAAGGACCGGGATTACTACATCACCCAGGCGATCCAGAGCCGCGACCAGGCCCGCTCCAGTGCCGCCACCTTGGGGTACAAGTTCGTCACCGCGCCCATCGACGGGGTGATCGGCAACCTCGATACGGTCAAGCTGGGGGATTACGTGCGCCAGGGCCAGGCGATCACGGGAATCGTCAACAACTCCTCCCTCTGGACCCTGATGGATGTGCCGGCCACCCAGTCCAGCCAGGTGAAAATCGGTCAGCCGGTGCAGGTGGAGAGCCAGGGCAATCCCCCGGTGCGGGGCGAGGGGCGGGTGGTGTTCGTCTCCCCCTACTTCGCCAATGCCACCCAGTCCTCGGGCCAACCCAACACGGTGCTGGTGAAGGCGGAATTCCCCAATCTCACGGGGGTGCTGAAGACCGGGCAGTACGTGCGCAACCGCATCATCACCGGTGTCAGCGACCAGCTGGCGGTGCCGGTGGAGGCGGTGATGATGCAGGCCCAGCAACCGTTCGTGTACCGGGTGCTGCCCCTCTCCACGGTCCTGCCCCAGATCAAGGCCTCGGATCAGATGCTGCCCGCCCAGAAGCAGAAGCTGGAGAAGCTCCCCGGCACCACGCCGGTGGTGGTGCAGACGGCGGTGAAGCTGGGCAAGCTGCAGAACAACGCCTATCCGGTGCTCTCCGGCCTGACCAAGGGCGATGAGGTGGTGGTGAGCAACACGGCCCTGCTGCGCTCCGGCATGCCGGTGCGGCGGGCACCGGCTCCGGCTACGACCCCGGCACCGGCGGCGAGCTGAACTCCGATGTCGTTCTCCGATAACTTCATCAAGCGGCCGGTTCTGACGACCGTCTGCAGCATCCTGATCGTGCTGGTGGGCCTGATCGCCATCCCCACCCTGTCGATCGAGAACCTCCCGAACATTGCCCCACCCCTGATCCAGGTGACCTCCAACTACGGAGGTGCCAATTCCCTGGTCACCGAGCAGGCGGTGACCAACCCGATCGAGCAGCAGATCAACGGCGTTCCGGGCGCGAATTATATCTCCTCCACCAGCAATATGTCTGGGACGAGCACGATTCAGGTCTTCTTCAACGAAGGCACTGATATCAACATCGACCAGGTGAACGTGCAGAACCGCGTTTCTCTGGCGATGCCCCAGCTGCCGCAGCAGGTGCAGGCCACCGGAGTTTCGGTGATGCAGAGCACCCCATCGATCCTGCTGGCCTATCAGGTCACCTCGACGGAAGGCCAGTTCGATGCCTCCTATCTCAACGGCCTCATCTATCAGAACCTGTATTTCCAGCTGGAACGGGTGCCCGGGGTGGCCACCGTCAACCTGCTGGGGGGCAGCAATCCGGCCTTCTGGCTGTTCGTCGATGCCAACAAGCTCTCCGCCAACAACCTCACCGCCGATCAGGTGGTCAATGCGGTGGCCAGCCAGAACACCGTGGCGATCGGTGGCCTGGTGGGCGGGCCACCGGCCGCCGGCAACCAGAAGTTCGCCTACCCGATCCTGGTGGAGAACAACGGCAACCTGGTGTCCGTCGAGGAGCTCAACAACCTGATCGTCGGCCGCACCTCCACCGGCAACCTGCTCCGTCTCAAGGATGTCGGCGAAGCCACCTACGGCACCAACACCTTCGCCCAGCAGGCGGTGAGCATCGAAGGCCACCCCTCGATCACCGTCGCCGTCTTCCAGACCCCCGAGAGCAACGCCCTCGACGTCTCGAACCAGGTGGTGCAGGTGATGAACCAGTTCACCCAGAGCGTCCCCCCGGGCGTCAAGGTGTTCGAGATCTACAACATCGGCCAGTTCATCGAGTCGGCCGTGGAGGGGGTGGTGGATGCCCTCGGCCTGGCCATCGTGCTGGTGCTGCTGATCCTGTTCCTGTTCCTGCAGGACTGGCGAGCCACCGTGGTGCCCAGCCTGGCGATTCCGATCTCCCTGATCGGCACCTTCGCCTTCGTCAAGATCTTCGGCTTCTCGATCAACCAGCTCACCCTGCTGGGCCTGGTGCTGGCCACCGGCCTGGTGGTGGATGACGCCATCGTGGTGATCGAGGCGGTGGAGAAGAACCTGGAGAAGGGGATGCGTCCCCGCCAGGCCGCCATGGAATGCATGGGGGAGCTGTTCGGCGCCCTGGTGGCCACCGCCCTGGTGCTGATGGCGGTGTTCGTGCCCGTGGCCTTCTATCCCGGCGGCATCGGCATCATCTATCGCCAGTTCGCCCTCACCATCGCCTTCTCGATCGCGATCTCCGCCTTCAACGCCCTCACCTTCTCCCCCATGCTCTCGGCCCTGCTGCTGCGGAGCCAGAAATCAGCACCCCCGGGGCGGCTGGTGGGGATCATCGGCGGTGTGGTGGTGGGCCTGGCCTTCGGCCGCTTCAGTGCCGCCTCCTTCGGCAGCATCACCTATGTGGTCGGCGTGGTCGGCGGTGTGCTCGCCGGCGCCAATCTGGTCTGGATCTTCAGCCGCTTCAACGCCTTCTTCACGCGCCTGGAGCGTGGCTACGCCGCGACGGTGGGGGCCCTGATCGCCCGGCGCCGCTGGATTCTGGTGGGACTGGGCGCCGGCATCGCCCTCACCCTTTTCGCCTTCACCGCCCTCCCCTCCGCCTTCATCCCCGAGGAGGACCAGGGTTACGGCATGGGCATCTTCCAGCTCCAGAACGGTGCCTCCCTCAGCCAGACCCAGGGCACCGCCCTGGAGGTGGCCAAGGTGCTCAATGCCGAGGAGGAGATCATCGCCGGCTCGGTGGTCAGTGGCTATGGCTTCAACGGCGCCAGCCCCGACCAGGGGGTGTTCTTCTTCGGCTTCAAGCCCCTGGAGGAGCGCAGCGGCACCGACCAGAAGGCCCCGGCGATCATCAACCGGCTCAACGCCAAGCTGAGCCAGATCAGCTCCGGCATGGCGGTGGCGGCCCAGCCTCCGGCGATTCCGGGCTTCTCGGCCCAGGGGGGCTTCTACTTCCAGTTCAACGACCTCAGCAACGGGGCCTTCACCTTCAACCAGCTCGATGACCAGGCTAAGCAGCTGATCCAGGCCGGCACGGCCAGCGGCGGCTTCTCCACCCTTTACACCCAGTTCATCCCCAGTGCGCCGGCCTTCGGGCTGAAGATCGACCGCTCGATCGTGGGGGCCCTCAACATCGACTTCCAGCAGGCGATGCAGACGATCGCCGTGCTGGCGGGCAGCAACTATTCGGGCCTCACCTACGAGAGCGGCCAGGTGAGGAACATCTACGTGCAGGCGGCGGCCGCCAACCGCAAATCCCTGGAGGATGTCCTCAGTTTCTACGTGCGCAGCAGGGACGACAAGCTGGTCCAGGTGTCGGAGTTCGCCACGGCGGAGCTCACCAGTGCGCCGCCGGTGATCAGCCACTTCAACCTCTACCGCACCATCCTGATCCAGGGGGCCGAGGCGGTCGGCAAGAGTTCCGGGCAGGCCCTGACGCTGATCCAGGACCTGTTCCGCGCCCAGGACTTCAACAACATCGGCTATGCCTTCACCGGTCTGGCCGCCCTGCAGCTGTCGGCGGGCAACGCCAGTGTGCTGGTGTTCGGCCTGGGGATCCTGGTGGTCTATCTGGTGCTCTCGGCCCAGTACGAGAGCTACGTGACGCCGGTGATCATCCTGATGACCGTGCCCCTGGCCATGCTCGGCGCCCTGGTGTTTCTGGCGCTGCGCTCGATCGACCTCAACATCTATGCCCAGGTGGGTCTGGTGACCCTGATCGGGCTGGCGGCCAAGAACGGCATCCTCATCGTCGAGGTGGCCGAGCAGCACATGAAGGAGGGCATGACCGCCGCCGAGGCCGCCATCGCCTCGGCCGAGTCCCGGCTGCGGCCGATCCTGATGACGGCCATCGCTGCCCTGGCCGGCTTCCTGCCCCTGGTGGTGGCCACCACGGCGGGGGCCAACAGCCAGCAGTCTCTGGGCACGGTGATCTTCGGCGGCCTGCTGGTGGCCACCGTGCTGTCGCTGGGGGTGGTGCCCCCGTTCTATGTGGTGGTCAAGGCCCTGGAGGCCCGCTGGTTCGGTGAGTCCGAGCCTGAGGTGGCGGACCTGGCCACGGGCCGGGACCAGCCCAGCGCCTAGTTGTGACGAAACATGGAGCGCCCCGCCGGCTTCATTGCGGCGGCCGGCACAGGCCGTGAGGATCGTTACAGGAGATTGAGGATCGATCCCATGCTGCCCACGCTTGCCGAACGGCTGCGGGAGCAGCACGCCAAGACCAGGGGCCGGAGGCCCGCCCGCCCGCCCTGGCCGGTTCCGGGCGAGCCGCCCACGGCCCTGCTGTTTCAGGTCCGTCCTGAGCTGGAGCCCGCAGCTGCGCCCGTGGGGCCTGCCCTTCCCGCGGCGGCCGCGGTGGCCGACCCCGACCCGTTGCCCCGGGTGAGCGCGGTCGTCGTCACGGAGATCGCCAGGCTGGAGCTGGTGGCACCGTTGCCCACGGTGCCGCCGGCACCCGCGCCGCCCATCACGGTCCCGGAGCGGACAGCCCTGGCGGAGCTGCTGCTGCTGCTGGTCTGGGCCGTGCTGGTGGTGATCGATGGCGCCCTGGCCCTGGTCACCCTGATCGATGGCGCCGCGGGCCGTCAACGGCGGCCGCAGGCGAGCGCGGCGGACGCCCCGCCGTCGGCGGCGCCGCCCTTCCTGATGGCGGCTGCCGCGCCTTGAACCCCTGCGGCTGAGGGGCCACCGATCAGCCGGTCGTCGCCCGGCTTTTCTATCGCTGCTTGATGAAATGTTGCGACGTTTCTTTCAACGGTCGGGGCCACGATCTGCAGGGTCTGGAATGTGCTGACTCGGGGATGGTGTCCGCTTCTGGTAGCTTTCTTGTGCAGGAAGTGAGGGAATCATGGGTCGACAGGCATCGGCGACCGGGGCTGTTCTTGCCGCCCTTTTTCTCTCCTTCAGCGGGCTCGGCTTCAGCCCCGTGGCCTTCAGCCAGGGGGGGCCTCCCGCCCGCGGTGTGAAGGTTGTCCAGGGCGACACGCTGGAGGCCATCGCCGCCCGGTATGGGGTGAGCGTGCAGGAGTTGATGCGTCTGAACAAGATCACCAAGCCCGAGGAGCTGCAGATCGGCCAGCAGCTCAAACTGCCGCCATCGAAGGGGCTCGTTCAGGTGCGCGCCGGGGACACCCTGGCTCTGCTGGCGGCGCGCCATGGCACGACCGTGGCGGCCCTTCAAAAGGCCAATCCCAGCCTCAAGCCCGACCAGCTTAAGGTGGGAGCCTGGCTGAAGCTGCCGCCAGCCTCGGCGGCGGCCACGGCGAAACCCACCGCGAAGCCCTCGGCCACGGCCAAGCCCTCGCCCACCGCGAAGCCCTCGTCAGCGGCCAAGCCAACCCCCGCCGCAAAACCAGCGTCCCCCGCCACCCCCTCGCCCGCGGCCACCGCCTCCCCGGCCCCCACCACGCCCCCGGCCGTGACCGCTCCGGCCCCCACCGCACCCCCTTCGCCCCTGCCGGCGAAGCCGGGCGAGTCGGTGCGCTGGCGCTTCTACGGCAACACCCTCGTCGACTGGGGCGGCTGGAAGCTCCATCCCGGCGGCGTGCGGGTGACGCTGGTGCAACCCACCCAGGCGGATGTGGGGCCGATGCGGGCCCAGGCGACGGCGGTGGCGGTGCATTGCAGCAGCCTCCGCCAGGCCTGGTTGGTCAATGGCGCCTGGGAGCCCTGGACCGTGCCGCTGGGGCGGTCGCTGGGTCAGCAGATCGTCCTGGACGTCTGCGCCAACGTCACGGACCCGACCGGTCCGGCGGTGGCGCCCCCTTCCGCCCCTTGAGGGCCGGGCGGCCCACGGTCCCGGGGACCTCCCCGGCGCGAGCGGAGCGATGATGTTCTCCTCTGGGCCTGGCCCGATGGGGAGCAGCAACGGCGGGGAGGGTGAGAGCGTTCATCGCCTGGCAGCTTTGGAGGCGGCGATCACCGCGCTCAACGCCCGGCTGGACGAGCTTTCCGCGCGGGTGCAGGAGCAGGCCGAGAGCCTGGAGCTGAGCTCCGATGTGGCCCTCTATGCCCCTCTGCGGGACCTGCTGAGAGCGGGTCGCTTCGGGGAGGCCGATCAGGAAACGGCCCGGGTGCTGTTCGACTGCATCAACTCCACCCTGGAGGATGTCACCCCGGAAGCGATCGAAACCTTTCCGATCACACCGCTGCGCATCATCGACCGGCTGTGGTGCAGCCATAGCGACAACCGGTTCGGATTCAGCGTGCAGCTGAAGATCTACCGCGAATTGGGTGGATCGCTCGAGACCTTGATCGCCCAGGACGTGGATCGTTATCTGGCCTTCTGCGATCGCATCGGCTGGCGCCAGGACGGCCGCTTCATGGACCCCGAGGATCAGGATCTCCCGGCAGCTTCCATTCTGGGAAGCCTGCCCAGACGCTGCTGGAGCAGCCCCTATGGCATGAAGATCACCAATCTGCTGATGGCGCGATTGATCAGCGGCGGGCTTTCCCCTGCTGGCGGCGGCGAGCCGACTGGCTGATCACCGCGAAGCCGGCACCGCAGGCGGCACCGAGTCCGGCGCCGATCAGCGGCGTGTGCCGGTAGAGGCCGCGGTAGAAGGGGCTTTCGTAGCGGAGGCCCCCCTTGTTGGGTTGGCCGATGTAGGAAAGCGTGGTGCCGAACAGGCCACCGAGCAGGGCTGAGATCACGGCGGCGAAGGCGACGAGGCGCAGGTTCACGGCTGGGAGGGGGGGAGGACGACAGGCTTTTCTGGCGCCTTGAGCAGGTAGGTGCGCTCCAGCCCCTTGATCACGATGAACAGCACGGGGGCCACCCCCAGGCTGAGCACGGTGGCCACCAGATAGCCACCGAAACTGACCGTTCCGATCGACCAGCGGCTGATCGCACCGGCGCCGGAGGCGGTCATCAGGGGGATGTAGCCGACCAGACCCGAGGCTGCGGTCATCACGATGGGCTGGAAGCGTGCCTTGGCGGCGCCGATCCCTGCCTCGCTGAGGCCCATGCCCAGACGCAGGTATTCATTGGCCTGCTCCACGATCAGGATGGCGTTCTTGCTGGCCATACCGATCAGCATCAACAGGCCCACCTGGGCAAAGATGTCGTTGCTGATCACCGGCCAGAGGCTGCCCGCCTGCAGGGCATTGGCCCGCACCCAGATCGCCACCATCGCCCCGAGGGTGGCCAGGGGAACCGTGAGCAGGATGATCAGGGGATCGATGTAGCTGCCGTACTGGGCTGCCATCACCAGGAACACCAGCACGAAAGCCAGGGCGAAGATGGCACCGGTGGCCCCGCCCGCCGCCCGCTCCTCCAGGGACAGGCCGCTCCACTCGAAGCCGAAGCCGGGATCGAGCACCTTGGCGGCGATCTCCTCCATCGCCACCAGGGCCTGGCCGGAGCTGTAACCGGGTGCGGGACCGCCTTGAATCTTGATCGCTTCGTAGACGTTGTAATTGGTGATGGTGGGCGGAGCGAAGAACCGCTCCGTGACCACCAGATCATTCAGCTGGACCATCTGTCCCTTGCGGGATCGTACATAGAACGAGGTGATCGCCTCAGGATCGGCACGGAAGGGTCCTTCGGCCTGAACATAGATGCGATACTGCTTCTTCGCAAAGATGAAGTCATTCACATAGGTTCCTCCCAGGTAGGACTGCAGGGTCTCGAAGACCGAATTGATGTCCACATCCAGCGACTTGACGAGGTCGCGGTTTATGCGGATGGCCATCTGCTCCACCCCTGGGGTGAAGGTGGTGGTGACCCCCTGCAACTCGGGCCGCTCCCGGGCGGCCTGGATCATGGCATTGAGATTCTTCAGCAGCGCTTCGGTGGGAAGGCCGCCGCGATTCTGGAGCTGGAAATCGAAGCCTCCGGTGGCTCCCACGCCATCGACGGGTGGCACGTTGGCGGCGAAGACGCGAGAGCCCGCGATATCCTTCTGTAGCCGTTGATTCAACCGGGCCAGCACACTGAAGACGGATTGCTCCTGACCGGGCCGTTGGTCCCAGGCCTTGAGGCGAATGAAGAAGAGGTATTTGTTGTAACTGTTTCCCTCCAGTCCATAACCCGCCAGGCCGAGGTAACTATCGATGTCGGTGAAATCCGCCAGGATGGAGTTGACTTTCTCCACCTCCTTACGGGTGTGGGAGAGGGAGGAGCTTGCCGGGGCCTCGCCAATCACGATCATCAGGCCCTGATCCTCTTCCGGAATGAAACCTGTGGGGACGACGCGCAGCATGAACACCGTGGCCAGCAGCCCTGCCACGAACAGGGTCACCACCACGTGGCGGTGGCGCACGAGGGTTTCGATGGTGCGGCCGTACCAGGCGAAGAGACGGGCAAAGCCCCTGTTGAAGGGACGAAAGATCCAGCCGAAGAGGAAATTGATGCCCTTGTCGATCGCTCCGGGTGGCGCCCCCTCTGGGCGCAGGAACAATGCCGCGATCGTGGGGGAAAATGTGAGGGCATTGAAGGTGGAAAACACGATTGCTGCCGCCAGGGTGATGGCGAACTGGCGGTAGACGATGCCCGTGGTGCCGGGGAAGAAGCACACCGGGATGAAGACGGCCAGCTGGACGAGGGCGGCCGTGATCGAGGGCGTGGCGAGCTCGTTCATCGCGTCCAGGGCGGCCTGCATGGGCCGCATCCCCTGGCCGAGCTTGTCTTTGATCGCCTGCACGATCACCACCGCATCATCGGTCACGGTGCCGATGGCCAGGATGATGCCGAACATCGTCAGCTGGTTGATGCTGAAGCCGAAGCCCAGCACCACAGCCATGGCGCCGACCATCGCCACCGGCATCGCTAGCGCCGGCACGACCGTGGAGCGCCAGTCCTGCAGGAACAGCAGGATCGTGAGCACGGCCATCACGATGGCCTGGAACAGGTTGGAGGTCACATCCTTGAGAGAGGTGACCACGAACAGGGTGGAGTCGTAAGGAATTTCGTAGTTCAGGCCAGGCGGGAACTCAGTCGCGAGGCGTTCGACCAGCACTTTGACTCTGTTGCCAGTATCCAGGGCATTGGCTCCTGGCAATTGATAAAGCAGTAGAGCGACGGAAGGCCTGCCGCCGATGCTGGCGGAGACGTCATAGTTTTCAGCTCCCAACTCGACCCGGCCGAGATCCCTGATTTTGTTGACACCGCCATCGGGCGCGATCTTGACAATGAGATCTTCAACGTCCTTGACACTGGTGAAGCGACTGTCGGCCTTGAGGGGGATCGCGAATTTCTGCCCAGGATCAATCGGCTCCTGCCCGATCCTGCCGGCGCCCGCCTGGAGGTTCTGCTCCCTGAGCGCCTGCTCCACATCAAGGGGTGTGAGGTTCTGGGCGGCCAACTTGTTCGGATCGAGCCAGATCCGCATGGCGAGTCTTCGATCTCCGGTGATCTTTACCTGGCCGATCCCCGGGATGCGCTTGATCTCGTTGACGAGATTGCGATCGACGTAGTTGCTGATGAAGAAGGGGTCGTAGAGCGGCTGACCCTGGTCATCCTTGTCGGCATAGAAGCCATAGGCCAGCAGCAGGCTTGGGGAAGCGGCCTCCACCGTCACGCCGGTCTGCTTGACGACATCGGGCAGCCCCGGTGTGGCCTGGTTCACACGGTTCTGAACATTCACCTGGGCGATGTTTCGGTCGACCGCCACCGGAAAGGACACCACGATGTTGGCGATGCCGTCGGAAGAGGTGTTTGAGGACATGTATTTCATGTCTTCAACACCATTGATCTCTTCCTCCAGGACGTTCGTCACCGCGTCGACGGTGGTACGCGCATCGGCTCCGATGTTGGTGGCCGTGACCTGGATCTGGGTGGGCGCCAGCTGGGGCAGCTTCTCAAGGGGCAGCAGCGGGATGGCGATGCCGCCCATGATCAGGATCACCAGGGAGCAGACGGTGGTGAGGACCGGTCCGCGGATGAAGCGATCAGAGAGGCTCATGGCGCCGCACCCCTGGTCGCCGAGGGGACGATCCACCGTGGTGGCTGGCCTGGGGGGTGCAGGCCGGTTTGGACCGCGATCTTCGCCTCTTCCATCGCCTTCCCTTCCGCCTTGGCCAGCACGGTCATGGCTTTAGCTGAAGGATGGCATCGGGATTGGCCGGCGACACCGCGGCAGAGGCGGGTCGTCACCGTTGGCCACAGTCGATGGCGTTGATCACGTCTGTGTCGCCTTCCGTGTCGGTCCCTTCGCCATCCCGTGAGGGCCGACCGCGGGCTTCAGGTCTGCTGAGAAGACCTCGGCGTGCCCGTCGTCTCCATCACCTCGGGAGTCGGCCAATTGGCGTAGTGAGCTAAGTTGGATCTTTCGTATTGGCGGCCAACCAGGGTGACGTACTGCATCGGCTACTGGCTGGAGAAGGGCCTGGTCATGGCCTCCGATTCCCGCACGAATGCAGGGGTTGACTATATTTCGAGCTACAGCAAGATGTATGTCTTCCAGCCGGCCTCCGACCGGCTGTTCGTGCTTCTCGCCGCCGGTAATCTGGCCACCACCCAGGCCGTGGTCAGCTGGATCCGGCGCGATCTCGACCGGGCCGCCGAGGACTCCGCCAGCGGAACCGGGGATCTGCGTTCCTGCGATTACCTGTTTGAGGCGGCGGCCTACATCGGCCGGGTGAGTGTGGCGGTGCAGCGGGAGAACGGTGCGGCCCTTCAGCAGGCCGGCGCCAGTGCCGGGGCTTCGTTCCTGCTGGGCGGCCAGATCGCCGGGGAGCCCCACGGCCTGTATCTGGTGTATCCCCAGGGCAACGCCATCATGGCCACCCGCGAAACGCCCTACCTGCAGATCGGCGAGACGAAATATGGCAAACCACCCCTCGATAACGTGGGCCACACCAACCTCTCCCTGGAGGATGCGGCCCGGCTCTGCCTGATCTCGGAGGTGCTCACCCAGCGCTCCAACCTCACGGTCGGTCCCCCGTTCGAGCTGGCCATTGTTCCCGCTGACGCCCTGACGATCGCCCACCGGCTGACCTTCGCCGCCGACGCCCCGGAACTGGCCGCCATGGTCGAGACCTGGAGCGACGCCCAGCGCGAGGCGCTGCACCGCCTGCCCAGCTTCCCCTGGGAGCAGGCGTCGCCGGCCTGAGTTCCCCACCTGCCCCGCTTCCCGCCATGTGGTCCGTGTCCGAATGGGTGTCCAACGGCCACCTGCCCACCGCCGAGGTGGTGCAGGAGCTGGTGGCGGAGGCCCATCGCCGCTTCGCGCCGGTCGGTGAGGGCCAGGTGGCCGACTACATCCCCGCCCTGGCGGCGGCGGATCCGGCGCACTTCGGCCTCTGCGTCTCCAGCTGCGGCGGGGCCCTGTTCGAGGCGGGCGAGGCCCGGGTGGCCTTCAGCATCCAGAGCATCTCCAAGCCGTTCCTGTTCGCCCTGATCTGCCAGGCCATCGGTGAGGAGGAGGCCCGCGAGAAGCTCGGCGTCAACAGCACCGGCCTGCCCTTCAATTCCGTGCTGGCGGTGGAGCGCAGCGGCGACGGCCTCTCCAATCCGATGGTGAATGCCGGGGCGATCGCCGCCACCAGCCTGGCGCCGGGCGCCAGCAGCGAGGAGAAGTGGGCCTTCATCCAGGACGGCTTCTCCCGCTTCGCCGGCCGTCGCCTGGAGATCGACGCCGAGGTCTGCGCCTCGGAGCTGGCCACCAATCGGCGCAACGCCGGCCTGGCGACGCTCCTCAGCGACCATGACCGCATCTGGTGGGACCCCGACGAGGCCACCGAGCTCTACACCCGCCAGTGTTCCCTGAGCGTCACCGCCGCCGACCTGGCGGTGATGGCCGCCACCCTGGCCAACGGCGGTCGCCAGCCCGTCACCGGCGAGCAGGTGATTGAGGCCATCCACTGCCAGCACGTGCTGGCGGTGATGGTGACGGCGGGGTTGTACGAAACCTCCGGCGACTGGCTCTACGCCACCGGCCTGCCGGGCAAGAGCGGCGTGGCCGGCGGCATGATCACGGTGGCGCCAGGGAAAGGGGGGCTGGCGACCTATGCGCCCCCCCTGGATGAGGCAGGCAATAGTGTGCGCGGCCAGCTCACGGCACGGTTTCTCTCCGAGCGGCTGGGTCTGAACCTGTTCGCCTCCAGGCCCGAGGGAAGCCGCTGAATCATCGCCCCGCAGGGGAGATGGGGGGCTCGCGTGTCTACGATCCAGCTTCAGCGTGGTGCCTTCTGCCGCAATGTTCAGCACCACCAACCTCGTGCGCTATCTCCTGCTGCTGGCCTGCATCGGGGTCACGGTGGTCATCTTCAATTACTTTTCCTGCACGATTGCGGTGTTCACGGCCGCCGCCATCGTCGCGGCCCTGCTGAACGTCCCGGTGAAGTGGCTGAGCCGCTATCTGCCGCGGGGATGGTCGATTGCCGCCGTGACCTTCGGCGCCCTGATCCTGCTGATCGGATTCGTCACCGGGATTGGCCTGCAGGTGCTGAACCAGGGCCAGGGTCTGTTGCTGGATCTGCAAGGCACCTTGAAACAGCAGGACCTCACGCCCCTGCATCAATACCTCAAAACCTATGGATTCGACAGGATCACAACCCTGCTTCAAGAGGGTCTGCTGACGGGACTGGGGCTGTTGCAAACCGTCTTTTCAGGGGTTTTCACGGGCATTTTCGGTGCGGTGATCAGTCTCTATATGCTGATCGACGGCGAGAAGCTATGGAAAGGATTTCTGGGGCTGATTCCGGAGCCTCACCGTGATCGTTTCGCCGTGATCTTTCTGCAGAGTGTTCTGGGATTCATCCGCGGACAGCTGCTGTTGATGGTGTTTCTGACCGTCTCAACGGCCGTGATCTTCCCGCTGCTGGGTGTGAAATACAGTCTGATTCTGGCGGTGATTGTGGGCGTTCTTGATGCGATCCCCGGAATCGGAGCCACCCTCGGCATCCTATTGATCTCCTTGATGGTCTTTGCCTCCCAGGGGGGAGACATCGGCTTGCGGGCCTTGATCGCTTCGGTGCTGCTCGGCCAGATTCAGGACAATATTGTCCGGCCCAAGGTGATGGGCCAGGCGATGGAGCTCAATCCGGTCCTCCTCTTTCTGGCCCTCTTCATCGGACAGCGGGTCGCTGGCCTGCTGGGGGTGTTCCTTTCGATCCCTCTGGCGGGCATGCTGGCGCTCTGGTTCCATTCCGAACGACAGCGACGGGAATCCATTCTCCTCACCCCGGCCGTCGGTGATGGCACAGGGGAGCAGGGCCCTTCCACCGCAGCACGCTGACCATGGGGCAATTCCCATCTATTCCTCGTCCACCCGGCTGTCATGCTGCTCTTTGCTGATCTCCTTGGTACGCCCTTGACTGTGAACCGTGCGATCGTTGCCACCCTCACGGCCCTGGCCGCGACGGCGGCCAGCGGCGTTCCTGCCGCCCAGGCCAGCTGCCGCTTTCTGATGCCGCTGGGGGGCGGCGGCAACCCGGTGGTGTCGAAGCGGATCGGGCCGGACCGGCTGGTGGGTCGCACCAACTGGAACACCGACTTCATCGTCGATCGCGATTTCCGCAGTTATCGCTTCTTCTTCACATCGGCCTCCACCGAGCGCGCCACCTTCCCGGTGTCGGGCTTCATGGTCTTCACCGACGGCAGCAGCCTGCAGGTGGTCAACGAAACCCCGACGTTTGAACCTGGTACGGGCCGGATGTTCGGCCCGTTCCAGGCCGTTCCCGGCAAGCGCACCCGGTTGATGAATTTCCGGGTGGGCTCCTCCACCACACCGGCGGCCCTTGGATTCAGCTATCGGATCTCCGTTCAGGGTTGTATCTGATCTCCCATGCAGTTCGAGAGCTTCGCGACCTTCAATATCGCCATCGTGGTGCTGGCGATCGGTCGCTGGCTGAACCGCAAGGTGGCCTTCCTGCGGGACTTCAACATTCCTGAGCCGGTCACCAGTGGGCTGCTGGTCTGCCTGCTGCTGGCCCTGATCCATGCCATCAACGGCACGGAGATCGGTTTCAACCTGCAGACGCGGGATTTTCTGCTGCTCTATTTCTTTGCGGCCATCGGCCTCAACGCCGACATCAAGACCCTGCTCTCGGGTGGCTGGCCCCTGCTGATCCTGGTGGGCACCACCGTGGGTTACATGCTCCTGCAGAACCTCACCGGGATCGGCATGGCGGCGCTGCTGGGGCTGAATCCCCTGGTGGGTCTGCTGGGGGGGTCGGTGTCCCTGCTGGGGGGCCACGGCACGGCGATCGCCTGGGCACCACGCTTCGCCGAGAGCCACGGCATCAGCAATGCCCTCGAAATCGGCATCGCCTGCGCCACCTTCGGGCTGGTGCTGGCCTCGCTGATGGGCGGGCCGATCGCCCGGATCCTCATCCGCCGCCACCGGCTCAAGACGCCGCAGGCCTCTGCCGCCGCCTCCGCCTCCTCTGCCGTGGAGGGCGCCACCCCGGACGGGGCCCTGGAGCCGGTGACCTACTTCACCCTGCTGGGCACCCTTTTCTGGCTCAACGTCAGCCTGGGCCTGGGCGAGGTGCTGCATGAGCTGCTGAAGGCGGCCGGCAGCAACCTGCCCCTGTTCGTCTGCTGCCTGTTCGCGGCGATCTTCCTCACCAACACCGTGCCGCGGCTGCTGCCGATCCGCTGCCTGGCCGCTCCCCGCTCCCTGGCCATCGTCTCGGACATCGCCCTGGGCATCTTCCTGACGATGTCCCTGATGAGCCTGCAGCTCTGGACCATCGCCTCCCTGGCGGGCCCGATCCTGGCCATCCTCGCCGCCCAGTTCGTGGTGTCCTTCCTGTTCGCCCTGTTCGTGGTGTTCAAGGTGATGGGCCGCGATTACGAGGCCGCCGTGATCTGCGCCGGCTTCGGGGGCATCTCCCTGGGGGCCACGCCCACGGCGATGGCCAACATGTCGGCGGTGGCCCAGACCTACGGCCCCGCCCACCGGGCCTTCATCATCGTGCCGCTGGTGTCGGGCTTCTTCGTGGACATCAGCAATGCCGTGGTGATCCAGCGCTTCCTCAACTGGTTCGGTTGATCCGGGCACCCAGCCGGGCTGGGCTCAGAAGCGCAGCGTCGTGCGGATCAGCCCCGCCCACACCCCCAGGCTGGCCTCCCCCGAGGCCGGGGAAAACAGCAGGGCCTCGGAGAGCGTGGCGCTGCCAGTGAGGGCCCCGCGCGGCCGGCTCAGCCAGAACACCGCCGGGGTCACCGAGAGGTCATCGCTGATCTGGATCCGGTAGTAGAGCTCCATGGCCAGGCCCCGGTCGTCGAGGTTGCTCTGGGCTGGTGTCTGGATCGCGCTCACGTGGGCCGGCGAGCCGACGGCGAAGCCCAGGCTGTTGCCCACCCCCAGCACATCGCTCCAGACCAGCCCGGTGTACCAGGAGCGGCTGCGCACCCCCGAAAGGCCAGCCACCGGGTAGGAGCCGAAGCGGAACGTGTCCTGCCCCCAGCCGGCGCTGATCGAGGGCAGCCAGCCGGAGCGGCGGGGCTGCCAGTAGCCCGCCAGCGACCAGGATCCCAGGCTTCCCTCGCCGGCGCCCGCCGCCAGCTGGCTGGCCAGGGGCGTCCCCCTGAGCCGCACCTGGGGCCCACTGAGGGTCCAGGCCCCGGTGATGTTCCACTGGGGCCGGCTCAGGGCCAGCTGCACGGTGCTGGTCTGGGAGGAGGTCCCGCCGAACAGGCCGCCCCCCTGGGGGGACCCCCCGGCCCGGCCGGCGACGTAGGCGTAGCCCAGGCTCAGCCCCCGCAGGTCGCCGCGGGGCTGCCACCAGATCCCGAAGCCGCCCCCGAGCCGCTTGCTGTAGGTGCCCGGTGAGCCGGCGTACTGGAACAGATCGAGGATGGGGGACTGGTTATAGACGCTCGGCCAGACGGGGAGCATGTCGAGCTGCATGATCCGGGGGCCGACGCTGAGCCGGATCTCGGGGCTGAGGGGCAGCTGCAGGTAGGCCCGGTTGATGCTCACCAGCCGGCCGGAGCACCCCTCCTCCCCGGCGCCGCAGGCCGGCTCCTGGAAGGCCACATCCAGTCGGCTCAGGGGGGTGGGCGGGTTGGAGAAGAAGCCGGAGGGGGCGAAGTCGCCCGTGCGCAGGCGGATCCGGAACAGGTCCTGGCCCGTGAAGCTGGTGTCGATGGTGAGGCGGGCCTCGTGGTTGAAGCTGACCCCGTTCAGCAGCGGCGCCCCATCAGCGCTGTTGCCGGCCCGCTCCACCGCACTGCCGGCGTACTGAAGGGCTCCGAGAACGGCGTTGATCTGCAGGTCCACCGTGGTGGTGGGGGCGAAGCGGGTGGCCTCCTGGGCCGACAGGGGCCCGGCGGCAGCGCAGACCCAGGCCGCCGTCAGCCAGGGAAGGGTGGCGCCAGGGGGCTTCACGGGGCCGGGCTGTTCAGGTGATCACGGTGGGGCGATCCATGCCGGTGCGCACCCGGATCTCGGCCAGGGCGTCGATGGCGTCGATCAGATCCTTCAGGGCCAGCTGGGGGTCGAGGTCGAGGGCGCCGCTGGGGGGCACATAGCTCTCCAGGTACACCCGCAGGGTGGCGCCCTTGGTGCCGGTGCCCGAGAGCCGCAGCACCACCCGGCTGCCGTCGTCGAGCAGCACCCGCAGGCCCTGGCCCTTGCTGATCGAGCCGTCCACCGGGTCGGTGTAGCCGAAGTCGTCGGCGGCGCGGATCGTGCGGCCGGCGAAACCCTGGCCCGGCAGGTTGGTGAGCATCCCGGAGACGCGGTCGTAGAGGCCGTGGGCGGCGTCGCTGGCCACGGCCTCGTAGTCGTGGCGGGAGTAGTAGTGGCGGCCGAAGCGGCCCCAGTGGCCCGCCATCACCTCGGCCACCGAGCAGCCGCGCACCGCCAGGATCTGCAGCCAGAACAGCACCGCCCAGAGGCCGTCCTTCTCGCGGATGTGGTTGCTGCCGGTGCCGAAGCTCTCCTCGCCGCAGAGGGTGATCCGGCCGGCATCGAGCAGGTTGCCGAAGAACTTCCAGCCCGTGGGGGTCTCGAAGCAGGGGATGCCCAGCTCGGCGGCCACCACGTCGGCGGCGGCGCTGGTGGGCATCGAGCGGGCCACGCCGGCCAGGCCGTCCGCGTAGCCGGGGGCCAGGGTGGCGTTGGCGGTGAGCACGGCCAGGCTGTCGCTGGGATTCACGAAGCAGTCCCGCCCCAGGATCATGTTGCGGTCGCCGTCGCCGTCGCAGGCGGCGCCGAAGTCGTAGGCACTGCCGGCCAGCAGCAGGTCGGCCAGCTCGTGGGCGTAGGTGAGGTTGGGGTCGGGGTGGCCGCCGCCGAAGTCCGCCAGGGGCACACCATTGCGCACGGTGCCGGCCGGCGCCCCCAGCAGCCCCTCGAACAGGCGGCTGGCATAGGGGCCGGTGACCGCATGCATGGCGTCGAAGGCGACGCGGAAGTCGCCCCGCAGCAGGGCGGCGATGCGGTCGAAGTCGAACAGCTTCTGCATCAGCGCCACGTAGTCGTCGACGCCGTCGATCACCTCCACCGCCATGGCGCCGATGGTCGCCGTGCCGGGAACCTCCAGGTTCAGGGGGTCGGCGTCGAGGATGCGGTAGCCCTCCAGGCTGAGGGTGGCGGCATGGATGGCATCGGTGACCGATTCCGGTGCCGGACCGCCGTTGGCGCCGTTGATCTTGACGCCGAAGTCGCCGTCGAGGCCGCCGGGGTTGTGGCTGGCCGAGAGGATGATCCCGGCCACGGCGCCGTGGCTGCGGATCAGGTGGGAGGCGGCCGGCGTGGAGAGGATGCCGCCGGTGGTGGTGATCAGGCGGCTGACGCCATGGGCCGCGGCCATGCGGGCGATGACGCTGATCGCCGCGAGGTTGCCGTAGCGGCCGTCGCCGCCGACCACCAGGGTGCCGCCGGCGATGCCGGGCACCACCCGCAGGGAGGCCTCGATGAAGCTTTCCAGGTAGTGGGGGGTCTGGAACTGACGGGTGCTCTTGCGCAGGCCGGAGGTGCCGGGCTTCTGGTCGTCGAAGGGTCGCTCCAGCGCCACCTGACGCAGCTCGGTCGTCATCGCCATGGCCGGCGTCCTGGTGCTTTGGGAGCCCCAAGCTACCTCCGCCGATTCGGGCGGTCCTGCGGTTGCTGGCTCTCCAGTCGTTGCTGGCCGACCTGGCGTTGCTGGTGGCTGCGGCAGCTCTGGCTAGCGTGAGCGGAATTGCCTCCCCACCCATGGCGTTTCGGTCGCTTCCCACCGCCCTGCGCATGGCCACCGCCCTGCGCATCGCCGTGGCTGGCTCTGCGGTCGTCGCCGCCATGGCCGGCGCGGTGGTGCTCCATCCGACTTCGGTGCGGGGGGCGGTCATGGGCGCCCCGAAGGCCCTCCCCTATCCCGAAGCGGTGAGCCGCACCCACACCGCCGCCGAGGCGGTGCTGGCCGGAGCCGGGGCCGAAACCTGTCTGCGGGGCAAGCTCACCAATGCCCTGCTGGGGCTCTCGAGCAGCTGTGAGGCCAAAGGAGAGCGCAACCCCCTCTGCCAGCTCGCCGACAAGGCCGCCGTCGTCACCCCCATGAGCCTGGCCTTCATGCGGGACACGGCGACTCAGCTGCTGGCGCTGATCGATGGCGCTGCCACCCAGACGTCAGCCTCCGGCAGCCCCGAGCCGACCCTGACCCAGCCCTGACCCCGCACCACCATGGAAGTTCAGCACCCCTTGGATGACGGCCCCCTGTCTCCCCAGCAGGCCCAGCTGCTGGAGCAGTTCCGCCAGCGCGTGGACGCGCGGATCAGCAGCCACGGCCTCACCAGCACCGACGTGGCAGATCTGGTGAAGGAGCTGCGCGACCATCCCGATGTGAGCCGCCAGATGATGGCGGAGCTGACCCAGGAGCTGCAGCGGTTGCTGCCCGGTCAGCGCTTCAGTTTTGATTGGGATTGATCAGGTTGATGCCCCCCTGCCTTGGGGCGGCATTCTCCGCCGGCTTGGCCACCGGCAGCTGCAGGCGGCAGACGGCCGTGAGGCTGCGGGCGGCGCGGTCGATCGGTTCGCGCCGCTCGAAGCTGTTGCTGGCCGCCACCACCGAGCGCTGACGGATCGTCCAGAGCACGTCCTTGCAGCTGGCGGGCAGACGCGGATGGTCGAGCAGGGGGTTGGCCAGGCTGCGGGCCTGGTCGCAGGATTCGGCGGTGTTCTCGCGGCTGCAGGCCAGGGTGATCAGCTGCAGGGAGCGGAACTCGGAGGAGGGGGGAAAGGGGGGCGGCTCCGGGGCGGCCCGCAGCGGTGACGCCCCCGCCAGGGGCAGGCTCGCCAGCAGGGCCAGGTGCGGCAGGGCCGCTCCGAGGCGGCGCGGGGCCGGGGAGGTGGCGCGAGGGGACCGGTCCATGGGGGGCGGGGAGGTCACCCAATCATGGCCGCCGCCCCGGGATCCTTGGCGATCGGCGCGATGCCGTCGCGCAGCGGCCGCTGGGAGGCCAGCCAGCGGCGGGCCAGCAACGGGCCGCTCCAGCGGGCGGTGCGGGCCAGCAGGCCCCGCAGGCGGTGCCGGCGGCGCAGCAGCTCGGCCCGGCGGGCCTCCTGCTCCTGCAGCGCCTGGATCCGCCGGATCTCCGGTTGCCGTTCGGCGACCACCGCCGCCGCGGCCGCGTCGATCGCCTCGGGGTCCCCGTCCAGCAGGGCGGGCCCCAGGTGCCTGGCGGCCACCAGGGCATCGCGCAGGGCCATGTTGATCCCCTGGGCCCGCAGCGGGCTCATCGGGTGGGCGGCATCACCGAGCAGCAGCAGGCCGTGCCGCTGCCAGCGGGGGCAGAGCCCCACCCGCACCGGCAATCGCACCGGTCCCTGGACGGCCGCCGCCGGCAGCTCCCGCAGCCGCCGGGCCAGGGCCTCGGGAGCGTCGCCGGCCCAGAGTTCCGCCCAGGCGCCGGGGCCGGCCGGGGTGGGCACCGGCGGCGGCTCCGGTGCGATCGCCCAGCCCAGCTGGACACCACCGCGGGCGGAGGGGAACAGGGCATAGCTGCCCGAGGAGCCCACCACCGTCACGAAGCGGCCGGCCAGCCACTCCAGCACCGCATCAGCCCCCGGGGACTCCAGCCGGAACCAGAGCACGTCGAGGGGGCTGGGGGCACGCTCCAGCTCCAGGCCGCCCCTGCGGCGCAACAGCGAATCCCGGCCGTCGCAGGCCACCACCAGTGCCGCCTCCAGGGACGTGCCATCCGCCAGGTGCACGCCGGCGACGCGGCCGTCGTGCAGCAGCAGATCGCTGACGGCCTGGCCAGGGTGGAAGCGGAAGCCCGGCTGGCGGCCCGCCTGCTCCAGCAGCTCGCTCAGCAGGGTGTCCTGGTCGATCAGGGTGCAGGGGGCGGCGCTGCCCATGGGCTCGGCCGTCTCGAACAGGGCCTGGCCGTCGAGGAAGAAGCTCCAGGCCGTCAGGGGCCGCTGCCGCACCGCCGCAGGCAGCGGCTCGAGGCCCATGGCCGCCAGGGCCGCCAGGCCACTGGGCATCAGCCCTTCGCCGCGGAACGGCCGACCACCGGGCCCGGTGGCATCGATCAGGTCGACCGCTAGGCCGCGGCGGGCCAGGAGCAGGGCCAGGCTGGCTCCGGCGGGGCCGGCCCCCACCACCAGCACCCGGGCGCCAGGGGCTCCGGAGGGGGCGTTCAGGTGAAGGAGTTGTAGTTGAGGCCTTCCTCGGGGCTGCCGTTCTCCGCCCCCTGCAGGGCGTTCTTCTTGCTGAGCAGGTAGTCGACCAGTTCCTGCTGCAGGGTCAGCAGCTCACTGGTGCAGCCCCGGAAGGCGGCCCGGTGACGGATCTCGTCGTGGCGGGTGTGCAGGTCCCGCAGCATCAGGTTGATGGCGTCCAGGCGCGGGGTGACCTCGCGGGAGCTGGCGGTGGACACAGGGCTGGGGGTGGTGACGGAGCCGGACGCCGGGTCCATGGATCGATTTCTACGCGTCAACGGATCGTAGACGGCGCCGCCATCGCCGCCCCACCGGCGGCAGAGGGCCGTTCACGGCCGCTGCCGCAGCTGCGCCGGCGCTGCTCCATGCGGCGGGCCAGCCGGCCGCTGACGCCCAGTTCGGCCCCGCGCCAGAGGCGGTCGATCTCCGCCTCGAAGTGGCGCGCCAGCAGGGGGGAGCGGATCAGCAGCAGGGTCTCGTCGTTCTGGAAGGCGGCACTTGGGCTCCAGTTGAAGCTGCCGGTGATCACGGCGCGGCCGTCGATCACGGCGAACTTGTGGTGCAGCTTGTCGCCGGAGGCCAGCCGCGGCGTGCCCACCCCTTCCAGGGGCGCGCTCCAGGCCCGGTTGTCCGCTTCGATGCGGCAGTCCTGGTCGGGCAGGGTCACGCCGAGCAGGTCGAGGGTCTCGCTGAAGGCCCGGTTGGCGAAGCCGGGATCCGCCAGCAGGCGGAGCTTCACGCCGCGGCCATGCAGCTCCTGGAGCCGGTCGGCCAGGTTCTGGCCCGAGAAGACGAACAGGGCCAGATCGAGGCGCCGGCCGGCACCGGCCAGCTGGGTTTCGAGCCAGGCCAGGCCGTGGTTCGGGTCGCGGCGGCGGTGGGGGGAGAACAGCACCTCCACCGGCGTGCCAGCCACGTCGACCACCTGGGCGCCGCCGCCCTCCTTGGCGATGCCGAAGCGGCTGTCGGGCCGGCCGCCGGGGCCATCGCCCCAGAGCCGGGCGAATTCGGCGGCGAACACACCGGCCAGGGCGGGGCTGTCGAAGCGCAGCAGGTGGTTGACGTTGCCGCGGGTGCTGGGTGCGCCCGCATCGCCGTGGATGCAGGAGGGGCTGAAGTTGGCCGAGCCGGTCACCACCACCCGGCCGTCGACGACGAGGAACTTGTGGTGCATCAGGCCGCTGCCGCGGCTGCCGTCGGCGGTGTCATCAAGCAGGGGCACCCCCGCCCGCTGCAGCACGGCGACGGCGTCCCCCTGGCCGAGGGCGGCCAGCTGCTGCTGGCGATGGCGCTGGTGGGGCGGCAGATCGACGGGATGCTGCTGGCTCCAGGGGGTGCTGTAGAGGTTCTCCAGCACCACCCGCACCCGCACCCCGCGGCGGTGGCGTTCCACCAGAGCCTCCGCCACCGCCGGCAGGGAGAGCTCCTGCACCGCCACCAGGATCTCCACGCGGGCCTCGCGGATGCTCTCCAGCAGCAGGGCCTCCAGGTCATCCCCCTGGCGCCACTGGCCGCTGATCGGGCTGCGGTAGCGGCTGTCGCCGCGGTGGTTGAAGGCCACCCGGATGCCCGGCGGCAGGGGCAGGGCCCGGTGGTCGCCGCCGCTCAGGGCGGCCGGTGCCGGGCCGCAGCCCCCGAGCAGGCCGGCCATGGCCAGGGCGAGCAGGGGCCGGGAAAAGACGGCGAGAGGGTCCACGGGCTGGAGGGGGCGGCGGGTTCCGCTCCTTCAGCCTTCCCGGCGGGAGACAGCGCTCTGACGGCTCGCCAGGGGCGCGCCGCAGGCGCAGGGGGGCCTCAGTGGTGGCCGGGCATCTCCGAGGTGCGCAGCATGACGGCGAACCAGAGGCTGCCGATCACCACCGCGGCGATCACACCGGCCGAGATGCTGACCCGCAGCATCAGAATCGGCACCACCAGCGGGAACAGGATCGAGCCGGCCAGGGGGGTGAAGGCCACGACCGCCTTGAGCAGGCCGCGGTTGGAGCCGGTGGCGGTGTTCTCCATCAGAACCACTCGGCGACGGCCTGGCTGGCGGGGTTGCTGTTGTCTTCCGGCGTGGAGCGCCGGAACTCCATGGTGATGCTGCGCTTCTGCTCGCCATCGGCCGCCAGGGCCTCGATCGGGTAGAGCTGCTGGCCGTCGCGGAAGGGCA